>CAVWAH010000038.1:0-65381 GCA_963752875.1 uncultured Gammaproteobacteria bacterium | reverse complement strand
TGCGCGGCGCGGCTCTTTGCCGAAGAAATTCTGTACTTCTTCAAAGACCTTGGGCATGCGCGTCTGGCCACCGACCAGGATCACGTCGTCGACTTCGTTGACCTTGAGGCCCGCATCCTTCAACGCAATCTTGCAGGGGCCGATCGTGCGCGTCACCAGTTCTTCAACGAGTGACTCGAGTTTGGCGCGGGTCAGCTTGATGTTGAGATGCTTGGGGCCTGCGGCATCTGCTGTAATGTACGGCAGGTTCACCTCAGTCTGCTGCTGCGAGCTGAGCTCGATCTTGGCTTTCTCAGCAGCCTCTTTCAGGCGCTGCATAGCCAGCGGATCTCCTGTGATGTCGACACCGCTTTCGCGCAGGAACTCAGACGTCAGGTACTCAATCACCCGCATGTCGAAGTCTTCACCGCCGAGGAACGTGTCGCCGTTTGTGGCCAACACTTCGAACTGGTGCTCACCGTCCACTACGGCAATTTCGATAATAGACACGTCGAACGTGCCGCCGCCGAGGTCGAAAACCGCGATCTTGGCGTCGCCACGCTTTTTGTCCATGCCGTAGGCGAGCGCTGCCGCCGTCGGCTCATTAATAATGCGTTTGACATCAAGGCCCGCAATCTTGCCGGCGTCTTTGGTCGCCTGGCGCTGCGAGTCGTTGAAGTAGGCCGGGACCGTAACCACGGCTTCCTTGACCTCTTCACCGAGGTAATCCTCGGCCGTCTTCTTCATCTTCATGAGGACGCGTGCCGATATCTCCGGCGGCGCCATCTTCTTGCCCTGGGCCTCAACCCACGCATCACCGTTGTCAGCCTTGACGATCGTATACGGCACCATCTTGATGTCGCGCTGGACAACGTCGTCTTCGAAACGACGGCCGATCAGGCGTTTGATAGCGAACAGCGTGTTTGTCGGATTGGTGACCGCCTGGCGCTTGGCCGACTGGCCAACGAGCACCTGGTCGTCTTTTGTGAACGCAACAATCGACGGCGTCGTGCGATCGCCCTCGCTATTCTCGATGACCTTGGGCGTATCACCTTCCATCACTGCAACGCAGGAGTTGGTGGTACCCAGGTCGATACCTATAACTTTACCCATGATTTCTAGCTCCGAATTCTGTTGGAAATGCTTAAAACTGGCTGTTAGGTGGGGCCGCGATCCGGCCTTTCAAGTCAATCAGATGCGACGATCACCATGGCAGGCCGCATAAGCCGCCCGTTCAATGTGTAGCCCTTCTGGACAACGGTGACGACTGAACCCGGTTCGACCTTGTCTGACGGCTGCATGCTGATGGCCTCGTGGAACTCGGGGTCGAAGGGTTCACCTTCCGGATCAACCTCGACAATCCCGAAGCGCTCGAGCGTCGTCCCAAGCAGCTTGAGCGTCGCGTTGCTGCCCTCGATCAGGCTCTCGACACTCGCGCCATCGGTTGCGATACCCATCTCCAGCGAGTCCTTGACGGCCAGCAACTCCTTGCCGAAGCGCTCAAGGGCAAACTTGTGGGCGTTCTCGACGTCACGCGTGGCGCGCTTGCGGACATTATCAGTCTCGGCTACCGCGCGAACATAGCGCTCCCAGTTTTCGTCTGCCTTGGCCTGCATCTCAGCCAGGGCGGCTTCCGGGTCGGTGGCCTCGTCCGCGGCCTCTACTTCAGCCTCGGGTGTTTCGGTTTGCGCATCATCCTGCGCATCCTCCACAGCCTCTTCGGGGCGTTCGGGATTCATTTACTGCTCCAAATCAACACGTTAGCCGCAGATTCTGCCGCCAACATAAAAACGATGTGCGAAGTCTGGGGACCAGCACAGAAATATCAAGAGATCAGGAGACTTTTTTTGTCAGGAGTCCTGGTTGCCGTGACTCAAAGCGGACTCAAGCAGCCTCGCTGTCACGTCCACTATCGGCACCACCCGGTCATAGGCCATGCGGGTCGGTCCGATCACCCCCAGTACGCCGATCGTATCGTCGTCGAGATGATAGGGGGCGGTCACTACGCTGCAGCCGTCGAAAATCCGGTAGCCCGACTCCTCACCAATGAATATGCGGACACCTTCGGCGTTGATGCTGCGATCCAGCAGATCGAGAATCTGGCGTTTGTGAGAGAACGCTTCGAACAGGCGTCGCAATGTGTCGACGTCGGATAGCTCAGCGAAGCTCATCAGATTCGTTTCGCCAGCGAGAACGTATTCCTCGTCAGGATGCTCGGCTTTATCCATTGCAGCGTGTGCCACCGAGATAATATCGTGCATCGCCTGATTCATAGAATCACGGGTCTGGTCGAGGTCCTTGAGCAGTTTCTTGCGGACCTTGTGAAGATCCGTACCGGCATAGTGCTCATTTATGTAGTTCTGCGCCTGCTGCAGTTCCGAGGCCGAGTAGTTCCGATCCGTGTGCAGGACGCGGTTCTGCACCTCGGTGTCGTTCACAACCAGGATGACCAGCACACGTTTCTCAGACAACGGCAGGAACTCTATCTGGCGCAGCGAGGTTTTCGGCGCGCGCGGTACGGTCACCACGCCGGCCATACTCGTGAACTCGGACAGCATGCTCGAGACCATGGTAACCAATGCCCCCGGGTTGTCCGCCTCGCCGCGCATTTGCTGGCGTATGCGCTGGATATCGCTGTCCCCGGGCTGGCGATAGCGCACGAGCGTATCCACGAACAGACGGTAGCCCTGCGGCGTCGGGATCCTGCCTGCGGACGTGTGTGGCGTTGATACCAGGCCCATGCTTTCGAGATCTGACATGACGTTGCGGATCGTGGCCGGGCTGAGCTCCAGCCCTGAGTCCTTTGAGAGCGTTCTCGAACCGACAGGCTGCCCGTCACGGATATAGCGCTGGATAAGCACACGCAGCAAGTGTTGCCCGCGATCGTTGGGGATGGATTTGGATGCATCTGCCGACATTCAGCAGAAACGCTAGCAATGGCTTGGCGGTCGGTCAAGGGTCTGCAACAATTGCCGTATGGATACCGAATTCCGAAATATCGCACTTATCGGCAGACAGACCGATTCGCGCGTCGCAGAACCCATGAAGGCCCTTGCTTCATTCCTTACCGAAGCCGGGGTCAATGTGTCGGCTGCCGACACACTTGCGCTCGATCTGCCAGTAACGCGCATTCCCGAGGAGTCGCTCTGCGACAATACCGATCTCGCGATCGCGATTGGTGGTGACGGGACGATGCTCTACGCGAGCCGACTCGCGCGGGACAATGGCACTCCGATTCTTGGCGTCAACAGGGGCCGCCTCGGATTCCTGGCCGACATCACACCAGACGAAATGATCACCAGCGTCCGGCACGTTCTCTCCGGAAACTACCTCAAGGACTCGCGCCTGTTACTGAAGGCCCGTCTAATCGGTGCAGCCGGCGAAGAGACTACGGAGTTCGGACTCAACGATGTCGTGCTCCAGAGACGTGGTACCGATGGCATGGTCGACTTTTCGACACGCGTCTCAGGCCGTTACGTCAACACACATTCCGGTGATGGCCTTATCGTCGCCACGCCGACCGGTTCCACGGCATATGCGCTGAGTTGTGGTGGCCCGATTCTCGAGCCGCAGCTCGACGCCGTCGCCCTGGTGCCAATTTGTCCGCATACGCTGACAGACCGTCCCATCGTGGTTCCTGCCAAAGAGGACATCGAAATCGTCCTGCTGAGACGCGACAATGCGCGCGCCGAAGTCACCGTCGACGGCGGCCACCTCGGTACCCTGCGTCCGGGCGACGTATTGCGCGTTGCCGCTGCCGACCAACGCATTACGTTGCTGCATCCACCAGGACATGATTTCTACGGCATACTGCGCTCCAAGCTCTTTTGGGGGCGCGACAGCCGCAAGCGTGGCGACCAGGCGTCAGAGTCCTGACATGTTGATGAACCTGCAAGTTCGCGACTTCGCGATCGTTGACCGGATAGACATCGAGTTCGATCCGGGCATGACCGTGCTCACGGGTGAGACGGGCGCCGGCAAGTCGATTCTCGTCGACGCGCTGGGCCTTGTGCTCGGCGAACGCGGTAGTGCGCAACTCGTTCGCGATGGCGCAAAACGCGCGGAATTTGCAGCCGAGTTCGACGTCGCGGACCTTCCCGCGGTCAGGGCCTGGCTTGATGAACAGGCGCTCGACCTCGAAGACGACTGCCTGTTGCGCCGCGTGATAGGTGCTGACGGACGCTCACGTGCCTTCATCAATGGGAATTCGGTGCCGTTGTCACAACTCAAGGCGCTGGGCGAATTGCTCCTCGACATTCACGGCCAACACTTTCACCAGTCGCTGGGGCGCCGTGACATCCAGCGGGATCTGCTCGATCACTTTGGCGGCTTGCTTGATGACCGCGCTAAAGTGGAATCCCAGTATGCAGCGTGGCGCGGTCTGGCCGACCGACTGCAGAACCTCACTGCTGCCGAAGCCGATCGCGCATCGCGACTCGACCTCCTGACATTCCAGCTGCAGGAACTCGAATCGCTGGCTCTTGAAGCCAGTGAAGTCGGCGAATTGCATAGCGAACGACAGAAGCTGCAAAACAGCGGCAAACTTGTGGAAGGCGTTGGCTCGGCTCTGGACGGCCTGTTCGACAACGAGTCTGGTAACGCGAACAGCCTTGTCGCTGATGCGGTTCGATCCATAGAGCACCTCGTCGAATTCGATGCCTCTCTCTCACCGGTGCTTGAGATGCTCAACAGTGCGAGCATCCAGGTCACAGAGGCCGCGGAATCGCTTCGGCGCTACGGTGAGTCGATCGACATGGATCCCACGCGCCGAGATTGGATCGAGGAGCGGCTCGACGCCGTGCAGACCATCGCGCGCAAGCACCGCGTCAATGGGGACGAACTTCCCGAACTGGCAGACCGGCTTCGGTCGGAGCACGACGAACTCAGTCATGCCGAGGAGCGCGGCCGCGAGCTTGAAGGCCAGGCCGCCGCGGCAAAAGCGGAATTCCTCCAACGTGCGAAGTCGCTTTCAAAAGCGCGCGCCAGGACGGCCGGCGAGTTTTCCGCTGCGGTCACGGACGCAATGCACGGCCTCGGCATGCCGGGAGGCGTATTTCAGGTCGCACTTTCGACCTTCGACGACGACGCAGCCAAGGCCTGGGGTCTCGATAATATCGAGTTCCTGATCAGCGCTAATCCGGGGCAAGCTCCGCAGTCGCTTGCGAAGATCGCCTCTGGCGGTGAACTCTCACGCATGAGCCTCTCGATCCAGGTCATCGCCAGTGACGGTAGCGCGATACCCACTATGGTCTTCGATGAAGTCGACAGCGGTGTCGGTGGTGGCGTTGCGGAAATGGTTGGGCGCCGCTTGCAGGAACTCGGGGCCAAGCGCCAGGTACTGTGCGTGACTCACCTGCCCCAGGTAGCGAGCCTCGCGGATCAGCACTTTCGCATAAGCAAAGTTACTGACGGCAAGTCGACACGCACGCGTGTGCACGTTCTGGGCAAAGGTGAACGGATAGAGGAACTCGCGCGAATGCTGGGCGGTGTGGAGATAACACGCAAGACACTCGAGCACGCGGAAGAAATGCTGGCAGGCGCTCGCAAGAAACGCGCCTGAGCGACGCGTTACTCGTCGGGACCGACGTCCTTGTTTTTCACGTATAGCACGAGGCTGTGATCCAGCAGCTCATAGCCGTATTTCTCGGCGATCTCGTGCTGCAGGCGCTCGATTTCGTCGCTGATGAACTCAATGACATCGCCAGTCTCGACGCAAACCATGTGATCGTGGTGGTCACCGTCATCAAGTTCAAAGACAGAGTGTCCGCCTTCGAAGTTGTGGCGCGTCACGAGTCCCGCCGCTTCGAACTGCGTCAGGACACGGTAGACCGTGGCCAGGCCGATATCTTCACCGGACTGCAGCAGTTCCTTGTAGATATCCTCTGCGCTCATGTGACGCAGCTTGGCCCCCTCGAGAATCTCGAGAATTTTCAGGCGCGGCAGTGTGATCTTGAGGCCCGCCTTGCGAAGTTCTTTTCGTTGCTGCATGAACAAACTCTTTCAAGGTATGATGCGCGCCTATTATGACGCAGGTGGCAGCCGGACTCTATGATTTACCGTAAATGGACCGTTCTTCTTTTCATGATGATCGCGCTCGCGATCAGCAGCGGCTGCGTGTATCGCGCCAGCATTGCCCAGGGCAACCTGATCAAGGAAGAGGATCTCGACCAGCTCGAGATAGGCATGACTACCAACCAGGTCCGTTTCCTGCTCGGCACGCCAATGGTCGATGACCCGTTCCGCAAGCAGCGCTGGGACTACGTCTACTATCTGAAGCTAGGCCGCGAGGACGCCACATTCAAGCGATGGGTATCAGTGTTCTTTGAGAACGACGTGGTCAGTGAAATTCGTAAGGACCAGGAGCTAGCCCCCGGCCTTTAGGCGCCGCGCGTCCCGGGGATCCATCTCCAGGGACCGGTACAACTCCACTCTGTCCCCTTCCCTGACGATGTGGTCCCGCTCCACGGGTTTGCCCCACACGCCGGCCTGCAATTCACCCATGTCGATTTCGGGAAACTGTCGCGCAAGTCGGCTGTTCTCGATTGCCTCGCCGACAGTCGATCCGTCGGGCACCTCGACGACCAGCAGCTCTTGTCTCTCCGCCAGTGCGAATACGACTTCAACCCGCATAGATCTTCGCTGCCTGATGCGTAAACGAGTCGACCAGTGAGTTACAGGTGTTCTCGAAAAAACGCCCGAAAATGATGTCGGTCGCGCGACTTTCAAACTCGAACTCGAGACTGAGTTCTACCTTGCAACCCGCATCACCCAGCTGCGCGAACGTCCAGCCGCCGGACATGTGCTTGAAAGGCCCCCCGACAAGTTCGATGCCAAGGAACTCGTTCTCCCTCAACGTATTACGAGTTCTGAATCGCTTGCTGATGCGACCGCGGTGCAACTCGAGCGACGCCTCGATAAATGCCTCTTCCCGGATATGCACTTCAGAGGCATTGCACCAGAGCAGAAAAGACGGGTACGCCTCGACGTCCTTGACGAGCGTATACATCTGGGCCGCGGTGTACGGCACGAGTGCGCTACGGTGGACTTTACGCATGCAAACCGTCAGGTGTCGCCTGTGCCGCTACAAAACGGCATTGATCAGGACGAGAAGAATTCCGGCCGGTGCGGCCCAACGTGCCAGCAGTCGCCAGGACTTGAACAACGTACCCGAATCGCCGAGCTCGTCGGACGTGGAGTTACGGCACATGACCCAACCGGCGAATATCGTGATCAACAGGCCTCCTAACGGCAGCATGATGTTGCTGGTCAGGTAATCGACGTTGTCGAAAATAGTACCGGCGAGGAACGTAGTATCGGCCAGCACGTTGAACGACAGGACGGATCCAAAGCCGATCGCCCAGATCAGCGTTCCAACCATGACGGTGGACTGGGCGCGGGTGTGATTGAAATGCTCAACGATCCACGCAACGGCAGGCTCCATGAGCCCGATCGCCGATGTCCAGGCCGCGAACGCGAGCAGCACGAAGAAAACTGTCGCGAAGAACACGCCACCCGGCATCTGACCAAACGCCAGCGGCAACGTATTGAACACGAGCCCGGGACCATCAGCCGGTGTGAGGCCATTCGCAAAAACCAGCGGGAATATCGCGAGACCTGCCAGTATGGCGATACCTGTGTCGGCCGTAACAACCGCAACAGATGCTCCGGTAATGGATGTTTCTTCCGGCAGGTAGGCGCCATACGCCATGACGGCACCCATGCCGATGCTGAGCGTGAAGAACGCCTGGCCAAGCGCAGCCAACACGGATCCCCAGGTGAGCTTCGACCAATCGGGCGTGAACATGAAAGAGACACCCTGCCCGAAGTAGCCCGAATTAATCGAGTAGGCCAGCAAGACGAACATCAGAATCAACAGCGCCGGGACCATGAACCTCACGGCCTGTTCGAGACCACGTTCCACCCCGCGCGCGACAACAAAAACTGCCAAAGCCATGAAAATCGTGTGCGTGAGTCCAACCTGGCGCCAATCCCCAACAAAACCATCGAATTCAGCACCAACCGCCGCGGCCGTCGCACCCGCGAACACTCCTGTCGCGCTCTTGACGACGTAGGCCAGCGTCCAGCCTGCTATCACGCTGTAGTACGACAGAATCAGGATGCCAGCGAGTACGCCCATGCCGCCAACCCAGCCCCACTTGCGGGAGCTGCCCTCTTCCTCACCCAGCAGTTCCATCGTGGCCACCGGATTGCGGCGGCCGCGTCGACCGATCAGGATCTCGGACATCATTACGGGCATGCCGATAACGACGACGCAGATGAGATACACGAGGACGAATGCACCGCCACCGTTCTGACCAGCGATATACGGGAACTTCCAGATATTGCCGAGACCGACGGCTGAGCCGGTGACCGCAAGTATGAACGCCATCCTGGAAGACCAGTGGCCGTGAAGTGATTGCCGTTTGGCGTCGTCGGCCTGGTTGCTGAGCATCGTTGTTCTCGTAAAGCGCAAAGACTCCGGCGATTCTTATACAAATCCCGGTGCCTGACAACGCTTTGCCCGTATAATCGCGCCGCAAACAAGGACTTCGACCACACTCGACATGAGCAAGAAGAAGACGAAAAAACCGGTTGGCAATGTCATCGCCGTGAATCGGCGGGCGCGCCATGACTATTTCATCGAGTCCAGCTTTGAGGCAGGACTTGCCCTTGAGGGCTGGGAAGTGAAAAGTCTGCGTGCGGGCAATGCGCAGCTGACAGAGGCTTATGTGAACCTGAGAAAAGGGGAAGCATGGCTTGTGGGCGCCCATTTCGCACCGCTCAAGACAGTCTCAACGCATATCAAGGCTGACCCGACGAGGGCCAGGAAGCTGCTGCTGCACCGCTACGAGCTGGATCGGCTGATCGGTGCCGTGGAACGCAAGGGCTATGCCCTGATTCCGCTCGAACTGCATTGGCACAAAGGGCGCGCCAAACTGGATATTGGCCTGGGCAAAGGCAAGAAGCAGCATGACAAACGGGCGGATCGGAAGGATCGTGACTGGCAACGCCAGAAGGAACGAATCCTGAAGCATTAGTTATTAATCAACGATTTATATCACTTACTTAAAGTGTTTTCTGCAATATGTTTCCGCGGAAACGTGGCATATCACGTTGTTTTCTCCGGAGAAGCCCATACACTACACGGCACACGGGGGTGACATGGCTTCGACGTGGGTCGCGAAACTCCGAGTGCATGCCGAGGGACAGAGTACCTCGTAAATCCAACTGTAAAACTTATAGTTGCCAACGAAGACAACTACGCACTAGCTGCTTAAAAACCAGTAAATGCCTTCAGCCCGGATCGTGCCTGTGCGTTCGGATCGCTGGAGTCACCGACACAGGACCGCGGCAAGAGCATGTTCTGGGCTCGAACCGTTAAATCCTTTCAGAACTGGCTGTGAGTTTTCCCTGCCCGTCGGGTAGCCTGCAGTGAGATTAATGACGGAATAAGCATGTAGACCTCGTAGCGGAGGACTTGCGGACGCGAGTTCGATTCTCGCCACCTCCACCAACATCAAAGGTCGCCTCTTGGCGGCCTTTTTTGTTGGGTGGCGAGATGAGTACTCGCGCAGCGAGTTCAGCCGAGGCCGCGGCTTTTATGCTCGATAGGCTCCTCGGCAACGGCGTCGACGAACACCGAGCGCCAGGCAGCGACTGTCTCCGCGTTCCGCGCCACCACCGCCCTGCTTCGCCGGTGTTGCCATCCACTCACCGTATGCGCCTCAAGGTGGCCAGCCGCCAGTTCGGCGGCGACCATGTCGCTCGAGACAAATGCCAGGCGACCGGGATCGCGCACCATGTGGCGCAGCGTTGCAATGTCCTCGACCTCGGTTGCGCCGGCAAAGTCTTCAATTTTGTAGCCAGACCGACGGAGGTTGGATTCAAGCAGGATGCGGGAGCAGCATTGCTGCTGGCACGTAAGGACTGCGTGCGGCAGAAGCTCTGCAAGATCGACGACACCAGGCGCAAGGCTTGTGCCGGCCGAGACGAAGACCACCTCGTCCTCACCGAGCTCGCTACTCTCCAGTGCGGCCATTCTGGGGTGGCCGCAGTGCTCGAGGAAGGCGACGTCGTAGTCGCCATGCTCGACGCCCGCGAGCAGGACGCTGGTGACACCCGTCGAGACCGTAACGTGACTGGCCGATTCGAGGCGCGAGACGTGCGGCAGCAAACGACTCAGGAACGTCGCCGCAAACAGCGGTGTGCAACCGATGGTGATATGAGGCGCGCTCCCGAGCTGTGCGACCCGGGCGCGCAAGTCCTGTTCGGCGCTAAGGATGCGCCGGGCCCACTTGATGACCAGGAGGCCGGTCTCGGTCGGCACGACCGTTGCGCCGTCCCGATTCAGTAGGCTGCAACCGCAATACTGCTCCAAAACCGCAATCCGCCGGGAGGCAGTGGACTGCGTGATGTGTTGGGCGGCCGCCGCTCGTGAGAAGCTTCCGAGCTCCACGATGGCGATGAGAGTTTCGTAGTAGCGGGTCTCCATAATTCCACGAATTTTATATCCGCAAGACGCATAAGGCTATCGGTATAAATCGTTTGCCGGCGGCGGGCTGACGGCTCGATAATCTCATGCGTATACCTCACGCGTTCACCTCGGGCGCAAGCTCGGGGCGAGTGTCAACATCGACTCAATCCAATGAGGATCACCATGAGAATGCACTGTCGGTCCCGTCTTGCCTTTGCTCTAGCACTTACCTGTACGTTCGTTCTGCATGGCGGCTGTACCGGAGACACCGGGCCTGCCGGTGCGGCTGGAACAAATGGCCAGGACGCTATCGCCACCGGCACGATTCAAGGATCGGTCGAGGATGAAACTGGTGGCGCCATCGCGGGCGCAACCGTGACGACCACGCTAACGACCGCCCCCATCACCACCGATGCACAGGGCGACTTTGTCCTGGCCGATGTCCCGATCGGTGCCGGTTCGCTGACGGTCAGCGCCAGCGGATACGCGCCGCTGGAGACGACGGTTGCGGTAGCCGCCGGCATAGTCACCCAGGTCGACATCGTCCTGACTCCAGGGGCAACCTCCACCGGTTCGATCAACGGTGTGATACGCGACGCGGCCGGCGACCCGATAGCCGATGCGTTGGTTGCGGTCGACGGTCAAGCCAGCACCGCGCTGACAGCGGCGGACGGCAGCTTCCTGGTCGAAGATATCGCCGTTGGCTTCGCCTTTCTCACAGTAGAACCAGGAACGGCTGAGTATCTGCCTGGTGGCACACGCCACTCTTCCTTTGTTAGTCCCGGCGGCACGGCTGACGTCGGCGAGATCGTCCTTTCGGGGCGCCCAAGCGATAGCGCCAACTGGGTCGGTGGCGACGTCTGTGTCACCTGCCACACTGTCTTGCATGCCGACATCGTCAACGGTCTCAGCGGCGCAGCGCACGCGCGCTTTGTCACCGAAGGCACTAGCCACATGATCTACCCCGAGCTGTGGCCGGTCCCCGGCGAGAAGGTGCTGCCGCTCAACCCAGCAGGCGAACTCCTCCTGGTTCAAGACCCTGTTGACGGCGATGGGCTGGTCAACCTGGCGCTTTGCACCCAGGATACTGCCTCCGGCATGGAGTACATTTTCAAGTTCTACCCGGAAGGCATCTACACCGCCGACGATCTCGATTGCGCCGATCTCGATGACCCTCAATTCGTGAGTATCCCGGTCGCTGGGACCATCGGTGGTGAAGGCAACTGGGGAGAGGGCTACCTCGACCCGGACCACGTGCTACCGGACCAGCATCCGGGCTTCGACGAAGGCAAGCAGCGCTACCTTGCGCGAGTGCAGGACGTGCCGGTCGTCAGCCAGTGGATGACGGACAACGGTGTGCCGGTGGCCAAGGCGAAGCAGGACTACATCAACTACCTGCCCGTGTACCTAATGCAAGACGGGACACCTACTGGCTCGATGGCGCTGTCCCCGGCAGACTTCGGCACACCAAAGTTCTGGCAAAAAGGACCCACGCACTGGGCGGTGCCGACCAATACGCTGTCGCGTAATTGCGCCGGCTGCCACGCCACCGGCCTCGAGATCGCCTACGAGGACATTGACGACGGTACTCACGCCTACAAAGCCGTAGTCACAGCGTTCGACTATGTCGACCTGAACATCACCTGCGAGCGCTGCCACGGGCCCGGCTCGGAACACCTGGCGAGCCGCGGTGTGATGGACATCATCACGCCACAGAATCTGACCGCCCGTGCCAGCAACGAGTTATGCGGCCAATGCCACGCCAGCCACGCCGGCAAGAGTATCAACCCGGCCGGCGTCTTTAAGCCAGCGCACAACAGCGACTATATAGACGAGTTGGGTAACGGCTTCTTCGTGCCTGGTCTCTACGATCTCGAGACCTTCTACACCAACTACAACCAGCCGACGACGACCAACAACTGGCAGGAAGGACCGTTCCACGCGTGGCCCGACCAGAAGCACGGCAGAGCGCACGCACAGGAGCTGCCGGAGCTCTTGCGTTCCAGCCACGCCGACAACCCGTACGAGAAGCTCACCTGCTCGTCGTGCCATGACGTTCATGGGCTGCGCGGTGGGCCGGCTAGCGTTGTCGCCGACGACTTCGACCTGTCGCACCTCGGCTACGCCGACAATACTCTCTGCCTGGCGTGTCATGCGACACACGGCCCGTTCGGCGAACTCGGCATCGAGGACGTCGCAACTCTGCAGGCGTTTGCCGGCCGCGACGTCACCCGCGCCGGCGTACCTTTCGCCCCGGAAGCGGACGACATTGCCCTGACGCGCGACCGCGTGGCGCGGGCGGTGGCTGAGCACATGCAGGATGAGGCGGGTATGGGCGGAGCGCTGTACACGCCGACGGACGCCGACATGCCGATCGGCAGCTGTAACTCGTGCCACATGGCGAAGATCGGCAAGCTCTTCGACCTCAACGACGACCCGCAGTATCATTTGGCACCCGACTCGCTCGGCCTTTCAGCCGTGGCGGAGGGCAACATCGCCTCACATGTCTTCGATATAGTCTGGCCGGGCCAGAGCGCAGTATTGCGGAGCGATGATCCGAGCACGGGACACGACTACGACATCATGCCGAACTCCTGCAGCAAGTGTCACAGCTTCGCACGCATCAGCGGCGACTTCGACTGAGAGCACACGGTGACGGGCGGGCGATCCAAATCGCCCGCCGCGTCGGAGCGACGAACAAGAAATCGAGCATTTACTCGATCTCGAGCACCTCTTTTACAACGCTCTCCATGCGCGTCAGTCCTGCTGCCCTGCCGGCATCAAGCGCTTTCTCAGCATCACCCGTCTCGAGATACTCGTTCAGGGCGAATAACGCACCGACGCGGTTAGCGCTGCCGCAATGGACCAGCACTGGCTCGTCATATTGGTCAATCAAGCCCCGGAGCTTCGTCGCGTTCTCAAACGTGATGCCGTCACGTCCGATTGGCATCGGCACGTAGTCCATACCAAGCGCCTCAACGACCGCCGGCTCATCAAGACCGCGGTCCTCGCCTTCGGTACGAAGATCGATGACGGCCACATACCCATGCTCAGCAAACACCTTGAATCCGGCCTCGTTCGGCTGACCCGCGGTCGTAATGCCGTCAACAGGTTTCACTTGCCCTGATATGACAACTGCGTCGAGGTCTGCCTTGAGGCCGTTGACAGCGCTCAGGTCTTGCTCGTCGGCAGTGGAACATGCGGTACCCAGTACCAGGCACAGGAAGAACACCAGTTGTTTTGTCATCGTCTTTCTCTTTGTCAGGCTTAGTCGGCAAGCGTCAGGCGACTGCTAATCTCAACGCCCCGCTCGGTCAGGTGAACGTTGACTGCCATGCGCTTGTACATTTCACCGGACGATATCATGGCATCGCGGACCGCGGCACGCATCGCTTCCGGCATCGGCTCCCCTTCATCATTGTCGTCACCTGCCATGACGGCCTCGCCAACAAGTTCGTAGTACTTCTTCGCGTCCATGTTGAAGCTCACAAACGGCCTGGAGCTCGATACGTCGCCATCCAACATGGCCTCAGCATTATTGGCGGCACCCTCGCCCAGCGAAAGTGACAAACCAACTTCCGAGAGTGCGGCAAATACCTGCTCTGCAATTTCTGCCAACTGTGGCAATTCCAGCGCCTTGGCTTTGCCGTCAGGCACCAGGTTTAGCTCGGCAACTTCGGGACTCATCATCGCGGCCATTGTCACGAGGTCTTGTGCATTCTCAATCGCCAAAAGGAAGCTCGCGTCAACAGATTCAGGCGGCTTGTTCGTCCCGAATTCCAACCCCTGGATATCCGTTACGTTCGCGAGCATTCCGTGAAAGCTGTAAACAACCGGGGGCAACGGTTGCGCCAGTGCCTCCCGGCCCTTCGCTGCCGAATCATTGACATCGGCAAGGTGCGCACACTTAAATGGATCGGCTTCCAGTGCGTCCAGGCGCGCTTCATAGAAGCTCCGCGCAGCCATCAGGTCGATGCTGAATCCAAAGGAAAACAAGCCACCCAAATCTGACCCCAGGCCTGGCACTGCTGCGGGCAATGTCGCCATGCCTTTGGCAATGTCATCACGAAGCTCGACAATCATTTCTGTGTCTAAGAACCGGGTATTCACCTCCGTGTACCCCATAACCACGCGCGGTGCGACGGATGCCAGTTCGGAAATTTCCTGACGACATTCCGGCGTCATGTCCTGCGAGTTGATGCCCATCAATTCCAGGAACTCCGCATTGCGACCGCTGGGGTCGCCTGTAAACGTCGCCGCAATGCGCTCGATGTCGATGAAGCTGACGAAATGATCAGTAAAGCCGTATTGCTTCGCAAGCTGGCGAAGATCCTTGCTGCGCGCCAAATTATTTTTCGGTTTGTCGAGGCCCAGAGTCTGCGCAAGGCGTTCGTCGCTGACGCCCGTCGGGACCAACGAAATAACAGCGTCCTTACCGAAGGTTGCGACCACCAGCCGCAGCTCATCGAAGTCGCGGTAGCGATATGACTTACCCTCCAGCCGACCAACCAGGAACTTCTCATTGGCTTTCGACTCAAGCCGCGTGATCGCCGCATCGAATTGATCGACGTCAGTAACGCCAAACCGAAATACCGGGAGGATCCCATCACCGTAGATGGCGAATAGTGAATCCCTGCCAATACCGGCCTCTCGCAGGCCCTTGATGCTCATGAGACTCAGTCAACTCGTCCATGAGCCCCTGCAGGCGCTCCGCCTGCTCCGCACCGTTCTCCTGCCCCGAAAGCTCGATCAACTGCTCGGATAATCGGTAACGCACCATGCGCTGATAAGCCGACAGCATCCTATCCATGGATGGCTCGAATTTATCCATCAGCTCATCGGGAAACGGTTTCGTAAACGCCATGACGTAAGGCGTGTCGGCCGGTATGTACTGGAGGATTTCTTTCGGCTTCCGAGCCTTCGCATCCACAACACAACTGGTGAGGAGTACGACAACTACAACTATGAATACGGCTAATCGAGCGAATTGATTCATGACTGGTCGTTCCTTTCAAAAACACACAAGAGAGACACCGCAGCGTCGCCGCTGCAGGGTCATTTCCATCTCGAAGACGAGTAAAGTCGTGATATGTGACGGTCTGGTGGGTTGCGACTTGCGCATGCCGTCTTGCGATCACCCTAACAATGTACACTGCGGCAATGCAAATATCCGATATCACCGAAGCGGACCTTGAATACGTGCTGGCTCTGAACGAAGCGTCATTGCCGCATGTAAGCAATATGGACCTGGAACAAACACGTTGGTTCGCCCGGAACGCCTTTTATTTTCGAATTGTACGAATAGACGAGCAATTCGCCGGGTTCCTGATCGGACTTCGACCAGGCATCGACTACGGTAGCGAAAACTACCGCTGGTTCTGCGACCACTACGTTGATTTTGGCTACATTGACCGAGTTGCCGTTGCCGCTTCTGCCCGACGGCGGGGGGTTGCATCGAGAATGTACGATGACTTTGCCGACCGTTTGTGTGGCAAGGTCGACGTCATGACCTGCGAGGTCAATATCCGTCCGCCGAATGACTCGTCGATGCGCTACCACGAACTTCACGGTTTCCGGCAGGTAGCAAATCAGCAAACCGAAGGCGGAAAGAAAGAAGTCGCCATGATGGAGAAAAAACTTTGAACGACGCTAAAGGGAACAGGGAATTCGACGTCATCGTATACGGTGCGACGGGATTTACGGGAACACTGGTCGCCGAGTACCTGCTACGCCAGTACGGCGTGAACCGCGATCTCAAGTGGAGCATAGCTGGCCGCAGCGCCAGCAAGCTGGAGTCGGTAAAGACATCGCTTGGAGAAAAAGCAGCTGACCTCGACATCACAGTCGCAGACAGCAGCGACGCAAACGCCCTCGCCTCTCTCGCATCCCGAACCCGGGTCGTGCTTACCACGGTAGGGCCTTACGCCCTGTACGGCTCGAACCTGGTCGCCGCATGCGTCGAGGCCGGTACGGACTACTGCGATCTCGCGGGTGAGGTCCAGTGGATCCGGAAGATGATCGACACGCACCATGCGCGCGCACAAGAAACCGGCGCACGCATCGTGCACTGCTGCGGTTTCGATTCGATCCCGATGGATATGGGCGTCTGGTTCCTGCAAGACACTGCAAAGCGAGATCATGGGAGCTATTGCGATGACATCGCCTTGTACGTCAAGGCAATAAAAGGGACTGCAAGCGGCGGGACGATCGCCAGCATGATGAACATCATCGAGGAAGCGAAACAGGATCGTTCCATTGCGAGGATGATGGCCGACCCGTATGCGCTGAATCCGGAAGGCGAAAGGGAAGGTCCCGACGAGCGTGATCAGCAGACGGCCGTTTTCGACGATGACGCCGAATGTTGGACCGGCCCATTCGTCATGGCGGGTGTGAACACCCGCGTGGTGCGTCGCAGCAACGCACTGGCAGGCTATCCCTACGGTCGGGATTTCCGGTATCGCGAGGTAACGATCACCGGGCGCGGCTTATCCGGTCGGCTCAAAGGAACCGGCATGACCCTGGGTCTGGGAGCATTGGTGCTCGGCATCTCGATGGGGCCCACTCGAACACTACTGAAGAAATTCGTGTTGCCAAAACCGGGCGACGGCCCGGACAGAGAAATGCAAGAGACCGGGTTTTTCAACCTGATGCAAATCGGCAAGCTGGCAGACGGCACGGTCCTGCGAACCAGGATCACGGGCGATCAGGATCCCGGTTACGGGTCCACGAGCAAAATGCTCTCCGAATCAGCGGTATGCCTGGCACAAGACAATCTCGACACGAGTGGGGGCGTCTGGACGCCCGCCTCAGCCATGGGGGCGCAACTATTGGTCCGCCTTCGTGAGAACGCGGGACTGACATTCGACATCGTTGACTAGTGCCCAGCCACACCCGAGTAGTGCAATGAGGGCTCGAACTTCTCTCCCGCTTCGATGCGGATCGGCAGGCGATTTCGGGGTGATGCAACCGGGCAAGTCGAGAAATCGTTGAATGCACATGGCGCACTGTAGGACTTGTTGAAGTCCAGAATCAGTTCGCCATCATCGCCGGGCGCATCCGCGTATAGGAATCGGCCGGCCCCGTAAGTCTCATCTCGACCGGTTTCATCGCCAAACACGAAAAACAGTTGATCACCTGAGTTCGTCGGCTCGAGCTCATACTGCTGGCCGTCGAGCTCAAACGAAACAACGCCCGGTGCTACCGGAAACTGCTGAAATCCCTCGATCACCGTATTCACGGCAATAGTCCGTGGCTCCGCGTAGCGCTCGAGCTTCGCGCCTACCCGAAAGGAAGGATCGATGTCGTAGTACGGCAGCGGCCCGAAGGTCTCGACAAACGGGTGCTCGAAATCACGGATTCTGATCGCCAGCTCTCCGGCGCGTTCGATGACCATCCAGGCCAGCGAGCGATGCGCAAGCAATACAGCGTTACCGGTTACATCAGCCGGCATCAGGATGTCGGTGACAGCCTGCTCCTCGTGCAACACCTCGACGTCGTCGCTCACGACAAACCGTACGCCATCGGCACCGACCTGGAATTCACCAATGCGAGCCGCGAACCTGGCCGGCACGACGATGTCGTTTCCAGGATCTGAACCCATCGTGTAGTTGCCCTGCTCCACCCAGTGGAGACCGATCTGGGTCAGGAACCCGGTCGGCGCCAACAACCGCTCCAAGCCTGCCTGTGCGCCAGTCGAGTATTTCCTGCTCATAGGCCACAAGATCAATTTCGGGTTCCGCCCGCCCGCAAGCCGCAGCGAGTATGAGCAGCATGGGTATCCAAAGGGCTTTCTTCATCAGGTCACTCTATTTCCATATCAATTCCGAGACCGGGTCTCTATAATCCGCCGCCACTCTCTTTGGCGCCGCCCAAAATGTCTGATATTTCCAAACTCCGCAATATCGCGATCATTGCGCATGTCGACCATGGCAAGACCACTCTCGTCGACCAAATGTTGCAGCAATCAGGGACCCTCGGTCCCCGCGCCGCTGTGCCTGATCGCGTTATGGATTCCAGCGATCTTGAGCGTGAGCGCGGCATTACTATCCTTGCGAAAAACACGGCCGTCAACTGGAACGAATACCGCATCAATATCGTTGATACACCGGGCCACGCCGACTTCGGCGGTGAGGTAGAGCGCGTCCTCTCGATGGTAGACAGTGTGCTGCTGCTCGTCGACGCTGTCGAGGGCCCGATGCCACAGACGCGCTTCGTCACGCAGAAAGCGTTTGCACAGGGTTTGGTACCGATAGTGGTGATCAATAAGATCGACCGCGACGGCGCCCGACCGGATTGGGTCATTGACCAGACGTTCGATCTGTTTGACCGCCTCGGCGCCACCGATGAGCAACTGGATTTTCCCATCATCTACGCATCGGCTCTTGAGGGTTATGCCGGACTCGACTCCAGCGTTCACAGCGGCGACATGACGCCTCTGTTCGAGACCATCGTCAAGCACGTACCGCACCCCGAAGTGGATGCGGACGGTCCGCTGCAGTTGCAGGTCTCGAGCCTCGACTACGACACCTACACGGGCCTCCTGGGAATCGGCCGAATCCGTCGAGGCAAACTGAAAGCGAATGCCTCGGTCAGTGTCGTGTCACCCGATGGCTCATCGAGGCGCGCACGTGTCCTCGAGATTTTTGGCTTTCACGGCCTGAAGCGTCAGAAAACCGAAGTTGAAACGGCCGGCAACATCGTCGTGTTCAGCGGCATCGACAAGCTCGGCATCTCTGACACGCTGTGCGATCCGAACCACGAGGAACCGCTCCCCGCGCTCACCGTCGACGAACCCACCGTCAACATGACGTTCCAGGTCAACAAGTCACCATTCGCCGGTCAGGACGGCAAGTACCTGACCAGCCGCCAGATTCGTGAACGCCTCGACCAGGAACTCAAGCACAACGTTGCGCTGCGCGTGGACGACACCAGCGACCCTGATAAATTCCGGGTATCCGGTCGCGGCGAGCTGCACTTGTCGGTTCTCGTCGAAACCATGCGTCGCGAAGGATTCGAACTCGCGGTCTCGCGACCCGAAGTCATCATGCACGACGTGGATGGCGCCGAGCACGAACCCTGGGAACTACTGACCGTTGATTTTGACGAGGAGTACCAGGGCGCCGTCATGACGCGACTGGCTGATCGCAAAGGCGAGCTGCAAAACATGTTCCCCGACGGGAAGGGTCGCATTCGTCTCGACTACAAGATTCCGACCCGCGGCCTGATCGGATTCCGCACCGAGTACCTGACCGCGACGTCAGGCACCGGACTCATTTATCACGTGCTCGACAAGTACGCTCCGCGCGTGCAGGGCAACATCGCGCAGCGGAATAACGGCACGCTGGTCTCGATGGTCCAGGGCAAGGCTCTGGCGTACGCATTGTTCAACCTGCAGGAACGAGGCAAGCTCTTTCTCGGCCACGGCGCGCCGGTATACGAAGGCATGATCGTGGGCATTCACAAACGTGCGAACGACCTCGTCGTTAATCCGACCAAGGCCAAGCAACTGACGAACGTTCGCGCCGCCGGCACCGACGAGAACCTCGTACTGACACCGCCGCTGAATTACTCGCTGGAACAGTCGCTGGAGTTTCTCGATGACGACGAGTTGCTCGAGGTGACGCCTGCCAACCTGAGGTTGCGCAAGAAGTTGCTCAAAGAAACAGACCGCAAACGGGAATCGCGCCAGAAAGCATCGTGAACGACGCAGCGACGCTGGCATTTGCCGACCTGCAACCCGAGGACATTATCGCAACGATGGAGAACCTGGGTTTTCGCTGCGACGGTCGATTCCTCGCTCTGAACAGTTACGAGAACCGCGTCTACCAGGTCGGTATCGAGGATGATCCCCCGATCGTCGCGAAGTTCTATCGACCCGGCCGCTGGAGCGATGCGGCGATATTCGAAGAACACGCATTTGCTATCCGGTTGGCTGACCAGGAGATTCCGGTCGTGCCGCCCATCGAGCACGATGGCAGCACTCTGCACCAATCCGGTCATCATCGAGTCGCCGTCTATCGCTGCCATGGCGGACGCGCCCCCGACCTGGACAACTATAAGCTGCAAGAACAACTCGGGCGTCTCGTTGCCCGCATTCATCTCGAAGGTGAAGTCTCCAGGTTCGAGCATCGACCCGGCATCGATATCGATTCCTACGGCACCGAGTCCGTCGAGTATCTGCTCGAAAACGATTTCATTCCCGATGACAACCGGCCCGCGTACGAGAGCATCGTCGACCTGGTGCTGGACGGCGTTGAGGCTTGCTACGAACGCGCAGGCGGTGCGCGTGAAATCCGCCTGCACGGCGATTTCCATCCCGGCAACGTGCTGGTCAGGGAAGAACAGCTGCATATCGTCGATCTCGATGACGCCAGGCACGGGCCTGCCGTGCAAGACCTCTGGATGTTCATGTCCGGCGACCGCGAGGAACAAACACCGCAACTCGAAGCGCTCCTCAAGGGATACACCACGTTCCGGCCGTTCGATCCGCGGGAGTTGCACCTGATCGAAGCACTGCGAAGTTTGCGCATAATGCACTACGCGGCGTGGCTGGCGCGCCGCTGGCAGGATCCGGCATTCAAAATAGCTTTCCCCTGGTTCGACAGTCGCCGTTACTGGGACGATCACGTGCTGGCGCTACGCGAACAAGTTGCACTGATGCAGGAGCCACCCCTGGAGTGGCTCGACTACTGAGCCAATAATTAGCGGGAAGGCAGACGCTGTTTGCGCGGCCCGATCTCGAAGCGATCAATCCAGCGTGAAAACGTCTCGCGGCTGAGTTCCTGCAACGGTCCAATCGACTTACCGATTTGATTGCGAATCACGCCTGCATCGATACGCCCTTCTTCCTCAGCAAGCGTCTCAGCGTGTGCAGGCACAGACAGCCAGCGCTCAATTAACGGCTGGTTGGCCTCAAGATGAAACTGAAATCCGTAGGCGTGCTCGCCGTGTCGAAACGCCTGTACCGGGCTGGCTGGCGACCCGGCCAGCAATTTTGCACTCGGGGGCAGGTTTATCCCGTCCTCGTGCCACTGGAAGACTTCCTGCCGCGGCGCAAACGACGACAACACCGGATCTTTGAGGCCCGCCTCGGTCATCTCCACATCGCACCAGCCGATCTCCCGCGTCTCATTGCGCGAAACGGATCCACCGAGGGCCTTCGCCAGCAATTGTGCACCGAGACAAATGCCGAGTGTCGACATGCCTCGCTCAACCGCTTCGCGGATAATACCCACTTCCGTGATCAGGTTCGGATAAGTATCGATCTGGTCCGAGTTCATCGGCCCGCCCAGGACGATAAGCGCCTCGTACCCTTCAAGCACAGGACGAGAGTCGGGTTCTCGGCCGAAATTGACATACCGAATCCGAAACCCCGCATCCTTTAACAGAGGGTCCAATGTCCCGAGTGGCTCAAACGGAACATGTTGGAAAACCAGCACTTTGGGTCTTGCCATCAGCGACTTCCGGGGCTTTTCATTTGCACTGCTCGTACGGTGGCACTAAAGTTGATCAGGCTTGGGAACAGCGCTTTTCCGGGAACTCTCCGCGATTGAGACGCTCTGAGTAAGCAGCCTGTAAAACACCTGCGGATTCTATCTACTTGATCGCTAATTTTCGCTTTTTTTCAATTGTCAGCCTCGCCGTCGTCGCGCTGGCGGGCTGCAGTTCGACCCTCACAATGGAAATGCCGACGATTCCTCAACCGCGCATCGAGAAAATCCCCGTAGATGTAGCCGTGCGTATTCCCGCCGAATTCCAGGATTTTGTGCATGTCGAGGACGTGCTCGGCAAAGATACCTGGACGATCAACCTTGGCCGTTCCAACGCCGCGTTCTTCACGCAGCTTTTTGACTTCATGTTCGACTCAGTGGTCATTCTCGGCCCGGATGATGACCCACGCGATTTCCAGTTCGATGCCCTGATCGAGCCCACCATTGAAGGCTTCGAATTCTCGGTGCCCAGTCAGAGCCAGACGGATGCGTTCGCGGTATGGATTCGCTATCGCATGGCTATTTTCGACAGCATAGGCAACAGGGCGTCAAGCTGGACTGTCAGCGCCTATGGCAAGAGCCAGAAAGAAGGCCTGGGCGGTTCGGATTCACTGCGACGGGCGGCGATTCTTGCGATGCGTGATGCCGCAGCGCTCATCATCATGCAGATGGATAAGGTCACGAAGATCCGTCAACTGGCAGACGGCCCTCTCGATCCGGCCGATGTCGAGCCAGGCGTATTGAATGCAGACGCATCGCCAGGTGAAGAAAGCACCGAGCCAGAGAGCGTGATCGGGGTTTTCGCGATTGGAGGAATCGACGATGTGGCAGAGTAAAGCCCTGTTCAGTCTCCTGGCAGTCAGCCTGGCTGGCTGTGTAACTTCTCGCGTCGAAGACGCTCGTGAAAACGTCACAGGCCTCAAAACAGGCGAATCGGTCGTCATCATGGCGAAGAGTTATCACCAGGGTAATGAGACCGAGGCCGATTACATCACGTGCATCGAGAAAGCGCTCGATGCCGGATCCCAGGGTATCTCCGTCGTCCCCCACCAGCGCTTTATTGATGAACTTTTCCCGTGGTTCGAGCCGCGCACCGCGCCCGCCGAAACCAAGGGACTTCCTGCGTTGATGAATCGACCGGGTGTCGCAGACGCTGTCAAGGAAATGGGTGTGCGTTACATCGTCTGGCTGGATGGCAACACTGAACGGGTTGCCGAAGGCGGCAGCCTCTCTTGTGCCGCCGGCCCGGGTGGCGGTGGCTGCTTCGGCTTTGCCTGGTGGCAAAACGACGCTGACTACGAGGCGTCCGTTTGGGATCTCGATGGCTATGAGACAGCCGGCACGGTTGTCGCCGATGTCAGCGGTACGTCATTCCTCCCTGCCCTCGTCGTGCCCATCCCTCTGATCGCACGCACCCAGACCAGAGCCTGCAAGGGCCTCGCAACCTCGCTCAAGGCGTTTATTGTCCAATAAAGTCGGTTCAGTAAGGTCGGCCAGCCCGGATCAGCGCTGCCTTGTAGAACGGCGATTCCAGCGACGCGACTGACACTTTGCGCCCCGACTGTGGCGCATGCACGAAACGTCTTTCTCCCAGATACATGCCAACGTGAGACATCTTCCCTTCAACGTTGAAGAACAGGATATCGCCAGCGCGTAGTTCATCGTTCCTGACTGTCCGGGAGGCAGACCACAGCTGACTCGTTGTGCGGGGAACCACGACCCCGGCTCGTGAGTAGGAAAACTGCACCAGGCCACTGCAATCGAATCCCTCGGGTGTCGCACCACCGTATCGATAAGGCGAGCCGACCTGGTCGAGTGCAATTACAGCAGCGTGCTCACCCTTGCTGACGGGATGCGATGTCGTCGCTGCCGGTGGATTGGAACCACACGCAGCAATCCCCAACACGGTGATTGCTAAGGCAAAAACCCGAATTATGCGGGCCGGCTGCGCTATCATCAATCCGACTCTCCGATCAAGATGAATATCCAGCATACGTCACGAGACCTGAATTCGGTATGAACTGCATCCCAACTTTCTGCACGACCCGTTGTCACTGGCTTTTGCTGGCCTGCGCCTTTGTGTCCGCGGCCTGTGGTGTATCCGAGTCGGAATCCGCCGACCGTTCGAGCGCACGCGAATATTCTGTGCACTACACCTTGCGGCCCGATCCGAAAGCGTCGCGCGTGTATGTCGAATTACGACTGCGACAGCCTCGTGACCTGGTGCGTGAGCTGTCCTTCGCACTCGACTCCGGTGCCAGCGACATTAACGGCAACGGGGATGTCCAGGTACGAAACGGAGTATTGCACTGGACCCCACCGGCTGGCGGCGGCAAATTGAAGTGGCAGATCGCGGTGCACAACGAACGCGGCTCCGGCGCATACGATGCGCTGCTCAACGACGATTGGGGCATCTTTCGTGCCGAAGACGTCATTCCGCGCGCCCGCACCCGGACGCTCAAAGGGGCTACATCCAGGACGACCATGACATTCGACCTGCCTGCCGGCTGGACGGTTGTCAGCGAATATTCGGCGATCGAACTACCGATCGTCGTCGACCGGCCGGGTCGGCGTTTTGACGAGCCCTCAGGCTGGATCGCAATGGGCAAACTCGGAGTGCGGCGCGAAACGATTGCAGGGATCAAAGTCGCGGTCGCAGGCCCTGAAGGCCACGACGTGAGGCGCATGGACATGCTCGCCCTGCTTGGATGGTCACTGCCGGAATTGGCTGCAATCCTGCCACACGCGTTCCCGCGCCTGACTATCGTGAGCGCGGGCGACCCCATGTGGCGCGGTGGGCTGTCCGCCCCGGCATCGATGTTCATCCATGCCGACCGCCCGATGATTAGCGAGAACGCCACGAGTTCCCTGCTGCACGAAGTCATGCACACGGCCATGCCGATCGACGCTCGCGACGGCTACGACTGGATCACGGAGGGCCTGGCCGAGTACTACAGCATTGAACTGCTACGCCGAGGCAATGCGATAACTGAGGAACGCGCTGCGGTCGCATTCGAGCGTCAAGCCGATTGGGCGAAACAGGCCAGGACGCTATGCGCCGATGCCTCGACCGGTGCAACGACGGCGCTGGCCGTGACGCTCTTCAAGCAACTGGACACTGCGCTTTCCAGCCAATCTGACGACGTTGCTAACCTGGATGCGCTCTTGCCGCTCCTGACCGGCGACGATATCGACGCGGCTTCATTGGCCGCAGCCGTCGAGCAACTCATCCACTCAGTCCCTGACGCACTTCACATCGACAACCTGCCCGGCTGCCTTAGTATTACGCCGGGCACGCCGGAGAAGTAAGCCACAGCATGGACGGACGTCACGACCTCGAGATCATTCTGCGATCGCGCACACCGATAGTTGTCATCGAGTCGCAGGATGAACAGCGCATGCTGGAACTTCTGCAAGCGGTCACAATTTCTAGCGCAAGCGCTGACTATTCACCGCTTTTTCGCTGGACCATTACCGATGGGCTGCAACGCCTCGATATCTCACTCGAGCCGCAGGCGATTAACGCAGAACCTACAGACGTCCTCAAACACATTCGCGCGGTATCGAAACCCGGTGTGTACGTGCTACTCGATTTCCATCCGTTCCTTGAAGACCCGGTGCATGTGCGTCTGCTCAAGGATATTTGTATTCAGGCCCGCACTGTCCGCAAAAAGATCGTCCTGCTCAGCCACAAATTCAAGATTCCACAGGAACTCGAGGGCTTTTGTGCACGCTTTGACATGGCGCTTCCTACAGAACAGGAGCGCGCACGCATTATCAAGAAGGCGGCCAGGGAGTATGCGAAAGACAATCCGGGCAGCAGGGTTCAGGTGGACCCGAAAGCACATACGCTACTGATCCAGAACCTCGCCGGACTCACGTACGCCGACACGGAACGGCTTGCCCGCAATGCGATCTACGTCGACGGCGCTATCACGCGTAGCGACCTGCCCGAGGTCATGCAGGCGAAGTACGAGTTGCTAAACCGCGGCGGCGCTTTGCAGTTCGAATACGACACAGCCCGCTTCAACGATGTCGGCGGACTGTCACGCCTCAAGACATGGTTGAGTCACCGGCGACCGGCGTTTCGCGGCGATGAAGGCGTTGCCCATCTCCAACCACCAAAGGGGATCCTGCTACTCGGTGTACAAGGTTGTGGCAAGAGCCTCGCCGCCAAAGCGACCGCCGGAATATTCGGCGTCCCGTTGTTGCGCCTCGACTTCGGCGCCGTGTACGACAAGTACCACGGTGAAACAGAAAGAAAACTCCGCGAATCCCTCAAAACTGCAGATGTGATGTCACCCTGTGTCTTGTGGATCGACGAAATCGAGAAAGGCATAGCCGGGCGCGGCGGTGAGACCGGCACGACGCAGCGGGTACTTGGAACCTTCCTTACCTGGATGGCTGAACGTCACAGCCAGGTCTTTGTGGTTGCTACGGCGAACGACATCAGCACTTTGCCCCCTGAACTGGTGCGCAAAGGACGGTTTGACGAGATCTTCTTTATCGATCTTCCGAATGATGACATTCGCTCATCGATTCTCGCCATTCACCTGACCAACCGACGTCAACCGCTCAAACATTTCGATCTTGTGAGTTTGACTACCGCTACGGAAGGCTTTTCCGGGGCGGAAATCGAACAGGCCATCGTCTCGTCGCTGTACGCAGCTCATGCGAAGCAAGAACCGCTTGCGACCAGCCATTTGCTAGCCGAAATCGAGCAAACCCGACCGCTGTCAGTTGTTATGGCCGAACGCATTTCCGACATGCGCGAATGGGCCGCCGGGCGCACCGTTCCCTGCGACTAGGCCGATTTGACTTAAACTGCCAATTAGCCCTGACCTGTTGATTAAGAACGGGTTCTCGCGTGATAGACTGCGCTTATGGCTAATGAAAAAAACAACATAAACGAATTAGTCTCCGACGACGAAGACCCTACCGCTGAACTTGAGGCAATCACGTTCCGGCGAGACGATCCGTCTCACGACCCCATTCTGCGTGAGTCAGACGAAAACACGGCCGGCTTTACCGCACACCGCGATGAAGACGCGAAGACGATTGGCAAGCTGCAATACGACATCGAGCAGCTGCGGGCCAAGTGGCTCGGACTCGAAGCTGAGATCAAGGCCCGCGAAGAACTTACGGACAAACTCAATGCCGAAATGGGCGAGTTGCGCGATTCCGTTTCGCGCAAGACGAAGCTGCTCAAGGCGCGCGACCAGAAGATCAAATCACTCAAGACCGAGATCCGGGAGCGAGACGAGCGTCACCGCAAAGTCGTCGGCGAACTCAAGGCAGAATCAGACCTGGCCAGAATGGGCGCTCGTGAGATTCCGGAGCCACCAGCTACCGCAACAATCGAAGTCGATGCCAACGAGGATCGCGAGCATTTTGCAAGAACTGAAGCGTATGCGGATTTATTACGCCATAAACTTCAAGACGTCCTGGCTGCCCACGAAGATCTCGAAAGCGATCGCGACAGATTGCAGGCGGCACTGAAAGATTTCGGCGAACGGAACCGCCGACTGACTGACGATCTCGAGGCAGCGAATCGAGACAATACCGAACTGGACGACAAGTTGGCATCCGTCGCCGGCGAACACGCAGAAGAAATACGCATCCTGCGCTTTGAGCTCGGCGAAGCACAGGAAACAGTCTCGCAGACTGAGGATCTCACTTACCAGCTGGCTTCCGATCTTGTCGACACTCGTGGTTTCAAAGACGAACTCGAGCGTATGTTGAGCGAATCGGAGTCGCAGTCGAAGACTCGCATTGAGGAACTCGAAAAAGAGCTGGCGAAAATGACGCGCACAACACAAGACCTCGAGGAAAAACTGGAGTCGCGCAGCGATGCCATCAATGTCCTCCTGAAAGAGTTGGCGCACAAGTCGGAACAGGTGGAATCGATCGGTGAAATCGGCGACGTAATTTCGGACATCGATGAACGAATTTCCGAGCGATTCGACGAGGCAGACGAAGCGTCGAGTTCAACACAAAAAGTCCAGGATCGGGTCACTCGTGTCCTGGTTGGCAAGATTGGCGATCAGTTGCTTCGCTTCCCCTTGTTCAAGGATCGGCTGACGATTGGCCGGACCAGCGACAACGACATTCCACTAAATGCTGCCTACATCAGCCGCCGACATGCGGTCGTACAAACAGACGGCGAGGCAACGCGCGTTATCGACTGGGGCAGCAAAAACGGGGTTTACGTCAACTCCAAACAGGTCACCGAGCACTTCCTGAAGAACGGTGACATTGTCACAATCGGTAATGCGCATTTCCGCTACGAGGAACGGGCAAAACGAGACAATTGAGACGTAATTGAAATGTGAGCGTAATCACGCTCTTTTCTTTCCAGTTGTACTATTGTTTGTTTCTGCCACATGGAAGTGAGACAGCACGATGCTCAGCACGGCCGCAGGGAAGCCCGCCGGACTAACAGATACCCAGGAAGTCACGCGCACGGCCGGTGGACTGGTGTCGAGAAAGATCTGGTTGCCGAAGTTTCTGTACGATGGCCTGCCCTATTTCTACCTGATATCCGGCTTTGCCGCGTTCTTTGCCACGCTCTACATCTCTGAGTGGTTCTGGGTATTGCCACACTACATCCTGTTTTCCGCCGCGTGCATCCATCTTGGCCTGCTCGTCTATCGGCGCCGCAGGCGAGCAGCATCCGAGGCTTGACCTGCATCGAAAGCTGGGCAACGATAGCGGGCCCTTACCTGCCTAAAGTCCGACATTGAGCGACAACCCGTCCCCGACCGTCAAAATCCTGAAAAAAGAAGGCGCGCTGTTCGTGTTCCTGATGATTCTTGGACTCATCGTTCTGCCCATCGCCATCTGGTTCGTCGGCAAGTCGGTCTTCGGTGCCTACGGCGGTGCCGGCTATGCTGATTTCTTCGGTGTCCTGAGTGCGAAACTCCGGAACGGCGATGTCGTCGCCTGGTTCCTGGTTCTTTCGCCCTACCTGGTGTGGCAATGCCTTCGTTTGATGGCACTCGGATGGCGAACAGTCGGAAAAACGTGACTTGCATCACAGTTTCGATATTCCGGTTCGAGCTATGGGCATGCGGTTTATAGTAAATCGCACATTCTTCGTGCATGCTATTTCGAGTGTGACCTAAACTTGCATTAGGTCCTGGCTTGCGTGGCGATTCATAGATGTTTGAGAGACTCAAAAACTGGCTGAAAGACCGTTTTGCGGACGAGGAAACAACTCTTGCGCAAGATCTGGGGATGACGGGCACGCACGCCGCACCTACTCAGCCTCGCCCGCAGCAAAAAGTGCCTCGGCCCAACCCGGAATTCGTCGACGCCGATGAAGACCTCTCTGCCGAGATCGAATCCAATGGCCCGGGTAAGAACGTGTTGATTCGCAACAAATTTGTGCGCGAGGACACGGGAACACACGAGACCCTCAAGATCCTCGATGACTCACTGGTCGACTCCGGCGAAGAGACCGGCCTCGACCCGTACAACACCGGCGGATTCGATCGTTCAAAGAACTGGGACCGCCGCTTCGGCAAGTAGTACCATTCGCAAGTGACTTTGCGAATCTCCTTCGAACTCGACGACGACGACCTGCAGCACTTCCGTCTCATCATGAATGAGGCGCGCCAGGCTGCGCGCCGCATGGCACCCGAAGACATCGTTGCGGCTGCAGAAGAACTGCTGGCCGAGGTGCCCGAGACGAACACCCCTGGTTTCATTATTGAACGCCTCGGCAGACTGCGGCTCATGATCCGCATGGTGTCCGATATCGAATGGCGCCTGCCGCATAACGATGCGACTCGCGTGCTAAATGCCCTCGCCTATTTCGCCGAGCCAGAGGATCTGATTCCCGACCATATCCCGGGCCTCGGATTCCTGGACGATGCCATCATGATCGAACTCGTCGTTCGCGAATTGAAACACGAAATCGAGGCCTACCAGGACTTCTGCGACTATCGGGACCGGCAGGCCGAGAACGGCGATGGCACCGGTGCCAGCCGTGAAGGCTGGCTGGATGCCCGCCGCAAGGAACTGCAGGCGCGGATGCGCCGTCGCCGCGGCCGCAGCGGCCGACTCCTGCGCTAGACCCGCATCTCCTGGCCAATCGTATCAGGGCCAGTAATACAGCCCGATGCCCAGCAGCCCCAGCCACATTGCCGCCTGTACCCAATAACGCATGGCATGCGTTTTTGCGAGCGTATAGAAACTTGCGGCCGAGATTGCGGTCATACCGAGAAAGAGCAGCATGCTTCGAAAGAGTGGATCGAACTCTCGTTGCAGGCGGGGGTATTCATCGCCAAGGACGAGGACCATGATGATGACGGCGGTCAGGCTGAAGGTGATCGCAAAACAGGATCCGAGGATAATCAGCGTGACGGCAGACAATGGACGCATGAATTAATTTCCGATGCGGTTTATATTGACCGCGAAGCAGCGATAATTGTGACGAATGTGCCCTTGATCCAAGAGCGCAAGCCCACTAGCCTAGCCTAATTGTACGAAATGCTGAAACGACTTTCGCAACGATGGAGAACACTTTGACGAAATCTGGAATTCGCCGTATCAACAGACTCGCCGGACTGGGCCTTGCGCTTGCGGCCTGGCCCGCGCTGAGCAGCACTGCGGCACTGGATCAACAGAGCTTTCTCTATCCCGAGCAACGTCACGAGAGGATCGGTGAGACGATCACGCAGTTCGTTCAGAAATCGCACTACAACCATGTCGCGATTGATGACGCTCTCTCGTCCAGGGTTCTCGACCTGTATGTCGAGTCACTCGACCGAAATCGTATGTACCTGCTGAAAGGCGACATCGAGTTCTTCGAGACGAATCGCCACGACCTTGACGACATCATCAAGAGCAAACCGCTCGACCCTGTTTTCGAGATGTTCGAGGTTTACCAGACCCGGGTGCGTGAGCGCCTGACATTCGCGCTGACGCAGCTTGAAAACGAGCCCGATTTCTCAGTCGACGAGAGCTTCCAGTTTGACCGGTCCGAAGAGCCCTGGGTTCAGTCATCGGCCGAGCTCGATGAGATCTGGCGGCTACGCGTCAAGAATGACGCACTGGCCCTGGCGCTCGAGGATGAGCCCTGGGAAAAGATTCAGGAGGTCCTGACCAAGCGCTACAACGGCTACCTGCGTCGCTTGAACCAGGTCAACAACGACGATGTGTTCGAGCGCTTCATGAATGCATTTGCGCACGCTTTGGATCCGCATTCGAGCTACATGTCGCCGCGTAACTCCGAGGAATACCGGATCCAGATGAGCCTGTCCTATTTTGGCATCGGCGCGTCGCTGCAGACTGAAGACGACTTCGTGAAGATTGCCGGCATCATCCCGGGCGGCCCGGCTGCAGCTGACGGATCGCTCAAGCCAGAAGACCGTATAACCGGCGTAGCGCAAGGTGCGGACGGTGAGGTAGTCGACGTAATCGGTTGGCGCCTCGACGACGTTGTGGACCTGATTCGCGGTCCTGCCGAGTCAGTGGTGCGCCTCGAGATTATTCCGGCCAATTCGCTGCCAGGCAGCCCCAAGAAATTCATCGACCTTACCCGCGGCCAGGTCAAGCTCGAGGAGCAGGCCGCCAAGAGTGAGGTAATCACGATCCCGCGCGATGGCCGCGAATGGTCGATCGGGGTTATCGACGTCCCGAGCTTCTATCGCGACTACCGCGCTCTGAGCAACGGCGACAAGAACTACACAAGCACCACCAAAGACGTGAAACGCCTGATTGGCGAACTCGAGGAGCAAGGCATAGATGGCCTGATCCTCGACCTGCGTGGCAACGGTGGTGGCCACCTGACCGAAGCAACGGCCCTGTCCGGCCTGTTTATCGACAATGGCCCCGTTGTGCAATTGAGGAACTCGAACGGCCGCATTAGCCGCCTCGATGACCCGGACCCGGTAGCCCGGGTCGCGTACAACGGCCCACTTGCGGTACTCGTCAATCGTTATAGCGCCTCAGCCTCCGAGATTTTCGCAGCGGCCATTCAGGACTACGCACGCGGCGTCATCGTCGGCCAGCAGACATTTGGCAAAGGCACGGTTCAGAACCTGTACTCGCTCGATCAGTACATGCGCCCTGAGGGTGACAAGGGGTTCGGCCAACTGACACTGACGATTGGCAAGTACTATCGCGTCACCGGTGAAAGCACCCAGCACCGCGGCGTCGATCCGGACATTGTCCTGCCATCACACATCAATGCCGAGTTGATTGGCGAAAGCGTCAGAGACAGCGCCCTGCCCTGGGATACGGTCCAGACGACCCGTTTCCGCTCCGGCACGCCATTGGCAGAAACGATAGACTCGTTGACGGCCTCGCATGCCGAGCGCGCACAGGATGACCCGAATGTTCAGTATCAGCTCGACGTCATTCGTGCTGCGAAGGAAATGACCTCCCAGAAATCGCTGTCGCTCAGCATGGAATTGCGCAAGTCCGAACGTGAAGAGGAATTGCAGCGCCGACTCGATCGCGAAAACGAACGCCGTGCGGCACTTGAGATCGAACCGATCGAAAGCCTTGACGATGTCGAGGAAGGTGACTTCCCGGATATCCTTCTGGACCAGGCTGCGGGTATCGTCACCGACCTGGCAACGATGCGGGCAGTCGAATCGGAGCGGCCGCAAACGGCGCAGGTACAACGCTGAGGCCTTCGCTTGACGAGCTAAGTCGGGGTGTTATACTCGACTATAACACCACGCGCATCGCGCGGGTACGCACGGTCAGGGGCACGCTATGGCAGTACGGCCAACAGAGCGGAAGCAAGGCAACATCGCTGCAGTCGCGGCAAGCCTCCTGCTGACCGCCTTGGTAGCAGCCCCCACTCTCGCCAGCCATGACGTGGTGGAACCGGATTCTGCCGACAAGGTCGACGTCCTTTCAGCTGATCACCTGCTCAAGCCCCGTGTCGAGGCAACCGTCCGTGAAGTGTTTGCGGACAGCGACGACGAGGCGGAGCCTGCTGAAGCCGTGCAGACTGAGGCGGACGAACCGGTAATCATGAATACCCGCGTTCCGGGTGTTTCCGACGATGAGCTGGCACGCTTCAAACGCCAGATGTATCGCAAGGATATCTAGTCGAGGATATCTAGCGGCTCAGGACTTTCGCTACCCCGAAGTAATTCTCGCCGAGCAGGTTCGCATCTGACTGCCTGACGACGCCGTTGAGGTCGATCTCGTAAATCGTCGCGACGGTCCCCGGGGCAGGCACGACATCGTCGTCATTGCGAAAAGCCGCATGTTTGGCGATCAAGGCTGCCCGCTTTTTCAGCATTTCAGCAAAGTCCTCTGCCTGATCCACTTCCTCGCGGCGCTTGATCAATATTGCCAGTAACTCATCGCAGTCCGCCTTGCCGCCGTAGTTCACGGCACCAACACTCTTCTCACTCGCCTCTTTCGCCAGCCCTGCGAGATTATCCTCTTCGTAGTCGAGATACAGTTGTTGGGTAAACGACAAGATCATGAAATTGATCGAGCGCTTGGCGGCCGTGTCGAGCCCCTCACAATCGGGAGGGTCCAACGTCTCAATTCGTTCGAGCTCCTGCAGCAATCCCTGCTCTTGCCCGTGAAACTCAGCTAGAGATGCTTCGATTTCCTCAACTATCGAGCCCTGGGAACGACCGTGGAACATCTTCGAAATACCACCCATGCTCATGAGCTTGTGGCGCTCGACCTGTAACTGATCTTCCAGGAGCTGCAAGCGCATCCGCAGCTCGCCGACCTGCCGATCAACCTGGTCGGACTCCTGCTTGCGCTGTTTATTCCAGGCTTTGAGCACCTTGCGGTGACTCTTTTGCTCGCGCTGCTGTTTCAGTTGCTCGGCAAAACGAGCAATCTTGTTCTCGCAGTGCGCCGCCAGTCGACGCATCTGATAGAAGACCACGACGTTATGGACCCAGTCCGGATCAAGTAGCAAAGCCTCAAGATGATTGAGCTTTTGCTGCACTCGCTCAACAGCGCCCTGGCGCTCCTTGACGCGATCCTGCAAGTGGTATTTCTCATCGCGGAGCGCCGCGAATTCCTTTTTCAGCTCCGCACGATTACGAAACAGGTCAACGAGCTTGTCGTTGTCCTGCGCTACTTCGGGCTCGGCTTTGAAGATTCCTGTCAGACTGGCCACAGCATCTCTCTTAACATAATCCGGACCGCCCGGGCCCTTGGCCTGTGCGGCTTTGAACGTAATGATCTCAGTCCCACAGGCACGAAACGCTGTCTGAATCGACAGTTTTAGCGTTCGAGGACGAGGTGCCCCTGCTCTGACAGATAGTCGAGCCACTTGTTGAGGACAACATTGCGTCGCCAGCGCCGATCGAGTTCCTTGCTGTGCTGCCCGACCAGCTGCCGCAATGTCGTGTGCGGCCGGCGCTCCCCGGTAGCCATCGCCATCACTTCGGCGAGCTTGCCGTCGAGGTATGCCCGAATAGTCATATCCGGGTCGATCAGCAATCCGTCATCGGTCTCAAAGTGGTAGGTCAGCGACAACGTCACCGTGTAGCGACAGCGCTCGAGAATCTCCACATGCAGATCACAATCGCCTGCCACCCTGGAGCGAAAACACCCGTCAAGCCGGCCCAGTTCCGGAATCAGCCGAAACAATCGCAGGTAGTTGCTCTCGTACAAGGACATGAGTCCGACGAAGCTACCGGGCTTCGCGACGGTCTCCGGAACGAGATGTGAGTCGAGCAACATGCAGTCAATATAGCATGCGCCAAAGGGGCAATATCAGGGTCGAACTCGACGCTCAACCCCGGTACTATCCAGGATTCTGCTCGATATTTCCTCAATCGAGAAGCTCGTCGTATTCACGTACGGGATGTTATTCCGGCGAAAGATTTTTTCTGCTTCCCGTAGCTCGAAGCGCACCTGCTGTGCCGACGAATAACGCCCCATCGGACGACGTTCCTTGCGAATCTCTCGCAGACGCTCCGGGGCGATTGTCAGCCCGTATAGCTTCAGTTTCTGTTTCTTTAAAACATCCGGCAACGAGCCGTGCTCGAGCTCCTCTTCAGTGAGCGGATAGTTGGCCGCATACACGCCATACTGCAAGGCCAGGTATAGACAAGTCGGCGTCTTGCCAGAGCGCGACACCCCGACAAGGATCACGTCAGCCTCGTCGTAATTACGGCTGACCCCCCCGTCATCGTTCGCCAGCGCGAAGTTAGTGGCCTCGATGCGTCGCATATAGGCGTCGATATCGCTCATGCCATGAGCCCGGCCAGACACATACGTCGGCTCCTCGCCCAACTCAGACGTCAGCGGTCCCAGGAATTCGTCAAATATATCGAGGTGCAGGCCGCGCGTCTCCCGCACGATGGCACGCAGATTGGGCTGCACCAGCGTCGAAAATACGATCGGCCGCGGACCACCGTTTTCGCACTCTGCGTCGATGGTCTCGACGGCTTCTCGCGCCTTGTCTTCGGTATCTATAAATGGCAAAGTCATCTGCCGAAAGCCCTGCCCGGCGTATTGCGTAATCAGGCTGTGACCCAGCGTCTCCGCCGTGACACCGGTCTGATCCGAGATAAAATATACAGCGCGCTCAACCATCGAAGAGATTGTCCATGTCCTGCAGAGGAACACAAGGGAGTTAGAGTTGGACCGATATGTTATCAAGCTCGAAGAGCTTGGCATGACCGACGTCGAAACCGTCGGGGGGAAGAACGCATCACTCGGTGAAATGATCAACAATTTGTCGAGCCTGGGGGTGACCGTTCCGGGGGGATTTGCAACCACGGCGGCCGCGTACCGGGACTTTTTGAGCGCTGATGGGCTGGACAAGAAAATCAACGACCTTCTTGCCGACCTCGATGTGGACAATATCGATGCGCTGACATCGGCCGGCGCGTCTATCCGGCAATGGATCCTCGACACGCCGCTGCCCGATGACCTGATGCAAGCCATGAAAAGCGCATGGGAAGAGATGCGCGACGGTAAGGACATTGCCGTCGCGGTTCGCTCCTCGGCGACGGCCGAAGACCTTCCGGATGCCTCGTTCGCCGGCCAGCAAGAAACCTTTCTCAATGTGCGGGGCTTCGACAACATGATCGCGGCGATGCACGAGGTCTTTGCATCGCTGTTCAATGATCGTGCGATTGCCTACCGTGTTCACCAGGGCTTCAATCACAGCGAGGTCGCCCTGTCCGCTGGCATCCAGACCATGGTGCGCAGCGATGTTGGTGCGTCCGGCGTCGTGTTCACGCTCGATACCGAGACCGGATTTCGCGACGCCGTATTCGTAACATCATCCTGGGGACTCGGAGAAACTGTCGTCCAGGGCGCAGTAAACCCGGACGAGTTCTACGTTTACAAACCAGCCCTGGCCGAGGGCAAACACCCGATCCTGCGCAAGAACCTGGGCAGCAAGGCCATCAAGATGGTCTACAGCGACGACTCGAGGCCGGGCAAGACGGTCGAAACGATCGACGTCGACGAGAAGGACAGTCTGTCATTCTCGATCAGCGACGATGACATCATCGAACTTGCGAAAATGGCAGTCACGATCGAGAACCACTACGGGCGCCCAATGGATATCGAGTGGGGCAAGGATGGCACCGACGGCAAGATCTATATCCTGCAGGCACGACCTGAAACCGTGCAGAGCCGCTCGGGCAGATCCATTCAGCGCTTCACGCTCAAGGGCAAAAGCAACATCGTCATCACGGGCCGAAGTATCGGCCACAAGATCGGTGTCGGTAAGGCCAAGGTCATACGGTCTGTCGCGGAGATGAATCGTGTACATGCCGGCGACGTGCTGGTGTCGGATATGACAGACCCGGACTGGGAGCCAGTCATGAAGCGCGCGTCCGCCATTGTGACCAACCGCGGTGGCCGAACCTGCCACGCCGCGATTATCGCTCGCGAGCTCGGCATCCCGGCCGTAGTCGGTTGTGGCGATGCGACCGAAAAAATCAAGGACGGCATCGAGGTTACGGTCAGCTGTGCCGAAGGCGACGAAGGAATCGTCTACGAGGGTAGCCTCGACTTCGAAGAGACGAACATCGAACTTGATTCGCTACCCGATATTCCGGTCAAGATCATGATGAACGTCGGGAATCCCGACCGCGCGTTCGATTTCGCGAATATTCCGAATCGGGGCGTCGGTCTTGCTCGCCTGGAGTTCATCATCAATCGTATGATCGGCGTGCATCCGCAGGCGCTACTGGAGTACGACAAACTCGACCCCGACACACGGGCGGCTGTTGACGACCAGATGGCCGGTTACCCGGATCCAATAGAATTCTTTGTGGACAAACTCGCGGAAGGCGTCGCTACGATCGCGGCGGCATTTGCACCCGAGCCGGTTATTGTTCGCACGTCGGATTTCAAGTCGAATGAATACGCGAACCTGATCGGTGGGGAACGCTACGAGCCGGACGAAGAAAACCCGATGATCGGTTTCCGCGGTGCCGCACGCTACATATCCGACAGTTTTCGCCCGTGCTTTGAACTCGAGTGCCGTGCGCTACGTCGCGTTCGTGAAGACATGGGTCTGAAGAATGTACAGATCATGATTCCATTCGTGCGTACCGTGAAACAGGCGAAAGATGTCATCGATTTGATGGCAGACAACGGCCTGGAACGCGGCAAGGAGGACCTCAAGGTCATCATGATGTCGGAATTGCCAACCAACGCTCTGCTCGCCGATCAGTACCTCGAGCACTTCGATGGCATGTCGATTGGCTCGAACGACATGACGCAGTTGACCCTGGGCCTGGACCGCGATTCGGCGCTGGTCGCAGACGACTTCGACGAGCGCGACGACGCCGTGAAGGCGTTACTCGCTATGACGATCTCCGCCTGCAAGGCGCGCGGCAAATACATCGGGATTTGTGGGCAGGGGCCGTCAGATTATCCAGACCTGGCACGGTGGCTGCTCGATCAGGGCATCGAGAGCATGTCGCTCAATCCGGATACGGTTGTCGAGACCTGGATGTTTCTCGCCGGCGAGACCGTCGACTAAAAGCGGTCCCAACGACGACGGCGGCGCCAGTTAATCCGCGGTAACCATAGTCCCAGGACCAGGCCAACGACGAGCACGAGCGCGCCCGTAACAAACCAGTAGCGCGTCGTCTGGCTGGAGAGCATCCGATTCTCCTGCTCCAGGGTATCAGCACGTATTTGCGCTGTCGTAAGCTGGTCCATGAGCGTCTTGTTCTGGTCGCTGATCGCGAGGACATTGGCTGCCGTTCGCTTGATCTCTGCCAGCTCTTTCTCAACCGCGGCTTTTTCGCGCTCTAACGTGGAAATCTGCCGGTTCGCCGAGTCGTGCTCCCCTTTGATTGCATTCAGCTGCGAATTGAGCGAGCTGCCACGAGAAGCAGCATTGGTCAGCTGCCCGGTCAGCGCCTGTAATTGCTCACGCGCGCTTGCCTCGTTCATCAGGTATCGCGTAAGCACCCAGCCCTCTGTGCCACCCTGAGTCTGCACGCGCGTATAGCCCGACTCTGCGTCACGTTCGAGTACTTCCAGGCGTGTACCGCTGTCAACCATCAGCTGGATGGCGTTACTCGTACTGGGACCTGAGCGCAGCATGATCTCAAACTGATCACTGACCCACGCTGACTCCGCATAAGCGGTCGAGGCCAGCAACAGGCCTGTAGACGCTACGATTGAGATTAGTCTTTTCATAATGCGGCAACTATAAGCGAACACTCGCGATCCTTCCAGTTAATTGTGAGTCAAATCAGTCGCTTATCGGAGACAGATTCGAGACATTCTGTTCCCAGTTTGAGCCATCGAATGCCGTGATGTTGACAGCTTCGACAGTGTCTTCATCCAGGCAATGCACGTTGACGCTGACACCATTGGGATGCGAACGGGGAATATAGAATGACTTGACGCCACAATGCCGGCAAAAATGGTGCCTGGCTACTCCAGTGTTGAATGTGTAGGTCGTGAGGGCCTCTTCACCTTGCAGCAACTGAAACTCGGAGTCGGCAACGATCAAGTGCAGGTAACCCGACTTGCGGCAGATGCTGCAATTGCAGTCCGTCGCTTCGATAACAGCCGGCGCATCGACCTCGAACCGCACCCGGCCGCAGTGGCATCCACCTATGTGTGTCGTCATCCGCACTGTCCTCTTGTTTTCTGCCAGACCGCAACGTAGTTATTCGAGGGTACCGCGTAAAGCCGTTGTCGCCGCAAACCGGTCACCGCCCCAAACTCATCGAGCTTCTCGATGTCACGTATCCCCATGACGGGATCACGCCCACGCAGGTCCGCGTCGAAATCCGCATTGCTTTGAGTGTTGAATTTACCGTCGCAGCGAAATGGCCCGTACAGGCAGAAAACACCGTGCTCGCGCAAAGCTGTTCCGACAAGGGAGAACATGCGTTCTACGGCATCAATTCCCATGATGTGGGCTGTATTGGATGAGAACACGCCGTCATAGCTGTCGGACTCCACGTCCGCAATTCTCACATCCATCGATAACGGAGCGCTGACGTTTTCGAGTTGCAGAGCGTCAATCCATGCGTTGATGCCCGCGTGATTTTCGTCGAGATCACTGGTCTGCCAATGCAGATGGCCGAGCGCCGCTGCGAATGCCACCGCATGCTGCCCGGTGCCGGACCCGATCTCGAGTACTCGTGTGCTGCCACGAAATTCGCGATTCAGTATTTCAAGGATCGGCGCCGCGTTGCGTGCGGCATACTCGGCGTACGGTTTTTCAGTCATCGCCGCCCGAATGAACCAGCACGCTGGAATCGAACAGTTGCTCCCTGTACCAGGTGAGTTCCTCGATCGAATCGCGAATGTCGGATAGCGCGAGGTGTGCCGACTCCTTGTCGAAGCCCTTGGCAACGCCCGGTGCCCATTGCTGGGCAAGTATCTTCAAGGTGCTGACGTCGAGATTTCGGTAGTGGAAACAGGCCTCGAGGTCCGGCATCTCGCGAGCGAGAAAACGGCGGTCCTGGCAGATGCTGTTACCGCACATCGGCGACGCCCCCTCGTCCACCCAGTTCTCCAGGAACGCAAGCGTTGCGGCCTCGGCTTCACGGGCATCGACTTCGCTTTCCAGCACGCGGGCTGTCAGCCCTGACTTGCCATGCTGCCGCGTATTCCAATCGTCCATGCCGTCCATCGTTTCCCGGGACTGCCGGATTGCGAGGACCGGCCCTTCCGCGAGCTCATTGAGGTGCTTGTCCGTTACGATTGTCGCAATCTCGATAATCGTGTCGTTCTGCGTACAGAGCCCCGTCATCTCGAGATCAATCCAGATCAGGTTGGAGCTGCGATCGTTTGCTGGTGTCGTCATAGTTCACGCAGTCTATACTTGTGTTATGGAACACGCCACGGTCATAGCGACGTTCAGCCGACGCATGCGACTCCGACTCGAAGACGGCAGCGAAGTCAATGCGCGCATCAAGGGGAAGCGCATCAAACCCGTGTGTGGCGACAAAGTCGATGTCGAACCTATCGACAATGAATCCGACTGGCTGATAACGAACATTACCGAGCGGCGTAACGAGCTAACCCGCCCAAACATGCGTGGGCAGGTGGAGGTACTTGCCGCAAATCTGGACTACCTGGTCGTCGTGGCCGCCGCCGAACCCAAAGCTGACTGGTTTATTGTCGACCGCTATTTATGCGCGGCAGAGCTCATGGGTATTGGCGCATGTGTTGTCTTCAACAAGAGTGACCTTGGAACGTCATCAGCTCTGTACGAACTCGATACGTATTTCGATATTGGCTACGACGTGGTGTCCTGCAGCGCGTTGACCGGCGAAGGGTTGGACAACGTTCGCGCATTGCTTGCGTCGCACTGCGCGATCATTGTTGGACAGTCCGGTGTCGGCAAGTCCAGCATCATCAATAGCTTAATCGGTGATGACGTGCAGAAGACGTCGGAGATCTCCGAAAAATCACGCGAGGGCCGGCATACGACCGTCAACTCCGCAATGATTCCGTTGCCGGATGGCGGGTCGATCATCGATTCCCCGGGTGTCCGGGACTATGCCCCGGCGCTTGAGTCGTCGACGATTGCTTCCCTGGGATTCCGTGAAATTCGAGACGCGGCGCAGGAGTGCCGCTTTGCCAACTGCAGGCATCTACGAGAACCTGGATGCGCGGTGAAGGACCGCAGTGAAGCGGGCACGATCAGTCCCCGTCGCTACGAGAGCTACAAGCGCATTGTGAATCTGACGGAACAGTTGTCCGAAGGAAAATACTAGCTACTAACCAGCTAACCTGGCGGCCAAGTGAGCGTCCTGCCACCCAGGACGTGCAGATGGATGTGAAAGACGGTCTGGCCGGCTGCCTCATTGCAGTTCATGACCGCACGATAACCTTCGTGGGCGTGGCCTGCCTCTGCAGCAATTTCTTTCGCGGCCGTATACAAGCTACCAACGATCGCCTGGTCGTCCGGCTCGATATCGTTGATCGTCGAAATGTGCTTCCTGGGAATCACGAGAACATGTGTCGGTGCTTGCGGATTAACATCGCGAAACGCCACAGCGGTGTCCGACTCATAAATTATTTCGGCCGGTATTTCGCCAGCTAGTATTTTGCAAAACAAGCAATCGCTCGACATCTCAGCTCCTTCAGTCAACTGTGCGCCGGCCATAAAACGCGTGCGACAGCGTACCGCCGTCGACGTACTCGAGTTCACCACCCAACGGTACACCATGTGCAATTCGGCTGGCCTTGACGCCGCGTTGTGTTGCGAGGTCCGCGAGGTAATGCGCAGTCGCGTCACCCTCAACGGTCGGGTTCGTTGCGATGATGAGCTCAGCCACTTCACCGCCGGCCAACCAGTCATCGAGCTGACTAAGGCCCAGCTCTTCCGGACCGATACCGTCAAGCGGCGACAGGTGCCCCATCAGGACGAAGTACAGACCTCGAAATCCTGTGGCATCTTCGAGCGCCATGACATCGGCTGGAGACTCAACCACACACAATTGAGAAGCGTCGCGACCCGTCGCGGAGCAGATCGAACACAGCTCATGTTCAGTGAACATCCTGCAGCGACTGCAATGTCCGATCCCGCTTGCGGCATCAGCAAGCGCTGCGGACAGCGCATTCGCTCCTTCGCGGTCACGCTCAAGCAAATGGAACGCGATTCGCTGGGCGGACTTCTGACCAACGCCTGGCATGCAGCGCAATCCATCGATCAGGCGGACGAGTAATGGTGAGTACGACATTGTGAACTAAAACGGCAGCTTCATACCCGGCGGCAGGCTCATGCCGGATGCCATGCCGGAGAATTTCTCCTGCATGGTCTTCTCAACTTTGCGCACGGCATCGTTGAACGCCGCAACAGTGAGGTCTTCGAGCATTTCCTTGTCATCACCGATCATGGAGTCGTCAATCTCGACCGCTTGCACCTGGTGCTGACAGGTCATCGTGACTTTCACCATCCCCGCGCCGGACTCACCGGTCACTGTGATGGAGGCCATTTCTTCCTGGGCCTTCTTCATGTCGGCCTGCATCTGCTGCGCCTGCTTCATCAACTGGCCAATGCCACCTTTCATCTGTGCGTTCCGTCCTTCTCAGTCTGACTGTGGAGGATTGATCAGCTCGATCGAATCCGTCTTGAGTTCTGCGCCAAACATTTTCTTCAATGTCTGGACGTTGGGGTCTGCCTCGAGCGTTTGCCTGGCGGCTTCGAGGCGCTCATCGGCCATACGCGTTTCTTCCTGCACCGGTGTTTCGCCGACCTCCGCGCTGAGCGTAATGTCGACGGACAGCTTCTCGCCGAAATGCGTTGATAAGCACTTAGCGAGCGAGTCCTTGCGTTGTCTGGTCAGCAACGACTCAGACCGCGGATCGAGACCCAGGCGAATAATCTTGCCCTCACGGCATTGGTACGCGCAATTGCTGGCCAGGAGGCGCACAGCGCCCTGCACGCCGATCTGCGTCACCAGCGAGCTCCAGTCGGGTTCGGCCCAGGCCTGAGTCGGAGCCTCCTGTTCGGGTGCATGCGCCTGCATCGCCGCGGGTGCGGCGTCAGCGCGGGCCACTCCTTGCGGCTTTGGGCTCCGATCACCGCCTCCTCCCGCACCGGCAGGCACTTCAGAAGCCGCAGCCGGGCGAAACGCGAGCATACGCAGCAACGTCATCTCCGCGCCGCTTCTCGGATCGGGCGCCAGGTGGAGGTCCCGGCGACCCATGATGGCCACCTGGTAGAAAAGCTGGACGTCGGCCATCGGCAATGCCTCAGAGAGCTCGGCGTACTCCTGCTCGTTCAGGTCATCCTCACTGTCACAAGTTCCGACCACCTGGTATACCGCAATGCGCTGCAGGTCGCGTGCGAGGTCTTCGAGCAAACGTGAATAGTTCGGGAACTGCTCGTCGATCTCCCGGATCGCGTCGACCATTCCCCTGGCATCGTTGTCGGCGAGGAGTCGAAGCAGGCGCACAACATGATCACGGTCGATCGTCCCGAGCATCGTCGCGACTTGCGCTTCTTCGATCGCGCCGCCACAGAATGCGATGGCCTGGTCGAGCAGGCTCAGGGCGTCGCGCATGCTGCCATCAGCCGCGCGGGCGATCGTCGCCAGTGCGGTTGTCTCTGCCTCGATCGACTCCGCCTTACAGATGTGTGCGAGACGATCCGAGATCAGGCGCGGTGTCATGCGCTTGAGGTTGAACTGCAGGCAACGCGACAGAACCGTGACCGGCAGCTTCTGCGGATCGGTCGTCGCAAGCAGGAATTTAACGTGCGGTGGCGGCTCTTCGAGCGTTTTGAGCAACGCATTGAACGAGCTCTTGGACAGCATGTGCACCTCGTCGATCAGGTACACCTTGTAACGGCCGCGGGCCGGGGCGTATTGGACGTTATCCAGCATATCGCGAGTGTCATCGACCTTTGTCTTGGATGCAGCGTCGACCTCAATCAGGTCCACGAAGCGGCCCTCGTCGATCTCGACACAGGCACTGCATTCCCCGCAGGGCTCCGACGTAACGCCCTTTTCGCAGTTGAGTGCCTTGGCCAGGATACGTGCGATCGTGGTTTTGCCGACGCCGCGCGTGCCTGTAAACAGATAGGCGTGGTGTAGCCGCCCCGAATCCAACGCATTGATCAGAGCCTGGAGAACATGCTCCTGGCCAACGGTATCCGCGAAGTCTTTGGGCCGCCATTTGCGGGCCAGGACGAGATAACTCATAGAAGATCAGCTGCCTGTAAGGCGGGTTCCGAACGGCCAAGTGTATCGTAAGTGGCCCGCGCCAGCCGCTTCCCGGCACCCGGTATCACCGCTACCGTTGCTCCCTTCCGGGCCTGGCGGAGTTCACGGCTGACCGTCGCGGAAAAGCCGACGCGGACCGGCGGCGATTATCGCCGCTGGCCCGCGTCAATACAACGGCATCGAACAATCGACAATCGTCGGCGACCGCTAGCCCCAGAGGTGGCGGTCTTTCTCGATAACCTGTGACGACGAACCCACGATCAACGGATCGGGGCCGCGCACGACATGCTCGTTCTTGCCCGGGTAGTCCAGTTGCGACAAAAAATGCTGCATGCAATTGAGGCGCGCTCGCTTTTTATCGTCTGACTTGACGATCGTCCAGGGGGCATCGGCTGTGTCCGTGTAGAAGAACATCGCCTCCTTCGCCTCGGTGTATTCATCCCACTTGCCCTGGGACTCCTGGTCGATCGGACTCAGCTTCCACTGTTTCAGCGGATCACCCAGGCGTGAATTGAAGCGCCGCTCCTGCTCTTCATGCGTGACGGAAAACCAGAACTTGAAAAAACGAATGCCGGAACGCACCAGCATCCGCTCGATATCCGGCGCTTGGCGCATGAACTCGAGGTATTCCAGGGAATCGCAGAAGCCCATCACGCGCTCAACGCCGGCGCGGTTGTACCAGGAGCGGTCGAAGAACACCATTTCGCCTTCCGACGGCAGGTGCTTCAAGTAACGCTGAAAATACCACTGGCCACGCTCGTGGTCCGTTGGCTTCTCCAGCGCGACGACCCGCGCCGCACGAGGATTCAAGTGCTCCATGAAACGCTTGATGGTGCCACCCTTGCCTGCAGCATCACGGCCCTCGAAGAAGATCACGAGGCGTTGTCCCGTTTCCTTCACCCAGCTCTGTACCTTGAGCAGCTCGACCTGCAGTTCTTCCTTGTGCTGCTCATAGACCGCCTTGCGGATGCGGGTCTTGTAGGGGTATTTGCCATTGCGAAACAGATCCTTGATCTGCTCGGGGCTGTGCCGCATTTCGCCGAACACGTGCGACGGCGATGCCTTCTTCTCTACCGGCATCTTGTCCGCTGGCAACGTCGGTGTATCCAGCTCGACGACAGTATCGGATTGGCTTGCTTTCTGGTCAGTCATAGGAGCGCTCACTGAGATCAATAATATTTCGGTATTTTCGCTTGTTATGTATAGCCTGAAAATAGGGAAATTACACTATTGCCAAGAAATCGTCCTGGCTGCGTTTTTCTTCTGCCGCCTTCTTCCTGGGTTGTGGGCTCACGCTACCCTACGAATTCGTAAGTACTTGCCACCCTCTCACAATCGCATAGAATCACCATTCTCGGCGTAAGCTACGTGTAACATTCGAATTGTGGCAAGCCAGGTCCTGGTGGATGGGAAAATTAGCAAAATGAGTATTTCCAGCAAACGAACCAGCCCATTTCCTGGTCTGGTTTCGCTTTTGATCTGTCTGTTTCTGCCTTGGTCCCTGGCGCAAGCGGATGAATGGCATTTTTCGGGTGCCAAACGAATAGTCGCGATCGGCGATGTCCACGGCGCCTACGACGCATTGATAGAGACACTGCAGGCCGCAGACGTTATCGACAGCAAGCTCGCCTGGAGCGGCGGCAAGACCCACCTCGTCTCCACCGGAGACCTGCTGGATCGTGGACCGGACTCGCGTCTTGTGATGGATCTCATCATGCGCCTCGAGCGCGAGGCTCCTCGGGCAGGCGGCCGGGTTCACCTCGTTCTCGGCAATCATGAGGTGATGAACCTGATCGGCGATCTGCGCTATGTCGCCGACGAAGAATATGCGTCGTACCTGGATATCGAATCGCCTGAAGAGCGGGAATTCTGGTACCAGCGTTTTCGCGGTAGCCGACCTGCCGACAGCGACGAGTCTCAGCTGCGCTCCGAGTTCGACGAGATCGCACCGCCCGGATTTTTCGGGCATCGCCGAGCCTTTCGGCACGACGGCTACTACGGCAAGTGGCTACTTTCGAAACCATTGATGGTCGTGGTCAATGACACCGTCTTTGTACACGGCGGCGTTCCACCCTACGTAACGGAACATGGACTTGAAGGCGTCAACGTCGGCCTGAAGAAGGACCTCCGAGACTATGTAAGGGCACGTGCACTCCTCCATGCCGCGAATGCCCTCAGTCCGCTCGACAAGTTCAAGGCAAGCCCTGGAATACTGTATGAAACGAACCGGGCGGGACGGCTTCACGACGCATACAAGAGTTCGGCGCAGATAGTAATTGACCTCACTCAATCTCCGCTGCACACCGCGGTGGGCCCAACCTGGTATCGCGGCACCGCAACCTGCAGCAATCTCGTCGAGGGCGACGCATTAAGCGATGCGTTCGAGAGAATAGGCGCAAAACGCGTCGTGATGGGACATACATCGACTGTTACTCGCCAGGTACAACAACGCATGAACGGGCGTATCGTCGAGATCGACACAGGCATGCTGAAGTCCACTTACCAAGGAAGTGGCAACGCGCTCATCATCGAAGATGACAAACTCAGCGTCATCAATCAGGACGGCAAAACCCGATCATCACCAATCGATCACCCGCTACGCGTTGGTCACGAAGGCATGGCGATCGACGACGATGCTCTGGCCGAGATTCTGAAGTCCGGAACCGTCACCAAATTAGCGGACGACGGGACTACCTGGAAACTGGTGCACGTCGCTACCGACGATCAGTGGGTGTTTGCCTATTTCCGGGAGCAGCCCGGAGCCCCATCCTCTGTCCCCGAGCTTGCAGCCTACCATCTTGATCGCATGTTGCGACTCGGCATGATCCCGGTCACCGTCCGCCGGGAAATCGATGGGAAACAGGGCATCCTGCAGTTTGTTCCGGCTGACGCCATTACGGAACGTGAACGTGTCGCCACAGGACCGGGCAGCGTCCCACCGTGTGGCCTCGACAAACAGAAGGCCGCGATGCGTGTATTCGATGTTCTTATTGGCAACACGACGCGAACGCCGTCGACGATGCTGTACAGCCCCGAAGACTGGCTACTGATGTTAGTAGATCACCAAAACGCGTTCAGCGCCGGAACGGATCGACCGGCACATCTCCAGAACATGGATCTTGTCATCGGAGATCAATGGCGCACGGCGCTTCGAACGCTCGATGACAAGACACTTCGCAGGGAGCTGGGCGATGTACTGAATAAACAGCAACTGACCGCCTTGGGTGATCGTCGGGACTTGCTCATCGACAACTAGCTGGATTCGAATATTCAGGGGAAAGCATATGAAGCGTCTTGTCTTTTGCACGTGCATGTTCCTGCTCGTGGCTGCCTGTTCGCCCGACACAGTCGACGTTATCGAAAGTCAGCCAGTCAAGGTTGAGTATGCCGAGCACGATATATCGACTCTGCAGAGACTCATGCAGAACGGCGAGCTGACGTCAGAGGAATTGACCGCCTACTACCTGGAAAGAATTGAGTCCATTGACCGCAGAGGCCCCGCCCTCAATTCGATCATTGAGATCAATCCTGAAGCACTCGACATTGCGAGAGCTCTTGACGAAGAACGACAGGCAAGCGGACCTCGCGGCTCAATGCATGGCATACCGGTTGTACTAAAAGCGAACATCGATACAGCCGACCAGATGACAACAACGGCTGGCTCTCTTGCGTTGGCCGGGCATCGACCGTCCGAGGACGCATTCGTCGTCAAACAAATGAGAGCAGCCGGTGCAGTCATCCTCGCCAAGGCCAACCTGAGCGAGTGGGCCAACTTCAGATCGACCGAGTCTTCCAGCGGCTGGAGCAGCATAGGTGGCCAGACGAACAACCCGTATGGGAGTGGACGTAACCCCTGCGGCTCATCAAGCGGATCGGCTGTGGCGGTAGCAGCAAGCCTGACGAGCGTTGCGGTTGGCACAGAGACCAACGGCTCGGTTGTTTGCCCTGCCAGCGTCAACGGCATTGTGGGCATCAAGCCAACACTCGGACTGATCAGCCGTAGCGGCATCATCCCCATCGCACACAGCCAGGATACGGCGGGCCCTATGGGCCGCACCGTAGAGGATGCGGCGATCTTGCTGGCAGCGATGATAGGCCCTGATCCTGCTGACCCACTGGCCGACATCTTCCCGAAAACCGTGCCGAGTTTCGCGGCAAACCTGTCGAAGGACTCCTTAAGAGGCGCCCGTATCGGCGTGTTTCGGGGGCACAGTGGCGCCGGCAACGACGTGCGAGTTGACCAGATCGTTGCCAACACAATCGAAACTCTGAAATCCCTGGGCGCCGAGGTCGTTGATCCCGTTGAGATAGACAAAGAAGGCATGGGATCAGCCAGCCGCACGGTCCTCTACTACGAATTCAAGGCAGACCTGAACGCCTACCTGGAAAGCAGCGGTGCGCCGCTCAAATCCATGGCCGATATTATTGCGTTCAATAACGCGAATGCCGACACAGTCATGCCGTTCTTCGGTCAGGAAAGAATGCTATCGGCACAAGCTATGGGGCCGCTCAGCGATTCCGAATACCTTGAGGCGTTGGCGCGGAGCAAAGAGATCTCCCAATCGGGAATTGACGGTGCATTGGCGGAATACAATCTCGACGCGCTTATTGCACCAACCAGGGGCCCGGCCTGGATGACTGACAATGTCAGCGGCGATCATTCGTCCGGCATCTCGAGCTCATCGCTCGCAGCAATTTCCGGCTACGCCAGCATTACGCTACCGGCCGGTGACGTTCTTGGGTTGCCGATTGGAATATCGCTTATCGGCGCAGAATTCAGTGACGCGACGTTGATTCAATTCGCCTATGCGCTCGAACAGGCTGGCTACACTCGACAACCACCGCCACTTCAGCAATAAACAAAAAAAAGGGGCCAGAAGGCCCCTTTTCCTTATACAACGGTTGCGGCGATCAGGAAGCAGATGCCGCCACGATGCTCCCGATTGATGCATCAAGTGTCGCATTGAACTCATCGTCGGACTGCTGTGCGTTCAGGCCCTCGGACAATGCGCGCGAGAAGCTCGCGACCATACCGTGCTGACGAGAGAGCCGATCATTGGCTTCTTCGCGTGAATAGCCACCGGAAAGCGCTACAACACGAGCAACGTTCGGATGGGCGACGCAGTCTGCGTACAGATCGTCCTTCTCCGGGAGCGTCAGCTTGAGCATGACGATCTCGTCAGCATTCAGGCTGTTGAGCTGAGCCATGATTTCCGCATGCAGGAGATCTTCAGCCGCGGCCTTGTCCGGGCAATGAATATCCACTTCCGGCTCGATGATCGGCACCAGGCCGGCTGCAACAATATGACGACCAATCTCAAACTGCTGGGCAACCACGGCCTTGACACCGGTCGCGTTCGCTTCCTTGATAACCGAGCGCATCTTGGTGCCGAAGATTCCGGCCGCAACAGCCTTCTCGAGCAGCGCATCGAGGTCTGGCATCGGGTTCATGATCTGTGCGCCGTCAACGACATCGGCGAGACCCTTATCGACCTTGAGAAACGGCACAACGTTTTTGACATTCCAGAGGTAGCCGGCTGTTGACTGGCCTTCTACCTGGCGGTCCATCGTATTCTCAAACAGGATTGCGCCAAGGATGCGATCACCTCCGAATGACGGGCTCGTCATGATGCGCGTACGCATCGCATGTACGACGCCGAACATCTCCTCGTCGTTCGACCATGCATCCGGCGTCACACCGTACAGGCCCAGAGCCTTCGGCGTACTGCCTCCACTCTGATCGAGTGCGGCGATAAATCCAGGTGCGTTTTTCATTTTTTTGAGTTGTTCTGCGTTGCTCACGATAGCCTCTGATTACGGGTTTTAGGGGGGTTGGTGGCGCGATTCTACAGCATTATTTGGCGATGCGGGGCATGTGAATTTATCCTCACCACCGGCCGAATAATCCATACCAGGATCTCGTGGCCCTGCGATAACTACCTAGCCGCACCAGGACAGCCGCGCCGAAAATTATTGCCTTTGCTGCCGCGCCCGGTGCTCAGTGAGCGGCGCTTTCGTCACATCCTGACACCCCATTTAACCTGCGACTCGAACTGAGTCAGACCAGTACCTTTGATCCTTATGTTTATACCTATTTACATGCCCCAGGCGCCATGCAATAACGCCCGCAAGCGAAAAGGTACAGTCTTTTGACTATCGGCATGGCAGGGAATCGGGCATGGCACAATCACAGACCACAGACGACACCAAGTACTTATTCAAACGGGACAATACATGGTGGGTGAAGCTCGCCGTGCCGAAGCCCCTGCGTGGCAAGCTGGGCTACGATCTGAGGCGGTCTTTGCATACTCACGACGTCGAGGCCGCACGGGAAGCACGCTGGGCGGCGATCGATGAGTTTCGCGGCAAATTCGAAGAGCTTCAGGCCGAACAAGGCGGTGCGGCCGCTGCGGCCATCAAGGACTCGGATGATCAGCCGGATGAGACCAGACAGGCGCAGGATGGCGTTCAACAGGTAGACCAGCACATCGTCGAAATCGTCAGCGACTCCGGCGAGGGCGCACAGAAATGCGGCCAGGTCCTGGGACTGGTGAGCGGCAAGATGGGCAATGGTGTCTGGACCGTTGAGATCATTCCGGCCGAAATCCAACCGCCTGCTCGGGAACGTCAGGGCGCCAGCGGTATTCGTGTTCGTATGGGTTCGAAATACATGACCAACATGGGCGATGAAGCCGATGTGGTCGTCGCATTCAACGAGCAAGTGCTCTATTCCCGTATCTCGAACCACGCCTACCGAAAGGGCACGGTCGTGCTGCTGGAGAACATGTGGGCCGAAGACCCCGACCCGAGAATCCGAGAGCAATACAAGGAAGCACTCACCGACTTTGAGGCGCAGGGCCTGATTGTTATTGAGCTGCCCATCCAGAAGGAGTGCCTCAAACTCGTACCCGATCCTCGCAAGGGCAAGAACATGTTCGTGCTCGGGATGCTCTGCAGTATCTACCAGCGCGATACCGACATCGCGAAAAACGAAATCACGAAGATCTTCAAGAAGAAGAGCGAGAAGGTCATCAAGATTAACCATGACCTGTTCGACGCCGGCTACACTTTCGCGCGCGAAAATCTGGATTACGCGTTCGAGATTCCCGCGTCTGAAGATGATCGCCTCGAATCCGCGGTTGTCATGAACGGCAATACAGCGGTGGGGCTCGGGGTAATGGCTTCCGGCATAGAGCTTGTGTCGATGTACCCGATTACACCGGCAACGTCGGCATCACATTACCTCGCCGAAGATTTCAATCTGACCGGTGGCTTCGTCCACCAGGCCGAAGATGAAATTGCTGCGATCGGGTTTGCGATCGGCGCGTCATATGCGGGCAAGACCGCTTGTACGATTACGTCCGGGCCCGGAATGGCATTGAAGACCGAAATGATCGGTCTCGCCGTTATGGCCGAGGTGCCACTGGTGATCGTCAACGTGCAGCGCGGCGGCCCGTCGACTGGCCTGCCGACCAAGGTCGAACAGGGCGACCTGCTCTCGGCGCTCTACGGTGCGCCTGGTGATTCGCCGAACATCGTCCTGGCCGCCGCCACAATCTCGGAGTGTTTCCACTTCGTCGTCATGGCACGCAAACTGGCCGAATCATTCCGCGGCCCGGTGATCATGTTGACAGATGCCAACCTGGGCACCGGTGTTCAGCCAATAGAACGGCCCGACGTCACGGAGGAATGGTTTGCAACGCCGCTGGACCAGTCGGACTGGGACAGAGAATGTAGCTCCCTATAACTGGGACGAGACCACCGGTCTGTCGGAACGACCCATCCCGGGTATGCGCGGTGGCGAATACACCCTCACCGGCCTCGCGCACAACCGTAACAGCAAGATTGCCTATGACACCGAATCAAATCAGGAAGGTATGAACATGCGCAGCCGCAAGTTGGCGGCCATGTTTGCGACCATGAAGCCTCCCGAAATACACGGTGATCCTACCGGAGACCTGCTGATTGTCGGCTGGGGCTCAACGTTGGGCGCGATCGACGAAGCCGTCGACCTGGCGCGCGCGCAAGGCGAGAAAGTCTCCTCGGTACACCTCAGGTTCCTGTCGCCAATGGAGCCCGGACTGAAAAAGATCTTTGCAGGATTCAAGAAGGTGATGACTATCGAGATCAACTACAGTGACGAGCCCGGTTCGCCGCTGATCACCGAAGAAAATCGTCGCTATTCACAGCTGGCGCTCGTTTTGCGCGCGCACACGCTGATGGATATCGACTGCTGGTCCAAGGTTCCGGGCCACCCGCTGCAACCCGGCACTATCCGTGATGTCATTAATTCACGGCTCGCAGAGATGGAAGGAGCAGAAGTATGTTCGGCTTAAAAGGTGACTGGTCTCTCGAGGTCAAGGATCGTTATTTCACGTTAGATGATTACAGCGGTGCAGAGCCTCGCTGGTGTACTGGTTGCGGCGACCACGGAATCCTGGCCGCGGTACACCGGGTATGCCGGGAATCGCAGATCGCGCCGGAGAAGACGGTGGCGGTATCGGGTATCGGTTGCTCAAGCCGCCTGCCACACTACATGAAGACCTACGGGTTCCATGGCCTGCACGGTCGCGCACTGCCGGTCGCGTGCGGCGTCAAGTCGCGGCGACCTGACCTGGATGTCTGGGTCGCAACCGGAGACGGTGACTGCTTCTCGATCGGGGCGGCTCATTGGATACATGCGATGCGTTACAACATGGACCTGACCTTGTTGGTATTCGACAATGGCATCTACGGCCTGACCAAGAAACAGACGTCCCCCACCACGCCTATGGATGTGCCAACCAATACGCATCCGTCGGGCGCGTTGTTGCCACCACTGAATCCGCTGACAGTAACTCTTGGTGTGACCAATATCTCCTTCGTCGCCCAGGTCGTCGACTGGAATGCCCCGCTCCGCCACGAAGTGATCAGGAAGGCGCACGAACACAAGGGCACCAGTTTCGTCCGAATCATTCAACGCTGCCCGGTCTATGTGGAGTCAATCGGCAAGACTCTACAAGATGAGCCGGCCAGGCTGAAGCTGCTCACGCATGAGAAGGGCATACAGCTTGACGATGGAGTCAAGAAGTTGTTCCCGAACCATGCCGAGCACGATCCATCTGATCTCGCCGCTGCACGCGCACTGGCGGAGGACGCCAGCCACTTGCCGTTGGGGATTCTCTATCACAATCCCGATGCACCACGGTACGACATGATGACTTCGGTTGGCATGGAAATGAGCGTCGACGACAGACTAGCCGGCATGAACGAAGCGCTTGATCACTTCGCCTTGTAGCCAATACCTGCCATCTAGCGGACCAACACGATGAATTCCGTCACGGAAACAAAACACGACGAAGCTGACACCGACGAATCGGAGAGTGTCGGCAACGCAAACGTCATCGACATGCTCCGTCGGTTCCACTACGGCGAACCTGCAGCGACCGCGAATACGGCCAAGCCCGCGGGCGCCGTATTGCCAGCCTTGCTGAACCCCTATCGGGATGCGTCGGCCATTCGGTATCAGTATCCGATTTACCTGGCGCCACCCGATGGCACAGACCAGGCGGTGCTCGTCAAGCCGGCAGGTGAGCATCTGACTGATTCACTGGAAGAGCTTACGCTGGGCGACAATGACGCCAGGATTCTGAAAGACAACCTCCCCTGGATTGAACGCTACATTCGGCAGAAGCTGGAGGATCCTGACCCCGTCGACGCACCCGCCGTGTTTGCGGAAGCGGCAGCAGCCATGCAGGAACAACTGGATCTCGAGCAAGGTAGCCGCGAATTGCTGGCGTCTGACCTTGAGCGTCTCCAGGGCACCATAGCCCCCGGCGGAAAGTTCCTGGGCTACGGTCCGCATTCTTCGCTGCACCTGATGGTGCACGCAATTCGCCACCGACACGAACACCAGCGCAAGGCATTTCGCGAGCAGGTCAACAAGCACATTCACGGCTTGCATTCATTGCTCGAAGTCGAGAAGGCCAAGGCGGCGACAACGGACCATTCCGGCGACGGCAAGAGCGCTGTCGGAGCCGCGTCGCGCTACCTGGACACTGGTGCCTTATCCGGAATGCTCCGCCAACGTGCGCACGGCTCGATAGACATGCCAGCAGATCGGCAAGAACGCGTTGAGCGAGCGTTGAAGGAACTACAGGCCTGGCAGGACGATCCTGTGCTGGTCAAATTTGTCGGCAAACTGGACGATCCGTCGCTTGCCGATCTGCCTTGCGTGGAAATCTTCGATAGCAGCAGCCCATGCACGACTGCGACGGATATTTTCACGCGAGATGCTGCAGAACTCGCACAACTGTTCGCGGCAATCAGAATCGCGACGCTGGAAATTGACGATAACTACAATCCAGCCATCCACGACTCCTGGTTCTCCAGCTTCGACTGGCAGTCATTCTCTGACGACGAGATGCAGCTGGTGACACGCGTTGTGGCGCTGGTGTCAGCGGACTATCTTGCCGGCGACGGCTTGCCATCGTTCTCACGCCTGCTGGGATCACGCCTGCCAGTTCACGTGCTGACCTGGGTTCGCGCCTACGATAATCCGGCCATACAGCCCGGCGAAGGTCCCTTCGATGCCTATCGCTTCGAGCTGGCTTACTTCGGTGTCGGTCACCGCCAGGTGGTCGTCGCGCAATCGTCTGCGGCGCGCCACGAAGACCTGTTGTCCGGCTTCTTGTGCGCGCTCGAGCGCAATCGTACGAGCCTGCACCTCATCAACCGTGGCACCCAGACAAAGACGAAGAAACCGCTGCTCGACGCCTGGTTCGTGGCAAGCGCAGCACTCGAGAGTCGCGCCCATCCTTTCCTGCTGGTCGACCCGGACGGCGGTGACCACGCCGCGGAACGTATCAGCTTCGGCGGCAATCCGCAGGCTGACAATGACTGGCCGGTCGAGAAGCTCGAATATCGCAGTGCCGACGGCGAGGTTACCGAGATGGACCTCGCGTTCACGTTTGCAGACTACGCACTCCTGATGCCGGCACTGCACGAGCATTTCCGCATGGTACCGGCAGGTTTCGAATCGCCGGACTTCGTGACAGTTGATGAATATCTAAACCTCGACGATGAACTCGTCGATCGCCTGGTGCCTTTCGTCTGGGGTATCGACGAGAACGATGTCCTCACGAGGCTGGTGGTATCGCGTGCCCTGGTGTTCGCATGCCGCGATCGCCTGAACTACTGGCACACGCTGCAGGAACTGGCCGGAATCCAGAACTTCTACGTCGAAGAGGCAATCGACCGGATCATCACCGAGCAACAGGCAGCGACCGAAGCCGAACGCGTGCAACGCCAAAAAGAGCACGAAGAAGAACTTGAGAGCGTCCGCTCCGAAGCGGCCGGTGATGCCATGGGCCAACTCGTCGACGTGCTGATGGGCGCCGATCTCTCCGGCATGGTTGCCGATGACGGCCAGATGGCCAGCATGCCGGCGGCAGAGCCGCCCGGAACCGAGGAACCGGTTGAGGGTGCCGAGCCTGAAGCCGAGCCAGAGGCAGTGGAAGTCGCTGAGGATGAACTAAGTTTCGACGAGCCCTGGCTCGACACCGCGATGTGTACAACCTGCGACGACTGCATGGGCATCAACAAGATGATGTTCGTCTACAACGAGCGACAAGCAGGCGATCATCAAGGACGCCAACGCCGGAACCTATGCCGATCTTGTGGCGGCAGCCGAAATCTGCCCTGCAAAGTGCATCCACCCGGGTAAACCGCTGGATCCGAATGAGGCGGGTCTGGACGAACTAATCGCCCGTGCCGAACCGTTCAACTGATGAACAGCATGCTCGTAGCGCCGGCCATCATGGTTGGGATTGGCTTGTTCTTCGGCACAATTCTGGCGATTGCGCAGCGTTTCCTGAAGGTCGACGAGGATCCCCGCATCGAAGCAACCAACGAGCTGCTTCCGGGCACCAATTGCGGTGCGTGCGGCCAGCCGGGTTGTCTGCCATTTGCCGAAAAACTGGTAAGCGGCGAAGTTGACCCAAGTCAGTGCACGGTCAGCACGGACGACAATATCGAGCTGATTGCTGAATTCCTTAATGTCGATGCTGGCCAAGCCGAAAAACTGGTCGCTCGATTGCGCTGCGGTGGCGGTGGCCTTCAGGCCAACCAGATCGCAGAGTACCGCGGCTTCGAAGGCTGTCGCGCCGCGGCGGTCGTGTCGGGCGGCGGCAAGGGCTGCTCCTGGGGCTGCCTCGGTCTGGCGGACTGTGAACGTGCTTGCACCTTCGATGCGATTCACATGAATGCGAACGGGCTTCCCCAGGTTGATACGGAAAAATGCCGTGCTTGCCCGGATTGCGTTGCGGCCTGTCCCAAGGACCTTTTCGAACTCGTGCCGCTTGACCAGAATTTGTACGTGCAATGCAATATTCCGTTGGCCGGCGAAGCCGCAACCCAGCTTTGCGAAGTGGCCTGCGACGCCTGCGGCAAGTGCGTCGCCGACGCAGCTCCGGGACTGATAACCATGGAAGGAAACCTCCCTGTCATCGACTATTCCTCGGGCGGCGAGCCCCGGCCTGAGGCCGTCTTTCGTTGTGCGACACGATCGATCGTTTGGCTCGAGCGTGAGCAGTTTCAGGATCAGGAATCCAGAAAAGCGGGAGCTGTCTGATGCCCGGTCTGCGCAGTGTCGCGATTCGATGGTACCGCAAGGTGTTCGGAGCACCTGCAGGGTCGGACATTCGGGAAGAAGGCCTCGATACCGTGCTCGACGGCAAATCCGCAGTTGAACTGTCCGAAGCCGCAATATCCAGCCACGCAGTGCAAACCGCCGAAGGTCCCCGAGGAATCGTCGCGGCGGCCACCGGCCTCGCGCTAGCTGGCCGACGCGCAACCGCTTTCCTGTCCGGTACGGAAATCGCTGCGGCAGAGGATCTCCTGATTTCGGCGGCTGGCAAACACGCGCCGCTGGTTTTGCACCTCGGCACACGGGCTGTCGTTGCACACGGCGCCACATTAGGTAGTGGCCATGAGAGTGTCCATCTGAGCGCAGACTCCGGATTTTTCATGTTGTTTGCGGCCAATGTGCAGGAGGCCGTCGACTTCACCTATATCGCCAGGCGCGTCACCGAAGAATCACTGGTGCCCGGCATGGTCATCATGGACGGCGAGCAAACAGCACTCGCCATGCAAGACACGCGGCTCTTGTCCCCGGCCCAGGTCAGCGGTTTTCTGGGTTCAGCGCGTGAACAAATCGAATCGCCAACGGCCGCACAAAAACTCCTTTTCGGCGAGTCCCGCCGACGCGTCCCTGCCTGGCACGATCTCGACGAACCAGCACTCACGGGTGCATTGTTTGAAAAGGACAGCTTCGGGCTCGGCGCCGCAGCCCGCGGGCCATTTTTTGATGCGTTCGTTGAGGAATCGCTGGAGAGATCTTTCGAGGAATTTGCACGCAAGGCCGGTCGGCAATACGAGGCCATCTCACGTTACCGCCTCGACGACGCAAAAACAGTATGGCTAGTACAAGGGTCCGCGGTTGAAACGGCAAGAGTCGCTGCCGATCACCTTCGCAAGGAGCACAAGACAAAGGTCGGCGTCCTGGGCATCCACGTGCTGCGACCATTCCCTGCCGCAGCGATCAGCGCAGCGCTCACAGGCTGCGATCAGGTTCTTGTCCTCGAACGTATGGACGCGCCGTTATCCGGCGAACCACCGCTAAGTCGTGAGGTTCGCGCCAGCATGGACCGCCTGGAAAGCAAGTCGCGCCCGACTTGTTCCCCGGTTATCTACGGTGTTGGTGGATTGCCGCTGCGTGTCTCCGATCTCGTCGCACTGGGCACTCGTGCAGACCCGCCGCCCACGACGCCGGTTTACCTGGGCGTCGCATTCGACGACACCTCGGGTGAACAACCCAAGCGCGAAGTTCTACTGGATGCTTTGCGGCGCGCCTACCCGGACGCCGCCAAACTCGGTGTTCGCGCCTCGGGCGATACCTCAGTGCCAAAACAGGGCAACACGCTCACTATCGCGATACACCGGATTACCGGCGATGATGGTCAGGGATTACTCGGCGCGGCGGGTGCCCTGCTGCAACAACTCGAAGAAGGTCGGATACGTAGCCGACCCGCGATTTCCTGGGACCACTGGTCCGCGAAACAGCGTCGACTGGCTGACCCACGGTGATGATTCGCTGCAGGACCCCGGCGATGAGCTGGTCGCTGACGTCACGCTGATTGTCTCGCGCAACGAGGTATTACTCGGCAAGGAAATAAAAGCGTTCCATGTCCCACTCGAAACTGATGCGCCCGAAATGCCGGACGCACTGCTCGGCGGATTGTTTGGCGTAATACAGCGCGCCGGGCTGATTGAACACAAACCGCGCCGGATCATCGCCGCGCGCAGAAGCTTGCTGGAGGACGTCGAGTCAAATCACCGCGACCAGATGATGGCCGCGTTCCAGTCGGGCCTCGAACAGGTTGCCGAGATCGATAGCATTTCAAACAACGCGGCAAAGGCCACGGATCGCTGGGATGGCGAGGCTCCAGCGGCCGTCCGTCATCTCGGACGCGATGACGATCACTATGCGAGCCTGCCCCGTTTCTGGGATCAGACAGGGGTGCTCTACCGTGACGGCCAGGCCGATCGCCTGACCGCAGACCCGTTCCTCGCAACGGGCACAATGCCACCTCTGAGCTCTACTTTTCACGACACCAGTGGCGCACGAAGCAAGCTGCCCGTGTTCGACCCGACACTGTGCACCGGTTGCGGCAAGTGCTGGACACACTGCCCTGACAGCGCGATCGGCGTGGTTGCGTTTACACCGACCGCACTTATCGACGCGGGAATAAACCGCGCCGGCGCCGACGCGGTACGGCAGGTTTCGAGCAAACTCGCATCGCGTATTATTTCCAGTAACAAGAAAGCCGAAGAGGTAGCGCCGACATTCGGAGAATTACTCGACGATGCCTACGCCTGGCTCAAGGACAAGATGCCCCTGCCGGATGAACGCAAGCAGGCGATCGAGGAAGGTATTGGGGGCATTGGCGCCGAGTTCGGTGCGCTGCCGGTCGCCATCACCAAGCCCTTTTTCCATGATGCCGAGGCGGGCAAAAAAGACAGCGCTGAATTGTTGTCGATCGTAATAAACCCGGAAGCCTGCAAATCCTGTGGCCTCTGCGTCAGTAACTGCGAGCCAGAAGCACTGCGCGCTGCCGAACAGGATTCAGCCATGCTGGGCGAGGCGCGCGAGCTCTGGTCTATGTTCTCATCCACCCCGGATACGACCTCAGAGACTCTGGAACGCGTCGCGAAAGACCCGGACGTCGGCTCAATGGCAGCGATCCTGATGTCGCGCTACTGCCAGTTCGCACTGGCCGGCGGTGATCCGGCAGAAGCAGGTTCCGGTGAGAAGATCGCTGTCCGACTGGCTTTGTCGGCGACCGAATTCCACCAACAACCGATCGTGCAGCGCTTTGCCGAGACACTGGCCGAGACCGGTGAGTCGGTGTCCTCGCTAATTAATGAAACACTCTCGGGCACACTCGCAGTCGAAGACCTCGACGCAGTTACCCAGAAACTGAAACGTACCGCGACCCCGCGTATCGATCTACACGCTCTGGCAGAAAGCATCGGGGAATCGACAAGCGATCATTCAATCGATACCGACTATCTCCTCAGACTGATTGAGCTGCTAAACAACATCAACTCTTCACATCATCGGCTCGTTGCAGGAAAACACGGTCTCGGTCGCGCACGTTACGGTGTCGCCGTCGCGGGCGGCAGCGTGGCAACCTGGGCCGGCGCATTTCCTCACAACCCTTTCCAGGCGCCGGTACTCATCGACATGACGGGCGACGCGGCACAAGTGTCGGTCGGCCTGATCGAGGGTCACCTGGAAGAAACCACGGAACTGGTTCGGCTGCTGCGGCTCGCGCAACTTGAAATCGAGCAGCCCGACGGCGCCAATTGGAAACGTGAAGCGCTCGCGAACCTGCGCTGGCAGGACCTGAGTGCCGAAGAACTGGCGCTCTGTCCGCCGCTCGTCCTGATCGGCAGCGACGAAATGCTCGCCGGACAGGGACTGAGCCAGTTGATCTGGCTCCTGAATTCGGGTCTCCCGGTCAAGGTGCTGGTACTGAGCGCGCTCGACTTCGGACTTCTCGAGGCTCCTGCCAACAACCCGAGAGGAAATCTCGGCCTGCTCGCATTGGCACAGCGCAGCGCATTCGTCGCTCAGACGTCCGTCGCCGACTCGGTCCACCTTGGCGAGAGCATGTTGCATGCGCTCGGCCACGAGGGCCCCGCCCTGATCCAGGTCTACGCTCCCAGCCCGGAGCGGCACGGTTTCGTCCCGAGGCAAACCCTCGCGCAAGCACGACTCGCAACCAGCAGTCGCGCGTTGCCGCTGTTTTGCTACGACCCCAATGCCGAGGGGGTGTTCGGGTCACGTATTTCCCTGGACGGCAACCCGGAGGATGGCGAGCATAGCTTGACGATTGCTGATTGGGCGCTGGGACAAGAGCGCTTCGCATCAAGCTTCCAGCCCCTGGCGGATGACGACGCCGCACCAGTCCCGCTGCACGAGTGGCTGCAGCTGGATGCGAAAAGCCGCAAAGGAAAGACCCCGTACGTCACTACCGGTGACGACGACGAGGAGCAGCGGCACACAGTGTCGGCGGCACTTGCGGTTGCGGCCGGGGAATGTCAGGCGAACTGGCAGACCCTGCAGGAACTCGCAGGCATCGTCACTCCATTTACGGAAAGGCTCGAGCAGGAAATCCGTGCCGATGTCGCCGCTGAACACCAGGCGGATCTCGACGCGCAAAAGAAAGCCTCCGAGGCGGAGATTCGCGAAATCCGGGAGAACATACAAGTCGAGATCGCGAGCAAGATCCGCAGCCGCCTGCTGCAGCTGGCGGCGAAGAAGCGAGACTGAAGCGATGAAAGCTTTTCGTCGACTACGCCGCAACTTCGAGCACGGGGTTCATCCTGCTCATCACAAACAGCAGACTGAAAATCTGCCGATCCAACGAGTGCCCTTCGGCAAGGACTACGTCATGCCGCTCGGCCAGCACATAGGCGTGCCGGCCCGGGCCATTGTTACTGCCGGTGAGCGCGTACGACGTGGTCAATTGATCGCCGAGCCCGGTGGTTTCGTCTCAACGGGCCTGCATAGCCCGGTGACGGGGACGGTCAAGGAGATTGGCAATTTTCGTGGCGCCGACGGCCGCTTTGCGCCGGCAATAGCGATCGAAGCCGACTCCTTTGCGACGCAACAAGTGGATGCCGGCACCAGCGTGGACTGGCAATCGATGTCGCTCGAGGAGTTCATCGAAGCTGTGCAGATGGCAGGCATCGTCGGGATGGGCGGCGCTGCCTTTCCGGCCCATGTGAAACTGTCGGTGCCCGACGGCGTCAGGATCAGGCATCTCCTGATCAACGGGGCCGAATGCGAACCCTACCTGACTACCGATCACCGGCTCATGCTCGAGCGACCGGAGGCACTGCTCGAGGGCGCGGAGATTATGCGGCAGAAGCTTGGCGCCGACGAAACAGTGATCGGCATCGAAGCTAACAAACCTGACGCGATCGAAATCGTTCGAAAGCACATCCAGCCGGGCGATCCAGTGCGCGTTGTGCCTTTAAAGGTCAAGTACCCCCAGGGTGCCGAGAAGATGATGATCAAGAGCGTCTTCGATGTTGAGGTGCCCGCCGGACAACTGCCGCGTGACGTGGGGGTCAACGTCAACAACGTCGGCACAATCGTCGCGATCGCGGACTATTTTCTGCGTGGCATACCGTTGATTGAACGGGTTGTGACGGTCGCCGGCCCGGGCGTCACCTACCCCGCTAACCTGATCGTGCCACTCGGGACTCCTGTACGCGATGTCGTAAAGTTTTGCGGCGGGCTCAAGCCGGGTACGCGCGAGATCATCATGGGCGGACCGATGATGGGTCGGCCGATCGCGAGCCTTGACGTGCCTATCCTGAAGGGTTGTTCCGGCGTACTGGTGTTTACCGAGGAACAGACAGCCAGACGCAAGGAATATCCGTGCATTAGTTGCGGGCGCTGCCTGGAAGCCTGTCCTTATTTCCTGAACCCGTCCCGGCTTGCACGCCTGTCCAAGTCACGTATGTTCGACGAGATGAAAGCGTATAACGTCTTCGACTGCGTCGAGTGCGGCTGCTGCACCTTCGCCTGCCCGTCGAACATCCCGATCGTACAACTCATTCGCACGGCAAAAGACGACCTGACCCATCGCAAGGAGCCCGACGCGTGAAGAAACGCGACCCGGACCTCCTGCTGTTTCACGCACCGCTGTTGCGCCAGGGTATGACTACGCCAAAGGCAATGCGCGACGTGCTGATTGCCCTGGCACCTGCAACTGCCGCGTCCATGTGGTTTTTCGGGCTCAGTGCCGTTCTGCTTCTCGGCACGTGCATTGGCGGCGCGGTTGCGGCGGAATGGCTATTCGCCGACAAAGAGGCACGCGGCGAATCGCTGCGTGACGCCAGCGGCATATTGACGGGGCTGTTACTCGGTCTCACATTACCTCCGGGCCTGCCACTATGGATGGCATTCCTGGGCGGATTCGTCGGCATTGCGCTCGGCAAGGTCATCTGGGGCGGGCTCGGTCATAATTTGTTCAACCCCGCCCTGCTCGGCCGCGCGTTTTTACTCGCCACATTCCCGATCGCCATGACGACCTGGGTGCCAGCGGTCGCCGACGGCGGGTTCCTGCAGGTCTACCCGGGCAACCTCGCGCTACCGTTCATGCAAGCACAGGTCGACGCCATGAGTTCCGCCACGCCTCTTGGCATGTTGAAATTCGAACACGAGGTTACGCCGCTCGCAGCCCTGATGTTCGGCAAAGTCAGCGGCTCACTCGGCGAGACCAGTGGACTCCTGCTTCTACTCGGTGGGGTTTATCTCTGGCTGCGACGGGATCTCGATTGGCGCATCCCGGTGAGCATCCTCCTCACCGTCGTGATCTTCTCGGCAGTCCTCGGTCTGTTTGATGCGACCCGTTTCCCGACGCCGCTGTTCTCGATCTTCTCAGGCGGGCTGTTGCTCGGGGCCATCTACATGGCTACCGATCCCGTAACCTCTCCGGTCACACCAAAGGGCGCATGGGTCTTCGGCATTGGCACGGGCGTCCTTGTCATGTTGATCCGTGTATTCGGCGGGCTCCCGGAAGGTGTGATGTACGCGATCCTGTTGATGAACGCGGCAACACCACTGATCGACCGGTACACGCAGCCCAGGGTGTTTGGTCGCGGGGTCGATTCCAAATGACTGCCGACGTACGCAGAGAATCGACAAGTCCCAGCTCGCTGCGCCTCATACTGACATTGGCTATCGCCGGGCTGATATCCGGTATCGCGATCATCGGTATCTACGAGACGACACTGCCGACTATTACGGCGAACAAAGCTCGCGAACTACGCGAGGCGGTGTTCAAGGTGCTGCCCGGTGTCAGCCGGATGCAGGCGCTGGTGCACCGGGACGGCGAGCTCGTCGTGGTGGCGGCACCGGACAAGGATGAGCCTGTCCTCTATGGCGGCTACGACGCTCAAGGTGACTTCGTGGGTTACGCAATGCCGGCGGCCGGCCCTGGTTTCCAGGACACCATCGCCATTTTGTATGGCTACAAGCCTCGCGAAAAACTGGTTGTCGGCATGGAAGTGCTCGAGAGCCGGGAGACGCCGGGTCTGGGCGACAAGATTTACAAGGACGCCGAATTCGTCGGCGCTTTCAGCGCGTTGTCCGTCGAGCCCGAAATCGTCGCCGTGAAGAAAGGCACCAAGAGCAGACCCAATGAGATCGACGCGATTACGGGCGCGACGATCTCTTCAAAGGCCGTCGTTCGGATCATTAACGAAGCGCACACCGCATGGGCGGCACAGTTGCCGCCGCCGGGCTCTGAGCCACCTATCCGGGAGACAGGAACGGCGGATACCGAGGCAGGACAATGAAGAAGAACGAGTCCTACGAAGAATTCATCAAGGGAGTCTGGCGAGACAATCCGGTATTCGCCCAGGTGCTCGGGATGTGCCCGATGCTCGCGGTCACCAACTCTGCGATCAATGCCGTTGCGATGGGGATGGCGACATTCTTTGTCCTGGTGGGATCGAGTTTCCTGGTATCGAGCTTTCGCCACTGGATCCCGAAACAGGTACGCATTTCCTGCTTCATCATAATCATTGCGACGTTTGTCACGATCGCCGACTACACGCTGCTTGCGCTCGTCCCGAAGGTGCATAAGGAACTGGGCGCGTTTATTCCTCTCATCGTCGCAAACTGCCTGATCCTGGGCCGCCAGGAAGCATTCGCGTCACGATACCCGACGCGCCTCGCAGTGATGGATGCAATCGGGATGGCTGTCGGATTCCTGGTGGCGCTTTTGTCGCTCGGTGCGGTGCGCGAAATACTCGGAGACGGAGCACTTTTCGGGGTCAAGCTCTTCAGTGCGAATTTCGAACCCTGGGTGATCATGATCCTGCCGCCTGGCGGCTTCCTGACACTCGGCGTCATCCTGCTGTTCTTCAACTGGTTCAAGCTCAAAAAAGATGAGTTCCTGGAAGACGTTGCCGAAGCAGAGAGGAGTGGTCGCTGATGGAAAACCTCCTCTGGATCTTCGTCAGTGCTGTGCTGGTCAACAATTTCGTGCTGACTTATTTTCTCGGACTGTGTCCGTTCCTCGGCGTATCCAACTCTCTGGAAACATCGGCCCGACTCGGGCTTGCGACTACCTTCGTGATGCTGGTGACGGCCATATGCGCCTGGGTTCTCAACACGTATGTCTTGATTCATGCGCCGTACCTGAGGTTGATCTGCTTCATCGTGGTCATTGCCAGCACCGTGCAGTTCATCGAGATGCTGATCAAGAAACTAAGTCCTGCGCTATTTCGTGCGATGGGAATTTTCTTGCCGTTGATTACGACTAACTGCGCGATCCTCGGTCTCGCCATCTTCGCTACCAACCGCGGCTATGGCTTCTGGGAAGGCATCATTTATGCGCTCGGTGCCGGAATCGGATTCACATTGGCACTGGTCCTGCTTGCCGGGCTTCGCGAGGAGTCCGAGTTATCCAGTATCCCCAAGCTGATCCAAGGCACTGCGATGAACCTGATCATCGCGGGTATACTCTCGATGGCGTTCATGGGTTTTGCCGGGCTGTTCAGCTCGACCTGAGGAGTGTATGCCGAAATGCTGACGACATATCTTCTTCCGCTTCTTGCCGTCGTTGCTCTGTGCGCGTTTTGGGCATTCTTCCAGGTTTGGCTGTTCAAGCACGACCCGGACGCGGCACGGCGGTCGCAAAAGTGCGGCGGTTGCGGCCGCAAAGACGAGTGTGGCGGCGCTGACCAAAAAAATTG
>CAVWAH010000037.1:0-14676 GCA_963752875.1 uncultured Gammaproteobacteria bacterium | reverse complement strand
CCGTCATGAAAGACGTACTGAATAACATCGTGGACGGGTTCTCCCTTGATGACGCCGAGCGCGTCAAGAACATCGAGGCGACCACCAACCACGATGTCAAAGCGGTCGAGTATTTTATTCGCGAAAAACTGGGCGACGGGCCGGAAACGCAGCCGCTCAAGGACTTTCTGCATTTCAGCTGCACGTCGGAGGACATCAACAATCTGTCCTACGCGCTCATGCTGCGTTCGGCTCGCACCGACGTGCTTGGCCCGCAGATGCGCGAGCTGCGCAACAAACTCAAGGGTCTGGCACGCGACCACGCCGGCCTGGCGATGCTGTCGCGCACGCACGGACAAACAGCCAGCCCGACGACACTTGGCAAGGAACTGGCTAACGTCGTTGCTCGCCTCGAACGCATTGAGAAACAATTTGCCGCTGTCGAAATCCTGGGTAAGTTCAACGGCGCGGTAGGTAACTACAACGCACACGTCATCACCTATCCCGACGTCGACTGGAAGGCGATCAGCCATCGCTTCATCGAATCGCTTGGGCTGCAGCCGAACCCGTACACAACTCAGATCGAGCCGCACGACTGGACGGCGGAGTACTGCCATGCACTCGTCCGCTACAACACGGTATTGATCGACTTCTCCCGGGACGTCTGGGGCTACATCTCACTCGGTTACTTCAAGCAAAGAGTCGCCAAGGACGAGGTCGGGTCATCGACGATGCCGCACAAAGTCAATCCGATCGACTTTGAAAACGCCGAAGGCAACCTGGGCATGGCCAATGCCCTGCTCAGCCACTTCGCCGAGAAGTTGCCCATCTCGCGCTGGCAGCGCGACCTGACCGATTCGACCGTGCAACGCAATCTCGGCGTCGCGGCCGGCTATCTCGTTATCGCGATGCAGTCGCTTCTAAAGGGCGTCGGCAAATTGCAGATCAATGAAGCTGCGATTCACGCGGACGTCTCCGAGGCCTGGGAGGTACTCGCGGAAGCCGTACAGACTGTCATGCGACGCTACGGAATTCCGAACCCCTACGAGAAGCTCAAGGCGTTGACGCGCGGTCAGGCCGTGACGAAAGAAATCCTGCTTGAGTTCGTCCAGACACTCGAAATTCCGGACGCTGAAAAGGAACGATTGTTGAAACTGACGCCCGAGACCTACATCGGACTCGCCGAAGAACAGGCACGCGACATCTGAGCGACTGTGTGATGTTGAACCTCCCGGGTGCGTTGACCGCCGAGAGTTTTCTCGCTCGACACTGGCAAAAAGAACACCTGTTCATGCCCCAGGCGTTACCGCGTGTGCGGCCGTCGGTATCGCGCAACGAGCTAGGCTGGCTCGCAACACTCGAGGATGTGGAGTCCCGACTCGTGTTTACCGATCGCAGCGAAGACCAGGTTCGCTACATCGCAGAGATGGGTCCGTTCGACACCGATTATCTCGCAGCCTTGCCCAAGCGAGACTGGACCTTGCTCGTTCATGACGTGGAGAAACACTTGCCCGTTATGCGCAAGTTGTTCGCCCATGTGCCGTTTATTCCTGACTGGCGAGTAGACGACCTGATGGTGAGCTTCGCGGCACCCGGCGGTGGCGTCGGTCCACACAGGGACAATTACGACGTCTTTCTTTGCCAGGGTATCGGTGTACGCGACTGGCATGTGACCAGCGACGGAATCGCCCGGGACCCGACCGCCAGCGACGACCTCGCATTAACCGAGACATTCGAAGGTGAAGCCCACGAGGTGCATGAAGGCGACGTACTCTACCTGCCACCTGGCATCGCACACTGGGGCACGGCGCGCCGAGCCTGCATGACCTACTCAATCGGGATGCGTGCACCGCAGTTCTCGGACCTGGGCAATGAACTGCCGGATCTGGAGGATCAGAATCCGTTCTACTGCGATCCGGACCTGGCCGTTGACGAAAGCGAACCGGGATACATTTCCAAAGCATCTGCACGACGCGCATTACGACTGCTGCAATCGCACGAGGATGAGCTCGAATCGGCAGCCGAGTCGCTGGGGCGTTTTGTGACCGAAACCAAGGATTGGATTACGCCCGAGACTCTGTCCGACGAGGAAACTGCGAGCTGCCTCCGGGCCCTGCAACAGGGCACGAAACTCCGCGTTCACGGCATGGCGCGAATTGCATATGACGACCGAAATGCCTACGTAAACGGGCGTCTCAAGGGGCTGTCTGGAGACACCCTCCCCCTGATCGCTGAAATCTGCACGAAACGGCGGATATCGATACAGGGGCTCGCATCCGAAGACCAGAACGACATGCTCACATGGATGCTAAATCTGGGCACATTCGAGATACCTGAGGATCTGTGACCATATGTGAAGTGCTGCGCGGCTGGGAGAAATGCAGCAAGGGCCCTGAAAGCCAGATTTGGCGAGGGATGCGAATGACTTTCAACTGGGAAACATCGGCCAAAACGTGACGCAGTTGGCAAAGTGAATCGCTTCTCGCCGGTAATATGGTGAGCCTATGGAACAGGCACGTCAAAAAGGGAAGCGCTGGGTTATCTCGACGCGCGAAGAAATGCGTGAAGCGGCTATCGAGGTAGTACGCGAAGCATCACGCAAGGTTTCGATCTTTACACACGACCTGGAACCAGGGATTTACGACGATCCCGAGTTCCTCGAAATCATCAAGCGGCTCGTCCTTTCACAAACTTACGCGCGTATTCGCGTTCTAATCGCGGACCCGACACGGGCCGTCAAGAACGGGAATAATTTCGTGCACCTGGGTCGCCGGCTCAACACGTACATCGAGTTCCGACACGTCCGCGAGGACCTTCGCACCCACGCCGAATCATTCTGCATCGCAGACGAAACCGCCCTCGTCTATCGTTTGCAGGCAAACCGTTGCGAGGGCATAGCCGATACTTTCGAGCCAGCCGTTGCAAAACTCTACAGCGTGATGTTCGATGAAATCTGGTTGGCCAGCGAAGTCGAAATGGAATTCCGCCAGCTCGGCATATAAGACAACAAACGTTTTTTGGAACACGGATGTATCCAACCGACCTGACTATCGCTGCTGTAGTCGAGCACAATGATCAATTCTTGCTCGTTGAAGAATATGCCATGGGACAACGGGTGTTCAGCCAGCCTGGCGGACACATAGAAGCCGACGAATCACCGGAGCTGGCAGTCGTTCGTGAAGTCCTTGAGGAAACCGGTTGCACGATCGAATGCGAAGACATGATCGGTGTCTACCTCTGGATTCATCCGCAAACACGACAACAGTTCCTGCGCATTGTTTATGCGGCGAAGTTCATTAGCTGCGATGAGTCCTTATCCCTTGATGGTGGCATCATCTCGCGTCGCTGGATGTCGTTTCAGGATCTCAAAGATCGTCAAGCGGTATTGCGCTCACCTGCGGTACTCCGTTGCGTGACAGACTACGTTGCAGGGCGGCGTCAATCAGACGCGCTACTCACTGGCATGCTGCCTCTGCAGCAAAATGTCCACAGGATTCTCGCCACAGCCGATCTCGTGTAGGAGCCCGCCCTGCACCCCAAGGGCACCTGGCGCGCGACAAATGCCCTGTCTAGTTAACCGACAGATACACTCCGGCACCCCAATCCGGGCTGCTGTCGCTGAAACCGGCGAAAGCATACAGCTGCAAATGCAAGCTCTCGCTTAACCGGTGCATCGAGAAGAGCGTCGCCTCGGAAAGCGGGTCGCCGTCCTCGAACGAGGAGTCACGATAGTCGTATATGAAGCCCACGCTGGTCTTGTCGTTTAGCGCATAGGAGCCACCAATAGATCCGAGCAGCGAATTGCTCAAATCGACACCCGGCGGTTCGCCACGCACTTTGTAACCTGCCGACCCCATCAGCGTGAATTGGTCGAAGAACTTGTACATATCGGCGCGCAACAGGTAATCCTCCTCACCTGTGCCGAGACCCTTATCAATGTCAGCGGTCCCGATCTTGACCTTGCCTGTAATGTCGATCGCAATGCCCCTGTCAATGTCCAGGAACACGTCATAAATCGTCAGGCCAAGAACCACATCGCCAAGGCCGCTCTCCGTGACCATAGCGCCTGAGCCCGACACCGGTTCGCCACCAGGCTCCGTCACGGTCGTGCCGCTTGGGGCACTCACGCTGAGGTACGGCACGGTAACGCTGAAAGCAAGCCGATCTAAACTAAACACCCCGGTCACGGGTGCATATATCTCCTCGATGTCGTCCGTTCCACCGTAACCACCACTGCTGTACTCGACGCCAGTGGACAAGCTGATACCTGAATCCGCACCCTGGGCAAGTGAACTTGCACACGCACATAAAAGCCCAAGTCCGAGTGCCTGACCGACACACCCCGTCCTGATCATTTTCTTCTCCGATTCTTTATTATCTGGGAAAACCCGAAATCGACGAACGGGGCCGAATAAGCTCGGCCCCGTCGCTCGACGTGAGGATTAATCCTCGTCGTTGCTCGCTGCAGGTTCCTTCAAGGTGACGCCCTTCTCCTTTGCACGAATACGCATATTCTCTTGGTGCTGCGCTTTGAGTTTCGTCTGTGCCTTCGGGTCGGACTCGGTGAGCCTCAGTTGTTCGCGATACTGGTTTCGCTCTTCGACGCTCATCAGCTCTTGGCCAAACATCTCGCTGTCGCCGTTTTTTGCTTCACCAAACTTTGCCTTGTCCGGTGCGTGTGTCCTGTCCTGGTCGCGATCCCGGTCTCGCGCAGGCTCAGTCGCCCGATCACGATCGCGCAGACGATCGCGGTCAAAATCACGCTGCCCTCGCTCGACCTGGGCGCGATCCTGTGGCTGCGCGGCACCTTGATTCTGGCGCCCCTGGGCATCGGCGGAGAATGACGCGAGTGCCAGCGCCGCTGCGGTAATCAGGCTGATTGTGGTTTGTGTTTTCATCATGTGGTTCCTCCAACGGAAGTGTTCACTGGGTTCAACGCGGAGGTGCGACATAAGTTGACGCATTTGCCCTAGGTACTTTCCCCGACGTCCCTTTTTTGCGACACGGACAGTCATGTTCAGTGGGTCGCCGTTCAGTTCGGTCGATACATGACAGTGAGGTACAGTAGAATTCGCCAGCCATGGAGAACTCCCTCAAAAACAAGGTTGCAGGCAAGCGTGTCGTCCTCGGGCTATCCGGCGGTGTGGATTCAGCGGTGGCGGCGATACTCCTGAAAGAAGAAGGCTACGACGTCCATGCCCTGCACATGACGAACTGGGAGGACGACGATGGCTATTGCACGGCCGCTGAGGATCTCCAGGACGCGCGTCGCGTTTGTGAGCAGCTCGACATTCCCCTGCACCACGCCAATTTTTCGAAGCAGTATCGCGACCAGGTTTTCGAGTACTTCCTGGACGAGTACCGCAAGGGCCGCACACCGAATCCGGACGTGCTCTGCAACCGCGAGATCAAGTTCGGCGTTTTCCGTGACCATGCCAAGCGACTCGGCGGCGACCTGTTAGCCACCGGGCACTACGCTCGTTCCGGAATCGTTGACGGGCACGGCGCGTTATTTAAAGGCAAGGATCCGGGAAAGGACCAGAGCTACTTCCTGCATGCGGTGACCGCCGAGGCGCTGGCCGAGACCGTCTTTCCGCTGGGCGAACTCATCAAAGGCGAGGTCCGGCAGATCGCACGGGATCGCGGGCTGGCGATCCACGACAAGAAGGACTCGACCGGTATCTGCTTCATTGGCGAACGCCCGTTCCGCGAGTTCCTGAGCACCTACATCCCGGCCAACCCGGGCCCGATGCGCACACCGGGAGGCGAAGTCATGGGCGAACACCAGGGGCTCATGTACTACACACTCGGGCAGCGACAGGGACTGCTGATCGGTGGCCGCCGGGACCGGGGCGAAGAGCCCTGGTACGTCGTGGGCAAGGATCTGGAGGACAACGCCCTGATCGTCGCCCAGGGAGAGCACGAGCTGCTGTTCAGCAACGGGCTGACGGCTACCGACGCCAGCTGGATTGGCCAGGCACCGGAAGGCCTCGACGCTGGTCTACGCTGCAAAGCCAAGGTCCGCTATCGCCAGGCGGACCAGGGATGTGTGGTCACAGCTCTCGACGAGAATCGCCTCGACGTCCGCTTCGATGAGCGACAAAAAGCCGTCGCACCCGGCCAGTTCGTCGTTTTCTACGGCGAGACTCTGTGTCTCGGCGGCGCCGTCATAGATCAATTTGGGGTGAGCGCGGCTCGGGCCCTTTCGTTATAATGCGCACCCCCGCGGCCGTCTGGCCGTAACAAACACAACCAGAAACCCCGGAGATTCAACGATGACGGATAGCTTCGGCGCACGTTCCTCGCTTGCCGTTGGCGGCAATGACTTTGAGATCTATCGCCTCGACGCAGTCAAGGAAGGCCATGTAGACCGCCTCCCCTATTCCCTCAAGATCCTGCTGGAGAACCTGCTTCGCCACGAAGATGGTCGCGACGTTACTCGTGACGACATCATCGCGCTCGCGAACTGGGACCCGAAGGCGGCCCCGAGCACGGAAATCTCATTTACGCCGGCACGCGTGATTCTGCAGGACTTCACCGGCGTACCGGCCGTTGTCGATCTCGCGGCCATGCGCGATGCGGTCGTCAAGCTAGGTGGCTCAGCAGAAGACATCAACCCGCTGTCGCCTGCCGAACTCGTGATCGATCACTCTGTTCAAATCGACCATTATGGTGCGGCCAACGCCCTGGACCTCAACACGAAGATCGAGTTTCAGCGCAACAAGGAACGCTACTCGTTCCTGAAATGGGGCCAGTCGGCGTTCGATAACTTCCGGGTCGTGCCACCGAATACCGGCATCGTTCACCAGGTGAACCTCGAGTACCTGAGCCGCGTTGTCTTTGATACCGACAAGAATGGAAACCGCTCGGCCTACCCCGACACAGTCGTTGGCACGGACTCCCATACGACGATGATTAACGGTCTTGGCATACTCGGCTGGGGCGTCGGCGGGATCGAGGCCGAAGCCGCCATGCTCGGTCAGCCGATCACGATGCTGATCCCGCACGTCATCGGTTTCAAACTGACTGGCAAGCTGCGTGAAGGCACGACTGCGACGGACCTCGTCCTCACAGTCACCGAAATGCTTCGCAACAAAGGCGTGGTCGGCAAGTTCGTCGAATTCTATGGCGACGGCCTGGCCCACATGCCGCTGGCCGACCGTGCCACGCTTGGCAACATGGCGCCGGAATTCGGTTCAACCTGTGGCATTTTCCCGATCGATGGCGAGACGATTCGCTATCTGGAACTGTCCGGCCGGGATGCTGCCCAGTGCGAGCTGATCGAGGCCTACGCGAAGGAACAGGGGATGTGGCGCGAAGACGGCGAGCCCGATGCGCTCTACACCGACACTCTGGAACTCGACATGGGCGACGTCGAACCCAGCATCGCCGGTCCGAAGCGTCCGCAGGACCGCATTGCGCTGAGCGCCGCAGCAACGTCTTACGAGAAGATCCTCAGCGACACGATTGCGAATCGCGACGTTGGCGGCAGTGCCGTTGCGAATCTCGATGGTGAAGATGTGGCAATTAACGATGGTTCGATCCTGATCGCGGCCATCACGAGTTGCACGAACACGTCGAACCCCGCCGTCATGCTCGCTGCCGGTCTGGTCGCACGCAATGCGGCCGCCAGGGGACTGAAAGCCAAACCCTGGGTCAAGACAAGTCTCGCACCGGGATCTCGGGTGGTATCGGACTACCTCGAGAGAGCGGGCCTCATCGACGATCTTGAGAAAGTCGGTTTCTACACGGTCGGCTACGGCTGCACCACGTGCATCGGAAACTCGGGTCCTCTTAAACCCGAGATCGCCGACGCCGTAAAGAGCGGCAACATCGTCGGCACCAGTGTGTTGTCCGGCAACCGCAACTTCGAAGGCCGTATCCACGCGCTGGTTCAGCACAACTTCCTGGCCTCACCGCCATTGGTCGTCGCTTACGCCATTGCGGGCAACATGAATGTCGACCTGTTCAAGGACCCGCTGGGCCAGGACCAGGACGGCAACGATGTCTACATGAAAGACATCTGGCCATCGCAGCAGGAAGTCATGGACGCCGTCGCGAATAACATCGATTCCGACATGTTCAAATCGAGTTACAGCAAGGTATTTGAAGGCGACACGAATTGGAAGAACATCGATTCCCCGACCGGTGAGATCTATACATGGGATAGCGACTCGACCTACGTCAAGAATCCGCCCTACTTCGAGGGTATGAGCAAGGACACGACGCCGGTTAGCGACATCAAGGGCGCACGCGTTCTTGCGTTGCTTGGCGACTCGGTAACGACGGATCACATTTCGCCTGCCGGCGGTATCGCCGCGGACAGTCCGGCTGCCGAGTACTTGCGGTCCAAGGGGGTCAAACCCTCAGACTTCAATTCTTACGGCTCACGGCGTGGCAACCACGAAGTCATGATGCGCGGTACGTTCGCGAATATCCGGCTGCGCAACCTCCTGGCGCCGGGTACCGAGGGTGGATGGACCTGCCATCAACCGAGCGGCGAACAGATGTCGATTTTCGACGCATCCGTGAAATACAGAGCGGAAGGCACGCCACTGGTGGTTCTCGCGGGTAGCGAGTACGGCACGGGCTCATCGCGTGACTGGGCTGCCAAGGGCACCATTCTGCTCGGTGTCAAAGCCGTTATCGCCAAGAGCTTCGAGCGTATTCACCGTTCGAACCTGATCGGCATGGGCGTATTGCCACTGCAGTTCCTCGACGGTCAGGATGCGGAGTCGCTGGAACTTACGGGTACCGAGACCTTCGACATCACGGGCCAGACCGATCCGGTTGCCAAGAACGTGAAAGTGACCGCGACGACTGTCGGCGGACACACATCCACATTCGAAGCACTGATTCGTATCGATACGCCGAAAGAGCGCGATTACTACGAGAACGGCGGCATCCTGCACTACGTACTGCGACAGCTCGCAGCGTAGTTCATGGTCAGGGCATGACATCTAACTGTGACATCCCGGGCGCGCTCATTGCAGCGCTCCGGGATGCACGTCATGTCTGCATCCTGACGGGAGCTGGCGTGTCTGCCGAAAGCGGTGTACCCACGTTCCGCGAAGCTCAGGATGGCCTTTGGGCCGAGTACAACCCGCAGGATCTCGCCACACCCGAAGCGTTTCTCGCTGACCCGGTCTTGATCTGGCGCTGGTATCGATGGCGCCGCGACCTCGTGGCGGATGTTGACCCGAACCCGGGACACTATGCGATCGCGAAGCTGGCAGACCTGGTTCCTCGCCTGACGCTCGTCACCCAGAACGTCGACAACCTGCATCAGCGCGCTGGCAGTCGGGACGTCCTCGAGTTTCACGGCAACATTTTCGACGATCGGTGCTTCGCAGATGGTTCACTGCAACAGGGTGATGAGGGATCCGCTGTGCCCGTGTGCGCGGAATGTGGCGGCAATTTACGACCTGGCGTCGTGTGGTTCGGCGAGGCCATACCCGAGCACGCACTCAACGCGTCCTGCGCCGCTGCATCAGATTGTGACGTATTTCTGTCCGTCGGAACCTCGTCCCTTGTCTACCCGGCGGCCGGGCTCGCCGATCTCGCCAGGGAGAACGGCGCCATCGTGGCCGAGATCAACCCGAACCCCACAATGAACGCCACGAATTATGAATTCGCGATCTCTGGTAACTCCGGGGTCGTTTTGCCGGAACTGGTAAACTCTCTGGCACTCTAACTAGCTGTCTATCAGCGGAGCTCGGCATGGAACGATCAGCGGCAAACATCCTGTCAACCAGCAAGTGGACCAAGATTACTGCGTGGACTCTGGGAGTGATCCTCCTGTTAATGTTCGTCATCGGATTCTGGGCTTCACGTGAGCCCAAGATGTTTTGGGTGAACCGCCCTGCCGACCAGGAGTCTGCGATCGTCGGTTTCTCAACGGTCGATACGCTAATTCGGGTTTCCGAAACGCTGCTCGAAAAAAACGGTGGCTACCTGACGAACGACAAACTGCCACCTTTCCTGTTCCTCGATAACATCCCAAGCTGGGAGCTCGGCGTGGTCAACCAGGTGCGCGATCTCGGTCGCGTCATGCGTGATGACTACACGCGTAGCCAGTCACAGTCCAAAGAAGACCCCGACGTTGCTGAAGGCTCGCCCAAGTTCTTCTACGACAACAACTCCTGGGTATTTCCGACAACCGAATCTGAGTACAGCGAAGGGATCGAGCGATTCACGATCTATCGCGACCGCTTGGTTGCCGGCGATCCTGAGACCGTGTTCTATGCACGCGCTGACAACCTGCGCGAGTGGCTGTCACAAGTCGAAAAACGCCTTGGAAGCCTGACGCGTCGTCTGGGCAACAGTGTTGCCAGGACCCGCATCAATGAGGATCTCGCCGGGGAAACTGCCGCTGAGGCTTCCGGGTCCCAGCCGGATACTGTCGATGTGCGGACATCCTGGTGGAAGACCGACAACATCTTCTTCGAGGCACGCGGCACAGCCTGGTCACTCGTGCACTTCTTCCGCGCAGCCGAATTTGATTTCGCACACGTACTGCAGGACAAGAACGCCGAGACCAGCGTGCGTCAGATTATTCGGGAACTCGAGGCAAGCCTTGATCCGCTGCGCTCGCCCATGGTTCTCAATGGCGGTGGCTACGGTTTGACCGCGAATCACTCATTGGTCATGGCGAATTACCTCGCGCGCGCCAACGCGGCCGTCATCAATTTGCGAGATTTGCTAGACCAGGGATAGTCAGGCACTATCCACCACGAATTCGAAAGGTGAACGCGCAGTGAAACTCACTGCGTCTTAATCGGGAAGACGGTGCGCGGATCTCAAGAGATCAGCAATCCCGTCACTGCCCCCGCAACGGTAAATGAGTTCGTCGATCTTCGAGCCACTGCGCAGAACGCGTGGGAAGGCGATCGACAAGGCGCAAGCCCCTCATGAGTCCGGAGACCGGCCTTTCGACAAACTCACTTTCGATCGCGTCGGGGAAGACGCGAGGGAGAGACAATGAAAGACCCTTCCGTCATCCTGGCCGCCATCGCTGCCAGCACGCTTGTTGCACCTTCGTTCGCAGCGTCCGGCCCGTCTCCTGACGACCGGATCATCGTCACAGGTGCTCGCGCCCCGATTTCCGCTGCCGACGTTGGCAGCGCAGTGACGATCATTACGCGCGATGACATTGAGCGCCGTCAGGCGCGCTACGTTTCCGACCTCCTCCGCTCAGTACCAGGATTTGCCGTGAGTCATACCGGCGTAGCGGGCTCGCAAACACAGGTTCGCGTGCGTGGCTCCGAGGCCAATCACGTACTGGTTCTTATCGACGGCGTTCGGGCGAACGATCCGGCGACGGGTGACGAATTTCGCTGGGAATATCTTGCCACGGCAAACGTGGAGCGCATCGAAATTGTCCGCGGCCCGCAAAGCGCGCTCTGGGGCAGCGATGCGATTGGTGGCGTGGTGCACATCATCACGCGCTCCGGTGCAAATACTGGCGTCGGCGGTTACCTCGAGGGCGGCTCGCAGAACACGATCAACGGCGCTGTGAACGGTGGGTTCGGTGGCGACAACTGGTCCGTTGGCCTCGGTTTCGAACAGCTGACAACCGATGGCAGCAATATCTCGCGCACGGGCACCGAGAAAGATGACTCGGACATATCGACAGCTTCTCTGAACGCCCGCTTCCAGGCATCAGACGCAGTTGCTGTGCGTTTCGGCGTGCGCTCTGTCGATGCCTATTCGCAATTCGATGCGGTCGATTTCCTTTTAACCGGCCTGCCCGCCGACTCGAATGTATCGACCGACTCGACGCAGAACTACGCACAGCTGGGAGCGACATTCGGCGCAGATACCAGCCGCGTTCGCCATCACCTGAACGCTCGCTATTTCGACAGTGATAACCGCGACCTGATCGACGGCACCGAAGAATCTTCCTCGGGATCAGACCGCGTCACTTTCGCGTACCAGGCCGACATTGCCATGGGCGAAAATATGCTGTCTCTGGCCCTCGAGCACGAGAAAACGAGCTTCGAACAACGCGGCGCAGTGCTCTGGGGTGACCCGAATCAGGAACAGGAGATGGACGTCACGAGTGCCGTTGCCGATTTCCAGGGCCGCGCCAGTGACAAGGTTACCTGGCTGCTCTCGGCACGCTTCGACGACAACAGCGACTTCGACGATATCGTTACAGGCCGTGCTTCGATTGCGTGGGACGTTACAGACGCAACGACACTGCGTGCGAACATCGGTACCGGCCAGAAGACACCGACGTTCATCGAGCGTTTTGGCTACTTCCCTGGCCAGTTCATCGGCAACCCGGCGCTGAAGCCTGAGCGGTCCGTATCCTACGATATTGGCATCGATCAGCGAATTACAGACTCGGCGAGTATCCAGCTTGCGGCGTTCGAGCAGGAGATCAAGGACGAGATCGACGGGTTCGTCTTCGACCCCATCACGTTCCTCTACACAGCCGACAATCTTGCGACATCCAGTAAACGTCGCGGCGTTGAATTTGGAGCCCGCTGGACGGTTAACGAGCAATTCGGCCTGAATATGCAATACACGTATACAGACGCCACGGAAAACAGCGCGCGCGAACTACGCCGCCCGCGCCATGCCGGTAGTGTGCATGCGGATTACAATTTCATGGCAGCGCGTGCACAGATTACTCTGGTGGCTGACTATGGCGGGACGCGCCAGGACATGTTCTTCCCGCCATGGCCGAACCCATCAGAGATCGTGACCCTCAAGAACTACTGGTTGCTGGACCTCACAGCTCAGTACCAGCTGAATGACGTGATGAACGTGTTTGCACGGGTCAGCAACCTGCTCGACACCGAGTACGAGCAGGTGTACGGCTACCGCACACCGGGTCGCGCCGTGTACGGTGGCGTGCAGGTTAACTTCGGGCAATAGGACGATTTTCGGCCAGAAGCGGCCGCTCAGGAGATGACTAGCTAAATGTCGTCCGTCCAGATGGTCGCCGCGTTACGTCCGCGTTGCTTGATTCGGTATAGAGCCTTGTCCGCCCGTTCGATGAGTTGTGTGGCCGTTGTCGATTCGCTGACATCACTGACAGCCATACCGAGACTAACGGTCATCGACAGACTGCCATCATCAGTTCGCACCCGTGTGTCTTCGATTTTTCCGCGAATCCGTTCCGCGACCAGCCCGCAAGTACCAGGTGTTGCATCGCGCAATATCACGAGAAATTCATCACCGCCGTAGCGCGCCACAATGTCATCGGGTCGAATCGACGCCGTAATACTCGCGGCGACTTTTCTCAGAGCCTGGTCGCCGATCCCATGTCCGTGCTGATCATTGATAGCTTTGAAATGATCGATATCGACCAGGCAGACCGCGAACTGCTCGCGGCCGGAGATAGATTCCTGCTGCACCATGTCCAGCAATTCCAGACCGCCTCTACGGTTCCAAATCCGAGTCAGCGGATCGAGGAGAGCTTGGCGCCGTGCGGTACCCAGTTTACCAACCAGTTGGCTCTGCGCGTTCCACAGATCGGTAGTCAGCAATTCACGCTCGGCCAGTTGCCCCAAGTCTGACAGAACCTCACTCAGTCCATGGTCTGCATTTTTCGGTTTAACATCAAGAGCACAGAACGTGCCGATGATCTCGCCGTTGCCATCGCGTAGCGGGTAACCCGCATAAAATCGGAACTTCGGTTTGCCGACAACCAGCGGCAAGTTCTTGTATAGCAAATCCTTATGGGTGTCCGGCACGATCAGTGGTTCACCCCTTTCCAGCATCGGCTGCGCCAGACTATCTTTTAGCGGCAACTCAGTAATGCTCCATCCACTGACGGACTTGAACCACAAGGTCTCATTTGTGATCAGTGTGACGCCCGCAACACGAACTTCCATTAATTTTTTACCAATACGAGTGATTCGCTCGAAACGTTCTTCCAGCGGCGTATGAAAACTGTCTGTTTTGTGGAGCGCTGCGATCCGCATCGTCGCGGCGCCGGCAATCGACCTACTTAGTCCGGTCACATCTTTGTCTTTCGACATATTTTCTTCCCAATCGCCGGAGCGAAAAAAGACAATCTTTTTCGTTCGAGTAGTTTCGCGCGAAAGTATAAACGGCCACCAGCATCGATTCATGTTTGCTTGTTGTGCGTTCTGTTTTTGAACTGAAATGGTTATTTCGGCGCAAATATGGAAGTTTTGAATCGATCCAAATTATTCTTTTTTGTGAGATTGCGGGTTTGGGTTTGGGAGCTCAGTTGTGGGCGGGTCGAACATCGCAGCTTCAGCGACCATATACGGCAACGGGTTGTCGTCATCGAGATTGGGGAGTCGTGACGTTGAACGTCCGCGTCCATCGAAAGCGGTCATTCAGTCAGTGGAAAATTCGGGACTTCGACAGTCTGCTAACGACCACAAGCGGCCGGTCGGTTTCTTCCCCTATTCGCGGCACTCTATCCAAACGACGAAGTAGAAGAGAAAACCCAGTACCAAAGAAGTCGCCAATATCTTGGCCACGAAGATGGTGGTGAGCGGGATGGGTCCAAACGACAGATAGACAATTCCACCTGCAACTGTGGCAGGGATAGGCGACCACCGGAGGTGTCTTTTCTTGTCCCAGTAGTAGGCGGCGATGCTCATACCGATAACAATCAGTCCGAGATTCAAAAAGACAATTTGGTTCAGTGACATTGAGGTATTTCGATTGCTCGTCGGGAAATCAGCATGAAATTTTCAACGGCCGCTT
>CAVWAH010000036.1:0-15452 GCA_963752875.1 uncultured Gammaproteobacteria bacterium | reverse complement strand
AATCGATGATGATGTGGTCGTATCGCGGCGCAAGCACGCTCAGGCAGTTCGCAAAGCGCTGATGCAGCAGCAACTCGGCAGGGTTCGGCGGCAAGGCGCCTGTCGGGATCAATGTAAGACCCTCGACCGTCGTTTCATGCAACACATCGCCGATCGGAATATCGCCACTAATAAACTCGGACAGACCGTTCTCTCGCTCAATTCCCAGGTACTCGTGCAGATGGCCGCGGCGCAGGTCTCCGTCGATAAGCAGGACTTTCTTGCCATTGCTTGTCAGAACGGCCGCGAGATTCACGCTGACGAACGACTTGCCGACCGTCGGGCTCGGTCCCGCGATCATGATGCAGTTGTTCTTCACCTCCATCATGCCGAAGTGCAATGCTGTCCGGAGGTTCCTGAGACTCTCGATTGCGGCATCCTCAGGCGCAACATTGGCCAGAATTGCCCGCTTCCGCTTCTTCGATTTCATGTCCTTGAAGATGCGGTCCTGCCGGTTGCTGTGCGGAATGGTCGCGTACACCGGGATGCCGACGTGCTTCTCGATGAGGTCCGGGTCCTCAACGCCCGACTTCAGGGCCTTCTTCGCAAATGCGACGGCCACCCCGACAAAACCGCCGAGCAGCAGTGCCAGCAGCATGATGCGCGACCGGTTCGGCGCAATCGGGTACGTCGGCTTGACTGCGTAATCGATGACTCGGACGTTGCCGATGGTGCCAGCCTTGACGACGCGCAGTTCCTGCGCCGTGTCGAGGAGCGACCTGTAAAGAGCCGCACTCACTTCTACATCACGAATCAAACGCAGCAACTCCTGCTGCGTCGTCGGCAAGTCGCGGACCTGGCCATTGAGTCCGCTCAGCTCCGCGTTAAGTCGTACGATCTGCCGGTCGAGCGCGACGACGGTCGGATGGACTTCGGTGAACGCCTGCCTGACTTTCTCTCGCTCCTGCCGCAACGTGTTCAGCTGCGCTTCGATCGAGACAATGGTCTGCAGGATGGTCTGGGTTTCGAGCGGCAGATCAATCGAGCCTTTCTCAAGGCGGTAGGTGTTTAGTGAAAGCTCCGCTGCCTCCATGTTCTGCCGAACAATAGGAAGCTGCTGGTCGAGGAACTCAAGCGTTTTCTGCGCTTCGGCGGATTTGCGTTCAACATTTTGCCGGACGTAGACATTGGCGATTTCGTTAACTTGTCGCTGCACGCTTTCCGGGTTCGTGCCATTCACGCTGATCGAGAGCATCCCCGACCATTCGCCGCGCTCCTCGACCTTGAGTCTGCCCTGCAGCGACTGGATGCTGCTGATACGGGGCCGTCTCTGAATCCAGAACGCCTGTCCCTCCTCGCCTTGCAATGCCGACACAAACAGCGTGAGGTTCTCGCTACCGCCCACAACCAGGCTGGTCGACCTCTCCGACCGTACCGCGCACGAGAAATTCGTCGTCCGCGTCATACACTTCGTATCTGTTTGCGCCCGAAGCAACCAGCTTGAATGAACTGCCACGCATGGAGTCCGGCAAGTCCAGCGTATCAACCTTGATCGTCGGTCGCTCATCCGCCGGGCCCCTGCGCGCGAGCGCAGCTCCAAAGACCGAGAGTTCCGGGTACGCGCTGATGTCGAGTTTTAAGTTGTCGACGACATCACCCAGCACCGAGCGAGACCGCAGGATCTCGATCTCCGCATTGACGGGCGTGTACTCGTCCATCATCGATGCAACATCGAGGCTTCCCAGCGGGCTTAGTGTTGTTTTCCTCGACCTGCAAGAGCCCGTCAGCCTGGTAGACAGGCACGGCCGTGAACGCCTTGTAGCCGCCGATGAGCAGCGCGACAAGCGTGATGGCCATAATCAGCCAGCGGTTCTCGATGAGAACGCCAAGCAGATCGCCCAGATCGATTTCTTCGTCGTCAAAATCGGGCGTCGGCTGATACATGTGAGTCTCTTTAGGCACGCCGGTCATCACTTCGTTGTCAGGCTGTCGGCGATGCCGATGATGCTAATGGACGGCAGCAACTGGCTAATCACGCGATTCCATTGTGAGATACCTGCGGCATCAACAAAAATGACGTCCTGTGCCTGCATGTCGAATCGCTCTGCCAGCAGCATCCCGGTCGCATACGTAGCATCCAGGTGGAAAATCTCGGGTTTGTCCTTGTCCGTGCCGCGCACCACGTAAATAGCACCGGAATTGGCAGAGGTCTGATTCACGCCGCCGACTTCGCCGATAGCGGCTGCCAACGTAAGGTATCCGTTGATGATCTCGACCGAACCAGGCGTCTTTACCTCGCCCATGACGAAGACTTTCTGTTGACTGCGATCGAGCACGTTGACGATGTCGCCGTGCTTGAGCATCAGGTTCTGGCTGGAGTCGGCGTAGTCATAAAGCGCCTTCAGGTCGATCTCATGCACCTTGCCGTCGCGCGAAACATTCACGCCGCTCTTGTGTGCATTTTCGGTGAGTCCGCCAGACAGGCTGATCGCATCGGCGATAGTCAACGGGACATCGTTCAACGGCAACACGCCAGGGCTCTTCACCTCGCCAACAACATAAACGCGCTTGCTGCGGAATCCGACAACACGCACGTCAAGCTGCGGGTCCTGGATATAGGTGCTCAGCTTCTGGGTCAAGACGTCGCGCAGCGCGGCAATGTTCATGCCCGCGGCTCTGCACCATGCCAACGTACGGGTAATACAGGTAGCCGTCTTCGCCAACCTGCTGCCCCGATGTTTCCGCATCACGAAACTGCCCGGCTGGAATCGTCAACTCCGGATGGTCCCAGACGATGATCTGCAGCACATCGCCTTCCCGATCACGATAGCTTTGCGGCTTGGCTGAGAATTCCTCCGCTACCTGTTGTACGCGCGACTCATAGTCCGGCTTCCATTCGGTTCAGAAGATCCAGCGTAATGCGGTGACACACGAACGACCGTGCCGTCGGTCACTTCCGCTGGCTCGGACATCTTCATGCCGGGTGCCATCGCACACGCGCTGAGCAGCGCCGCTGCCGCGATCACCCCTGTTTTTTTCCAAACTTTCATTGCTTCGATTACGCTCTTATTTTCTCGACCCAGCTGGCGACACCCTCTCTGATGTCGTCCAACGCATCGGCATAGGCTTCTTTCGGCTGCCGATACGGATCATCTATGTCCTTGTCCTGCCACTCACCAAGCCGGTAGACCTTGCCGCGAGCTGTCGGGTCCGCGTCGTCGATCGCCCGCTTGTGCCCCGCTTCCATCACCAGCACCAGGTCCGCGTCGTGCACCATGTCCGGGTGAATCTGCCGCGCCCGATGTCCGTGGATGTCTTCACCCATCTCGTCCATCAATTCCACCGAATAGTCGGACGCCGGGTGCCCCACGAGGGCCCCGAGTCCGGCCGATTCGACCGTAAATCCGTCTTGTCCTCTCAACTCGCGCCTGAGCAGGGCCTCAGCCATCGGGCTGCGGCAAATATTGCCTACGCAAACAACGAGTATGTGCCTGATCATTATCGTTTTTTCAGGCACTCACTACATTTTCATCATGTAGATTGAACATAATAATGCCTAAGCTATTGATTCCTGTCTATGAGCGCGTTGTCAGGGGCTCGTCCAGCGGATGAAACCGCGAGTGTCACTCGTGTTCGCGCCCGTCGCCATGATTTCGCGCCGCTCGAAGCCGACACCGATATCGAATCGGCCGATCCTGGTGCTGCGCGAGTGCTGGATGTCGACGCTGGCCATTTCCTGCGGAACTATCAGCCACGGAGTGCTGGGGATCATCGCCAACCCGGTTCAAGTCCCCGAATCGTCCCAGCACCTGCCACGAATTACCTTCGCTACTAACGACCACCACGCCGGCGCTGACAACGCGAGCATCATTGTCGAGGCCGTGACCGACGATGCGCCCGTAGTAGTTGTAGCCGGACTGGTAGATTCCATTGCGATACGCGCAGTTGTATAAGACCGTACTTTTCACGACATCGCAGCTCGTGCCAGCCACCTCTGCAAACCATCGATATGAAATCTGGTCGCGTGTGATCCCGCTGCCCTCGACACCGAATTGCGCGAGATAGCGACTCGGGAAACCGCCCGCCTCGTCCTCACCGATCATCTGGCCGTACAGCGACACCGGCGTACCGAACCACATGTTGGTCCAGCGCGCATCGAAACCAGCCATCTGGTTGCCAGGCTCGTTTTCTTCCGTCGTACCCGCATCACCGATGTTGTCTTTGCCGAGGAACAAGTCCCAGAAGACGTCACCCCCGCACGGTCTGCCATCACCACACCACTGCGCAGAGCGAGACAAGCCGATCTCAAGCCCTTTCAACGGGCGAAAGTTGATCCGCATACCAAAGAACCTGCGCGTTCGGGACCACCCGTTCCTTTCTCGAGCTGCCCAAACATGACATTCAGGTCCCACGGACCGATCCAGCTCAGCCACTTCGTCTTGAATGCGTGCGTACGATTCCGACCAATCGTGAAGGACGGGATTGGTCGCGCGTTGTTCGACAGGATCAGGCTGCCATCCCATCCCGGGCCCCACCAGCGTTCCATCGTGCTCGCCGCAATCGACCAGTTACCGAGATCGACACCGATCTGGCTACCGTCGGCGCGTACGTCTTCGCCATCAAGCGGCTCGTCGACGGCCTGGACATTCAGATCAAGGCTCACGTATTTGCTGAACCACGACACGCCAGCCGCCAACTCACCGCGTTCACGCGGCGTGTTCGAGAAACCACGAATCTGCGTCGGGTCCTCCGCGCCTGCCAAACTGCCGCCGTAGGAGAATTCGCCTCGCCCTGCTTCCCGCTGCGCCCGTTCGAGGATGCGGTTGAATGTAGGTAGCACCTTGTTCGGCAGGACGATGTTTTTCGCCTGGACGTACTCGAGGTCAGCCAGCACCGCATCCCAGGAGATCGGCCAGGTCGTCACCGGGCCACTGATAGCGCCGTAGTCGGCCAGGACCTGGATGTCATGCCGCAGGCCCAGATCGCCCGGTTGGGCGGCTGGAGCGGCAATTACGGGCTGCACGAGCAGGCAGGAAATGGCTGCGATGAGCCACTGATGGGCGGGAATTCTCATGGCGCGATTGTCGCCCGCATGGCGGGCGCCGACAAGGCCAATGTATCTCCCTGAACCTCCGGGTTTTGTAACTACCTATTATTGGCATGCCAGCTCATTCTGATCAAAATGAGCCCAACGGTATTCAGGGAGCGCGGCTACCGCTTCTACTTCTTTTCGCGCGAGGAGGAGCGCATCCATGTGCACGTTCACTGCGCGGACGGTGAAGCCAAGTTCTGGTTGGAGCCGCGAGTGGAGCTGGCGACCAGTTTCGGGATTTCACCCGCTCAATTGACTAGAATCAGGAGAATCATAGAAGCGCATGAGACTGAGCTCCGCGATGCATGGCAAACATTCTTCCGACGTTGAAGTGACGAATATTTCGAGCCACGGATTTTGGCTGCTCGCAAACGGCAGCGAGCGATTCTTGTCCTATGAGGATTTCCCGTGGTTCAAAGATGTACCAGTCGGCCAGATAATTGACGTCGAGCAGCCCTCGCCGGGGCATTTCCGTTGGCCCCAACTCGATGTCGACCTGGGTACCGAAACGATTGAATACCCTGACAGGTTCCCCCTTAAGGCAAAATAGTCAGGATTTAGCCAGTTTCTTGCCGAGCTCCACGCCCCACTGGTCGAACGAGTCGATGCCCCAGATAACGCCTTCGACGAATACCTTGTGTTCGTAGAGGGCAATGAGCTGACCGAGCACTTCGGGCGTCAGCGACTTGAAGTGAATCGTGTTGCTCGGGCGGTTGCCCTCGTGCACGCGCCAGGGCTCAAGGTCCTTGTCCGTCGTACCTTCCATCAATGCCTGTGCCTGGGCCCGGCAATTGGCCGTCGCGAGTTTCGATGTCTTCGGTAGCAGGAAGTCCACGGGCACGAATCGGGTGCCCTGGTGCAGCAACTGCATAAACGAGTGCTGGCCGTTGCTGCCCGCCTCGCCCCAGATGATCATGCCGGTGTCGCACTTGACGGGTTTGCCGTCCATGCGCACGCTCTTGCCGCTCGACTCCATCTGCAACTGCTGCAGGTAAGCCGGGAACCGATCGAGACGGTTGGTGTAAGGCAAGATCGCCTGGCTTTGCGCACCGAAGAAGTTGTTGTACCAGACGCCGAGCAGCGCCAGCAGGACAGGCATGTTTTCGTCGAAGGGCGCTTGCCGGAAATGCAGATCCATACGTCGGCCACCCGACAGTATGCGTCTGAACACATCCATGCCGACCGTCAGTGCCAGTGCCAGCCCGACCGCCGACCACATTGAGTAACGGCCGCCAACCCAGTCCCAGAAACCAAAGCGATAGTCCGAGCGGATGCCGAAGTCATCGAGCGCTTCGTGATTCGTCGATGCAGCGACGAAGTGATACTGCACGGCGACGGCATCGAGTTTTTCGACAATCCAGTCGCGAGCAGCTCGCGCGTTGGTCATCGTTTCCTGCGTCGTGAAGGTCTTGGAGCAAACAACGAACAGCGTGCGTTCGGGATCCAGCTCCGCTTTCAGATCGTCGAGCTGCGTGCCGTCAATGTTGGACACACTGTGGAATCGAAACCCTTCTTTCCAATAGGGCCTGAGCGCCCTGCTCGCCATGACGGGCCCGAGATCGGAACCACCGATACCGATATTCACGATGTCGGTGATCTTCTTGCGCGTGCTACCCCGGATCCTGCCGCTCTGAACGCCATCAACGAACGCTTCCATGTTCGTCAGCACTTCCCAGATTTCGCGAACACCGGGTGACTCAAGCGCCACCATGTCGGAGATCTTCGAACGCAGTGCTACGTGCAATACGGACCGGTCTTCCGTCTTGTTGATCTTCTCGCCAGCGAACATCGCTTCGATCGCTGCCGGCACGTCGGCCTGTTTCGCGAGCTGCACCAGCTGCTTCACCGTCGTTCGCGTTGACGTGGTTCTTCGAGTAGTCGAGCGTCAGGTCGTTTGCAGAAACTGACAATCGTTCCGCGCGTTTCTTGTCCCGCGAAAACAACTCGCGCAGGTGCTTGCTGCGCATGTCGTCTTTGAAGTGCATTGCCAGCGCCTTCCATGCCGAAAGGTCAGTTGGGTAGCGTGCGGTGAGTTTTCTGTTCGTGTAGGCGTTGGCCACGGATCGTCCGATTTTTCTAGGCGCTTTGCTTCAGCTCGTCTTTGTAGAACTCGAGGTACCACTCGACGAAATTCTTGACGCCGACGTCGATCGGTGTGCTCGGCTGGTAGCCAATGTCATCGGCAAGGTCGGTGGTATCGGCCCACGTATCGGGCACGTCGCCCGGCTGCAACGGCAACAGGTTTTTCTCTGCTTTCTTGCCGAGGCACTTTTCAACGGCGCCGATGTAGTCCATCAGTTCTATGGGCTGCTGGTTGCCAATATTGTAGATGCGGTACGGTGCCCTGCTTGTCCCCGGGTCTGGCGTGGCCGGGTCCCAGTCTTCGTTCGGCGTCGCCGTGTTGTCGCTTGTGCGAATGACACCCTCGACGATGTCATCGATGTAGGTGAAGTCTCTCTTGTGCTTGCCGTAGTTGAACACATCGATGGGTTTACCTTCGAGGATGTTCTTCGTGAACAGGAACAGCGCCATGTCCGGGCGACCGTACGGGCCGTACACCGTGAAGAACCGCAATCCCGTCGTTGGCAGGTTGTAGAGGTTCGAATAGGTGTGCGCCATGAGCTCATTGGCTTTCTTGGTTGCGCCGTAGAGTGCCAACGGGTGATCGACGTTTTGGTGAATGGAGAACGGCATCGTCGTGTTCGCACCGTAGACAGAACTCGATGATGCATACGTCAGGTGTTCAACGTCGTTGTGACGGCAGCCTTCGAGAATGTTCAGCATGCCGACAATATTGCTGTTGATGTATGAGTGTGGATTTTCGATCGAGTAACGAACACCGGCCTGCGCGGCCAGATTAATGACCTTGTCGAATTTCTCTTTGGCGAACAACGCTTCCATTGCGTCGCGATCTGCGAGATCAATGCGCGCCATCGAGAATGCATCGAATTTGTCCAGAACCGCGGCACGCGATTCTTTCAGGTTGACGTCGTAATAGTCATTGAAGTTATCGAGACCAACGACAGTGTCCCCGCGCTCGAGCAATTGTCTGGCGGTATGAAAGCCGATAAAACCGGCCGCACCTGTTACGAGAATTTTCAATCCAGCCTCCTACAGGCGGTCGTCAACAGCTTCAGGTGGCAACACGTACTTGATGTCGTAGAGGACCGAGGTCTCTTTGCAGAATGCCTTGATGCCCAGCTCACCCAGCGCCCGGAATTGATCGTGCGCAACCGCAATAATGACAACATCATACGCCCCTTTGTCTGGAGCGGCGACAAGGTCCAGGCCGTACTCTTCCTTGGCCTCCGCCGCATCGACCCAGGGGTCATGGACGTCAACCTGAGTACCGTAGGACGTCAATTCGCTGACAATATCCACGATCTTGGTGTTCCTGAGATCCGGGCAGTTTTCTTTAAACGTCGAGGCCCAGCATCAGTACCCTGGCACCATTCGGTTGCATGCCTTTCTTCAGCATCAGTTTGACGATCTGTGTAGTCACGTACAGAGCCATGTTGTCGTTGATGCGACGCCCCGCGAGGATCATCTGCGGGTGATATCCCAGCTGCTCAGCTTTGTACGTCAGGTAGTAGGGATCGATGCCGATGCAATGGCCGCCCACCAGTCCTGGTCGAAACGGCAGGAAGTTCCACTTGGTGCCTGCCGCCTTAAGGACCTCCTCCGTGTCAATGCCAACACGCTCGAAGATCATGGCGAGCTCATTGATCAGGGCGATGTTCACGTCGCGTTGCGTGTTCTCGATGACTTTGGCGGCTTCTGCAACTTTGATGCTCGAAGCCTTGTGCGTACCGGCGGTAATAATCGACGCATAAACGTCATCAACGTAATCCGCCACTTCCGGCGTCGAACCCGACGTGACTTTTGATATCGATGGAAGTCGATGTTCCTTGTCGCCCGGGTTGATGCGTTCGGGGCTGTAGCCGACGAAGAAATCGTCGTTCATTTTGAGTCCCGACCCTGCTTCAATGAGCGGCACACAGAACTCTTCGGTTGCGCCCGGGTATACGGTGGACTCGTAGACGACGATGTCGCCTTTTTCGATCACGCCACCCAGCGTATCGCTCGCGGCACGCAGAGGCGTCAGCAACGGTCGGTTGCCATCCCCGATCGGGGTTGGCACCGTCACGATGTAGAAGTTGCAGTCCGCGATGCCGGCAACATCCGACGTGTAGCTCAAATGTGCGGCTTCAGCGAGTTCCTCACTCGAACACTCCAACGTCGAGTCGGTACCACTTTTGAGCTCCGCGATGCGGCCCGCGTGGATGTCGAAACCGACCGTCGGGTATTTCTTGCCGAATTCGACGGCAAGCGGCAGGCCTACGTAGCCAAGGCCGATAATGCCAATGCGCAAGTTCTTGATATCGAAAGACATGAACGTTAGCCGAGGTACCAGAGTGCCAGCAGGCCCGTGATGCTCATCGTGATCGTGTACGGCAGTGCCATGATGACCATGCGGCCATAGGACAGCCGGATCAGCGGCGCCAATGCCGAAGTCAGCAGGAACAGGAACGCAGCCTGGCCGTTCGGTGTCGCAACGGACGGGATGTTCGTGCCCGTATTGATCGCGACAGCCAGTGCGTCAAACTGGTCGCGCGTCAGGCTCCCGGCCTTGAACATCTCTTCGACCTCGCCGATATACACCGTGGCCACGAAGACATTGTCACTGATCATCGAAAGCACGCCATTCGCCACATAGAACAGCGCTTGCTGCATCTTGCCGTCATAGGTCATGACCCAGTGGATAACGGGCGAGAACAGGCCCTGGTTATCGATGATTGCAACGATGGCGAAAAATACGACGAGTAATGCTGTGAAAGGCAATGCCTCTTCGAACGCGTGGCCGATGCGGTGCTCCTCGGTAACGCCATTGAAAGCGGTCGCCAATACGATGACGAGCAAGCCGACGACACCCGGTTCGGCCAGGTGGAATCCGAGTACAAGGACGAGGATTAGGGCTACGACACCTTGTACGCCGATGACCACGGTTTCCTGCTTCGTGCGCCTGGAACTCATGTCGTGATCGTATTCCTCCAGCACCGCGCGCACCTTGGGCGACAGTTGCTCGCCATAGCCAAATGACTTGGTCACCTCGAGCATCATGCAGGTCAAAAGCCCAACGACCAGTACGGGCATCGAGATATGTGCCATGCGCATGAAGAACTCGACGAACTCCCAATCCATGATCTCGGCAATGAGCAGGTTTTGTGGTTCACCGACGAGTGTTGTCACGCCACCAAGCGCTGTGCCGACAGCGCCATGCATCATCAGGCTACGCAGGAAAGACCGGAAATTCTCCAGATCGTCGCGGTGCAACTCGACAACCTGATCATCCGTTGTTGGATCATGATCGTGATCGAACTTCTTGCCCGATGCGACCTTGTGATAAACGCTGAAGAAACCAGCGGCGACCGTGATGATGACCGCCGTGACGGTCAACGCATCGAGAAACGCGGATAGAAACGCTGCGGTAAATGAGAACAACAGAGACAGCAGCACTTTCGACCGGACGCCGAGCAGAATTTTTGTAAACGCGAACAACAGCATTTCACGCAGGAAGTAGATGCCTGCCACCATGAACATCAGCAGCATGATCACAGGGAAATTAACTTCCGCCTCGTGGAATACCATGGCGGGCGTGGCGAGGCCAAGGATGATGCCTTCAACGGCCAGCAGGCCACCCGGTTGCAGCGGATAGCACTTCAGTGCCATCGCCAGCGTAAAGATGAACTCGATGACGAGGACCCACCCGGCAACGAACGGATCGTAGAGCGCGATAATCGGATTGAGTATCAGGAACCCGATGATCGTGAGTTTGTACCATTGGGGCGAATTGCCGAGAAAATTCTCGCGAAGGGCATCTGCCATCGTATGGACCATCTAGCGCTTATCCTTTTTCTTCTTGTGCTCCCCCCGGAGCGAACGCGACATTCTAGTCAAAATCCCAGACGCACGCACCGGATTTGCGAATTTTCTCGAGCATGGCGTCGTGCGCGGTGGACTCAATTTTAGTGGCCTTGATGACCTTGAGGTTGTAAGTAGCACCATCCGTGGGAGGCAGCTTGCTGTGAGAGGCAGCTTGCTGGCGACTGGGACGGGACTGGTTGCGAGCAAGCTCCCTCCCACTGCCACCGTCAGCTTCCTCGTCCAGCAACAGGCTCGACTGCCCGCCCGTCATGGCGAGGTACACGCGTGCCAGCAGCTCGGAGTCAATCAAGGCCCCGTGGACGTCACGCTTGGTGGCGTCGACCTCGTAGCGCTTGCACAGCGCGTCGAGGCTGTTGCGCTGCCCTGGGTGGATCTCACGGGCAAGGGTCAGCGTATCGAGCACCATGCAATGGTCTGTGATCTTCGCTTTCGCGTGCTGCATGAGCTTGAGCTCGTACTCGATGAAGCCCACGTCGAAATCGGCGTTGTGAATGACGAGCTCGGCGTCTTTCACGAATTCGAGAAACTCGTCGACGATCTCGGGGAAACGAGGCTCGGTCTCGAGCTGCTCGCGACTGATGCCGTGGACCGCCTCGGCGCCTTCGTCAATATCGCGGTCGGGATTCAGGAAGCGGTGAAATTCACGGCCCGTCAGGCGGCGATTGACCATCTCGATGCAGCCAATCTCGATGATGCGGTGGCCCTGTGACGTCGAGAGACCCGTGGTCTCGGTGTCGAGGATGATTTGTCTCATAGTCCGTCGATTCCCAGGTTCGCCAGCTCGTCGGCTTCCTCGTTGCCCGGATTGCCGTCGTGGCCTTTGACCCACTTCCACTTGATTTCGTGGCGTTGGGTGGCCTCGTCGAGCGCCATCCACAGGTCCTTATTCTTCACAGGCTTTTTCGCGGTCGTCTTCCAGCCACGCTTCTTCCAGTTCGCCATCCACTCATTGATCCCGTCCATGACGTATTTGGAATCGGTGTGCAGCACGACTTTGCGTGGCCCCTTGAGCACGTTCAACGCCTCGATAGCCGCCGTGAGCTCCATGCGATTGTTCGTGGTTTCAGGATCGCCGCCGTGCATCGTCTTGCGATGTCGCCCGGCGATCAATACGGCACCCCAACCGCCCGGGCCGGGATTCCCCCTGCACGCCCCGTCGGTGTAAATCTCAATGGTGGAAATGGCTACTAACTCTTGTCAAAGCGAATTCTGGACACTCTTGTGGATGGCTCGGCCAGCCCCGCGACGACCTTCGGTTTGCGCCACCAGAGTGGCCGTACCGGCGTCAGCGTGCTGACCCGCTTTTGCGCCGTGAGCATATAGCAAGCCGCGAGCTCCGGCCACAGCGTCTGGCCACGCAGCTCCCACTTCTGCGAACGCGTTCACCTTGTTGCGTGGCAACGGCCAGCGGAAGAAATACCGCGCCGACCCCTGGATGCGCATGTCGAGCAGCTGAAGCCAGTCCTTGAGCCTGCGATCGGAGATCAGGTGATCCGCCCCTGGTGGCATACCCGCGCCCGGAACCAGGCGCCTGAGGCCCCACAGGCCGCCAGGCTTGAAGCCCAGGATCACTATGTGCCCGTTGGCACGCAGCACGCGGTCAACTTCGCGCAGCACGGCATGCGGCCGGTCGCTGAAATCGAGCGTGTGCGGCAGGAGGATAGCGTCGACCGAGTCGCTTTCGACAGGAAGCCTGTGCAGGTCACCGATGGCAGACGGCTCGCCCAGGGCCGATTCAGCGATCAGCGAGCAGCGCTGGGTGCGTGTGAACCGCATGAATGTGCGTTTGTCGCCCCACATGCCGAGCTGCAGGCACTGCTCGCCGAAGATGCCGTCCAGCGCCTCTTCGACGACACGGGCCTCCTGCTGCAGCAAAACCTCGCCCAGAGGCGTTTGCAGCCAGTCTTTTGCTAAATGTGAACAATCTACTTGCACAACGGCTTTGCCTCAGTAGGATAGCCCGATGTATTACATATTCCGGCAATTATTGCAGAGATTTTGGGCTGTTGGCGCTATAAGCGTCACCTTTTTGGCACTCAATGCAGCCCCGGCGACGGCCACAGAGCCGACGCTGACGCTGATTTCCCCGTTTGCGGGAATCGAAATGCCCTCCACCCCTGCCGGACCGGACAATGTCCTGGACAAGCTGCGCCGCGGCTTCGAGCTGACCTACGAAGACAACAATCGCACGGCCGCCGAGCTCAAGTGGTTCGCCAGCCACCCCGATTACCTGAACCGCGTTTTCACACGCGCCCAGCGCTACCTGCCGTACATCGTCGCCGAACTCGAGCGCCGCGATATGCCGCTCGAACTCGCCCTGCTCCCGATTGTCGAGAGCGCCTACGACCCGTTTGCCTACTCCCACGGCCGTGCCGCCGGGCTCTGGCAGATGATCCCGGGTACGGCGAAGCGTTTCGGCGTCAAGCAGAACTGGTGGTACGACGGTCGCCGCGATGTCGTCGATTCGACGCGCGCCGCCCTCGACTATCTCGAATACCTCGAAGAGCTCAATGACGGCAACTGGCTGAATGCAATCGCGTCCTACAACTCGGGCGAAGGGAACGTGCTTCGCGCGGCCCGCAAGAATCGCAAAGCCGGCAAACAGACCGACTTCTGGTATCTCAAGCTGCCCAAAGAGACGATCATGTACGTGCCGAAGTTGCTGGCACTCGTCGAGATCGTTGCCGATCCGGGCAAGTACAACCTGACGCTGCCCGTGGTACCGGACGAGCAGCAATTTGTCGTCGCCGACATCGGTGGCCAGCTCGACCTCGCTCTTGCGGCTGAGATCGCGGGCGTCGATGTCGACACGATTTACCAGTACAACCCGGGCTACAACCGCTGGTCGACCGATCCTGCCGGACCTCACCAACTTGTCATGCCTATCGATGTTGCCGAGCAATTCACGGCCACGCTCGCCACGGTGCCGCAAAGTGATCGCGTGCGCTGGAAACGCCACAAGGTAAAAAGCGGTGAGGCAATCTCGCAGATCGCCGAGAAGTACAACACGACCGTCTCGGCGCTGCGCGCTGCGAACAATCTTCGTGGCAACACGATCCGGGCCGGACATCACCTGATGATCCCGGTCGCGACCAAGCCGTTGAGCGCCTACAGCCAGAGCGCCGATGCGCGGCTCGCGAAAAAGCAAAACCGCCAACGTGCGGGCAACAAGCTTGACCACATCGTACGCAGCGGCGAGAGCTTCTGGACGATCTCACGCAAGTACAAGGTGACGCATCGCCAGCTCGCTGCCTGGAACGGCATGGCGCCGGGCGACACGCTATCGGTTGGCAAGAAACTCGTCGTCTGGACGAATGCAGCGGTCGAGACGCCACGGCACCTCACCGACGAATGCACTGGGCAACACGACGCGCAAGCTGCGCTACACGGTCCGTAACGGCGACTCGCTGTACGTGATCGCCCGCAAGTTCCGCGTGGGCATCGACCAGATCGCCCGCTGGAACGGCATCGACAAGAACAAGATCCTGCGACCGGGCCAGAAACTCACGATGTATGTCGATGTGACGGCGCAGTCATCGTAGGAGTTTGGGGTCAGTTACCTAACTCCCGAGAGTTAGGTAACTGACCCCAAACTCTGTAAAATACGCGGCTTTCTGAAAGACACTGGGGAAACACCATGGGCTTTATGGCCGGCAAGAAGGCGCTGATCGTTGGCGTCGCAAGCGATCGTTCGATTGCGTCAGGCATCGCTGAGGCGTTCGCGCGCGAAGGCGCTGAGATCGCATTTACCTACCAGAACGACAAGCTCAAGAGCCGTGTTGAGAAGCTCTCCACGCGCCTTGGCCAGAATACCGACCTGCTGTTCCCTTGTGATGTGACGTCCGACGACGAAATCGATGCCGTGTTCTCCGAACTCGGCAAGCACTGGGACGGCCTGGATATCATCATCCACTCCGTTGGCTTTGCACCGCGCGAACAACTTGCCGGCGGATTCACCGAGTCCATTACACGCGAAGGCTATGCCATCTCGCACGATATCTCGGCATACAGCCTGGCCGCGCTCGCCAAAGCCGGACTGCCGATGATGGAAGGCCGGAATGGAGCAATCCTGGCGATGACCTACGACGCGGCGACCAAGGTGGTCCCGAATTACAACGTGATGGGTCTTGCCAAGGCGAGCCTGGAGTCTTGCGTACGTTTCCTTGCAGCCGACCTCGGACCGAAGGGCATTCGAGTTAACGCGATCTCCGCGGGCGCCGTGAAGACGCTGGCGGCCGCTGGTATCGGCGGCTTCCGCAAGATGCAGGCCTATGGCATGAAGGCCGCGCCGCTGCGCCGCAACGTCACGATCGAGGAAGTTGGCAACGCGGCCGCGTTCCTGTGTTCGGACCTCGCGTCAGGCATCACCGGCGAGACGACGTTCGTCGACGCCGGCGTCAACATCATGGGCATGGTCTTCGATGAAGACTAATTG
>CAVWAH010000035.1:0-152785 GCA_963752875.1 uncultured Gammaproteobacteria bacterium | reverse complement strand
TACCATTTGACGCAACCTACCGACGCCTTCGGCTGCAGGTGTTTCTTGGCATTTTCGTCGGCTACGCCGGCTACTACCTGGTGCGGAAGAACTTTTCGCTCGCGATGCCCTACCTGGTTGAGCAAGGCTATTCGAAGACGGACCTGGGCCTGGCTCTGTCCGGCGTATCCATTGCCTACGGTCTGTCCAAGTTCATCATGGGCAGTGTGTCCGACCGCAGTAACGCGCGGGTCTTCATGTCGCTGGGACTGTTTTGTTCGGCGCTCGTCATGATCGTTATGGGCACGGTCCCGCTGGCCACGAGCTCAGTCACGATCATGTTTGTGCTGCTACTAACGAACGGTTGGTTTCAGGGCATGGGCTGGCCGCCGTCCGGGCGGGTTATGGTGCACTGGTTCTCGACCAGGGAGCGCGGCACCAAGATGGCTCTCTGGAACGTTGCGCACAATATTGGTGGCGGCATGGTTGGCCCGATCGCAATTCTCGCGATGGCCGTATTCGCGGACTGGCATGCGATCCTCTATATGCACGGATTTTTCGCGCTGGCGGTCGCGGTGTTTATTTTCCTGACCGTCCGTGACACGCCGCAGTCGGCGGGTCTGCCGACTATCGAGAAACATCGCGATGATTACCCGAGGGTTTTCGCGTACAGCGAAACTCATGAGCGGGAGTTTTCTGCGAAAGCGATTTTTCTCGAATACGTGCTTAACAACAAACTCTTGTGGACCATCGCTCTGGCGAACGCGTTTGTCTATTTCGTCCGCTACGGCGTGCTGGACTGGGCGCCGACTTACCTGAGCGAGGCGAAGCACTTCTCGTTTGCCGAATCCGGATGGGCGTACGCGTTTTATGAGTTCGCCGGAATTCCCGGCACGCTGGTCTGCGGATGGTTGTCCGATAAGGTCTTCAAGGGGCGACGCGCACCCGCTTCAATACTCTACTTAATGCTCACGCTGATCTGTGTCGTGGTCTATTGGCAGAATCCGGTCGGCCATCCCAACATCGATATTGCGATGCTGATCGGTATCGGCTTCTTCATCTACGGACCGATCATGCTCATCGGTGTGCACGCCCTGGATCTTGCACCGAAAAAGGCGGCTGGAACCGCCGCCGGTTTTACCGGGCTGTTCGGTTACGTTGGTGGAGCGGTCGCGGCCAACATCGTCATAGGCATGGTCGTTGATGCGGCTGGCTGGAACGCGGGCTTCGAGCTGATCGCGGGCGCCTGCGTACTGGCGATAATCCTGATCTCGTTTACCTGGCAGGCCGAAAAACGAACGCCGCATCATTAGATCTGGTTTCAGACCAGGTTTTCACCGGCCGAAGCTTTTCCTGCCAATCGGCAGACGGCTTCTATTCTCGTTTTGATGCCACGTTCGTCGCCGACGTGGCTCGGACAAGTACAACTTATGGCGCCGGCAATTCTTCCATCGACACCGAATATCGGCGCGGCAACGCAAACCAGGCCGCGAGTAATTTCCTCATCGTCGATAGCGTAACCCTGAATGTTCACCTGCTTAAGCTCCTCTCGTAGTCTCTTCGGATTGGTAATTGTATTCGCCGTATGAGCCTCGAGTTTTCGGTTTAGCAGGCGCCGGACGTCGGATGGGTCCGCGTGACTCAACAGGACTTTTCCCATGGCGGTGCAGTGCAGCGGAAACGACTTGCCGATCTCGGAGTGCAGGCGTATGCCGAAGTCTTTGGATTCAATCTTGTCGACATAGACTCCCGAGTCGTGATCCCGGACACCCAATGTCGCGACGTGCCCAACTTCTTCGTGGAGTGCCCTCAAGAACGGGCGTGCGACGGTGCGCAGGTCGTAGTCGGCCATCACGGACGCGCCGATTCGTGCGAGTAACAAGCCGCCACGGTAGCACCGGGTTGTCGGATCAAGCGTTAACGCCGACATCTCAACGAGCTCGTTCAGCAAGCGATGAGCGGTGGCTTTCGGAATCTTTGTTTGATCCACGATACGGCTGAATGAAAGGCCGCCGTTGCCGGCCGCTGCAACGACGTCGATGATCCTGAAACCCGTTCTGAGGGCGCTCATTCGCTGGTGGCCTGCATTTCGTTGTTGACATCACGCCGGCGGCGCGCGTTAAATGTACTGATTATGAAACGTAGTTCCAAATATGGAACAAGTCAAGCCGAACCCGGTTTTGACAGGGAGAAGCAAAGTGGCAGCTGACATCAATCGAATTCTCGAATCCACACCCGTGGTCCCACTCGTGCAGGCTGACGATCCGGCAATAGCGGTCAAGACATCGCGGGCGCTGGGCGCCGGCGGCCTAACGGTAGTCGAAGTCGTATTTCGCACCGATCGCGCGCTTGAGTGCCTCAGGGCCGTTGCGGATGAAGTACCCGAAATGATCGCGGGTGCCGGAACCGTTCTGAGCGCGAGCCAGGCTGAGGCAGCTTTCGATGCGGGGGCGCAGTTCATCGTTTCGCCCGGGCTTGATGATGGTGTGGTTGCCGTGGCCAGGGAGCGTGGCATGCCGGTCTATCCTGGAATCGTTACGCCTGGCGAATTGCAGCACGCCTATAACCTGGGTCTGGAAGTCGTTAAGTTCTTCCCGGCCTCGATCGCTGGCGGCATACCTGCTTTGAAAGCGCTTTCAAGCGTCTTTCGTACGATGCGATTCATGCCCACGGGCGGAATCTCACCCGGCAACCTCGCGGACTACCTTGCTGTTCCCGCCGTGCTTGCCTGCGGCGGCAGCTGGTTGACACCTGCAGACGCCATAGCGTCTGGCAACTACAACACGATAACGACTCTCGCCAAAGAAGCCCTGCAGATCGCGGCGCAGGCGAGAGGAGATAAGTAATGGCGGACTTCGTCAGCTTCGGAGTTGGCTACGTCAAGTTGCGTCACTACGGGCCGTTGGCGTTCGTGACGATCGGTTACTGACCGGCCTATTTGTCGATGCCCCCGATACACATGTACTTGATCTCAAGATAGTCGTCGAGGCCGTACTTCGAACCCTCGCGCCCCTGGCCGGATTCTTTCACGCCGCCGAACGGCGCCATCTCATTGGAAATGATGCCTTCGTTGATGCCGACGATGCCGTACTCCAGCGCTTCTGCTACACGCCAGACTCGTCCAACATCACGTGAGTAGAAGTAGCAGGCAAGGCCGAACTCGGTGTCATTTGCCATCGAGATAGCCTCTTCCTCGGTCTTGAACTTAAAGATCGGAGCAATGGGCCCAAATATCTCTTCGCGGAACACTTTCATGTCATTCGTGACGTTCGTGAGAATGGTCGGCTCTACAAAGCAGTTCCCGAGATCCGAGCGGCTGCCGCCGAAGGCAACATTGGCACCCTTTGCAACGGCATCGTCAACAAACGCCATAACATCGTTTGCTGCGCCCTCGTTGATCAACGGACCGACGGCGACACCGTCTTCTGTTCCGTTGCCCATCTTCAGGCCGGCCGTTGCCGCGTTAAGCTTCTCTACGAATTCATCGTAAACGCCATCCTGGACCAGTATTCGATTCGCGCAGACGCAGGTCTGGCCCGCATTTCTGAACTTGCAGATGATCGCGCCTTTGACGGCCTCGTCGAGGTCGGCATCATCGAAGACGATGAACGGTGCGTTTCCGCCCAGTTCCATCGACGTGCGTTTCACGGTGGCGGCGCACTGCTCGATGAGGAGTTTGCCGACCTGTGTCGAACCGGTGAAGGTCAACTTGCGAACGATCGGGTTACTGGTCATCTCCGCACCGATCTCACGTGTAACACCGGTGACGACATTGACCACGCCCGCGGGGACACCGGCCCGTTCGGCGAGCTTGGTAAATGCATAGGCTGAAAGCGGCGTCTCGTTTGCCGGCTTGCAGACAACGGTACAGCCGGCCGCCAACGCCGGCGCGATCTTTCGCGTCAACATGGCGTTCGGGAAATTCCAGGGTGTTATGCAGGCAACGACGCCAACCGGCTGTTTGATAACCATAGCGCGCTTGTCATTGGACGGCGAAGGGATTGTGTCGCCGTACACTCGTTTCGCTTCTTCCGCGAACCACTCGATGTAGCTGGCGCCGTAGGCGATCTCACCCTTTGCTTCGGCCAGTGGTTTGCCCTGCTCGGTGGTCAGGATGACAGCAAGGTCGTCCTGTGCCGCCATCATGAGGTCAAACCAGCGCCGCAGAATTGCACCGCGCTCCTTTGCGGTCTTCTGTCTCCAGGAGATCAGCGCCGTCCCGGCAGCCTCGATCGCGCGCCTGGTTTCACTGGTCCCGCACTTGGCGACCTCCAGGATGGTCTCGCCCGTTGCCGGGTTCAGGACCGGTTGTGTCTCACCGCTGTCAGCAGCCACCCACTCGCCATCAATGTAGGCATTGCCCTGAAGTAATTCCTGATCGTTCAAACGCATTTTTGCCGGGCTCCAGAATAGACTGATCGTAAAAGGGCGCTAATTGTATAGCCGTATTGGTTACTTTAGCCAGACCACGTAAAGGCCTTGCATGGACGCACAGCGAACCTCGTCGTGGAACAGATCGACATGAATATCGAGCCTGACGCGCTCCGGGTCGTCCGCTGACTTCAGGCGCGCGAGACAGGCGGAAAAATCCGCGGGTTCTATGCGGGCATCGACGGTCAGGAGGCCCCTTGCCGGTCGCTCGAAGGTCATCTCATTCTTGTAAACGACGATCTCCGTGTTGTGGATATCCTGGTCGACAAACGCGAGTGTGGACACAGCCCATCCGCCGAACAGGCAAATGCTCGCGATACTGCCGCCGAAAGCGGTGCCCTTGTTATTGATGTTGGGTGCCAGGGGGGCTTCCATCGTCAGCGTCAGGTTTTCGTATCGGACAAAAGACAGCTGCATCGCATTGAGCAAAGGAATTTCAAGCTGGCACTCGGCCTCGAAGCGTTTCAGGTCTATCATGCTGTTTCGGATCGGACTTTGGAGTAAGCGGTGGATTTCGAATTTTCCCCCAAGGTACAGGAGCTTCGCAAACGCCTGCTGGCGTTCATGGACGAGTATATCTATCCCAACGAAGCGTTGTTTCACGAACAGGTGGACGAAGGCGATCGGTGGGAGCCGCCGGCGATCCTCGCGGAGCTGAAACCCAAAGCACAGGCGGCCGGGCTCTGGAACCTGTTCCTTCCGCAGACCTATGGTGAGTTCAGCCCGGGCCTGACGAATCTGGAATACGCGCCGCTGGCGGAGATCATGGGCCGGGTGTTGTGGGCATCAGAGGTTTTCAACTGCAGTGCACCAGACACAGGCAACATGGAGGTGCTCGCACGCTACGGCAGCCCGCAGCAGCAGCAGGAATGGCTGGTACCGTTGCTGAAAGGCGAGATTCGGTCCACGTTCTGCATGACCGAGCCCGCAGTTGCGTCGTCCGACGCAACCAACATAGAAACATCCATCGTGCGCGACGGTGATGACTTCGTTATCAACGGTCAGAAATGGTGGTCGAGCGGCGCCTGCAGCAATCGCTGCGAGATCATGATCGTGATGGGCAAGACCGACCCCGACAACGAAAATCGTTACCGCCAGCAGTCCATGATCCTGGTGCCGGCAGACGCCGACGGCATTACCGTCGTTCGCCCGATGCAGGTTTACGGCTATGACGATGCGCCGGAGGGCCACGCCGAAGTTGTGTTCGAAAATGTGCGGGTACCGGCGAGCAACCTGCTGCTTGGCGAGGGCAGCGGCTTCGAAATAGCGCAGGGGCGACTCGGACCTGGCCGAATCCATCACTGCATGCGCCTGGTCGGCCTGGCGCAACGCGCGCTCGAGGAGATGTGCCGGCGCGCGGAGTCGCGAATCGCATTCGGCCGTCCGCTGTCGAAGCAGCAATCCGTTCGCGAGGACATCGCACGCTCTGCTTGTGATGTCGAGCAGGCGCGCCTGTTGACGCTAAAAGCGGCTGAACGCATGGACAAAGGAGGCAATAAGGCCGCCAAGGACCTGATCGCGATGATCAAGATTGTTGCGCCGTCTATGGCCTGCACGGTAATCGATCGTGCAATCCAGATTCATGGAGGCGGCGGCGTCAGCCAGGACTTCTTCCTTGCGCACGCTTACGCCGCTGCACGCACGATCCGTCTTGCCGATGGGCCGGACCAGGTTCACATGATGCAGCTTGGCCGCAACCTGGCCGCCGCTTCGATCTAGAGGCCCAGGATCTCTCGCACCGGACTGAGTTGTTCCTCGAAGTTCTTCCAGTGATCGACGGAGCGTTGATGCGGTGCCTCGCGTACCTGGTACGCGCTGGCCGTCGCGACGGCTGAATCGCGGGTAAAGTACTCGAGGCACGCATCGTTCCATGACAGCCCGATGTATTGCAGAACGGACCGCAATGTCTCTTCCGGATCTTTAACCAACGTCTCGTAATTTACTTCGACGAAGCGATCGCCAAATCGATCGCGCCATGTATCCATCAGTTCCTGGTAGCGCCGGTAGTGGCGGGCGAGCTCGCCGAGATCGTAGGAATACAGGTACGCGCCCGCAAACAACTGCTTGAAGATTGCAAGACACGTGTCCATTGGGTCGCGGCGCACGTGGATGACGCGCGCATTCGGCAACGCCGCGAGAATGAGCGGCAGGTAGAGGTAATTGGAGGGTAGCTTGTCGATAATGTGCGGCGCGTCGAGTCGCAAGCCAGATGTAATATCGACATAGGCTTCGCCAATAGCTGCGACATCTGCGCCTGCTGCCTGACGCATCAGCTCAGCCGAGAATTGTCGGAGCTCGTTGCTCCCCGTGACCTGGCGAACGGCAATGCCGAAATGACGCAGCTCGCCGGCTGACGTTACTGCCGGGTGTGCATCCAACATGCGATCGAGCAGCGTCGTTCCGGTGCGGGGCTGCCCGACGATAAAGACAGGTCCTGCATCGACGCAATCGCCCTGGTGCTGTTCGAACCAGTCCTCGGTGTAAGTGGCTTCGAGCGCTTCGAACAACTCAATGTCGGCCGCTTCGTCATACGCGACGAGCTCGCGCCTTGCAGCTGCGCCGGCGGACCATGCAGCGAACGCACCGTCCCAGTCCTCCAGGTCCTCAAGCTCTTTGCCGATGGCGTATTGCAGGTAGGCAACAGACTGCGGCGGAAGGTCGCCATCAAGCAAGGTCGTCATTTCGTCGATGTGCCGGCGTGACGTTGTCTCGCCCGTGCGTGACAGGAGCCAGTGAGCCTGGGTGTTTTGCGGGTCGGCGCTGACGCTGGACTCAAGTATCTCGCGGGCCGCGTCACCCTCACCCAGGAATAGATTCGCATTGGCAAGGTTGATCTGGAACGGCACGTGATCGGGATTTGCGGTGCACGCCTTTTGGTGCCATTCGCGAGACTCTTGCAGGTTTCCGGCGAGGCGAAATACGGTGCCGATATGATCCAGCGTTGCCGCATTGCCTTGTTGTGTGGCAACCGCGTTTTGCAGACTGGCCTCGGCTCTGCGCAACGCTCCTCCTGTTGCATAGAGTTCGGCCAGCCGCGTCCAGGCCGCCGCGTTTCCTTCGTTCAGTCTGACCGTTGTTTCAAGGGCGCGCTGCGCCGATGCCCTGTCGTTACTCGCAAGGGCAATCATCGCTGCGAGGTAGTGCGCGCGGCCCATCGCTGGGTAGGTGGCCAGCGACTCTTTACAAATATCTGCCGCGCGCCCCAGGTCACCGGCGCGAAACGCATCGAAACCGGCTTGCAGCAAGCGTTGGGCTTCGATCGTCGGGCTGGCGAGTGATTTGTCGGTCATTCCTACATGCTTGCTACGCCTTAGTCGAAGTAGTAACCGAAGCGAAGACCCACCGTCCGCGGACGGTTAGGTCCGACTTTCCAGTCGGGCGTAATACCGCTGTTAACCTGTGCGCCAGCGTAGTTCAGTTCGTCGGTCAGGTTCTCGACGTAGCCGGTAAGCGTCCAGTTCTTGTCGGACTCGTAACCGACGCGCAACGCCATTTCGTGTTGCGAAGACAACTTGGCCCATGCCAGCTCTTCGTAACCGCCGCCGCGCTCACTTTCCCAGAAGGCCTCGAGATTGCCGACGATGGTGCCATTGCCAACCGGGAAGTTGGCTTTTAGCAGGGCCGAGCCCATGAACTCTGGCGCCCAGTTGAGCGAATTGCCTTCGCAGGCATCTACGTTACCGTCAGGTATACCGCTGCCATCATCCGCGCCGCCGCAGATCAACTGAATGCCGAAAGCCTCGGTCTTGAGCCAACCGGCCGCGAAGACCAGATCCCAGTTCTCGTTGATAGCCCACTGCAGCGAGCCCTCAATACCCTGACCGTCTACCTGGCCGAGGTTGTCGACCTTGGCGCCCTGGTCAAAATAGTTGACCTGCAAATCGGTGTAGTCGAAGACAAACGCGGTCAGGTCCAGACCCACCGAGCCGGATGCCAATACGCCCTTGTAGCCAATTTCGTAGGACTTAACGTCCTCCGGCTTGAACTGGGATGGCACGACTCCGTCCGCTGGCGTCAACGGATCCTGGTCACCTTCACCAAACCACTGGAATACCGGAGCGCCGGTGAGCGCATCATTGATCGCGAAAGTACCGTAGCCACCGGACTTAAATCCTTCGGTGTAGCTCGCGAAGAGGGTGTGGTCATCGGCGGGTGTGAAGCGCACGACCACACGGGGCGTTGTGTCGTCCCAGTTGTTGGTGTCCGTCAGGCCGGTTGTCATGTAGCCCGGCAGGAAGTAACCGAGAAGCATGCTGTCAGGCTTTGGAACGCGGGTCGAGAAACGTTTCTTGTCGTACTGGTAACGCACGCCGAAGGAGACATCCCACTGCTCGCTGATCTGGTAGGACAGGTCGACGTAGGCGGCCCAGCCGGAGAACTTGCCATTAATGAAGGTATTCTCGGTCATCATTCCGTCCGCTGTGGGAGCGAAAGGACCAACGGTGATGCCGTAGGCCGGGTAGTAGTAATCCCAGTAGGCCTGCCAGTAGTCGAAGTACTCAGAGCAGTTGGTGGCGCCGTAGTAGTAACCGTAGTAGGCGCAGATTGCCTCTTCTTCGAGACTGCTCGTTACGTGGTAGTCGAGTTTCTCCTCGTACATCGAAACACCGGCGTACCAGGACAAGGGACCGTCGGTCGTTGATGTCAGGCGTAGTTCGGATTGCAGGTAATCGCCGCTCTGGTCCTGCTTGTAGAGGCCGAGCGTCCGTGGTGTGGCGTCATAGTCCTCAGAGTAAAGATAGTCATGATCCTTGTACCCGGACGACCACGACAGGGCCATATTGTCGAAGTCGTATTCGATGTGCAGGCCAAGGTTCAGGATCTTGGCATCGTCCGCAGAGCCGCCGAACATGTTCGAGTTGAAGCCGCGAGGATCCGACGGCATGTCGAACGGCCCGAGGATAGATTCGAGATCTGCAAGTCGAGGCGAACGCTCGTCCACGCGATAGACCGAGCCATCCCGATCGGAATCTTCGTAGTCGGCGGTCGCAAACACCTCTACGCGCTCACCCGTGTACAAACCGGACAGGCGCACAGCGGTCTTGTCGTGACCCAGGTAGTCCTTGCCATCAAATGCGTTCCTGGCGTGCCCATCCTGCTTCGAATGGTAGCCGGCGACGCGCAGTGCAAAGTTGTCGGTAACACCAATGTTGGTCGCACCTTCGACGGTGAAGCGACCATCCTCGCCGACATCAACTTCGACCATGCCGTCATTCGCGCCGTCGAGTGTCGGGCGTTTCGTGTGGATATTGAACGCACCGCCTATGGCGTTACGACCGAACAGGAAGCCTTGCGGGCCGCGCAGAATTTCCGCGCGTTCGATGTCGAAGAGGCTGCTGACGACAGCACCGTTGCGGCCTTCGTACAGGCTGTTCTTAAAGAATGCAGCCGATGGGTCGCCACCGACACCAAAGTCCTGCGTACGAATGCCGCGGACTGAAATGCCGTCGATGAAGCCATCGGTACTATTGCCCGAGACACCGGGCGTGTAGCTTACGAGGTCCTTGACGTCGTCGAGATTGACGTCCCTGACGAAGTCACCTGTCATCGCGGTGATGGCGAGCGGCACATCCTGGATGCTCTCCGCGCGCTTGGTGGCTGTAACGGTGATCTCTTCGATTTCCTGGGCGGCGCCGGTGCCGGCGACGGACGTCAGGACTACTGCTGATATGGATTTCGCAAGTAGAGTCTTGCGAAAAACGATTGGCCTATGTTCTTGCTCGGACACAGGAATTCCCCCTGATTCGATTAACTAATAGTTGTCATATGGTGGATTTGTCGACAAATCTGCCATATACGTGATTCAGACAGAATTTCGCAACTGACGCAATGGCTAATTTTCGACATATACAGGCGGCATAATGCGCCGATACTCGGCAGAGATGCCAGAAAATCAGGAATCGCGATGACCAATAACTCGAAGGCGCTCCGACTCGGAGACATGACGCTGCTGACAGTGTCCGCGATCCTGCTGCTGGATACAGTCGCCGCATCTGCCGCGATCGGTGTGTCCAGTATCTTCTGGTGGGCGTTCCTCGGAATTACATTCTTCATTCCCTACGGACTCATGAACGCCGAAATGGGTACGACGTACCCGGAGGAAGGTGGCATCTACGCCTGGGTTCGCGATGCGTTTGGTGGGCGTTGGGCGTCGCGTATTACCTGGTCTTACTGGGTGAACAACCTGCTGTGGGTGCCGTCCGTATTTATTCTGTTCGCGAGCATATTCAATCAGCTTTTTGGTCTCCATTTGGGACTTTTCGCACAGATGGTGATGGGCATCGCGCTTTTGTGGGGCGCGGTGGCGGTCAATATCCTGTCACTGAACATCGGCAAATGGGTGCCGAACATCGGAGCGGTGATCAAGATTATTGTGTTCGTCGTTTTGATTGCGGGGGGCTTCAACTACGTCTCGCAGAATGGCACGGCAAACGAAATCAGCTTGTCCGCAATCGTCCCGTCCTGGACTGACGGGCTGACGTACCTTTCGACGATTATCTACGGCATGCTTGGCTTCGAACTCATGTGCGCGACACCGGGCGCGATCCACAATCCGAGTCGTGACATTCCGCGTGCCATCATGATCTCCGGCGCGATTATCATCACGTTGTACGCGCTGGGCACCTATGCGGTGCTCGCGGCGATTCCGGTGGAACACATCAACCTCGTTGAGGGGCTGGTCGACACCCTGTACCTTTTCTTCGGTGGCTCCGCAGTTGGCGAGACCTTCGCTTTTGCGCTGGGCGTCGGTGTGTTGTTCACATTTTTCTCTAACGCGGTGACGTGGGCGATCGGCTGCAACAAGGCCGCATCCGAAGCCGCCGCTGAAGGCGAATTACCCAATTTTCTCGCTATTGAACACAAGCAGCACGGCACGCCGCTGGGCGCTGCGATTGCCATGGGTGTATTCGGTTCGCTCGTTATCCTGCTTTATGGAGCGCTCGCAGGATCGAACGAAGAGCTGTTCTGGAACCTGTTTGCATGCAGTGCCGTGATGTTCCTGTTGCCGTACGCTGGCATGGTGCTTTCGTTTGCTCGCATGCGAGTGACGGATCCTGGCAGGGAGCGTCCTTACAGAATGCCAGTGGGCAAGGGAACGGCTGTTGCATTGTCGGCCTATTGCACTGCTACGATCCTCATCTCGGTGTTGTTACTGGGCTACGCGCCGGACAGGGAATACGCGTTCACGATTACCTGGCCGATCGAATATACGGTGGACTGGCCCATCAACTGGCCGGTGACGGTCGGGGTGGTGGTTGTCCTGCTGCTTGGCGAGATTACGATCCGATCGTCAGAGCATCATCAAGCGCACTGACAAACTCATCGGCGTTTGCGTGCGTGAAGACCAGCGACGGCCTGAGTTTCAGGATGTTGCTATCCCGACCTTCGCTGCCAACGAGAACGCGCCGCTGCCGCATGAGTTCAAGTAACCGCGAGGTTTCCTCAGTCGCCGGTGTTCGCGCGTCGCGGTCCGTTACGAATTCGAGGCCCGTGAGCATGCCGTATCCTCGGACGTCACCAATGAGCAGGTGCGTTTCAGCCAGTTCGCGCAGGCGACCTCGAAGATAGTCGCCTACTACACGGCCGTTCTCGATCAGCTCATCGCGTTCAATGACATCGAGAACCGCGTTGCCCGCAGCACAGGCGACGGTATTGCCGCCGAAAGTACTAAATAGCCTTGTGGCATCGATAAACTGGTTCAGAACGTCTTTCGACGTGACAATGACGCCGAGCGGGTGTCCGTTGCCGACGGGTTTGCCCATGGTGACGATATCGGCTTTGACGCCGTGGAATTCGTGTCCCCACCACTGTCCCATGCGACCGAAGCCGGATTGAACCTCATCGCAGATCATCAGGCCACCATTGGCACGAACACGCTTTTCAATTTCGCGCATGTAGCCATCCGGTGTGTCGGGCACGCCGCTTGAGCACAACGCGGAATCAATCATGAAGGCCGCCAGGTCATGGTCCTTGTTCGCCAGGTCTGCGATCGCACGATCAGCATCAACGGCGTATTTGATTGCGATATCTGAGTCGGTATCGCGATACGGACCACGATATGGATCGGGCACGATCAGTCCCTGCAAGTGGTCTGGCAGGACCTGGCTCGGGTGCCCGGGCGAGAATTCACGCATCGGCCCGGTGATGCCGTGGTAGGCATCCTCCATGAGCAGTGCACCGGAATTTCCGGTTGTGACTTTGGCTATTTGCCAGGCGATATCGTTCGCTTCGCTGCCCGAATTGACGAAAATGCAGGCGTCGAGGTGTGGGGCAAGTCTGTCGGTCAGTCGTTCGGCATACTCGAGGATGCTGCTGTACAGGTAGCGCGTATTGGTGTTGAGTGCAGCGGCTTGCCGCGAGATTGCACGGACCACATGTGGGTTGCAATGACCAACTTGCGGGACGTTGTTGTAGCAGTCCAGGTACCTGTGTCCGTCGGTTGAATACAGGTATGGGCCGTCCGCACGTTCAAAATGCATCGGACGGCGGTAGAAGTGTGTCGTTTTCCGACCGAGATATTGATGGCGTTTTTCCAGCAGCTCATCTTCGACCTCGGAATCTGGAGCTTCCGTCGGGGAGGTCGGACAGAAAGTCGGGAATCGACAGGCTCGCCGCAGTTCACGCGTACCTTTTTGATGACCGAAGGTCAGCAAACGATCGATCGCCTCCACAAAAGGTACATAAGAAGCCAGGTGGCTGGGTTCACTGGGGGCGAGGGCGCTGCGCGCCGCCACGATAGTTGCGGTCAACGCATAGCGTGCGCACACGACATCGAACAGCAAATCGATTTCGTTTTCGAGTAATGGAAACGTACTGTCGAACCCCGACGCAACGTTGCACATGATCGTCGTTACATCATCAGCGTCGGCAGATGTGTCGGTCGCGACAGCAAGATCAGCAATGACCGGGCCATAGAGCATGTCACCGAAATCAATGAGCCCGGCGACTTCATCCGGGTTGCTGGCGTTGACGAGAACGTTCCCGCCATGTGCGTCCTGGTGAATAATCTGGTGCCGCGTCGCATCGAGACGGTCTTTCACATGCTCCCTGAATCGATCGAATACCGTGTTGATGAGTTTTCTCGACGACGGCTCGGCGATATGCTCAACGAACGGCTGAAAGCGCAAACAGCCGGACGTGTCCCAGGGATGGTCATTCAGTCTCGCCGCGTGATGATAGAAGCTGCCAAGTGCATTATTCAGGCGTCCCATAAAAGCACCGATCTGTCGCCAGGTATGGGAATTGACGTCCGAGCCTTCAACCGGCGTTCCGGCGAGGTAACTGACGAGACGGATGATATGGGACGTGCCGGCCTCGCTGGTCACCGAGCTGAAGTACCGTCCCCTCGTGTCGGGAAAGACCTCGGGCACAGGAAGCGAGGGGTCACGCGACCGGATGTGACGCAACGCGTCGACCTGAAACCCTACGATATCGTCGTTATCGCCCTCGTTGGCGATCTTGAAGAGATACGCGCCGCTCTCGGAAGTGATGCGAAAATTCAGATCGCGTTCGCCGTCTAACGCCTTGAAGTCACCTTCAAGGCCATAGTGATCCCGAGCAATGCGTTGAACCTCGCTCACTTCGAGATTCGGCAGGTTGCGCTCGAGGAACTTTATCTCGCCAATCGACATCAAGGATTCTGGCGCTGTTGCAGCAGTGTCGCCAGGGGGTCCGGCCCGATTTCATCGTTGGCTGGCAGTTGCAGCACATCCAGCAGCAGACCGAATACCTGTCCCTGCGACGAGACCTGGAGCTTGCCGAAAATGCTCTTCTTGTGGTTGCGTACTGTGCCGGGTGTGATATGGAGTTCGCGTGCCGACAGCTTGTCGGAATAGCCCCGCATTGTCAGCTGCATGATGTCCATTTCACGTGCCGTCAGCATCGACCTGCCGAAGTTCTCGAGAACAAAGCGGAGGTGCTGGTGAAACGAGTCGGCTTTCGCACTGTCGGTAGAGAAGCTCGCTTTGCGGGCATCCCAGAAGCGGATCATGGTTGCGTTTACCACCGGGCTCACCGCCCGCAACAGCGCCTGTTCGTCAGCCGTGAAGGGTTCAGACCCTTCGATTCGTGAAACGGGAACATGGATGAACGTGTCATCGTCGTAGCACGCGTTGAAACTGAATTCCGAAACGATCTTGGTGGCACTCCAGTATTGCAGGAAGTAGTCGGACTCGAAGAAGTCGTCAGGACAGAGGTCCGCGAGCAGGCAGCAGGAAGGCAGTGCGCCTTTCAGGAAGCTGTCGTACACCGGGTCAAGCAGGTAAGGGCTCTCAATATAGGAGATGCTCTCGGTATCCTTGGGAATGTCATCGAGGATTTCTATCGGTGCAGAGTTTCTACGCAGGACAAACGCAGCGGAGAAATCCACCGGGACAAGCTCGCCGATGGAAGCGCAAATGCGTTTGGGCGTGGGCGCCTCGCCAAGCGCTTCTATGACGCGTGCAAGCCCGTGCGACCAAGCGGCGAGACTCTCTGTTGAAAGCGGCGATTGCTTGTCTGACATGGGGTCGTTTCACATGCTGGTGCGCAGGCATGATAGTACCTTGGCAATAGGAATTAGGCTATTTAGGATATGGCGTCGCGAGGGCAATAGAGCGATCATGTCGGGTCAGGCAAAAGGCCGGGAGTCAACGAATGAGTGCGGTGGAGAAAGAGCAAATGCAGAGCGGCTTGAGTAACGCTGACTGGCAGGCACGAAAGGTAGCAGCGATTGCCCGTGGCCAGGGCAATATCGCGCCGGTGTACATCGAGCGTGGCGAGAACGCCGAACTGTGGGATGTTGAAGGCAAACGTTACATCGATTTCGGTACTGGTATCGCCGTTTGCAACACGGGTCACAGCAATCCAAAGGTAGTCGCTGCGGTGCAAGAGCAACTTCAGCGGTTCAGCCATACCTGCGTCATGGTTACGCCGTATGACACCGCTGTACGTCTTGCCGAGGCGCTCAACGAACTGGCGCCCGGCGAGTCGCCGAAGAAAACGATGTTTGTGACGACCGGTGCCGAAGCCGTCGAGAACACAATCAAGATTGCGCGTGCTTACACGGGCCGTCGTGGCGTTATCGCGTTCAGTGGTGGGTTTCACGGACGCACGATGCTGGCCATGGGGCTCACAGGTAAAATTACTCCCTACAAAAACCTGTTTGGACCGTTTCCGGGCGAGGTCTATCACGCACCGTTCCCGATCGAGTATCACGATGTCAGTGTCGAGGATTCAATCAAGGCATTGAACAACCTGTTCAAGGTCGACATTGCACCGTCGGACGTTGCCGCGATCATTGTCGAGCCTGTGCAGGGCGAAGGCGGTTTTTACCCGGCGCCGAACGAATTCATGCAGGCGTTGCGTGCGATATGTGACGAGCATGGCATTGTGATGATTGCGGACGAGATCCAGACGGGCTTCGGACGTACCGGCAAGTTCTTCGCATCCGAGTACGCAGGCATCGAGCCGGACCTGTTGACTACTGCCAAGGGTCTCGCCGGTGGATTCCCGCTCGCGGCTGTTGTCGGAAAAGCTGAGATCATGGACGCACCGCTACCAGGTGGGCTTGGTGGCACATTTGCCGGTTCTCCGATTAGCTGTGCAGCTGCGCTGGCGGTAATTGACGTAATTCGTGAAGAAGGCCTGGTCGAGCGCGCGAACGAAATCGGTGCAAAGTTCGAGCAACGCCTGTCGACGCTCAAGGACAAATGGCCAAACACGATCGGCGCTATTCGCTGCGATCGGGGGGCGATGATCGCTGTTGAACTCGTCGAGGATGGCGATGTTGCGAAGCCCGCGGCGGACCTGACCAAGACCCTGGTTGGTGCTGCCTACGAGCACGGGCTGGTTCTGCTGTCGTGCGGCGTAAACGGCAATGTCGTTCGCTTCCTGCCCGCGCTGACGATCAGTGACGAACTGATCGATGAGGGTTTCGATATTCTCGAATCGTGCCTGGAGTCCGCGCTGGCTGGCTAAGGCCTTCGCTGATGAGTAACGCGCCCAAAAACGAAAGTCTGACCGTCGGTGTACTGGGTGGTATGGGGCCGGAGGCCACTGTCGATTTTATGGCGAAAGTGCTGAAGTTCACCTCAGCCGAGAGAGACCAGGATCATATTCGTATGCTGGTCGACAACAACCCGGCAATGCCGGATCGGCAACTCGCGTTGACAGGAGATGGCGAGGACCCCGGAGCAGCGCTTGGCGCGATGGCGAAGGGGCTGGAGAATCAGGGCGCGGATTTCCTGGTGATGCCCTGCAACACGGCCCATGCCTGGGCAGACGTGATCAGGGATGCCGTCGATATTCCTCTCATCTCGATCATTGATGAAGCAGTAAGCGCCTGCTCGGGCTTCGATGCTGTCGGCCTGTTGAGCACGGCCGGTTGTCTTGAGAGCCGCGTTTATCAGGACGGCCTCGAGTCCGCCGGCAAGCAACTGATCTTGCCGACCGCTGACGAACTCAGCGAGATCATGGAGCTGGTGTACGGAGTAAAAGGCGGGGATTCGGGAGAGTCGGCCTTCGCCGCTATGGCGGCTATTGCGCGGGCGATGATCGATCGGGGCGCAACCGCAATTATCGCCGGTTGTACGGAAATTCCGCTCATACTGGATTCGGCTCGGTTGAGCGTTCCGGTAATACTGTCAACTGACGTACTGGCCAAGGCGGCTGTCGCGATAGCCCGCGGTGAACGCAAATTACCTTGGTGAAACGAACGAACTAACTCTGTCCAGTTCTGATTGGTACGCAGAGTCACGGCCAATACTTGCCGCTCGTGATGGTCCGCTATACCCCCGAAAGCAGCCGCTCGCGTGATAGTCTCTGGGTGACTGATTATGACCCAAAGCGGCCAGTGAAAAATGTCGAAGTGCGATCGATTGAGAGACTCACGCCAATGGCGAAATACGTTTTTCTTCTACTTCTATTGTTTTCGAGTTTGGACTCCTTGGCCAATGATGATGTTACAAGAATGACGCTAGAGGACTGGGCTGCATTATCGACTTCGGAGCGTAGAGAAATCGCTAGCAAGTGGTCGCCGTACGAACCACAGACCGCCGACTCCGTCCCGACACTAATTGCCGAAGAGTTTCGGAGACAGCATCCAAACCTCGATTTTAGAGGATTGGGAAGCGTACATGGGAGCCTAGAGTTAGTTGTTATTAGACCATTCATATTCGACAAAAGGCTTATACCCGATTCGTTTCTTGGGCTGGTCGTAAAAACTTCTTTGTCGGAGTCAGTTCCGGATGGGTTCGAGGTGTATTCCGGATACGTTTGGGCTCCTGAGAATTACGCCAACTTCGTGGACAAAAACATGGAAACGATCCGAGAGGCGTTAGGCAACGACTCAATGAGCCGCGAAGAAATGCTGCACGCACTGATCGGAATGCCTTTCAAGGATTGGGTCGACAAGTGCCGCGAGTTTGGTGACCAATACACTGATTTATGACTGACTGAACGGCCGCTCCTGGCCGTAACCAGCCGCCCAGGTGATAAACTGACGAACGACTGCTGCTGACCCATAGCGGACGTTAGTACATCCCAGAATTGACCCGGTGCCTCTATGTGTCAATATTGGTTCGAGAAAGGCAGAACTGATCAAAGTCAGTGACGCAAAGCCACGGGTCCTCGCATCCTCCGAGTAGTCACCGTCCACGACCCGAAGGACCCCAAGATCGCCGGGCTGCCGCCATCGATGGGTAACCTGCGATCCTCGAGGGAGGGGACGATGAACACATTACTGATGAAAGTCCTTATTCTGCTGGTAGCGGCGTTGCTACTGTCTGGGTGCTACACATACATATCGCGCGAAGCCAGCAAGGAATTCAATGCCAGAGCGGACCCGTTCTCCGTATCGGTATACCCGGTGAACGTGATCAGACCACCGGGAACCATCGAACCAAATATCCGGTTGGCGGAGAAGGTTGTGACATTCCTGGAAACCGAGGAGCTGGCGAAACCGGTGCTGGTAAGGGAACCGGTGCTATACGACTTCGTCTTCAGCCCCAACCAGACAAAGATCGTCGCGAACAGTGCGAAAGCTTTCGCTGCCCAGGTCAGGGATGCGGGCATCGGAACGGATTACGCGCTGCTGGTGGAGATTATGATTTTACCGAATGGCGTGCCTGGTGGCGTCCACTATTACCTGTCCGATCCGAAGGGTGAACTCGCAGACGGTTCTTTCACCAACGACCACTGGGATGAGTTCAAAACAGTTCAACCGAAAACACCCAATGACGGCTACGAGGTCGCGATCCGCATGTTGCGCAGAATCTGGGGGAAATGAGCACACGCGTGGACACCAAGGGAAAAGGGGGCAGATTTATTATCACCGGACATGACTGCTTCTGGCCGATACCAGCCGTTGGGCTGCTAAACTACTGAACGGCTGCTACTGACCCAAAGCGGACTTTCAATCCAGACGTAGAGACGCCCATGGCAATCAAGCGAATTTGGCGTGGTTGGACGACTCCCGAAAATGCATCGGCGTACCGCCGGGTACTTGAGGAACAGGTCCGACTTGGCATCGAGGCTAAGGAGATACCAGGGTTTCAGGGTCTCGAATTGCTATCCCGAAAACTCAGTCAGGAGGTGGAATTCATGACGATCATGACATTTGACTCCATTGAAAACGTGGTCGGACTTCAGGGAGACGACTACGAACGGGCTTACGTTCCAGACGTAGCCAAAGCCGTCCTGAGCCGTTGGGACGACGTGTGCTTACACTACGAGACGTCCGACTAATGCCCACCGAAGACAGTTCCGATCATTCAGCCCTTCACGGAATCCAGTAGCACTGCTCTGCGATCAAGACTCTCTTTCGACCAGACCTTTTCTGTTTCGTAGTACTCATCTACCGCTAATGCGTCAGGTGGCAATGAAAGCCATGGCTGCTTCGATGATGTATAGATATGAACATCGGGCGGCAGTCTGCTCGGATTGTCAAGCGTTCCAACACGTATGAAGCGCACCAGTTCGCCGATGCCGCCATATAAGACGAGGTAGTTGCTCCAAACAGCGATCTGGCATTTTGGGCATCGGGAAATTCTCTGATTCGCGCCGCTCGGCGATGGCACTTCGATGTCTACCACGTCTCCGTTAGTGACGCGTACGCGATCGGTTTCGATCAGGGCGTTTACGGCGAACGCAGATCCATTCTGACGTTGACACCAACTGCAGTGGCAACAATGAACAATGAGCGGTTGAGACTGCATTTCATACTGTATATAGCCACAAGCGCAGGCGCCGTTGTGCTGTTCTGTCCTATCTGACATTTGCTTACCTATTTCAGCGGCGAGTTTTCTTCTTCGAACAGGATACAACATAGCCCGACCTTCACTTGGCTTGAGTGCGAACGGCCGCTCCTGGCCGTTCTGAGACGGTCACCAGGAAGCTATCTGAGAGGCTGCTTCACATCGCATAGCAGCCGCTCGAAAAATCTGCGGTAAGATGACGGCTTGTGACCCAAAGCGGACATTCGCTGTTGGGCAGTTATAAGCATGTTATGCGACGTTTTTGTCCACAAATAACTAGTTATCCGGCTGAAAACACGAGATTCAGTTACCACGATCGGAGCAGGTATGGCACATTACATCGACGGATTCGTCCTTCCCGTTCCGCGCGATCGCCTAAACGAGTACAAGCGTGTCGTTGAAGCGGTTGCAGAGATTTGGAAGGAACATGGCGCACTCGACTACTGGGAATATGTCGGTGACGATTTGAATCTGGAGGGAACGCGCTCGTTCACTGATCTCGTAGCTGCAACGGAGGATGAAACCATCGTGTTTGGATGGGTGGTATTTGATTCTCGTGAGGCACGTGATCTGGCAAACGAGAAGGTCGCGGCTGACCCAAGGATGGCGGATTTGATCGATTCATCGAATTCAGGTTTTGATGCTAAACGGATGGCGTACGGTGGGTTCCAGTCGCTCGTTCGATCGTCTAACGCGAACGCCGGATAACAAGGCGATGCACCGGAGCGGGCTACGTTTTCGGTTATTCCACGTCGTTCGCTCCGTTTGAGGTTATTGGTTTTTCAACGGTCACTCGCGTTGGTCCGCCCGCCCGGTGATCTTGGTCGTTAGGGGTCACCTAGACATCAATGGGAACGGTAACGAAGATCACAAGAGCGCAATTTGCCGTCGGCGATCTCATTCATCACCGACTCTTTGACTATCGCGGTGTGATTGTAGATGTGGATCCAAAGTTTCAGGCGAGTGAGGAGTGGTACGAGACTGTCGCAAAATCAGGTCCTCCGAAGGACCAGCCTTGGTACCATGTATTAGTCCATGCAGCTTCGCACACAACTTACGTCGCAGAGCGTAACTTGGAACTTGATGAGAGTATTGAACCGATCGTGCACCCGTTGATTGAGCGTTTCTTTACGCAATTTGAAAATGGACGGTATGTCTGCGATCGGCGCACGAACTAAGGCGGAGACGCCTAACAAATCGCTGCACTGGCCGCCGTAATGTCCGGTTATGGCCGCAAGCAGACCGTCATTTTGATGATTTTCGTTGTATTTGAATGACCGCTTTGGATGAAAGCAGACGTTCAGAACTTGCCCTGGAATCATTCGCCGACGAACGTCCGCCTTACTCCCGAAAGCAGTCGTTCGCTTGATATGATGCTGACTGGCTGCTACTGACCCAAAGCGGTCGGTTATGCAGGAACCTTGCATCTTTGAATTATGACCATTGTCGCTGACTGGAGGCTCAAGAAATGTTCGCCGAATTGGCAATAAATTTGTTGGCTTCCGCCGTATTAGTGGCCGGAGGCTACCTCTGGGGAAAGTACCGCGAGCGGCAGTCACAGAAGGGGCAGCGTCTTGAAGAGTTTGACTTTTATCCATTTGGAGTTGATGAAGCCAAAGTCCTTTATTTCGACGAAGTGAAGTTTCTCAAAGCCGTAGATTATTTTCTGAAACACCGAAACGATGTTGCTGTGCGCCAATTGCTTCTAGTTGGACAACAGAATGACGTTGAAAATATTCTCTCAGCAGGCGGCAGACTCCACTACCGGAGGTTGTACAGTCGCTATGGAGGCGACAATATTCGTGATGATACGGAGAGGTATCTTGCAAATTATCGGCGGATCGTAAGGCTTATCGGAGACAGTTTTCCACACACTGGAATCGAAATTATCTTGCATGATCTAACAAATCCTGCAACCGCCCTGTCCTGTATAAAGAATAACGTCACTGGTCGAGACATTGGATCACCGGCCACTAATCTGGTGTTTGATCTGAAGACTCGCAAGGAACTGAGTCAGGACAAGCTCAACTATGAACTCAATATCGGTGCGCGCAAATTCAAATGCACGACAATTCCGATTTTTCGTGATCCCGACGGGCTCGTTGGAGCGGTTTGCATAAATGTGGATGTAAATTTTCTTACGGATGAAGTATTAAGCCAAACGGCAAACATGGAAATGTTCATAAACTCGCTTTGTAAAACCGATATGAAATTAGACGAGAATATATTGAGTAAAGATGAGTACCAAAAAGCGCTTGCAGGCAAACGGCATTTCCGCGATTTCTCACCTACGGCAGTTTGACGGTCGCCTTATCAGTGGCTGCTTGTGGCCGAAAGCGGCCCTTCAAGATAGCAATAATTGGGCAGTTTGAATGACCGCTTTGGATGAAAGCAGACGGTCAAGCTGTGATCTTGGAAAAGTCCAATGCTGAACGACCACAGTCGGCCGAAAGCAATCCCTGGGCTGGTAAGCTTGTAATAGGCTGCAGTTGACCCATAGCCGGCGTTCGAAAGGATCTTCAATGAGAATACTTGATGCAAAGTACATCGTCAGTCGGCGAACCGGTATCAAACACTTCAATTGGGTGGTCGAAATTGGCCGGTGAAATTGGAGACATTAGCGATGCCCCATATTGACAGCACGGTTGTTATTCGCGCAAGCATGCCGCGGGTTTTTATTTTGATTGCCCGGCCGGATGAATTCGCCAGATACAGTAAGCACGTCGTACAAGTTGTACCGCTTGGCGATGGAACACATCACTGGGAAGTCTGTGTAGCGGGGGTAACACTGGAGTGGAATTCAGTCATCATCGAGCGCCGACGGCCGGAACACCTGGCGTGGCGCTCTATTACAGGTGTCCAAAGTTCCGGCAGCTTTACTCTCGCGCCGACAAGACTTGGAACCATGGTTACGTTTGATATGGAATACCATTTGCCGTCGAAAATAATGGACGAGGTCGCCGCGCCGATGTTGGAGCCGCTAATACAGGTGGCTGTTACGGAGGTCCTCGAAGGCATTAAGGGACGGCTCGAGAACGACGCAGAACCTGACCGGTCTCTGTCGGATGACAATGGGAACGGGGGTGAACAGAGCAAGTGACCGCTGTACACCTGAAACCAGCCGTTCGAGTGATATAGTTTGGGCGGCCGCTTGTGACCCAATCCAGCCGCTCACTTCTCACGCCGAATTTGAGTTTGCCAAGTCAGATAGGAGCTTAGACTCTTGCCGAAACGTGCTATCGCTGTGTCTCTTGGTGCACTTACTGTCGGCGAGGAATAGGCACTTCGGCATATCGTCGGTAACATGGCACATATGAATAGTTGGATTCCAGAACTCAAAAGACGCAACGTGCCGAAGGTTGCCGCCGTCTATGTCGTAGTTGCATGGGTCATAATGCAGGCAGCGGATGTTATGTTTCCCGCACTGCATCTGCCGGAATGGACAATCACCCTGGTAGCCGCTCTATTGATAATCGGTTTTCCGCTTGCGCTGGTACTGTCTTGGGCGTTCGAACTGACACCTGATGGGATTAAGCCCGAGCGGTCGTCGCAAGATAGCGAGTCGCGACCACGACCTGTCGCCGCGCCTCTTGCCGGAGCCATCGTAGTGGGCCTGATCGGTAGCGGTGCATGGTATTTCTTGTCTGGTGACCATGACGCTAGTGTAGATGCGTCGAATTCAGAAGCCCTGATTGAGCGCTCTATCGCCGTGCTCCCGTTCGTCTCACTAAGCACCGAAGAAGCTGACCAGCTATTTGCCGACGGCATGTCCGAGGAGCTTCTGAACGTACTGACCCGTGTTGGGGATCTCAAGGTTGCCTCTCGCACATCTTCATTCGCCTATCGTGGTACAGAACTGAACATTACCGAGATCGGCCGTGCCCTAAACGTCGCTCATGTCCTGGAAGGCAGCGTGAGACGGTCGGGTAATCGCATGCGTGTCACTGCACAGCTCATCAAGGTCGAAGACAACTATCATGTGTGGTCGGAGAACTATGATCGTCGCAGCGACGACCTGATCGATATCCAGGATGATATCTCGCGCCGTGTTGTGTCGGCGCTGCAATCGACGCTTGTCGGAGAAGACTATGCCCCGCTCATGGACGTCGGTACCAAGAGTGGTGAGGCGTATCGGCTCTACCTTGAAGGCACTGAGTTGCTGCAGCGCCGTGGATTGGATGTTGCACGAGCGATCGAGCGATTTGAGGAAGCGACGTCGTTGGATCCCGATTATGCAAAGGCACACGCAGGGCTGGCTTCCGCGCACCTTGTTTCGGCGAACTATTTGCGCACGCCATCGGCCTTGGCAAGGTCCAGGGCGGAAAACAGTGCTCGGCGAGCTATCGCGTTGGATCCGCAGCTGGCCGCGCCAGTTGCCGTCTTGGCCAGTAGTCAGGTCGAGCAGAATAACTGGACAGAGGCCACCCGGTTATTCGAGAAGGCGGAGCTACTCGATCCCAACGACACCACAACCTTGCAATGGCACGGTGAGATGTTGATGTACGTAGGGTATGAACAGCAGGCGCTCAGCAAACTGGAAAAGGCACTAGAAGTTGATCCGGAATCTGCGGTTCTGCACCTGGTAGCGGGCAACGCACACCATGTTCTTGGCAACAACGAGGCGGCCAAGAGAGAATATGGTCTCGCCGAGCAATTCGGTATGGAGCACGCGGTCCTTAACACTGGGCTTATCGAGCTTACAGAGGGGGCGGTTGAGTCTGCTGCGAGGCGATTTGCCGAGAACATGCATGCGATGCAGTTCCTCGCTGAGGAAGACATGGACAGGATGCGTGAATTTCTCATCGGCGTTATCAACAGGAGTCGATCGGTTGATGAGGCGATTGAAGAGTTCCCAGTGCTGGCAAGTGACGATGATTTTCGAGCAGTTATGTATATATACGGTCGGGAAACCGAGAACGCGCTCAAGGCCATAGAGGCGGATCTGGATAATGACAAAGACACTTTTTATAAGATCTGGACGAATGTAGATCCTGAAATCCGTAAACACCCTTACTTCAAAGTGTTTGCTGCTAACACGGGACTGCTCCAATACTGGCAGGAGAACGGCTGGCCGGACCGATGTACGCCCTTCGATGGAGGCGACTTCGAATGCAGGTAATGAAAAGAAAGTGCAAGACTCGCTGACTGTCTTTCGACCGCCAGTCCAATCCTGGCCCGAACTACCCCTCGCGAAAGGCTGCTCATGGCCGTTAGCCGCCGGTCAATTTGACTTGTTTTGTTCTGATTGAACGTCTGCTACTGACCCAAAGCAGACGGTCGCCATCAGCCAAATTCTGGCGCTTTTTCTTGTCAAAGGGGAACTACGTATTAGCCCCAAGGGCATGTGCTTTGGCCATTCCGGCGGTCACCAATGGAATCACCAGGTAGCCGACACCGACATCGACGGCGTACTGCTTGGCCGTCCACCCGAGAGCAAGCAAGAACAGCGGAACATCAATTAGCAGACAGATTCCCAGCCAAATAAACCCGATTACGATCATGCTATTCACGGACGACGAACCGGTTTTTTTCTGATACATCGCTGAAAACAAAATTGTACCGAGCACTAACATAAAGACCATCGCCGCATCGAAGAGCTCATGGTTGTTTTCTTGCAAAGAAAACAAGGCCATTCCAACCATGAACGGCAGGGCCCAAACACCGATGCCGTATGTCGCAATCAAGAACTTCTTATTCATGTGAGATTCCCCTCAAGTTGAAGTCGTGGCTTACTTATCTAGGCGCGATACTCGATCGTCAGGTGTCAAATATGAGTGTGACATACCTTCCGCCGGAAACGCAGTGCTTCGCGCAACCATCTCCTGACATTACGTCAGAACCGAAATAGAACAGCTTGCGCCGGTTGTCCATCCAGCGGCATCATGCAAGACCCTGCAAGAATCCTTTCTCGTAGCCGCCGTATCACAAGGGCGCTCGCGTTTGCTCCACCGATTTGATTGAGCGACTTGGCCGATCTCAGCGGCTGCTTCTGGCCGGAAGCAGAAGTTCAGGTGGTAAGATGTTGAACGACTGCTGCTGACCCAAAGCGGCCGGTCGGACATACAGTGCTATTCTCCATTTGTGATCAAGAATTTTAGTAAGGCACCTCATTGAACTTCGTCAGCAAGTTGTGGCGTGTTGCAATATTGGGCATCTGTTCTACTCTGGTAATCTCAGTCGCAACGGGCCTTCTCTTCTTAATCGATGGTTACCCGAACTTTGGTCCCGATCCTTTGGACTGGCTGGAATGGTTTGGTCTAGGGTTCGTTAGTTCGCTGTACATTGGTGGAATTGCCGGGCTCTTCTATGGAGTGCCTTTGTACTCGCTTTACCTCCGACTGGACGCCTTTCCGTTCTGGGTGCTCGCATTGCTCGCGATCGCCCCGGGACTAGTATTGATATTCCTTGATTTCTCGCTCGGTATTTTCTTGCTTTGCGGTGGCGCGGCATTTCTACTAATCGTGCACACGTTAGCCGGTAAATGGCCTCGGTTGAGGGCGCAAGAGCTGCCCGACAATGCGCTGCATTGATACCACCAACGTCTGCTTCTGGCCGTAACCAGCCGCCCAGGTTCTAGAATCGTGAGCGACTGCTACTGACCCAAAGCGGCCGGTCACAAATTGACTCCTTAGACGCCGTCCAAGCCCACTTAAGTACATCCCAGAATTGACGGCCTGTCGCGGGAGGGGAGAATCCCTGAAACGACAAAGGCAAACCTGACTCAAGTTGGAATTGATACCCATGAATATTCGGAAAATTCCTTATTGGACAACCATGCGTGCACGTGGCGGCGACGCAATGACAATCCGTATTTTCAGATTTGGTCTACTGCTACTCTGTACCACCATTCTGCAATTAACCGGCTGCAGCATAACGCCGACCCAAGAGACGGTCGTTTTGTCGCCTCTCGCAGTGTCGTCCAATGTGCCTAGCAAAGCGGCAGTAGTGTACGTGCGTGACATCTCGGATAACCGGGAATTCGCTATCAAGGCGGGAGCACCGGCCACCCAATCGGTAGAAACTGTCAATGCGCTCACCGACATAGAAACGGGTAGCATGGTTGGGCAGTGGCGCACTGCTTCGAGCGATGTTATGGCGGACCTGTTGCTCGTAGACTCGAATCCTGTGACTGAACTTGTCAGCGACGCAATAGAGGAAGGTTTTCGGCGTGCTGGCTACAAAGTGGTCTCGGACGACCGAGCGCAAAGCGAGAACGCCGTCGCGGTCGATGGGCGCATACATCGATTCTGGACATATCAGACCGGATCTTGGACATTCCGATTCACGTTCGAGATTGAGGTCGAGTTGACAGGTGATGTTTCCGGTCTGGACGGAGGCCGACGAATCGAAGCCTCGGAATTCCTCAAGAGTGCCGTCGCAGGGAGGCCGCAGTCCTTTGGGAACACTATAGACGTGGGTATGGAAAAGTTTATAGAAACTCTGGCAAATGAGCTGCGGTGATGTGTTTGGCGAAAGGTCCGCTTCTGGCCGTAAGCAGACCCTAACCTTGTCGGTTCTGAGCGTCCGCTATTGATGAATGCAGACGTTTACTCTCAAAGGAAAGTATTGACCCAAACTTCCAGCTCAGCGCGCCTCAAGCCATCGAAATCACACACAATCACTTAGCCAGTCCAGTGGCCCTCGTTTTTTAAGTTTACCAGTGTGGCTTCGATACTCTCTCGAAGCGTCTTCACCACGAAATCGACATCGTCTCTGGTCATGGTCAGCGGCGGTGACATGATATTGAGATGCACGATAGGCCGCACGATCAATCCGCGCGCATCTGCCTCGTTGGCGATCCGCTTGCCGATGTCGAGCTCCTCGTCGAACAGTTCCCTGGTCTCGGGGTTCTTCACGAACTCGACGCAGACCATGAACCCTTTGCCCCGAACCTGGCCGACGATCGGCAGGTCAGTGAGCGTTTGCAGTTGCTCCATGAAGTAAGGCCCAACCTCTTTGACATTGTCGAAGAGCTTGTCGCGCTCCATGATCTCGATGTTCTTCAAGGCTGCGGCGCAGGCAACCGGGTGACCCGAGTAGGTGTAGCCCTGCGGGAAGTAACGACCGTGTCCTTCCTCTGACACGACGCTCCAGATTCGGTCGGAGAAAATCGCCGCACCGAGAGGTTGATAGCCGGACGTAATTCCCTTCGCAGTGATAATGATGTCAGGCTGAATGCCAAATTCGTCTTGCGACGCAAACCAGTGCCCGAGGCGCCCAAACGCCGTGACGACCTCATCCGATACATACAGGATGTCGTACTCTTGGCAGACCTCCCACATCCGGCGGTTGTAGCCTTCTGGTGCGACGATCACACCACCGGCACCCATCACGGGCTCGGCAAAGTACGCCATTACGTAGTCCGCGCCGCCCAGTTCGACGATCTTGTCTTCGAACTCCTGGACAAGCATGTCGACGAATTCGTCTTCCGATTGCCCCGGTTTCGCCTTGCGGTAGTAGTTGGGTTCGGTGACGTGGTGAATCGTGTCCGTTATGTAGTCAAACTCCGGGACCCTGTCGCCCGGCTTGCCGCCTATCGACATCGCGACATACGTTGACCCGTGATACGAGTTGACGCGGGAAATCACATGTTTCTTGTCATGTTTGCCGCGGACGTTGTTATAGAAATGCATGAGACGGAACGCGGCATCGTTGGCCGTCGACCCGCCACAGGTGTAGATCACATGGTTCAGGTCACCCGGTGCGAGTTCCGCGAGTTTCTCGGCAAGTTCTGCCGCCGGAGCGTTGGTCAGATCGACGAACGGGCTCGCATAGGACAGTTTGAGTGCTTGCTCGGCAATGGCCTCCGCCATCTCCTTACTGCCGAGGCCAATGTTGTTGCACCAGAGCCCACCGACGGCGTCGAAGTACTCGTTGCCATCGGCATCCCAGATTCGACAGCCATCGCCACGCACGATCGGAAGGGCGCCTTCATCGTTAAATACATCAAACATCTGCCACGGGTGGACGTGGTGTGCCTTGTCTTTTTCGACGAGTTCCCGGGTGTAGTCTTTTCCTGATTGCGTCTGCGTGACCGTGCTCATCGCAAGGCTCCTGTACGAATTCTGTATAGAAGTCTAAGGCGTGAGGTAGCGAAGCGATATATCGCAATCGGGCTATATTGTCTTGGTGTAAGCTATACACCGCTCCAATAAAGGTACACAACAATGGCGCAAGCATCAGACCAGACCTGGTCCTCTGGATTCACGTTCATCCTGGCGGCAGTCGGTGCCGCCGTAGGCCTGGGGAACATCTGGAAGTTCCCATATGTCGTGGGTGTCAGTGGGGGCGGGGCATTCGTCCTCGTCTACCTCGGCTGTGTCTTGTTCATCGCCATCCCGATCCTGATCGCTGAGCTCTGGATCGGCAGGGCGGGCGGGCATAGTCCGCCGATCGCGATGGCAAACGTCGCGGCGAAATCGGGCAGACCCGGGTCATGGTCGCTGGTCGGCTACATGGCCATGACCGTGGGCTACCTGATTGCGACGTATTACAGCGTCATCGCAGGATGGACGCTGGCCTACATTTTCAAAGCTGGCAGTGGGTTTGGCGACGCAGAGCCGATTGCAGTCGCGCAGCAGTTCGACGACCTCCTCGCGGACCCAATGGCGCTGACGCTATGGCACACCATATTCATGGGAATCGCACTCTTTATCGTCGGACGCGGATTGAAAAACGGCATTGAGAAGGTGGTCACGATCCTGATGCCCGCGTTGTTCGCAATGTTGTTGCTGATGATCGGCTACGCAGCCGTTGCCGGTGATTTCGAGCAGGCCATCAATTTTCTGTTCAGTAGTGACTTCAGCAAAATTGACAGTGGGACCGTGCTGGTTGCCATCGGCCAGGCGTTCTTCTCCATAAGCGTAGCGATGGGTCTGCTAATGACCTACGGGTCCTATGTGCCCAAGGGTGTGTCACTGACAAAGTCTGCATTGATCATTGCTGGCGCCGATACGCTCGTTGCCTTGCTGGCAGGCCTGATGATCTTCCCGCTCGTGTTCGGCAACGATCTCGACCCGGGTTCGGGTCCCGGTCTGATCTTCCGCACGCTGCCGGCGGCGTTTGCCGACATGCCGGGTGGCGTCTTCTTTGGCGTGGTTTTCTTTGTTCTGCTCGCTTTCGCTGCAGTAACGTCGATCATCGCGATCATTGAGCCAATCGTTCGTTTCGCTGAAGGCAAATGGAATATGAAGCGCCGCAACGGCGTTCTTGTCTTTGGCACGCTCGCGTGGGCTCTGGGCCTGTTGACGGTGTTCTCATTCAACATCTGGTCGGACGTCACGCCGCTGGGGCAATTCAAGGTATTCGAAGGCAAGACAATCTTCGACCTGATCGACTATTTCACGGCGAACCTGATGATGCCGCTCGGTGGCATCCTGATGGCACTGTTTGTGGGCTGGCGAATCAAACCGTCTGTTCTTGCCGAGGACTTGTCATTCGGCAGTACCGCGCTGTTTAACGCCTGGTTGTGGATGATTCGCGTTGTCGTACCGTTGGCGATCCTCTGGGTTCTCTACACCAGTGTCTAGGGGCCCGATTTCAGGTTTTCTTCGAACATCTTGAATATTCGTCGGTATTCGTCCAGCCAGCTCTCCGGATGGACAAAGCCATGTGGGTCTTGTGGATACAGTGCGATCTCGAAATTCTCTTTCTTGAGTTCGAGCAGTCGCTGAACGACCAGAACGGAGTCCTGGAAGAACACATTGTTGTCCTGCATGCCCGCAGCAATTAACAGCGCGCCTTGCAGTCCTTCGGCGTAGTTGATCGGTGAGCTGATGTAATACGCTTCGGGGTCGATGTCCGGAGTATTCAGGATATTCGACGTGTAGCCGTGGTTGTAATGCGACCAGTCGGATACAGGTCGAAGTGCTGCGCCGGCCTGGAACAGGCCCGGTGCCTGGAACATGGCGACGAAGGCCATGAAGCCGCCGTACGATCCGCCGTACATGCCGATCCGCTCCCGATTCACGCCGTAATTTTCAACGATGTAGTCGACGCCGTCGCGAAGGTCTTCGAGTTCCGGAACGCCCATCCGGCGGTAGATGGCGGTGCGCCAGTCGCGGCCATAGCCTTGCGATGCCCGGTAGTCCATGTCTATGACAACGTAGCCGTGTTGCGTCAGCAAGTTGTGGAACATGTTCTCACGGTAGTAGTCGGGCCAGCCGAAATCCGAATTCTGCAGGTAGCCGGCACCGTGCACGAACACGACTGCCGGGTAATCTCCAGCCGGGTCATGTCCGTCCGGCAGGTACAGTTTCGTGTAAATCGGTTCCTCGGTGTTCGACGACGGGATTTCGACGATCTCCGGCAGTTGCCAATCAATCGCCTTGAACTCGTCGCTCATCGTATCCGTCAGTTGTCTTGCCTCGGCACCCGCTTTGTTTTCCTGAACAAACAACTCTTCGTGCCGACCCAGCTCGGAGTGCGTGATCAGAAGTGACGACTCGTCCGGTGATACGACCGCCTGGTTTGCGCCGCCCAGCGAGGTCAGTTGCTCCGCCTTGCCCGACTCGACACTGACACGCCACACCTCGTAAACGCCGGGATGATCGACATTGGCCTGGTAGTAGATAAATTTGCCCGAAGGCCCGAGCATTGGTTCGAAGACGACGTGCTCGCCCGTGACAAGAGCCTTGCTGCGTCGCTGGGCGATGTTCCTGGTGTAAATGCCGAGGTGGCCGTGATCTTCGGACAGAAACCACAACGTCTTGCTGTCCCTTAGCCAACCGTGGCCACGGTGATAGTTGTTCACCCAGGCCTCGTCACTCAGTCGGTGCTGGCTGACGAGTTTCTTTTCGTCAAAGTCGATCGTCGCAATCCAGCGATCCTTGTTGTCATTCGCATGTATCCAAAGGACCACCTGCGAACCGTTGGGTGACCACTGCAGGGAGTAGATTTCGACGCCACGTGTCTCCGGGGCTTTGAGGCGCTTTTCTGCCTTCTCGCGGTCCTCGCCGAGGCCAACGAAATGCTCTATCGCGCTCGCTCGCAGGTCTGCAAGTGGGTCGTCCTTGATGCCTGGGAGACTGCCCAGGTCCAGTTCGCTTTTCTCGCCGGTTTCCAGATCGATGAGCCAGATCGAGTGGGGTGCGCTTCCGTTACGCCCGACACGTGTGCGAGTTTCCTGGTTCTCGACATGGCCGCTCGCCGTTACGTAGTTCGGCATGCTGCCGGCCTTTCCGGCGTCGAAGTCCTTGCTCGCAGTGACTACGAGATGCCAACGGCCGTTCGGGGACATTGCGTGTCCCTGCGACGAGACCTTGTCACCCATGTAGATCGGCGCTGCACTCAGTGCATCGTCGAGCGCGAACAGCGAGTCGTTACGCTCGCGCGCCTCGACCTTGTCTTCTTCCGCCTCGCGTACCTGCCGGTACAGGCGTTCCTGGTGCGCCCGCATGACGTCGAAGTCTTCTTTGTCGGCCGGGTCTTTCTCGAAGCGAATATTGGCAACCTGCTCGGCAAGGCCGGTCGCAGGATCGAACACAAACATCTGGCCATCTCGCTGGAACGCGACACGTCGGCCGTCGTTCATGAACATGGGCTCGGATTCGGCAGCAGTGGTCCGTGTTACCTGGCGAATCGAATTTCCATCACCCAGGTAAATGTCGCCGGAATACACCCAGACGTGCAAATCGCCGGCCACGCTGTACACAGTCGAGGTCCTGGAGAATTTCGACCAGTCCGATTCAGCGATCTGGGCGATCGCGCCGTCGCTCGTATCGACGGAGTAGAGGTCCCTGAGTTTCGAACCGCTCCTTTTCTGCTCGAAAAATACGGTGCGGTTGTCAGCGCCCCAATACGCATTCTCGGCTTTGTTCCCGAGCCAGTCGGGATCCGCCATGATCTGATCGAGTGTCAGGTTCTGGGCCGCAACAAAAGCCGGCGCGAAGGCGACGGCCAGGAAGGCAATCAAGTGAAGTTTCATTTCTTGTAGACCACCCCGCCTTTCATTACGAAGTCGACATCCTCGAGCTCGGAGATATCGTCGAGCGGGTTGCCGCTTACCGCGATGATATCAGCGTAAAAGCCAGGCTCGATTGTGCCGACCTTGTCTTCCCATCCGAGCAGCTCGGCCGTAAGCAATGTCGCCGACATGATGGCCTGTGCCGGTGTCATGCCGAAACGGACGGCACGCGCGAACTGTTTGCCGTTATCTCCGTGCGGATAGACACCTGAGTCAGTCGCGAAAACGACCTTTGCGCCCATATCGACGGCAAGCGTAAAACTCTGGCGTTGCCGAGTGCCGACCTCGCGTTCCTTATTGATGTTCTCTTCCGGAACCCCGTTGGCCTCGCCCATTTCCAGCGTGTATTCAGTGTTGTAGATGTCGAGTGCGAAGAACGTGCCTCGATCGATACCCATCTGCACAGCTTCGCGATCCAGGAAGCTCGCATGTTCGATGGAATCGACTCCTGCGACGATCGCGCGCTTGATGCCTTCATTGCCATGAGCATGCGCCGCGACTCGTCGGCCATGCATATGCGACTCGTCAACGATCGCCTGCATCTCCTCCAGGGTGTATTGAGTCTGGCCTACCTTTGTGCCTTTGGAGAACACACCACCGGTCGCACAGAACTTCGTCAGGTCGGCGCCGTATTTGATGTTCTTGCGTACCTGCGTGCGAATTTCCCATGGACCGTCGGCGACGCCGTCACTGCGTTCCTCGAAAGACGAATTAAGCGAGTTCCTGTCACAGTGTCCGCCGGTAATGCCGAGGCTGGGTCCGGACACAGCCATGCGCGGCCCTGGAATTTCACCGGCGTCAATCGCATTGCGAATCGCCACATCCGCATAATCGCTGGCACCTACATTACGAATGGTGGTGAATCCGGCAAGCAGGGTCTTCTCTGCATTGACGACACCACCGATCGTCGCGCGGTGCGGCGACTGGAAATAACCGGCGAAGAAATAGTTGTCGAGGTTGCTGACAATATGCGTGTGCATGTCCATGACGCCTGGTAGCACAAACGAACCGGAGAGATCGATTACGGTCGCGCCTTCAGGGATGGTAGTGCCCGATCCACCGACCGCGACGATTTTCTCGCCTTCGACGACAACTACCGCGTTGCGCACGACGCGCCCGGTTCTCGAATCGAACAGCGACCCTGCTTTAATAATGGTGATGTCATCTGCAAGGGTCGGAGTCCCGGCAAGAGCGACACAGAACAGGATGGTGTACAGAAGGCGATTCCGGATGAGCATTGTTCAAACCCCAGGTTGTGCATTGCGAAAGCGAAGGCCGGAAAAGTACACCCAAGATCGGACGGTTGTCCAATGAAACGGGGGTGGAAATCTGCGAGAATGAATGGTTATGGCCGAAGAGCAACACAATGACTGAAGCAGCAACCCCGATTTCTACAGCCCCCGATTTTTCATCGATATTCGCAGACCTCAAAACGACGTTCGAAACGGAGCGCACGATGAGCCTGGCCTGGCGGGCCGAGCAACTGAGTGCCCTTGAACGCATGATGACCGAGTGCGAACAGGAACTCATGGATGCCCTGAAGTCAGACCTGGGCAAGCACCCACAGGAAGCGTGGACAACGGAGATCTCCTACGTCGCGAGCGATGCTGAGTATTGCCGTAAACGCCTCAAGCGCTGGGCGAAGACGCGCAAGGTATCGACGCCGATGTTGGGCCAGCCAGGCAAGAGTTGGCTGCAACCTGAGCCGCTCGGCGTCGTACTGATCATCGGCGCGTGGAACTACCCGTTGCAGCTTACATTGGCTGGGCTGGCTGCCGCGATATCCGCGGGCAACTGCGTGGTCATCAAACCATCGGAACTCGCTCCGGCTACTTCCGAAGTCATTGCACGACGCGTGCCTGAATACCTCGACAATGACTGCGTGAAGATCATCGAAGGAGCTGTGCCCGAAACCACCGCATTGCTCGAACTGCCCTGGGATCACATTCTCTATACGGGCGGTGGCAACGTCGGCCGAATCGTCATGACCGCAGCCGCAAAACACCTGACGCCGATCACACTCGAACTCGGCGGCAAGAGTCCGTGTGTCGTCATGCCCGATGCCAATCTCCTGACGACCGCGCGGCGTATTGCCTGGGGCAAATTCACAAACGCCGGCCAGACCTGCATCGCGCCTGACTACCTTCTCGTTGACGCCGAAACCGAGACGAAGCTCGTACCGCTAATTCAGCAAGCGGTGACTGAGATGTTTGGTGAAGATCCCGAGGCGTCGGCCAGCTATGGACGCATGGTCAATGACCGTCATTTCGACAGGGTGTCCGGCCTTATCATCGGCTCGGGCGACGTTGCGATCGGCGGGCAAACGAATGCTGAAACAAAATACATCGCGCCAACGGTACTGACCGGCGTGTTGCCGGACAGCCCCGTCATGCAGGAAGAGATCTTTGGTCCCATCCTGCCGGTATTGCGCTCGGACGACCTGGAGGCTTCGATCCGTTTTATTCGCGCGACTGACAAGCCACTTGCGGCGTACATTTTCACGAAGAACACCGCGTCGGAAGCTCGCTTTCTCGAGAAAGTCAGCTCCGGCAACGCCTGTGTTAATGACACGATGATGTTCATGATGGTTGACGAACTGCCGTTTGGTGGCGTGGGCCCGAGCGGTGTGGGCAACTACTCGGGCGAGCATGGTTTCAAGACATTCAGCCACATGAAGGCTGTTATGAAACGCGGCTGGTGGCCCGACCTCGCGGTTCGTTACGCGCCATTCACTGACAAGAAGTTCAATTTGCTGCGCAAACTGCGCTGATGTTCAAAGACAACGACTATTTTGCAGCGCTCGAGGCGCTGCTGCATGATGTGGGCAGCGGCATGCCACGTCTTGTAGTCGATCTTGACCGACTCGACGCCAATATCGATCGACTGGTCGACATTCAATCGCCAGACACCGTACGCATCGTTGCCAAATCCCTGCCGAGCCCGGACCTGCTGAGCCACATCTTTGCGAGGCTTGGCCATGAGCGGCTCATGGTCTTCCACATACCGTTTCTACTGCAGCTCGTCGACCGGTTTCCGCGCGCAGACATTCTTATGGGCAAGCCGATGCCGATCGCCGCAATGCGTCGCTTCTATCGCGAGCGGCCAGTCAATGCATTCGATGATACGACGCAGCTGCAATGGCTTGTAGACACGAACGATCGACTAATGCAGATCGTCGAGCTGTCGCGCGATATCGATAAGAAGATCGTTGTCAGTATCGAGCTCGACATCGGCATGCATCGGGGCGGGCTACGAGAAAAGGAACAACTCGCCGCGATGCTTGACACGATTCGCGGGTATCACGATGAGCTGCAACTGGCCGGTTTCATGGGTTACGACGCGCATGTGCCAAAAGCGCCATGGCCGCGGTCGATTGATAACGCCGCGAGGCGTGCAAAGGCGCGATATGCAGAGTTCCTCGAATTCGCTTTCAATGGCTGGTCGGACCTCGAGGAACGAGAGTGGTGCGTCAATGGGGCGGGAAGCCCGACGATTGCCATGCACCACGAGGAGTCACCGCTCAACGATTATTCGATCGGTTCGGCGCTACTCAAACCGGCAAATTGTGACCTGCCGACGCTCGCGGCTTTCGAACCCGCCGCCTGGATAGCCACGCCCGTGCTCAAACGATCGCAAGGCGTCCGCATTCCTTTTGTTGAGAAAATTCCTTCGCGTGGCCGCGATACGTTGTTCATATACGGCGGCAAGTGGATGGCACTGCCCTGTTACCCGGATGGCCTTCGCGAAAACTCAACCTACGGCGTGAGCTCCAACCAGCAAATGCTGACAGTGCCTGGCGATAGCAGTATAAAAGTGGACGACTACGTTTTCCTGCGCCCGCTGCAAAGCGAGGCCGTACTACTGCAGTTCGGAGACCTGTGTGTCGTGCGTGGCGACAAGCATGTAGGGAACTGGCCTGTTTTCAGGAATCGAGACTACCCGGCTGCGCGTACCTAGCGAATACACAATGGTGACCAGACACACATTCATCGAAGCGCTTGGCCGTAGCCGGCCACTGCTTCTCGACGGTGGCCTGGCAACACAGCTCGAAGCGCAGGGCTGCGACATTGGCAATGCGCTGTGGTCGGCATCCTTGTTGCAGACCAATCCCAAGGCCATCGTCGAAGCGACACGGGCCTACCTCGACGCCGGGGCCGAGTGCGTGGCGACGGCCAGCTACCAGGCCAGCCGTGTAGGTTTCGCGGGCCTTGGATTGTCGGGTGCCGAGGCGAACGCTTTAATGCTGCTGTCCGTGGAACTCGCCGCACAAGCGCGCGGTGACTTTCTCGCAGCAAATCCAGGCGCCGATTTCGTACCGCTGATCGCCGCGAGCATCGGCCCTTATGGCGCGATGCTGCACGACGGCTCGGAGTACAAGGGCCGGTACGGTGTTTCCGCGGAGACGCTGTCCGAATTTCATGCAGAGCGACTGCAGTTGTTCGATGCCTGCCATATCGACGTACTTGCGATTGAGACCATACCGTCCATGCTCGAGGCCGAGGTGCTCGTGGATTTGCTCGCAGACTGCGACACACCTGCCTGGGTCAGTTTCTCCTGCAGCGATGACACGCATGTCGTAGATGGCACGCCGATTGCTGACGCCGTTACATTGTTCAAAGATCATCCAACGGTTGTTGCGGTCGGTATTAACTGCACGCCGCCTCAGTACGCGGCGGAACTGGTTAGAAAAGTCCGGATTGCGGCGTCGGACAAGGCGGTGATTGCCTATCCGAACTCAGGCGAGGTCTATCATGTCGAAGACAACTCGTGGTCGGGCACGGTAACGCCCGGTGACTGTGCAGATGCAGCGCTTGCCTGGGTCAAAGCGGGTGCGAAAATCGTTGGTGGTTGTTGTCGAATGGGGCCCGAGCACATACGGGCCATGCGCGACGCGCTATCCAAGTAGTCCCGGCAGGTCACTCGGCGAGCCGGCGATCGCGGTTGCTCCGGCCGCTTCGAGTTCTTCGATAGAACCATATCCGTACGCGACGCCGACCGGCGTCATGTTGTTTGCCACCGCACCGACCAGGTCGTGTTTTCGATCGCCCACCATAATGTGGCGCGCTGCGCCCGGGTTGAGATCAAGCGCGAATGCGAGCAGCTCAGTTTTGCTTGCGCGCCGGCCATCCAGCTCGCTGCCGTATACGTTGTGAATAAACTCGCCCATGCCGAAGTGCTCGATAATGCGAGCGGCATGCATGTGTGGTTTGGCCGTGGCGACGAACATCGTGTGTCCGGCTGATGCAACTGCGTCGAGCGCGTCGACGATTCCGTCGTAGGGTTTGTTTTCCTGCCAGCCGACCTCGACAAAGCGATCGCGATAGAGGTCAATCGCCTTCCTCGTCAACTCCTGGCCAACCATCTCAGGGAACGTGTCCCAAAGCGGCGGGCCGATGCAGCTGTACAGGTAATCGTCATCGGGATGTGGAAAACCGAGCTCATCGAGCGCGTACAGAATGCACTTCGTGATGCCCTCGTACGGGTCGGTCAGCGTGCCATCGAGATCAAAGTAGACGTGGGTGTTCATCGGCGTAGCATATCTCAATGTGGCTGCGACGCCGGGAGGTACGAATGAATACTCAGTCCAAGTCGTTCTGGTTCTTGCAAGCAAGCGGTTGGTTGTTCGCTGTTTATCTTGTTTACGCCCAGGGAATTGCTGCAATTGACTACGATTACGGCGTGGCAATGGGCACACAAGAGCCCGCTACCCGAATAACCGAGGTTGGCACGGCGTTCTTTTACGGCTTCGCGTTCGGTGATGCGGTCTTCTATATTCCGCTATTGATTGTCGGTCTTGTCGCGTTTGCGAAAGGACGTGACTGGGGCAGAAATCTGTTGATTGCCGCAATGGGAATAACTGTCTATTGGCCCATAGTGTGCCTCTCCGCCGTCGTTGCAGTGCGCGATGCTCCGGGTTGGAGCCTGCCAAAAGAAAGTGACTACTGGATTGCGCTGCCACTCATAGCGCTATGGGGCATATGGAGCTTGTGGTGGCTCCTGACGAAGAGCCACCAGCGCGCCTAGCAAATCAGAAAAGGAACCGACCCGTCAGCATGGTGCCGCCGACACTCAGGTCGTAAGTCGGTCCGAGGTCATCGTCTTCAAACACGTACACATCGGTCTGGATACCGACCGCGAAGTTCGGTGTCGGACTGAAGCGAACACCGATGCCACCAGCAACAGCTGAATAGTCGTCGTCACCGATGCCGTCGAACTCCAGCTTTAGTGAGCCGAGACCAAGCTGGCCGAAGAACTCCCAGCCACTCGTACCGAACGGGACGATGCCAACAGCGTGAACGGACAGGGCCGATACATCCAGTCCGTCGAAAGAACCGAAGTTCGCATAACGACCTTCGACTGACAGGTACTTTAAGAACTTGTAGCCGCCGAACAGCATGAGCCCTGTATCGGTATCGTCCAGAAAACCACCGGAGGCGCCATCGTCATCAAACACCGATGTGCCGCCGCCGCCACCGAAGTAGCCGCCGCGCTCGAGGGGTTCTGCTGCCTGGGCAGTGCCGAGAAGCAATACCGCTGCCGCAACTGCAATAGCACGCTTGTACATAACGTTTCTCCCGGATCGCAGCATGCGATCACAATGCGCGCAGAGTATCTGGATCGCCCCGAGGCGTACCGTACGTCGGTCACAGTTCAGGCGCGGAGAATAGCCTGTGCGGCGTTAAAGCCAGAGATTCCGGATCGGCGCTCCAATGTCCATCGCGATCCTTCCACTCGCTCAATAAGGGTGTGCGGCTGTACCATATGCAAATGAGCTCACTATTGCCCGACAAGTTGGTCGCCTCAACCTGGGACAAACCATTTGCGCCGCCGGCTAGTATTCCGGACAAGGCCGATGTCGTCGTGATCGGCGGTGGCATCGTCGGTGTATCAACAGCCTGGTTCCTGGCGAAGCAGGGCGTACGCGTCGTGCTTTGTGAAAAAGGCCATATCGCCGGCGAGCAGTCTGGTCGTAACTGGGGCTGGGTACGAATTCAGGGTCGCGACACGCGTGAGATTCCGATGATGCAGGAGGCACTGCGTATCTGGGACGGGTTCAAAGACGAAACCGGAGAAGATGTTGGTTTCGTCCGCCGCGGTTGCTTCTTCACGGCGAGAAACGACAAGGAAATGCACTCGTTCGAGGACTGGATTCGCGTCGCGGGCGAGCACGGTATCGATACACAGTTGATTGATGGCAAGGAACTCGGGAAGCACATGCGGGGATCTGCGATCAACTGGGCGGGCGCTGTCTACACGGCAAGTGACGGCCGGGCTGAGCCGCACAAGGCTGCTCCGGCGTTTGCACGTGCGGCGGAGCGCGCCGGCGCGACCGTTCTGACATCCTGTGCCGTACGTGGCCTGGAAACCAGTGGTGGCAGTGTGTCTGCTGTTGTAACCGAACACGGTGTCATCAGAACCTCCGTGGTGCTCTGTGCCGCGGGGGCATGGACTTCGCTCTTTTGCCGTTCGCTGGGAGTTGCGGTGCCGCAGCTCAAAGTACGTGGCACGGTTGCAAGAACAGCGCCTTGCGACAGCGTGCTCGAGGGAAACGTCTTCGATGAGAGCCTCGGGATTCGGCGTCGCGAGGACGGTGGCTACACCGTTGCTCACGGTGCGATCCTGCAGCACCCGATCACGCCGTCGACATTTCGCTGGAGCTTGAAGTTCATTCCGGCTCTGCTGCAGGAACTGAAAGTCCTGCGCCTGAGTTTCGGCAAGGAGTTCTTCGAGGAACTCAACATGCCCCGCCGGTGGGCACTGGATACCATATCCCCATTCGAGAAAACGCGTGTCCTCAATCCGGAGCCGAGCGAGAAGGTTCTTGGAGGCATCCGCCGCAACATCGATACGATGTTCCCGCAGTTAGCTAAAACACCCATCGTTGAAAGTTGGGCAGGAATAGTAGAGACATCACCCGATGTAGTGCCTATGATCGGTGCCGTCGACAACATACCGGGGTTCCACGTTGCGACCGGCTTTAGCGGCCACGGCTTTGGGCTGGGGCCAGGTGCTGGCAAGGCAATTGCGGGAATGTTGACCGGTGTGGACGCAGGAATGGATATTGCGCCACTGCGATTGAGTCGCTTTTTCGATGGCAGCCCGATCAGGCCGCAATCGACGATTTAGTAGGGGAAAATATATGGCTACGCCGCCGGAGAAAATAGCGGGAGTTAACAGCGGGGGTTATCCCGATAGCTGGTATGTAGCGACCGCGAACGGCATTCAGGATCGGCCAGCGCTGGAGGAAGATCTTACCGCCGATGTCTGTGTCATCGGTGGCGGATTTACCGGACTGTCTGCCGCACTCAACCTTGCCGAACTCGGCAAGAGTGTCATCCTGCTTGAGGCCGAACGCATCGGGTTCGGTGCGTCGGGCCGATGTGGCGGACTGGTTGGTAGTGGGCAACGCCAGGACGTACTCGAAGCCGAGGAGCAATTCGGAGTTGAACGGTCGCGGCAGTTCTGGAATTTTGCGGAACTGGCGAAGGACGAAATTCGCAACCGTGTCACGAAACACAATATTGATTGCGATCTGCAGAAGGGTCAGTTTGTTGGCGTGCACAAGAAGAAATACGTCGGTTGGGCGCGGGAGCTGGCCGACGCACTCACCGAGCGCTACGACTATCCGTTTTGCCGCGTAGTCGATGCGGATGAAGTACAAAGCTTCGTTGCGACGAAGGGCTACCTGGAGGGGTTCTACGATCCGGAAGCGTTGACGATGCATCCTCTCAATTACACGCTCGGAATGGCGCGAGCGGCTGAGGAAGCGGGTGTTCGCATCTTCGAAAACTCCCGAGTAACGACCTATTCCCGAACCGATCCGGCAATCGTGCAGACGGCAACGGGACAGGTCAAAGCCTCATTCATTGTGCTGGCCTGTAATGGATACCTCGGAAATCTCGAGCCTCGTTCGGCCGGGAAGATAATGCCGATTAACAACTTCATGATCGCGACGGAGCCGCTGGGTGAGGAGCGCGCCAGGGAGCTGATCAACGGACGATACGGGATCCACGACACGCGCTTCGTCGTTAACTACTACCGCATGTCCGATGACCATAGACTGTTGTTCGGCGGCGGCGAAAACTACCGCCCCGGTTTTCCAAAGAGACATTGGCAAGTTCGTAAGACCGTACATGCTAAAACTTTTCCCGCAGCTCAAAGACGTAAAGACCGAGTATGCGTGGGGCGGAACATTGTCTGTGACCGTGAATCGTTTGCCGCATATCGGCAGGCTCGAACCCAATGTGTTCTTCGGACAGGGTTACTCGGGCCACGGCATCTCCACAGCGACTTTTGCAGGCAAGGTTATTGCCGAGGCTATCGCTGGAGTGGCCGGGCGCTTCGACGTCTTTGGCAAACTACCGATTCACACATTTCCGGGGGGTACCTTGCTGCGCTATCCGGGCATGGTGCTTGGCATGTTGTACTACACTATTCGCGACCGATTTTAGGAACAGAATATGAACTACCGATCGCTTATTTTCGCGGGCGCATTGCTTGCCATGACGTCGGCCGTCTGGGCCGAAGCCGCGAAGGACGGGCCTCGCACAGGGTACTTCCGCAAGACGACGACGCCGCTGGAGTTACTTGGGGAAGATGGGGCCAGGGCGTTGGCCGATGTTTTCGAGCCGGACCAGAAACTCAAATGGCAGCTTTACGTGCCGCACAGTTACGATCCGTCGAAGCCGGCCGGTGTGATTGTATTCATCACGCACAAACCCAACTGGGGTGGTAGTCGCCGGTCGTACAATGATCTGCTGGAGGAAAGAAACCTGATTTGGGCCGGCATATTGGAAGCCGGCGGAAAAAGGCCCGTCAATGAACGAGCGCTGAGAGCCATCCTCACGCCGCCGCTACTGGCAAAAGATTACTCACTGGACCCGTCGCGGATATATATGGGCGGTTTTTCGGATGGCGCCCATGTCGCCGCCATGGTCGCGACGGGGAAGCCCGACGTGTTCAAGGGCGGGTTATTCGTTGGCGGGGCCGTGTCATGGGATGAGAAAGTGCCGCCCCGCATCGACCTGATTCGCCAGAATCGCTTCGTGTTTCTAACTGGGACCAACGACCCGGCCCTGAAAACGGTCCGCATGGCAGCGATAGACTATAAGAAAGACGGCGTCGAGCACACGAGTCTGATCGTAATGCCCAATCAACGGAAGGAAATGCCAGGCCCAAAATACCTGGAGGAAGCTATCAAATTCCTCGACGATCCTGCCAGCATTTCAGCTGAACCGAACGATGAGTAACATTCGCACCGCCGTCGTTACCGGCGGTGGTCACGGAATTGGTCGCGCGCTCTGCCGGCGACTTGCTGCCGACGACATCAAGGTGGTCGTCGTCGATCTGGACGAACAGGCGGCAAACACCGTTGCCGATGAGATAGATGGCGTTGCAATTGCGATCGATGTCGGTGATGAAGCATCCATGACCGCACTGGTGGATGAGGTTGAACGCGATGTTGGCCCGATCGATCTGTTCATATCAAATGCGGGGGTCGCTTACGGTGACGGTGTGGAGGGCGCAGTCTCCACGGCAGGCGGGCTGAACCCGATCGACGATCGTTGGGACGCATGCTGGCGGGTCAATGTTATGGCCCACGTCTACGCTGCCCGTGCCCTGGTACCCCGCATGCTTGAACGTGGTGGCGGACACCTCGTCAACATTGCTTCCGCAGCCGGCCTGTTGAGCCAGATCGGCGATGCAGCCTACTCAACAACCAAGCATGCAGCGGTCGGCTTCGCCGAAGCGTTGGCTATCGACTACGGTGACCGTGGCATCGAGGTTTCGGTGGTTTGCCCGCAGGCAGTGGCTACTCGCATGATTGGTATCGAAGACGACTCCGATTCCCTCGAGGGTGGCTTTGGTGGAAATGATGTCGATGGCATCATGTCGGCGGACGACGTTGCCGACATTATTGTGAACGATTCACTGGCAGGTAAATTTCTGATCCTGACGCACGAACAGGTGGCAACGTACGTTGAGCGTAAAGCAGCTGACCATGATCGCTGGGTCAGTGGCATGCAGCGCTTTCGCAAGAAACTGAAAGGCTAAGGTTCAGGGGCCAGGGTTCAGGGGCTAGGGTGAACCGCTCGCCTGCCACAGCACAGAGGATCGCTGTCCGGAACGACAATATGCCAGCACTGGCCCGTCGCTGGCCGCGACAGCGTTCTGAAATTCCTCGACCATATCCATTGTTAGTCCGCTGCGATCGATCGGCATGAACCTGAATGCCACGCCATGAGCTTCACATTCCGCTTCGACGGCGCTTACGGTCGGTTGCCCGAAGTCTTCGCCGTCGGGACGATTACAGATAATAGTCGTGAACCCTTCAGCCGCGATCGCGGCAACATCGGTGGGCTGGATCTGTGACGAGACCGCACAGTTTTCGCTAAGTCGATAGATAGTCATACGCTGTTTTCGCTATCAGACCGCGTTGAGTGGGAGCTTCAGATAACGAACGTCATTGTCTTCCGGTTCGGGAAGTTGCCCCGCTCGGAGGTTGACCTGCAACGACGGCAGGATCAGCTTTGGCATGCCCAACTGGGCATCGCGGCCCTCGCGCATGGCGATGAACTCGTCTCTGGACACTTTATCGTTGATGTGAATATTCGCAGCGCGCTGTTCGGCGACGCTTGTTTCCCATGCATAGACGTCGCGCCCGGGTGCCTTGTAGTCGTGACACATAAACAGCCGGGTCTCGTCTGGCAACGCGAGTATTTTCTGAATCGAGTCGTAAAGCTGCGTTGCACTCCCACCCGGGAAATCCGTTCTGGCGCTGCCGAAGTCGGGCATGAACAGCGTGTCGCCGACATAGGCTGAGTCGCCTATTACAAAGGTCATGCAGGCGGGCGTGTGACCCGGTGTCGCGATCGCCTGAGCGTCGATGCTGCCAACATTGAACGTCTCGCCATCCGTGAACAGGTGATCGAACTGGCTGCCGTCGGTGTGGAGGTCCTTCAGGTTGAACACGCCCTTGAAAGTTTCCTGGACGGCCGTGACGCCGGCACCGATCGCCGTGCTACCACCGAGTTTCTCCTTGATATAGGGAGCGCCGCTCAGGTGATCGGCGTGAATGTGTGTCTCAAGAATCCAGTCGACGGCAAGTTCGTTGTCTTTGACGTACGCGATGACCTCATCGGCCGAACTCGTAGTCGTTCGCCCCGATGCCGGGTCGAAATCGAGGACCGGGTCGATTACCGCCGCGCGCTTCGTGTCAGCGTCGCTGACCACGTAGGTGATAGTAAATGTCGCTTCGTCGAAGACAGCGCTTACGGTAGGCTTGGGCATCGTTTGGGCCGGGTGACGGGAATGTTTATATATTATAAAAGTCTAATATATAGAAGTCAATTTGCCGCGGCTTTCCTGGCCGGGTTGTTGTTCGCCACGATAGCCAGCGCTGACTCGGTAGAGACCCGGGATTTGCCGCCGCTACCCGAGCCGGTTAGCAACAATGCATTGGTTGCCGTCATCACTCCTGCGGATGAATTCCTGATCAGCTTTGCGGGCCTTGGCGCGGGACGCGGCCACGGGGATACGTTGGCGACTACCTGGGTCTACAGCGGGTACGGGGGAGAGTGGGTAGAAGGCCCGCCCGTCCCGGGTGGGGTCGGGCGCCTTGCCGCGACGGCGGTCGCAGCGGGACGGCTCGCCTTTGTGTTTGGCGGCTACACGGTCGAGGAAGATGGCAGCGAAGTCTCGACTCCCTGGGTGCACGCATTTGACCCCCTGACCCGGCAGTTTGAAGAGCGCTCGCCGATGCCCGTGCCCGTCGATGATGCGGTCGCTGTGACTTACGAAGATCGCTACATCTACCTCGTAAGTGGCTGGCACGACTCGGGCAACGTAAACCTCGTTCAACGATACGACACCGTCGATGACGTTTGGGTGCAGGCAACGCCGACACCCGGCCCCGGCGTGTTCGGCCACGCCGGCGGCATTGTGGGCAATGTGATCATGTATTGCGACGGCGTAGCGATAAAAACCCATGGCGATCGCCGACGCGACTTCGTGGCAACAGACCAGTGCTTTTCGGGGACTATCGATCCGAAAAATTCGAGGCGCATAGACTGGCGCACGTTGCCCGCCCATCCGGGCGCGCCGCGATATCGCATGGCAGCAACGGGTAGCGAGCGACTCAGTGCGTTCGTGTTTGTTGGCGGCAGCGACAACCCCTACAACTACAACGGAATTGGTTACAACGGTGAGCCGTCTCAGCCTTCGGCGGGAATGCTGTTACTCGACCTGGAGACGCGCGAATGGAGGTCCATCGATTCTGACCGGGTCGCGACTATGGACCATCGCGCGCTCGTGCGGTTTGGCGGTGGGTTCGTCACCGCGGGAGGAATGCTGGGGGACCAGCGAACCACGAACCGCGTAATCGTCTTTTCGATCGACCCTATGCGTTACCATCCTACGCGTTAACCAGCGCGTCGCGAATCTGGTCGATCTGCGGCTTGAGTTTCGGCGGTGCCTTGCCCAGGCAATGGTTGTCCCGTGGGCAATTCGAGCTACGCTGGCAAATGATCGTCGCGTCTTTTTCTGCCCCTTCACCGATCCAGCCGATGTTAAGGATTTTGCCGATACTCTCGAGTTGCTTGCGTGCCTCAAGGGGGATGGGTGCCGATCCACCGTGTTGGTTGCAGCTCGCCTCGATCATGTCGATCGTGTCCGCCGGTTCGATATTCTGTGAGCGCAGCGCTGGTGCCAGGTCCACGCCTGCGCATAGCACATGCGGGTTTCCGGCCGCGTCCTTGCTGCGAATCGATTCGCAGCAATACAGGCGTTTGTCGTCACCGGAGCGCAATACCGAAATCTGTGCCGACGGCTTGGTGGAGCGTGAATTCAGCATGCGGAACACGGCCCAGTGCTGACAGGGGTCGGATACGAGTCGCATGTTGCCCCACGGGAGCGGGATGCCATTGCCTCGGTACACGGCGCGCAGGTTGCCGGGAGGATACGCGTCGAAGTAGTGCCAGTGCGGATAGGGCGAGACGCTCGACATCCGGCGCATTACCAGCGTATTGGTGAGTTCAGCTTTGTCGCCGGAATCGATCGCATAAGAATTGCGCGCGAGGAATTGTCGGAACGGCGTCTTCGGTGCAAGCAGGGCGGCGGCGAAATAGCTGCATTCAAAATCACGCCATGCGTACAGGATGTCTTTCGCGTCAACGTTCATGGAGTCTGAGTCGTGTCTGCGCCCGGAGACGAGCCCACCCGACACTTGCGGCGCGCGCGCGCCGTCACCGTCGTGCAGGACCAGGTGGCCGATCTGGCTTGCGATATCGAACTTGAGACGTTCCGGTTTATCCTGGAGTTCGTGATTCAGGTAGATTTTGTTTGGCGCGTCGAAAAACGAACGTACCAGGGTATTCAGCGGCCGCTCGCTATGACCCTTATCTTTGAACACGGAATTATCGAACCACTGTATCCGGAGGCCGAGTTCTTTCGCGATCGCAAACACGTCGTCCACTCGCATCGGGAAGTGCTTTTTCCCGACGCGCTCGGCTGCCCGTTCGATATCAGGGAAGCGATTTTGGTTGTGCTCCTGGTGCGCACGGATCAGGAGGTGCGCGAACTGCCTCCCGGTCGTGCCGGTTTGTGCGAGCAGTTCGGGGATAGCGAGTTGCAGTAGAGATTCGGAAAAAAGAAAGCCTGGCTCCAGCGGCATGCCGATAACAGCGGCCGTCGGTGCCGTGTCGATAGCGTCGTCGTCAAGGGACTCATCGAAGAACCAGTTGGTCTCTTTCTGGAAGATCTCGGCAATGATCTCGAGCAGACGTTCCGACGGAACGCGCTTGCCGTTCTCGATCATCGACAGGTAGGAAACCGATGGCCCGGCGTCGGCATCTATTTGCACGCAACGCACGGACAGGTCCTCGAGCGTCAGATTGTTGCGCTTTCGGAGGCTTTTTATTTTCGTTCCGAGGAAGTGCGCCTTGCGCCGAAGGCCCTGTTGAACACTCATTTTTGCTACCTATTGTGAAATTAACTATGTGAAAAATATACTGTGAAATTACCACAAAGCATAGCGTAATATAGCGTGCGATCGACCACCATTGATGAAATGAACATGAACGAACGAAGAGAATCCTGCGCGCTATCGGTATCTCCAGCGTTGTCGCAGTTTGTGGAGAATGAACTCCTGCCAGCGATCGGCCTGGGTCCGGATGAATTCTGGGCCGGACTCGAGGCGATTATCGATGACCTGTCGCCTGTTAACCGGGCTCTCCTCGAGAAGCGAGATGAATTCCAGCGCCAGATTGACGAGTGGCACGTCGCGAAACGCGAGGAAGCCTGGGATCACGACGAATACGTCGCGTTTCTGAAGAGCATCGGCTATCTCGTTCCCGAGGGCGAAGCCTTCGAAGTCGAAACCGACGACGTCGATCCGGAAATTGCCGAGATCGCCGGTCCCCAACTCGTCGTTCCGGTATCCAACGCACGCTTCGCGATCAACGCGGCCAATGCGCGTTGGGGCAGTCTGTACGACGCGCTATACGGCACCGACGCAATCAGTGAGGACAACGAGCAGCAACGTGCGGGCGGATATAACCCTGCGCGCGGTGCGGCGGTCATTCGCTGCGCGACTGAATTTCTCGACACGACTCTGCCCCTCGAGGGCGTGAGTCATGCTGACGTCAATGCCTACGGTATTGACCACGGTGATGAGGGCGCTGTATTCGTTGCCTCGCTGCCAGGCGGTGGCGCGGTTGGCCTCGTTGACCCGACACAGTTCACGGGACGGAATGGCGATGCCGGGCGTTGTGCCTACTTGTTCCGCAATCATGGATTGCATGTCGAGTTGCTCGTCGACCCCGAACACCCAATTGGCAAGGACGCAACGGCCAACCTTGCTGATGTAGTGCTCGAATCCGCTGTCACGACTATTCAGGATTGCGAAGACTCCGTCGCGGCCGTCGATGCGGCCGACAAGGTCGGCGTGTATCGCAATTGGCTCGGTCTCATGCAGGCCGACCTCGAGGCGACGCTCGAGAAAGGTGGCAAGATGATGACGCGCGCGCTCGAGCGTGACCGCCGCTACATTGCTCCGAACGATGATGAGATCGTGCTGACCGGACGCAGCCTTTTGCTCGTTCGCAACGTGGGCCACCTGATGATGACAGACGCCATACTCGACGCAAATGGCGACCCGGTCTTCGAAGGTATTCTGGACGCCGTGATGACAACCGCATGCGCGATGACAGACCGGCGTCGCGACGACCTGCAGGCGAACAGCCGCGCAGGCAGCATCTATATCGTCAAGCCGAAGATGCACGGTCCACATGAAGTTGCGTTCACCGACACGCTGTTCGGTCGGGTCGAAGAGTTGTTCAGGCTCGAACCGAATACGATCAAGGTTGGCGTCATGGACGAGGAGCGCCGCACGACAGCAAACCTCGCGGAGTGCATACGAGCCGTGCGCAAGCGCATCGTGTTCATCAATACGGGCTTCCTCGACCGAACCGGCGACGAGATTCATACGAGCATGCAGGCTGGGACGGTGTTCCGGAAGGAGACGATCAAGGAACAGCCATGGATCCTGGCCTACGAAGACCGTAACGTCGACGTCGGCATCGCCTGTGGCCTTCCGGGTCGGGCACAGATCGGCAAAGGTATGTGGCCCAAGCCCGACGAAATGCGCCAGATGCTCGATACCAAGCAGGCGCACCCTGAGGCGGGCGCCAACTGTGCCTGGGTGCCATCACCCACGGCTGCGACGTTGCACGCCATGCACTATCACGCGGTCGACGTGCGCGCTCGCCAGCATGAACTGGCCAAACGTGAGACAGCCAGTCTTGACGACATACTGACGCCCCCGATCGGTGATGTTAGCGGCCTGACCGCCGAAGACGTTCAGGCTGAACTCGATAACAATGCGCAGGGCATTCTTGGCTACGTTGTGCGCTGGATCGACCAGGGTGTCGGCTGCTCGAAAGTGCCAGACATCGACGATGTCGGTCTCATGGAGGATCGTGCCACGCTGCGAATCTCCAGCCAGCACATGGCCAACTGGTTGTTGCACAGTGTCGTGAGCAAGGAGCAGGTGCTCGAGACATTTACGCGCATGGCGAAAATCGTCGACAGGCAGAACGAGGGTGATGCATCATACGAACGCATGAGTGACGACTTTTCCTCAAGCATCGCTTTCCAGGCCGCCTGTGCGTTGGTATTTGAAGGCTGTGACCAGCCGAACGGTTACACCGAACCGCTGTTGCACCAGTATCGCCGGCAGAAGAAAGCGGAGCTCGCGGCCTGACGCAGGCCACTAGTGCATCCTGCAATCTTCCTTGTACTCCTGGCACTGCTGGCGGCGCCCGCGTCAGCAGACGATACGGTTACCGTCGCGGTCGCCAGCAATTTCTCGCAAGCAGCTGCCGAGTTATCGGCACGCTTTTCCGGCACCACCGGAATCGAGGTTCGTATCAGCAATGGCTCGACGGGGCTTTTGTACGCCCAGATCTTGCACGGTGCGCCTTTTGATATCTTCCTCGCGGCCGACGTCGAGCGTCCGGCGCTCCTCGAGAATTCTGGCCACGCAGTTGCCGGATCACGTTTCACTTACGCACGGGGCGGTCTTGCGCTCTGGTCCAGGGATGCGACTGACTGTCTTGCAACGCTCAAGGACGCGAGCGCGGGAAGGGTTGCCCTGGCGAACCCGGCGACAGCTCCGTACGGCCGGGCTGCAATGGAGTTTCTGATAAGTGAAGGGTACTGGGAGGTCGTGTCGGGCAGGGCGGTTTACGGTGAGAATGCCATGCAGGTCCTGCAGTTCGCCGCGACGGGCAATGCAGTCGTGGGGGTCATTGCGAATGCACAGCTGGTGAACCCTCATCTGCCGGAGTCGGCCTGCGTGTGGAATATTCCGACAGAGTCGCACGGGAGCATCGAGCAGCAGGCGGTGTTGCTGAAAAATGCTGCCGGCAATAATGCCGCGCAGCGCTTCATTGCGTTTATGCAATCCGATGTTGCGCGAGAGATTGTCGAGCGGCATGGCTACGGGGTGTCGCCGTGACTATCTTCGGTCCGCTCTGGTTATCGATCCAGCTGGCGCTGGCAACGACCGTGATCCTGCTCCTGGTCGGGACGCCGATTGCCTGGTGGCTATCGCAGACCTCGTCGCGCTGGAAGCCCGTTGCGCAGACCATCGTTGCGATGCCGATCGTATTGCCGCCCACGGTGCTCGGTTTTTATCTTCTTATTCTGCTCGGGCCCGATGGTGCCATCGGCAGCTGGTGGGTGCAGCTGACGGGTAGTGCATTGACGTTCTCGTTTGCGGGTCTTGTCATTGCGTCGTGTATTTACAGCATGCCATTCGCCATCCAACCCATGCAGAACGCGTTCGAAGCGTTACCGAGGCAGACGCTGGAAAGAGCGTGGACGCTCGGCGCTTCACGGCTCGACGCGTTCTTTTCGGTTGTCGTGCCGTTGTCCGTTCGTGGCTTCGTTGGTGGTCTGGTGCTGAGCTTCGCGCACACGCTCGGCGAGTTTGGCGTCGTCCTGATGGTTGGCGGCAATATCCCGGGTGAGACGCGAGTCATTTCTATCGCAATCTACGACCATGTCGAGACCCTGAACTATGCTGCGGCACACAAGATGTCCTTGCTGTTGCTGGCGTTCGCGTTTGTGGTGTTGTTCGGCATGTATGCGTTTAACCGTAGATGGGACTCACGATGATCGGCCTGCGACACCAGCTGACGAAAGGCGATTTCGTTCTCGACGTCGACGCCGAAATTCCCGACGCGGGAATCACCGGAATCTTCGGCGAGTCCGGTTCCGGCAAGACAACGTTGCTGCGATGCATCGCCGGGCTTGAGCGGGGAGCCAACAAGGGTGGCTTGCCCGTGCACAAGCGAAACGTCGGTTATGTTTTCCAGCAGCCGACCTTGTTCCCGCACCTTGATGTCCGCGGCAATATCGAGTTCGGTGCGAAGCGAGCGACATCGCGCCGTATTGATAATAAGCAGGTTATCGACATGCTTGGCCTTGGCAATTTCCTGGACCGCAAACCGGATACTCTGTCAGGTGGTGAGGCGCAACGCGTCGCGATTGCTGCGGCGTTGCTTCGGTCACCCGACCTGGTGCTGATGGATGAGCCGCTCGCATCACTGGATAGTGCACGCAAGGATGAACTGCTGCCGTACTTCGATCGTTTGCACGATGAGTTGTCGGTACCCGTTGTGTACGTTAGTCACGACATCGAGGAAATCGGCAGGCTCTGCGACCATCTCGTGCTGCTCGAGGACGGCAAGGTGACGGCGAGCGGTGATCTTATCGATGTCCTGTCGCGCGTCGATGTGCCATTGCTTTCGGGGCGCAATGCAGGCGTCGTGCTCTGGGCATCCGTTGTCGAGGTCGAAGACGGGCTGACCAGGTTTCATTTTGCTGATGGCGACATCTGGGTGCCTGGCGTGTTCGAAACGGATGCGGTACCGCTGCGTCTGCGCATTGCGGCCAGCGACGTCAGCATCTGCAGGGAACGGCCATCGCAAACGACGATACTCAACGTACTCCGCGTGAGCGTCGACGCCATACAGCGCGTCGATGATGCGATATCGCTCGTCCGGCTTGATGCCGGCAACCAGGTCTTGCTGGCGCGCGTAACAAATCGCTCGGTTGCACGACTCGAACTCAAGTCCGGCGACCGGGTATTCGCGCAGGTTAAGTCGGTGACGGTCAGGCACTAGGTTCGGGAATCCGCGCCCACGGTGTAAAATTGACACTGTGAAATTCTCGCTGTAAAATTTTCCATACAGCCCGCGTAAACTACGCGCAGCGGGCATGACTATGGCCCGCAAATCTGCTTTTTGACACGAGGAATTGTCATGTCTCAGTATTCCGACGACATCCAGGCCGCTGCCGGCCTGATAGCGAGCCAGGGAAGTGCCTGGGATGCCATTGACCCAGAGTCCGTAGCGCGCATGAAGGCGCAGAACCGTTTCAATACCGGCCTGGATATCGCCAAGTACACGGCGAAGATCATGCGCGAGGATATGGCGAAATACGATGCCGATTCGTCGCGGTACACACAATCACTCGGTTGCTGGCACGGCTTCATCGGTCAGCAGAAGATGATTTCGATCAAGAAGCACTTCGGCACCACCGACCGGAGCTACCTGTACCTGTCCGGCTGGATGGTTGCGGCCCTGCGTTCCGAGTTCGGTCCGTTGCCCGACCAGTCGATGCACGAGAAAACCACCGTACCGGACCTGATCGAAGAGCTCTACACGTTCCTGCGACAGGCGGATGCTCGTGAACTCAGCGGCCTGTTCCGTGACCTGGACAAGGCGCGCGAAGAAGGTAACTCGGTCAAAGAGCAGGACATCAAGAACAAGATCGAGAATTTCCAGACGCACGTCGTGCCGATCATCGCTGACATCGACGCGGGCTTCGGTAACGCAGAAGCGACGTACCTGCTCGCCAAAAAGATGATCGAAGCGGGCGCCTGCGCCCTGCAGATCGAGAACCAGGTGTCCGATGAAAAGCAGTGCGGTCACCAGGACGGTAAAGTCACGGTACCGCATGAAGACTTCATCGCGAAGATTCGTGCACTCCGCTACGCGTTCCTCGAACTCGGTGTCGACGACGGCATCATCGTGGCGCGCACCGACTCGCTCGGTGCCGGCCTCACGAAGCAGATCGCCGTAACGCACGAGGCGGGTGATCTCGGCGACCAGTACAACTCGTTCCTCGACTACGACGAAGTTACGCCTGAAGACTTGCAGAACGGTGATGTACTGATGAAGCATGACGGCAAGTTCGTTCATCCGAAACGTCTGCCGAGCAACCTGTTCCAGTTCCGTCCAGGTACTGGCGAAGATCGTTGTGTGCTGGACAGCATTACGTCACTGCAGAATGGCGCCGATCTTCTCTGGATCGAAACCGAGAAACCGCACATTGCGCAAATCGGTGGCATGGTCAACCGCATTCGCGAAGTCATCCCGAACGCGAAGCTGGTCTACAACAACAGCCCCTCGTTCAACTGGACGTTGAATTTCCGCCAGCAGGTTTTCGATGCCTGGTTGGAAGACGGCAAGGACGTTTCGGCCTACGATCGCGACAATCTGATGAGCATCGACTACGACGACACCGAACTGTCAACCGTAGCCGACGAGAAGATCCGGACCTTCCAGGCCGATTCATCTCGTGAGGCTGGCATCTTCCATCACCTGATTACGCTGCCGACCTATCACACCGCGGCATTGTCGACCGACACCCTTGCGAAAGAGTACTTCGGCGACCTGGGCATGCTGGGCTACGTCCTTCACGTGCAGCGCGAGGAGATCCGCAACGGCATCGCGTGCGTCAAGCACCAGAACATGTCGGGTTCGGACATCGGTGACGATCACAAGGAGTACTTCTCGGGAGATGCTGCCCTGAAGGCTGGCGGTGAAGACAACACGATGAACCAGTTCTCCTGACGACTACGTCGTTGCGAGCGACAGCTGATCTTTACGACGATCACGAGGGTGACGTCGGCACGTGCTCGGTGCTCTTTCGCGATTTCGGTGGCCGACGCTCATTCTGTGGTCCGGTCAGGACGGTAAAGTGCCGCAACGACAACTCACTGTTCCGGGAGCTCCTCGACGAACCCGGTGAAGGAGCGGTCATCGTCGTCGACGGTGACGGCTCCACGGAGCGAGCCCTGATGGGTGACATCCTGGCAGCAAAAGGGGCGGCGAATGGATGGTCTGGCGTCGTGATCTATGGCGTGATTCGCGATTCAGCTGAGATCGCCGGAATTGATCTCGGCGTGAAAGCGCTCGGAACGAACCCTGCGAAAAGCGTCAAGGATGGACAAGGTGCGGTCGACTGCCCGGTCGAATTCGGTGGCGTTCGTTTCACGCCCGGATCGTGGGTCTATTGCGACGAAGACGGCGTCCTGTTGTCGCCAGCCGCCATCGAATAGAACGAACTTTCTGTCACGGATTCCGGCAGGACCGCTTCGGCGGTACGGGTTTCATACGAGACTCCAGTCGCGATGTTGGTAATTTCGGCCCAAATAAGAAAGAAATCGACTACCTGATGTGTGATTTGTGCGCCACGTCAAGTTAGCTCAGGCGGGCCGTTGGCAAAATGAATTATCTCATTTTACGTGTTGTGCGCAGGCTGGATGGTTCCTCCCTTCTTCTACATTGTTTTTTCGCTCACCGTGACCAGCGCCGTGTTGTCGCTGGCATTCTTCATGGCGTGGAAGAACTTCGATCGAGAACCACACGCGCTGACCTGGTCGGCTGCTTTTTTCGCCGCGACGTTGCAGTGGTTAAGCGTTATGAATGCCGATGTATTCCCGAGTACCGAGGCATTCCTGTTGGCCGAGAATGCGTTCTCGACAGCGCTGGTTACTCTCGGTTTGCGTGGTCATTGCCAGCGAACCCATTGTAAGCGCCTGCCCCAGAACCTCTTGCCTGTCGCGTTGGCCGTTTATGCAATCGTTGCGTGGGCCATACTTATCGAGCCGAATGTTGGTGTTCGGATGGCGACTGTGCCCGCGTACGCCGCTATCACCCTCTTCTTGTCCGCGGCAATGATCGTTCGCTACCGCGAGCAACCGCGACCGGCCGAGTGGGCGGCGGCGATTGCTATTTTCGTATTCGCGAGTATCCAGGTGGCCGACTCTATTCTGGCATTCATGCAAGGTCCCGCCGGAGATGAATCAGTCGCCGCAGCCTATCTGCATTTCAATTTCCTGACCTTACCTGCCGGCTACATCGGCATGTCGATGCTCGTCATGATGATGATGGCTTCGGATATCTCAGCGAAGATGAAAACGATTGCCACGTGTGATCATCTGACCGGCCTGTTGAACCGCCGTGGTTTCATTGAATATGGAGAGCGCGCGTTTTCCGGAGCTCGGCGGGCGGGGACGGACCTGTCGGTCATCATGACCGACATCGATCGTTTCAAATTCATCAATGACAAGTACGGTCATGCAGCCGGCGACGCCGCGCTGGCACACTTCGCCAAGCTGGTTTCCGAGTCGCGACGCACTGAGGATATCATCGCGCGTGTGGGCGGCGAGGAATTCGCGTTACTGCTTCCGGGTACCGATCTGCGAGATGCGATGGCATTGGCCGATCAGTTGTGTAGCAAGATTGGATCGAACCCGATGGATATGACAAGCATCGGGATACCGATGACATCGAGCTTCGGGGTTGCAGCGATTTCGGAGAATGACCTATCGCTCGACGATATGGTCCGGCGCGCTGACCGCGCCATGTATCGTTCGAAACGAGCAGGGCGTAACCAGGTCGATCTTGAGTCGTCGCAGCTGATGCTGGCACTGGACGGGACGCTCAAACCGATTACATCAGGATAACTCGTTCAACCACTTAGTTATTCCTAATGTGTTTAGTACTCACCGCAGTGCGGTAGGATATGCGTCTCCTCAGCCCCGACAACCAGGATCAGAACATGCTGCTGACGTCATTCCCGCGCGTATCTCTGGCACACCTGCCGACCCGTTTGGAGTTCCTGCCCAATCTCAGCAAGCACCTGGGCGGACCCGAAATCTGGGTCAAACGCGACGACTGCACGGGTCTCGCTACCGGCGGCAACAAGACGCGCAAACTTGAATTCTCGATGGGCGAGGCGCTGGAGAAAGGCGCGGACACGATCATCACAGTCGGAGCGGTACAGTCGAACCATGTTCGCCAGACAGCGGCGGCGGCCTGCAAATTGGGCATGAGTTGCGAAGTGCTGCTGGAGCACCGGGTCGCTGATCCCAGCGAGTTGTATCGCACGTCGGGCAACGTATTGCTCGACCGGATCTTTGGGGCAAACCTGCGCGAATTCGACAAGGGCACTGACTTCGACGCAGCGATGGATGATGTTGCGAAAGAGGTTCGTGCGAGTGGCGGTGTGCCATATATCGTGCCCGGTGGTGCTTCCAACCCGGTCGGGGCGCTCGGTTACGTAGGCTGCGGTGAAGAATTGCTGCAGCAGTTCGAGGAACAGGATCTCAAGGTGGATCATATTGTCACGGCAACGGGCAGCGCGGGAACGCACGGCGGCCTCGTGGTTGGATTACGAGCGAGTGGCAGCGATTTGCCGATTCTCGGCATTGGCGTCAATGCGCCGCAGGATGCCCAGGAAGAGAAGGTGTACAAGCTTGCCTGCGAAACGGCCGAACTCGTTGGCAAGCCGGGCTGCGTCGCGCGCGACGACATCATCGCGGACTGCCACTACATCGGTCCGGGCTACGGCGAGCCGACCGACGCGATGAACGAAGCAATACTGATGCTTGCCCGAATGGAAGGCCTGTTGTTCGATCCGGTGTACAGCGGCAAAGCGCTGGCAGGCATGATCGACTACGTCCGCCAGGGTCGGTTCAATAAGGACCAGAGGATAGTCTTTCTGCACACGGGCGGTTCGGCCGGGCTATTCGCGTATGCGGACACTCTCAAGCTGGGCTGAGGTCTGGTCAGCGCTGTTGAGTTGCCAATCGTACTCGCGATATTCAATCGAGTAGTCTCTTGCGCGCTGCAGGTCGCTGAGTAGCGGCTCCCCCGCGACCCCTTCCAGGTAGTCGATCAGGCCATGCTCTGTCGGTCGACCCGTCGCGAGCAGGTAATCAATGAAGTCCTTCTTGTACCATTTGAAAATCGAGTTCAGAGACACGATGCGATGTTCGTGATCTACCGACACATTGTCCGGGTCGTTAACAAACTCAAACGCAGCAAGCGCCAGCATTTCCTCCAGTTCCTCGCCGACAGGAAGGTCGGGCCGGGCAACCGGGCAGCTTTCGCTCGCACAATTAAGCACAAAGTGAATGCGCGGGTCCTGAAAGCGCTTGCGGATCTTGTCGTTCTCGACGGTTAGCAGGCTCATGTACCTGCCACCGAACGGGAATCGGAGCTGGTAGAAGAAACCCAGCCCCTTCACCACTTCGAGTGGTGCCTTGACGTCGGTAACGCTGGTGAGCGGCCAGTTCAGCAGGACGCCCTTGATGACCCACGCGTTGTACCCGTACATCCAGTACGCCAGTTCGTCATTGCGGGTCGTAAATCGCTCAGGCGCCGAGTCGGGGCTCAGGTGGCTGACGGCTGCGAGGTAGTCGTCGAGAGCCGCAATGGAATCGGCCGACTTATGCCACCGTTCGTAGTCAACGCGACCATCAGGCGACACGTATTCCCGCAGTAACGAGGCGAAGATATCGTGACTGAATCCCTGCTCGGGGAGATCTGCCGGCAGTGGCAAATCGACATCTATCCTGCGTGCCCGATTCATCCACAGGCCTGCAAGCGCGGCCAGAACTGCGATCGCCACGAGAGTCCAGACCAATATCAGCAGTTTGCTCATATCAAAACAAGACCGACGATTCGCCGGGGTTATTACGAATCATCAGATATACATCAGTGTTTCGTCAGGCCTGTTGATTGTGGCGCGCATATTCTGCAAGACATGGAGAAATGTATGAAACCCAACGTCAGATCGCTCAGCGGTGCAGGGCTGATGCTCGTCATCATTCCGATGTTTGCTGGACTGCTCGCGTGCATGCCGGTACCCATTGGCAACCCCGAGCGCAGTCGGATTGATCCGGAAATGTCGGGTGTCTGGATACTCGAAGGTGATGGTGAAGACGCGGCGTCTGTACCAGTTTCATCCCTACGACAAGCGAACCTGGCTGGTGACAGCCGTGATGCCTGTACCAGGCGAAAAATTTGTCGGGGATGCGCTGGAGATCGAGACGCGGCGAGACCTCGTAGATGCCCTCGAGACCTACTCGATTGGGGAGACCGGTTTAGCGTCAGATTTCGGGCCGACGCCGGCGTACAAGGCGTGGCTGACGAAGCTGGGCGGCGAACAATTTATGACCTGGCAATATGTCGGGGGCTTCAATGGTGACGGTTCCTTCATGCCGGAATACTGGTGGGTATTCAAAGTCGACAAACAAAGCGTGAATCGTTTCGACATCTACATGATCGATCCGGAGCACAAGCCTTTGAGGGCATAGTCTGGCCTGACGACTACGAAGGTGACGACTACACGAAGGAGATGCGCAGGAACATGGGAACGGGCCTCGCAAAGCACGGTAAAGACGGTGACCTCTGATGACGAACCCTTCTGAGTCCTCAGCCGGTTGCCCAATAAGTCTATCGGAAAGGCTTCCGATCTGTTTCAACAAGTCACTGTGTTTGAGTAGGACAGGATCATGTACTCACATTTCGATTCAACAAACTGGGTAACCCCGTTCGGCCTGATCTTCATCGCCGCGATCTTCGTTGCGTGGCTTCTTGCCCGGTACAACGCCTCGACAACCTATGTTGATCCTTCGCATGTTGACTTGCTCGTGCCGTTGACGATTGTCACTGGGCTAATTGGAGGCACCATCGTCGCCCTATTCATGCCCATGGATCACATGGTCGCGGGCGAGGCCATGAACCACGGCATTCGCATCCGCCTGTTCGGCATGCTCGGGACCGGTGCCATAGCCGTATTCATCTACAGCCGCATCGCGCACCTGTCTTTTCGGCGCTTGCTGGACATCTTCGCGTTGCCAACGCTGGCAGGACTCATGATCCACCGCATCGGCTGCCACATTGCCGGTTGTTGCTGGGGTGATGTCGTGTCACACGATCATGCGACCTCGTTTGCATCGCAAGTGCAAACGACATCGTTCCTCGAAGGCCTGGTTCGCGGCGTGCAATATCCGGCCGGCAGTTTGCCCTATGAGCAGCACCTGGCGATGGGCATGATCGAACCGGGAGCATTTGCATCGTTGCCGGTGTATCCCGTGCAACTCTATGAGGCCGGGCTTCTGCTGGTACTCATTGTCCTGCTGTCGCGCGTACCCTGGCGTCGCTGCACGCGTGGGACACTGGCTGTGCTGACCGTCTGCGCTTACGCGTTGATGCGCTTCTTTATCGAATACCTGCGCGCCGATGGCCACATCGTGCTGGGCAACCTGACGATAACGCAACTTCAGTGCATCATCCTGATGGCGAGCATCGTTTTACTTCCGCGCATACGGAGGTCCGTCGTATAGTAGGGTGCATGCACCCCAAGATTTCGATCAATGGCCTGACCAAGACCTACGCCGGTGGCTTCCAGGCACTCAAGGATGTCGACCTTGAGATTCGCGCGGGCGAGATCTTCGGCCTTCTTGGGCCGAACGGGGCCGGCAAGACAACCCTGATCAACATCGTCTGTGGAATCGTGAACCTGAGTGATGGTGAGGTGCTTGTCGACGGCCACAACATTGTCACTGAGTTTCGCAAGACGAGAGCGAAGATCGGCCTCGTACCGCAGGAACTTCCCACCGAGACCTTCGAAACCGTATTCAATACGCTGCGTTTCAGTCGCGGCCTGTTTGGATGCCCTCCCGACGACGGGCACATCGAGAAAGTCCTGAAGTCGTTGTCGCTCTGGGATAAGCGCGACACGATGATCATGATGTTATCGGGTGGCATGAAGCGACGCGTGCTGATCGCAAAAGCGTTGTCGCACGAACCCGACGTGTTGTTCCTTGACGAACCAACGGCCGGCGTTGATGTCGAGTTGCGTCAGGACATGTGGAACGTCGTCGAACAGCTTCGGCAGGAAGGCGTCACGGTCATCCTGACGACACACTACATCGAGGAAGCCGAGCAGCTGGCGGATCGGGTCGGCGTGATCAACAACGGCGAGATCATCCTCGTCGAAGAAAAAAACAAACTCATGCGAGACATGGGTAAAAAGCAGCTCACGCTGCATCTTTACGATGAACTGGATGCCATCCCGACCGGGCTGTCGAGTTACGCACTTGAACTTAGCGATAACCGCCATGAGCTAGTCTACAACTACGACACGAAGGGCGAACACACGGGCATAACCGACCTCATCCAGGATCTTCGCAATGCGGGTATTCGATTTAATGACCTGCAGACGTCGCAGAGTTCGCTCGAGGAAATTTTTGTTGACCTGGTGCACAGAGACCAATGAATTTTCACGCGATAAAGGCGATTTACCGCTTCGAAATGGCGCGCATGTTCCGTACCGTCGTGCAGAGCATTGTTGCGCCCGTCCTGTCGACATCACTCTATTTCGTGATCTTCGGAGCGGCGATTGGCTCGCGCATCACCGAGATTGATGGTGTCAGCTACGGCTCGTTTATCGTGCCGGGCCTCATCATGCTGTCGATTATGACCGAGAGTATTTCGAACTCGTCGTTCGCGATCTATTTTCCTAAATTCACGGGCACGATATTCGAGGTGCTGTCAGCGCCGGTGTCCTACGGAGAAGTGCTTTTGGGCTACGTCGGCGCGGCGGCCACAAAGTCCGTCATCATCGGCACGATCATTCTTGCGACGGCGAGCTTCTTTGTCGATATCGAAATCGCACACCCGGTGGTCATGGTCACGTTCCTGGTTTTGACGTGCGTGTCGTTCTGCCTGTTTGGCTTCATTCTCGGCGTCTGGGCCGATGGCTGGGAGAAGCTGACGATCGTACCAATTCTCGTCATCATGCCGCTGACCTTTCTGGGCGGGACGTTCTACTCGATCAGCATGTTGCCACCCGCTTGGCAAACGGTCAGCCTGTTCAACCCGGTTGTCTACCTGATCAGCGGATTCCGCTGGAGTTTTTACGAGAATGCCGATGTCGCCGTTGGGCTGAGTCTCGGCATCACTGTTTCGTTCCTGGTCGCCTGCCTGCTAATTGTCCGCTGGGTGTTTAAAACAGGCTATCGACTACGGACTTAACGCGCAGAGGGGTCTCGCTTCTAGACATCGAGTATCAGATAATCGAGGTCATACATGCCGGAACCTTATCTGTACGGAACATTGAGAAAACCACTTCTGAGGCGATGGCCCTGCATAAGGAGCTTGGCGTAAATGCCGTTCTAATCGGAACCAATGCGCAATAAGTACAAGAAAGAGGACGCACCACCCTGGCAACGAAAGTTGGTCCTGGTCTTGGGCGCGCTTTGCGGTGCTACGATTCTGCTGTTTATGGCGTGGGCAGTCATGCTTTTTATCGATTGGGCGCGAGTCGACGATTGTCTGGACAAGGGTGGGAGTTACGATTACGAACGCAGCCAGTGTGATTTTGAGGCGAATCACGTCATTCCGGAAGATTAGCCGCCGAGGACCGTAAGCTATAACAGTGACCAAGCGACTATCGTCCAGCGCGTCAATACTTTTGGGTTCCAACCTGATCGCACTTGTATCCGCACTGTTGTTCCATTGGAACGTATTCGAAATCGTCTTGACGTACTGGATCCAGAGTTTCTTCATCGGCGTCTTTCAGCGGCGCAAGATAATTGACATATTCGCGCACGGGCGGCACGCAACCGGAAAAGAGTGGGTTGTTGTTAGTGGCACACGCGTCTTTGCCAAAGACGGTGATGCGGGGTTTTCCATCGGCTACGGGGTATTTTGGGCAGTCGCGGGCGCTATTCTCTACTTTAGTTTCGTAAAAGCCGAAAACCTGACGATCAGTCTGCTGAATGTCTCGGTCCAAAGCGGAATATTTTTTGTTGCGCACTGGTGGTCATACCACTCCAACAAAAAGAACGACGAACGACGTGACTTTGACCCTATGGCCAACTTCGGTCTACCACTGTTGAGGATGTTACTGCCGCTACACCTTGTGTCATTCGTCATCGATTTCGGCAGCAGCTATAGCCCATCTGTAATTGTCGTATGGATGCTGTTAAAGACCGTGGTCGACGTTGGTTCCCACCTGTTCGAACACGATAAGAATCGTGTGATACCAGTTTAGAATTCTCGAATCGACTCCTTCGGAAATCTGTGACAATGCCAACGATAGAAACCTCACGCTTAACACTACGGTCGTTTGACGCGGCAGACGCTTCGGATGTACAGCGATTGGCTGGAGTGCGTGAGATTGCTGATACCACGCTGAATATTCCACATCCGTATAAAGACGGCATGGCGGAGGAGTGGATTGCCAGTCACAAAGCAGAGTTTGAGGCCGGAACAAATGTTGTGTTTGCGGTCGTGCTTCGGGACAACATGCAGTTGATCGGTGCGATTGGATTAGCGATTGACCGCAGTGCCAGGAAAGGTGAACTTGGTTATTGGATTGGCAAGTCGTTCTGGAGTCGAGGTTACTGTACAGAGGCGGCTACTGCTGTTCTTGACTACGGGTTCATGGCTCTTGGATTAAACCGAATCAGCGCCCGACACTTTGCCCGCAATCCCGCTTCCGGACGTGTGATGGAGAAAATCGGCATGATCGTCGAGGGAACAGCGCGACAGGACAAGATCAAGTGGGACAACTACGAAGACCTGGTGCTTTACGGCATCCTTCGGAATGAATGGTCAGCATAACGATGCGAGTGAGCCCCAAAATGTCTGCACAGGGCGCTCTGGCAATATGGTAATTGACCCACTTATACTCCCGAATCGATGAAATTGGCAAACAGGCGAACAGTTTGAGCTTCTATGCGGAATTGAAACGCAGGAATGTTTTTAAGGTAGCTATTGTCTATACGCTCATCGCCTGGGTGTTGTTGCAGGTATCTGACACGCTGGGTCCGGCATTGCGTTTGCCGGAATGGCTACCCTCCGCTGTGGCATTTTTGTTGATTCTCGGTTTCCCGATCGCAATTATCTTTGCCTGGGCATTTGAGTTGACGCCCGACGGCCTGAAGATGGAGAAGAACTCTGAGGGTAATAGCTCCTCGGAAGATAGAAACGGAAAAATACTAAATCCAGCCATCACGATAGCGCTGATACTCGCGTTGAGTTATTTAGCCTTTGATAAGTTAGTGCTTGATCCGGCCAAGGAAGCTGCCGAAATGACCGCGAACGCTCCGGTAACCCAGCAGCAGGCCGCCGCAGTTGAATCGGCAGAAGCCGACAATTCAATAGCGGTACTGCCCTTTGTCAATATGAGTTCTGACAAGGAGCAGGAGTATTTCTCAGAAGGCTTGTCTGAGGAACTCCTCAACCTGCTGGCAAAAATACCGGAACTCAGAGTGGCGGCACGAACATCGTCGTTTTCCTTCAAGGGCAAGGATACAAAGATTGCGCAAATCGGTGAAGAACTTAACGTTGCCCATGTACTCGAGGGCAGCGTGCGCAGGTCTGGCAACCAAATACGCATCACCGCGCAACTGGTCAAGACCGATAACGGCTTCCACGTGTGGTCCAAAACGTATAGCCGCACCCTGAGTGACATCTTTGCGATGCAGGACGAAATCGCCGCGTCAGTTGTGGAAGCGCTCAAGGTCAGCATTCTGGGTGCCATACCGACGCAGCAAAAAGCGGATCCCGAGGTTTATGCCCTGTATTTGCAGGGCAAATATTTCAATGATCAAAGGGATGATGAGAGCGTGCAAAAGGCCCTCACCACTCTGAAACAGGCGCTGGCTATTGACCCCAACTACGCCCGGGCCTGGGTCGCTCTCAACATTACCTATGGTCATTTGATCCGCAATGGCGCACTTACAACAGCGGAAGGGTCCCGATTAGCGCGTACAGCCGTAGATAGGGCTCTGGCCATTGATAGCAACATGGCCTCGGCCTGGTCCGCGCGGGCATATTTGATGAGGACGTTTGACAGAGACTGGGCTGGTGCCCAAGCTGCTGTTGAACGCGCTATCGAGCTGGATCCCAACCATGAAAGTGTCGTCGGTGTGGCCGCAGCTTTGGCCAGCACACTAGGACAACTTCCGAGGACCATAGCTCTACTCGAGCAGGGCCTTGCCCTGGATCCCCTGAACCTTGGTCACCTGAATTCGCTGTCGCGGGCATACAACAGGACGGGTCGCTTCGACGACGCGATAAAAACCGGTGATCGCTTGATGGCACTGAGCCCGAAATACCCCACTGGAGCCAGGAATCTTTCCACGGCATACCTGCTGAAAGGCGACCCAAAACGCGCTTTGACCGAATTAGAGAGGCAACCAGGCCCCTGGAGAACTGTCTACAAAGCCAGAATACATTTCACTTTGGGCAATGAGGCGCAATCACAGGCGTTAATCAAAGAACTACTTGCCAGCTCGGCCCATCAATATCCGCTCCCGATGGCCACTGTTTATGCCTGGCGTGGTGAGAATGACGCTGCATTTGAATGGTTGGAACTGGCTTTCCAACAAGGAGACTCCTTTATCAGTCTCCTAAGCAATGAGTGGACGAGGGGTCTCAAAAATGATCCCCGCTACCCGATTTTCCTTGAAAAAATTGGCTTGCTGGGAGAATGGGAAGCCATGCTGCCAGAATACGGTGGGCCGTCGAAGCCTTAAACGCAGAACGACTGCTGCTGACCCAAAGCGGACATTCAAGGTATTTCGCAAAAATATGATGTTATCGTTCATTCATGCCCACGAACGCTAGTTAGGTGGCAATGGATACATCATCAAGTGATCTGCCCACGAGCAGCCCTAAGCTATTCGCATACTCTATGATCTTGCCAGGATTTTGGTTCGGAATCGGCATATTTATGGATGCAGTATTGCCGGGAAAACAACTCGGGATCGCAGGAACCGCTTTTCTGTTTTTGATTGTTGTTGTAACGATTAGCTGGGTTTTCGCTAGAAGTTTTCGAAGAATGTTTTCAACCGCGGAGTCGTGGCGTCTTATCGCGTACTGCGGTGGCTGGGCCATATACATGGAAACTTACGCCCTCGCATTTGCGTTCTTCTTTCCAGAGGAGGTCGGTTTTACTATTGATCTCAGTGCCCTTGCTTTTGTCGTTCCGTTCACTATCGTACTTGATGTGCTGCTCATAGCAGGAATGGTGAAATTACTAAGCCCTCGATTCATAAACTGGTATCTTGAGCGTTCGTCACAAACCGTCGACTAACAATGCGCTGCACTTGCCACCGCGAACGACCGCTGCTGACCCAAAGCGGCCGTTCGGATTTTCGCCAGAACCCGTAGTCTTGAGGTACACAATGGAAGACGATGACAAATCGCGCCGAAAATTTCTGAAGCGTGCCGTAGCGATTTTTGGGGCGTTTGGTGCTGGCATGGCTGCGATCCCATTTTTCAAGTCTCTTGGGCCGAGTCAAAGATCGATACCTGTAACTCAAATCATCGAATTTCCGAAACTCGCACCGGGACAGGTTCTCGCTTTCTCGACTAGATGGTTCAAAACGATCTACGTCTTGCGGCGTGATGACGCCGTAGTTCAAGCGTTGAATGAGGGGTCGGATCGACTCAGAGACCCGCTATCACTGGAGTCTATCCAACCCGACTTGGCCAAAAACAAATCGAGATCAATTAAGCCAGAGTATCTCGTTGTCGAGTCGGAATGCACACACCTCGGATGCGGTGTCGCCTACGAGGGTCCCGGCCCACATTTCTATGACGAACTTCTGAATCGTACAGGAGGTTTTTTCTGCCCTTGCCATGGCTCAACTTACGATGCCGCAGGGCGAGTCAATAAGAACATGCCGGCACCGACTAATCTCGTCGTACCACATCACGAATATGTTACGGAAACCTCCATTGAGGTGTTCAAAGATAAGCAGATTTAGTCGGCTTGATGACAGTCCGCTTCTGGCCGCAAGCAGTCACTCAGGTGGTAAAGTAGCGAACGACTGCTACTGACACGAAGCGGCCAAACCAACAAAACAGTTGTCATACTGAAAGGAACTGCCAGTGATGGAGAATACTGCCCTTGTATATCCGATGTTTGCGATGGTAGTACTCACCTGTGTCGTGCTGGCGGCTCTGTTTCGTGCTCGGACAAGTTCTGTCGCTTCTGGTCAGGTCAGTGTCTCCTACTTTAAGACGTATCGAGGCGGCGAAGAGCCTGACGCCTCGGTTCAACTATCGAGGCATTTCGCCAACATATTCGAGGCGCCAACGTTATTTTATGTCGTGTGCCTCGCAGCGATGATTATCAATCAAACCGCTTGGCCATTGCACCTGTTGGCCTGGACGTACGTGCTGTTGCGCGCAGCTCACGCCCACGTCCACACAGGAAGAAATAAACTAAGACCGAGAATTTTCGTCTATTTCTCCAGTTGGATCGTGCTGCTTCTGATGTGGATATATTTGGTAGTTGGCGTTTTGATAGCCGCCTGAGCGACTGAGATGACTTGGAATCTGTTGAGCCGACAGGCACAAGTGGCTATTCGCCGATCGGGATTCGCTAGGCCGTGCCGTACATTTGATCCGGCGTGAGTGCTTCTGGAAAGCGCTTTCTCAGTGCACACCGTGACTCGTAGCAAAGGTGGCAGTGATCCGCGTATCCGTCCCGGGGTGGAAGGCCGTATCGGCGAACGATTTCCGCTGGGCCGCCGGCAACAAGCGGCCCAACGATCGGATGTTCGTCCGCGTCATAGTCGCGCATGATTTCTTTAAGAGAGCGCTTCAGCAAATTGCCGATAGAAATGCCCTGGCAGATGTGCAGGTTGCCGAAAGGGTCCACGTGTATGCGCTCTGGTGCCCTCAGGTCCTCCCACGGGCATACGTTGAATTGCTCCCACGATTTTGCCTCGACGCGTGATGCGAGCACTTCTGCCGCGCGGCCTCTGTACAGAACTGCCGATTCACCTGCTGGTAATTGACCGGCCGCGCCTGTTACATCGACGGCTTCGGGTTGCGCCACACTGATGAACTCAACCGGAATACGCAGTTGCTTTGCTGCCCGGCGCGCAATCTCGGGATGCTCGGGACTCTCGCTGCCGCTGTGGAACGCATCGCTGCTTATGGAAAAATCGTCGATCAAACCAGCCATCGGTCTTAGCCAGTCAATGGCCTCTGAATCTGACGTTGCCCAATAGGCATTGGTGACAACTCCGACGTTGAAACCGGACTCCTTGGCCAAAAGAACACCGGCAGCCAATAGGTCGTAATAGAGAAACGCCTCACCCCCCTCAAAGTATATCCACTCGATAGTGCCTAGCGTTTCAGCCTGGCCAAGGATGTTCTTGATAGTTCCGATTGTCATAGTGCCTGTCTGCGATGGCCCGCCCCACACAAAACAATGGTCGCACTCATAATTGCACTCGTAAGTCAGCAAAAGGTGCAGCCCGGACAGTGGGCTTGATTGGGCCTCTTTTGAAGAGTCGCGTGCCATATGAAGAACTATATCTCAATCGAGAGCGCTGACGATTCCCTGGACTCGAAAGTCCGAGCCAATGCTCACTAGCCTAATCGTCCGAATCAGTTAGTGTGTACTCGTCGATGACCTTCCCGATTGCTTCCGCACAGACCGCACAGAACGCCTCGGTCCGCGTGAACATCAGGCAGTTTTGGGCAGACCGATAGTAACCCTCCGCCTGGTAGTTGCCGCCCTCGAAAGCACCGACAACGCCTTTCTGGCCTGATTCGTCGAATAGTTTTTCCGTAAAGACCTGGTTGTCGCGAAACAGCTTGTTCATCTCGGCTTCGGGCACGTTGTCCGCACGCATTTGTCGGCGAATTTCCTGGTACGCGAGCGAGTGTTTTTCATACGCCTGCTTTGGCCAGGATGTCGGCAGTGGCGTGTTTGGCTCCACGTGGTGTTTCCACTTGAGATTCTCGGGGTCCAGCAACGCGGTCACGTTAGGCTCGTAGGGTTCGGTGATTACCTCAGGTGCTTCGTATTCCACCGAACTTGTGTAGTACTCATCGGCTAGCCCTGCGAAATGGTGCCCGAATTCGTGCACGAACAGGTACGGCGCCCACTCGCTGTTGGCCGCGGCCGTGCTGAAGAGTCCATAAATGCCGCCACCGCCGTAGACCTCGGTGTTCGTCAGTATCTCGATAAAATCATAAGGCGCTGACGAAGCGATGCGGCGCATCGACTTGTTATCGAACGTCAGTATGTATCGCTCGGATCGAAACGCATCGTAGGTCGCACCGATCGGCGAGTCGCGAAACGTGTTCGTAGAGGGACGGGATACGCCAGATTCCGCGGCCGGTGGAGCAACAGCCCAGACATTAAAGTCATCCTTGCGTTCCTTGAATGGCGACGTTGCAAATAGTATCTCGGTGAGCTCCGCCGCCTTGGTGAGAAACGCTTCCTGTTCTTCAGCCGTGTAGCCATCACCCATCAGAAGCAGGTCGACCTTGTTTGCCGGGTCCCCGCTCTTGTGAATCGCGACAACGTGTTCGGCGAACATCGCAGATTCGTGATGCGTCAGTACGTCAGCCGGATCGAGTTTGATACGCCATACTTCGACGAACACATTGCCAGGTCCGCGCTTTTTCATAACGAGTTGAAACGGCGACTCCTGGGCCGGAAAGCGCACCGATTCGTGGAACGAACGATTGATGGCGCGAGACTCACCCGTCGTTTCCCATTCACCGTAGATGCTGCTGAAGCTACGTGACCAGGCGACGTGACCACTGTCGGGGTCGACGATTTCGAACAGGTATTTGCCCCTGGATGTCTTGTCGAGAGGCTGTGCCATGTTGCCCGTCCAGGGGAGGGGTTCGACGACCACCTGGTCGAGCGAGAACATTTCAGCGTCGTGGTTACCGCTGTGGAAGTAGTCGACTCGCATGGTGCCGGGCGTATCGGCGAACGACAGTGCCGGGATCCAAAGGGCAGTGCACAGAAGGGCAAGCAGTACCTTGTTCATTCAGGCTTCCTTATCTTCATGGTGTATGGTGCTTCGATGCTGTCACGATTTTTCCTGATGCTGACGCTCGTTCTCGCGGGTGAAATCGTCTACTTGCTGCCATTCAGCCTGACCCGATTTTTTCGTCCCAGTTTGCTGGAAGCGTTCAACATTACCAATACACAGTTGGGCGATATATCCGCTGTCTACGGCGTGCTGGCAATGATAGCGTACTTCCCCGGCGGGGCCCTTGCAGATCGTTTTTCGGCGCGTTCGCTGTTGACGGTATCGCTGTTGGCGACAGGTCTCGGCGGGATCTACATGGCGACGTATCCGGGCCCATTTGGCTTGGCGATGCTGTTCGCCTATTGGGGCATTACGACAATACTCCTGTTCTGGGCCGCATTGATCAGGGCAACGCGCGAGTGGGGCGGGGACGATGCGCAGGGCAGGGCGTTCGGTATTCTCGAGGGTGGTCGTGGCATCGCTGCCGCATTTTTCGCGACGGCCGGTGTTGCACTGTTCGCAATCTACATGCCGGATGATGTCGCGAGTGTCAGCGATGAAGGTCGACGCGCAGCACTTCGCACCGTCATATTGCTGTACTCGGGTGCGACCATGGCTGCGGCTGTTCTGACCTGGCTGGTCATTCCCACCGTGCGACACGTCGGCGATTCGAGCCGCAGCATATTCAAAGGTGCCGTGGCCGTCCTCAATCGGCCGCTGGTGTGGGCCCAGGCAGCGATCATCATCTGCGCGTACTGCGGCTACAAGGGGCTCGATAACTATTCGATTTACGCAGTCCAGGTTCTGGGTATGGACGAAGTTGATGGGGCGGAACTTTCGGCGATTGGGATGTATGTTCGGCCGGTTGCGGCTGTCGCGGCCGGGCTGCTGGCCGATCGCTGGTCAGTGGCAGGAACCCTTCGACTCAGCTTTGCTCTTTCCCTGGTTAGTTCTGTAGTGCTGGCCTTCGTGTCACCGGATGGTGGTGCCCTGTTCGTTATCTACGGGAACCTGTTCGTTAGCTTTTTTGCCGTTTTCGCGTTGCGTGGTGTGTATTTCGCGCTGCTCCAGGAAAACGAAGTCCCGCCATTTCTTACCGGTGCGGTGGCGGGTACGGTTTCCTTCATTGGCTATACGCCCGAAATATTCTTCGGACCAATCGCTGGTCGAATACTGGATGCCAATCCCGGCGCAGTCGGGTTCCAGCACTACTTTATGTTCCTGGCGGCTGTTGCGGCAATCGGTATCGTCGTCGCGGCCTGGCTCCTGAGGCTACAACGATCTGACAGCGTTGACCGCTGGCCGAGGGAATCGATGCTTGTCAGGCAGACCACCACGAAATAATTTGCGTCACCAGCCGGTCTGGTTATCTATCCTCGGAAATCGGGTAAAGGCAATGACCAATCACGCAACCATAAAAGAACAACTTCGCCGCAACACGGTTGCGCTGATCAGCCTGGTTGTGGCCGTGACCAGCCTCGGATACAACACCTGGCGTAACGAGGCGAGTGAGTACAACCGCAACCAGCGACTCGTATCTATCGAGGTTCTACGTAATCTCGGGCAACTTCAGCAGGTTGTTTTTCATCGGCATTACGATATGGATGCGGCCGACAAGGGCAATGCACGCACAGGATGGGCGATTGTCCTGACGATTCGGGATCTTGCGACCGTGCTGGAGGAGCCGTTGCCTGATGCGGCCGAGAACCTGCGGTCAGTCTGGGACGATGACTGGCAAAGGCTTGGTAGCAATCAAGCAGGCTTCGATCGCATCATCGCGGAGATCGAAACCTTGCGGATGGACGTCCATGCGTTGCTGAAGAATCTCGACTGACGCATAATTTCGCGTTACTCGCGTATTGCCTGGGGATAACGATGAAAAAGAGTCTCGCCATTCTCGCTACAGCACTTCTGTTCGGTTGTCAGGAAGCACCGGATCCGGTCGCCGAAGCACCTGCTGAGGAAGCCGCAGCGCCGGTCGTCGAGGAAAGCACGCTGGCGTCGCTGCTGGCCGCCCAGCCTGACGATGTGCGGGCGCGATACGTGTATCGCCACCCACAGGAAACGCTGGAGTTTTTCGGTATCGAGCCCGGCATGACCGTGGTTGAGGGATTGCCTGGGAGTGGCTGGTACACCAAGGTTCTTCTTCCGTACCTTGGTTCCGACGGGCACCTGGTTGGTGCGAACTACGCGATAGACATGTGGCCGAATTTCTCGTTCGCGACCGAAGAGTTCCTGAAGATGCAGAGCACCTGGGTGGCTGATTGGCCGGCTGGCGCAGAAGAGTGGCGAGGCGAGGCTGGCGCAACCATCGCGGCATTCAACTTTGGCGCGATGCCCGACGAATTGAAAGGGTCGGCAGACGTCGTGTTCTTCGCGCGCGTATTGCACAACCTGGCTCGTTTCGAATCCGAACATGGGTTCCTGACAGATGCGCTGGCTGACGTTTATGCGGTCCTGAAGCCCGGCGGTACATTCGGCGTCGTGCAGCACCAGGCGCGTGACGAAATGTCGGACGAGTTTAGTGATGGCAGCCATGGCTACCTCAAAAAGAGCTTTGTGATAGCGATAGCAGAGAGCGCCGGTTTCGAATTCGTCGCCGAGAGTGACATTAATGCGAACCCTGCCGATCAACCGGGCGAAGACGATATCGTCTGGCGCCTGCCGCCAACACTCGCCACCAGCGCCGAAAATCCGGAGCTAAAGGCGGAACTCGAAGCTGTCGGCGAATCGAATCGCATGACGCTGAAATTCCGTAAGCCCGAGTAGCGTCTAGTTCGTCAGATCGAGCCCTATGACGACCGGGTCGTGGTCTGAGGCCCGGTATGGCACCCCTGCGTCGAATAGAGCAGGGTCGCGGCCGTTCTCGAGGTTGTAGTCGAGTAGCGCGGGCTCGTCCGCGTTGATATGCCACTCGATAGTCTCGGCAACCTGTGGGGCGAGGCTCGGCGATACTATTGCGTGATCAAGTGCGCCAGCCTGTCCGTCGAAAACGAACGAGTACGGATTACCGTGACTTTCGAGCAGGCTGGTAAACCCGGCGCTGGTAAACGTCGCTAACGGGTCTTCCATCGTGTAGGCATTCAGATCGCCAATGATAAGGAAGTCGGTGTCTCCACTGCCGGTTGGATCGGTGCCGACCCAGTCAGTGAGAGCGGCTGCCGCGTTCGCGCGAGTCATATTGCAATTGCCTTGCCCGTCGTCAAGATTCGGATCGCCATCTGCGTCACAGGACGAGCCTTTCGATTTGAAGTGATTGACGACAATCGTCAGCGCCGCGCCGCCGGCGTTGACAGTGAAAGTCTGTGCGAGTGCAGGGCGGTTACGTGCATCGTTGAAGCGCGAGTCTATGTTGCGATCGAGTATCGCGAAATTTCCTGACGTCGAAACTGCGGCGGTTCGGTAGATGAAGCCGGTCTTGATGGCATCGTCATGAATGGTTCCCGTATCGACGTACGCGTAGTCCACGGAACCGATGCTTGCGTTCACGGCATCGACAATGACACTCAGGGACTCATCAGCGTTGTTTTCCAGCTCGATCAACCCAACAACATCGGCGTCCAGCATGGCGAGCGCGGTTGCTGTCTTGTCGAGTTGCCGGGTCAGTTCGAGAGCGCTGTCTGCACCGCGGCAGCCATCATTTGCCTGCGGGCCGCAGTCGTCCTGCCCCGAGTCGACGGTGGAGAAGAAATTCAACACGTTAAAGCTCGCGACCCGAACCGAGCCGCCAATGGTGGGCGAGCCTGGACGTGGGTTGACGGATTCGAATACGGGATCGGTGGTTGGAACCAGGCGCCAGGTCTGGTCACCGTCACCGCCGCTGCCGCGCGAATAGCGAAGGTTGCCCACTAGTCCGGAAAGACGGTCACCTGTTCGAATTGAATAGCCAGCGCCGGCGCCTGCACCGAGGTAGTGAATGTCGTCCGGGTTCTGTGAGCGCAAACCATCATCGAGTTCGATAGAGCGGCGCGCGTTCAGTTCTTTGTGCGCGGTGTATCCGGCCACATCCGGCGCGTTGCTGTTGGTGTACTGGTACAGCCGCCCGCCTTCGGACAAGGTGATCGCACCGTATCGCTCGAGGTTGCGCAGGTTTGTGACGGTTAACGGATCCGTGAATTCAACAAACATACCCTCGAAGCGTTCGAGGTCTGCAATGACGTCACCGTCGCTGTTCGTCGCAGTGCCGGCTACGGGCAAATTGATCGGAGTCGCCCTGACTGTGCCGGATCCCACCACGCGGACGGATGTTGCGTTGATCTGAGTTTCGCCAAAATACTCGGCGACGGTCCCCTGAACCTCAACGAGGTCACCGGCATTTACGTTGAGCGCCGGATTGCTGCCGTCAAAAACGAATATACCGTCGGACGTATCGAAGTCGAAATCGGGCGGCGCATCCTGCAGGTAGAACCCGCCGAGGTTTCTGCGATCGTCCGGGTCATTTTCCTGGAAGTCGCCGGTAACGAGTGCCGTTACGGTGACGGCCTGTCCTTCCATGGGGCTTGTGTCGTTGTCACCCTGGATCGCACTTATCAAGGTTGTTCCGGTTGGTGGTGGGCCAACGGGTGGAGGAGCGGCGCCGCCGCTGCCACCGCCGCCGCAGGCAGCGATCAGTGCGATGCCGGCAATCAGAGTCATTATTCGCATGCGGCTATTCTAACGCCGATTCCTAGGCCAGATCGAACAACAGAAACTCGGTTTCGGATCTTGCCGTAGCACGGACGTCCGGTGCATGACGAATTTGTACGCCGTCGCCGGCGGACAGGTTTTGCCCATTGAGCTCGAGTTCGCCGGATACGACCTGCACAAAGACACGACGGTTCGCGACGTTCTCCAGAGCCACCTCGCTACCCTGGTCCAGCACGCTTGCGTACAGGTCTACGTCCTGGTGGATCGTCACCGAGCCGTCACGCCCGTCGCGCGAGCCGATCAGCTTGAGTCGATTGAGCTTGTCTTCACGTGCGAACAGAGTCTGCTCGTATCCGGGCTCGAGGTTTTTCTTTTCCGGGAATATCCAGATCTGCAGGAGATGCAGTTCTTCACTATCTGAATGATTGAACTCGCTGTGCAGTACGCCGGTGCCCGCCGTCATGCGCTGCACTTCGCCCGCAGTAATTACGGTTCCGTTACCCATGCTGTCCTTGTGCTCGATCGCGCCGCTGATGATGTAGGTCACGATTTCCATATCTTTGTGGGGGTGAGTATCGAACCCCTGGCCGGGTGCAATGCGGTCTTCATTGATGACCCGCAAGCGACCAAAGTGGACACGTTCCGGATCGCGGTATTCGGCAAACGAAAACGTGTGCTTCGCCTTGAGCCAGCCGTGATCGGCGCCGCCGCGGGTGTCGGATCGAATGACGTCGAACATGGCTGTCTCCTGCTGGCTCAGGCCGCTTGCGGCGCGAGGTGAATGAGTTCCGCAATGCGAGCGCGTGCGCTATCCAGCGCTTCGTCGTTACCGCGGTCGGCTCCCTGGGCGCCGATGAACTCAACGTCGGTTATGCCAATGAAGCTCAGTGCGTGACGGAGGTACGGTGTCGCGAAGTCCACCGGACTGCCAACAGGCACGCCGCCGGACGGAACAACAACATACGCTTTCTTGTTCTTCAGCAAGCCTTCAGGGCCGTTCTCAGTGTAGCGAAACGTCAGCCGGGCGCGGGCGATCATATCGACCCATGCCTTCAGTGTGGCCGGTAGTGAAAAGTTGTAGATAGGCGCACCAATGACCAGTACGTCTGCAGTCTTCACCTCTGACACGAGCGTGTCGGAATACGCCAGGGTCTGTCGGTGCTGACCAGTGCGGTCCTCGTCGGGCGTGAAATTGGCTGCGATCCACGCTTCGTTGATGAACGGAATTCCGTCCGCGAGGTCGCGCTCAGTCGTTTTTGTATCACCGTGACGGCTCTCAAGGGCCGCGATCAGGTCACCCGTCAGCAGGCGACTGATCGAGCCCTCAGAACGAGCTCCGGCGCTGATTTCGAGGATTTTCAGGGGTTGCTGAGTGCTCATGTCGTATCTCCTTGGACGGTGTGGCCGTCGCGTTGGAAACAGTCTGCCTGTTGACAATATTGAGATAAATACTAGTCTTGGAACATCATTGTTCTGAAAAACGCAACAATATGGATAAATTTGAGGATTTACAGGCGTTCGTGGCGGTTGTAGAGGCCGGGAGCTTCACAGCAGCCGCTGATCGGCTTAGTTCGGCCAAATCCGCGGTAAGCCGTCGGGTTTCGGCGCTGGAGGAGCGACTTGGGGTTCAACTGCTGCGGCGAACGACCCGGGTACTCAACCTGACCGAGACGGGCCAGAGCTTCTACGACCACAGCGCACGGATTCTCGCCGATCTCGACGAAGCTGAGGCTGCCGTGCAGTTGGAGCACGGTGAATTGCGCGGAACATTGCGGGTGGCTTTGCCGCTGTCATTCGGGGTGCGCCACATGTGCAAGCCCATAGCCGCATTTACAAAACGCCACCCGAAGATACATTTCGACCTCGACCTGAACGACCGGCGCATCGATATCCTTGAAGAGGGCATGGACGTCGCCTTGCGAATTGGCCATCTCAAAGACTCATCCCTGATCGCCCGCAAACTGTTCGATGTCCGGAGCGTGATCGCTGCGTCGCCGCACTATCTGAAGACACACGGCGAACCGCGCACGCCCGAAGACCTGCGTGATCACGATTGCCTGGTGTATTCGAATCTCGCAGATCCGGACAAGTGGCCATGGAAGGACGCAAAGGGGAAGGAGCACGTCATCAAGGTGAAGACGGTTCTTCGTGCAAGCAGCGGTGACTTTCTTGCGAACGCCGCAGCACATGGTCTGGGCATCGTGATCCAACCGACTTTTCTGGCATCAGAAGCAATGCGTCTCGGCAACCTCGTGCCGTTGTTGACCGAGTATGAGTTGCCCACATCACCGGCGTACGCGGTGTATCCACCGACGCGACATCTTTCCTATCGTGTGCGGGCGTTTATCGACTTCCTTGTGGAGCGGTTTTCCGGAACACCTCAGTGGGACCGCGATTGCGAGACACTCAACGCAAGGCAAAGCTGACCGCCGTAGTAGAACGGCAAGCCCAGGATGTAGGTTGGCCAGTCGGTTTGCACCAGGCGCAGCGCCGCGACGGACAAGTCAGAGACGAAGAAGAGCAGGGCACCGGCAAGAATGAGCGCATGGCCCCCAGCGCCGCGGGTTCCAATTGCCATGATGACCATGACGCTGATGACTGCCGTGTAAGTGCGCACTGGAATGGTGAGGTAAGGGGCGACATGAGGGGCTAGCCAGGCGGTGACCCCAATGGCTAATACAAGAACGGGCACTGCCGCCATGAGCAGCCAGCGTCGGTTGACGCCGTGCACGATGAACGCGGCCACATAGGCAACATGGGCCAGCAGGAACGCGCCCAGGCCAAGCAGAAACGCGGTTTGTGTCGGGCTGGTCAGGCACATGTCGCCAAACCACGAGCAGGCAAGACCGACCAGGATCAGCCGACCGTAGCCACTACTCACAGCGCCACTCTGCAATGCAACTGCAATGAAAGCCGACGAAGCGACAAGCTTTGCGACGAAAGCAGGCGTTCGCAGGTCGAAGAACAGGAATGCGACCAACGCGATGCAGGCCACGGCGACAACAGTGGAAAGAGTTCGAACAAAGTTCATACTGGGTGAGTCTACAATGCTCGCTCGACCGCGTTGTAGACTTTTCCAGCAGACGTGACAGGAGTTACAAGTCGGTGAAAATTGCGATTATTGGTGGAACAGGGTTTGTTGGCGGGTATCTCGTCGATGCTCTCCTGGCCGCAGGTCATGACATCAATGTCCTCGTCAGGCCGGGCAGCGAAGGCAAGCTGCACAATGACTCTGTTCATGTGGTACCGGGTGATCTTTCGTCGCAGGAAGCACTGCGTGACACGCTAAAGGGATGCGACGCAGTCATCTACAACGTTGGCTTGCTGCGCGAGTTCCCGCGACGCGGTATCACATTCGAGCAAGCCCAGTTCCAGGGTGTCGCTGACACGATTGCGGCCGCCAAGAAGGTGGGCCTTTCCCGAATGCTGTTGATGAGCGCAATTGGCGTTAAGGATCCCGGGACCAAATATCAGTCAACCAAGCGACGCGCCGAGTTGCATGCATTGTCCAGCGGCCTCGACGTGACGGTACTGCGGCCATCCGTAATTTTCGGCGATCCTCGTGGCACGATGGAATTCGCCACGCAGTTGTACCGGGACATGGTACGCCCGCCGCTCCCCGCAGCGGGTTTCGCTGGCGTTCGGATGTCGCCCGTACATATCAAGGATGTCGCGGACGCATTCGTCGCAGCGCTGCATGACGCCGACACTATCGGCAAGACAATTGAACTGGCCGGCCCGGAAGTTCTCTCCTGGAAGGAAATGATTCGCCGCATAGCGGCCGCTGCTGGCAAGTCCAAGGTCATCTTGCCAGTGCCGATCTGGGTGATGAAACTCGGTGCGACACTCTTTGACTGGCTACCGTTTTACCCCGTGACTCGCGATCAGCTGACAATGCTCGAGGAAGGTAATACGGCTTCCACCGAATCCCTCGAATCAATAATCGGTCGGCCAGCAAAGCGGTTCGCACCGCCATCGCTGGCCTATCTCATCCGCTGATATCATTTGTTACAAATGCAAACAGATTTGTCACCGACCTGACTCGACTCGCAGTTAGACTGCTTCGCATCATGGGCGGTTGCCGAAACTAACGAGCATAAATATGATCCGAAAAATGTTGCAGCTGGCACTCCTCGTGACATTGACAGCCTCTGGAGGTGTCGCCATGGCGCTAGAAGAACCCGATTACGAAGTGTTGTCCAGAAAGGGTGACATCGAGTTTCGCCGCTACGAGCCATACATAGTGGCCGAGGTTACTGTTGCTGCGAAGGCCGCGGACAGGAACGCTTTTCGTATTCTTGCCGGCTATATCTTCGGCAACAATGGCAGCAATCAGAAAATGCAGATGACCGCGCCCGTAGAATCGCGCGATGCTGAGAGCGCTGCGCAGGCGTACCAGGACTTCTCGTTTGTAATGGAAAAAGCGTACACGCTCGACACGCTGCCAGCGCCAAATGATGATCGCATCCGTCTGCGCGAAAAACCGTCGCGCATTGTTGCAGTCCGCCAGTTTTCCGGACGGTGGAGCGATGGCAACATCAGCAAGCATGAGCAGCGGCTTCTGGATGACCTGCGCGGCTTTGGTGTTGACGTAACAGGCCCACCGGAACTTGCCAGGTACAACAGCCCTTTTACGCCGTGGTTCTTGCGTCGCAATGAGATTGTTGTTCCGGTCGACTGGCCCGGCGTGAACACAGGTACGGTTATTGCGGCCGAGGCGCTCTCGAGACTATAGTCGGGGCCTGTTTTCCCAAAAAGGTCGCCCCAGTGTTTGGACGCATATTCCTTCCAGTTATATTCCTGGTTCTGATCGTGGCGCCGGCATCAGCCAAGACGCGCGTCGCCGAATTCAAAGGATCCGGCAATACGACGACCGCTATTTTCCGGGTGGAATCGCCGTGGGTGCTGGACTGGCGTCTCGACGGCGACTACGAGCAGATGATGGGTCTGGAAATCACACTGGTCGAGGCCAAGACCGGTCGCCACGTAGGCCGTGTCCTGCACACGAAGCGGCGCGGCAATGGCGTGAAGCTGTTTCATACGGCCGGGCTTTACCAGTTGCGAGTTAGTTCAACGCTGGCTCGTTGGTCTGTCAAGATCGATCAGCTGACGCGTGAAGAAGCCGAACTCTACACAGCGAAGGGTACGAACTGACGCAAACTACATCGTATTGGTGGGACGGGTATCGGCCTGATGCGGGGTCCGCACTACCGGACTCCTGCGACACGGTCATCGTCGGCGGTGGCCTGACCGGCATCGTCACTGCGATCGAGCTGGCTCGTGCCGGCCATTCGGTAGTCGTTATTGAATCAAATCACGTTGGCGCGGGCGCGACCGGCAGTAGCATGGGTGTGTTGTCTACCCCTGCGGCTGGTGCCGGGTTCGGCGACCCGGATGAACAGGTGCACGGTCGTCAACGCAAGGCCTGGCACAGGGACCGCCTCGCCGCACAGCGCTACTTGTTGCGATTGATCGACGAATCCGGGTCAGACTGTGATTTGCAGGAAGGCGCGGTGTTGTTGGCTCCCACCGAATCCAATTACTACATGCTTGCGGACACGATTGATTCTCGTAATGCCTTCTATGGGACGAGCGACTACATGCTCTCGTCCGATGAACTGTCGACTGTTGCGGGCGGCAACGTCAGCGATATCTATGCCGGTGCACTGGTCATGAACAACGCACATTGCGTGCAACCAGCGAAGATGGTTACCGGCCTCGCAGCCCTCGCCAAAAGACTGGGCACGGCGATTTGTGAACGAACCGAAGTGGTTGGTATCGAGACGGGCAAGAACGGCAAGATCGTGCGCACGAACGGTGGCGATATTTGCGCACAGAATGTCTTGCTCACCACTGGTGGTTACACGAAGAAGTTTGCGGGTTACCTGTGGCAGCGGACGCTCGGCCTGCCATCAATCGTTGCCGCGTCCGAGGAACTCCTGCGCGAAGAGGCTGTGGAGATGTTTCCCGCCGGGCGAGTGCTCCTGATCAATCGGTTCAGGGGCTTCAGTTGCCGCCTGTCACCGGATGGGCGTCGAGCGATACTGGCGGGGCCCGTGGCGCAGAAACCCGGGTCAACGCAGAGCAACGTCCAAACGCTGAAGAAGTACTTCAGTCGCCTGTTTCCAGATGTTGCGACGACGGACTTTACGCATTGCTGGACAGGGATGATCGCCGCAACACGAGACGACCAGGGCCACTCTGGTGCACACAATGGTGTCTGGTATTCGGTGGGCGCAAGCGGGCTCGTCAGCTGCGCAGATGCAGGTCGCCGCATGGCGCAGAATATTCTGCACGAGGACAAAGTAGCCGCAGCGGCCGATACCAATTTCCCACGCTGGCCGTTGCGCAACAGCGAGCACCTGCTTTGGCGCGGCATCGAGCTCTCGGCCAGCCTGTTGGATGCGGTTGGCAAGAGTCGCCTGCGCTAGCAACGTGTGCGATCATCGGGGCGTGGAGCAGAGGTCACCCAACAGAACCAGCGCAATCATCATCACGGCGGCAATTGTGGTTGTGATCTACGGTATGCAGATGATGTCTGTGCTGCTGGTGCCATTCCTGCTGGCTGCCTTCCTTGCTCTTATCACTGTACGACCCATGCTCTGGATGCAGGAGCATCGTGTGCCGTCGATACTCGCAGCGCTGATTATCGTGACGATGCTGATGATGGTACTGGCGGTTGTCGGTGCGATTCTCGGAACGTCGATTGCGGACTTCACTGCCGCGTTACCGACCTACCAGGCGAGGCTCGATGTCATTATCGACGGCGCATTCGAATTCATAGTCCAGAATTCAAGAGTCGATGAGTCGATAGAGAGTATGAGTGACATGATCGATCCTGGCTGGGCGATGGGTCTTGTCGCCAGCATTCTTAACAGCCTGCGCTCGGTCATGACGAACACTTTCCTTATCATCTTCACGATGATCTTCATCCTGCTCGAAGCATCGACGGCGAAGACGAAGTTTGCTGCCGCGTTCGGTGCAAGTGAGACGTCGCTGAAACGTCCGAGAGTGTTTCTTCAAAACCTCGGTCGCTACCTCGGCATCAAAACACTGGTCAGTATCGCTACCGGTATCTGTGCCGGCTTGCTGACCTGGGCGCTGCACGTTGACTTCCCGTTGCTATGGGCAATGCTCGCGTTCATGCTGAACTATGTGCCGACGATCGGTTCGATTATCGCGGCCGTGCCAGCTGTCTTGCTGGCGCTCGTGCAAATTGGGCCGGGTGCCGCCGGGGCAACCGGGCTGGGTTTCATTGCAATCAACATCGTATTCGGAAACTTTCTTGAGCCACGCCTGATGGGTTATGGCGTCGGTATTTCTCCGCTGGTCGTGTTCGTCGGCCTCGTCGCGTGGGGTTTTATCTTCGGACCGGTCGGCATGTTGTTGTCAGTGCCACTGACGATGACATTGAAAATGGCGCTCGAGAATGATGAAAGAACGCGGTGGGTGGCTATTCTATTGGGCTCGGAGCGCGATGCCGAGTACGCGCTCCGCAGCAGGGAAGAAGAGAAAGTGGCCGATCAGGCAACTTCTACGTCGTCGTAGTCCTCAACGACCGGTTCCGATTCCTCGATCTGTTCGAGGAGGTTGATCGCAACCGCAACGAAATCCGTGTCTGTAATGATGCCGACTAGTGTGCCGTCGTCGAGAACCGGCAGGCAGCCAATTTTGTGTTTCTCGAGAAACAGCGCCGCATGACGAAGGCTGGCACTGACATCCACTGTTGCGACATCAGTCACCATCGCATCTGCAATGCCGATTTCGGTGGCGTGGATGCGTGTTCCATCATCGCGCAGGAAGCTGTCTGTGGCAGCCAGCACGTTCGTTAACGAAATCAGTCCGGTGAGCTGCTCGCCATCAACGACCGGAATGTGATGTATCCGGTTGTCGTGCATCAGCGTCCGAGCCTCGGCCAGAGTCGCGGACGGTGGTACCGTGATCAGGTTGGTGCTCATGATTGCTTCGATGGTGAACATAGTCCCGTCCTTTAGTTTTTTCTGAGTGTTCCTCCTGTAATTCAGTCTATCCGCAGGGGCGCACGGCACCATTGCGACAAACACCTATCCCGCCGGCGTAAGCCACTGATTTGAAGAGCGAGTCTGGAGGCCGCGCCGGGCAAGCACTTCGGGTGCTCGGAAACTACGGATGTGAAATACTGAGCATTGGCCTAACGTGATGGTCCAAACGATCATGAAAAAGCGATATTTATTGCCTCTGCTGATGCTTGCGTTGCCTGCTTTGGCGGCCGACGAAGAGCGTGATGCAACCCAGATCGTCCGCGACGCAATCAACCACTGGCGCGGCCTGTCCTCCTATACCGAAATGACCATGGTCATTCACCGGCCGGACTGGGAGCGCTCCATGACCATGCAGGCGTGGACCAAGGGTGACGATCACTCACTCGTGCGCGTAATGGAGCCGAAGAAAGACCGCGGTAACGGCACGCTTACGGACAAGAACAGCATGTGGACGTTCTCGCCCAAGATTAACCGTGTCATCAAGGTGCCATCGTCGATGATGGGGCAGAGCTGGATGGGGTCCGACTTCTCGAACAAAGACATATCGAGGGTCGATGACATCATCTACCAGTACGATCACTCACTGCTGTCGACGACCGTCGAAGATGAAATAACCATCTACGAAATCGAGTCGATTCCACATGAGGAAGCCGCCGTCGTCTGGGGCCGGGAAGTGCTCACGATTCGCGACGATCATGTCGTGCTTGAGCATGCGTTCTATGATCAGGATGGCGAACTCGTCAAATCGCTTAAGTCGCTGGAGATCGCCGAGATGGGTGGGCGCACGATCGCGACGCGACAGCGCATGGGCAAGACCGACGAACCCGATGAGTGGACTGAGATTGCGGTCAACGAAGTCGAGTACGAAATAGAATTGAAAGACAGCGTATTTACTCTGTCGAACCTGCGGAACCCGAGAGACTGATTTAAATGGATATCGTCCTGCGCCTCGCATGGCGTAACCTGTGGCGACACTCACGGCGAACGTGGCTCACGATCGGGGCCATGGTCTTCTCGAATATCCTGCTCGTGTTCATGGTGTCGCTTCAGTTCGGCATGTATGGACTGATGATCGACAACACACTGCAGGTGTTCACCGGTCACATGCAGATCCAGGCGCCGGGTTACAAAGATGACCAGAAAATGCGCCAGGTCGTCCACGGTGTGCAGCCCCTGGCCGAGGAGCTGCGCGACAAACTAGGCAGCGAGACAATCGCGGCACGCGGCTGGGCTTTCGGCCTCGCATCGAGTGAAGAGCGCAGCTACGGAATTGGCATTTACGGTGTAGAACCCGCGTTCGAGCCAAACGTCTCCAATATCCCCGGCCTTGTAAAGCAGGGCCGTTACCTTGATGACCTGAACGCGCAGGAAATCGTCATCGGCACTGTGCTGGCCCGTAATCTGCGCGCGACGGTTGGTGATGAATTGACGCTTCTTGGCAGCGGCGTCGATGGTTCGTTTGCGGCGGCCGTTGTCGAAATCGTCGGGATCTTCTCGAGCGGTGTCAAAGATATTGATCGCAATATTGCCGAGATGCCACTCGGCGCCTTCCAGGAGGTGTTCTACATGAACGGCTCCGGTCACCAGGTGGTTGTCACCGCCCCGACTCTGGACGATGCTCCGGCGCTGCAACTCGAAGTAGAAGAAATTGTGGCCGCGAATGAGGACCTGGTGGTGTACGACTGGGATGCGTTGCAGCCGGGATTGAAGCAGATGATCAAGGCGGACATGAGTAGCGCCTTTTTTATGTACGGAATTCTCGTCGTCCTCGTTGCTTTCAGTGTGCTCAACACACAGCTCATGTCGGTGCTCGAGAGAACGCACGAATTCGGTGTCGTCATGTCCCTTGGCATGCGACCGGGTCGGCTCGGCCGGCTCGTTCTTCTCGAAACCTGCCTGATGGGCCTTATCGGTTTTGTGCTTGGTGCCATAGCGGGCGCGATTGTGACGTCGTGGTTCAGCGTTAACGGCTTTACCTACCCGGGCCTGGATGAGATGGCGGCCAACTTCAATCTTCCGAGCCGCATGTATCCGCAGATATCGGTGCTGACAATGCTCGTCGGGCCCTTCGTCGTGTTCCTGTTCACGCTTCTGGCGGCCATCTACCCGGCACTGCGGCTGCATCGTTTGCACCCCGTCGAAGCGATGAGGACCAACTGATGCGCATGCTGCCTGTTTTGTGGCGATTGGCCTGGCGCTACCTGTGGCGCAATCATCGGCGCACGATCGTCATGCTCAGTGCGATCGTCATCGGCACCTGGGCGATGATCTTCATGACCGCACTGACGCGCGGCATGGTCGATCAGATGATCGAGGACGGTATCAGCGTTCTGCCCGGGCACGTGCAAATGCACAATCCTGAGTTTCTCGACGATCCAAGCGTGTCCAACCGCATCGCCCTGGGTGATGACGAACTCGCCCGCATGTTCGGCGACGCAGGATTTGTTGCCTGGGCCAGCCGCGTAAGGGTGCCAGCCGTCATTACGAGTGAACGGGAGTCTCGTGGCGTAACCCTGCTCGGGATCGATCCCGAGGCGGAACGGGCTTTTACTTTTGTCGACTACGACGACGTTGACGGGCGTTTCCTTGAAGCCGTTGATGACAAGGGTGTGGTCATTGGCGCGAAGCTGGCCAAGACGCTCGACACCGAGGTGGGCAAGCGCATCGTCCTGATGAGCCAGGATCCGGACAATGAAATAGCGGATCGCGGTTTTCGCGTCGTTGGCCTGTTTCACGCGAACATGGAGATGTACGAAGAGGCCTACGTTTTCATCAGCAGGAAGGCTGCGCAGAAGATGTTGCGCATTGGTGATACGACGACTGAGGTCGTTTTCGTCGGCGACGACTACCGTGACGTCGAACCGGTCTATAAGAAAGTCGTCGCAGCTGTCGACGACTCGGTAAGCGTCAGTCGGTGGACCGAAGTTGATACATACCTGGGCTCCATGCTGGGCATGATGGACGGCTTCATGTTGGTCTGGGTTGTCGTCGTTTTCCTTGCCTTGTCGTTTGGACTCGTCAACACGCTTGTCATGGCGGTCTTCGAACGCATTCGCGAGATCGGACTGATGCTGGCGCTTGGGATGAAGCCGTCGAACATCCTCGGGCAGATCGTCATAGAGTCGATGATGTTGCTCGCTATCGGGTTGATGATCGGTGACCTGCTTGCATGGGCGACCGTCAAGCCGCTGGAAAGCGGCATTGATATTTCGGTGGTCGGAAAGGGCATGGAAATGTTCGGCGCGTCGAGCGTGCTGTACCCGAACCTGACCTTGTACGACGTCGTGCTATCGAACGTCGTGGTGATGATCCTGGGGTTCCTGGCGAGCCTGTCCCCGGCCTGGCGTGCCTCGCGCTATGAGCCGGTTGAAGCAATTACAAAGGTGTAACGATGACAGCAGTGCGGTGTATCGATTTATGCAAGACCTATCGCCAGGGCGATCAGGACATCAAGGCGCTCGACCACCTGAGTATGGAGGTGGAGAAGGGTGAATTTGTTTGCCTGATGTCGCCATCCGGTGGTGGCAAAACGACGCTATTGAATGCAATTGGTGGACTCGATATTCCGGATAGTGGCGAGGTCTGGGTAGCTGGCCAGCGTATCGACCAGATGAGCAAGGGCGAGCTTGCTGATCTGCGGCTGGCGAATATTGGCTTCGTGTTCCAGGCGTACAACCTGATTCCCGTTCTAACGGCCCAGGAAAACGTCGAGTTCGTGATGCAGGTGCAGGGAATTCCTGCGGCTGAGCGTCGCGAGAAATCACTGGCGATACTCGAGGAGGTCGGTCTCAAGGGGCTCGAGAGTCGTCGGCCTGCCGAGATGTCGGGTGGGCAGCAGCAACGCGTTGCTGTCGCGCGTGCGATCGTGTCCCGGCCGGAACTGGTACTGGCGGATGAGCCGACCGCAAACCTCGATTCGAAAACCTCCGGTGAACTCATGAAATTGTTCACTGAGCTCAACGAACATCACAAAACCACGTTCATCATCGCAACGCATGACCAGAGAGTGCAGGCTTACGCCAAACGCCTTGTGCGCATGCGAGACGGCCGCATCGTCGATGATATTGAGCAGCATGCGGCGTAGTTTTTTACTCGCACTCCTGTTGCCAGCGCTGGTTCTTGGTGACGTTACGACCGATTTCGACGGACACACCAAATTCCGGGTTGTGGGCCAGCGCTATCCCAGCGACAGTCTGTTCCGGGATCTTGTGGGATCCGATTCGCTTGACCTTGCTGCCGACCTGCGGCTCAACCTGAAACTCAACGCCGGTCGCTGGACTTTCGATTCGGCCTACCAGCTGGTCGGTTTGCAGGGCGATGGGCTCAAACTCACCGGGCCACCGAACGACGATCGCCGCCTGTTCAATCTGACGGATGTGATCTCCGAGGGCAGCGACAGCGCGATCCTGCATCGGCTCGATCGTCTCTGGGTTGGTTACACGAGCGAGAAGGCCGTCGTCCGCTTTGGTCGCCAGGCCTTATCCTGGGGCAATGGTCTCGCCTACGCGCCGATGGACCTCGTCAACCCGTTCGATCCGGCGTCGATCGACACCGAATACAAAGCCGGCGACGACATGTTGTACCTGCAGTACCTGCAGGACAATGGCAACGATGTGCAGGCTGCCTACGTGGTTCGGCGCAATGTCGTGACCGGCGACGTGGACGCCGACAAGGCGACAGCGGCAGTCAAGTATCACGGCTTCGCCGGTGAGAGTGAGTACGACCTGCTGATCGCGCGCAGTTATGGCGACCCTGTAATCGGGTTGGGCACAGGGCGCGGCATTGGCGGTGCAGTATGGAACGCCGATCTGGTCGTTACTGACACGGACATCGACACGTACGTTCAGTTCGTGACCAACCTGATGTACTCCTGGAACTGGGCCGGCAAGAACATGAGCGGGGCTATCGAGTACTACTTCAGCGGCTTCGGCCAGAAAGACGGGCAATATGATCCTCTGAGCCTGGCCACCAATCCGGACCTGCTGCTGCGGTTGTCGCGTCGTGAGCTGTTTACGTTGGGCCGCCACTATTTTTCGGGCAATGTCATGATCGAGATGACGCCACTCTGGAGCTTGACGCCGACTCTCCTCGTGAACGTCACAGACCCGAGTGCGTTGTTTCAGCTCGTTACGTCGTACAGCGTGTCCGACAACATGACATTCCTGGGTAGCGTCAACCTGCCACTCGGCCCGAGTGGCAGTGAGTTCGGTGGCATTCAATCAGGTGTACCCGATCGCTATCTGTCCAGAGGCCTGGGCTTGTTCGCGCAGTTCGCCTGGTACTTCTAGGGCAGGGATAGTCCTGTGCCGCGGAGCACAGGGATGTGCGGCAGCGGCCTGAATCTGCAGTATTTACGGAGTAGGCGGCAGGCTCGCCAGCAGGCGTCGGAAACCCGCTTCGATTTCCAGTTCGAAAACCGGGTCCTTTATGTGCACGAACTCGGAGACGTCCACCTTGTGTGGATCGTCGTCGAGCATGTCATCGACGCGCTTGAACAGGTCCTTTTCTTCCCAAAGCATGTGATTACGCAGGCGAAGAATGTAGGCAGCAGCATCCTCGATCATCCTCTCGCGCCGCACGGCAGCACCGGCATTGATCGCCTCGATCTCATCACGCAGTAATGAGCCAAGATGGGCGATGTCCCGGTGATCGTCAGGAACGTGATCGAGATTCTCGGCAAGATCGGGCCGCTTGTCCCGTAATTGCGCGTAGACGATGTCTTCCTTGGGGTGATGCACCGCGTCCGGGTAAACGGTCATGTAGCGCATGATCTCGTCGAATAGCTCGAAGTCGGGGTCTTTTCCGGCGTCCATCTGCTCGACCAGGCCGTCCATGAGGTCCAGTACCACCGCCATGTTGCGGTGATCTTCCCGCAACTCTTTCATCAGTTCTCGTGCGTCTGTATCCATGGCCCCATGATGGCTGCTCAACGCGCGGCAGACCATCGGGAAAACCCCCTACGGTCTGCCGCTCATTGCAATCAGAAGAACTTGCGGGCCATGCCGAGGATGTCGTCCAGACCACCCTTGCCGCTAGCCATGCCGAGCAGGTCGCCCAGCGGGCCAAGGCCGCCACTCGCAACAGACGGGCCAATGTCCCGTCCGCCTGAACTCTTCTTGCTCATGGCGCCCATTGCGAGCGATGCCAGGAGCGGTAGTGCTTTCTTGATGAGGCTGGCGTCGATTCCGGTGTCACTGGCAGCCGCAGCCGCGACGTTACGGCTCACATCCTTCGAGCCGAAGATATGGCCAAGGATATTATTGCCATCGGCACGCGTTGCATCTGATCCTACCAGCGACGGGTCATCGATATAACGATCGTGACCGCCAGTCTCGAGGGCACTGCGCAGACCGGCAAGGCCGTTGTCGTCCGCCGCATTCTTTTGCAGGCCGCGCATGAGTGCCGGCGCGAGTGACGCAACGAGTTTGGACGTATCCGACGAGCCGAGGCCGACAGTCTTTGCCAGTTGGCCGACGCTGTCACCGCCACCCGTGGCTTTCAATAGATCCATCAAATCCATGGTGTTCTCCTTGTGGATTAGTCGAGCGGGATGCGGATTTTCTGACCCGGATAGATCTTGTTCGGATCGGAGATAATGTCCTTGTTGGCCTCGAAGATCCTCACGTATTTCGACGCGTTGCCGTAGTACCGCTTGGCGATCGCGCCCAACGTGTCGCCGCTGACGATTTCGTAGATCTCAGCCTTCTCTTCGGGCTCTTCCGGTTTGGGTTCCGGTGCACGCAGATCGTCTGCGACGATCTTCTCGACGCCCTCGATGTTGCCGGCAATCAGGATGGCCTGCTCGCGTACAGCCTGGTTCTTGCAGTCACCACAGATTGTGACGGTGCCGTCATCAAACTGGACATCCAGGTTTTTAAGACCGTGCGTCTTGGTCTCGAGGTGTTGTTTGATGTTGTCGGCGGCTTCAGCGTCGGTATTGAAAACCTGGCGGCCCACGTCTTTTACAAAGTCGAACAGTCCCATTGTGTATCTCCCTCTTTTGAATCAGAAATGCGTTGTTGTATCCGGTGGTCTACCGGCATTGTGACACTTTGGACGCCCTCCGTGACAATTCGGTCACATGCTGCGTCTCTTCTGTCATTGGTTAGTGTGGCAGGCGGTATACTTACAGAGTCGATGATGAGGGTGATCTAATGCGTAAAGCAACTATTTTCCTGCTGCTCAGTTTCGCAATGCTGGCGGGTTGTTCCGTGAATCCCGTAACCGGGGAACGCAACCTGATGTTTTCCAGTACGGCACAGGACATTGAGACGGGAAAGCAGAACTACGCACCCATGCAACAGTCGCAGGGTGGTGCCTACGACGTCGACGAGGAACTGTCGGCCTACGTTCAGCGTGTGGGCCAGAAAGTCGCGGCGCAAAGCGGCGTGAATCTCCCTTATGAATTTATCGTGCTCAACAACTCGGTACCGAACGCCTGGGCACTGCCAGGTGGGAAGATCGCGATTAATCGTGGGTTGTTAACTGAACTTGAGTCCGAGGCCGAGCTGGCCGCGGTGCTTGGCCACGAAGCGGTGCACGCGGCCGCACGGCACTCCGCACAACAGCAATCGAAAGCGATGCTTATGCAGGTCGGCATGGTGGGAACCATGATCGCGGCGAGCGACAGCGACTATGGGAATATGATTGTGGGTGGTGCAAGTCTCGTAGCGCAGGGGGTTCTGGCAAAGTACGGGCGCGGCGCGGAACTTGAGTCTGACGAGTATGGCATGCAGTACATGTCCAAAGCTGGCTACGATCCGCAAGGAGCAGTCGAGCTGCAGGAGACCTTCGTGCGGCTCAGCGAGGGTCGCAAGTCGGACTGGCTGAGCGGACTGTTTGCCAGCCACCCGCCGTCGCAGGAGCGCGTGCAGGCCAACATGTCGACGGCCAACACCTTGCCCAAAGGCGGTGTGCGTGGCGAACGGGAATTCCAGGCCGCGATGCGCAAGACACGCGCCGTGAAACCTGCCTACGATGCCTACGATGAGGGGCGCAAGGCGCTGTCCGAGAAGAAGATCGACGAAGCGTTGGCACTTTCGAACAAGGCGCTGAAGCTATTTCCGGACGAGGCGCATTTTCACGCGCTGCGCGGCGACATTCGCCTGACCCAGGACAACTATGCTTACGCTGTCACCAATTTCGATCGGGCGATCCAGCGACGCGAGGACTTTTTCTACTACCACCTGCAACGTGGTCTGGCGAAAAAGGAACTGAATCAGATGGACTCCGCCGTGGTTGATCTCAATCGAAGTCTGGAGCTGTTTCCGACAGCCCCGGCGCATTATGCGCTTGGCGGCATCGCAAAAAGTCGTGGGGACATGCCCCTGGCGATCGCACACTACAAAGTCGTTGCCCAATCGGGCGGTGACTATGGGCAGCTTGCTATCGCGGAACTCGTTCGGCTCGAGCTGCCGTCGAATCCCGGGGCGTACATTCCAACTGGCTGCTCGGCCGACGGTACCGGCAAGCTGATCGTGTCAATCCGGAACGACACAAACGTCCAGATAGGCGGTGTACAGGTAGCCGTCGCGTACACGGACGCATCCGGTCGCCAGCAACAACAACGCTTCAACATCAATGGTCAGGTTCTGCCCGGTCAGGTCGCAAGCGTCAATACGGGAATGGGGCCATACGCGGCTGGATCAAACTGCCCGGCTCAGGTGGTAGCCGCCAGTATTGTGGAGTAAATGGAGTAATCAGGAGAGTGACGTCTTGAACAGGATGGCCATTGCCGTTGCTGTCAGCCTGCTGGCCGGGTTTGCCGTGGGTGCCTGGATCGTCGGTGAGGAGCCTGCCGCGACGGAGCCCGAGGCGCAAACGGCGACCGGGTTTCTGGGCAGTGAGGCCGGTTCTGAGGAGCGACTGCAACGCCTCGAGCAGATTATCGCCGAAGAGCGCGACGCGAGAATCGCGCTCGAAGACACGATCGCCATGCTGTTCGAGGAACTGGAGCGTATCGAAGGGGCCGGAGACCAGGCCGCGACTGCACGGCGGGCGGAGCGCGAGCTAGCGCGCACAGCACGATCGTCAGAGAGCGGTGAAAGAGGCTCACTTGACTGGGTGCGCAACTACCAGGAACGCCGCGTTACGCGCCTGATAGAAGGCGGTTTCTCGGAGGACGAGGCCCGCCGGATCCTGCAGCAGGAGTCAGAGGCGTCGTTCAAGGCCATGAAAGCTGTCTGGGAAGCCCAGCGCAACGGGGAGAATATCGACTTCCTTGGCCTTTCGAGTAACCCACAATCTATCCTTCGCACGGAAATGGGCGACGATGACTACGCGCGCTATCTCGAAGTCCAGGGCCAGCCCACCGCGGTCCGAATAAGCCAGGTACTCAGTGGATCGCCGGGAAACGACGCAGGGTTGCAGCCTGGTGACCAGCTGGTTAGCTACGATGGTCGACGTTTGTTTGATGTAGGTGACTTGCGGCGCCAGACCATGCAGGGTGAGCCCGGCCAGGACGTGGTCATCGAGATCGATCGTGACGGAGTACGTATGCAGCTGACGGTGCCGCGGGGCCCCATCGGCATTACCGGCTCGGGCGCCAATGTCCGCAACATCAACTGGTGGGGCGGCTGACGATATAGCCCCATGATGGTGGATAATAAACGCCGCCGGATGCAGAATGGACGTACGAATAACAAGAGGTTGGAAAAGCCCTTGATCCCTCTCCGCTACACGGTACCCAACAGTTTTACCGCGCTCAGCCTCTTGCTCGGCGTCGCGTCGATCGTGACCACGCAGCTTGGCGATCTTGAACTTGCTGCATGGATCATTGTCTGGTGTGCCTTGCTGGATGTCATGGATGGCCTGTCTGCTCGCCTGCTCAAGGCAACGTCGGACTTCGGCGCCGAATTCGACTCGATGGCCGATCTCGTATCCTTCGGCGTTGCTCCTGCTGTACTGATGCTCAATGCAGGTATGCAGATTGGCAATGTTGAGTACGACTCCGGCCAGTTCTGGGTGCTGCTCGTGGCTATCGCCGTATTTGCCCTTGCTGGCGCGATGCGGCTGGCCCGGTTCAACCTGGTATCGGATCAGCCGAGCACCGGATGGTTCGCAGGCATACCGATCACGGCCGCGGGTGGCGGCATGGTGCCGGCTGTCGTGTTGGTCCTGATTCATTACCCGGATATCGCAGCGCTCCTCCCACTGCACCTGTATATGCCGGTGCTGATGTTCGTGCTCACGCTGCTCATGGTTTCACGCCTGCGTTTTCCCAAAGCCGTCAAGCGCGACAGTCTGCTCATCAACATTTTCCAGGTGTTGGTTATCGCGGGCGTTTACTACTGTGGCATTACGCGCACCTGGCCCGAGTATTTGCTTGGCGATGGGCACCTTCCTTCTGATTTCCGGAATTATCGCCGGCCGTATGACGACGTCCGAGTCGATGGCGGGGATGCTCGCTGGGCACGGTGCCCTGACTGTCGATGGCGGACTGTCCGTCAGGCCCTGAAGGAGAAGTAATGCCCAAGCGATATTCGGTTTCGTCAATCGTGCTGTGCCTGCTGCTGGCTGTTGGCGGCCAGGCGGCCGAGCCGGTCCCACTCGATCTCGGCAAGTACCAGTCATTTGAAGGGTTCGTGGACATCTGGTGGGATGACGCAACCGGTCGAATGCTGGTGCGCGTCGACGAATTCGACACGCCATTTCTTTACCAGTCGTCATTGCCGCGTGGCATTGGTTCAAATGATATCGGGCTCGATCGCGGCCAACTCGGCGATACGAAGATTGTTCGATTCCTGCGCAGCGGGCCGAAGGTCCTGCTTGTCGAGGACAACCTGCGGTATCGCGCGAACAGCGACAATGCCGATGAGCGCCAGGCCATTGCCGAGTCTTTTGCACGGTCTGTAATTTGGGGCTTTACCGACATCGACGACGATGGTGACTCCACGATCATCGACGCCACGGCATTTTTTGTGCGCGATTCGCATGGAGTCGCGGGGCGCCTCGCGATGATGGGCGAGGGCTCGTTTCATGTTGATGACTCGCGCTCGGCAATATATTTGCCGCGTACGAAAGCGTTTCCCGACAACACTGAAGTTGAAGCGATCGTGACGTTTGTTGGCGAGACCGCGGGTCAACACCTTCCGACTGTTATTCCTGACCGGAGCGCACTGACGGTGCACGTGCACCATTCGTTTGTTCGCCTGCCTGATGAACACTACGAACCACTGCCCTTCGAGCCGCGGAGCGGTGTAATCGGCCTCGGTTACGACGCGTCCGGATACGCTGACTACGCGACACCAATTGGCGAATCCTTGTTCCTCGACATCGGTCGACGCCATCGATTGGAAAAGGTCGATCCCACGGCTGGAGTCAGCGAGGCTGTCGAACCCATCGTGTATTACCTGGACCGCGGTGTGCCCGAGCCGATGCGGTCCGCTTTGCTGGAAGGCGCGCGCTGGTGGGCGCAGGCTTTCGAGGCAGCGGGCTACAAAGACGCGTACCGCGTTGAAATGCTGCCGGTGGGTGCTGATCCCATGGACGTGCGCTACAACATTATCCAGTGGGTACATCGCTCGACACGTGGCTGGTCCTATGGCGCTTCGGTACTCGATCCGCGGACGGGCGAAATCCTGAAGGGTCATGTGTCACTCGGGTCTTTGCGCGTTCGCCAGGACTACCTGATCGCCGAGGGCCTCCTCGCACCTTACCAAGATGAAACAGTGCCGCCCGAAATGCTCGAAATGTCGCTGGCGCGCATTCGTCAGTTGTCGGCACATGAGGTTGGGCACACGCTCGGCTTCGAGCATAACTTCGCCGCGAGCACGCAGGATCGCGCGTCGGTCATGGATTACCCGTTCCCGCTGGTCCGCATTACGGATGACGGCGAACTCGACCTGTCTGACGCCTATGACGTCGGTATTGGCGAGTGGGACAAACGTACGGTGCTCTATGCCTACCAGGACTTTCCCGAAGGCACGGATCGTACGGCAGCACGCGACCAGATCATGAACGAAACGATCGCGCAGGGATTCAAATATATCGGGGACGGTGATTCCCGTTCGGTTTCCACGTCGCATCCCGATGGCAACCTTTGGGATAACGGTGCTGATGCTATTGCCGAACTCGAGCACCTGATGCGCGTTCGAGAAATCGCGCTGCAGCGCTTTTCGGAGCGCAACATTCGCATGGGTCGACCGCTTGCGACTATCGAAGAAGCGCTGGTGCCGATCTACCTGCTGCATCGATTCCAGATCAGGGCGGTTGGCAAACTCGTCGGCGGTCAGTACTTCAACTACCGATTGCGCGGCGATGCGCAGGCTGACGCGCGCCCTGTGGCAGTTGCTCGCCAGCAGCAGGCTATCGACGCGCTGCTTGGAACGCTCGATCCGGCCGCATTGAGACTGCCGCAACGACTCGCGGATGCTATTACGCCGCGCGTTCCGAACAATCCGAAGTCGCGCGAGACCTTTGCCAGCGAAACGGGCGTGAATTTCGATACCATTGCTCCGGCACGCAGCGCCGTAGCCCTGACGTTGCAGGTACTCCTGAACCCGGAGAGGGCGGCGCGACTTGAGCGGTCGGGTGCGCCCGGGTTCAAGGCGGTTACGAGCGGACTGCTGGGAGCGAGCTGGTACGCGGAAGGTGGCGATGGGATTGAAGCCACTATTCGCCGTCAAACGAATATGCAGGTGTTGTACGGCCTGCTCGGCCTTGCGTTTGATGTGAATGCCGGTACGGATGTACGTGCGTTATCGTTCGCTGCAGTTCAGGAGCTCGATACCTGGCTTGCAAAACGGTCGCCACGGGACACGGCGATGCGGGCACACATCGCGTTTGCACGACATGAGATTGCACGCTTGCAGAATGACCCCGCAGCAATCGAAACCCTGATCCCGGCAACAGTACCGCCGGGTTCACCCATCGGTTCATTTTCGGAACAGGCAGGTCTCAGATGACGACTACAGTCACCGTTTTAATCGTTTATCTCGGCATTCTCGCCGCGCTGGCTATCTGGAGTCGCCGCGAGACGCATACGCTTGAGGGCTTTTACCTCGCCGGCAAGAAGCTGCCGTTCTGGGTTGTGGCGTTTAGTACGAACGCCACCGGAGAGAGTGGCTGGCTGCTGCTCGGATTGTCGGGGATGGGTTACCTCGTTGGCGCGCAGGCGTACTGGGTTGTCGTCGGCGAAATCGCCGGCATCGCTGCATCGTGGTGGCTGGTGTCGAGGCGCCTGAAAGCGCTGGGCGATGAGACGGACGCGATAACCGTTCCTGATATTTTGACCGCGAAGTTCGCCGACAAAGGGAATCTTATTCGCATAGTTGCGGTACTCATCATCGTTGTCATGGTCACGACCTATGTGACGGCCCAGATGGTCGCCACCGGCAAGGCTTTCTCGAGTTTCCTCGGCATGAACTACGAGACCGGCGTTATCGTGGGGTCAGTATTCATTATTGGCTACACATTCGTCGGCGGTTACAAAGCTGTTTCCTATACGGATGTTGTGCAGGGCGTGTTGATGTTGCTCGGCCTGATCGCGGTACCCGCGGCGGCCATTATCGCGTCTGGTGGTTGGGGCGAAGTGAAGTTCTCACTCATGCAGCAGGACCCGGCCTTGTTGGATATGTTCGCGATCTCCAACGCACCAGCATTAATAGGCATCGCGAGCCTTGTCGCTGTTGGGCTGCCGTTCCTTGGCGTACCACAGCTCCTGATTCGCTATATGTCGGCACGCGACGATGGTGAGATCAAGAAGGCGCGCATCATGTCCGTGATCGTGATGCTCGTATTCACAGTCGGTGCAGTAACGACCGGCGTTGCGGGCCGCGCACTGTTCCCGGGGCTCGAGGATCACGAAACGATCTTCCCCGTCATTTCGAGCAACCTGTTCCCACCCGTTATTTCGGGAATGCTACTCGTCGTCGTGCTGTCAGCGATCATGTCTACGGTTGATTCCCTGCTGTTGTTGGCGTCCTCGGCAGTCGTACGCGACACCTACCAGAAGATCATGGGGAGTAAGGAGAGCGAGGAGCGCCTGTCCAACTACGGCAAGATCTTCACCGTAGTGATTGGCGTCATCGCTGTCGTGCTCGGCGTGCAGGAACCTCGCGTGATCTATGACTTCGTGCTCGCGTCCTGGTCGGGCCTGGGATCGGCCTTCGGTCCGGCGGTCATAGGCATTCTGTATTACAAACGCATCACCTGGCTCGGCGTGCTATGCGGCATGTCAGGCGGATTCGCGGCAAGCGTAATCTGGCTGATGTTCTTCAAGGCGGACTACTACGGTCTCTATGAAGCGATACCGGGCTTTATCGCCGGCATGGTGCTGACGTTTGGTGTGAGTTGGCTCACGAGCAGGAAATAGCGCCGGTCCCGATGTAACCAAATCCGCTGGCGGCCCCTATAACAGGATAAGAACTTTATTAGAGGGTATGTCGATGCGTTATTTGAAAATCCTGATTGTTGGGCTGCTTCTGGCCGTCCCTGGCCTCGCCGCGGCGAATTCCGATGATATTCCGGGATCCGCGGTCTGGTATTTCCACATTGATCTGGCGCAGATGCGGGCAGAGGGTCCGGGCAAAGGTGTCTACGGCTGGCTGCAGGACGAAGCGTTTGCCGACGTCAAGGAGGACGCGGGTGTAGATCTCGACAAGGAACTCGATAGCCTGACCGCATTTTCACTCGAGGGTGAGGGACCTGTCGTCCTGTTCGAAGGCAAAATCAGCCAGGAGACGAAGGACAAGATCATGACGTTCGTGGCTGCCGACGGTGATCTCAGTCCGCAGAAAGCGTCCGGAAAGACCTATTACCATTTCCAGGGCACCGAAGACGGCGAGAGCCACAAATATGTGGATGGCGATATCGAAATCGACTTCGAGTCGCTCGAGGACGAAGCCTGGGTGAGCCTCGCGCTCAGGGACAAGGTCGTTATTACGGGCAGCGAGGAGCAAATGCGTGCGATGCTGGCCAACAATGGCAAGATCGCAGGCAGTGGCAGCCACGACGGCGCGCTGCTTGTCCTGACCGCTGAGAAGACGATGTTGCAGGCTGGCATGAATTCGGCCGCAGTCGGTGACGACGAGGACTCCAACTGGGACTCGAACATCCTGCGCAATACCGAGCAGGTCGCCTTTCTGATGGCAGCTGCCGCCAATAAACTGGCGCTCGAGGCCAAGCTGATAACCACCGAACCCGAAATGGCTGAGTCGCTTGCCAGCGTCGTGCGCGGGCTGATCAGCCTCATGGCCTTCAACGACGAGATGGACGCCGAGACGGTTGCCATGCTGCAGGGCACCAAAGTCGAAGCCAAGGGCAACAGCCTGAGTATCTCGCTCGCGATCGACCCTGACCTGGTTGTCAAGACCTTACGTGACTAACGAATCGAAACTGATTGTTGCTGCGAAAGCGGGGTCTGCGGATGCGTTTTGCGGCCTCGCCCAGCTTTACAGGGAGCGCCTCCTGCGTTTCCTGCTGACGCGCTGCGCGAGTTTCGCGGACGCCGAAGACGTGCTGCAGGACACGCTGATAGCAGCATTTCGTTACATCCATTCCTACGATCCGCGCTGGCGTTTCAGCACCTGGCTTTACCGGATTGCGATCCGCAATGCCGCGAAGCTGCGTGGCCCGGATGTAGTGGAAATCGGCGACCTGCGTGACGAAGAAAACGATCCCCTGCAGCAATGCATCGCCGATTCGGAGACAGAGAATCTCTGGGTCAGTGCACGGCGAACGCTCAACGACGAGGTGTTCGCGGCCATGTGGCTGCGCTACGCCGAAGACATGTCTGTAAACGATATTTCGACAACCCTGGACCGGTCCGTTTCATGGACCAAAGTTAACCTGATGAGAGGACGGCGCGCGCTCGAAACGCAAATGAACAGCGCCGCGGACCAAAGTGAAGCCTATGGATAAACTGGCAAAGCAACTGCGTGCGGACGCAGAACGCATTGATATTACTGTCTCCGACGAGCTTGACCGCCGTATCGACGCATCCCTTCGAGCCGTGACTCCCGCAACCGAGACGCATCGTCCGGCCGTATCGAAACCGCCACTATTCTGGTGGGCGAGCACGATCACGGGCGTTGCGGCGGCCGTTGCCATTATTGCCATCGTTAACTGGCAGGCACCCGAAGAGTCGGTATCGGCCACTCCGTCGAATATCGTGGCGGTCGTTCCGCCAATTGATCTGAGAGCCGAGGCTGCGATGCTAACCGGGCCGTTGCAGGATGAGTTAGACAAACTCCAGTCGGACTGGAAGAAGGCGGAAGAAAAAGTCAAGCGCGATATCGGCCTTTGATGTTGTGGAATATACGTACTAATTCCAGTATGTTGGTCAGCGGGGTAAGAAGAAAAACATAACCAACACCGGGGGATGTACGTCGTATGCCTTTTGCCGTTGTCTTGATTCTGCTCGTCGTTGGCTCGCTCCTTTTTCACGTATTAAGTCCCTGGACATTTACCGAGTTGGCTTCCAACTGGGGAATGGTGGACTTCACAGTCGACATTACTCTCTACGTCACAGGCTTCGTTTTTGTGGCGGTCAACCTGTTCATGGCGTACTGCGTCATCAAGTTCCGCTACAAGAAAGGCGCTCGTGCGACGTACGAGCCCGAGAACAAGAAACTGGAGACGTGGCTGACCGCGCTGACGGCGATCGGCGTAGCGGCCATGCTGACACCGGGCCTGTTCGTATGGGCCAAGTTCGTCGATGTTCCGGAAGAAGCACACGTCGTCGAAGCGGTCGGTCAGCAATGGCACTGGACCTTCCGTATGCCCGGCGAAGACGGGAAGCTCGGCGAGGTCGATGCGGAACGCATAAGCAATGACAACCCGTTTGGCATGGATCCTGACGATCCCAATGGCCAGGACGATGTTCTCGTCTACAACCCCGAAATTCATATTCCGATAGACAGGCCGGTCAAGTTCCTGCTGCGCTCGAAAGATGTGCTGCATGACTTCGCCGTTGCACAGTTTCGCGTCAAGATGGACCTCGTACCAGGAATGAACACGTTCCTGTGGTTGACGCCTACAAGATTGGGGCGCTTCGAAATACTCTGCGAAGAGTTGTGTGGCATCGGACACCACACGATGCGAGGCGCAGTTATCGTCGATGATCAGGATAACTATGACACCTGGCTCTCGAACCAGTCGACGTACAGTGCACTGAACGCGAAGCCCGCCGGCAATGCGTCTGTCGGTGCGGCGCAATACGGCGTGTGCGCGACGTGTCATGGCCAGAACGGCGAAGGCAACGCCACGATGAACGCGCCAAAAATCGCGGGCCAGAGTGGCTGGTACCTGAAACGCCAGATCATGAACTACAAGAAAGGCCTGCGTGGCACCCATCAGGGCGATACGTTTGGCCAGCAGATGATCGGTATGGTCGCAACGCTGGCTGACGAGCAGGCCGTCGATAATATCGTGGCGCATATTCGTACGTTCCCGGACAACCCGACAGCGGCCTCGGTTGAAGGCGATGCCGGAGCTGGCGCGGACGAGTACCGGGTCTGCGCGTACTGCCATGGCAAGGACGGCATGGGAGTGCAGGCGCTCAACGCACCGCGTGTCGCGGGCATGTCCGACTGGTATCTCGAACGACAGCTGCAGAACTTCCGGACTGATGTTCGAGGGTCACATCCTCAGGACTACTACGGTTTCCAGATGGGACTGATGGGTCAGTCGATCTACGACGAACAGGCGATGAAGGATCTTATCGCCTACATCAACACGCTATAGGGTCGGGTATATGTCTTACGTTGCAATCGCCGATCGTGATCACGAACAGGAACATCACGATCCGCAAACGTTCATCACAAAATACATCTGGAGTCAGGACCACAAGGTAATCGCCATCCAGTATGGTATTACCGCGATTTTCGTCGGCCTGATCGCGCTTGGGCTGTCGGCAATGATGCGCCTGCAGCTTGGTTTCCCGGACCAGTTCTCGTTCATCAATCCTGAGAACTACTACCAGTTCATCACGATGCACGGCATGATCATGGTGATCTACCTGCTGACCGCCCTGTTCCTCGGTGGCTTTGGTAATTACCTGATCCCGCTGATGTGTGGCTCGCGCGACATGGTGTTCCCGTACCTGAATATGGTCAGCTATTGGGTGTACCTGCTGTCGGTCATCATCCTGGTCGCCAGTTTCTTCGTGCCGGGCGGCTCAACGGGCGCCGGTTGGACGCTCTATCCACCGCAGGCAATCATGCAGGGCACGCCGGGCACAGAGTGGGGCATCCTGTTCATGCTCGCGTCTCTTGCCGTGTTCATCGTGGCGTTCACGATGGGTGGCCTCAATTACGTGACGACGGTCCTGCAGGCACGCTGCCGCGGTATGACATTGATGCGTATGCCGCTGTCGGTCTGGGGCATTTTCATCGCGACGATTCTCGGCCTGCTCGCGTTCCCGGCATTGTTGGTCAGTGCCATCATGATGCTGTTCGACAAGACGCTCATGACCAGCTTCTTCATGCCCGCGATTTCGTCAATGGGGGCGGACCCGGGGTACACAGGAGGCAGCCCGATCCTGTTCCAGCATCTGTTCTGGTTCTTCGGTCATCCCGAGGTGTACATCGTGGCGCTGCCAGCCTTCGGCATCGTGTCCGATCTTCTGTCCACTCACGCACGCAAGAACATCTTTGGTTACCGCATGATGGTCTGGGCCATCATCGCCATTGGTGGCCTGAGCTTCGTTGTGTGGGCTCACCACATGTATGTGTCGGGCATGAACCCGTACTTTGGATTCTTCTTCGCGACGACCACACTGATCATTGCGGTACCCACGGCGATAAAAGTCTACAACTGGGTACTGACGCTATGGGAAGGCAATATTCATCTCCGGGTTCCGATGCTGTTCTCGATCGGTTTCATATTCACGTTCATTCACGGCGGACTGACCGGTCTCTTCCTTGGCAACGTAACGATCGACTTGCCGCTGTCTGATACCTACTTCGTGGTGGCACACTTCCACATGGTCATGGGTGTGTCGCCCGTACTCGTCGTGTTCGGTGCCATCTATCACTGGTGGCCGAAGATCTCCGGCAAGATGTACAACGAGACGCTCGGCAAGTGGCATTTCTGGATGACGTTCCTTGGCACCTACGCGATCTACCTGCCGATGCACTACCTCGGTTTCCAGGGTGTGCCCCGACGTTATTTCTCGATGGGCAATACCGAGTTCATGCCAGCTTCGGCTCAGGATCTGAACGCGTTTATCACCATGTCGGCGCTGTTTGTCGCCGCGGCGCAGCTCCTGTTCTTCGTGAACATCATCTGGAGCCTGACGCGCGGTCCGAAATCGGATCCCAACCCGTGGGATGCGACGACACTCGAGTGGCAGACGCCGGATCACCCGCCGAAGCACGGCAACTGGGGCCATGAATTGCCCGTGTGTCATCGCTGGGCCTACGACTACAGCGTGCCGGGCTACGAGGACGACTTCATTCCGCAGAATGTGCCGGCCGACAAGGCGCCTGTTGGCAGGGACCACGGAGAGGACCACTAGTGGAAATCGGCCTTATTACACTTGCCATCATACTGGCCACTCTGCTCGGGTGGCTGCTGAAGCAGTCGTTCAACACACAGCCCTGGGTCGCCGAGGAAGTCAGTGCAACGGCGCATCACGGGCCACTGGGAGGCGGCGCCAATACCCGGCTCATCGCGTTGATGACATTTCTGGCCGTCGTTACGTCGTTCTTTGCCCTGATCCTGAGTGCTTACTCCTTACGCATGGAGCTCGGCGATTGGGTTCCGATGACTGAGCCGCAGCTGCTGTGGACCAACACGGCAATGCTGATTCTCGCGAGTCTCGCATTCCAGTGGACGCGCAACGGCGCGGTGCGCGGTCACAGTTCTCGGCTTAAGCCTGGTCTGCTAGTTGCGGGTGCTCTCACAGTTGGCTTCGTCGTGGGACAGCTCATTGCGTGGCAACAATTACAGGCTGGCGGGCAGTTCATAACGAATAACCCGTCGAACGCATTTTTCTATTTCCTGACCGGCGCTCATGCTGTTCATATTCTGGGTGGCATGTATGTGTGGGCGAGGGCGACGACACGCGTCCTGCTCGGCAAGGCGGAAGGCAGTGCGATTCGGCGCAGCGTTGAGCTGTGTACGATTTACTGGCACTTCCTGTTGCTGGTCTGGCTGATTCTATTTGGATTGCTGTTATCGACCTAAGGGGTCCTAATGTCTGAACTGGTAGAGGATTGGTCGCAAGACAGGCAGGTTTTTGGCGTGCCCTGGGGCAAGGCCATGATGTGGATCTTCCTGCTCTCGGATACGTTTATCTTCAGCTGCTTCCTCGTCGGCTACATGTCGGTTCGTATCGCAACGACCGATCCGTGGCCGAACCCGTCAGAAGTATTTGCGCTGCAAGCATTCGGGCACCAGGTGCCATTGCTGCTTATCGCGATTATGACGTTCGTCCTGATCACATCGTCAGGCACGATGGCTCTCGCCGTGAACATGGGTTATCGCAAGGATCGGAACAAGACGTTCTGGCTCATGGTCGCAACTGCAATGCTTGGTGCGACGTTCGTCGGCATGCAGGCGTTCGAGTGGTCGAAACTTATAGCTGAAGGCGTCAGGCCCTGGGAGAACCCATTCGGTGCCGCACAATTCGGTTCCAGTTTCTTCATGATTACAGGCTTCCACGGCATGCACGTGTCGGCGGGTGTCATCTATCTGCTGGTCATCGCGTTTCGGGTAAAGAACGGCTTCTATGAGAAGCGCGGTGGCAATTACGAGATCGTCGAGATTACGGGCCTCTACTGGCACTTCGTCGATCTTGTGTGGGTCTTTATTTTTGCATTCTTCTACCTCTGGTAGTTGGCAGGAGAACTTGGTATGGCCGAAGAAGGACAACAACATCCACTAAGAATCTACTGGATTATGTGGATCGCACTATTCGTACTCAGCGGCATGTCGTACGCGACGGATTTCATGAATGATGGAGCGCTTCGAACCTTCCTGATAATGCTGTTCATGTTCCTGAAGGCCAGTGGCATCGTCGTGATTTTCATGCACATGGGTTGGGAACGACTCGCGCTCAAAATCGCGATACTGGGACCACCAGCGGCATTGCTCGTACTGATATGGCTCATGTCGCTTGAAGGCCTGTACATCGAGGACACGCGTACCGAATACTACGGTGAAAGTACGTTCGAGCCGCAGGAGCCGGTACACCACTAAGAGCACATGTTTGTTTTTGCATGAGGCCCGTTCGTCGGGCCTTTTGTTTTTAAGGAGTCATCTTGGGCTTATTCGAATACATCTCTGTTCTGACGTCGATCATAGTCGGCCTGGGTATTGCGCATCTCTTGCGCGGTCTTGCCGAACTCGTGCAGCATCCCGGACGCCACCCGACCTACTGGGTCCACCTGTTGTGGGTGGGCTTCGTGTTCTTCAACATGGTCTTCTTCTGGTGGTGGGAATTTAGTCTTTCGACGCTCGAGGTTTGGCTGTTCCAGGATTACCTGTTCATCGTCGCTTATGCAGTGATGCTGTATTTCATGTGTGCACTGCTGTTTCCGACCGATCTCGACGGCTATTCGGGATTCGAGGACTACTTCCTGTCGAGACGCGTCTGGTTCTTTGGCCTCCTCGGCTTCTCATCAGTAATCGATTTGTACGATACGTGGCTAAAAGGGGCCGAGCACTTTGCCTCCCTCGGGCTGGAGTACAAGATCTTCACATCGTTCAATATCCTGGCGGCCATCGTCGGGGCAATATCAAGGCAACATCGAGTGCAGGCTGTTATTGCAATAATCCTGTTCGCGTACCAGATTAAGTGGGCATTTACCTACTGGGGGCAACATGGCTAGGAATGAGTGAGCTGGAGTACCTTGTATGGAGCTGAACCAGGTCACACTGCTGGTGCCGACGTCCCTACAGTGGGCACTTTCGGTTATTGTTGGGTTCTTCGGACTTAAAATTCACTAGCAGGTCAGGATTCGGTGTGCACGCGATAATCTTCGACATTGATGGAACGCTACTGCACTCGGCGGCAGTTGACGATGCACTGTATCGCGAGGCGGTCATAGCTGTTTTTGGCGACGTCCACCTGCGGCCGTCATTGCACGATTATGACTTCGTCACTGACACCGGGGTCCTCTCGCAGATCATGGCGGACAATAAGATTTCTTCGAAACGCGATTACGAGCACGAAATCAAAGCGCACTTCGTCGATTCGTTGCGAGGCCACGTTGAAAGCAATGGCCCGTTTATCGAAATTCCCGGTGCCAGTGACCTCTTAAGATCGTTGCGGGAGTCGGCGTCGCATGCGGTTGCGATCGCAACCGGCGGTTGGCGCGAAAGTGCGGAACTCAAGCTCCGGTCAGCCGGGCTGGACTACTCGGATTTTCCGCTCGCCACATCGAATGATCATCACGAACGAACAGGAATCATGGAGATTGCCTTGTCACAGTTGGGTGCCCGCTTCGAGTCGGTGACTTACTATGGCGACGGGCCATGGGACCGTGATGCGTGTAGCGCGCTCGGCTGGCAATTTGTCGCTGTCGGACCGGAGCTCGGCGGGCTCGAATCGTATATCGCGCATCGGATTGAATATGCAGATTCGTGACTACGTGGCAGCGACCGATTTTGATGGCTTGAGAGCCTGCGTCATCGAAATACAGGACTACGAACACAGGCTCGATCCTCGTATTCCGGATGGGCCGAGCATCGTGGATGAGTACGTCCCCGAGATTCTTCGGCGTTGCGTAGAGCATTGCGGCAAGATTCTCGTCGCCGATTTCGACGGCGAGATCGCTGGATATGCAATGGTGTGGACTCGCGTCAAAGGTGAGGGCGTGGAAGACGGCGACTTCGAAAGCGGCTATCTCGCCGATCTGATCGTGCTGCGACAGTGGCGTGGAAAAGGCGTCGGTCGTGCGTTGACGTCGGCGGCCGAGACTTACGCAAAAGAGCAGGGCGTAGAGTGTTTTCGAATTGGCGTGATGGCCAGCAATCACCCGGCGCGGGCGCTCTATTCATCCCTTGGCTATTCGGAGTACGTGGTCGAGCTGGAAAAGTACTTATGACCCGGAGAATTTGCCCATGCAGGTAATCATGAGCCTCGTCGGCGTCGTGACGATATTCGCGCTCGCGGCCCTGCTCTCGACGAACCGCGGGGCGATTAGCGGCCGCACCGTCGGTATCGCGTTTGTGATCCAGGCCACGCTCGGGGCGTTTGTTCTGTACGTGCCGGCAGGCGGTCGTTTTCTTGATCATGTCGTTCGCGGTGTGCAGTTCGTGATCAACCAGGGCAAGCACGGTATCGAGTTCGTGTTCGGCACGCAGATCGAAGCATCACTCGGATTCACGATCGCCTTTGGTGTCTTGCCCGTCATCGTTTTCTTCGCAGCACTGATGTCGGTGCTTTATTACCTGGGCATCATGCAGCGCGTTGTCGGAACCTTCGGCGGCTGGCTGCACAAGTTGCTTGGGACCAGTCATGCTGAATCGGTTTCGGCCGTGTCCAATATCTTCGTCGGCCATACGGATGCGCCGCTCGTCGTTCGCCCCTACCTCAAGGGCATGACGCAGTCTGAGTTGTTTGCCGTCATGACAGGTGGTTGTGCCACGATCGCGGGCGCGGTCATGATGGGCTACGCGCAGATGGGTGTAGAGCTCAAGTACCTGATTACCGCCAGCTTCATGGCCGCGCCCGGCGGCCTTATGATGGCGAAGATCCTGATGCCGGAAACCGAGGCACGCGATGAGGCGCCGGAACAGGAGGAGGTCGCGGAAGAAGACGAGCCAGTCAATATTTTCGAGGCGATCGGAAACGGCGCAATGACCGGTATGCAGGTAGCGCTTAGCGTCGGTGCAATGCTGGTCGCGTTTGTTGGGTTGATCTATCTCATAAATGGCCTGCTGCTGTTGTTTGGTGGCCTGATCGGTGTTGAGGACCTGACCGTGCAATGGCTGCTCGGCAAGCTGTTTGCGCCACTCGCGTTCCTTATCGGCGTGCCATGGGACGAGGCTGCGCAGGCGGGCAGCCTGATCGGCCAGAAACTCGTCATCAATGAGTTCTATGCCTACGTGAGCTTCGTCGAGATAAAAGACACGCTCTCGCCTTACACGCAGCTCGTCGTCACATTCGCGTTGTGCGGGTTCTCCAACCTCGCGTCGATAGCCATCCTCCTGGGTGGCCTGGGCGCCATCGCGCCGACCAGGCGCCACGACATCGCGAGACTTGGTCTAAGGGCGGTCATTGGAGGTACACTGGTCAACCTGTTAAACGCATCGCTGGCGGGATTTTTCTTCGCCCTGCAGTAGTCTGAGTATTTATGGCAAGAGCAATCATCCTCGTTCTGGACTCGTTCGGCATCGGCGCCACAGCCGACGCCGAGTCGTTTGGTGACACGGGTTCCGACACGTTGGGCAACATCGCCCGCGTGAGGGCCTCGTCCGAACACGGTCCTTTGCAGCTGCCTAATCTCGCGAAACTGGGTCTGTTCCATGCCGGCCAGGAAAGCACGGGCGAGTTTGCGACCGGAGTTGACACGGATGTCGAGATCATCGGTGCTTATGGTCACGCGGCCGAGCTCTCCAGCGGCAAAGATACGCCCAGCGGTCACTGGGAGATCGCCGGTTTGCCCGTCCTGTTCGACTGGGGCTACTTCACGGGCAAGACCGACACGTTTCCTCCCGAGCTTCTCGAGAAACTCATCGAACGGGCCGACTTACCCGGCGTGCTGGGCAACTGTCATGCATCTGGTACGACGATCATTGCCGAGCTCGGCGATGAGCACGTGAGGACGGGTAAGCCGATCGTTTACACGTCCGCCGACAGCGTCTTCCAGATTGCATGCCACGAAGAGTCGTTTGGCCTGCAGCGGCTCTATGACCTGTGCGATATCGCACGTGAGCTCGTCGACGAATACAACATTGGCCGTATTATCGCTCGACCGTTCGTTGGCGACGGCCCCGATACCTACGTCCGTACGGCGAATCGCCGTGACCTGACAACGCCTCCACACGCACCAACCGTTCTCGACAAACTGGTCGACAAGGGAGGCGATGTCATCAGTATCGGTAAGATCGCCGATATCTACGCACACAAGGGCATCACGAAGAAGATCAAGGCAAGCGGCAACGAGGCATTGTTCGAGGCAACGCTCGAGGCCGTCCGAACCGCTGACGATAACTCAATTGTGTTCACGAACTTCGTTGATTTCGACATGCTTTACGGCCACCGGCGCGACGTCGAAGGCTATGCGGCGGCACTTGAGTATTTTGACGGCCGATTGCCTGAAGTTCTGGAAATCATGCAAGAAGACGACCTGCTCGTTTTGTGTGCCGATCACGGCTGCGATCCGACATGGCCGGGAAGTGATCACACACGTGAGCACATCCCGGTACTCGCGTACGGGGCTGGCATTAAGGCGGGGTCACTCGGAAGGCGCGAGACGTTCGCAGATATCGGCCAGACGCTCGCTGCGCATTTCGGCCTGGAACCGATGGACTACGGTACGAGCTTCCTCTAACGCTGATTTCATAAGCGCAGGAACGGGGACTGACAGGCAGCCGAACACGCCTCGCGAGTTCCTTCCTCGACACGTATTTTCGTCAGACTGCCAGCTCGGCTATGGATTCGGCTACCTGTCCCTCCCCGTCCTTGACCACGGCGTGGAGTCGGCCTGGAACCCGCGATGTGCTTGAGCGGGCGCGGCGGATAACATTCCCGAATCCATAGCCGCAGGCGTGTGAGGGTGTGTTATCCGTTGCGGCTCGCCTGTGGCGTACCAGGTGGTTCGCACCTGGTGTAGACAGCGCCAATAGATTTACGGTTGCTGCTTCCAGGAATCGGAAACTCGAATCGCAATCACCTCACCCTCGGCCGTCTGTACGTCGCCAGAGAAGACGCGGCATTTTACCAGCGTCTTTCTCTCGCCGAACTCCTCGATCGTGGCGCGGAGTTCAATGTCCCTGTCGATAGGCGTGGGCGCGAGGTAGTTGACGGTCAGCCGGCCTGTCACACACCAGATCTCCGGCGCCGCGCCGATATTGCGACCATCCTGCAGGTAGTAGTTCGAGAGCGCCGTTCCCACGCTGTGGCAGTCGATCAGGCTGGCGATTGTTCCACCGTAGACGTAGTGCTCCGGACCCGCACACTGTTCCGGCTTCGGTGTGTATTTGCATACACATTCCTCGCCGATCCAGTGGCTCTTGATCTGCATCCCTTTGTCATTGTCGGCTCCGCAGCCGTAGCAGTGATTGTGAGGTAGCAGGTCCTGGACTGCCGTCATGCAGCGTTTCCTGCGGTCGCGCGCTTGCACATCGTGCCGAGCCAGGCGGCCACGATAATACCCACAATACCCAGTACCGAGAACCACAGCGGATGCGGGATCATAACGAGATTCATGATTGTCGCGATGAGCATGAGTCCGCCAACAACCATCGCAAAGATCATGGGTTTCGCGGTACCGATTGCACAGGCGGCACAGGTGCCGCAAAGCGTGCCAATGAACCACGCTGCTGCAACAAACAAAAGAGCGCCGAGCGGCAGAGTCTCGATGTACGCACGCATGGCGTCAGGATCGGCGAAATTGAGGTCAGGTGGCGGCGGGTATACCGCGTGCCCGATCTTCTCTACCAACCAAACCAGAGCCATGGCGATGACAACGCCGGCGATGCCGGCAGCAATATTCTTACCCATGTGTGTCCCCTTGTTTTTATTTCTTGAATAGCCCTGCAACGAACAGAAGTATCGCAGCGCCTATGGTCGCCATGACGATCGTGCCGAGTATCCCGCCGGCCGTGACACCGAGGAGATTGAAGACGAACTTGCCGATGATCGCACCGATGATGCCGACAACAATATTGCCGACGAGGCCGAAGCCTCCGCCTTTGATGAGTTTGCCCGCAAGCCAGCCGGCAATAGCACCGATAACGAGTAGTACGAGGATGCTTTCAATAGTCATGACGTTTCTCCCTGTTTTTCTAATCCAATAATGATCAGCGTGCGCTGTTTCTTGCGTTGAGCGCTGCCTGGATCTTCGCCGCCAGGGCCTTGGCTTCGGCTGCAACGCGATCCGTGTCGAGCGTCAGCATCTCGCCCTCCCTCATGAGGATCTGTCCGTCGACAACGACAGACGCCACATCCTGTTCATCGCTGACGTAGACAAGGTGTGAGGTGACATCAAACGTGGGCACGTGGTGAACGTCGTCGAACGCCACCTGGATCATGTCGGCACGCTTGCCGACCTCGAGCGAACCGATAGTCTCGCCAAGACCAATCGCGGTAGCGCCGCCACTGGTGGCCATCCTGAGCACTGTGATGGCGGGAAGCACCTCGGGATCCATGCGGTCAACTTTCTGCAGAAGCGCTGCGAGGCGCATCTCTTCCCACATATCCAGGTCGTTGTTGCTGGCGGCACCGTCGGTGCCAAGCCCGACGCGAACACCGGCATCGAGCATCTCGGCAATGGGTGCTATCCCGGACGCGATCTTCATATTCGATGTGGGGTTGTGAATGACGCCGACCTTACGCTCGACAAGAATCGGTATTTCTTCTTTTGTCGGCCAGACGACATGCGCTGCAATCGTCGGTCCGTCGAGGAAACCGATTGACTCGAACATCGCGATGCTCGTCATGCCGTAGGTATCTTTCGAATACTGCACTTCGAACGGCGACTCGGACATATGAATGCTGATCGGCACGCCGTACTTCATGGCGGCTGCTCGAGTGGCCTTCAGTTGATCGGCATTCAGTGTGTAGTTCGCGTGTGGGCCGAAGATGGGGGTGATGCGCGAGTTCCTGCCCTGCCAGCGCTCGATGAAACCATTGCCCTTGGATAGGGAATCGCCGGCATTCTCGGCGTCGGGGCTGCGCTGGTCGATTACCGTCGCAGATACCATCGCCCGCATGCCGCAGCTGTCGACGACCTCGGCGACCGTGTCCGGGTAGTAGTACATATCGACAAAGGTCGTCGTGCCGCCACGAATCATCTCCCAGCATGCGAGCTCGGTACCGATGCGCACGAACTCCGCGTCAACGAACTCTACTTCGGCCGGAAAGATGTAGTTCTGCAGCCAGTCCATCAGCGCAAGGTCGTCGGCGACGCCGCGCAGCAATGTCATGGCCGCGTGTGAATGCCCGTTAATGAGACCCGGCATCACGACACGATTTTCGCCGTCCAGCGTTTCAACCGCGGAATACTGCGCTTCGATGTCGGCTGCGCTGCCGATCGCAAGGATCACGCCCTCATCGACGGCGATCGCGCCGCCCTCGATGACCGTACCTGCCGCGTCCATGCTGACGACATGATCGCCTCTCACAATAAGGTCGATTTGGTCGTTGTCAGCCGAGACCGGGTCAGACGCGGTTTCGGGGTTGCAGGCGATCAGGCTAAGTGATACAAAAACAAAGGAAAAACAAATACTTATTCTTTTCATGAGGCTCCCTTTTGACGCCAATTGTAGCATCCAATCACATGATTCCGTCGTACGATACGCCGCCCGGCGGCCGCCTCACCGACGACATGGTCGCGGCGTTTCGTGCTGCCGGCGTGATCGTCCTGAAAGGCTTCGTGGCGAAGGATGAGTGTGCTCGCTTGCGGCGACGAGCACTGGAACTCGTTGATGCGTTTGACCCGTCAGAAGTTCGGAGTATTTTTTCCACGACGAAACAGACGCAACTCGATGACAGCTATTTCATCGATTCGGGCGACAAGATTCGGTTCTTCCTCGAAGATGATGCATTCGATGAAAACGGTGAGTTGCGCCAGGAGAAGGAGCACAGCCTGAACAAGATGGGCCATGCAATGCACGACCTCGATCCTGTGTTCGATGCCTTCTCGCGAACACCCGAGCTTGCGGCAGCGGCCAGTGCAATGGGTTTCGAGGACCCGGCTATTTTGCAGTCGATGTACATTTTCAAACCACCGAATTTTGGCGGTGAGGTTGTCTGCCACCAGGACTCAACCTATATCTACACCGAACCGGAGTCCTGCATCGGGTTCTGGTTTGCGCTGGAAGATGCGACGCTTGCGAACGGCTGTATGCAGTTTATTCCTGGCGCCCACAAACTGCCGCTAAAGAAACGTAACTATCGCAAGTCCGACGGCCAACTCGTGACCGAAGTGCTCGATGAGACACCGTGGCCCGAGGAGCATAAGGTTGCCGCCGAAGCGGAAGCAGGTACGCTGGTCATCTTTGACGGTCGTGCGCCACACCTGAGTGCAGCGAATCGCTCGTCAAGGTCCAGGCATGCATATACGTTGCATGTGATCGACCGCCACTGTCACTACCCGGCTGAGAACTGGCTGCAACGCGGCGACGATCTGCCCCTGCGAGGATTCGAATAAGGAAAGTCATGTTATTCACGGACGTAATTCGTAAGAAACGCGATGGCTTCGAGCTGAGCGACGAGGAAATTCAGTTCTTCGTCGATGGACTTGCTGACAGCAGCCTGCCGGCCGAACAGGTTTCATCGCTGGCAATGGCGATATTCCTGAATTCCATGAGCTTCGACGAAGCGGCGAAGCTAACGTTAGCGATGGCGGCTTCCGGCACCGTGCTCGAGTGGAGTCCGGAGGTGTTCAATGCGCCGATCGTCGATAAACACTCAACGGGTGGTGTTGGCGACAAGGTCAGCTTTCTGCTGGCGCCGATCGTGGCTGCCTGCGGCTGCTATGTACCGATGATTTCCGGGCGTGGCCTGGGGCACACGGGGGGGACGACCGACAAGGTCGAAGCGATTCCCGGCTACGACGCGACGCCGAACCTTGATGCATTTCGTGAGGCCGTGAAGAAGACCGGTTGCGCGATCATCGGGCAGACGGAAGACCTCGCGCCAGCCGACAGGCGCTTTTACTCGATACGAGACGTCACGGGCACTGTCGAGTCGGTGCCGTTGATCACGGCATCTATCCTGTCAAAGAAGATCGCGGCCGGCCTCCAGGGGCTCGTAATGGACGTTAAGGTCGGTACCGGGGCGTTCATGGAGACGCCCGAGCGGGCGCGGGAGCTTGCGACCAGCATCATCGGTACGGCGGCAAAGGCGGGTCTGAAAACACACGCGCTGATCACGGACATGAATGAAGTACTCGGTACGACGGCCGGCAACGCGCTGGAGATCGAAGAATCCATCTTGTTCCTGCGTAACGAGCAACAGGATCCCCGCCTGCGTGAAGTGGTCCTCGGACTCTGTGCCGAAATGCTGGTCGTCGGAGGCAAGGAAAGCGATAGGGAAGCTGCGCTGGCGCGTTGTGAAGAGGCTCTCGTGAGCGGCCGCGCTGCTGAAGTATTCGCCCATATGGTTGAGACTTTGGGCGGGCCAGCTGACTTCATGGAAAGCCATGCAACCTACTTGCCGAAAGCGCCGGTGGTGCGAGCGGTGCATGCGGACGGCGTTGTGACCGCGGTCGACACACGGGCAATTGGCAACGCGATCATTGAACTCGGCGGCGGCCGACGTGAAGTCGGGCAGGCGCTGGACCTGTCCGTCGGCTTTAGCGACATCGCGTCGATTGGCATGAGCCTGGGCGAGGATCGACCCCTGGCTGTCGTACATGCCGCCTCTCTGGAAGACGCGGATGCGGCTGAAAGAAACCTGTTGGCAGCGATTACCTTGGGGGAGGGCACACCGCCCGAACGGCCCGTAATCTGTGAGATATTGACCGGTTAGATGCCCGTGATGCGGTAAACTACGCGCACGAATAATAAGAAGTGGCCGGGGGAAATCATGTCCAACTTCATCGGTATTGCCGGTATTGCTGCGATTCTTGGAATCGCGTTCCTGTTCTCGAGCAATCGCAAGGCAATCAACCTGCGCATCGTTGGGGCCGCGTTCGGCCTGCAAGTCGTTGTCGCGGTCATCGTGCTCTATTGGGATAAGGGCCGCCGGGGAATCGAGGTCATGAGCGAAGGCGTGATGGCTGTCATCAATTCTTCGAGGGCCGGGATCGACATGGTGTTCGGACCTCTCGCCGACACCGACGTAATCGGCTTCAGTTTCGCGATCAACGTATTGCCGATCATCATCTTCTTCTCGGCATTGATGTCGGTGCTCTATCACCTGCGCGTTATGGAATGGGTGGTCAAGCTCGTAGGCGGATTCCTGCACAAGGTAATTGGGACGGGTGCCGTCGAGTCGATGAATGCGGCCGCCAATGTATTCGTAGGCCAGACCGAGGCTCCACTCGCCGTTCGGCCATACCTGAAGGGCCTGACAGAGGCGCAGATGTTCGCGGTGATGGTCTCCGGACTGGCATCGATTGCAGGAACAGTACTTGCGGGCTACGCGATGATGGGTGCCGAGCTCAAGTACCTGCTGGCTGCCGCATTTATGGCGGCGCCGGGCGGCTTGCTCATGGCAAAGATCGTCATGCCTGACGACGAGGTCGTGAAGGCTGGCGGGCATGAAAAACTCGTCATGGAGAAGAGCCAGCACAAGAATGTAATCCTCGCTGCTGCGTCCGGCACGACCGACGGCTTGCGTCTCGCGGCCAATATTGGCGCGATGCTGATCGCGTTCGTGGCCCTGATCGCCCTGTTCAACAGTCTCGTAGGCTGGGTCGCAGGCTGGTTTGGATACGAACTGACACTGCAGATGATCCTTGGCAGGATCTTCCAGCCGCTGATGTATTTACTCAGCGTTCCGTGGGAGGAGGCACAGGCCGCAGGTGCGTTGTTTGGCGAGAAACTGATACTCAACGAGTTCGTGGCGTTCTCACACCTGAATGACTACCTGGCCGGCATGAGCTCGCGCACGATCGCGATTGTGACGTTCTCGCTCTGCGGATTCGCAAACCTGTCGTCTATCGCGATTCTGCTCGGCGGTCTTGGCGTTTTGGTCCCGGAGAAGCGGGATCTGATCGGACAACTGGGGTTAAAGGCCGTACTCGCCGGATCTCTCTCGAACCTGATGAGTGCCGCATTGGCCGGCTTGCTGCTGACGTTCTGACACCGTGGCGCCACGCCCGATAATTATCGACTGCGATCCGGGTCAGGACGACGCTGTCGCCCTGTTTCTCGCGATGTCGTCGCCCGACGAGCTCGACTTGCTGGGCATCACCACGGTCGCCGGGAACGTCCCGCTGGAACTGACGCAACGCAACGCGCGCATGATGTGCGATCTCGCTCAGCGCCAGACAGTCCCTGTTTACGCTGGCTGCGAAAAGCCCATGGTGCTCGACGCGATAACGGCCGAGTACATTCACGGCAACACGGGCATCGACGGCGTCGAGGTTTTCGAACCCGAAACGCCGTTGCAGGAGCAACATGCCGTTGACTACCTCATCGAGACCCTGCTCGACGCCGAAAAGGGAACTGTCACCTTAATTCCCACCGGGCCAATGACGAATATTGCGACGGCAATCAAGCGTGAACCTCGCACCCTCGAAGGCGTACGCGAGATTGTATCGATGGGCGGAGCGATGCGTGAGGGCGGTAATCGTTCGCCATCGGCTGAGTTCAATATTCTTGTCGATCCGCACGCTGCGGACATTATCTACAACTGCGGCAGGCCGGTCACAGCGATGGGCCTCGATGTCACGCACAGGGTCTTGTCGACGCGCGAGCGCGTCGCGCGTATTCGAGAGCTTGGCAATGGCGTTGCCGAAGCAACCGCCGATATGTTGAGTTTTTTCCACCGCTACGACACCAAGAAATACGGCTCCGAAGGTGCGCCTCTGCACGATCCCTGCACGGTGGCGTGGTTGCTGCGGCCCGACCTGTTTGAGACGAAACGCTGCAATGTGTCTGTGGAAAAAGAGTCTGAGTTGACGCTCGGCCACACGGCCGTTGATTTTTGGCACGTCACCGACCGGCCGCACAATGTCGATTGGGCAAGTGACGTCGATCCTGCGGGCTTTTATGAATTGCTGATCGAGCGCCTCGCACGGTTCGGGGACAGATGATGCCGTCCATCACTGTCATCGGTTCGGTCAACCTCGACATCGTTGCGAAGGCGGCACGACTACCCGCTCCTGGCGAGACCGTCACGGATGCCGAACTGCATCGCTACCCGGGCGGGAAGGGTGCGAACCAGGCATTGGCGGCACAGCGATTGGGCGCGGAAGTCACGCTGATCGCAAGAGTGGGCGACGATGCAGCGTCGGGAGAGGCGCTGGCGCTGCTGCAGGAAGGCGGCGTCGACTTGTCGCGTTGCGCGGCAGTTCCCGGCGTACCAACCGGCACGGCATTGATCGCGGTTGCGCCGTCCGGGGAGAACCAGATTGTCGTCGCCCCGGGAGCTAACAGGTACCTGACCCCGAACGACGTCGATATACCGGCGTCGGACGCGCTGATTTGCCAGCTCGAAGTGCCCGTCGATACAGTGGCGTGGGCAGCCGACAGGTTTACGGGGTTCCTGTGCGTGAACCTGGCGCCGGCCATGAGAATCGACGTGTCCGTGCTCCAGCGCGCCGACCTCATTGTCGTTAACGAGACCGAGTCTGCCTGGTACGGTGAGACGCTGCGGGCCTGCAACGGGATAGTTGCGACCACGCGCGGCGCAGGTTTGGCTACACTGGAACAGGATGGCACGGTAATCGCCGAGGCACGGCCTCCGGTTGTTGAGGCGGTCGACACGACAGGAGCGGGTGACACATTTACAGCCGCCCTGACCGTCGCACTCGTCGAGGGACAGTCACCACAAGACGCGCTTGAGTTCGCGTGCGCGGCGGGTGCCGTCGCGACAACCGCGATGGGCGCTCAACCATCATTGCCGATGCGGCATGAGGTGACCATGAATGGCTAACGATCAGGACTTTATCGATTTCGTCGTCGACCAGGTAGAGAATGGCTGCGAGCTGTCCTATCGCCATATGTTCGGTGGGACCACCCTGTACCTGAACGGTAAAGTCGTGGCGCTTATTTGCGACAATCAGCTGTTCGTAAAACCTACGGAGGCGGGCCGTGCGTACATAGGTATGGTTGTCGAGGCACCGCCCTATGAAGGCGCAAAGAATTCGTTCCTCATCGAGGATGAGATTGAGGACGCAGAGTGGCTGACTGAGCTCTTCGTCCGTACCGAAAGAGAACTACCGGCACCAAGGCCGAAAAAGAAACGCATAAAGAAGGGGTCGTCATGAGATTCGTCAAAGCTGTCGCAATACTAACCACTGCACTATTCGCACTCGGACTTACATCCGCGGTTGCCGAAGAGAGTACCGAACCGGGATTTAACGAGGCAACATTTATGGGCCTCGAGATGCGCAGCATCGGACCGGCCTTCATGTCAGGCCGTATCGCCGACATCGTGATCGATCCGACCGACCCGAGTACGTGGTACGTCGGCGTTGGTAGCGGCGGTGTCTGGAAGACCGATAACGCGGGCACCACGTGGACGCCGGTTTTTGACGATCAGGGCTCCTATTCGATTGGTTGCATAACACTCGACCCCAATAACCCGAACACGGTTTGGGTTGGTACCGGCGAGAACGTCAGCGGTCGCCATGTCGGCTACGGCGACGGAATCTACCGCAGCCGTGACGGTGGCAAGAGCTGGGACAAGATGGGGCTCGAAAACTCCGAGCACATCGGCATGATTCGTATCGACCCCAGTGATTCGAATACGATTTTTGCAGCGGTGCAGGGTCCGCTCTGGTCGGGTGGTGGCGATCGCGGCCTGTACAAGTCGACCGACGGTGGTGAAAACTGGCGCAAGGTACTGGGCGACGGTCATGGCAATACCGACGAGGATGACCGGTACACGGGCGTTAACGAAGTTCACATGGACCCGCGCAATCCCAACGTCATGTACGCAGTTACCTGGCAGCACCTGCGTAGTGTTGCCGTTGTAATAGATGGCGGACCGGCCACCGGTATCCACAAGTCGGAAGACGGTGGCGAGACCTGGCGCGAACTGACCAATGGTCTGCCCGAAGAATCGATGGGCAAGACGGGACTGGCAATTAGCCCGCAAAACCCCGACACGATCTACGCGACGATCGAACTCAATAACCGTACGGGTGGTTTCTGGCGTTCGGACGACGGCGGCGAGAGCTGGGAAAAGAAGAATGATTACCTGTCCGGCGGCACTGGCCCGCATTACTACCAGGAGATCTTTGCGAGTCCGCATTTCGAAGGGCACGTCTACCAGATGGACGCGCTGATGCGCATGACGACAAATGGCGGCGATGACTTCATTCCGCAACCAGCCGAAAACAAACACGGTGACCACCACGCGCTCGCGTTCCGCGAGGATGACGAGAACTACCTGCTTATCGGTACTGACGGTGGCGTGTACGAGAGTTTTGACCTTGGCGCGACCTGGCGCTTCGTAAACAACCTGCCGATCACACAGTTCTACAAGGTCGCGGTCGACAACGACGAACCGTTTTACAACGTGTATGGCGGTACGCAGGACAACAACAGCCAGGGTGGGCCATCACGCACGATCAACATGGTCGGCATTCGGAACAGCGACTGGTATGTGACGATGTTCGGTGACGGACATCAGTCTGCCGTCGACCCCGACAATCCCGACATCATTTATGCGCAGTGGCAGCAAGGCAACCTCACTCGCTACGATCGCCGCACAGGTGAGCAGGTCTACATCAAGCCGCAGGCGAGGGAAGGCGAAGCGCCTGACCGGTTCAACTGGGATTCGCCGATTCTTATCAGCCCGCACGATTCGAAGACGCTGTATTTCGGTACGCAGCGCGTGTGGAAAAGTGACAACTACGGCGACAGCTGGACGCCAATCAGCTCCGACCTGACGCGCAATGAGAACCGCATACGTCAGCCGATCATGGGGCGCGCCTGGAGCTATGATGCACCGCGCGACCTGTGGGCGATGTCGCAATTCAACACGATCACGTCGCTGTCTGAGTCACCGTTGGTCGAGGGTCTTGTCTACGCGGGAACCGATGATGGCCTGATCCAGATAAGTGAAGATGGTGGTGCGAACTGGCGAACGATCAACAAGTTGCCGGGCGTGCCCGACCGCTTCTTCGTCAACGACATCAAGGCGGATCTCTACGATGCCGACACGGTTTACGTCGTCGTCGACGATCACAAGAACGGCGACTTCTCGCCCTATGTCCTGAGGAGCGACAATCGTGGCCGTAGCTGGAAGAGCATCGCGGGCAACCTGCCGGAGCGTCACGTTCTTTGGCGCGTCGTCCAGGATCACGTGAAGCCGGGTCTCATGTTTGTTGGTTCCGAGTTTGGCGTGTTCTTCACCGTGAACGGTGGTGGCACGTGGACGAAGCTCAAGGGCGGTGCTCCGAATATCTCGTTCCGTGACCTGGTTATCCAGAAACGTGAGAACGACCTTGTCGGCGCCACGTTCGGTCGCAGCTTCTACATACTTGATGACTACACACCGTTACGCGATGTTAACGATAGCGTGTTGAAGAGTGGCAGCGTCCTGTTTCCTGTACGTAAGGCAGACTGGTACGTGCCGAAACGTCCACGCGGTTGCGATACGCCTGCTTGTAAGTCGAGCCAGGGCGATTCGTTTTTCACTGCCTCGAACCCGGCCTTTGGCGCCACGTTCACCTACTACCTCTCCGATGAAGTCATGAGCAGCAAGGACGCGCGCCGCAAGGTGGAGAAAGAGAAGGAAGAGAAGAACGAAGATGTAGTCGCTGTGGATTGGGATACCGTCATCGCGGAATCACGCGAGGATGCACCCGCCATAGTCTTCGTAATCAGGAACGCCAACGGCAGCGTTGTGGACCAGGTTATTGCACCCGCCAGTGCGGGCTTCAACCGAGTGTCGTGGGACCTGCGCTATCCGTCGATCGATCCCTGGGTACTCGTAGAAGAGGGTGAGGAAGCGCACGAAGGTGCTGGCGTCCTGGTCGTGCCAGGACGATTCTCTGTCTCAATGCACAAGCGGATTGACGGCGCGTTGACTGATCTTGATCAAACGCAATCATTCGACGTTGTCTCGATTCGCCCGGACCCGGTGCTTGCCGGCAGCACACAGCAACAACGCGTGATCTACGAGTCGCAGGTCGACGAGCTGATCCGTGCAGCTGCAGGTACCGCGACATCGGTTGAAGCCGTCATTGGTGAACTCGATGCGGTTAAAGCGACGCTGCATCGTTCGTTGACGGATGGTTCGCTCTACGAGCTTGCGAACTCCATTCAGCAGCAGCTGAAGGCGGCTGGAGAGGTTCTTTCGGGTAACGAGCAACGGGATATGTACAACGATCTCGCGATCATGTCGGTCCAGGCACGACTCTGGCATGCCCGCTTCGACCCGACGAGCAGCGCTTATGGCCCCACCGAGGCTCAGCAGGAATCGTTGCGCATAGCGCGCAAGCTCTACGACGACACAGTTGCCGATCTAACCCGACTGGTCGACACAGACTACGCGGCGCTCAAACAGGCGATGGATACGGCGAGAGTGCCGTGGACGCCGGGTCGGGGGATTCAGCCGTAGGAGAGAGTAGAGCGCGCCGGCTTCTCAGGGCATATGGAATGAGGCGGGCAGGAGGTCGTCGATCGAATACTCCTGCCAGTCTCCGCTGTCGTCGATGGTCAGGATGATCGTCTCACTACTGGCGAACTCGTTGATCCGCTGACGACAACCGCCACAGGGCGTACACGGTCCGATGTCACCTGAGCCGCCGACCACGGCAATCTTGACGATGCGTTTGCCGCCCTGCTGCACCATCGCGCCGATAGCACTGGCTTCGGCGCAGCTGCCAAGCGGATACGCGGCATTCTCGATGTTGCAACCAACGTGCAGATGTCCGCGATCGTCGACGATCGCCGCGCCAACCCGGTAGTTCGAGTAGCGGCAGTAGGCGTTCTTGCGGGCTTCCGTCGCCGCGTTGATCAGGTCTTCGTTGGCCAGGGTCATGGACTATTTCCGCATCGGGTTGTTGGGGTGGTCCGTCCAGGCGAGTTTCGCGCCTTTGTCATCACTGACCTGGTGCATTGTGATGCAGCTGTCTACGGGACAGACGCTAACGCACAGATTACAGCCGACGCATTCATCGTCGATAACTTCGAAGCGTCGTTCCCCGTTGACGTTGTTCGTTATTGCCTGGTGAGACGTGTCTTCGCAGACAACATGGCAGCGACCGCAGTTAATGCACAGGTCCTGGTCGATAACTGCCTTTTCGACGTAGTTCAGGTTCAGGTGCTGCCAGTCCGTGACGGTCGGGACAGCCTTGCCGACCAGGTCGTTGAGTTCCATGCCTTTGTCGTCAAGGAAGGTGGAGAGCCCGTCAGCCAGGTCGTCGATGATCTTGAAGCCGTAGACCATCACGGCCGTACACACTTGTACATTCGAGGCGCCAAGCGCGAGGAAGTCGACAGCGTCACGCCAATCCGTGATTCCGCCGATCCCCGAGATCGGGAGCGCGCTCGTCGCTTTTGTGCGCGCAATTTCGGCGACCATGTTTAACGCGATGGGTTTGACAGCTTCGCCGCAATAACCGCCGTGCGTCCCCATGCCATCCGTCGTCGGGTACATCGTCAGCGTGTCGTAATTGACGCGCATGATCGAGTTGATCGTGTTGATCAGGGACACGGCGTCAGCGCCGCCATCCAGCGCGGCTTTCGCGGGCGGCAAAATGCTGGCGACGTTCGGGGTCAGTTTCACAATTACCGGTATCGATGCGGCACTCTTGGCCCACTCCGTTGCCATCTGGATGTACTCGGGCACCTGCCCAACTGCAGCGCCCATGCCTCGCTCGGACATGCCGTGCGGGCAACCGAAGTTGAGTTCGAGTCCGTCAGCGCCTGTGTCCTCGATCATGGGGAGGTGCTTCGCCCATGTCGCCTCATTCATCGGCAGCATGACGGAAACGACGACGGCACGATCAGGCCAGTCGCGTTTGACCTGCCGGATCTCGTCGAGATTGGTTTGCAGGGGGCGGTCGGTAATCAACTCGATGTTGTTGAAGCCGATAACACGGCGTTCGTTGCTGTGAATTGCGCTGTACCGCGGTCCGCTGACATTGACAATCGGTGGGCCGTCTTCGCCCAGCGTTTTCCAGACGACGCCGCCCCAGCCAGCCTCGAATGCCCGGTTCACGTTGTAGGCCTTATCGGTCGGCGGAGCCGAGGCCAGCCAGAACGGGTTTGGTGATTCGATACCCAGGAATTTCGACTTGAGGTCAGCCATGTTTATTGCTCCCCCAGGTGGCGATCAATATCGATAGCGGCAAGCTTGCCGTGCTGGACCGCAGTCACGGTCAGGTCGTCACCGTCAATGACACAGTCCCCGCCAGCCCAGACCCTGTCCATCGACGTGCGGTGCCACCCGTCGACAACAATGCGGCCGTTTTCAGTAGCGGGCCCTTCGATACCGCCGAGGTGTTGTCCGATCGCCTTGAAGACAACGTCGGCATAGAGAACGAACTTGCCGCTGTCGGTTTCAAACTCAACCCCGGTTACGTGGCCATTGCCGAGAATGCGTTTCGGCGGTGCACGGTGGTGAATCGTGACGCCGGTGGTCTGTGCCAGCGCCTGTTCGAAAGCGCTGGCGCTCATGTTCTCGGGCCCACGGCGATACACCATGTGGACCTGCTCGGCGCCGAGGTGGCGGCTTTGCACGGCGATGTCGATCGCGGTCATACCACCGCCGATCACCACTACTGTTCTGCCGACAGGTAATTCGCTGAGATCGCCGGCCTGCCGAAGCTCGGCAATGTAGTCGATAGCGTTGACCACGCCCTCTTTGTCCTCACCGTCGATACCAAGATCGTTGGAACGCCCGAGGCCGATGCCGAGGAATACCGCGTCGAATTCGCTTTGCAGATCAGTAAGGCTAACGTCTTCGCCGAGTGCCACTTTGTTGCGGACTTCAATGCCGCCTATCGCGAGTATGTACTTGGCTTCAGTTTGTGCAAAATCGTCGACTGTCTTGTACGCGGCGATACCGTACTCGTTGAGGCCACCGATTTTTTCATCGCGATTAAAGATGACAACATCGTGGCCGAGCGTGGCGAGACGATGGGCGCATGACAATCCTGCGGGTCCACCACCTACGACAGCGACCCGACTGCCGGTAGACTCCGCTCGGGCGAACAGCTGTTGACCCGCTTCGATGACGGGGTCTGTTGCATACCGTTGCAGCAGGCCGATCTCAACGGGCTTTTCTTCGTGCGTGTTGCGTACGCAGGCTTCCTCGCAGAGCACCTCGGTAGGACAGACGCGAGAACACATGCCACCCATGATGTTCTCGCGCAGGATGGTTCGGGCTGAGCCTCGGACGTTGTCGCTGCGAATTTTCTGAATGAAGGCTGGAATGTCGATGCCGGTCGGGCACGCCTCTGTGCAGGGTGCGTCGTAGCAAAAGTAACAGCGGTCCGCCTCGATCAGTGCTTCCGAGCGCGACAGCGCCGGATGCAAATCACCGAAATTGGCAGAGATCTCGTTCGTCTCGAGCCGCTTGCCGCGAACGTCAGGTTGTTCTGCCATCAGCGAATTACCGGTTCCGGGCGAGCGCGGTCTGCCTGGATCTTCATCGCACTGTAGAAGTCAGCATACGGTGGTCGATCGACGTAGCGTCCGGCGCCGCGCTCGACATCGAGCTTGCCATCTGCCCAGACGACCTTGCCGCGGCTAATCGTGTGCGAAGCGCAGCCTTTGACGTCCATGCCTTCGAAGATGTTGTAGTCGACTTTCTGGTGATGCGTCTTTGCCGAGATCGTCTTGGTTGCCTCGGGATCCCAGACAACGATGTCTGCATCCGCTCCGACAGAGACGCTGCCCTTGCGTGGATAGACATTGAATATCTGCGCAGCATTGGTTGAAGTCACGGCGACAAACTCGTTCATCGTCAGGCGGCCAGTGCCGACACCGTGGTGCCACAACACTTCCATGCGGTTCTCGACGCCGCCTGTGCCATTGGGGATCAAGCGGAAATCGTCCTTACCCATGGCTTTCTGATCAGCGCAGAAGCAGCAGTGATCAGTCGCCGTGGTTTGTAGATTGCCAGACTGCAGGCCACGCCACAGCGCGCCCTGGTGATCCTTGCCGCGGAATGGCGGGCTCATGACGTGTGCCGCCGCCGTGTCGAAATCCGGGTGGCGGTAGACTGAGTCGTTGATGAGCAAATGCCCGGCGAGCACCTCTCCGAAAACGCGCTGGCCTTCGTTGCGTGCACGCGTGATCGCTTCGAGCGACTGCTTGCAGGAGTTGTGCACGATGTAGACAGGTACTTTGAGCACTTCGGCGATGCGAATGGCACGGTTGGCAGCCTCACCTTCGCACTCAGGTGGGCGCGACAACGGGTGTGCTTCGGGGCCCGTCATTCCTTTTTCAAATAGTTCTTTCTGCAATCTGAATACGAGCTCACCATTCTCGGCATGGACGGTTGGGATCGCACCCAATTCCAATGCCCGCGAGAAGCTGTTCACGAGAATCTCATCGTCGGCCATGATGGCGCCCTTGTACGCCATGAAATGCTTGAAGCTGTTGACGCCATGCTCGCGCACGAGCGTTCCCATGTCCTCGTACACAGTGTCGTCCCACCAGGTGACGGCCACATGGAAGCTGTAGTCGGACACTGATTTTTCCGCCCATTCGCGCCACTGCATATACGTCTCAATGAGGTTCTGCTGTGGGTTCGGAATCGCGAAATCGATGATCATCGTGGTGCCGCCGGCAAGGCCGGCCGCTGTTCCCGAGTAAAAGTCCTCGGTAGTGACGGTACCCATGAATGGCAGCTGCATATGCGTGTGCGGGTCGATGCCGCCCGGCATGACGTACTGGCCGCCTGCGTCGACGACCGTGGCTCCGGATGGTGCGTCGAGCTTGTCACCCATATCGACAATCTTGCCGTCGCTGCAAAGCACATCGGCGTTGAAAGTACGGTCAGCGTTGACGACCGCGCCACCCTTGATTAGAACCGTCATGATGAGACTCCTCGTTCGTTTCTCGCAACGAAGTAATAAATCAGGCCGCCCAGGATCGATCCTGTGAACCAGCCGTAGTCATAGAACCACGAAAGCATGCCAGTCGTTACGGCGATGAGCGTTAGTGCAACCGGTATCAGGAACGCGATGAAACCCGATCTGTTCCACGCCGGGTAGCCGGCGTTATCCTGGTACAGCGCAAGTAGATTGTACTCCTGATTCTTTATCAGGAAATAATCGACAACCATGATGCCGGCGATCGGTCCGAGCAGACTTGAATAGCCGAGCAACCAGTTCGAATACAGGCTTTCGACGCTGACATCGGTCTCCAGCCAGCCCATTTTCTTAAGCAACTCCCAGCTCATGAGGGCGAGGCCGATGATGCCGGTAATGATGACGCCGCGCTTCTCGTTGATGATCCTGGGCGCGACGTTCTGGAAAACGTTGGTCGGCGATACGATATTCGCTGCTGTATTCGTCGAGATGGTCGCGAGGATGATCATGATCATCGCGATGATGACGCCGATGTCGCTGTCGATACGGCCGATCAGGTTGATCGGGTCCGAAATAACCTCGCCTGTGAGCTCAACCGACGCGGCCGTGAGAACCACGCCGAGACCGGCGAACAGCAGCATCGTCAACGGCAGGCCGATGATCTGTCCCATCACCTGGCTGCGTTGCGTGCGCGCATAACGGCTGAAGTCCGGAATATTCAGGGATAACGTGGCCCAGAAACCGACCATCGCCGTGAGACCAGAAAGGAAGTACTTCGTAACGGGCTCGCCTTCGGGACGCGTGGCTGGTGTCGCCAGAACCTCGGTCAACGATATCTTCGGTAAGGCCCACAGCAGGAGGCCCACCGCGACGATGAGCAACAAGGGCGCTGCCAGGGCTTCGAGGAACTTGATCGATTCAGACCCGCGAATAACCACGGCCAGGTTGGCTACCCAGAAGATGAAAAAACCGAGTACTTCGCCCGTGCCGCCGAGCGCGGCCCAGCTATCGAACATCGCGGACAACATCAGGTGAATCGCGATGCCGCCGAAAAGCGTCTGTACGCCGAACCAGCCACAGGCGACGAGGGCGCGAATCAATGAGGGCACGTTCGAGCCGATAATGCCGAACGATGCACGCAGCACGACGGGGCAGGGTATGCCGTATCGCGTGCCCGGGAATGCGTTCAGCGTCAGCGGTATCAGGACGATGATGTTGGCGATCAGAATCGTCCACAGTGCTTCCGACACCGACAGGCCAAAGTAGGCCGTCAGTACACCGCCGAGCGTATAGGTCGGCACGCAAATGGCCATGCCGACCCAGAGTGACGCGACGTTCCAGCGCGACCAGGTGCGCTGCGACGCTCTCGTCGGTGCGATGTCATCGTTGTAGCGCGGACTCTCGAGCAGATCGGTACCGAGGTCGAGTTCGATGTGCTCACCGACCGTCCGTAGCGTGCTGACCGTCCGCAATTCAGTCATCAGTGAGTGGCCCGTAGGTCTCCGGTCGTCGGTCGCGGAAGAACTGCCAGGTGTCGCGAACCTCGCGCACCATGTCGAGATCGATTTCGTGGACCAGCAGTTCATCGTCGCCGTAGCTGGCCTGCGCCTCTATCGCACCACGTGGATTGACGATGTAACTCGAACCGTAGAACTCGCCCATGTTCATCGTGGACGCCCAGGGTTCCTCGGTGCCGATGCGATTAATCGCGCCAATGAAAACGCCGTTTGCGGCCGCCGACGCGGGCTGCTCGAGCTCCCAGAGGTACTTCGACAAGCCGGCCACGGTTGCGGACGGATTGACGATGTACTCGGCGCCATTCAGCGCAAGCGCTCGCCAACCTTCCGGGAAGTGCCGGTCATAGCAAATGTAGACACCGAGTTTGAGGTAGGCCGTCTCGAACACGGGGTAGCCAAGGTCGCCGGGCTTGAAGAAAAACTTCTCATAGAAGCCGGGATCCACTTGCGGAATATGTGTCTTGCGATACTTGCCGAGGAACTTGCCGTCGGCGTCGATGACTGCGGCCGTGTTGTAGTACACGCCGGTCATATGTTCCTCATAAATTGGAACAACGATGACCATGTTGTATTTCTTCGCATACTCCTGCATGAGCTGCGTCGTCGGTCCGTCGGGGATCTTCTCTGCCGCTGCGTACCACTTGCGGTCCTGGCTTGGGCAGAAGTACGGCTGCGTGAAAACTTCCTGGAAGCACAGGACCTGGACCCCCTGCTTACCCGCGTCTTCGATGAATGGAATATGCGCTTCGATCATGCGGTCCCGAATTTCATCGGGCTGCATCGAGCCGTCGCCCTTGAGCGCCATCTGGATCAGGCCACACTTAACCTTTGACATGGGTCTACCCCTCAGATGTTCTTGTTATTACTCGTCTATTTTGCTCTGCCTATGATACCAGTCAATACCCGAATTCTATCGAACTGTCGTCCACGATCCGTGCATTGGATTGGGCAGGATATACCAGCCGTTGCCCCAGTAATTGGCGTAGGTATCGAGCGCCGCAGCGCGGGAAGCGCGCGTGGCAGGTTCTGTACATGGGGATAGCGGCTTGGCTCGTGTACAGGTGACGAAATCGCCGTAGTCATCGCCGAACAGCATGATGACGCGATGCGTTTTGGCTATGTACTCGCGACGGATGGATTTTTCCTTGCTCCATCCGGGCTGCTGGTAAGCAAGCAGCACGTGGTCGGCGTCGGTGTCGACACCGATCTCCTGGACGTCCCCAATCGTCGACTGTAACTGTGGACAGGTGCTGTCTTCTCCGTCAACGACTTCACACGGTCGATTGGTCAGGAAAAACACCTCGACTCCTGCCTCACGGGCTGCCTCAATAGTTTCGGCCGCACCGCGCACAGGAATCGACGGTCTGTTCTTGCTCCACAGGTAGTGTTTCAGGCTCGTGTAGTCGCCCTTGAGACTCGCCTGAAATTCGACATTGCTCACGACCGTCTCGTCGACATCCAGAATGATTGCGGGTGGCTTGTCTTCGACGTTGCTTTGACCAGGAACGGCGCTCCATGACTTATCGGCCAGCAGGCGAGGCAGGTCGCGCCGGGCTTGTGCGTAGGTCTGGGCCGAAATCGCCTGGTATTCAGCCGAGTACGTGGCCCAGAGGATACCGATATCCGGTCGGACCTCAGGTTCAGATGCCGGAGAGGCGACAGGTGTCGAATGACAGGCACTGAGTCCGAGGCCTGCCAGAATGAGGAGTGTACGTGTCGTTTTCATGATTTCAGGTTAGCATGCTCGCATGAAAAAAATCACTCTGCTAATTGTCGTTCCTGGGCTGTTTTTTTCCGCCTGCGCATCGACCCCCAACGGGCAGTCCCAGGGACTGACATTCATCCATCTGAACGACACGTATCGCGTCAGTGCGGTAGAGGACGGTACGGCCGGCGGCTTCAGTCGCGCCGTCACGCTGGCCCGGGAATTACAGGGGCAGGGCCGCGACGTCCATTTTCTGCACGGCGGTGATTTCCTGTATCCGTCGCTCGAGAGCCAGCTTTGGGATGGCCTGCAGATGGTCGATGCCATGAACTTCATGCATGCCGTCGCGCCGCTGCACGCGGTATCCGGCAACCATGAATTCGATCGCCGCGGGCCGCAGCAGCTTGTTGCCGCGATCAAGGCATCCGAATTCGACTGGCTTGGCGACAACTATGTGTTCAGGACGGGAGACAGTGACGCCGACGAGGCCCTTCAGGTGGGATTTACGTTTGAGCACGATGGCAGGATGGTCGGTATCTTTTCGCTCACCTTGCATGCCAACGATGGCGGCAATGAGCGCGATTACGTGCAACTCGATCCGGACTACGAGGCCGTGGCCAAAAGGGCCATCGTCGCGCTCGAGAATCGTGGTGTTGACCTGATCATCGGCGTCACGCATCTGCAGATGTGGAAGGATGTCGAGTTGGCGCAGCTGAAAGCCGAGCATCCGAAACTGGCATTCATCGTGGGCGGACATGAGCACGAGCCGCAGTACAGCCCGGCAGGAGAGACGTCGGCCGTCGTGATGAAAGGCGCATCGAATGCGCGGGTCATCTGGCAGATCGATGTCGATTTCGATGCGTCGGGCACCTACGTGGTCGACGAGAAACGCATCACGCTCGATGAGTCGATACCTTTCGATCCGGATTACGAAGTGCTGGCTGACAAGTGGAACAGACTGCTGTTGGAGAAGTTTCCCTTTCTCAACGCGCGTGTAGGAACAGCTGCCTTGGCGATGGACGTACGCGAAGAGTTCGTCAGAAGTAGAGAGACGAGCTGGGGCAACTTCATCGCAGACCAGATGCGCACCGCGTTCGGTGACCCGGTGGCAGATCTTGCGTTCATCAACAGCGGCACGCTGCGGATCGACGACTACATCGAAGACGACATACTTTTCGAAGACATCGGCAGGACATTCGGTTTTAGTTCTTTCCTGAGGCACACGACGCTGACCGGAGCGGAGTTCAAGCGAGTGATGGAAGCAGGCTATCGTGGTGGCCCCGAAAGCCAGGGCTATTTCCCGCAGTTCTCCGGTTTTCGCGTGTGCGTCGATCGCAGCCGGAACGAGTTCGATCGTATCGTCAGCCTGCAGTTACCAGCGAGCGACGGCTGGCAGGAAATCGACGCGGACCGAGAGTACACGCTTGTCGTACCCGACTTTCTCTATGGTGGAGGTGACGGCTACGAGATTCCGAAAGACCGATTCGCGTCGCGCCCGGCCTCGGAACTCAAGTATCTCGTTCTCGACGCGATCCTGCGTGCGCAGGGTCTGGGACAGAAAGTCGGTGTCCCGGTGACAAAGGACAATCGTCGCTACCACGCACTCCGCGAGGGCAAGGAACCCTGTTTCAATTAGGTACCAGTTACCCTATTTCGAGCTCAGAGCATTAGGCTCGAAATAGGGTAACTGGTACCTCAATACGTAATAAAAAAAAGGGCGGCCATTTGGCCGCCCTTCTTGTTTTTGCGAAGCGTTCGCTTATTGACCGAACTTGATGTCGATACCGAAACGAGCTTCCCAGAGGCTCCGGTTGATAACCGTCGTTTCGATCGAACGATCGCGGAAATTATCGTAAACAAAGCGTCCCTGAGCATCGACATCTGCGTCGACTACCTGCGGCGAGAAGAACTCAGCGTCCGCGATCCTGCCCCAGTCGTCATTCAGCATGTTGCCGAAGTTGTAGACCTTGAAGTAGACGCGGCCGAGGAAGTCACCCGGAAGCGGAATTTCCTGGCTGATCCGCAGATCGAAGCGTGAGCTCCAACCGGCGTTCTGCCCATTACGCTCCTGGAAACCAGGTGACAAGCCATTGTCGCTGACCCACTGGGAGAACGCTGCCTGGTCGAAGCCTGGATCGTACACGACGTTCGGGTCACTCGGACCCGTCGGTACGTACAGCAGGTGGCGGCCGAAGAATCCGTCGCCTTCGAGGTCCGTACCCTGCATCGCGTAGCTCTGCGGCTGGCCTTCGTTCACGTAGCCACGAATCGTGATGCGAGTCTCGGCATCGCCGAACCATGTAGCGCGGTAGTCGGCCACCATCGTGAAGCGATTCGGCACAACGTAGTTCGAGCCCGCCACAGTCGGATTGTTGACATCGAGCAACGCAGTGTTGTCGAAGTTCGAACCGGCAACCGACGACGTCATCGGCGATACATCTTCAGCTTCTGTGTAAGCGTAGCCAAAGAGAAGGTCGAGTCCGAAATCAAGCTCTTTCTTGAGCGTGAAAGAAACAATATTTGACGTCGGTGTGCGCGACGAGTTGGTCAGCATGAAGTTGTCGCGCCCGTTGACGTAGTCGTAGATAGGCGTGCCGGCGGCCGTTGTGCCAACGATATCCTGTGACAGATCGACGTAGTATGCCGGGTCTATCCATGCGTGTATGCAGGTAGTCGAACTGCATCTCGATGTCGGCCCACGGCATATCCCACGTGCCACCCAAGGCAAGCTTCCACTCCTTCGGCTGCTTGTAGTTCGGGTCGACTATCGACAGGAAGGAGTCGTTGGCGTCGGCCGGTGTGACCGCCAGAACGTCGTCAACCAATGACTGCGGCACGTCGTAGCCCGGACGACCCTGGCGGCTCAACGGTACTGATCCCGGGACACCTGGCAGAACGCTGATGGCGCCACCGAAGTTATCCAGACGCTGCTGGGCATTTGTCAGGCCATCATTACTCCAGGCGTTCGAAATCCAGACCATTCGGATTACCACCTGAGTACAGGCCGATACCGCCGCGGAGTTCGAGATCGTCGCGAGCGCCCCAGGTGAAGCCAAAGCGCGGCATCAGCAGGTCGAGGCCGTCGATGTTGCTATCGTTACGCAGACCACCGTTCGCTTGTGTGAACGTATCGTTGTAGACCGGGCGGTCAGAGCTTTCGAACCACTCGTAACGCAGGCCGGCTGTCAACGTCAGGTCGAGATGATCAACGAAGATCTCATCCTGGATATACAGCGAGTTCAGTGTATTCGAGAAGTTCGCCGCAGCGTCCGTCGCGATGTTCGTGCCACCACCGGAACCGTAGTAGATACGGCTTGGACGGCCGAGCTCGAAGCGGTCGATACCGGACATGTTGCAGGTATCGTTGGTGAGATCACCATCAGAGTCCGGAACGACCGTACCGGCGAATCGCTGGTCCGCGGTCAAAGCTGCACAGGCTGGATCGTCGCCATCGGAATCATCAAAATAGTCGTACTCACCACCATTGGAGTGCTGTACGAAGATATTGAAGACCTCGACTTCTTCGCGATCGTATCCCGCCGTCAGGACGTGATCGTCCATCAGGAACTGGGCTGACAGTTTCAGGTACGTCGCTTCTGTACCGAGCCTGTTAGCCTGGCGAGAGTCGTCGGCACCGAGGTAGACCACACCGTCACGACCGCCGACGCTGATCTGCATGTCGGCAAAGTCCGCGGGACCTACGGTTACCTGCGAATCGTTCATCTCGGACGTGTTGTAGAAGATCTCGGTCGAGAACGCGTCAGTCCATTGCGAATTCAGCTTGAGCGTGAACTGTTCGTTTTCTGCGCCCTTCGTGTAGAAGTGGTTGAAGAATTCGAATTCGTCCGAGTCGCCGTCTGAATCACGCAGCTGGAAGCCATCGTAGTAGTTGTAAATTAAAGCCGCGTTGTGATTGTCGTTGATGTTCCAGTCCAAACGAACAAGGTATTTCTCGTCGGCTTGCACGCCATCACCCGGTTGGCCACCTGGCTCGTAGTTGTAGATATTCTGGGCGATGCCCTCGATGCGGTCGTAGTCCGCCTGGCTCAGAAAGTCGCGCTCTTCGCCATTGCCTGAACCATCGTAGCCACGTTTCAGGAAACGAGGCGTGTCAGACTCGGAGTACGCTGCGAAGAAGAACAGGCGATCCTTGATGATCGGTCCACCAACGTTGAAACCCATGTAGGTCTTGTCGTAGGACTCGGCACGGCCGTAGTCCGTGGTGTCTTGGGCAACAGTGTCGCCACGCAGGTCGTTGTTGGACATCTCGTAAAAGACCTTGGCGTCCCATTCGTTCGTACCCGACTTGGTTACGGCGTTGATGTTACAAGCCGAGAAACCGCCGTAGTTGACGTCGAAAGGAGCGAGCTCAACAGCAATCGTCTCGACTGCGTCGAACGGGAAGGGCATGCCGACTGCAGTCGAATAACCATTCGTATTCAGGCCGAAGCGGTCGGTCTGGCTAACGCCGTCAAGCGTGACCATGTTGAACCGCGGGTGCTTGCCGGCGCAGTTCAATGCGAAGCTGTCTTGATTGTCGTCGACCATCAGGCGAGGATCAATTTCGTAAACGTCAGCGATGTCGCGGCTAAACGCGACTGAGCTATCGATGTCATCGATACTGAACGTTGCCGCCGGACCCGATGCAACCTGCGCGAAGTCCGCTGTCTGGCCGATCGTGATGATCTCCTCGATAGCTTCTTCCTCTTGCAGGTTGACGGTCAGGTTGTAGGTGTCACCGAGACCCAGCGATGCGATATCGACAGATTTGACGCCGTTCACAGTTACCTTGTAAGGACCGCCGGGTAACAGGCGTGTGGCCAGGAAAATACCACCGCTACTCGTCGAATACGTGCGGTCAACACCGCTACGCATGTCTTCGACCACGATAGTGGCGCCAGCAACCGGCGAACCGGTGGTGTCCAGGATCTTGCCTCGAATACTAGACGTTGTGTCCTGTGCGTTTGACGCAACAGGCGCAGCAAGCAGTACGACGGCGGCGAATGCCGCAACCGATAACTGCTTCAACGTCGCGAGTTTTGATCCAAAGAATCGAGATTTGTATTTCATTTTTGATCCCCGTTTTGGAAAACGCGAAAGCCTAATGTCAAAATACGACAGTCAGATTTCGCTCGGCTATTTTCTGCCCTGAATTTCGCGCGGAAGGCGGGAAATCGGACAATTTCTTTACATAGTGCGGCTAATCTAGCGCAGCGAAAATGCTTGTGCAATAAGGGGTTGTGCAGACTATTGAGTGACGATCCGGAGGTTGCCGGGACCTTGGCCAACTGCCAAAAGAAACAGGGTCACGAACTGGTTACAAGCTATTGTTTTTGTGTCAGTTCGAGGGTGGCAGTGATGGGCCAGTGGTCGGAAACGCCGGTCTTCTCGGCACTCCGAAAGCGTTGCGGCATGCCATTTGGTGATACCTGGGCCGGGTTCGAATTCGCGATTGCAACCGAATCAGCGCGAATTCGAGCTGTTGCGTTTTCGCCACGCGCTGGCGAGAAGAGAATCATGTCGAGAAACGACCACGTTTCGTCGCGGCTGTAATAGTACGTTCCCTCGCAATCGCCGCAGCCAAGGTCGTGTGCCACGGTCCAGTGCGGCCGTGCATAGCCGTCCAGTAATTGCTCGCGGGCGTCTTCGCTGCTCGTCGTGTTGAAATCGCCGGCCGCAAACACGTGATGACGATCGGGCAGCGCAGCTCTCAGCTCGGCCAGGTGCTTGTACGCAGCGACTCGCATTGCGGTCGGGTGGAACGGCGCAGGAAAGTGCACGCTAAAACCCGTCAACACCGATCCGTCAGGCATCGCGAAGTCGGCCTGCAGCACACCACGCGTATCTCCCTGGCGATCCGGGAAATCCGGAACCAGGAGCGGATGCAGCGTCGGTTCGGCCGCAAGGGGCAGCTTCGACAGGAACGCAACATCGATGCCGCGCGTATCGGTGCCCTCGACGAGGATGGCCGGGAGATACCCGAGGTCGGCGAGATGCTCGGTACGCAGTCGTTCAAGGACGGCGACATTCTCGACTTCCTGCATTGCGATGACATCCGCACCGCGACCATCACCTGTTTGCCGGATCGTCTCGGCGAGTACGCCGAGCTTGTAGTCCAGTGCCTCATCGCTCCAGTCGAGAGCCAGGCATTCGTCACGCCAACTATCTACTGGGATTTCACCACATGCGGCACGATGCTCGATACTTTGTTTCTGCGCGAGTGGCAGGTATGCCTTGTCGTCCTTGCCAGGATCATCGACGTTGTCGAAGAGGTTCTGCACGTTAAACGACATAATCGTTACGCCGTCATCACTCTTTGGCGCCGCAACAGGAATGTCGAGATCGACACGCAGCAAAAGCGAGTGCTTGTTTTCGCCAGTCACCATGATCGTGCGGCGATCGTCGCCAAAAGCCACCGCCTCGGCATTCTGAAAGTTGCCCAGGCCGATGCGAACTGGCTGGTTGTTCAACGCGTCGGACCAGTCCTGCTCGGGGCGACGCAGGTAGTAGTACACAGCTCGGTAGGTCAGGATGACGGCAGCGCGATTGTCCTGGGAGATATCCATGCCGACGGGCTGCCAGTGCCAGTCGTTGGTCTTGGGTGCAAACTCCACATCCCGGCGATTGGGTTTCGGCAGGCTGTCGATAGTGCCCAGCCACTTCGCTGTGACTTTTTCATCGTCGGCAGTACGCAGCGGCAGCTCATAGAGCGATGGCGGAATGTCTCGCTTCGACAGGACCAGCACGCGCTCGTTCTCAATGTCGACAGCCGCCGACTCCGCGTCTCGTGGGCCGTTCGGATACCTGAAGCGCACTTCCCAGTCGACCGTGGTCTTATCCTTGCCGGCCTTCGGTTCCTTCAGGAAATACAGCGTGCGAGATTTGTGCTTTGTATCGTTGTCGCCGATGTCGGCAACCATCAGGTAGGGATCATTGTCGAGAGTGAACGACGCGAGGTCTTCCCAATCCTTGTTGGTGGACTTTTTCAGCTCGGTTCTGCCGAGACTGGCACCGGTCAGGTCGATCGTGTGCAGGATTGCCCTGGCGCCGCTATCGTTGATGATCCAGAGTACGCCGGGTTCGCGCTGGGAACGCGCGAGTCCGCTGGCTTCGAGGATCTTCGAGTCTTCGAGGCGACCCGCTACCTCAAATGCCAGCGTTGCCGGCTGCTCCGCATTGGAGCAGCCGGCAAGCAGCAGCAGGACTAGTACGCGACGAATCAGTCGCCGAACTCGTAGCCGATTTCAAGGCCCCAAACACGAGGCTCGTTGACGAAACCTGTGTTGTTGCTGAAGTCGACAAATCCAAGCACGTTGTGCTCGTCGGTAATGTTGCGGCCGAAGACTGCAATTTCCAAACCACTGTCGTAGTTTTGGTAACCGATACGCAGACCGCCCTCATACTGGTCTTTGGTCTGAAACTCGACGGCCTCGTACAACGGCATGTTGATTTCGCCGGTAAAGGCCCAGTCGGTGAATGCGTAAACCTCGGCACTGTTGCCAATCGGCACGCTGTAGCGAAGCGACAGGTTGTGCGTTGTTTCCGGTGCGCGCGGGAACGGATTGCCGTTCACAGAGACCTGCCCCGGATTGCCCGGATTAACCGAATCGAGTGAGGTGCAGAGTCCCGAACCACAGGGTGCTGTGAACAGGTTGGGGTCCTTCAACTCGGTGTCGTTATAGCTTGTACCGAACGAGACGAGAAGGTTGTCGGTGACCAGCCATTGCGCATCGAGCTCGAATCCGACGGCTTCGCCCTTGTCGGAATTGACGACCTGGTTCGTGTTGGTTGCGCCACCGATAATCGAGAGCTGCATGTCGTCGACTTCGTAGGAGAACACACCAAGGTTCAGGCGCAGGCGATTATCGAACAGGTCCGCCTTGTAGCCAACCTCGAACGAGTTGATCGTTTCGGGTTTCGCCGTAGTCGGTGATTCGAGGAACGCGACATCACGACCCTGAATCGTCTGTGCCCGGAAGCCATTCGCAAAGCGAGCGTACAGGCTGGATTCGTCAGATACGGCAAAGTTGGCACTGACTTCCCAGCTGGCCTGGCCGTCGTCGACGCTGATCGGGTCCGCTATGAACGTCGGGATTCCGAGGTCGAGCCAAAGTTGGCCGAACTGCAGGACCTGGAAGTCCTTTTCGTCTTTCGTGTAGCGAACGCCAGCGGTCAGCGTAATACGGTCAGTGACGTCATAGCTGCCTTGTCCGAAGACGGCCCAGGTGTCGTTCTTTTGCTGGATCTTGGTGTCCTGGACATCGACGAAACCGAAGGACGCAAACGAGTCCGTTGTTACAACCAGGTCCGAACTGAAGTAGAACGCACCGAGCTGCCAGTTGAAGCGACCGTCGTTGTCACTCGCAAGTCTGAACTCCTGCGTGAACTGGTCGGTGTCAGCACCATCCTGTGTAACGGACGGCGTGAATATCGGTCCGGGCCAGGTGCGCGACGGAATGCCGAAAACGTCGACGTCACCAAACGTAATGCCGCTCGGAGGTGTCGGGAACGAGCCGATGTTCACAACACCACCGTCGATATCGCCGCGGCTCGAGCCATCGGCCTTTTGATACGATGAAATCGAATTAAAGCTGGCGGTATCGAAATCCCACGTGAGATTCAACGTCGTGCCGTGTGACTGGTATTCCTGCGGGTTGTTATCGCCACCGTCGTAGTAAACCAGGTCGCGCTGGTAGTTCTGGTTGAGTTCGGCGCTGCCCGTCGTGAAGACATTCGCACGGAAGATTGAGGACGTGCCGTCCAATGAACGGTTCTGGTGCAGCAGCAATGCGCTGAAGCGATCCGATGGTGTCCACAGGAGTTGCGCGCGAACAGCACTGTCTTTGTAGCGACCCAGCGATTCTTGACCCGTGTGACCGTTGGTGATCCAGTTATCGCGCGATCGTGATAACACCGACAAACGACCGGCAAGTGTGCCGTCGATCAGGCTGGCGCCAACGGCACCTTCAATGTTGGTCGTCCCATACGTACCGTACGAACCCTTGAGGTAACCGGATGTCTCGTGTTCGGGACGACGCGTATTGACCTTGATGATGCCCGCCGTCGTATTGCGACCGAACAGCGTTCCCTGCGGCCCGCGAATAACTTCGATGTTATTCAGGTCGAACAGCGGGAAGCTCTTGAGTACTACGTTTTCCATGACCACTTCGTCCATGACGAGCGACACGGGCTGGGATGCGGCAAGATCAAAGTCGATGTTGCCGAGACCACGTACGTAAAAGCGCGGTGCCGAGCGACCGTTCGATGACTCTGCATACAGACCCGGTACGCGACCGGACAGGGCAAGGATATCTTCACCGCCCGAGAAAATTGCGTTTAGCGCTTCGCCTTGTGTCGTCGCCACTGAGATCGGAACGTCCTGCAAGGACTCTTCACGCTTCTGCGCGGTGACGATGATTTCTTCAAGCACACCTTCCATCTGGGCCGCTGCCGGCGCCGCGATAAAGCCCGCCAGTGCGAGTGCAGCAGTGCCTTTAAGTGCCAGATGAATGAAGGAGTACTTCTTATTTGTTGTGTTTGAACCACACATTTGTTTTCTCCTGATAAAGCGTTCGCGAAGTATACCGCCGTTATTCGAGGGAGGTGTAGCAATTCTGCGAAAATCGTGGCGTGCAGACGCAGACAAAAAGGAGGTCGTCCGAACCGGTATTCTCGATGCGCTGGGACACCTGTTTTGGAATGGTCACGACGCTGCCGGGGCCGACCGCGAAAGGGGGTTCGTCCCCGACGCTCATCAGGCCGCTGCCGGCCTCAATGACATAGACCTCGTGGACGGCAAGGGCATGTAGCTGCGTAGTGACACCCGGCTCGACCCGGGTGCGAGCGATCGAGAATTCCGGCCAGGCTTCATCGTTGACGAGTTCTGTGATGAAGCACCGTTCGACCGTCCAGACTTCGGGTTTCGCTTTTTTCTTCATCTGAAGGACAATACCGCGATTCGCATTTCGGAGCACCGCATGAACAACAACCCGACCAGGCCCGTGCAGGAGTTGCTCGATCTCAGCGGCGAAACCGTGCTCGTGACCGGAGCCAGCGGAAATATCGGCCAGGGTATCGCCGAACGTCTCGCTGAGGCGGGCGCTGACGTTGTCGTGCACTACCACCAGAACAAGAACGCCGCGAGGGCGCTCGCCGACCGTCTGGGTGGACAGGCCGTGATCCAGGCGGACCTCGCGGATGAGGACGCGGTTGACGCGATGTACGCCGCCGCGCGGCCGAGCATGGTGGTCAACAATGCGGCGGCACAGCCCGTACAGGGACTTCGCGACATGAGTTACGACGACTGGCGCGCGATGCTGGCGGCGAATCTTGATGGTGCTTTTCTTGTGACCCAGCGCGCCGCACGTGCGTGGGCAAGCTCCGGAGGAGCGATCGTGAACATCGCATCGATCGAAGCACTGGACCCGGCGATGGGCCACGGACACTACGCGACGAGCAAGGCAGGGCTTCTCATGCTGTCACGCGCCGCGGCGCTCGAGTTTGGTGCAGCAGGTATTCGGGTCAATTGCGTTTCGCCGGGTCTCATAGACAGAGATGGCCTCGTTGAAGACTGGCCTGACGGCGTCGCCCGGTGGCACGATCGAGCGCCGCTCGAACGGCTCGGCACTCCACAAGATGTCGCGGACGCGGTATTGTTCCTGCTCAGCCCCGCCGCCCGCTGGATCAGCGGCACCAATTTGGTCGTCGACGGGGGAATGTCGGCCCAAAGCAAATGGTGAAGAAAAATGGCGACGGCTCATATCAATGCGGCACCCGGTGATTTTGCTGATACGGTTTTGATGCCGGGCGATCCGCTACGCGCAAAGTACATAGCTGAGACATTTCTCGACGATGCCCGGCGCGTTTCCGATGTCCGGAACATGTGGGGATTCACGGGTACCTATAAGAGTCGACCTGTGTCGGTGATGGCCCACGGCATGGGAATTCCATCGGCCTCAATCTATACCCACGAGCTTATTACGCACTATGACGTCCGCCGCGTCATTCGCGTCGGCAGCTGCGGGACAACACACCCGGACGTGCAGCTGCGCGACATCGTCATCGCGATGGGCGCGTCGACAGACTCGGGCGTCAACCGGATGCGGTTTGGCGGCTATGACCTGGCCGCGCTCGCGAGTTTCGATCTCGTGGAAAAAGCGGTGGCCGCGGCACGGGCCGCTGGTGTGCGGCACCATGTCGGCAACATCTTCTCGGCAGACCTGTTCTACACGCCGGATACTGACATGTTCAAAACGATGGCCACTTACAATGTGTACGGCATCGAAATGGAAGCGGCTGGCATATTCCCGATCGCGGCAGAGAACAACGCCGAGGCGCTCGCCATCTGTACGGTTAGCGACGATATTCCCAACAGCAAACACCTCAGCGTGGAAGAGCGCGCGACGACCTTCGACGAGATGATCAAGGTCGCGCTCGAGACCGTCGCAGCTGACGACAACTGAAAACCGCGTACCGAGCGCGCCAGATAACACTCCCGAACACGCCTGCGGCTATGGATTCGGAAGTGTTATCTGGCGCGCTCGTTCGGCCGCAGCACAGGTTCTTGTGCCGACACCACGCCCCGTCCCGAGGTCTGCAGCCCTTTGCCCACAGAACTTCATAAAACAAAGTAACTAAGCACATCTGGCACCGGACCTGCTTGACAGGGGTTGAATATGAGCTGATACTTCGCGAAACAAAGTAAATGAGCTCGTGACGTTTCAATTCGACCAAATGATCAGCGCCCCCTGTCGCCTTGGCATCCTGGCTACCCTCGTTCCCGGCCAGCCGGTTACCTTCATGGAAATGAAGGAGGCCACCAGTTTGTCCGATGGCAACCTGCATGTTCAAACCAGGAAACTCTTTGATGTGGGCTACATCGATATCAACAAGACGGCAAAGGGAAGGCGCACTGTGACGGAGTTTCGGATCACGGATCTGGGGCGTGAGCGCCTTCGACTTTATGTCATGAAGTTACAACAGATTCTCGACGTGGAATCGAGTGCGGAGAGTGCTGCACCGCCTTCCGGGCGGGCAGATGATTCGGCGGTATGGGCATGAGTCGCCCGAAGAGAATCGCAATCGGTGCCGACCATGGCGGCTTTGATCTCAAGGCCGACCTTGCGGCGCACCTGCAGGCGGCGGGTCACCAGGTCAGTGATGTCGGTACTTCATCTCGTGAAGCAGTTGACTACCCGGTGTTTGCCCGCGCGGTTGCCGAGGCTGTGTCGAGTGGCACGGCAGACGTCGGCATCATGATTGACGGCGCCGGTATCGGTTCGTGCATGGCGGCCAACAAGGTGCCGGGCGTCCGGGCCGCACTGGCCTATGACCTGTCCAGCGCCCGCAACAGCCGCGAGCACAACGACGCCAACGTGCTGACGCTTGGGGCCGGTCTCATCGGTGCCGGGCTGGCAAAACAGATAGTGGACGTCTGGCTCGAGACCGAATGCACGGAATCGCGTCACCTGCATCGCGTAGCGATGTTCGGTGACGAAGTCACAGACCTGAGCCTGTCCGACCAGGACATCGATCGCGTCGTCAGCCGCCTGCACGAAATGCTGGGCCCGATGTCCGGCTCAGAATCGAACGGAGCGTCGGTCGGAGACGATCCGGAAGCGGCCCGCGAGTTTGTGCGGCTCGGCGCGACCGGTCTAACCAGCGTTGCTCCTGCCGAACGGCCGGGCGACATTCCTGGTGACCTCGCCCGTTACATTGACCACACCTTGCTCAAGCCCGCCGCCACCGAGGAACAGATCCGCACGCTCTGCGCCGAGGCACTCGAGTTCAATTTCCGCTCGGTCTGCATAAACCCGACCTGGGTATCGCTGGCAGCAAGTTTGCTGCGCGGTAGTGAAGTACTCACCTGTACGGTCGTCGGCTTTCCGCTCGGTGCCACCGAATCTGCGATCAAAGCCATGGAGGCGCGCCGTGCGATTCGCAACGGCGCACGCGAGATCGACATGGTGCTGAATATCGGCGCGTTAAAGAGTGGCGATGACGCGCTCGTACTGCGTGACATCCGGGCCGTGGTTGAGGATTGCGTCGATGGTGGCGCTGTATGCAAGGTCATTTTGGAAACCGCGTTGCTGACCGATGACGAGAAGCGGCGCGCGTCGGAACTGGCGCGACAAGCCCGCGCCCACTTCGTCAAGACGTCGACGGGATTCTCGACAGGCGGCGCGACGGTCAGCGATGTAGCGTTAATGGCCGAAGTTGTCCGCGGTGCCGGCATGGAGGTCAAGGCGTCCGGTGGTATCAGTTCGTACGACGATGCGAAGGCAATGATCGAGGCGGGCGCTACGCGTCTCGGCGCGAGTGCCAGCATCGGAATCGTGCGGGAAGCAAAAGCAACGAGCGTCAGCGCTTGAGGAGTTGCATCGATGGTTGATTTGAGAGCCTACGTTTTTCTTGATTCCCTGCAGCCGCAGTTCGCGTCTTACCAGGCGACGATCTCGAAGGGTTACCTGCCAAAAGTAGGGCAGGCCAGTCTGTTTGTCGAAATCGCGCCGGGTATGGCGATAAACCATATTCTCGACGTGGCGCTTAAGTCGACGGACGTGACAGCCGGCATGCAGATCGTCGAGCGCCACTACGGCATGCTCGAATTGCATTCCGATAGCCAGGCCGATGTACGCCAGGCCGGGCAGGCCATCCTTGATGAATTGGGTATCGAGGAGAAGGACCGGCACAAACCGCGTGTCGTTGCCAACCAGGTGGTGCGCCATCTCGAAGACACCCAGACGATGCTGATCAACCGCTTTCGCTACGGCAACATGATTCTCGCCGGTCAGACCCTGTTTGTACTCGAGGTCGAACCCGCGGGGTATGCGGCGCTGGCAGCAAACGAAGCGGAAAAAGCGGCGGATATCAATATTCTTGATGTTCGGGCGGTCGGCAGCTACGGCCGCGTCTATATCGGTGGCGAGGAGCGCGATGTTGTCGTCGCGCAAGAAGCAGCGACACAGGCTATCAAGGAAGTCACCGGCAAGGTGACGAAGAAATAAATTCATAGATCAAACCGGGTTCGAAAACCCGATTTGCGAGGAGTAAGGCGATGTCAGAAGCACTAGGAATGATTGAATGCCGGAGTTTCCCGGCGATGGTCGAGGCGGCCGATGCGATGGTCAAAGCGGCCAAGGTCGAGCTCGTCAGTTACGAGAAGACCGGCGGCGGTTACACGACTGCTGTCGTACGTGGCGACGTTGCAGCCGTGAGAGCGGCCTGCGACGCAGGGCGTACGGCGGGTGCCCGTATTGGTGATGTAGTGGCAGTGCACGTAATCGCGCGTCCGCACTCGGGCGTCGATGCCACGATCCCGCTGGGTCGCGAACCCGGTACGGCGAAGAAGTAATGGCCACGCGCACGGTGCTGCTGTGAAGCTCGCCAAAGTGCTCGGCACTGTCGTCGCGACTGAAAAAGACGCGAAGCTTAGCGGCCTCAGGTTCCTCATGCTCGGCATTTGGGGCCATGACAACAAGCCGGCGGGTGGCTCGGTCGTTGCGGTGGACGCCGTCGGCGCGGGCGTCGGAGAAATGGTGCTCTTTGCCAGCGGATCTTCAGCACGTCAGACGGAGCGCACCGACAACAAGCCTGTCGACGCGGTTGTCATGGCGATTGTCGATACCTGGGAAATCGAGGGCGACGAAAAATACCGCAAGGGGGAGAGTGACGCATGAGCCGTCCGGGCACAAACGCCGGCCTTCTCAGCGACCAGCAGGTCGATATCATCGCCACACGTCTTGCCGAACGCATGTCGGGATCCTCAGCCGTGCGGCCAGCGACGAAGCCAGCTGCAGTGGCAGCTGCGCCCCGCCGCGCCCCTGTCATCGATTCAACTGGCGCTCCTCGCGAGGCGCTGGGGGACGGTATTTTTGCGACGGTTGATGACGCTGTCGATGCGGCCGCCACTGCGTTCCGCGAACTCGACGGCACGTCCCTCGAGGGACGCCAGAAGATCATCGCGTCCATCCGCGAGTCGATGTTTGAGAATGCCGAGGAACTTGCACGCCTTGCGCATGCGGAAACCGGCCTCGGGCGTGTTGAAGACAAAATAATCAAGAACCGCCTTGTCACACGCAAGACCTCGGGCACCGAGGTGCTCACGCCCCAGGCGGTTACCGGGGACAGCGGTCTGACACTAACTGAATACGCGCCCTACGGCGTCATTGGCACGATTACGCCGACGACGAACCCGACCTCCACGATTATCTGCAACACGATCGCCATGCTATCGGCTGGCAACAGCATCGTCTTTAACGTGCACCCGGGTGCCCGGGAATGTTCCATGGCGAACGTGCGTCTGCTGCATCACGCGATCACTCGCGCCGGTGGCCCCGCTAATCTCGTTACCGCAGTAGCGACGCCGACTATTGAATCGGCGCAGGAACTCATGGGTCACAAGGGTGTTCGACTCCTCGCGGTTACCGGAGGCAGTGGCGTGGTACGCCAGGCGATGACAAGCGGCAAACGTGCCATCTGCGCCGGCCCCGGCAATCCGCCCGTGGTGGTCGATGCAACGGCCGACCTCCAGTTTGCCGCCCGCAATATCATTGCCGGGGCTTCCTTCGACAACAACATCGTGTGCGTCGACGAAAAAGAAGTGATCGCGGTCGAGAGCATCGTGGACGAGTTGCTGCAACACATGGGTCAGCAGGGTGCACGAGTCCTGACAGAGCGCGAGCTGCATAAGGTCACCAATGTGATCTTCACCGAATACCCGGGGCGACGGCAGCGGGCGACACTTGAGAAAGACCTGATAGGCAAAAACGCGAGTGAGATTCTTGCCCGCGCAGGCATTGCATCACACGGTGACCCGAGACTACTTGTCGTGCGCGTCACGAATGGACATCCCCTGGTCTGGACCGAGCAGATGATGCCGGTCCTGCCGGTTACTGCGGTGCCGGACGTCGACCGTGCTATCGAGCTCGCGAAGGAAGCCGAGCACGGCTTTGGTCACTCAGCCGGCATGTACTCACGCGACATCGATGCGCTGAGCCGCATGGCGCGCACAATCAACACCAGTATCTTCACGAAGAACGGACCATTCTTCGCCGGGCTCGGCGAAGGGGGCGAAGGCCACACCAGTTTCACCATCGCCAGCCCGACCGGGGAAGGCCTGACCGGCCCGGTCGCCTTCAGCCGCTTGCGACGCTGCGTCATGGTCGATCACTTCCGCATCGTCTGAGACTCGACGTGCGGAACGAGAAGCGACACGGAGCGATCGCACTACTGGAATTCGAGACTATTGCCGCCGGCGTACTGGCAAGCGACGTCATGGTGAAGCGATCGCCCGTTGCATTGTTGCGCTGCGGCACTATTCATCCGGGCCGTTTCCTCATTCTCGTCGGTGGCAGCGTCGCCAGTACCGAAGAGGCCTACGCGGCGGGTTTGCAGGTGGGTGAGAGTCAGGGTGCGCTGAGCGGCAAGGTGTTCCTCGGTGATGTGCATCCGTCTCTGCACGACGCCGTGCTCGGTATTCGCTGCAACGTAGAGGGCGATTCGCTGGCAGTCGTTGAAACGCGTTCTTCACCCGCGCTGCTTGCCGCCGTAGACGCTGCCGTCAAGAGTACGCCCGTCGTGCTTTCGGAAGTGCGACTTGGTGACGACCTTGGCGGCCATGCCCTGGCATTGATGAGCGGTGAGTTGTTCGATGTCGAAGCAGCGCTCGACATTTGCAGCGAGCGTGCCGGCGAACAGCTTCTCGCCCGCACACTGCTGCCACGGCTTGATCCTGACCTGCGCTCGATCCTTGACCAGGGTACGCGTTTCGGATCTTGCGCAGCAACGGAGCCATCAGGCGCTGAATATCCGGAGGAGGTCGCATGCTCCTGGGACGTGTAATCGGTACGGTTGTTCCGGCAATGCTCGTGGACGAACTGTCCGCGACCCCGTTGCTCTGGGTGCAGCCACTCGACAGACAAGGCAAACCCGATGGCGAGCCGCTGGTCTGCGCCGATGGTACGCGCATGGCGGGTCCCGGCCAGGTGATCTACTGGGTCGCCAGCCGCGAAGCTGCGCTCACACTCGATCCGTGGTTCGTCCCGGTCGATGATGCCATTGTCGGGCTCGTGGACGAGGTGCACCATTACTCGAAGAAGGAGCTGGACTGATGGCCATTTCCCCGCCGGCGGCGTTATCAGTCGCTTGTGTAGCGATGCTACACGATGCTCCTTCTGCCTTGCCGGAAGGAAAAATGGCCTCCGGCAGGTCCCGCTGCAATAGTGTGAGCAGGCCCTAGTGATACTCGGCCGCATAACGGGCAACGTCGTGTCGACCATTCATCATCCAGTCGTCAACGGTCGCAAACTGCTGCTCGCCGAGCGTCTCGATCAACGAGGTAAACCCACGGGTGCATACCTCATTGCCCTGGACGGCATCGGGGCAGGCAGGGGCGAGATCGTCCTTATTCTGGATGAAGGCAGCGGCGCACGGCAGATTCTCGATGACGCCAGTGCACCCGTGCGATCGATCGTCGTCGGTATCGTCGACGAGGTAGACTTGGGGTCGGCTTAGCGAACTTCAAAACCGTCGAGAAGGCCAGGCTCGATACGGGCACCCAGCTGCTGAATGACCATGGTCGCGCAGTGGGTGCCGTACTGGGCACAGTGGCTCAACGACAGATCATTGGCCCAGCCGTAAAGGAAGCCGGCGCAGTAAGCGTCGCCCGCACCTGTCGTATCGATGATTTTCTCGACACCGGCGGCAGCCTGCACGATCCTCTCGTCGCCGTGAATAATCACGGATCCCTTGGCCGATCGTGTAATAGCGAACAGGTTGTCGAAATCGTTGAGAGCGGCGAGCGTGTCGTCGAAGTTGCTGCTCTCGACCAGCGCGTTCACTTCATCTTCGTCAGCAATGACGATATCGACGCCGTCACGTACGAATTCCTCGAACGAATCGCGATGCCGTTCGACGCAGAATGAATCGGACAGGGACAGGGCCACCGCCGTACCGTTGCGATGCGCAATGTCGACGGCTTTACGGGCGAGGGCGGGGCCTTCAGCGATATCCCAGACATAGCCCTCCAGCAGGATGGCTTTTGGCGCGCCGACTGTGTCATCAGTGATATCGGCAAGCCCGAGTTCGAGGCAGGCTCCGAGGTACGTCTGCATCGTGCGTTGGCCATCTTCTGTGATCAATACGTGGCTGCGCGCCGTCGGCGCGCCTTCCGAGGCCTTTGGCAGACGAATATCGACGCCGAGAGACTTCATGTCGTGGTTGAAAATCCGGCCCAGCTGATCGTCACGAACTTTGCCGATGTAGGCAGTGGAGCCACCGAGGTTGGCGAAGCCCGCAACGGTATTTGCCACCGAACCACCTGACATCTCAGTCGCAGGGCCCATCTGGTTGTAGATCTCGTGCGCACGGTCCTTGTCGATAAGGGTCATCGAGCCAGGCTCGGCCCCGATGCTGCCAAGGAATTTTGTATCGACATGAGCGAGTACGTCGACAATTGCGTTACTAACGCCCAGGAGTTGAATTGAATCGGTCATGGTTGTGTCTGCAGGCCAAAAATCGCCGCACAGCCTACCACTTCGCGGCCATAGCCGGTATCGTGGCTCCGGCCGCAGCAGCCGAGAGATACAAGGAACAGGCCATGGACCTGGACAAAATAAAAAGGCTCAGGGAGAAATATGCTGATGCGAAAGGGGGGGATGTATTCGATCCCGAATTCCGCAAGGTAGCCGATCTCCTGTTCACCGATTCGGGACACCGATCGCTGCCCTATGGCGGCATTCCGACCCTGCTCGATGCGAAGTTCTCAGATTCGATTGACGGAGTCGATATCGGCCTCATTGGCGTGCCCATGGATCTCGGTGTCACGAATCGAAACGGCGCACGCTTCGGTCCACGCGCTGTTCGCACCATGGAGCGAATTGGCCCGTATCACCATGTGCACAAGGTAGTTCCCATGGCAGACCTTCGAATTGCCGATCTGGGCGACGTTCCGTTTCGCAGCCGTTTTAGCCTGGCAGACTGCATGGAGGACATCGAGTCTCACTACAGGGGCCTTCACGCTGCGGGCGTGAGACCACTGTCGGTCGGCGGGGATCACTCGATCACCTATCCAATCCTCAAAGCGCTGGGTGCCGACAAGCCGGTCGGCTGCATTCATATTGACGCGCATTGCGATACGGGTGGCGAGTATGACGGGTCGAAGTTCCATCACGGTGGTCCGTTCCGGATGGCCGTGCTCGATGGGGTGCTGGATCCCGAGCGCACGATTCAGATCGGCATTCGCGGGAACTCCGAGTTCATTTGGGAATTCTCATATGATGCCGGGATGACCGTGGTGCATATTGAAGAATTCCAGCGCATGGGTGTCGATGCGGTTATCGAAAAGGCGCGCAAAGTGGTTGGTGATGGCCCGGTGTATGTGTCGTTCGATGTTGATGGCCTCGATCCATCCTACGCGCCGGGTACCGGTACGCCCGAGGTCGGTGGCCTGACGCCGCGCGAAGTGCAATCCCTGTTGCATGGAATGGCCGGACTCGACGTCATTGGTGGCGACGTCGTTGAAATAGCGCCACAATACGACGCGACGACGAATACCGCCCACGTCGGCGCACAGATTTTGTTCGAAATCCTGGCGCTTATGGCGCTCAACGAGAACTGGTAAGGCAAGGCAGGAGCAACGCAATGCGAAGATCGGCAAGCCTGATAATTCCGTTGGTGATCATCGTCGCTTACTACGCGTTCTGGCTTGTGGCCACGGTGCTATTTCTGGAACGCTTTCCGGCGCTTGGCGAGTACCTGCCGCTTGGCGGCATAAGCGATCTCGCAAGCTCCAACGTGGAGTCATTCGAGCCGATTTACACGATGGTTGAACGAAACCTGTTTTCGGCGACCGGACCTGTGCGCCTGCTGCTTGCATCGATAGGGTCCTGCATTCTGACCGTGCCGATTTCGTGGGTTTACTTCATCACAAGCCGCGCGCGTCGTATCGACCAGTCGTTTCTGCAGACGATTATTATCCTGCCGGTTGTTGTGACGGGTATTGCGATGATCGTCGTCAACAGTCTCGCGCTGGCCTTCAGTCTTGCTGGCGTGGTTGCGGCGGTGCGCTTCAGGTTTACGCTGAACCAGCCCTCCGATGCGATGTACATCTTCGTGGCTATCGGCATCGGCCTCGGCTCGGGTATCGGTGCGCTGGGCGTATCAACCGTCATCTCGTTCACATTCGTGCTCGCCACGCTTGTGATCTGGAAACTGGAATACGGCAAGACGCTGGCTGGGCCGTTCCTGACCATGCTGACGCGGCGCGACGCCGGCGAAGACGACTACTAGGGACACGAGAGATTGTGCGTAATCGATGACTGACGAGACAGAACAAAAACGTAGCCTGCTGCTCATCCATGGACGGGATTTCAAGCCTGCGGCTGAAACCTACCTGGAGCTCTCGACTGCCGCGATGCGCGCGGGTGTCGAACGTGACTTTCCCGACTGCCTTGCATGTTTCGACCGGATGTCGATAGATCTCGCCTGGTACGGAGACTTAAGTGCCGAGGTGTTGCAGGCCAAAGGCAAGACCTATGACGAGGATCTCGATGTTGGTGACAGGCGCAATGCACTAAAGAAGCTGAGCCTTCTCACGCCACGCAAGAAGTTCGGTATTCGGCTCTACGATCAGTTGCCCGGCAAATCCGCGTTGCCCGAGTTCTTCATGGACGTCGGCGCTCCTTTGCTCGGTGCAATCGGATTTCGAATGCCAGTGTTGGGGAAGATCGCCAAGGACTTTTCGGCGTATCTCGATGACGAGAAGTTTGCCGAGGCAGCCAGGAAGCGTCTGCGCGACAAGTTGTGCGACATGATGGATCGTGGCGACAAGATCATGTTGATCACGCATGGCACTGGTAGCGTCATCGCATACGACGTGCTGTGGGAGTTGTCGAATGATACTGAGACCTACCCGGAGTACGGACAGTTCAAGGTCGATCAATGGCTGACGCTCGGTTCCCCGCTGGGCGATCGGGTCGTGCAGAAACGACTGCTCGGGGCGAACGAAAAGGACGAGAGCAAATTCCCGAGCAACGTTATCTTGTGGCATAACCTCTCAGCCGAGGACGACTACACTTGCCACGACACGACACTTGCCGACGATTTCAAGAAGATGATGGTGCAGCGTCGCGTGAGTGCGGTGCATGACTATCGAATCTTCAACCTCGCCGTTCGCTATGGCAAGTCCAACCCGCACAGTTCGATCGGGTATTACATCCACCCGCGCATGTCGAAGATTATTGGGGACTGGTTCAGCAGCACCTAGCCTATGCACTGATTGGCAATGCGCGACTCGACTTTCTTTGGATCCTCGATCGTCGCAAAAAACTTATTAAAGAAGCGGTTCGTTTGTTTGCGTGTGGAATTACTAAGATATTCATTGTTCGTGATGAGATCGAGAATTGCCTGCTTGCTGTCAATGAACGCCTGCACTGAGGAACCCAGGTGTTCGTTATTCGGGCAGCGACCGCGATACAGACGCTCCCGTACGTTGCGAAGGCCAAAGCGTGGATTGGGCTCAGCATATGGCGCGTTTACGATACCGGACATGTCGAAATCGTAGGGTACAGCCAGGATTTGTCCGTCCTGGTCGCCGAACAAGACGTTATTGTGACAACAGGATTCGCCGGGCGCAGCACGAATCGGTGAGAAGTCAGTGTTCGCGATCAGGTACTGAAACAAGGACCCGAGATTAGCGTGGGCGCCATCGAGCAGTTTGACCTCGGTAGATTCGGCCTCGTTTACGGCGATGCCGATTCGTTTCGCGACTTGCTCGCGGTGTTCGATGAGGAACGCGAATTCCGTGCGTTCACGGTCCTTCTTGTCCGTATCCACGTAGGTCACGCGCATCAGGCGCACGCGGAAACTCCTGTCTGATACCTGGTTGAAGATCCGGTAGGCAAGGTACTCCAATTGCAGGGCCTGGGAATGTCGGGTGGAACCGTTGCGGCAATGCGTAACGAGCTTCAACTTGTTCGAGCCCTCGAACACGGTGCCTTCAGCGGACGACTTCTTGAAATTCAGTCGCAGTGGTGCCCACGGGCAGTTTTCTTCCTTGTGACGAAAGCGGCCGCGCGTCCGGATTCCCAGCTCCACGGTGACCTCGCCAGCTTCGGCGTCGTTGTAGGTCAGTGTCCCGGGTTCGTTCTCGGTGAGCGAACGTACACGCATGATCGTCGAGAAGGGACCACGAATTGTGACTTCAAGCAGATCGTCGCTCTCGAAGAGCGGCGCAGTCTTCAGTTTCTTGGTGTCGGCAAGCGAAGGCGTGGTTAGCGATACCGCCAACAGCAAAACTAGTAATCGGAGCGGGCTCATTATTATTCGATCTGTCCTCTGCTCAGGTGGTCAAAGTCTAGCATAGCAACTAAACTGATCGTCCTCCTGGAAGGGATACCGTTACATTGATGTTCATGCCTCGACGTTTGCTCCTGATCCTTGTCATCCTCCTGTCTGCGTCGTCAGCCGTAAAGGCAGATGACTGGCGCGTCGATGATGCGGCCCGAGTGGTCGCCATCGCTGACGTGCATGGCGCGTATGAGGCAATGGTTGAAACGTTGACGAACGTCGGAATTCTCGACGGCGACCTGGCCTGGGCCGGCGGCAACACGCGGCTTGTCATAGTCGGCGACCTGGTCGACCGCGGGCCCCGCTCCCGTGACGTGATGGATCTCCTTATGCGCCTGGAAGGCGAGGCGATCACCGCCGGCGGGTATGTCCATGTGCTCTTCGGTAACCACGAGTCGATGAACATGATCGGCGACCTTCGATACGTGAGTAAGGCGGAATACGCGGCCTTCGCCGACCGACGAGACGCAGGAGCAGCGTGACCGATGGTTCGAGCCCTGGGTCGATCGCACCGGCGGTGGGGGCGACGACCTGCGCAGTCGTTTCGATAGCACCTTTCCCGCGGGCTTTTTCGCGCTGCGCGAGGCGTTTGGCGCTGACGGAAAATACGGCAAGTGGTTGCTCGACAAAGCCGTGATCGCAGTGATCAACGGGACAGCGTTCGTTCACGGTGGATTGTCGCCGCTCGTCGCCGACATCGGCCTGGACGGTGTCAACCGTGGGCTGAAGAATGACCTGGCGGAGTATGTCAAAGCCGTAGACACGCTGATGCAGGCCGAGGTTCTGCTGCCGACCGACAACTACTACGACCACGAATTCATCGTGAAAAACACCTTGCCGCCGATAAGCGCTGAGCAGGAATTGCTCGATGCGCTGGCGACGGTCAAGAAACTCGGCCTGTCGGCCATGTTTACGCACGATGGTCCGCTTTGGTATCGCGGCAATGTCTCGTGCAGCGGAATTATCGAGGAGCATCGTCTTGACGAAACCCTGGAGGCCATCGGTGCGGATCGCGTCGTCGTCGGGCATACACCGACACCGAACCGGCAAGTGCTCGAGCGTTTCGGCGGACGTGTGGTTGAAGTCGATACGGGCATGCTCAACGCCTATTACAAGGGCAGCGGCAACGCACTGGTCATAGAAGACGGCGAGCTACTCGTATTTGACCAGTCGGGTGCGGACGCATACACGCCCATCGCACACCCGCGCAATGTTGGCTGGCGTCCGGACAACCTGTCGGCGGAGAGCTTGCAGCTGTTGCTGGAAACCGGCGACATCGTGTCGGAAGTGAATGACAAGGACACTGGACGAGAGCTGGTTCAGGTCAGCGATGGCACACGCACTGTGACCGCCATATTCACCAGGCGTCAGGGCAAAGGAGTCTTTTCCGACGTCGCCGCGTATCGTCTGGACCGCTTGCTTGCGCTCGACATGGTGCCGGTCACCGCGCTTCGGACAGTCGGCAACAAAGAGGGCTCCTTGCAATACTTGCCCGGGAAATCCGATGACGAGGTGCAGCGCTCCGCGTCGGGCCGCGGGACCAGTGCGCGCTGTCCGCTGCCCTGGCAGTGGGAGGCCATGTACGTTTTCGACGTGCTGATCTACAACGAGGGTCGTGCCCCGCAACGCATGCTCTACGAAACGTCGGGGTGGAATCTCATTCTTGTCGAACACGATCGTGCGTTCAAGAACGCGAAAGGACGGCCGCGCCATCTCGCAAATGCATCCATCAAGGTAAGTGATGGGTGGCGAGCGGCGCTGACAGAACTCACTGACGAAGTGCTTGGTGCACAACTTGCGGACGTACTCGATAGCCGGCGCCTGAAAGCGCTCGGCACCCGCCGTGATCAGCTGATCGCTGAATAGAACCTAGCGAAGTACCGCCGTACATTCGATTTCGACGCGTGCGCCGAGTGCCAGACCGCTCGCGCCCAGTGCGCTGCGGGCAGGCGGATTCTCGAAGTAGGTCTTGTAGACCTCGTTCATCGCCCCCCATTCAGCCATGTCGGCCAGGAAGACCTGGCATTTTACGACCTCATCCATCGATGAGCCGAACTGCTCAAGCACGGTTTTGATGTTCTCCATCGTCTGCCGGGTTTCGCCCTGAATACCGCCTTCGGCGAGTTCGAGCGTACCGGGGATATTGCCGAGAGTGCCAGACAGATACAGCACTAGCTGTTCAAGCAGACCGTAGGCCGGGATAAGGCTTTGCCGTTCCCGGTAACAGTAACTACCGTTCATGGTGAACTTGTCGAACCATCATCCTGAGCCTGTCGAAGGGTTATGCCGGCCTATGAGCTACATTACTAGACCCCAGTAGCCAGGATCTAGTAACTTTATTTATTCACCTGTTGCTGCTGTCTCGCTTTTTTTGTCTGACACTGGCGCTTCCTTGGCCTGTGGCTTTGGTGCCGGTGCATCTTTAGTTTCAGGCTTCGGTGCTGGTGAATCCTTTGCTTGAGGCTTAGGCGCGGCTGCTGCGTCCCTGGATTCAGGCTTTGACGCTGAAACTTCCCTGGTTTGCGGCTTTGCTGCCGGTTCGGCTGCAGGCTTGTGCGCAGGTGCTTCAGATGGCTTTTCGGCTACAGGCTGATTCTCTGGCTCATTCTTCTGTGTCGCTTCTGCCTGGCGCTGCTTGCCGGAACCTCGCCTGCCGCGTCCACCCCTGCGGCCACGACTTCTCGGCTTACTCTCGCTTGACTGATCTTTTTCTTTTGTATCTTTAGCCGTCGTTTTAGCTTCAGTCGCCTTCTGTGGTTTACCGCCCTGCTGGTCAGCTTTCGCAGCGCTCTTCTGTTTACTCTGTTGATCACTGCGTTGAGCGCCCTTCTGGCCCTGGGTCGTTTTGCGTCCGCCGCCACGACGACGCTGTTGCCCACTCTGTGCCTGGCCTTTACCTCTGCCACCGCGGTTGCCGCCACGTCGAGCGTCAGGTTGCTTTCGTTGTTCTGTCGCTTTCTTTTCCTTGGACTCGCCCTTGTCGCTATCGCCGTATGAAACGATTTTTGTTAAAAGTCCGCCCTATGGTCCGCACCACAGGCAGTGGCGCCGGAATGGTGGCGCAATAGCCGTGACCGCCGGTTGCTCAGGCTGAATGACTTTTTCCTTAAACTACGCGATCTTGCGACGTGGAGCGAGGGCATGGTTTGGTGCTCGCCCGAACGACATGGCGCTATGACGGGAATCATGAAATCACAGATCGACTGGATTCCTCTGACACTTGGCGCGTTGCGCCCGACACAAGGCAAGACGCTGGCCGTGATGCAGGTTTCGGGCGGTTCGCAAAGCTTCAACGCAGTAAACCAACTGCGAGTCCTGGGGCGTTGGATGCGGTGCCTGACCATCCCGAACCAGTCCTCAGTGCCCAAGGCGTTCCAACAATTTGATGATGACGATCGGATGAAACCCTCAGCCTATTATGACCGAATGGTTGATGTGATGGAGGAGCTGGTGAAATTTACGCTGCTCACCCGTGACCGCTCGGATTATCTTGTGGATCGCTATAGCGAGCGCAAAGAAAGCGGCAAAGACCTGATCACGCGCGTGAACCAATCCGGGGCTTGATGTTTGTTCGAGCCACGCCGTTGGTAGCACAGTGCTAAGATTGCAATCGATAGGTCGCTCAACGCGGCAATTTATAGTACAATCAAGGGCTTTTCGTGACACTGTATGACCGATGAAATATGCCTGAACAAACGTCACGTGTTGTTTCAAATTCAGTGACCGCTTTGTCACTCTTTTCTTCCGTTCATTCCATGCGCAGCATATGTAAGATTGGG
>CAVWAH010000034.1:0-44916 GCA_963752875.1 uncultured Gammaproteobacteria bacterium | reverse complement strand
GGTTCCCGAGGGCTGGCACCAGGCACGGGTGTACGTCCTTGACGTCACCGACCTATGCAGACGCTGCAAGTGAAGAGTCAGCGCGCACGATTATCGGCGCAGATTCTGCGTATTGCTGTGTACACACAGGGTGATGAACAGAAGACGTTTATCAATATGGCAAATCCAGTCGCACACGCCATGGTGTTCTACACTGATTCGCCAAATTACGACGAGCATGTTGGCTGCGGCGCGAAACGTTGCGGACGAAATTCGCAAACTCGTCGCGGCAGTTCCGGGCGAAGCGATGTCAGTTCAGCAGAGCCCGATGCGTTACGAAAAGCACTATCGCAAGTTCAACGGCGACGGGCCGGCACGCATGATGGCGAAATTTCGTAACTACGAGAAGAGCCAGTTGCTAATCGGCGATGATTCGGCGTCAAATTTCGATGCGGTCGTTGAGCGTGTCAGTGCCGCACTGTCGGCAAGCGAGGTATCCGGGCCGGATGAGTCGACGGGATGGGAGCAGGTCGCCCGGATCGGTTTGCGTGATGACGCAGTGTACATCGGTATCACCAACCCGTATATCGAGGACCGCATGGTGCGCATCAATTCGCGCTTTCGCAGCGACGATAAGAGCGATTTGTCGCCTTATCCGGGCGTGGACCACGTAGCGGCGTTGCCGACCGAGGTCCTGGTCGTCAAAGATGGTGACGAGACGCTGGTGCTGCACTACGGCCAGATGTGGCGCATGCAGCTGTACTTCTGGGATTCAGGGTACCGGGCGTTCACGGCCAATGTGGGCGTGCCAAGCGAGATCGCGAACTCAATCGAAGACACGATCAAAGCCGAATAGCACAATTACGGCATAATAAGCCGGGGTGAGTAAGCTTGCTGCAAGGTAGCGAGGTTATTCTCCCCGGTTTCGTTTATCCCATGTATCCAGGTAGGACGTATGAGCAAAGCAAGGCTCGATCCCGCATATTTGCGCCAGCAGATCGTCGGCGTCGATTCCACGTTTGAAACACCATTCGGCGAACGCCTCATGGTGTACTGCGACTATACGGCGTCAGGACGTTGTCTGCGTTTCGTCGAGTCCTACCTGCAGAGCCTGCAGCGGGTGTACGCGAATACGCACACCGAGGACGATATTACCGGTCGTAGCATGAGCCAGCTGTTGCACGAGGCCGAGGAGGCGATCAAGGAATCTGTCAATGCGGGACCGCAAGGCCGAATTATTGCGTGTGGCACCGGGGCAACCGGCGCAATCGACAAACTGCAACAAATAATCGGCGTGACGCTACCGCCCGCGACACGCAGGAACCTTGGTGACATGCTGGACGATGCTGTATTGGCTGAGACACAGCCGGTCGTCTTTATCGGTCCCTATGAACATCATTCGAACGAGCTGTCATGGCGCCAGTCCCTGGCGACGACTGTACAGGTACGACTGGATGCGACGGGACATGTTGACGTCGCGCATCTCGAAGAATTGCTGCAGGATCCGCGTTACCAGAATCGCAAACGTATCGGCTCATTCTCGGCGGCCTCGAACGTGACGGGTATCCGCTCCGATGTCCGCAAAATTACCAATTTGTTGCACCAATACGATGCGCTAGCCTGCTTCGACTACGCGGCAAGTGCGCCCTATGTCGACATCGACATGAACCCCGACCCGAATTTCGAGGGCGAAGACGCCAGCATTGACGCGATCTTTATTTCTCCACACAAGTTCCTGGGTGGCCCGGGCTCCAGTGGCGTACTCGTGTTCAATGAGCGTATCTACGACAGGGAGCTACCGCCGAGCGTCAGTGCAGGCGGAACGGTCGACTACGTTGGTATTGACCGACCAGGATTTCATCTCACGTATCGAAGAGCGTGAAAAAGCCGGCACGCCCGGTGTATTGCAGACGCTCAAGGCCGGTCTCGTGTTCCAGATCAAAGACGCTATTGGCGTCGACGTGATTACTAAACGTGAACACGAATTTACCGACAGGGCACTGCGGAGCTGGGGCGAAAACGATGGCATTGAGGTGCTTGGCAATCCCGATCCGGGTAGTCGTGTGGGCATCATTTCGTTCAATATCCGGGACGCTAACGGCAAGTACCTGCACCACAAATTCCTGACCGTATTACTCAACGATCTATTCGGAATTCAGTCGCGAGCAGGTTGCTCCTGCGCAGGCCCCTATGGTCACCGACTGCTGGACATAGACGACGCGACATCCGAGAAATACCGCTCGGCAGTACGGCAAGGGCATTGCGGTTTGAAGCCGGGCTGGTGCCGGGTCGGTCTGCATTGGGTTATGGATGATGCCGAGGCGAACTACGTGATCGATGCCGTGCATTTCCTGGCTCGCGAGGGTCACAACTTCCTGAATCTGTATGACTTCGATCTTGGCACGGGCGGCTGGTCGCACAAATATGTTGCTGGTGAACTGCAAAAGTTCTCTCTGGATGCCGCGTTGTCGAACGAAGAGGGCGAGCCGGCCACGCTCGGCCTGGCGCTGCGCGAGCAGTTGTATCGCCACTACATGACCGAGGCGCAGAAACTCGCAGATCAGCTGCGGAAAGAGCCGGAGACTGAACTGGCCTCACTGAAGGGTGATTTGGCGGAGCTGCAGTTCTTCTCCTTGCCGGAAGACGAGCGGCAGCCGCACTAGACCGGGGCCAGACAATCACCTTGCCACGATAAGAAAAACATCAGATCATCGTCAGTACCCCACGCGGCCGGTTTGGCAGTGTAGGCGATGTCCCGTGCCAACACGGTGTGGGCCCTTAAAAGGAGGAAGTAATGAGACTAGTTGCCGCAATATTGATGTTCACTCTGGCCGGATGTGCAGCCGACCCTGCCAAAGTGGAGCAGGTTGCCAACCAGGAGGCCGAACGCCTGCAAGCTCCCAGCCGTGCGTTGTCCGGGTTTGCTGACTATCGCCTGGAGCCAATGACGTTTTCGAGCGCGATCCAGGCCGAGGAAGCCAAGATGGCAGAAGGTCGGGAATTCGAGTCCAACCTACAGGCCAAGATTCAGCCCTTGTTGGATCAGTGGGGCAGTGCCGGCGAAGGCCAGGGAACACTCGTTATCAAGCCGGAACTCGTTGGCTTGCGAGTCGTAAGTGGCGGTGCGAGATTCTGGGCCGGGGCATTCGCGGGAGATTCATTCGTGGATATGAATCTCGTACTCGAGGACGAGGAGTCCGGCGAGGCAATCTCAAATGTCCGTGTGGCTCGAAACGCCGATGCGATGTCAGGTGCCTGGTCGGTCGGCAAGAGCGACCAGAATCTCGACGAGTACGTCGTGAGCATCGTTCACCAGTATCTCGAAGACAACTACTAAGGCGAGACTCCGTGCGAATTGCCCCCACGTCGTAGGGGCAGTTCGCCGGATAGCTACGGGCTGCCTACTGAGCAGTTTTGAGATCGGCTTCCACGTCGCCCGCGATCTCGTCCAGGTTCAACTGAATAGCCTTCAGCCAGTTCTTGCCGCTCGCAGCCTGTACACCCAGTTCCGTCTTGTTTTCGTAGGTCTTGCCGTCCTCGAATGGGCCGAGCGGTCCCTTTAGGCGGATCAACGTCTCGTACTGCAGCTTGATTTGCCAGAAGCCAGGCTGAAACCAGCCCCAGAACTTGTCAATATCGATGTCCAGCGGAATCGCGTCGGCGAAATCTGCATCGTCTTCCGCGACCACGCGATAACCGCTATCACGAAAACTGTCAGTCAGTTGTTCCTCCACCAGTCCGGCAACCGTATCGCCTTCGGGCAGCAGGATGTCGCCCAAAGCCTGGCCGAATGTATTGCGTTTCCTCGCAATCGCCCGTGACGTAATCGCCTCATTGCCAATCTCTCCGCCTTTCAGCGACGGCATGTTGGCCTGCGGGGGAGCCATAAAGAACTCGCGGTTGTCGGAGACTCGGTGGAATTTAACTGCAACGCCCGTCTCGGGGTTCTCATCGACTTCCGTCGCGACATCAAGTACACCCCGGTTGGTCGCGCAGCCGGTGATCGCGGCGGCACAGAGGACCAATATCAAGCTTCTAAAAACCGTCTTCATTCTACAACCCCTCTCTAGTTATTCTTTGCTCCCTGGTCGATCCAGAGTCCGATAGTCTCGATGACATTGGCCGATAACATCACACCACGTCCATCCGCGAAAGACTCGTCATTGTGTGGCGGCATCCGGATTTCCGGGGCCGTCTTGCCTGCGACAACGAGATACAGGGAACTCGACATCCGACTCCCCGGCACAATAACCTGTCCGAATTTTGTGCCTTTCATGATGCCGTCGTAATCGGTCATGAGATATTCACTGGTATCCATACCTTCCCCTGAGCCGCTGTGACAGCCGACGCAGCTCTTGTTAAAGATCGGTTGGATATCGTCAGCGAAACTGACATCACCCTGGCCGCATCCTGACATCAGAAGAACAGGTATCAACAACAGACAACCGTGGAGTATTTTGCTCATAGTGCGCACCTCGTTTTCCCTTCGGGCGACAAATCGTAAACCTCCAAAAACTATCCGCCCGGAGCGTAGCTGCGGTCAATGCGGGGAAGTACGCACGGCGAGAATCTGATCGCGGACGATATTTTTCCGCAGTGCGTCCTCGTAATCAGGAAAGCCCGCTGTGTCAGCGTACTGTCGGTACAGCGGCATGAATACGGCCTCATCGATAAGCGAATCGAATTTCGTGAATAATTCGACGCCCGACCAGCGCCGCTGCGAGGGAAGGCAACAGCTTTGGAATCGGTCGAGGACCGAATCAAGGGATTCTTTGCCATCCGATTGCTCTCGCAATTGAGTGTCGGCGAGGAGCGCGATCGCGGCACCACTCCAATAGATCTTCATTCGGGCCTCGCGTACGCCCTCGCTGGCAGCCTGATTGGGCGATAGCTCGGGGCGAGACGCCTGGCCGCGCTCGAGGCCAGCCTCAAGTCTCTGCAGCGCATCCTCCCACGTGTAGCGACCGGCTCTCGCCATCAGCACGTTCTGGTAGTAGCTGGCAAAGCCTTCGGATATCCACTTTTGCCGCCAACTGATTCGAGGCAACAGGAGATGACTGAATTCATGCGTCGCAGTCCAGTCATACTCGAGATCCGCCAACGGACGATCTATGTCGACATACAATTCGACGGTTTCGCCGCCACGCCGGGTGACCCGGCCAAACGGCACTGGCGAATCATCACCCCAGGGGCTGCTTCCGCTTGGAACCACGACGACGCGCGTCGTCGGGACCGGGAAGCGGCCGTAGGCGAGAGTGACATGGGACGCGGTCTCACGGATCCACTGCTTGATTTTTGCCGAGGCCTCGTCGTCGACAGAACCCGTAATTTGAAAATCGAGTGTTGCGCCAGGTAACTGGATATCAGGCGACTGAACTGTGCCTTCTGACGACGGTCCAAATGTCAACGCTGCGATAACAACAAACAAGTAAGCGGGTTTGCGCATTGCGATGTAGACCTGTAGTGGTATGCCAAGTTCAAAAGGGGAGATCATGGTCAGGAACAGTATTGCAGGTGCATTGATGTTCGTCCTTATGGGAGCGGCCAATGCGGTGGAGCCAGAAAACCCATGCCTCAAAGGGTCCATGGCGCAATTCGGGCGTTATGTGGGGGATTGGACGATCGAGGATGAGGCGCTCGCACAGGATGGGAGTGGCTGGGCTCCGGGCAAGGGTGCTCGCTGGGTATTCGAGTGCATCGGTGATGGAACGGCTGTGCAGGATTACTGGATGCCCAACGGTGGCGGTTACGGGACGAATCTCCGCACGTACAACCCCGACACGGGCACCTGGGAGATCGTCTGGGCGGCACAATCGCAGAATGGCCTGATGCATATCGGTGCGACGCAGGACGAGAACGGCAATGTCGTGATGGATGTCCAGAAGCCAGTGCAGGATCCTCCACGGCGAATTACGTTCTTCCCACCAACGGACAGCGGGTGGAACTGGGTCATGGAAATGTCATTCGACGATGGCGAAACCTGGACCGAGGTTTATCGTATCAAGGCCACTCCCTACAAGGGCGGCTGATCGTATTGACGGGTTGAGTTGTGCCCCGGTAATACGCGATAGTGTCGCCATGTTTTCTGTAGCTCCCATGATGGACTGGACCGACCGGCATTGCCGCTATTTCATGCGGCTGCTGAGTCCGAGCGCGGTCCTGTACACCGAAATGGTGACAGCCGCTGCAATCGTGCATGGCGACGCAGATCGATTCCTGTACTACAACAAAGAAGAGCATCCGATCGCGCTGCAGCTGGGTGGCAGCGAACCCGACTGGATGGCGCAGGCGACCGCCAAAGCGTCTGGCTATAACTACGACGAGATCAACATCAATGTTGGTTGCCCGAGCGACCGCGTGCAAAGCGGCCAGTTCGGTGCATGCCTGATGGCAAGACCGGAGCTGGTATCCGAGTGTTTCGTTGCCATGCAAAAGGAAACGGATATCCCGGTGACCGTCAAGTCGCGTATCGGCATCGATGATCATGACAGCTATGATTTCCTCAAGGCGTTCATCGAGCCTGTGGCCGCGGCTGGCTGCCAACGCTTCATCGTTCACGCTCGTGTCGCGATTCTCGAAGGGCTAAGTCCGAAGGAGAATCGGACGATTCCGCCGCTGAATTACGAACGTGTGTATCAGCTTAAACGTGATTACCCGGAACTGGCGATCATCATCAATGGCGGGCTGGCCAGCGCGGAGCTGGTCGATGCGGTCCTGGGGCATGTGGATGGAGCAATGATCGGGCGGCAGGCTTATCACCAACCGTATTTCCTGGCTGAGCTTGAGCAGCATTTCGACCCGGAGTGGGCCATGCCATCGCGTCAGGAAATCGTCGAACAGATGGTGCCGTATGTCGATCGACAGGTTGAAGGAGGCGCGTCGCTCAACAGTATTACTCGCCACATGTTGGGTCTGTTCGCGGGCCAGCCTGGCGCGCGCGCCTGGCGACGTTACATCAGCGAGCACACGCATCGAGAAGGCGCAGGTAGCGAAGTGCTAATCAATGCACTAAACGCTATGCCTCCAGCCGTCTTGCCGGATACAATGCTCGGCCCGGTAACATAACGACAGGACGACAACATTCACATGAGCGTGAAATCTCTGAGCAAGCACCCGACGATGGCCGAAAAGGCTGATATCCACGAGCTCTATGAGTTGTCGGTGCAAAATGTCGAGAACGAAATCGAGTTTCTGCAGACTACGTTCAAGTCCCTGACCGGCCGCACCGCGTACCTGTTCCGTGAGGATTTCTGCGGCACGGCAAGTTGTTCGTGCCAATGGGTGCGCCAGGGCGAGGAGTACCAGGCCATCGGTGTCGATATTGATCCGTCGGTACTTGATTGGGGACGCAACAATCGCGTTACGCGCCTGGACGCAGCAGACCGGGCCCGTGTCAGCCTGATCGAGTCCGACGTCATGACAGTCGACACGCCCAAAGTGGATCTGCTGGCGGCGTTTAACTTCAGCTATTTCATCTTTGATACGCGCGACACACTACGGGCGTATTTCAAATGCGCCTATGACTCGATAAAAGATGACGGCGTCTTCTTCTGTGACATGTTTGGTGGGCCCGAGGCGCAAGAGGAGACCAAGGAGCGCACGAAGCACAAGAAACACAAATTTACCTACATCTGGCACCAGGCGAAATTCCACCCGGTGACCAATTTCATTCGCTGCCATATCCACTTCAGATTCAAGGATGGTTCGAAGATCAAGAAGGCCTTCACCTACGAGTGGCGGCTCTGGTCCGCGCCGGAACTCCGTGAATTACTGCTGGAAGCGGGTTTTCGCAAGGCAACTGTCTACTGGGAAGGAGAGGATGAGGATGGCGAAGGCAATGGCGAGTTCACGCCGGAAGATAAGGGCGAGGCCGATCTTGCGTGGATCGCGTACATCGTTGCAGAGAAATAGTACAAGAAATAGTTGTATTATTAGCTGCTTGGGCTAGGAAGCTGTGAGCCGAGTTATGGCAAAAGATCTTGAAGTCGCTATCGTGTTTGCTGACGTTGTTGGCAGCACGCAGCTGTACGACAAGTTTGGCGATACAAAAGCCAGCGAGACCGTCGCCCTGTGCCTGGACGTCATGAAGGACGCGACATACCAGTACAACGGCACGGTCATCAAAACGATCGGTGATGAGGTCATGTCGACCTTCGCCACGGTTGATGAGGCCATGGGCGCGGCTGTGATGATGCAGTCCCGTATCACGAACGAGACCAAGAAAGGTGACGGCATCCCGGTCTCGATTCGCATCGGCTGTCACTTTGGTCCTGTTGTTCAGGAACAAAACGACATTTTCGGTGCGGCTGTGCACACAGCGAATCGAATGACCTCCCAGGCGAAAGCGAGACAAATCGTGATCTCTGGTTTCACGGTCGAGCAGATGACCCCCGAGCTTCGTAAGCAGACACGCCAGATCGACGTCGCCACCGTGCGTGGCCGCCTCGACGAGGTTGCCCTTTACGAGCTCGTCTGGCAGCCCGACGAGGCGACCAGCATGCTCCCGACTATCGAGTGGGAGAACAAGGACAGACGTGCCTCGAAATTGCTCCTGAATTTCAAGGACACCACGGTCGAAGTGTCTGACAAGCGCAAGTCCATCAATATGGGCCGCGCGGATGACAACGACGTCGTCATCAAGGGCAACCTGATATCACGGATTCATGCCAAGATCGAAATGCGCCGAGGCAAGTTCATGGTCGTCGATCAGAGTACAAATGGTACTTTCGTGCAGGACCTTGAGGGTCGCGAGACATTGGTGCGCAGGGATACTGCCGAATTGGGCAAAGAGGGCACGATCGGTCTCGGCCGGGCTGAACAGCCCGGCTCCAGTCTTGCGATTTATTACAAGACGATCGACTAGGGCGATTTCCTTCGACCAAGGTGGAACGTGCTAAAGGGGACACTTTGGAAAGTGTCCCCACAGTGTCAGGTCGTCAAGAAGCCTTGGCTAAACCAGAATCGAGGGCGTCAGCAATTATCTTTTGCTGCCGCCTGAGTTCCTCAGGTAGACGCTCACCGTAGCTCTCAAGGTACTCGAGTACCGACGCCATCTCGGCACGCCACTGTTCGATGTCGACCGAAGTCAACTCTTCCAGAGCCTCAGCGCTGATGTCGAGATTATTGGTGTTCAGGTCCGAGATGTGTGGCAGGAATCCGATCGGGGTTTCCTCTGCGTCGGCCCGATGTTCGACTCGGTCGACGATCCACTCCAGTACCCGGATGTTTTCGCCAAAGCCCGGCCACAGGAACTCGCCTTCCTCGTTCTGGCGGAACCAGTTGACGTGGAAAATCTTGGGTAGGTGTTCCGAACGATCGGGGAACGACAGCCAGTGCGCCCAGTAGTCGGCGAAGTTATAGCCACAGAATGGCTTCATGGCCATGGGGTCACGACGCACGACGCCAACTTCACCGATGCTGGCGGCGGTCGTTTCAGATGCGGTGCTGGCACCAACCAGCACGCCGTGCTCCCAGCTCTTGGTTTCGAACACGAGTGGGGCGAGCTTCTTACGACGGCCACCGAAGACAATGGCGGAGATTGGCACGCCTGTCGGCGCATCCGCGAGAACTGAGTAGGCCGGGTTGTTGGTGGCAGCCACAGTAAAGCGAGAGTTCGGATGAGCTGCTTTGCCCATAGTCTCGTCATAGCTACGGCCCTGCCAGTCCTTAACCGGAGTGCCATCTTTCTTGCCTTCCCACCAGGGCTGATTGTCCTCGGTGGTCGCTACATTCGTAAAGATCGCGTCGTGCTTGATCATCTCGTACGCGTTCTTGTTGGTGGTTTCATTGGTGCCTGGAACGACGCCGAAATAGCCGGCCTCCGGATTAATGGCTCGTAGCTTGCCATCCTCATCCAGATGGAGCCACGCGATGTCATCACCCAACGTCCAGGTTTTCCAGCCTTTCATCGACTCGGGTGGAATCAGCATAGCCAGATTGGTCTTACCGCAAGCCGACGGGAACGCACAGGCGATGTAGTGCACGTCACCATCCGGATTCTCCAGGCCGACAATCAACATGTGTTCGGCGAGCCAGCCTTCCTGGCGTCCCTGGAAACTGGCGATTCGCAGCGCGTGGCATTTCTTGCCCAGCAGCGCGTTGCCCCCGTAGCCGGAACCGTAGCTCTTGATCGAGAGTTCTTCCGGGAAGTGCATGATAAAGCGGCGATCCGGGTCGAGCTCGCCTGTCGAATGCAGCCCGCGGACAAATTTCCCTTCGCTTTCAATGCGTTCCAGTGCATTGTTGCCCATCTTTGTCATCAACTTCATGTTGGCGACAACGTAGGCACTGTCTGTGATTTCGACGCCGCATCGCGAGTAGGGCGAGTTGATCGGGCCCATGCAGTAGGGGATTACGTACATGATACGGCCCTTCATGCAGTCCTTGAAAAGGGCGTCCATCTTCTCGTGACCCTCGGCCGGATCCATCCAGTGGTTGTTCGGGCCGGCGTCATCCTCTTCAGGCGTACAAATGAACGTCAGGTGCTCGACGCGAGCCACATCATTCGGGCTCGAGAGGTGCAGGTAGCAATTCGGGTGTGTTTCCCGGTTCAGGGTCGTGAGTGTACCGTGCGCCAGCATCAGCTCGATGAGGTCCTGGTACTCCTCCTCGGAGCCTGAGCACCAGTGAATAGCTTCGGGTTGCGTGTGTGCGGCAACCTGGTCAACCCAGAATTGCAGCGCCTCAAGTTTGCTTGTCATTTGGGGGGATTCTCTGATGTCGTAGCCAATCTGCCTGGCCATCACGAATAGGAATCGTAATTATACTTGGCGCGCAATTAGAGTCATTACCGCAGAGAGAGTAATTACCGTAGATATTGTAGGTATTTGCCATATAAAGCCATCGCGCGTGCCTGTCCTGAATTGTGTACCCTTGCGCCGTGACCGATCTGACCGAATTCTTTGGTGAAAACAGCCCGCTCAAGGCGCATTTGCCCGGATTTCAGCCGCGGGCAGGGCAGGCCTGGATGGCCGAAGCGGTCGCCGAGGCGATTGCGGGCTCCGACCGACTGGTCGTTGAAGCCGGGACTGGCACGGGCAAGACATTTGCCTACCTCTTGCCGGCTCTGCTAAGCGGTCGCAAGACCATCATCAGCACCGGCACCAAGGCGCTGCAGGATCAGCTGTACCATCGCGATCTACCCCTGGTCGGCAAGGCAGTCGGCCGCCCTGTGACCACCGCATTGCTGAAAGGGCGTGCCAATTACCTGTGCCTGCACCGGCTGGATCAGGTCACTGAGCCCGCAGCCGCAATTGCGGACGATCTCAGCGAAGTCAACGAGTGGCGCTACCGTACTATTAGTGGCGACAAGTCGGAACTCATCGAAGTACCCGAAGATTCGATGGTGTGGCCGCTTGTCACATCGACCGCTGAGAACTGCCTTGGACAAAAATGTCCGGAGTATTCGAAGTGTCACGTTGCCAAGGCGCGCAAGGCGGCGCAGGAAGCGGACCTCGTCGTTGTGAATCATCATCTGCTTCTCGCGGACCTCGCGATGAAGGAGGAGGGCTTCGTTGAGTTCCTGCCGGGTGCGGAGGCTGTGATTATTGACGAAGCTCACAAGATTCCGGATCTCGCCGTTCAGTTTTTCGGTGTCGCACTCGGAACCCGTGAACTTGAACGTGTGCTCGATGATCTCCGGGCGGCGACATTGCCCTTTTCGCAGGGAGAACTCAATCGACGGGTAGACAAGTTTCAGACGGCGATTCGCACACTGCGTGCCGATGCGCCGCGCAAGGAAGGACGCCACGAACTCGGTGAGGTCATCGAAGACATCCGCGGGGCGCTCGACGGCCTCGCGCACGCGATCCACGATGTGCAGACGGCTATTGCGGAGCTTGGCGATGCTTCTATCGAAGCGGAAAAACTGCACGAGCAGCTACTCGGTATCAATGAGCGACTGGCAGTACTCGTTAGCGAAGACAGCTGGGACGGGTTGCGCTGGCTTGAGATCAACCCTCGTAGTTTGCGATTGCACCTGACGCCGCTCGATGTGTCGTCGAAGCTTAACGGGCTCATCGACAACGGCTTCCAGTCCTGGATTTTTACGTCCGCGACGCTCGCAGTGGGTGAGGACTTTTCGCATTTCGGGTCACGCATGGGACTTGCCGGCGTCGCGGGGTTGACGTTTCCGAGTCCGTACCGGCTTGAGGATAACGGGCTTATCTACCTGCCACCGGATCTACCGCAGCCGTCGGACCCATCGCATACCGATGCGATGCTCGAGACTGTTACGCAACTGCTCGACATGACCAGTGGCGGCATGTTTTGCCTGTTCACGAGTCATCGCGCGCTCAACAATGCGAAGAAGTGGTTCAAGTCGAACAGGTCCGTTCTTCGCAAGCGAAAGCTGCTTGCTCAAGGTGACGCGCCTCGCGACGATCTGTTGCGCCGCTTCCGGCAGTTTGGTGATGCCGTCCTTCTGGGGACGGGCAGCTTCTGGGAAGGCGTCGATGTGCGTGGACCGGCACTCAGTGTTGTAGCTATCGACAAGCTCCCGTTCGCCTCGCCGGCAGATCCCCTGATGATGGCGCGCCTCGAATTCATCCGTCGCGAGGGCGGCAATGGATTTATGGACCACCAGTTGCCACTGGCCGCACTTTCACTCAAACAGGGTGCCGGCCGACTTTTGCGCGACGAGACTGATTTCGGCGTCGTCGTACTGTGCGATCCGCGCATCACCGGAAAGCGCTACGGCAGCAAGTTTCTCGAATGCCTCGCGCCGATGCCGACCACGTCGTCGCTCAACGATGTCGCGAAGTTCCTCGCGACCCGTGAACGCAAAGGCGCAGTCGCGTGAAGCTGCTGGCGATCGATACTTCATCTCTGGCATGTTCGGTCGCATTGTCGGCGGGCGGTGAGATTCATGAACGACACGAGGAGCAGGCACGGGAACATACCCGTTTGTTGACCCCGATGATTCGTGATGTGCTTGCCGATGCGGGGCTCGCAATGACGCAGCTCGACGCCATTGTGCTGGGCAATGGTCCTGGTTCGTTTATCGGTATGCGCATTGCTGCATCGGTCGCGCAAGGACTCGCTCACGGCGCCGGTCTGGACATCGTACCCGTCTCGTCATTGGCCGCCGTCGCTGCACAGGTGCTTGAGGACTCCGATGCTGACGAGGTTGTCGTCGCACAAGACGCCCATATGAGCGAGGTCTACCTGGGTGCGTTTCGCCGGGGAGAGGGGAACGAACCGGTGGCGATGTTCCCGGAGCGTCTCCAGACCCAGACCTTGATCGAGGAATTGGAGCAGGCCTCGGCAGACAAGCGCGCAGCAGCCGGATTTGGTTGGGAGCGCTATCCGGGTCTTGCATCTGCTAATTCGACAGTCATCGGGCAGGTCTCGGCTGTGTTGCACCCGTGCGCCCGCTACCTGTTGTCGCTCGGTGAGTCGGCACTTGCGAGAGGTGCTGCGCTTAATCCGCAGGACCTTGTTCCCGCGTATCTGCGCAGTAAGGTGGCGCAGAAGCCCGCCACAAGATAGGACGTAACAGAACTGTAATATACTGCTGTTGAAATGCGTGCTTTGATTTCCAGCAGATTCGTATGGCTGCCGAGAAAATTCTAATTGTTGAGGACGAACAGGCGATTCGCGAGATGATTGCGTTTCACCTCTCACGGGCAGGTTATGAGACGTTTGAAGCTGCGGATTGTCAAGAGGCGAGGCACCTGCTTGCGGACAATCGACCGGACCTTGCGCTCGTCGACTGGATGCTCCCTGACATCAGCGGTCTTGAGTTCACCCGCATGCTAAAACGCGACAAGGAATACGAAGACCTTGCGATCATCATGCTGACTGCACGCGCCGAGGACCGGGACAAGGTCGCGGGCCTCGAGGGTGGCGCCGATGATTACATCACCAAGCCGTTTTCTCCCCGCGAACTTGTTGCGCGCATCAAGGCAGTGCTGCGCCGATCAAGCACCTCCACAACCGAGCTTGTCAGCGCGGGAGTGCTCGAACTTGATGCGGCCGGGCACAGAGTCCTGGCCGCCGGAAGTAAAATCAAGCTTGGGCCGACCGAGTATCGCCTGTTGCACTTCCTGATGACGCACTCCGAACGCGTGTACAGCCGGGCACAATTGCTCGATCGTGTCTGGGGTGCAAATGTCTATGTCGAGGAGCGCACCGTCGATGTTCATGTACGCCGGCTGCGCAAGGCCCTGACCGATGCGGGTGCGGATTGCTACGTACAGACGGTTCGGGGTGCGGGCTACAGGTTTTCAACTAGTGATGTCTGACGCAGCCCGGAAATTCCTGATCGCTATGCTGCTGTTCCTGGTAGCCGGTGGCGTTATCGGCTGGCTCTACGGTCAAGCCGTGACCGGCTTGATGATCGCGGCAGTTCTCGCGCTGTTGTGGCAGGTGAGACAGCTGCTGAGTTTCGACCGGGCTCTTCGCACCGGTAACTTCGACGACTTCCGCTATGGCGAGGGCATCTGGGAGCAGATCTTTTCGCGATTTCGCTATGAGAACGACAAGGCGATGCGCAGGAAGAAGGAATATCGGCGGCTGCTGCATGAAATTCGCAAGTCGACCAACGCGATGCCGGACGGCGCCGTCATTCTCAATGCCGAGAACGAAATCCTCACGTGCAACCGTGCTGCAAAGGGTCTTGCCGGACTCAAGCGGAAAAAGGACCGTGGGCAGCGCGTGGACAATATTCTGCGCGCCCCCGAGTTGACCCGACTGTTGCACGCCGCCGATCAGACGACGACGGTGGAAATCGAATCGCCTGTCGTCGACGATAACTGGTTGAATTGCAGGGTTGTGTCGTATGGGGCTGACCAGAAACTCCTGTTACTGCGTGATGTCACCGAGAGTATCCGTCTCGGCAAAATGCGCCGCGATTTCGTGGCTAATGCGTCTCATGAGCTGCGTTCGCCGCTGACCGTGATCAGTGGCTACCTGGACGCGCTTGCAGATGGTGAAGACGTCCCTCCGACGTGGGAAAAGCCGCTGTCACAGATGCAGGGGCAGGCGAAGCGCATGCGCCATATTCTCGGCGAAATGCTTGAGCTGTCGCGGCTGGAGAGCGCAGGAAAGGTCGAATCCGACGAACCCGTCAATGTGGCTGGCTTAATGAGTAACGCCAGGCAGGCCTACGAAGGGTATGCGGACATTGCGCCGATTACGGTTTCAGCGGAGTCGACGGCAAACCTCACTGGCAATGCTGCAGAAATTGAAACGGTGATTATCAACCTCTTGTCCAATGCTGTCCGATATACGCCAACGAACGGAGAGATTGGAATTACCTGGCGCTCCGACGCCGACGGCGCCAGCCTTGTCGTGAGCGATACGGGCGAAGGCATTGCGCCGGAGCACATCCCGCGACTGACCGAGCGGTTCTTCCGTGTGGACAGGGGCCGCAGCCGTGGCGATGGCGGAACCGGTCTGGGCCTGGCCATCGTCAAGCATATTCTGGCTCGCCACGACGGCGAGCTGATCGTCACCAGTGAGCCCGGCGAGGGCAGCGAATTCTGCTGTCATTTCCCCGCGGACCGCACGGTCGATGCCGCTCCGGCCTCCCTGTAATAAAACTGCAACAATCCTGTCATATAAGCGACATCTGGTGTCGCTAACCTGCCGCTGACTTATTCGTAACCTGACAGAAACCAGGGGTCTTAGGCTCCTGCGTGGGGATAAAAAAATGAAATCTAACGCAATCTTGGCGTCTTTATTCGTCGCGTTCCTTATGATCGCGTCTCCTGTGTCAGCACAGGAAAGCTGGGTGGATCGCATCAAATTCAAGGGCGACGTTCGCCTGCGTCATGAGTCGATCGACGAGGACGGTGAGGAAGACCGTAGCCGTATGCGTTTTCGGACGCGCCTTGGCCTGTCGGCCAAGGTGACTGACGATGTCAAGTTCGTCTTCCAGCTCGCGTCGGGTGGCGATAACCCGGTTTCGACAAACCAGTCGTTCGATAGCGGTTTCTCAACGAAGGACATCGGCGTCGACTTGGCATACGTCGACTGGAAGATACGCGACGGCGTGAATTTCTACGGCGGCAAGATGAAGAATCCACTGTTCAAAGCCGGCGGCGTCTCGCTTATTTGGGACGGTGACCTGAACCCTGAGGGCCTGGCCGTGAAGTTCACGTCGGGTGGTTTCTTCGCGACGGCCGGTGGTTTTTCTGTGGAGGAGCGCAGTAGCTCAGATGACTCGCTGTTGTACGTTGTCCAGGCCGGATACAAGTTTCCGCTGACCGATGGCGTTAGCCTGACGGCTGGCGCAGGCTATTTCGCGTACACGGACACGATCGGCAACGAGCCATTCTACAACGGCAGGTCAAAAGGCAATACGGTCGACATCAACGGCGACTATATTTACGACTACAAGAATACGGAAGTGTTTGTGGAGCTTGGCACGAAGGTTGGTGACTGGCCGCTGAAACTTTACGCACACGCTACGCAGAACAACGAGGCGAGCACTGAGGACTCGGGTTACGCTGTCGGTGCGAAGATCGGTTCCGCGAAGAGCGAAGGGGCGATGGAATTCAGCTGGACGTACCAGGACATCGAGGCGGATTCGGTCATCGGCACGTTCAATGACTCGGATTTCGGCGGCGGTGGCACCGACTCGGACGGACACCTGCTTAAGGCAAAATACGCTGTGTCGAAGAAGATTTTCCTGGGTGGAACGTTGTTCATCAACAATGTTGACCGCTTCCAGGGTACTGAACACGACTACAGTCGTCTCCAGCTTGACGTAGAATTCAAGTTTGACTGACGGAGGCCGGAGGGGCCGCCATGGATGCATCTAGTCTAACAGACCATATTTCGCGAAAATTCAACAAGGATATTGAGGACTTGCGTAATACTGTCCTCACGATGGGCGGCCTTGTTGAATCGCAGCTATCGCTCGCGATCACCGCGATCGTCAGCGGGGACAGTGAGCTGGGACTGCAGGTTGCCGAGGATGACTACAAGGTTAATAACCTCGAGGTCAACATTGACGAGGAGTGCGGTCGTATCCTTGCGACTCGCGCTCCGGCGGCCGGCGATTTGCGATTGATCGTCGCGATTATCAAGACGATTACGGATCTCGAGAGAATTGGAGATGAAGCCGAAAAGATTGGCTTCCTTGCCTCCAAGCTGGCAGGGATGGACCGACCGTCAGATTCCTACCGTGAACTCAAGACACTCGGTAATCATGTCGCGCACATGGTGCGCGACGCGATGAATGCGTTCGCTCGCCTTGATGTTGAGGCAGCCTGGGATGTGGTTCGCGAGGACGAGGATGTGGACCAGGAATACGAGGCGATCCAGCGGCAGTGCATCACCTTCATGATGGAGGACCCTCGATCAATCAAACGCGTCATGAATGTCACGTGGTGTGCTCGCTCACTGGAACGGATCGGCGACCACGCCAAGAACATCTGTGAGTACGTCATATATATGGTGCAGGGCAGGGATGTACGTCATACTGCCGTTCCCGAAGTACCTGAATCTGATACGTAAGCAATGACATTACCGAACACTCGCCTGCTGAATCTGGCAGGCTTTCTCGCATGTGCGGGCATGATGGGATTTGCTCTCTATGCCCAGTACGTCATGTATCTGGACCCGTGCCCGCTGTGTGTTTTCCAACGCGTAGCAACCATCCTGCTCGGTGTCGTTTTCCTGTTTGCTGCCATCCACAATCCCGGCAAGATCGGTGCGCGCATCCATGGTGTGCTGGTGGGGCTCGTTGCCGGGTTCGGCGTTGCCGTCGCAATCTGGCATGTTCGCTTGCAGAACATGCCAGCCGATGAAGTGCCTTCCTGTGGTCCCGGCTTCGAATACATCATGGATAACTTTGCGTTGTTTGACGCGTTGAGCATGATTTTCAAAGGCTCGGGTGAATGTGCCGACGTCGTGTGGAGGTTCTTTGGTTTGTCGATGCCAACCTGGGTCGTAATCGGACTCGGCGGGCTTGGCATCGCGGGCATTTGGAACAACTTCCGGAAAGCCTGACCGATTTACAAGAGCATCAATTCCATGATGCGCTTGTACATGCTCGTCAGTGTAATGACGTCGGCGATTTTGACGTGCTCGTCGATTTTGTGAATCGACGCATTCACGGGACCTAGTTCCACGACATCGGTGCCAGCCGGCGAAATAAATCGGCCATCCGACGTGCCCCCACCAGTCGAGAGTTCCGGAGCCGTGCCGGTGTGTTCAGTGACAGCTTCGTGAACAGCGTTGACGAGCTTGCCAGGCTCGGTGAGGAACGGCTTTCCGGACAGGTGCCACTTCAGTTCGTAGTCGATGTCGTGTGCGTCGAACACGGAATGGACTTTTTCCCGCAGAGACTCGTGCGTCCACTCGGTCGAATACCGGAAATTAAAGCGTGCGGAAAGCTCAGCCGGCGTTACGTTCGGTGCGCCGATGCCAGACTGTACGTCGACGACCTGGAAACTGGTTGGCGGAAAAAACTCATTACCGTCATCCCATACGATCTCGTGAAGTTCGGCGAGTACCGGTGCGAATCGGCGTATCGGGTTGTCGGCAAGTTGCGGGTAAGCGACATGCCCCTGGATGCCACGTACGGTCAACATGCCACTCAAGGAGCCGCGCCGTCCGACCCGGACAATGTCGCCTAGATTGTCCTGGCTCGACGGCTCGCCAAGCACGCACCAGTCGATGTGTTCGCTTCTTTCGGACAATGCATGAATGACTTTGAGTGTTCCGTCACGAGCACGACCCTCTTCATCGCTCGTAATCAGAAGCGCGAGACTACCGTCGTGATCTGGATGTTCGCCCAGAAATTCTTCAAGCGCGACGACCATCGCGGCGAGACCACTCTTCATGTCCGCCGACCCGCGACCGTATAGCAGACCATCCTTGAAAGTCGGTTCGAATGGGTCGGTGCTCCACTCCTGTTCGTCGCCCGGCGGTACGACGTCCGTGTGACCGGCGAAACACAGCACGGGCGAAGCATCGCCGCGTCGTGCCCACAGGTTGGTTACGTCGTTGAACTGCATCGTCTCGCAGGTAAACCCGAGTTGCTCCAGGCGCTCACTCATCAGGCCCTGGCAGCCCGCATCCTCGGGCGTTACCGAGCGGCGCCGGATCAACTCGCAGAGAAGATCTATTACAGGTTCGGATAATTCGTCGTTCATCGGCTGCATATTGCAACAATTCGGTAACAATTCACACTTAAGCTTTGCGCATGATTTGCACTCACATGGAGAACCAAAAGGTGAATTTTCATCGCAAAGCTCTTGGCCTCATTCCGTTGCTTGGACTGATTGTCTCTTCCGCGGCGCTGGCACAGGCCAGCCGAGACTATGTCTACGTCGTAGGCTCATCGACTGTTTACCCGTTCGCCACAGTAGTCGCCGAACGCTTTGGGCGCGGTAGTGAATTCAAGACGCCAAAGATCGAGTCGACCGGGTCGGGCGGCGGACTCAAGTTGTTCTGTGATGGCGTCGGCGTCGACTATCCCGACGTAACGAACTCGTCACGGGCGATCAAGCAGTCGGAAGTGGACGCCTGCGCGGCGAACGGCGTCACCGAAATCGTCGAAGTCAAGATTGGCTACGACGGAATTGTCCTGGCCAACGCAATCGGCGCCGAAACGATGAAGCTGTCACGTACGGACATCTTTCTGGCCCTGGCCAAGGAAGTACCGGGCGAGGCTGAAGGCGACCTTATCGAGAATCCGTATCAGACCTGGTCAGATGTAAATTCGGATCTTCCGGCGATCAAAATCGAAGTACTGGGCCCGCCCCCGACTTCCGGTACGCGCGATGCATTCGTTGAGCTGGCCATGGAAGGCGGATGCAAAGCCACGCCCTGGATCAAGGCCCTGAAGTCTGCGGACAAGAATCGCTACAAGGCGATCTGCCACACGATTCGCGAAGATGGTGCATTCATTGAGGCTGGTGAAAACGACAACCTGATTGTGCAGAAGCTGCAGGCCAATCCCGATGCGCTGGGTATCTTCGGTTTCAGTTTCCTTGACCAGAACATGGAGAAGGTCAAAGGCTCGCTGGTTGATGGCGTCGCGCCGACGTTTGACGCGATCGCCGATGGTGATTACCCGGTGTCACGTCCGCTGTTCTTCTACGTCAAGAAAGCACACGTTGATGTGATTCCTGGTCTTCGCGGCTACTTGCGTGAATTCACCAGCGCGCGCGCGTGGGGCGAGGAGGGCTACCTTTCAGATCGTGGCCTGATCCCGATGCCGGATGCGGAGCGTGGCAGAGTTGCGGCCGCAGTTCGCGACCTGACGCCGTTGTCGATGGTGGCGGAGTAGAGGGCTAGACAAATTGTATCGGCGGCGATTCTTACCGGGTCACCGCTGCTCGTTGCGATGACAACAATATGCAAAGCACTACATTAATCCTGCTGCTCGGCTTCATGGCGATCGCTGCGTTCTATTTCGGACGTGGACGATCGCTTTCTCTCGTTGGTGGTCCTGGGCACGGGTTGGCGCTGCACTCCCTGCCGGGCTACTACGGCTACTACGTGGCGGTCTGGGTGGCATTGCCAGCGCTTGCCTTGTTGTTACTGTGGGTCATGGTCGAGCCACGGATTATCGTAGCGCTCGTGATAGACGGTCTGCCGGCGGCTTACCGGGACCTGTCGCCAGGCGAACTAAACCTCCTCGTCAACAATATTCAGAATCTCGCGGCTGGCGATGTTGTCAGCGTCAACATTGACGAAACCTTGCAGGGCGCAGCAACTCTTCTCAACGAATATGGTGCGAGAAGCCGGCAGATACTCGCCGTGCTCGCCCTCGGCCTGGCAGGGCTGGGCGGTGCAAGTGCATGGCACCGCATCCACCCTGATCTGCGCGCGCGAAATCGTGTGGAGCGCCTTATCCGGTGGTTCCTGATAGCGGCCTCGAGTATCGCGATCTTCACAACGATCGGCATCGTGCTGTCGGTCCTGTTTGAGGCCATCCGCTTCTTTCAGAAAGTGCCGGTGACGGAGTTTCTGTTTGGCTTGAGTTGGAGTCCGCAGACAGCAATCCGGGCGGACCAGGTCGGATCTTCGGGCAGCTTCGGCGCTGTCCCATTGTTTGCCGGGACGATGCTGATCACGAGTATAGCCATGATCGTCGCGGTTCCTGTGGGCCTGATGTCGGCTATCTACCTGGCTGAGTATTCCAGCGCGCGTTTTCGCGGCATTGCCAAACCCCTGCTCGAGATTCTCGCTGGAATCCCGACCGTTGTTTACGGCTTCTTCGCAGCATTGACGGTCGCACCATGGCTGCGCAGTGCGGGCGAGTCTGTTGGCCTGGAAGTGGCGTCTGAGAGCGCGCTGGCTGCGGGCCTCGTAATGGGCATCATGATTATTCCTCTGGTTTCATCGCTCTCAGATGATGCAATTAATGCCGTTCCCACGTCGATGCGTGATGGCGCCCTGGGCCTGGGCTCGACCCGTTCGGAAACGATGGCCAAGGTCATTCTCCCGGCGGCCTTGCCAGGGATTGTTGGCGGCATCCTGCTGGCTGTATCGCGTGCTATTGGCGAGACTATGATTGTTGTGATGGCGGCTGGCCTTGCTGCCAACCTGACGGCGAACCCGTTCGAAGCGGTGACCACGGTTACGGTTCAGATTGTGACGCTGTTGGTCGGTGACCAGGAATTCGATAGCGCCAAAACGCTGGCCGCCTTCGCGCTGGGCCTGATGCTGTTTATCGTGACGTTAATTCTCAATGTCATTGGTCTTAGCGTGGTGCGCAAATACCGTGAGCAGTACGACTGATGAGTGATACTCGAACAACCTGGCAAAAAGTCGAAGCAGGCATGCCGCGGCGCCGTCGCAAGGAGCTCCTGTTCAAACTGACGGGCATGTTCGCGACGACCATCGGTATTGCTTTTCTTGGCGTCTTTTTCGCGAGCCTGGCTGCCGACGGCGCGTCCGCGTTTAAACAAACATTCCTGCAACTCGACATCGAGTTGTCCGAGGATGTGCTCGCGCCAGGTGGTGAATTGGAGCTTGCGTACGCAGACTTTGATGGCCTGGTTCGATCAGCTCTGCGAGCGCAACTGCCTGAGGTGTCGGGCAGAAGTGACCGGCGTGAACTCTCTCGGATCGTTAGCGTTGGTGCTGGCTACCAGGTCCGGGAACTGATCTCGGACAATCCGGAGCTTCTCGGAACCACACAGACGATGTGGGTGCCTGCGTCATCGAATGTCGACATGCTGATCAAAGGAAATATCGACGCGAGTATCGACGAGGCCCTGCGCCCGCTTTCCGACAAGCAGATAGCCTGGGTGCGGCAATTGCAGGAAGCCGGCAACCTCGACACGCGGTTTAACAAGGCCTTGTTTACCAATGGTGACTCGCGCGAACCGGAGCTCGCCGGCATCAAGGGCGCGGTAATGGGATCGCTATACATGTTGATCATCACGCTGGTGATGTCATTTCCGATTGGTGTCGCAGCTGCCATCTACCTTGAGGAATTCGCACCGCGCAATCGCTGGTCCGATCTCATCGAAGTCAATATCAATAATCTCGCCGCCGTACCGTCAATCGTGTTCGGTCTGCTGGGGCTCGCGGTGTTTATCAACTGGGCAGCGCTGCCGCGTTCTGCGCCATTGGTCGGCGGACTGGTGTTGACGCTGCTGACGTTGCCCGTGATTATCATTGCATCGCGCGCGGCCATCAAAGCTGTTCCACCGTCAATCCGTGAAGCGGCGCTCGGTCTGGGCGCATCGCAGACGCAGGTCGTGTTTCATCACGTATTGCCACTGGCACTGCCGGGCATGCTGACCGGAGCCATTATTGGCATGAGCAGGGCGCTCGGTGAATCGGCACCGTTGCTTATGATCGGCATGGTCGCATTCGTCGTCGATGTGCCGGGGGGCTTCACTGATCCATCCACGGCATTGCCCGTACAAATATTCCTCTGGGCGGACAGCCCGGAGCGCGCATTTGCGGAGAGAACGTCGGCGGCGATTATCGTTCTTCTCGGTTTTCTCCTTATTATGAATTTGACCGCCGTCATCCTGCGTAGACGCATGGAACGAAAATGGTAGCGATTGAGCTGGCAGGTAACCTGTATGAGAATGACTGCAATGACTGAAGCCACGACCAATAACCACGTGCCTCCGCCGGCTCCGGATCATCCGGAAGGGCCTGCGGTGAGGGAGATCGTTGCGGTGCCCGATGTTCCGAGGCACACGACTGAGCTCGGTGTCGGGACGGTCGGTAATTTCCATAGCGATCATCCGTTCATGGTCGCTGAGGACGTCAATGTCTATTACGGTGACAACCACGCTATCCAGCACGTGTCGCTGGAAATCGGTAAGAAAGAAGTCATCGCATTGATCGGCCCGTCGGGCTGTGGCAAGTCGACGTTTTTGCGTTGTCTGAATCGTATGAACGACACGATCGATACCGCTCGCGTGACGGGCCACATAACGCTTGATGGCAAGGATATCTACCGCAAGGAGCAGGATCCGGTGGCTCTGCGCGCGCGAGTCGGCATGGTGTTCCAGAAGCCCAATCCATTTCCGAAGAGCATTTATGACAACGTTGCTTACGGTCCTCGTATTCACGGTCTTGCAGGAGACCGGGCGGAGCTCGACAACATCGTGCACACAAGTCTCGAACGCGCCGGCTTGCTGAAGGAAGTGAAGGATCGCCTTGACGAGCCCGGCACGAGTCTGTCGGGCGGACAGCAACAGCGTCTGTGTATCGCGCGCACGATTGCGGTAAATCCGGAAGTCATCCTGATGGATGAGCCGTGCTCGGCACTTGATCCGATCGCGACGGCACGTATCGAGGACCTGATGGACGAGCTGTGCGAGGACTACGCGATCGTAATCGTGACGCATTCGATGCAGCAGGCTGCGCGCGTATCCAAACGCGTCGCCTACTTTCATCTTGGCTTGCTGGTCGAGGTGGACGAGACCGACAAGATCTTCACCAATCCGCAGCACAAACTGACCGAAGACTACATCACCGGCAGGATCGGCTGATTGGTAACTGGTACCACTAGGAGTTGGCTTTCGCCCAATAGTCCCCGAATCGTTTTTCGGAAAACCCAACGGCCATGAACTGCTCCGACTCAAGTACAGGTCGTTTCACGAGCGTTGGCTGATCGAGCATTAACGCGAAGGCACGGTCCTTCGTCATTCCGTTACGGTCGACTTCGGGGATCTTTCGCCAGGTGAGGCTCTGCCGGTTGAGTAGTTTCTCCCACTCGAGGCGATCAGCCCAGCGTTCCAGCATCTGTATGTCCAGTCCGTCGTCACGGACGTCGTGAAAACGAAACTCAATGTCATTTTCGGCGAGATATTTGCGGGCCTTGCGGCAGGTGTCGCAACTCTTGATGCCATAAACCGTCAACATCAGCAGGCCCCCTAGTCCAGGTTTCGGAGCAGATCGTTCAGGCCCGTTTTCGAACGGGTCTTAGCATCAACCTGCTTCACAATGACCGCGCAATACAATGAGTATTTTCCGTTGGTTGATGGCAGGTTGCCGGAGACGACAACTGAGCCCGGCGGAATGCGGCCGTAGGTTATTTCGTCGGTCTCACGGTTGTAAATTCGGGTGCTTTGCCCGAGGTATACGCCCATCGAAATGACAGAGCCTTCTTCAACGATTACGCCCTCGACAACCTCGGAGCGCGCTCCGATGAAGCAGTCGTCTTCGATAATCGTCGGGCCCGCCTGAATGGGTTCGAGTACGCCGCCGATACCGACGCCGCCCGATAGGTGAACGTTTTTTCCGATCTGCGCGCAGCTGCCAACGGTTGCCCACGTGTCCACCATCGTACTGCTGTCGACGTATGCGCCGATATTCACGTAGCTGGGCATGAGCACCACATCCGGCGCGACGTAGGCGCCGCGACGCACGATCGCGTCAGGTACAACCCTGACGCCGTCCGCCCTGAATTGCTCCTCCGAATAGTCCGCATATTTCATCGGAACCTTGTCGTAGAAGCGGCTATGACCACTTTCGATCACCTTGTTGTCTGCAAGTTTGAAGCTCAGGAGTACAGCCTTCTTCAGCCACTGATTGACATGCCAGCCGTCGTCTCTCTTTTCCGCGACACGCGCCTTGCCCGAGTCGAGGAGGGCGATAGCTTCCTCGACGGCTTTCTCTACCTGTGCGCGGTCGTCAAAACCCTGTGCCCGGTTGTCGAAAGCATGTTCGATGATTCGTTCGAGTTCCTGCATTTTTTCGCTCTTATGTGTTTGCGCTGCGACCCAGGCGATCCAGCAATGCTCTGCCCAGTTCGTTTTGTTGAGATTCGTCGAGGGCGCCACCGCCGGACTCGAGACAAACGTAGAATACGTCTTCTGCGCGCTCGCCAATAGTCACAATTTTAGCCGCTTCAATATCGATGCCCTGTTCGATGAATACCTGCCCGATGGTGCTCAGGAGGCCGGGGCGGTCGGCCGCGCGCAGTTCGAGGACCGTTTGGTCATCGGATGTACTGCGGTCGAAGTCCACCGTCGTCGTTGTTGTGAACATGCGGGCCTGGCGCGGGACCGTCCGCGTGACCGACAAAACCTTGTCGCTCGGCGCTGTAAGGACTCGTGTCAGCGACCTGCGAATCTTGTTGATTCGGGCTTCATCGCTTTCCACCCGGGTGTCGAGTTCCATGAACACGAGCGTCACGATGCTGCGGCGCTTGTCGAGCGAGACGATGCGGGCATCGATAATGGTCATTCCGAGTTCATCGAGCACGGCAGTTGCGTGCGCGAATGTGCGCTTCTCTCGCGGCGTGTACAGCACGGCTTCGACACCGTCTCCGGTCTTGCGGCGTCTGACATCGACGAGACCAATTGCCGACTCCGTGTCGGACTCGGCAAGCCATTCGGTATGCCAGGTTATTTCCTTGACGCGGTGCTTGAGGAAGTAGTTGTCGTTCAGCAATGCCCAGACTTCATCGATACGAGTATCTGAAATTCCGCGGTCGAGAAGGATCTCACGCGCCTTTTCGTGTTTTTCATTGAGCAGCAACTCACGATCGATCGGGTTCTCGAGGCCACGTCGCAAGGCGCGACGCGTCAGGAGATACAGGTCGTTAAACAGTTGCGCTTTCCAGGAGTTCCACAGCTTGGGATCCGTGCCACGTACATCGGCAACGGTCAGCAGGTAGAGGTAGTCGAGGTGGAGTGGGTCCCCGACCAGTGTCGCAAATTCATTGATGACGTCCGGATCGTGGATGTCCTTCTTCTGAGCTGTCATCGACAGCGCAAGGTGATTGCGTACGAGCCAGGCCACTATGCCTGCCTCGTACTTGCTCAGCCCGTGCTCGAGGCAAAACGCTTCCGCATCAACGGCTCCCAGTTCGGAATGATCACCGCCTCGCCCCTTGGCGATGTCGTGAAAGAGCCCGCTCAGGTAGGCGATTTCGGGCTTCTCCAGGCCCTGCATGATATCGCTGCAGTGTGGAAATTCTTCATCGAAACGCGATAGCGTGAAGCGCCGCAGGTTGCTGACAACGAACAGGGTGTGCTCATCCACGGTGTAGGCGTGGAAGAGGTCGTATTGCATGCGGCCGACGATACGGCCGAACGCAGGAATATAAAGACCGAGTACGCCGTACCGGTTCATGCGGCGCAGTTCGTGCGTCACGCCTTCCGGCGCGCGCAGTATGGACAGGAACAGGCGATGATTGCGCGGGTTCTGCCGGAACTCATCGTCGATCAGGTACAGGTGGCGCTTGATCAGCCCGATCGTGAGGGCGCTGACGCCGCGAATCTCGGAGTTCTGTTGCAGCAGCAGGAACAGTTCGAGCAGGGCAGACGGGTCACTGCGAAATACCTGGTCGTCTACGGTCTGCAGGAAGCCGTTCTTGACCTGGAAGTGGGCATTGAGCGCTTCGGCCGGCGCGTTGGGGTCCATGAGAATCGCTTCCTCGAACAGCTGCAGCAGCATTTCGTTGAGACGACTGAGCTCCATGACCGTGCGGTAGTAGCGCTGCATGAGCTGCTCGACGGCGAGCGTATAGGTCGCGTCCTCGTAGCCGAGCATCTTGGCGAGATTCTTCTGGTGGTCGAACAGCAGCCGGTCCTCGCGCCGCCCGGTCAGGATGTGCAGAGCGAAGCGGATACGCCACAGAAACGCCTGGCCGTCCTCGAGGCGCTGTAGCTGGCCTGGCGTCAGGAAGTCGTGCTCGACAAGTTCGGCCAGCGTCGCCGCGCCGAAATGCCTTTTCGCGACCCAGCCGATCATCTGGATATCGCGCAGCCCGCCCGGGCTGCCTTTGACGTTGGGCTCGAGGTTGTACGCCGTGTCGTGGTAGCGATGATGACGGACGATTTGTTCCTTGCGCTTTTCCTCGAAGAAATGGTCCGACGGCCACATGCTGGCCGGCGAGATCACCTCCTGCATCTCGCTGGAACAGCGTCTCAGGGCCGGCGAGCAGTCTCGCTTCCATCAGCGTCGTTGCGACGGTCAGGTCGGCTCGGGCCTCCTCGCGGCATTGCGCGATCGTGCGCACGCTGTGCCCGATTTCCAGGCCGATATCCCAGAGTGCTGTGACGAAGGCGGATACGGATTCCTCGTCCCCAGCCGTCAGGTTGTCGGGCAAGAGCAGCATGACGTCCACGTCGGAGGAGGGGTGGAGCTCTCCACGGCCGTAGCCACCCACGGCCACAAGTGCTGCACCGGTCGGCTTGATGTGGTCGCGCCAGAGATCAATCAACACCTCGTCGATCATTTCGGCGCGCGCATGAACGAGCTCAACAACGGATTCGCCAGCCACAAATCGGGCGCGCAAGTCCTCGCCGGCAGCCGCTAACGATTTGCGAAGTTCGCTATAACTCATTGATAATATAGTCTATTTATGAGCGATCAGCTGCGCCCAGGGTCAGCACCTCAAAGCCGTCAGCCGTGATCAGGCAGGTGTGTTCCCACTGAGCGGACAAGCTGCGATCCCGGGTCACCACGGTCCAGCCGTCAGGCAGAAGCCGGACAGGGGCCTTGCCGGCATTGACCATGGGCTCAATGGTAAGTGTCATGCCCTCTTTGAGCTCCATTCCCGTCCCGCGTTTGCCGTAGTGCAGCACCTGCGGGTCCTCATGGAACACCTCACCGATGCCGTGTCCGCAGTATTCGCGCACGATCGAGTAGCGATGCGACTCGACGTGTTTCTGGACCGCAGCACCAATGTCGCCAAGACGCTTGCCGGGCGCGAGTTCCTGGATTCCGAGCCACATCGCCTCTTTCGCAATCTTCGAGAGGCGGCTGGCGAGGATGTTTTCCTTACCAACCAAGAACATACGACTCGTGTCGCCGTGGAAACGGTCTTTGATGACCGTAATGTCGATGTTGACCGCATCACCCGATTTCAGCGTCTTGTCGCCCGGAATCCCGTGGCATACGACGTTGTTAACCGAGGTGCAGATAGACTTCGGGAATCCTCGATAGTTGAGCGGGGCAGGGATGGCAGCCTGCTCCTGGATAATGAACTCGTGGCAAATCTGGTCCAATTCGCCCGTTGTAATGCCGGGTTTCACGTGCTCCCCGATCATATCCAGGACGTCAGCCGCAAGCCGGCCGGCGACGCGCATCTTCTCCTGCTGTGCTGGTGTTTTGATTGTGACTGTCATTAGAGAATTAGTACCAGTTACCTTATATCGAGTCTAAACCGCACTGTTTATACTCGATATAAGGTAACTGGTACCGAAATATCGTTCCTCGCATATAGGGGTTACTGTCGACGGCCGGCTATGGTATAAAGCGCGCGCGTCAGGGGCAACTACTTGCTGCTGGCGACACTAAATCACACGCGTATCGACACGTCTCACTGGGTGCCCTGTCTAAAAAGGGGTTGTGGGATGGGATATGCGGAGGCCTAACCCGGAGATATTGAAATGGCAGACGTAACTATGCGCCAGATGCTAGAGGCTGGCGTGCACTTTGGTCATCAGACCCGTTACTGGAACCCCAAGATGGCACCGTTCATCTTTGGCGAACGTAACAAAATCCACATTATTAACCTCGAAAAGAGCCTTCCCTTGGCGCGCGAAGCTAGCGCGTTCGTTAAGGCGACCATCGCCGATGGCGGCACTGTCCTGTTTGTAGGCACCAAGCGTGCAGCTCGTGAAGCGGTCCGCACCCACGCGATGCGATGCGAAATGCCGTTTGTTTGCCAGCGCTGGCTCGGCGGCATGCTCACCAACTACAAGACGATTCGCCAGTCTGTGAAGCGCCTCATGACGTTGGAGAAGATGTCAGAAGAAGGTGGTTTCGAGGGGCTTACCAAGAAAGAAGTTCTGGGCCTGTCCCGCGAGCAGGAAAAGCTCGAGCGCAGCCTGGGCGGCATCAAGAAGATGCACTCTCTTCCCGATGTCATGTTCGTTGTCGACGTCGATCACGAAGACATCGCGATCCGCGAAGCACGTAAGCTCGGCATTCCTGTCGTAGCAATCGTCGACACGAACTGCTCACCTGATGGCGTCGACTACATCATCCCGGGCAACGACGACGCGATGCGCGCAATCGAGCTGTACGCAGGGGCAATCGCCGACGCTGTTCTCGACGGCAAGACATCCCTGCCTGAAGTTGCACTTGGCGAAGACGAATTCGTCGAGTTGGACGCAGACGGCAAGCCCAAGAAACATCGCGCCAAGAAGAGAGGAGCCAAGAAGCCTACGGCAAAGAAGAAAGCCGTAAAGAAGGTGGCAGTCAAAAAGGCACCGGCGAAGAAGTCAGAGACTGACGAGAAGCCTGTGGCGAAAGCAGAAGGCAAGGCTGACGAGAAGGCTGAAGAAAAAGTAGAAGCCAAGTCTGAAAAGAAGGCCGAGACGAAGGCCGACGAAAAGGCAGAAGCCAAGCCTGAGAAGAAGGCCGAGACGAAGGCCGACGAAAAGGTAGAAGCCAAGCCTGAAAAGAAGGCCGAGACGAAGGCCGACGAAAAGGTAGAAGCCAAGCCTGCAAAGAAGGCCGAGACAAAAGCCGACGAAAAAGTAGAAGCCAAGCCCGCAAAAAAGGCCAAAAAGAAAGTCGAGGCCAAGCCCGCAAAAAAGGCCGACGAAAAAGTTGAGGCCAAGCCTGCAAAGAAGGCCGAAAAGAAAGTTGAGGCCAAGAAGGAAGAGAAGCCTGAAGCTGACGGCAAGGCGGAGGAGAAGTAATGTCTATCACTGCATCAATGGTGAAGGAACTTCGTGAGCGCACGGGCGCTGGCATGATGGAGTGCAAGAAAGCACTCGTTGAGACCAACGGTGATCTTGATGCCGCAGCTGAAGCGTTGCGCATGTCAGGTCAGGCGAAGGCAGACAAAAAGGCGGGACGTGTTGCCGCGGATGGCCGCGTCATCGTTAGCAGGGCTGGCGGCAAGGCTGTCATCGTTGAGGTGAACTCGGAGACAGACTTCGTAGCGAAGGACGAGAACTTCGCCGCATTCTCCGAAGCTGTTGCCGCTGTGGCACTCGCTACAGGTAAGACTGAAGCTGATGCTCTGGCTGCGGCCGACATAGGCGACGGACGGTCCATCGAGCAGGCACGTACTGACCTCATCCAGAAGGTCGGTGAGAACATCTCTGTTCGCCGCGCTTCGATCGTTGAAGCAGCCGGACCGATCGGTTTCTACACGCACGGTGCACGCATCGGCGCAGTAGTCGCCCTGGAGGGTGGCAACGAGGAACTGGCTCGCGATATCGCCATGCACATTGCGGCAATTAACCCGACCTGTATTGACGAATCGGGCGTACCGGCGGAGATGCTCGAACGCGAAAAGCGCATTTTTTCCGAGCAGGCAGCGGAGTCTGGCAAGCCACCCGAAATCGTCGAAAAGATGGTCACGGGTCGCGTTGCCAAGTTCCTGAAAGAGATCACGCTGGTTGGTCAGCCGTTCGTCAAGGACCCCGATGTATCGGTCGGTAAGCTCCTGAAGGGCGCAGACGCTTCTGTGGTCTCTTTCGTTCGTTTCGAGGTCGGTGAAGGCATCGAGAAGAAGGAAGACAACTTCGTTGAAGAGGTCATGGCCCAGGTTCACGGCGCCGGTTAGAGAAGTAGCTTAAGCCGTTGATTTTAGTGAAGGCATAGAGCTATTGCGCTAGAATCAACGGCCGGTGCCTGCGGGCGCAAATTCGATGAGGCCAGTGTATGAGTGACAGTCCGGTTCAATACCGACGTGTATTGTTGAAACTCAGCGGCGAAGCGCTGATGGGAGAACTGGATTACGGCATCGAGCCGAGGGTCATTCAACGCATTGCGGCTGAAATCGCGACAGCTCGCAAGGCTGGTACCGAAATCGCCATCGTCATCGGCGGTGGCAATATTTTCCGCGGCGCGGGCCTCGCGCGCGCCGGCATGGATCGCGTCACCGGCGACTACATGGGCATGCTGGCGACGGTCATGAATGCCCTCGCTATCCAGGACGCACTGGAATCACTCGACGTTTACGCGCGTGTCATGTCTGCGCTACAGATTCATGATGTCTGCGAAGACTACATTCGCCGCCGTGCCGTCCGGCATCTTGAAAAAGGCCGCGTCGTCATCCTGGCAGCCGGTACGGGTAATCCGTTTTTCACGACCGACACAGCCGCGAGTCTGCGCGCGATCGAAATAGGTGCGGACATATTGCTCAAGGCGACCAAGGTCGATGGCGTGTACGACGCCGATCCGGCAATCAATCCCGACGCCAGGCGGTTCGATGTCGTGTCGTATGACCAGGTGATCAACGACAAGCTAAACGTGATGGATGCGACCGCGATCGTCATGTGCCGTGACAATAACCTGCCACTGCGGGTATTCGATCTGACCCGGGCCAATGCGCTCGTGCAGGCCATGTCAGGTGACGAATTGGGAACACTGGTATCTGCCTGAGCAGGTTGTGGCCTGACAGATAAGAGATAGTCGACTAGATATAGACAAGCAGCAAAGGAGAGGGCAAAAGTCGTGTTGGATGAAATCATGAAAGACGCCGGCGTGCGCATGTCCAAGAGCGTAGCCGCACTCAATTCCGAACTAACAAAGATTCGTACGGGCCGTGCGCACACGAGCCTGCTCGACCACATTACGGTTGAGTACTATGGCAGCCAGGTGCCGCTCAACCAGGCCGCGAACGTGGGCGTGGAAGATTCCCGCACACTCACGGTAACGCCCTGGGAAAAAGACATGGTGCAGGTTATCGAGAAGGCCATCATGGGTTCCGATCTCGGATTGAACCCTGCGACAGCCGGCACGATTATTCGCGTCCCGTTGCCTGCCCTGACCGAGGAACGCCGTAAGGACATGATCCGCATCGTGCGCCACGAAGCCGAGGGCGGCCGTGTCGCCGTACGCAACATTCGTCGTGATGCCATGCATGACATTAAGGAACTCCTTAAGGAGAAGATGATCGGCGAGGACGATGAGCGTCGCGCTGAAGGTGATATCCAGACGATTACGGACAAGTATGTTGCCGAGATCGACGAGGTCCTGGGCGTCAAGGAAGCGGAGCTCATGGAGATCTGACGGCGGTTTCGTCAGAATCTTCTGTTATCCGAATTCGTGTCTGCCAATCCAGTCAATGTTCCTGCTCATGTCGCTGTCATCATGGACGGCAACGGGCGCTGGGCGCGCGCGCATGGTAAGCCGCGTCACGCCGGGCACCGGGCGGGCGTCAAATCGGTGCGTGCGACTGTCGAAGCGGCCGCAGAGCGTGGTGTCAGTTACCTGACGCTATTCGCATTCAGCAGCGAAAACTGGAGTCGCCCCGAGGAAGAAGTCAGCAGCCTTATGAGTTTGTTTGTCGAAGCGCTGCGACGAGAAGTCAGCGAGCTGCATCGTAATAATGTAAGGCTACGTTTTGTTGGCGCGCGCGAACAACTCAGCGCTGGGCTGGTCAAGAAGATCGCCGCGGCCGAACAAAAGACAGCCGGCAACACGGGACTGATGCTCAACGTCGCGGTCGCCTATGGTGGCCGATGGGATATCGTCAATGCCTCGCGGGTGCTGGCAGAGAAAGTGGTGTCTGGCGAGATCGCGCTGCAGGATATTGATGACGGGGCGTTGTCGGCGGAGTTGCAGCTTGCGGGCACGCCCGATCCGGACCTCTTGATCCGCACGGGCGGAGAGCAGCGCATCAGCAATTTCCTGTTGTGGAATCTTGCGTATGCGGAGCTCTGGTTCACAGACGTTTTATGGCCGGAGTTTGACAAGCCGGAGTTTGACAAAGCGCTGGCCTTTTATGCGGCCAAACAACGACGTTACGGACACACAGGCGAACAGGTAGAGGCCGCAGAATGCTGAAACTCAGAATCATCACCGCCGTCATTTCCCTGGCGATTGTCGGCGTCGTGCTGTTTGTGTTGCCGCAATCCTATGCCGAAATGATCATCGGGTTGCTGCTCGTCGCCGGAGCCTGGGAGTGGTCCGGGTTCCTGGGTCAGTCAGGCGCTGTTGCACGCGGACTGTATACCGCGGTCGTCACGGCATGCCTTGCTGCAGTCTACTTCGCAGGTCCCGAGCTAACAGGCTCGATCCTGCTGGTTGCTGTCGCCTGGTGGCTCGTAGCCTTCCTGTGGACGTTCAGATACCCGACGCCGATTCCGTTGCCAGTGCGCTGGATTTGCGGCTTGTTGGTTATCGTCCCGCTCTACGCTGCGCTCCTGCTCTTGTTCCGTCTGGGCATCGAGTACATGTTATTTACGTTGCTCATCGTTTGGGTTGCGGACGGCGGAGCCTATTTCGCGGGCAAACAGTTCGGCCGCGTGAAACTGGCGCTGGCAATCAGTCCGGGAAAGACGTGGGAGGGTGTCATAGGCGGGCTATTGCTCGTGGCCGCGCTCGCCGCAGGCGTCAGCGTATGGCGTGACCTGAACATCGGTGTATTTGTACCGTTTTGCCTGGCCGTCGCGGCGTTGTCGATCGTCGGTGACCTGACCGTCAGTATGTTCAAGCGCACGGCTGGCTTGAAAGACAGTGGCTCAATGTTTCCAGGGCACGGTGGCGTACTGGATCGCATCGATTCGGTTGCGGCCGCGGCGCCTTTGTTCGCCTTGGGTCTGGGCTGGCTGGGGCTGGTCTGACGATGCGTTCAGCTAATATTCATTCCATGCCAAATACTGTGGCTTGCAACGCAGCGGGAACTGCGGCTGCTGGCATCAGTCAACTAGGGAACGATGTCTTCGATGAGTAGTGCATTGACCAATCTCCTGTCATTCGTAGTTGCGATCAGCATCCTGATCGCTGTGCACGAGTTCGGGCACTACATCGTCGGCCGCTGGTCCGGCATGAAGATCCTGCGTTTTTCCATAGGATTCGGCAAACCGATCTGGATGCGCCGGTCGGGCAAAGATAATACGGAGTATTGCCTCGCCTCGATTCCGCTGGGCGGCTACGTTCGGTTCCTGGATAGTCGCGAAGGGCCTGTCGAACCTGAGGATGAGGGTCGCGCCTTCAACCAGCGACCGATTCCCGCGCGCATAGCGACGCTTCTGGCTGGCCCGCTGTTTAACTTCATTTTCGCAATCCTGGCGTACTGGGTGCTGTTCATGCCCGGCGCGATGGTCATGAAGCCGGCGATCGGTGAAGTCGTGCCGGACTCCTATGCCGACCAGGCAGGGTTGGAGTACGGCGACAAGATCATCGCTGTCGGCGATCGGCAGACGAACGACTGGGAATCCACATTGCTTGCGATTCTCGATTCGATGGTTTCGAGCGGCGAGATTCCCCTGGTGCTCGAGAACGAGCGCGGTGGACAGCGGCGAGCGCTATTGAATGTCGGCAGCGACGCATCCCGGTTGACCGAGCCAGGCGCCTTGTTTGATGGCCTGGGCTTTGATGTGTGGCAGCCGCTCTCGCGAGTAGGGCAGTTGACGCCAGGCGGCGCGGCGGAACTCGCAGGGATCCGGGTGGGTGACGACATCACCGCGATTGACGGTGAACCCGTACGTTTCTGGACCGATTTGCTGAGGGTGGTGCGATCCCAGCCCGGTGAATCGGTAGACGTTGAATACGTTCGTGATGGCTACACGCTGTCCGTCAACCTGACGCTGGGTGAGGAAGGCTCCGGCGAAGAGCGACGCGGCCTTTTAGGCGTCGGTCTGATGGACACTGCGGCTGATTACTACTACAGGCGCACGTATTCGCCGCTGGAATCACTGTCCGCCGCTGTCGACAAGACTTGGACGTCAACGCTGTTTACAATACGCATGCTTGGCCGAATGGTGACAGGGGATGTCTCCATCAAGAACATCAGCGGACCGATCAACATTGCACAGTTCGCGGGTGAATCGGCCGAACGGGGCCCGAGCTACTTTCTGGGTTTCCTCGCGATTATCAGCATCAGTCTCGGGGTTCTGAATCTGTTGCCGATCCCCGTCCTTGACGGCGGGCAGATCGTGTATCAGCTTGTAGAAATGATAAAAGGCAGCCCGTTGACCGATCGTGCGCAGATAGTCGGCCAACAAATTGGCATACTCGCGCTACTCCTTTTGATGAGCTTCGCGTTTTACAACGATATAGCAAGAATCCTGGGCTGACCGGGACACGGTGGAAATACTTTGCAGATAAGACACACATTATGCGCTCTGCTGGTCATGTTGCCATTCTCGTCGATGGCGGCCAGCGACTTCGTCGTGAAGGACATGCGCGTCGAAGGACTGCAGCGTATTTCGGAAGGTACCGTCTTCAACTACCTGCCGATCAATATCGGTGACACCGTCGACGGTATTCGCATCGGGGAGGCCGTGCGTTCCCTGTACGGTCAGGACCTGTTCGATGACATCGAAATGCGCCGTGATGGCGACACACTCGTTGTGGTCGTTCGCGAGCGCCCATCCATCGAGAGTTTCAATATCGACGGCAACAAGGACATCAAGACAGAAGACCTGATGGATTCGTTGCGTGGTGTCGGGCTGGCTCGTGGCCGTACGTTTGATCGTTCGGTTCTCGACAATGTCGAAATGTTCCTGCGCGATCAGTACTACGATCGCGGCAAGTATGGTGTCGGTATCGACACTGAGATCCAGGATCGACCGAACAACACGGTGCGTATAAAGATCAACGTCAAGGAAGGCGACCGCGCAAAAATCCGGCAGGTCAATATTGTCGGTAACGAAACTTTTGAAGAAAAAGAAATTCGTGCAGATTTTACGCTCGATACAGCGAACTGGCTGTCGTGGATTCGCCAGGACGATCGCTACGCGAAAGAGGCGCTGGAAGGCGACCTCGAGATTTTGCGTTCGTTTTACATGGATCGCGGCTACGCCGACTTCACGATCGAATCGACGCAGGTCGCAATTTCGCCGAACAAGAAGGACATGTTCGTCACGATCAACATCGACGAAGGTGAGCTGTATACGATCTCCGAGGTCAAACTCGTCGGCGAAATGGTCATCCCCGAGGCGTATCTGCGCGGCTTGATTCTCGCGCAGCCCGGATCGATGTTTAACCAGAATCTTCTGACCCAAACTGCGGATCTGATGTCTTTCAGATTGGGTGAGGAAGGTTACGCAAATGCAGAAATCGAGCCGGTTCCGGAACTCGATCACGAAAAGAAGGAAGTGGAAATTACGTTCTACGTCAATCCGCAGAGTCGCGTCTATGTGCGCAACATCAACTTCCAGGGCGTCGACCAGGTTGATGATGAGGTATTGCGTCGTGAAATGCGGCAGATGGAGGGCTCGTACCTTTCGAACTCACTGGTTGAACGCTCGAAGATTCGCCTGCAGCGACTGCCATTCGTCGAAAAAGTCGAAGTCGATAACGCGCCGGTACCGGGCAGTCCGGACCTGGTCGATGTCGATTTTGAGGTCGAGTATCGCATGCCGGGACAGTTCTCCGGCGGCGTGGGTTATTCGGAATCACAGAAGCTCATGCTGAACGGCAGCATCGTGCACACGAACTTCCTGGGCTCCGGCAATCGAGTTGCCGTCGAATTGAATTCGGGCCGCTTCCAGAAGTTGTACAGCATTTCGCACTCCGACCCCTACCGTACGATGGATGGCGTTCGGCGAACGATGAGTGTCAACTATCGCGATATCACGCAGTTCACGTCGGCTGCATCGGACTTTTCGACAACGAGTGCCGGTGCAACCATCGACTACGGTTATCCGATTAGCGAGTACCAGTCGTTGTCATTCGGCGGGACATTCCAGCATTCGGAGTTACTGTCATCGACGAATAGCACACAGCAGGCGCAGGACTGGGTTGTGAACAACGGTAGCCCTTTTGTAGAGGACATTGGCACCGGCGCATCGTTCTTTGGTACCAAGTTCGACACGTTCGAATTGATCGCCGGATGGACTTACGACAGCCGCAACCGCGCACTGTTCGCCAATCGGGGTACGCGGCAGCAGTTCTTCCTGTCGTTTGCGGTGCCGGGAAGCGATGTCGAGTTCTTCCAGGCGCGTTACAATTTTACGAAATACTTCCCGCTGTGGAGCAACAAGTGGACCTTGCGCCTGAACGCAGAGCTCGGCATTGGCGAAGCTCTGGGTGATACGACCGCATTGCCTCCCTACAAGCAGTTCTACGGCGGCGGACCCCAGTCTGTCCGCGGTTTCAAGGAATCTTATCTGGGCCCGCGCGACAGCTTCGGCAGGCCGTATGGCGGCAACATGTTGGTTGCCAGTCAGCTAGAGCTTATACTGCCGCTTCCGGAAAAATGGGCGAGCCAGGCCCGGGCCAGTCTTTTCTACGACGTTGGTAACGTATTCAATACAGGTGAAGTCCAGTTTACGGATAAGCTTGGCGCCCCGATTGAGTACAAACCAGATTTCAATGAATTGCGGGCATCAGTCGGAATTGGCGTTCAGTGGCTGGCGCCGCTGGGGCTGTTCCGCTTCAGTTATGCCTATCCGCTGAACGCGTATAATGGCAATGACAGGTATTTCGGAGATGAAATCGAACGATTCCAGTTCTCCATCGGACAAGCGTTTTAAAACAGGGTATGGATTGTATATGAAGTTTGTAAAGCAACAGGTGATTAAGGCTGTATTGGGTATTGCCCTCGTCAGTGCGTTCGCACTTCCGGCAGCTGCACAGGAACTGAAAATTGGTGTGGTCAGCCTGCCAGCGTTGATCGAACGGGCGCCGCAGACCAAGTTCGCTATGGATGCATTGCAGGAAGAGTTCGCGCCACGTCAGCGCGAGTTTCAGGCGAAGCAGAAAGAATATGAGGACCTGGCTGCCAAGGCTCAGAAGGATCTGGCCGTAATGGGCGAGACGGAACGCCGCAACGCAGAAAAAGACCTGCGTGAATTGCAGCGTGAACTGACTCGCCTCCAGAACGAATTCCAGGAAGATCTGAACCTGCGCCAGAACGAGGAATACGGGCTGTTGCAGCGTGCCATGCTCAAGGAAGTGCAGGACTATGCCGAGGCCCAGGGGTACGACCTCATCGTAGGCGACGGCGTGCTGTACGTTAACGCCGCGGTCAACATCACTGATGATGTATTGCGTGTGGTTGATGCCAATTTCCAGGCTACCAGCGCCCGCTAAAGTAAATTCAAATGCCGATCAGCCTCGGAGAACTTGCCACGCGCTTTGGCTGTGAGCTGATCGGCGATCCTGACATTGAAGTCAGCGGCGTCGCTTCGCTATCGAATGCAGACTCCGATTCGCTGACGTTCCTGTCCAACGCGGCCTTCAAAAAGCAGCTGCCTTCGACGAAGGCGGCTGCTGTTGTTTTGCGGCCCGAGGTTGCAGCTGAATCGCCCGTCGCCGCGATACTGCACGACGACCCTTATGCATGCTACGCGCGCATGGCGGCTGTCATCTGTCCTCCACCCTCGTATGCGCCCGGAATACACGCGTCGGCTGTAGTCGACCCATCTGCAACGATTGCGGATAGTGCCCATCTGGCACCAAACGCCGTTGTTGGTGAGCGCTCCGTGATTGGCGAAAACGTCTACGTTGGTCCGGGAACGGTAATAGGACCTGATTGCGTCGTCGGTGGCGATTGCCGCCTCATCGCCAATGTGACTTTGCTGCGTTCCGTACGTATCGGCAAGCGCGGCATAATTCACCCAGGTGTTGTCCTTGGTTCGGATGGATTCGGCAACGCGATGACTCCCGAAGGCTGGGTCAAGGTACCGCAGGTCGGCGGTCTCGTTATCGGAGACGACGTCGAGATAGGGACAAATTCTGCTGTCGATTGTGGCGCGATCGGCGATACGGTCATCGAGGACGGTGTCCGGATCGATAATCTCTGCCACATCGCGCACAACGTGCGTATCGGTGCTCATACGGCTATCGCTGGCATGTCCGGTATCTCAGGCAGCACGACAGTTGGCAAGCGTTGCATGTTTGCAGGCATGACCGGGGTGGTTGGCCACATAACGATTTGCGATGATGTCATGTTAACGGGCAGAGGAGTCGCGACCAAGGACATTACGGAACCGGGCGCCTACGGCGCGATGTTCCCTGCGGAGCCTGTGAAGGACTGGGCGAGGAAGGTGGGCCGCTTCCGGCGTATTGACGCACTGACGGCACGAGTTAAGAAACTGGAAGAGCAATGATTCATTCAACAGCGATTGTCTCGGACAAAGCGAGTATTGCCGATGATGTTGAGATCGGTGCTTACTCTATTGTCGGGGATAACGTGGAAATTGACACTGGCACACGCATCGATAGCCATGTGGTCATTAACGGGCCTACGAAGATTGGCAAAGACAACCACATCTACCAGTTCGCCTCGATCGGCGACGACCCGCAGGACAAGAAATATGCGAATGAGCCGACGCGCCTGATTATCGGCGACCGCAATGCGATCCGGGAGTTCTGTACATTCAGTCGCGGCACAATCCAGGACGCGGGCGATACGATTATGGGCGATGACAACTGGATCATGGCCTATGTGCATGTGGCGCACGACTGCGTCATCGGAAACAAGACGATCATGGCAAACAACACGACGCTGGCAGGGCACGTGCATATCGACGACTGGGTAATTTGCGGCGGTTTCTCCGGTGTGCATCAGTTCTGCAAAGTCGGCGCGCATGCATTCCTCGGGATGTACACGGGCGTGAGCAAAGACGTTCCGGCGTACACGATGGTGTCGGGCCAACCTGCCGTTGCGCGCGGCATCAATAGTGAAGGTCTGAAACGTCGAGACTTTTCGGCAGAGCAGATTCGCAATATCAAGAACGCTTACCGTATTACGTTCAGGAGCGGCAAGAAGAAAGCCGAAGCCATCGAGGAAATTGCGGAGCTCGCCAGTACGCAGCCCGAGCTCGATCTATTCCTGAACTCTCTGCGCTCGTCCGAGCGCGGGCTCACGCGCTAATTCCTCGGATGAGAATCGGACTGGTTGCTGGTGAAGCATCCGGTGACGTACTGGGGGCTGGACTGATACGTGCCATTCGTGCGCGCATTCCTGATGCGACGTTCGAAGGAGTCGCCGGCCCGCAAATGGTCGCGGCCGGTTGCGAACAGTGGGAGCCTGCCGAATCGCTGGCAGTGATGGGCCTCATTGAGCCGCTCGCACATATCCCGCGCCTGCTGCGATTGCGGCGAGACCTTGCACGTCGCTGGTGTGAATCTCCCCCGGATGTTTTCGTCGGCATCGACGCACCCGATTTCAACCTTGGGCTCGAGAAGAAACTTCGCAAGGCCGGAATAAAGACAGCCCACTATGTAAGCCCTTCGATCTGGGCATGGCGGGCGGGGCGCGTGAAGAAGGTCAAGAAAGCCGCCGACACGGTGTTGTGCATATTGCCCTTCGAGCCGCCTTTGTATGAGGAACATGGCGTCAATGCCGTATTCGTAGGGCATCCGAGTGCAAGTGCGGCGCCGGGCGTCGTCGACATGGCAGCCGCTCGCTCCGAACTACAGCTGGATGCTCGCGAGGTCGTCGCCGTCCTGCCCGGAAGCCGCGGCGGTGAAGTAGGGCGACTCGGGGGGATCCTCGCTGAAGCAGCCAAAGCAATTTTTGAGGTTCGCCCAGACGTGCAATTTGTGACTCCGGTTGCGGCCCCGAAACTCCGGCCTGTAATCGAGCAGCAGCTGCAGTCTGCGGGCGTCGCCGACCACTTCACGTTGCTCGATGGCGGCTCTCATTTAGCGATGAGTGCGGCCGATGTTGTGTTGCTCGCGTCGGGGACGGCGGTGCTCGAGGCGGCGATGCTGCGCAAGCCTGCTGTCGCGACGTATCGCGTTAATTCCCTGACGTACTGGATCGGTGTGAGCCTGCTGCGCCTGGTCACGGTGACCCATTACACGTTGCCCAACCTGTTGACCGAAGAGCCGTTGGTGCCCGAGTTCATCCAGAACGGCGCCAAGCCGGAACCTATCGCCGCCGCTGTCGTCGCATTGCTCGACGACCCACAACGCCGGCAATCCATCAGTGAGAGATTTGATAGACTCAGGAGCGAGCTGGCGCTGGATGCAGACCAGCACGCTGCCGATGCAGTTCTAGGGCTCGCGCAGCAATAACAAGGCACTCTCACACCACTCATGCAGCAAGCAGCATTGTTCGAATTAGGCGGACTCGTCGCCGGAGTCGACGAGGCAGGGCGCGGACCACTCGCGGGTCCCGTTGTCGCGGCTGCCGTGATTTTGCGCCCCGATGACAAGATCGAAGGGCTGGCCGACTCCAAGAAGCTGTCTGCGGTGCGCCGGACAGCGCTGGCATATGAGATCCGTAATCGTTCCCTGTCCTGGTCTGTCGCCTGGGCCGGGCCGTCCGAAATTGACTCAATTAATATTCTGGCGGCAACGATGCTCGCCATGCGGCGTGCCATTGGCGGATTGTCAGTGACGCCGAGCGGCGTGAGAGTCGACGGCAACCGCCTTCCTAACCTTGTGTTTGACGACGTGAAACTCGAGGGTGAGGCCATCATAGGCGGCGATGGGAAGGTCCCCGAGATCAGCGCCGCGTCGATCATTGCGAAGACGACGCGCGACGGGATCATGGAGTTCCTCGATCGTATTTATCCTGAGTACGAGTTCGCGCGCCACAAAGGCTATGGCACCGAGATTCACTGCAGGCGCCTGCGCGAGCATGGGCCTTGCAAGCAGCACCGCCAGAGCTTTGCGCCGGTGAGAGAAGCGTCGTGAGTCCGCCGACATTCGTTCATCTGCATGTACACACAGAGTACTCGATGGTCGACAGCACCGTCCGTATCCCCAAGCTCATGGAGGCATGCGCTGAGCATGGCATGCCGGCGGTTGCGCTGACCGACCAGAATAATCTGTTCGGCCTTGTGAAGTTCTACCGCAAGGCGATAGCCGCTGGCGTTAAGCCGGTCATTGGTCTCGACCTGCGAATACTGAACGAGGACGAACCTGACCGTCCGTACACCTTGCTGCTGCTCGTGCAGGACAATGACGGCTATCGCAAATTGTCCGAGCTCGTGACACGTAGTTTTATCGAGGGCCAGATTCGTGGCGAACCGATGGCGCGTCGTGAGTGGCTGACTCAGGATAGCTGCGCCGGACTCATCGCCTTGTCCGGCGGCCTGCACAGCGACATCGGGCACGCGCTGCACGCGAATCACGCCGAACAGGCCCGTGAATTGCTTGATGGATGGTGTTCGATATTCCCGGATCGTTTCTACCTCGAGCTAATTCGGACGGGGCGTTCTGGTGAAGAGGACTGTGTGCGCGCAAGTCTCGATCTCGCAAGCGCGACGGATACGCCGGTTGTCGCAACCAACGATGTGCGCTTCCTGAGCCCGGATGATTTCAATGCGCACGAGGCGCGCGTCTGTATCCATGACAGTCGTGTGCTGGCTGACGGCGAACGGCCACGGACGTACAGCGCGCAGCAGTACCTGCGTACCCCTCTGGAAATGGCCGAGCTGTTTGCCGACGTCCCCGAAGCTCTGGCCAACACGGTCGAGATCGCGCGCCGTTGCAGCCTGGACCTGAAACTTGGCGAGACCGTGCTGCCGGCATTCCCGGTTCCCGACGGGCAGGATGAGGCCAAGTTCCTCGAAGACGAGGCGAGTCGCGGTCTGAATGCCGCACTTGATCGGATCTTCGTGGCGAGAGAAATCCCCGAAAAAGAACGTGCCGCATTCAGCGCGCCGTATCTCGAGCGTCTCGACATTGAGCTCGGCGTGATTCAGTCGATGGGTTTTCCGGGGTACTTCCTGATCGTCGCCGATTTTATTCGCTGGGCACGCGAGAACGACGTGCCGGTGGGGCCCGGGCGAGGATCGGGCGCCGGTTCGCTGGTCGCCTGGGTTCTTGGTATTACTGATCTCGATCCACTGCAGCACGACCTGCTGTTCGAACGCTTCCTGAATCCCGAGCGCGTGTCGATGCCCGACTTCGACGTCGACTTCTGCATGGAAGGGCGCGATGACGTCATCGACTACGTGGCTGAGCGTTACGGTCGCGAACGCGTTTCGCAAATCATCACGTTTGGCACGATGGCGGCGAAAGCCGCCATTCGAGACACGGGCCGCGTGCTGGGTCAGCCCTATGGATTCGTTGATCGAATTGCCAAGCAAGTGCCGTTCGAGATTGGCATAACGCTCGAGAAAGCGCTTGAGCAATCCGACGAACTCGCATCGATGTATCGTGATGACGAAGAAGTGACGGCGATTATTGATCTTGCGATGTCGCTCGAAGGACTCGTTCGCAACGCTGGCAAGCACGCAGGCGGCGTCGTTATCTCGCCGGGCCCGCTGACCGATTTTGCGCCGCTCTATTGTGAGGAAGGCGGAACCAACGTCGTGACGCAACTCGACAAAGACGACGTTGAGGCGGTCGGCCTGGTCAAGTTCGACTTTCTTGGTCTCAAGACGCTGACGATTATTGACTGGGCTGTTCGCATCGCGAACAAAACGAATCCTGATATCAATCTCAACATCACCCAGCTACCGGAGTACGACGCGAAGACCTTCGAGTTGTTGCGCAGTACGCAAACTGCAGCCGTGTTCCAGCTTGAGTCGAGCGGCATGCGCGATTTGATCAAGCGTATGCGGCCGGACCAGTTCGGCGATCTCGTAGCACTGGTCGCGTTGTTCCGACCCGGTCCGCTGCAATCGGGAATGGTTGACGACTTCATTACGCGCAAGCATGCCTCGAACAAGGCAGACATCGATTACCTTCACCCGGACCTGAAGCCTGTGCTCGAGGAGACTTACGGCGTCATCCTCTACCAGGAACAGGTCATGCAGATCGCGCAGGTGCTCGCTGGCTACTCACTTGGTGCTGCTGATTTGTTACGCCGTGCCATGGGCAAGAAGAAACCCGAGGAGATGGCGAAACAGCGCGAGATTTTCGTGACTGGTGCAACCGAGCGAGGTGTCGCCAATAACACAGCGACCCGGATTTTCGATCTCATGGAGAAATTTGCGGCTTACGGCTTCAATAAATCGCACTCCGCTGCGTACGCCGTGCTCTCATACCAGACCGCCTACCTCAAGGCGCATTACCCGGCTGAATTCATGGCGGCAGTCATGAGCGCCGATCTGCAGAACACTGATCGCCTCGTGACGTTAAAAGACGATTGCCGGCAACTGGGACTTGAGCTTCGTGCGCCCAATGTTAACGAGTCGGCCTACCATTTCAGCGTCCCGGCAGAACGCACGATTCTCTATGGTCTCGGTGCGATCAAGGGCGTCGGCAAAGGAGCAGTCGAGTCGTTGATTGCCGATCGTGAAGCCCTGGGTCCGTACGAAAACCTGACCGGATTCTGCCGTCGTATTGATCATGACAAGATTAACCGGCGTACGCTTGAGGCAATGGTCAAATCCGGCGCGATGGATTGTTTTGGCGAAACGCGGCGCAGCCTGATGCACCAGGTTCCCGAAGCGTTGCGCAGCGCGGATCAGGAGGCCAAGGCCAGGGCAGCGGGGCAGAACGATATGTTTGGCCTGGGTGAACCGGTTGCTGAAGAACAACCGCAGCACAAGCCGGTACAGCTTGCAGAGTGGCAAGAGCGCCTGTTCCTGAGTAATGAAAAAGAAGCGCTTGGCTTGTACCTGACCGGGCATCCCTTCGATGCGGTGCGTCACGATGCGCGTTATTTTTCCGACGGTAAGCTGGGTGACATCATTGCCGAGCCCGCGCCGCAGACGAACAAAGGGGAGCGCGACTACGCATCGCGTCGCGAAGCGACAGCAATACGATGAGTCAAGCAGGCAT
>CAVWAH010000033.1:0-75263 GCA_963752875.1 uncultured Gammaproteobacteria bacterium | reverse complement strand
TCGTCGCGCAAAGAAAGTGGTCACGTTGCTAAGAGACACGATTCAATGGAACCGTGGCGCCGCAAAAGATGTTTTTGATGCGCGGGCATTTCCGTTTGGCCATTTTAAAGGCCATTTGGGAACTGGTACCTGAAGCTACCATTAATGATGTTGTGCTTTCGATCTGTGGGCGGCCTGCGGCGTTACCTTGAACATCATGACGAGTTGCCCGATGGAATTCGCTGGTTCCTGGTGCCCATCAATGCGCGCAGCGGTACGGGCGCGGACCGGACTCGCCGGAAATCAGCTCGATGACGGTTCCGCTGTTCACCGACGTCGAGGACGAAGTTGAGCGCCTTACCGCCATTCGCGCCGCAACCAAGAGAGAGCAAGGAGGCCAAAGCCGCAGGAGTCCTCGGCTCGGCTGATGACGGATCAGCAAGCAGACCGCCGCGACTCAGGTTCTGGGCGGGCCGTCTCGTGCCGCGTGCGGCAATGGCATCGCGCATGTGCAACCTGTTCATCTCGAACGTGCCGTGCAGGTTCCGCTGTATATGAACGGTGCCCAACAGGTCGGCGCATACGGGCTTGCGCTGCTTGTCGCATGGGGTTGTTTATTGCCACGCCGAAAGCTACAACGGCTGAAGGACCTTCAACGTGACGTCAACGCGTGAAATCCTGCCCAATATCGACTTCTTCGTCGACTGTCTGGAGGCGTCGCTGAACGAGTTGCGGGCAGCAGTCAAGCCGGTGAAGAAAAGGCGGGTGCGTAAGAAGAAGCGTGCTGTCTAGAGCCTCATGCTCGCCGTTGACCTCGATATTTTCCACCGTTGACGAAGTCGTTTTCCATCAGGTACTGCACCGTGTGCGCCATTTCATCGGGCTCACCGATAATCCGGCAGGGTTCTCATGGCCTGTAACTTGGCCAGTGCCTCCGGTTTCATCGATCGCACCATCTCCGTTCCGATAAAGCCCGGCGAGATTGTGTTCACCCTGATGCCATAGCGGCAAATTCCTTGCTGTACCTGCCACTGTCATTGCCGCTGACGCGGCCTTGGCTGCCGAGTAGTCGCCCCGCCCATATTGCCGCCCCTGGAAATGCTGGAAACGTCGACGATCAGTCCGCCCGCGCCACCATTCTGCTCAGCGGCTGCTCGCGCACACAGGAAAACACCGGTCAGGTTGACGTTAATGACAGCATTCCAGTCAGCGAGTGACAATCTCGATTTGTACTCGCTGGCCATCCTTGAACTTCAACATCAGTGCGTACGCGCTGATACCGTGTTGTCATTAGCAAATCCAGGCCGCCGAAATGTCCGGTAATGGCTTCGAATGCCTCGTCGCTGACATCACACGGCATGACCAGGACATCTTCACTGGGCAGACTCGTACCGAATTCGTCGAGCATGTCCGGATTGAAGTCGATCAGGTGAAGGTCTCTGGCCTTTGGCCAGACGTCTTGCCATGGCAACGCCCAGGCCGCCAGCTGCGCCGGTAATGGCCATAATGGATCGTTCAATTTTCGTCGGCTGTCCTCAGTCATGTGCACTCGGCTTGACGTTGCGCACGGAAACAAGTGCCGCTCCGCTGGCGATCAGTTGTCTAAGACTATTCTGTACATGACCACCGCTGAGCAAAAAGTGCTTTCAAGCTATAGGCAGTAGTCCCACGGGTGGTCTCATAAATCATGGCAAATTAATAAAAAGAAAAGCGACGCAGCGTTAGACAAAATATAATTGCTTATGCTTATATGGAGATGTTTGACTTTCCAAAACACGTGCGTCTGTTAAATCTTCCTATGCAATCTGAACAATATTAAATAATAAAGTGACCTGTTGTTAGAAAAACGAAGGGTGGTTATTTTAATTCCAAAAATTCTGTTGACCTCTTAAAATAGCGATATAACCAGTTTAACTGAGAGCCTCAATTTAAAACGTAATTCAGGCCTTTTGCCATCTGAATAAAATATATTTGCAGCAAAAAACGGCAGAAGAACAATCTTAAGCAAAACAGCATTGCACTGACCATTATGTTTTCTATAAAAATATATTAATGATTTAACTTTCCTGGTCTTGACTTTTATTTCCAATTCAGTAAAACAGAACAAAAATACTGAATTGGAAATAAAAGTCAAGACCAGGAAAGTTAAATCATTAATATATTTTTATAGAAAACATAATGGTCAGTGCAATGCTGTTTTGCTTAAGATTGTTCTTCTGCCGTTTTTTGCTGCAAATATTTTCCGGCGGGCTATTGAATATTCTTTTATTGGCCATGGCAAAAGGCCTGGATTACGTTTTAAATTGAGGGGCCTTCAGCTCAAACTGGTTATATCGCTATTTTAAGAGGTCAACAGAATTTTTCGGAATTAAAATAACCACCCTTCGTTTTTCTAACAACAGGTAAGCTTTATTATTTAATATTGTTCAGATTGCATAGGAAGATTTAACAGACGCACGTGTTTTGGAAAGTCAAACATCTCCATATAAGCATAAGCAATTATCCTTTATTAACGCTGGTAAGCTCTTTAAGTTATTGGGTCTTTTTTGCCATGATTTATGAGACCACCGTTGGGACTACTGCCTATAGCTTGAAACACGCCTTTTGCTCAGCGGTGGTCATGTACAGAATAGTCTTAGACAACTGATCGCCAGCGGACGGGCGCTTGTTTCCGTGCGCGACGTTAACACCAAGCCGAGTGCACATGACTGAGGACAGCCAATGAAAATTGAACGATCCATTATCGCCATTACCGGCGCAGCTGGCGGCCTGGGCGCTGCCATGGCAAGACGTCTGGCCGAGCAAAGGGCGCGCCTCGCCCTGATCGACTTCAATCCGGACATGCTCGACGAATTCAGTACGAGCCTGAGTCTGCCCAGTGAAGATGTCCTGGTCATGCCGTGTGATGTCAGCGACGAATCGCAAGTCGACGAGGCATTCGAAGCCATTACCGGACATTTCGGCGGCCTGGATTTGCTAATCAACAACGCGGGTATCACGCGTGACGCACTGATGTTGAAGTTCAAGGATGGCCAGCGTCAATCGAGATTGTCACTCGCTGACTGGAATGCTGTCATTAACGTCAACCTGACCGGTGTTTTCCTGTGTGCGCGAGCAGCCGCTGAGCAGATGGTCAGCGCCGGTAACGGCGGACTGATCATCAACATTTCCAGCATTTCCAGGGGCGGCAATATGGGGCAGAGCAACTACTCGGCAGCCAAGGCCGGCGTCGCAGCAATGACAGTGACCTGGGCCAAGGAATTTGCCCGCTATGGCATCAGGGTGAACACAATCTCGCCGGGCTTTATCGGAACGGAGATGGTGCGATCGATGAAACCGGAGGCACTGGCCAAGTTACAGGCCATGATTCCTGCCGGACGTATCGGTGAGCCCGATGAAATAGCACACACGGTTCAGTACCTGATGGAAAACGACTTCGTCAACGGTCGAAATATCGAGGTCGACGGCGGCATGAGGCTCTAGACAGCACGCTTCTTCTTACGCACCCGCTTTTTCTTCACCGGCTTGACTGCTGCCCGCAACTCGTTCAGCGACGCCTCCAGACAGTCGACGAAGAAGTCGATATCGGGCAGGATTTCACGCGTTGACGTCACGTTGAAGGTCATCTCACCGTTGTAGCTTGGCGTGGCAATAAACAACCCCATGCCATTGACGAGCGGCGCAAGCCCGTATGCGCCGACCTGTTGGGCACCGTTCATATACAGCGGAACCTGCGGGCCCGGCACGTTCGAGATGAACAGGTTGCACATGCGCGATGCCATTCCGGCACGCAGCACGAGACGGCCAGCCAGAACCTGAGTCGCGGCGGGAACGTGCTTGCTGAGATCCGTCATCAGCCGAGCCGAGACTCCGGCTTTGGCCTCCTTGCTCTTCTTGGTTGCGGCGCGAATGGCGGTAAGGCGCTCAACTTCGTCCTCGACGTCGGTGAACAGCGGAACCGTCATCGAGCTGATGTTATTTCCCGGCGAGTCCGGGTCCGCGCCCGTACCGCTGCGCGCATTGATGGGCACCCAGGCGACCAGCGACTCATCGGGCAACTCGTCATGATGTTCAAGGTAACGCCGCAGGCCGCCACCACAGATCGAAAGCACAACATCATTAATGGTAGCTTCAGGTACCAGTTCCCGAATGGCCTTAAAATCGGCCAACGGAAATGCCCGCGCATCAAACATCTTTTGCGGCGCCACGGTTCCATTGAATCGTGTCTCTGGTACAGCGTGACGGCTTTCTTTCCGCGACGAGAGCGCTTCCTGTGCCGCACGATACACGCTGGGCATAGAGCGCATCACAGCATCGGTCATACCGATGGGCGAGCGTACCGAATGCCATGCGGCCCTGACCGCCATCTCGAGATAGCCTGGCTCCGGGCTACGCCTGAGCTTGGTCATATTCAAAGGCACAGCGGGCGTGCCCTTGTTGTCAATGTCGGCAAGTGCGCCAAAGAAATCCATGATCGCCTTGCCGTCCACAGCCGCATGGTGAATCTTGGTGGCAATTGCATAGCTGCCTTCGGGCAACCAGTCGACGTTGTCAAGGCCTTCAACGACAAACATTTCCCAGAGCGGCTTGCTCATATCGAGCGAGCGCGAGTGGTAACGAGCCATTTGAATGCAGAACTGACGCCAATCGCCGGGGGCCGGCAGACGCCCGTGGCGGACATGGTATTCGAGGTCGAAATCGTCGTCGTCAACCCAATACGGGAAGTCGAGTTCCAGCGGCACATGTACGAGGCGTCGCTTGAACAACGGGCTCATGTGCAGTCGACTCTCGATATGCTCGAGAATATCCCTGAACCTGACGACGTCGCCATCCGGCACGGTCGACTGATCGAAAATCGAAATCGTCGTCAAGTGTGTCAGGTTGTCATCTGACTCAAAGTAGAGGAACTGCGCGTCCTGGGGATTCAGTTGATCCATGCGGCCTACTCCTTGTCCTGGCCCAGCGCCCGAAGGTACAGACGCCTGACGTCCGCGACATGATCGTTGATGGTCTCCACGGACCAACTGCTGGTGTCGATCGGTGGCAGGACTTCAACCTTGACGGTACCCGCGTGGTAGAGCATATCGCCCTTCGGCTGCACGTCGCCGGAATTGTGAATAACGATCGGGACGATTGGCACACCGGCCTGCATCGCAAGATGGAAAGCACCTTTCTTGAATTCAGCAAGCTTCGGCGTCACGGCACGGGTACCTTCCGGTGACAGGCAAACTGATCTGCCTTCGACGCGCATCGCGTCGACCAGCGGCGACAGCGCCTCAATGGCGGCAGCTGTGTTGGCACGATCGATCAGGACCACGCCGGAGGCTTCGAGGACCCGACCGATAATCGGCAGGTCACGCAGCTCTCGTTTGCCGACGCCCGTGATGTCGCGGCGCATCAAGCGCGCCATGATCACCATATCGACATTGCTCTGGTGATTGAAGATAAACACGGCTGGACGGTGTGACCAGAGGTGCTGTTCGCCTTCGATCTTCAGGTTGAGTCCGATTATTGCGCTCGCCGTATCGGCGAACACCGAGACCGAGAAGTTGAGGGCATCACGCTTGGAGCCGGTGAGCGCCCAGATAGGCAGGCCCGCGATGAAGGAGCCGACCAGGCTTGCCGGCAACATAAGTGAGCGGAGCCAGTCGGAAACCTGGGTACCGCCTCGACTGCCAAAACGGCGCACGGGCCAGCCGCGACGTTCAGCGATCGCCATCAGGCGGAAGTTCGGGTTCAGCGGCCGCGGGTTTCCAACGCGCTCAAGCAACTGAATGTCGTCATCACTGTCCGAGTAGAAGAAGCTCTTGTCCAGATCGGCGCCGAATTCCTCTGCGAGGGACTCCGCCGCCGTGACTTTTCCAGGGCCGAAACAGGTCGGTTGCACGACCGCGCCGGTAAAGCTCCCTTTCTCAACCTCCAGCTCCGTGCACAGCACATTGTCGATACCCAGCTCACGTGCCGCGGGCTTGACCTGGTACGGCGTCGCCGAGGAGATAATCGCCACGGTATGACCCTTCTGCAGGTGAGCTCGTACCAGGGCCCGCGACTCCGGATAGACCAGTCGTGCGATGTGGGAGCGAAACAACTCCTCACCGAAGTTGATGTAGCTATCTTCACGAACCCCCCGCAGGAACTGCGAGGTCGCGATCATCATCGCCGAGAAGCCCATGTTGCCCACGCCGAAGCTGCCCATGGCACCCACCAGCTCAACGAGTTCGCGCACCGACAAGTTGCCGCGCGTGATTTGCTCCTGGATGAAAGCGACGGCCGAGTAGCCGGAAATCAGCGTGCCGTCAAAGTCGAAGAACGCACCGATTTGCGGTCCGTCTGGTAAATCCAGAATTTCGGCAATGACGTCTTGATGGGGCTGCATGAGAGTTCTCCGGCTAGCCCATGATTATAGCGCCGTCCTGACGTTACGTATCGGCTACCGTCAGGCGGTAGCCATTGCAGGCGTCGGCATCGCACGCGTCGGCCGCTTGATCACCAGCATGATGACTGATCCGAGCAGGCAAACGACGCCAGCGACAATGAACGGGGTCATCCAGACGCGTGGGTCGGACGATCCATGTGCTGCATCCTTGAAATAGCCCGCCAGCAGAGGGCCCGCGAGACCGGCAATTCCGTAAGCCGTGAATATCCAGCCATAGTTGCTGCCGACGTTCTTGTTACCAAAATAGTCCGCTGTGATTGCAGGAAACAGAGCAAAGCTGCCGCCGTAGTTAAACCCGATCAACGCTGCAACAACGATGAAGCCGTAAACTGAGCCAAAGGTCACGAACACGTGGTAAGTCGCAAGCATGGTCGCGCCTTGCAAAGCCGACATGACGACGATGGTGGTCTTACGACCGATTCTGTCCGAAATACTGCCCCAGGCGATGCGACCAAGGCCATTGAAGATGGCATACCAGGCCATGGCCGTGCCAGTCACCGCCCCGGCATTGCCGACACCGTGAAACTCGAGTGCGTCGATGCCAAAGAGCTTGATGCAGTAGATCACCATGAGTCCGGCAACGCCGGCAAACATGAAGACCAACCAGAGCATGTAGAACTGTGGCGTGCGCAACATGTCGCGTGCCCGAAACTCCACTGCGCCCTCGTGGTCGCCGTTTTCTGATGTTGCCGGCACCCAGCCTGCTGGCTGAAAATCCTCCGGCGGGTTAACCATGACGACACTGCCGAGCAGTACCAAAACAGCGAGCGCGATTCCGTAAATTACGAAAACACTCTGCACGCCGGGCAGACCGAATACGCTCGTCGTATTGAGCAGGCCACCAAACCAGGAGCCGGCCAGCTTCACCCAGATCGTCGCACCAAAACCGAACCCTGCAACCGCAAGACCGGTAATCAGACCCTTCTTGTCAGGGAACCACTTCACGCAAACCGAGATCGGTACAACGTAGGCCAGGCCAATGCCCGCTCCGCTAATGATGCCGATGCACAGTAACTGCACCCAGAAACTGGCTCCGAAGAGACCGCCGAGGACATAGCCACCACCGAGAAGGAGACCGCCTATCATAGACAACAATCGGGGACCGACGCGCGGTAAGACGCGCCCGGCGAGTACCATGACAATCGCGAATGTTGCAAGACCCGACGAGAATACCCAGGCGGTTTCGCTCGCGCTAAAAGCGTAGGCGCCCGCGGCGTCCGTCAGCCTGGCTGTAAAGACAGACCATGCATAAATGGCACCCAGTGCCAGTTGAATCAGAATCGCGCCGCCAACGACGAGCCAGCGGTTAAGTGACTGTTTGGTGTGTCCCATCCTGGTCTCCATACAATGCCCAAGCGACTAGGCGAGGCTATATTACCAACACACCGAAATAAGACAGCGCCGACAAGTACGAATAGGATGTCGGCTTACACGTACGCAGAATCAGGTAGAGATTATGAATCACCTCGACCGCGAATTTCTGACCATGAGCAAGATGGTCGACATCTACTGTTCCGCCCATCACGACGGGGCTGACCGTTGCGAAACCTGTTCGATGTTTCTCGACTACGCGGAGGTTCGTCTCGAGAAGTGCCCCTTCGGTGAGGACAAGCCCACCTGTGCGAACTGCCCGGTGCATTGCTACAAAACAGAGTACCGGGAGCAGGCTCGGAAGATCATGCGTTACGCCGGCCCCCGCATGCTCCTGCGGCACCCGATCCTGACCATCAGCCATTACCTTGACGGACGGCGGCGCGCCAGGCACCCGCGGGAACTGACCCGCGATGAACGTCTGGATCGTAAGCGAGGCGATTGATCGGCTTGACTTGAGACCCATAATTCCCGTAATGTAACCTTAAGGTGTCATTTCGACACCCTTACAGGACGGATTAATGACTCAGCAACCCGCTTTTTCGATGGCCCAGCTCGCGGACCAGATTCTGCAGCGCACAGCCCTCGGCGTTTTCCTTATGGCGATAGCCTTCGCTATTGGCGCTGGCATGCACGTCGTCAGCGACGATACTGCTGCCCTGCTGGACAAGATCCAGTTGGTCTTGGTGGTCGCAGCCGTCATCGCCATTCTCCCGACTTTCTACCGTTACGTCCGGCTACGAACAAAAGGCGAATGTGAATTCGACGAGTCAGAAAGCTATATCGGCAATGTCTTCAACAAAGCCGGCGTCAGGGCATTCGGCGCGTCGTTCATGATGCTGGCCATCGCCGGGCCGATCGGCCGGAAGCGACTCCCCGACCTGTCGCCCGAGTTCTTCGACTATGTGGTTCTTGCTGTGTCGCTCGCGGTATTCAGCATCACGTTTTTCGCTTCGATCGAGCGCGACGAAGAGGAGGACTAGCGTGGGCAACAGACTTGAGAATCGTATTCGCGTCTATCGAGCCGAGCATCGCCTTAGCCAGGCGGAGCTCGCCGGCATTATCGGTGTCTCACGCAAGACGATCAGCACTATCGAGGTCGGGAAATTCGTTCCTTCGACCGTAATCGCCCTCAAAATCGCACAGCATTTCGGTGTACCGGTCGAGGACATCTTCCAACTTCAGAAAAAGGACAAGCAATGAGCCCTTCCAAACGAACGAAAATCGGCAACGCCATTATCTGGGCCGCGATGATCCTCGCCTCTGCCCTGCTCATGGGTGACAGCGACAATAGTTTCACAATGCAGCTATTGCTCATCGCTGGCTGGTTCGGAAGTAACGCCCTGCTGGCACCTCGCCGCTGCCCCTAGCTGGTGTATAGTGCGCGAGCTGGGTTGATGTACTGGGGGTTTAATGAATATTGCCTTTGTCTCGGGAAACCGGGAGAAGCTACCTAATGCCGTTGTTCCGGTCGGGTTGCTCTATATCATGGCGGCCACACCGGACCGCCACGACAAGACGCTGATCGATCTTTGTTTCGAGGATGAACCAAACGCTGTACTGCGTGATGGGCTGAAAGACCTGCAGCCCGATCTCGTTGCGATCAGCATGCGAAATATCCAGAGAAACGACTACGGCGATCCCAAAGAGACCGTGGACTACTACGCCGGTCTCGTCGAAGACATTCGCGCGGCCAGCTCGGCGAAGGTCGTGCTCGGCGGTTCCGGTTTCAGCGTCATGCCCGAGGAACTCATGCAGCACATCAAGCCTGATTTCGGAATCTCGGGAGAAGGTGAATTCGCTTTCCCGAAATTACTGGAGGCCCTGGAAGACGGTAACAATGGCCTCGATGAAATCGGCGCCCTGCACTACTGGCACAACGATGAGGTTGTCGCCAACACACGTCCGGCCGGCTTCCTCGATATGACAACGCTGCCGTTCCCCGACAAGAATCTCATCGACCAACAGTACTTCGCGGATTTCGGGATCGATTCGATCCAGACCAAGCGCGGCTGTTCGATGCATTGCGACTACTGTGTCTACCCGATGATCGAAGGCCGCAAGATGCGCATGCGCGAGCCCAAGGAAATTGTCGACGAGATGTTTGCGGCACTCGAAACCGATCCAGCGCCGGACCATTTCTTCCTGGTTGATTCCGTATTTAATCTCCCACCCAAACACGCCAAAGCGGTCTGCCGCGAGATGATCAGCCGCAACTGGCAGGTTCCCTGGACCTGTTATGTCAACCCGCTGTTCTTCGATGCAGAATTCGCCGGCCTGGCGATTGAAGCAAATTGTGCCGGCATGGAGGTTGGGTCTGACTCAGGTAGCGACCGCGTGCTGGAGAAGCTGCGAAAGGGTTTCAAACTCGAACACATTCGCCGCTTTCACGATATCGCCACCGAAACAGGCATCAAGGACTGCCACACGTTTATTCTCGGCACCGATAGCGAAACGATCGAGGACGTCCAGGAGACGCTGGATTTCATCGTCGATCTCGATCCGCACAGCACGATTATCAACATCTGGTTTGACGACCTCGAATCTCTGCAACCCGAGCGGCGTATAGAGCGTGTCAAATTACGCGCCGATATCGAAGCCCTTCTGCTATCCGAGAAGTACACGCTGCCCAACTGGAGCGTGCCCGGGCTAGGCATCAACTTCGATGAGAAGCGCTTTGCGGCGCTACGGCGCGCCGGCTATCGCGGCCCTCTCTGGCAACACATGCGACGAGCGTCCTAGCAGCAAGTCCACCGCGATAGGTGAAATCCACGATGTGTGGACAAGAGAACCGGGTGGACAATTAGCTGGGATCATTCGGAAGGGGCTCCCGAATCAATCCTCCTTGTCAGTGGCAATCAGAGGAGGTTGGCCATGAGCTCTATTCGAAAACTCGTTCTACTCGTCACTTGTGCCGCACTCGCCGGCTGCGCCATCAACAAAGAAACAGCATCGTTCGACCCCAACATGGACCTGGTTGGGGACGAGATCTTCTACGTTGAGAGGTTCGGTCCGGACGATCGCGGTCTTGAGAAGATAATCAGTGACAACCTCAGCACCCGCGGTTACACCGCCACATTCGGCGAGAAAGGCAAAGCGCCGGACAGTGCAACAACCATAGTCACTTACGTGGACAAGTGGCAATGGGATCTGACGATGTACCTGATCGAATTGACCGTCGCATTCCGCGACCCTGAAACCGGCGCCGCATTTGCCACAGGCAATTCCTATCACACGTCGCTAACGAGGCAATCGCCTGAAGAAATGGTCGGCGAAGTTGTCGACAACATCTTTACTGCCGATACGGATCCTCAAGCGGTCTCATCGAAGTAGTATCGCCGTGAAACCAAATGCAGTTACGGCACTGGCTTTCGTGTGCCTGATCTTCGGTGGTTGCTCATCGCCGGCGCGCCAGGTCGAAATGACCGCGGCTGACTATGTCACCACTCAGAGCTACGACGCCTCGCTGGCAATGGTTGTGTACGGCGAGGCGGGCGGCTTTGCTTCGCACTACTACCAATTGCCACGGGAAGACGTAGAGGACGCACTGTTTCAGACACTGGAGAACAGCGGCATCTTCCGATCCGTCGTCGTTGGCGGCGACGCCGACTACAAGCTGTCGGTCGGTCTGATGCAACTCGCGCAGCCGCAGTGGAGCGGAACTGTCACTCTGGAGACGACCTGGGCGCTAACGTCGACGTCGGCTGGCCGTGAGCTGAAACGCGAGACTATTCGCACCACAGCCCCGGCATCATTCACCGAGAAACGCGAGGCCACCGAAGCTGCGGTCCGCAAGAACATCCGGCAAGGAATCGGCTGGATGCTCACGGTAATCGACCAGGCGTCAGTAGCGGAGTGAGAACTCCAGCCCGGCTTGCCTCGGCTTGCTGGGCCACGCGATATCGGCCGGCAATCCAATAAATCGGGCGGCGAAGTACCACTCGATGTAGTCCTCGTCGAACACGTTGTTGACGTACAGGCGCGCCGACCAACGCTCCTTCTGGAGCTCGATGCTGAGGTTCGTCAGGTTGTAGGCACTTTGTGTGTCAACGTTGTCGAGCGTCCAGTAGGTCTTGCCGCGGTGCTCGAAATCAAGCCGGCTGATCAGGTCCATATCATTCGCCAACGACGCTGTATGCTGCAACGCGATATTGGCTGAGATAACAGGCGCACCTGGCACCTTGCGACCGATAATTTCGCTCGCGGGGACCAGCACGCCTGGAATGTCTTCGTACTCAACGATTTCGCTGTCGGTGAAGCCAAGACCGAAATTCACGAGGAACGCATCCGTCGGTTGTGCCGTAATTTCGAGTTCGCCGCCCGCAATCTCACTCTTCTTCACGTTGATGTTTGCTTGCGTGCCTGTCTGGTCGAACAGGAAGTATTGCTGGTCCGTGTAGTCGATGAAAAACAACGATACGGCACTTCGCAATCGGCCACCGAACGCACTGCCCTTCAGGCCTGTCTCGTAGCTGACCAACGACTCTTTGTCGAAGCCCGGCTGAAAGTTGCTGCCCGGTGCCAGGTTGTTGAACCCGCCCGCACGGAAACCCTTGCCGACCGTGACGTAACCCAGTAACCCTTCGCGGAACCTGTACGCAAGACTGGCCTTGGGCTGTAACTCGCTGAACGTGTTGCTGCGACCTTGGGTAAGGTCTTTGGGTGTTTCTTCGTCCCAACGGAATGCCAGGGTTAGTTCGAGATCATCGGTGAAGTCGTAGCTCAGGTTGCCAAAGACTGCGAAATCCATCAGTTCCAGATCCTGCGCGGCCGGCGGAACCGTTGTTCCGAGGAATGTAGTCCCGAGCGAGCGGAACCGGTCCTGACTGAAATACGAAACGCCTGCAACCCAACGCAAGGCGCGATCATCGTCCGAAACAAGTCGCAGCTCTTGCGCGATCGTCTCCGAATTATCGATCACGAGGATATCGATTGCCTCGACGAAGGTCTGGTCGAGGTCCTGGTCATTACCCGAATCAACGTCGGTAAACGACGTTATGGAGGTCAGCGTTGCCCAGCCCAGATCGTAGTCGATCTTCGCCGATAGCTCCGACGCTTTTACAAATGACTCACCAATCTTGTTCGACTGGATTTCGTACTCCGGGACATCGACGATGATCGGCGGATTCGGCGGCGGCAACGGCAAAAAGAAATCACTTCCCGGCATGAAATAACCCGAGCCGCCATCCTGGTCGACGTACTGTGCACGCAGATCGATTGTCAGCTTGTCACTCGGCTTGAATAGCAGCTTGCCGCGAAACGCCGACGACTCTTTGTAATCGACATACTCATTGTTCAGGTATGCGTTGCGCAGCTGCCCTTCCCGGTCCTGCACGCGGAATGAAATACGCCCGAGGACCTTGTCCCCAGCGATCGGCCCGGACGCACTACCGGCCAATGTGTAGTCGCTTCCTTCGGCCGCCGTAAAGCGCAGCCCATATTCTGGCGTGGTGGTCGGCTGCCTGGTCGAGATCAGGATCGCACCACCAATCGCGTTACGCCCGTAAAGCGCGCCCTGCGGTCCACGCAGCACGTCGACACTTTCGAGATCAAACAACTCCTGCGTCGTAAGCAGGTTGTTCGTCGCGCTCACACCGTCGATTCGGAACGACACCGGTGGCTGGCCCGTGCCACGGTTCTGGCGTATGCCACGAATAGCGAGCGTGCTGACGCCCACCTCCTGATCGTCCGAGAAGCGCAGGTTTGGCGTCTGCGACGCGACACGATTGATCCGTTCAATCCGATAACGCTCGATATCATCCACGGTGAACGCCGTAATCGAATCCGGCACATCCGAGAGTTTCTCGGCACGGTAGCGAGAGGTAATGATGATCTCGTCGATGACATCCGCTTGCGATTGCGCGAAGACTGGCTCAGCGGCGGTGGACGTGAGCGCGAGGCCTACGAGTGCAGCTGCGCCAGAGGCGCAGGAAAGCTGGTGCTTCAAGGGGTTGTCCTTTCTTGTTGGTTTTGGGCCGAACGACCAAAAATGCCTGAATGTGGCCTGATTATGCCAAGTTCGACAGGGCAGGCAAGTAACCTGAAGTCGTAGTAGTAGTACGTATCGAAAGCCATCCCATTGGGGCATAACGTGCGCCTCATGAACACGCATAAACACCATACCTGGGCCGAGCCCTACAAGATCAAGATGGTCGAGCTTTTGCGCATGACGACGCGCGAGGAGCGCCTTGCGGCTATTCGCGAGGCAGGCTACAACACGTTTCTGACGAGAAGCCGCGACGTCTATATCGACTTGCTGACCGATTCCGGCACGTCCGCCATGAGCGACCGCCAGTGGGCCGGCATGATGATGGGTGACGAGGCCTACTCCGGCAGCGAGAATTTCTACCACCTCGAAGCTGTGGTGCAGGAGTATTACGGCTACAAGTACCTGGTCCCGACTCACCAGGGCCGCGGTGCCGAGCACCTGATGTCGCAAATCCTGATCAAGGACGGCGATCATGTGCCGGGCAACATGTACTTCACCACCACTCGCCTGCACCAGGAACTGGCAGGTGGCAAGTTTGTCGACGTCATTGTCGACGAAGCCCACGACTCCGAGAGCGACTTCCCATTCAAGGGCAATGTCGATCTCGCCAAGCTTGATGCCCTCGTGCAGGAAGTTGGCGCCGAGCGGGTTCCGTACCTGAGTCTTGAAGGCAACGTGAACATGGCCGGTGGCCAGCCGTTCTCAATGGCAAACCTGCGAGAGCTGCGTGCCTACTGTGATAAGCACGATATCCCGATCATGCTCGACGCCACACGTACGATCGAGAATGCATGGTTCATTCGTGAACGCGAGGAAGGCTACGCCGACAAATCGGTACGCGCCATTCTACGTGAGATCTGCGACATGACCGACGGCTGCACGATGTCGGCCAAGAAAGATGCATTGGTCAACATCGGCGGTTTCTTCTGCTGCAATGACGACGACGTATTTCGCAAGGCGCAGAACCTCGTGGTCGTCTACGAAGGCCTGCACACATATGGCGGCCTTGCCGGCCGTGACATGGAGGCGATGGCCCAGGGCATCCGTGAGGCTGTCACCGAAGAACACATGGCCGCACGCGTTGGCCAGGTTTACTACCTCGGGCACAAACTCGAGGCCGCTGGCGTCCCGATTGTGGAGCCGATCGGCTCGCACGCGATTTTCATAGACGCGCGGCGTTTCCTGCCGCACATCAGCCAGGACGACTACCCGGCACAGGCCCTTGCGGCCGAGTTGTTCATTGAAGCGGGCATTCGGACAATGGAGCGAGGCAACGTGTCAGCAGGACGCAGCCCGGCAACCGGTGAAAATCGCCGGCCGAAGCTGGAACTGGTGAGGCTCACGATTCCGAGGCGCGTCTATACGCAGGCACATATGGATGTCGTCGCCGAGGCTGTCATCGACGTTTACGAACGGCGCGAGGAGATTCGTGGCTTGAAGATGGTCTACGAACCCGAGTACCTGAGATTCTTCCAGGCCAGGTTCGAACCTTTGTAAGAGATTGGGGTCAGTTACCTAATCCAGGTCCGGCAATCCGTGCAGCATGAGTCGGTAGTAGCTCACCATGCCGATGACTGTGCCGTCTTCCTCGACGGGCGCATGACTGATACGGAATTTCTCGAAAAAGCGTGCGCAATAACGGACCTTCATGTTGGGCCTGACCATCAGGACTGGTTTGGCCATGATTTCGTAGACATTGACGCGCTCGGGTGCGCGGTTTCTCGCGATTACCTGTTTGGCGATATCGGAAAATAGCAGCATTCCATATTCGTCATTCTCATCTCGTCGTTTGACGATCAGGCTCGTCGAGCCAACCTTCCTCATGACTTTCATCGCCGACAGGATATCCAGGCGGCCGTCGACTTCCGTTACCGTCGGGCTCATGCAGTCACGCACTGTGCCCCAATCAGGAATGCTCATAAATTCTCCTCCACAACGTCACTCAGTTCCTGTGCCTGGTGCACGACACCGACAGCATCTTCAACATCGATCATGACAGCAATGCCCGTACCGGGTTTCTTGTCAAACTCTCCGACCTCACCGATATGTTCGAGTATGTGCCGACTCAGGTGTTTTTCAACCAGCAATAACAGAACGTCGCGTTGTGTCGATAACGTCAGTCCAAAAAATGTCTTGCTCTCTTCCAGGCCTTCGCCCCGCGCATTATTAATCACCGTACAGCCCGTGGCACCGGCCTCGCGTGCCGCATGCATGATGGCGTCGGTGTTTCTATCCTCAACGAAGGCCACAATTAGTTTGAATTGCATTACTTTTTCCCTCTCAGTACAGCGAACTGACCGTAGGCGAGCACCGAGATTATCGGAAACAGGCTCGCAAATGCCACCAGTCCAAATCCGTCCAGTAACGGACTGCGGCCCGGGACGGCTTCTGCCAACCCAAGACCCAGCGCCGTAATCAATGGCACGGTCACAGTTGAAGTCGTGACACCGCCCGAATCATAGGCGAGTGGCACGATCATTTTCGGCGCTATCGCGGTTTGCGCGATGACGACCAGGTAGCCCGCCGCAATAAAATACTGCAACGGCAGACCGGTAATAATTCGATAGCAGCCAAGTGCGACGCCGAATCCGACACCAAGCGCGACGGCAACGCGCAGCCCCCACACGCCAACCGCACCACCCGACACCGAGTTGGCCTTGATCGACACAGCCATTAGCGCGGGTTCGGCCAGTGTCGTAGCAAATCCGATCGCGGCTGCAAACAGATAGACCCAGTAAAAGTCCTGCCACACGAGCGCGCGACCGACGTGACCGCTGACTTCTCCAATGAATGCCGGGTCTGTCAGCTGCTGCGCCATCAGTCGGCCCAGCGGAAACAGCGACTGTTCAAGACCGACCAGGAACAGGCCGAGACCCACCGTGACAAATGCAAAACCGACGACAACCCGCCTGACGTTCGGAATACGCTCACGCATCACGTATATCTGGAAGGCGAACAGGAATATTACGATTGGCAGCACATCCTTGGCGCTGTCCCAAACGAACACCACGATGTCGCGAATCAGATCCACTGGCGCACGATTCCGTACAGCAGGACGAACAGGATGGGCGTCAGCGAAGCAAATGCGATCAGACCGAAGCCATCGGTCATCGGATTACGCCCCTTGAGTGAGCTGGCCAGGCCTACGCCGAGCGCCGTCACGAGGGGCACGGTGACCGTCGATGTCGTCACGCCTCCCGAATCATAGGCGATGCCCACAATGTCCGGGGGGGCGATTGTTGTGACAATTACGACGAGCACGTAGCCACCGATAATCATCAGTGGCAGTGACCAGTTGGTCAGGATGCGGAAGATGCCGAGGAGTAACGCCACGCCAACGGACAGTGCAACCACCAGGCGCAGGCCCAATGCATAGTTTTCAATGGCCACTTCATTGTTGGCGATAACGCCCGCCCCAACCGCGACTTCGGCGGCCTCTTCGGCGACAGCCAGCAGCGCCGGCTCGGCGATAGTCGTACCAAATCCGAGCATAAAAGCAAAAGTGAATAGCCAGAACGCGCTGCCCTTGCGAGCAAGCGAGTGAGCGAGCGCCTCACCAATCGGGAACAGTGCCAGGCGCAGCCCGAAGATGAAGAATGCGAGGCCTGCTACGACGAGCAAGCCCCCGAACAACAGTGACAAAAACCCGGATACGGGTTGCTTGATAACGAACAGCTGAAAAATCGCGATGACGACGGCGATCGGCGCAAGGTCGCGCAGGCTGAAAAACGCGTCCTTTGACAGTGCAATCAGCGAATTTCTCAAACGATGCGCTACCTCTTGGAATAACCGAAAGCATAGTAAAGCACCGGTATAACAACAAGGGTGAGCAGCGTCGATACGAGAATGCCGAAGATCAATGTGACCGCGAGGCCGTTGAAAATCGGGTCATCGAGGATAAAAAACGCGCCCAGCATGGCCGCAAGTGCCGTAAGGGCGATGGGTTTCGCGCGTACCGCACCTGCCCGGATCACCGCTTCCTGTAAATCGAGGCCTTCGCCAACCTGTTGGTTAATAAAGTCGACGAGCAAAATCGAGTTGCGCACGATGATACCGGCGAGCGCGATCATGCCGATCATCGAAGTCGCGGTGAACTGCGCACCCAGTAACGCGTGTCCTGGCATCACACCGATGATCGTGAGTGGAATCGGCGCCATGATGATCAGAGGCACCGCGTAGGAGCGAAACTGCCCGACGACGAGCAGGTAGATCAGGATCAGCCCGACCGCATAGGCCATGCCCATGTCACGGAAGGTCTCGTAAGTGATCTGCCATTCACCATCCCACTTGACGCTGTAGTTGAACGGATTCTTTGGCTGGCTGATGAAGTGCTGCTCGACATCGACGTCACCGACCATGTCAAACATGCCGTACAGCGGTGAATCAAAACGGCCGGCCATATCGCCCGTGACAAACACGACGGGTAGCAGATCCTTGTGGTAGATGGTCTGCTCCCACTCGCCGTCATGAACGGTGACGATCTCGGTAAGGGGTACAAGATTGCCGTCATGGCCGGCCACGCGGAGCATCAACAGGCTATCGAGCTCCGACTTTTCTGCGACCGGAAGTTCCAATCGCACAGGGAGAGGGTATTTCTGGAATCCGTCCCGCACGTACGTAACGTCTTCACCGTTCAACGCGGTATTAAGCGCCGCCACAACGCTGGCCTGGGAGACGCCAAGCAGTGCCGCCTTGTTACGGTCGACGGACACGATGAGTCGAGGTGCTGACGCTTCGATACTGTCATCGATATCGACGATGTCGTCAGTGGTCTCAAATAACCGGCGTAACTCGGTAGCAACTTTTTGCTGACCCGCGTAGTCCGGACCGTAGACCTCGGCCACAAGCGGAGACTGCACAGGCGGGCCCGGCGGTACTTCGACCACTTTGACCGAGCCACCGTAGCGTTTGCCGATCTCATCGAGTGCCGGCCGTGCGGAACCGGCTATCTCGTGGCTCTTGCGATTGCGCTCCGACTTGTCGACCAGGTTGACCTGGATGTCACCGATGTTGGCACCATCGCGCAAGTAGTATTGACGCACCAGCCCGTTGAAGTTGATCGGTGCGGCTGTACCCGCATACACCTGGTAGTCGGTGACTTCCGGGATGTCCTTGATGTACGCCGCCATTTCGTCGAGTACGCGACCGGTTTGCTCCACCGTCGTGCCTTCCGGCATGTCGAGCACAACCTGGAACTCCGACTTGTTGTCGAACGGCAGCATCTTCATGACAACTGCGTTGAAACCGACGAGGCTCATCGCCAGCAGGATCGCGATGACTACGCTACCGCCTAGCCAACGACGGTAGCGTTTGCCGTCATCACCACGCAGGAACGGACCCACGAGTTTGCGGAAGACCTTGTCGAGCCAAATCGCCGACTTGTCTTTCTTGTCTTCGTGGTGCGTCTTCGGCAACAGCTTCAGGCTGGCCCAGGGGGTGACAATCAGAGCCACGGCGAGTGACAGCAACATGCCGATGCTGGCGTTGATCGGAATCGGGCTCATGTACGGGCCCATCAGGCCCGACACAAAGGCCATCGGCAACAGCGCAGCGATCACCGTAAACGTGGCGAGGATCGTCGGGCCGCCAACCTCGTCCACAGCAGGCGGGATCGCGTCGAACAGTGTCTTGTTTCCCATCGCCATGTGGCGGTGAATATTTTCGACAACGACAATCGCGTCGTCGACAAGGATGCCGATCGAGAAAATGAGTGCGAACAACGAGACGCGATTGATTGTGAAGCCCCACGCCCACGACGCGAACAACGTCAGCGTCAACGTGATGACCACCGCTGACCCGACAACGACAGCCTCGCGCCAGCCCAGCGTAATCAAGATCAGGAAAATGACCGACGCGGTCGCGAATGCCAGTTTCTGAATCAGTTTCTTGGCTTTGTCGTCGGCCGTCTTGCCGTAGTCCCGCGTAACGGTATATTCCACGCCCTCGGGAATCGCCAGACCTTTGAGAGAGTCGATACGCTCAATCACCTGCTCTGACACTCGGGCCGCATTGGTACCCGGCTTTTTCGCAATGGCAATTGTTACGGCGGGCGAATCGCCGAAGCGCACGTACTGTTCGGGATGGTCCGGACCGGCGGTTACATCGGCTACGTCTTCCAGGTAGATAGCCTTGCCATCCACGACGCTGACGACCAGTTCGGCAACATCTTCCCGATTGGCGAGAAATGTGCCCGCAGTAACCGGCACGGTGGTGTTATCGGTGACAATGGATCCTGCGTGCGAAACGACATTGCTTGCCTGCAAAGCGTACCGCAATGCGTCCAGCGACAGACCGTAAGCTGCAAGTCGCTGCGGATCCAGCTGCACGTGCACAACATTATCCGGACCACCGACCGTGTACACGTCGCGAGTACCAGGGACACGCTTGATCTCGGCCTCCAGCGTATGGGCAATACGCTGCAATTCATGCGCACCGCGGTTCTCGTCTTCGGTAAATAAGGTCACTGTCACCGTTGGGACATCATCGATGCCTTTGGGTTTGATCAGCGGCTGCATAACGCCACTGCCCGCTGGGAGCCAGTCCTGGTTCGAGTAGATGGCGTTATAGAGCCGCACGATTGCGGCGGTGCGATCTTCGCCCACGACGAACTGGATGGTCAGCGCGGCCATACCGGGGCGCGATACTGAATAGGTATGTTTGATGCCCTCAATCTCGGACAGAACCTGCTCGAGCGGAATAGCGACGAGGTTCTCGACCTCTACTGCACTCGCACCCGGAAACGGCACGAAGATGTTCGCGAACGTCACGTTGATCTGCGGCTCTTCCTCACGGGGCGTCACCGCGACCGCGAACAGGCCCAGGAGCAGGCCCGTCAAAGCGAGCAAGGGCGTAATTTTGGAATCCTGGAAGCGCTTTGCGAGCGCGCCCGAGAATCCGAGTTTCTTTTCGGGATCCATCAGTCGCTGCGCCCTTTGAGGTAAATACCGGCAGCCACAGGATCGGTCGCCACAACCTCACCCTCGCTCAGACCGGCGAGGACCTCAATTGAGTTGCCGTTCTTGCGACCAAGCCGTACCTGGCGCAGCGCAACGTTGTCACCGTCCGTGACATAGACACCACTGAGTTCGCTGCGGCGCACAACCGCTTCAACCGGAACGAGGAGCCGCTTGGTTTCACCGACAACAAAGCCGACCTTTATGAACATGCCTGGATACAGCGTCGCCGCACCATCGGGCAAGTTCACACGTACGCGGAACGTATTGGCAGCTGCGTCCGCAACCGGGAAGAAGCTCATGCTTTCCGCCGCTATACGCACGTCGTCAACAAGGACAAAGGCTTTGCCAATTTTGCGCACCGAGTCGAACATGCTTTGCGGTACGTCCACATTGACGCGCAACTGCTGCAACGACAATCCTGAGATCAGCGGCTGCCCGGGCGAAACCATTTCACCCAGTTCGACATGACGTTTCGAGACGATTCCCGCGTAGGGCGCGCGCACGACCGTGTACTCAAGCTGTTCTTTCGCCGTTTCGACGCCCGAACTGGCCGCATTCAGGCGCGCCCGCGCGGCGTCACGATTCGCCCGCGATTGGTCGAAGCGTGACCGAGACACACTGTTGTTCTCGATCATCTTCGAGAAGCGTTCGAATTCCTGGGTCGCTTCAGCCAGGCGTGCGTTGGCTTCCTGCAGAGCGGCCTCAGCGCGTGCGAGCGCAGCTTTCTGCTCCGTATCGGTGAAGCGCATCATGATATCGCCAGCAGCGACGTAGTCGTTTACGTCGAACGGCAACGCGGCGATACGACCGGAAGTCTGGGCCGACACGGTGGCCTGGTTGACAGCCTCTACACGCCCGTCCCACACACGCTCACGCGCCGCATCGGTGTAGGTCGCGGTGGCAGTCTCAAATGGCACTGCAGCCTGCGCTGGCAGCGCTATCAGTAGAAGGGTGGCAACAAGCAAATCTCTCATGGGTGCAGCTCTATATATTAGGATTTGCTAAATTGTATATTATTTTTTACTAATATAACAAGCCCATGAGAGGATTTTTCTGACGTCCAGCCATTTTTCAGGCTGCTGTGCGGCTCGAGCGGCGGCTATTCTGATTATTGCGCGCATTCTTGCCAGGCCGCTTGCTGCCAGCTGCGCGAGGTCCGCCCGGACGTCGCGGCTTGCCTTGGCCTGACTTGCCATTGCTCGGCTTGCCTTGGCCTGGCTTGCCCTGACGTGGTTTGGCTCGGCTTGGCGAGCCTTTCTGGACAGGCTCCGCCTTGATGCGCTTGTCGACTTCGTAGCCAGGTGCAAACTCTTTCTTAATATTGCGCTTCAGCAAGGTCTCAATATCCCTGAGCAACCTCTGCTCATCAATGCAGACAAGTGAAATTGCTGTCCCGTCGTGCCCGGCTCGTGCAGTACGGCCAATACGATGTACGTAGTCTTCCGCCACATGCGGCAGTTCGTAGTTCACGACGTGCGGCAGCTTCTGGATATCGAGGCCACGCGCTGCGATGTCTGTGGCGACGAGAACGCGGACCTTGCCCGCCTTGAAGTCACTCAGCGCCCTGGTGCGCGCGCCCTGACTTTTGCCACCGTGAATTGCACTCGTCTCAATGCCGTCCTGGCTGAGTTGCTTGGCAAGGCGATTCGCACCGTGCTTGGTGCGCGTAAACACGAGGACCTGCCGCCAGTTGCCGCGACCGATCATCTCGGACAACAACTCACGCTTGCGTGCCTTGTCGACCGGGTACACGAGCTGCTCCACACGGTCAGCCGTGGTGTTGCGCGTTGCAACCTGAATCTCTGCCGGGTTGTCGAGCAGGTTGTTCGCGAGCTCGCGAATTTCCTGCGAGAACGTCGCTGAGAACAGCATGTTCTGCCGTTTTTTCGGAAGCTGCTTGATGATTTGCTTGATGTCGCGAATAAAGCCCATGTCGAGCATGCGATCCGCCTCATCGAGCACGAACATCTGCACGTGCGACAGGTCGATATTCCCCTGCCGAACATGGTCGAGCAGGCGTCCAGGTGTAGCGATGACGACGTCAACACCGCGTCTAATCTTCGTAATCTGCGGCCGCGCACTTACACCGCCGTAAATTTCCATGCTGCGAACCGGGAGGTACTTGCCATAGGTTTGAACGCTTTCATTCACCTGTGCAGCAAGCTCACGGGTAGGCGTCAAAACCAGCGCACGTATGTGCCGGTGGCCAGATTGGTGATCCTCCATCAACTGCAACATTGGCAGCGTGAAGCCTGCCGTTTTGCCGGTACCCGTCTGGGCGCCAGCGAGAATATCGTGACCTTCAAGAATGTGCGGGATGGCCTGACGCTGAATAGGCGTCGGTGTTTCATAGCCCTGATCTGCGACAGCACGCAGCAATTCGGCCGAAAGGCCGAGTTCGTTAAATAACATTGGATTGTCTCCGGGTCGTCTGATCCGACGTGCGACCCGATATAACGGGGCGGCTTGCGGTCCGGTCCAGACTGGAATTTGTAAAGTGCTCTGAGCGCGCCGAATTGCGGGGTCAGAGTGAGTGGCGCAGACCGAGGTGCGCCAAGACGGAGCGGACTCTAACAGAAAGTAGCTGAATAGCCAGTGATTTCTCCCTAGTTTGAGACTTGTTCCAACAACGCCGCGTAACGCGGGTGCCCGTGCAGGTTCGAGAGGTCTTTGTCGTTTTTCATCCACCCCGAGCTTACGGTACCTTTCTTGACTGCTCGTTCGAGGAAGTTCAGCGACTCGTCGATCTTGTTCATGGTCGCGTAGTTGCAGGCCACGTTGTAGAGCAAAACCGAGTCATCCGGATCGACTTCCAGCGAACGCCTCAACCACCGTTCGGCGCGTTCTTCCTGTCCAAGCAGGATCAACGACCCCGCACCAAGATGCAGCGCCCGCACATCGTCCGGGTGCCACTCGATATGCCTGGCAACGACGTCAATGGCCTCGCTGGCCTCAGCCTTGGCTTCATCCAACTGGCCTTCCCCTCTCAGGATCTGAACGCGCAGCAGCCTCGACTGGTAGTCATCCGGATTTACTTCAGCCGCTTTCGCAAACAACTCGGCAGCCATATCCATGTCACCCTGATGAAACCGTGTGCGTGCGAAGTAGTAATACGCTTCGAATAGTGCGGGTTTGAGCTCGATTGCCCTTTTGAACTCCCGCTCGGCATCCTCGAATTCTTCGCGAACGAGATACGCGAGACCCGCCGACGCGTGCGCTTCTGCCGAATCCGGGTCCAGTTCCAGGGCCTTCCCGCTCGCCTGTTTCGCCATATCTCGGAACGATGGCTCGGGGTCCGCGTACATGATGCCGAGTGAGAAGCTATCAGCGTAGCCCGCCCAGGCCGAGGCAAACCCGGGATCTCGCTCAATCGAATTGTGAAACATCTGCCGGGCGTGTTCGAGGTCAACCTTGCGAAGGCGATTCAGAAATTGCCGCCCGCGCAGATAGAATTCATAGGCAGTGACATCGCAGCAAGTGGTAGCGGTTACCGGCACCAGCGTGTCCAAAAGTGCCTCACCGATACTGGTCGCGATCTCGTCCTGGATCGCGAAAATATCCTTGAGTTCGCGATCAAAGGTCTTTGACCACAAATGGTAGCCGTCCGCCACGTTGATTAGCTGCGTCGTCACTCTCAGTTGGTCATCTGCTTTTCGGACACTACCTTCCAGAATGGCGCTGGCACCCAGCGTCTTGCCAATCGAACGCACGTCATCGCTGGTACTCGCATAGCGGAAAGACGACGTACGGGACACGACCCGCAGCGAGTCGAATTGTGTGAGTGCATTAAGAATCTCTTCCGCCATACCCTCACAGAAATAGCCCTGGTCCTTGTCCGGACTCATGTCGGCGAACGGCAGGACCGCCACCGTCGGTGGGCCGTCTATCTCAGCGGCGATTGCACCCGAAGTGTCCCGGCGTATTCCGGACGGCGCAATGTCAAACATCCAGGCGAGAATGGCGGCGATCGGAAATCCGACGATAGTGACAATCACGAGGGCGGTCATCACCCGGTCGGGCATCCCCAGCGGGCCGAAAGTGACTTCCCCGATCTGCAGAAGAACCCATGCAATGACCGCGTAGGCAACAATCACCGGGTAGACCTTGCGGCGAACCAATTCCGCCGAGAATCCAGACAGCAATGACAGTGGACCCATCTTCATACAGATTCCGAATCGCCTACTTTTTGTATTGTACGCCTTGGATGTTTCGCGTGTGTGTATACACGCTGCACACGGTTTAACCGGCTATGGGTAATGGACTCTGTGAGTCTTTTCTAGTTCCGCGTCACGATGATCATCAAGCGAAAGGTACCAGTTACCTTTAGTTTGCTTCGACGCGAAGCCCCAGCCTACTAACCATCGCTTCATAGCGTGGATCGTCACGAAGGTTCTCGAGGTACCTGTCGCCGAGGATCAGCTGCAGCCCGGTGTCACGGTTCTCATAAGCTTGATCCATAGCAGCAAAGGCTTCATCGAGTTCACCGCGGACCGAGTGCGCCTCTACGACCTGGTAGTCCCATCCGCCATCTTGCTGACTTTTCAAAATCGCCAACGCCTCGTCCGACGCTTCCTGATTGCCCATCGCAAAGTGGACCATTGCAAGACCGGCATATTTGAATCCGTCCAGTCGTTCCTCTTGGAGTATGTCGAGCGCTTTGTCGTACTGGCCTTTGAAAAAATAGACGTTGGAGAGATAGGCGTAGCTGCCAAAGGACTCAGGAGCAATTTCGATACGTTTTTTCAGAATCGTCTCGGCGTCGTCGAAGCGCCCGACTATGTTGTTGACGTAGCCTATGGTTGCAATATTGGGCATATGCAGCGGATCGCGTTCGTAGACCATCTGCGCGAGGCGCAGTGCTTCTTCGAACTCGCCGGTAAATGCGTAGAAAACCCCTGCCTGGTAGAGCGTGTCGATGTCGTAAGGGTCAATGGCAAGCGCACGTTCAAACGCAGCCTTCGCGCCAGCATAATTCCTCTCGAAAGAGATCATGATGTCGCCAGACAGTGCGTATGCCGACCCGTTGTCCGGATCGAGTTCGAGTGCCTTGTCTACCGCTTCGCGAGCGAGCGGAAACGCGTCCTTCGGTAGCCTCGCACCAACGTCACCCTGCTGTGAGTGAATGAACGCCTTCAATACCCACGCCGGGGCGTAGTTTGGATCGAGCTCTATCGCCTTCCCGATCAACTCCTCCCCGCGCTTGAGCGATTCATACGTTCGCTGGTTTATCGTGTGACGCGCCTGCAGGAACAGTGAGTAGGCTTCGCCATCCGCCTTAACTGCGTGTGGCAACTCGCCGAAAAGCTGTACCCGTAATTCGTCCACTACAGCTTTTGCGATCTCATCCTGGATGACAAAGACGTCGTCCAGATCACGATCCCACGAATCCGACCACAGGTGCGCATCGGTATCGACTTCGATTAGCTGCGCAGTAATGCGAATCTTCTTGCCCGACTTTCTGACGCTGCCCTCGAGGATATGGTCAACGTTGAGCTCTCTGCCAACGTCAGAAAGCTTTATGTCCTTCCCTTTGTAGAAAAACGCTGACGTGCGCGACGTGACTTTCAATTCCGGTATCTTGGCCAAAAGATTTAGCAATTCTTCGGTCAGGCCGTCGGAAAAATACTCCTGCTCCGCGTCCGAACTCATGTTTTCAAAAGGCAATACCGCGATCGACTCCTGTCCGGCCACTGTTTCGACAACTTCCTGCTCGTCCGGGGCTTTTTGCGATTGCCAGACGAAATACGCGAGCGCTACAACAAGCATCGCGATAATTGTGCGATCCAACTTGCGGCCCGTTGTCGGTGTGATCGATCGATCACGATCGACGTTCTTCTCGAGCTTCAAACCATCCGGAGTAAGCTCAAATGCCCACGCAAAGAAAATTGCGAGCGGGAAGCCGAGGATCAGGAAAAATGCGAGCGCGGAGTTGATCCACTCCGGCAAATGCAGCGCCGGCGCCAGCGTGTCGCCCACCTGCAGGAGTATCCACGCAAGTACGACGTAGGCGATGCCGACACGAAATACGTTTCGGCGTTTAAGCTCGGCGAACAGTGACATGGCCGGTATCCTACCTTATTCTAGGCCGCTATATGACACGTATCAGAGTGAAAAATACTATGCAGATCAAAGCGATCGTCGTCGCTGTCTTAGTTGGCATCGTCGCGTTTATGAGCGCCTACACGGTTGAAACAGGCAACATTGCCGTCGAGCGCACCCTTGGTAAAGTCGATCACGAAGAGAAGGGTCAGGGCCTGAATTTCAAGATGCCCTTTGTGACGAACTCGCTCGAGTTCAGCGCGAAGGAGATCGCCATCGACATTAACGACCTGACACCGAAAGCGGCTGATAACCTGTCGCTGAAAGACCTCGACGTTTCCGTTTTCTATCGCGTTCCGAATGACCGGGCTTCCGAACTCTTCGTTAAGTATGCGTCCGCGGCGGCACGTGGCGCCGATGGGGTTTACATGCCGGCCTATGGACTGATGTTCCGCGAAGCGCGCTCTGCAATTTATGAGCAGGTAGCCAAGATCGACAGCCTGCAATTGCACAAGCAACGTGAACTGCTGCAGTCCTCCGTGCTTGAGGAGTTGCAGGGGCGCCTTGAGAATACAGATCCGGGCGACTTCATAATTACTCGTGTCGTCGTTCGTGCGTTGAACACTGACCCGAGCATCGAGGCTGCCATTCGCGACGCCGTCGAGGCCGAGAAACGCCTCGAAGCGAAACAAGTACAAGTTGAGATCGCGAAGAAGGACGCGGAGATCGAAATCGAACGCGCCAAAGGTATTGCTGAGGCGAACAACATCATCAACAGCAGCCTGACGAGAGAATATCTGCAACATGAAGTCAACACAGCACTGCTCAGGTTCGCGGATAACGACGGCAGTGTGGTCGTGATTCCGGCCAACATGCAGGGCTTCGAAATGATCCTGGACACCAGCCAGCAACGGCGAGGGAATCAGTAAGAGTAACGCGCTGCCGGTGAGCTACTTGAGGCCGAAGAACGGCCTCAGGAACCTAATGCGACGAATGACAAATTCGTGCAGTAGCAGGCAGCCACCGAACGTGGCGAGCATTACGAGCGCCGGCTCGACGACAGGGCCCAATTGCATCTGCGACAGGTTGTAACCGACAACGACGACGATTGTCTGGTGCAGGATGTACCAGGGATACACGGCCTCGGTCGCATACGGGAGCCATTTCATTGGGCGGTTCAGCAGGTGGTAGCCCCAGCCGAAGGCCGCAATAATCCAGAGCCAGCGATTGAGATAGGTGATGAGTGCACTCCCCTGGTTCTGCCAGACGGATGACTCATCAGGCAGCAGGTTCTCGCGAGCCATGAACAAGATAAAGAAAAGAACCGCGAGGCCGAGCGTGACGTTTCGCAGTCGCGACAGTTCGGCCCAGAAACCCTGGTCCCGGCCTATAAGAAACCCGAGCAGGAAGAACGTGAAGTACATCGCGTGGGCATACCAGTCATCTATGAGCGCATGTGTGATGCCGGGGAAATTCGGAAACACCAGGTTGAAATAGATCATCAGCGGCATGACCGGAATGACAACAATCCAGACACCACGCAGGCCTTGAACGCGTTCCCTGATGACTTTGCCGGGGCCATCGACAAATTTGGCAATGGGGATCAGCACTAATGTGTAGAGAAGCAGATAGGCCAGGTACCAAAGGTGATTCCAGGTCCAGTGGATTTGTTCCTCACCCGCCCAGGCCTCACCAGGAAAATCCTGGAACGTCAGGTACTGGCCCATAAACCGGAAAAACCCCGGCTCGATAATCCCCTTGTTCAATGCCTCGTAATAGCATTGCGGCGCGATGATAAAAGCCATGCCGAATAGCAATGGTAGGAGCAACCGCCAGACACGGCGCAGCACGAACTGCCCGGTTGTGTATTTGCCCCAGATGAAACTTATTGCGAGACCGGAAATGATGAACAGCAGCGGCATCCGCCATTGATTGGTGAATAGCATCGGCAGCTGCAACCACTCAGCCTGGTAGTTCGACTTGACGTGCCAACCCCAGTCGGCAACGTAGAACATGCCGACGTGGTAGAGAATCAACAAACCGAATGCGAACACACGAAGCGCATCGATGTCGTAACGACGCGCGTGCTCGCTGGCTGATATGGCGGTGCTCTCTTCCACTGTAGGGTTCACCCCTTGTTGGTTCTAATCGCGCCCAGGCATCGCGTCCCGGTATTCAAGCAGTTTCGTTTTCTCAAGAATCGTATTCTAACTCTCCGTTTTCGTCCCACTCACGGGCCAACCCGTCTTCCTTGCCGTCTTTGTAGTGAAATCGAGAGGTTTCCGAAGGGCTGCTTCCGGCCAGAAGCGGCCGGTCACAATGAGTCTTGAACCAGGGTTGATTTCAAACGTCTGCTTTCCTTAATATTATTTCCGGAACGGCGGAACGCCGAACATAGTGGCTACATCACGGCCGACTGACAACTGTAAATTAGTACCCCTGTCGTTCTCGTCTAAACGTACCCGGGAGACGCCCTCCATGATCGGTTGGTTCCGTGCGACATCCGTCAGCTCAACTGTGATTTTTCCTTCTGCGTAGATGCACATGGGTCGTCTGCTTTCACCTGTAAAACCGCCATAAGAAAGGTCGTATTTCTGACTATAGTAGTCCTCGTACCTGGGACAAATTTTGCCCTCTTTCCGTGATGGCCGACTGATATCCGTAAGGTCTACAGATACATTAATGAGGATGTCCGGATCTTCGGATTTATTGAGACCCCTTGCCTGCAGCTCTTCCACGACAGCTGCGCTGAAATAGAGCTCCAAGTCGCCAGCAGGGATTTGCCGATTCGGCAAGAACGGGCTGTACGTGCTTGAAAGAAATGGTGCCGGATAGAAGATTCGAACTTCTGACCCCATCATTACGAATGATGTGCTCTACCAACTGAGCTAATCCGGCACTGGAATGCGGCGCGCAGTATAGCCGCGCACGCCTGCGACGAAAAGGGGTCAGACCAAATCTTTTGGCGGCGTACCGCGCCCCTTTACGAGCACCTCAACCGTGTCGAGATAAAAGTCTCTCGGGAAGTCCGGAAGCCCGGAAAGTTCGATGTTCTGGCGGGGAATATCAGTCAGTTCACCGGTGTCCATGTTGTAGAAATGATGATGCGGCTCCGTGGTGGAGTCGTAGAAACGCCGCTCCGGGTCGACCACGCACTCATTTACCAGCCCGCGGTCGCCAAACAGCTTCAATGTGTTGTAGACCGTGGCCTTGGACACACCGCTGTCATTTGCACGCAAACGATCGATGATTTGTTCGGCCGACATATGCTGCGGCTTCTCAAGCAAAATTCCTGCGATTTCAAGGCGTTGTGGCGTCGGCAGGATATTGTGTTGGTCGAATTCGATGAGGATGTCGGAGCGCTGCATTACAGGATCCCCTTAGATCGTGTCTGTTCCGCGAGACACAATATCACGCATTCCGGCCCGAATCCTCGTCACAAGCCGGCCATTTTTGGCCCACGCGCCCAATTTGGTTTGTTCCTGCCGATGGCGGATTACGGCGACACTGCGTACCGGACAAGGAGGTCTGTATGAATCGGAATCGCGGGTTCAGTCTGTACGAGTTGCTCATGACGCTTGGCCTGGCGGCACTGCTGCTATCCATTGGCCTTCCATCGTTTACAGGAACCCTGGCAAGAAGTCGGCAAACCGTTGAAATAAATGCACTTTTTCACGCCATTCATCTGGCGCGGAAGGAGTCAATCGTGCGGCGCAAGGTGGTCTCCCTGTGCCCGAGCGAGGACAGCAGGACGTGCCTCCCGGGTAATGACTGGTCGTCCGGCTGGATCATGTTCGAAAACGCCGACCGGGACTCGCCGCCGCGGATCGATCCGGGCGAGACAGTGCTCAAAACCCACCGCGTAGCGGAGTCGGTCCGTATTCGTGCGAATCGCAGGGGCTTCACCCTGCGCGCGACGTTTCTCAGAGCCACGAACGGCACATTTGTCGTTTGCGATGCCGAAAATCGCACTCGGCCGAAGGGCCTGATCGTGAGCTATACCGGGCGCCCCAGGGTTGCGTTTGGTCGCCCGGATGGCACAGCGTATTCCTGCGCGGATTAAGTTAAGCCAAAGGACATGAAATCGACCGCTTATCGGGAGGTTCATGCCGCTTGTCGGGTCCTCGAAACTCGTGCGTCATGACTCTCTATAGTGGCGCACATGGACAAAAGAACTCAATCCGGCTTCACCCTGTACGAGCTGCTGATCACGGTACTAATTGTGGGCGTCGTTCTGTCATACGGCATACCGAACATGCTGCAGTTCAACCAGAACGGCCGAATGACCGCCACGGCCAACGACCTGCACGCGGCATTCCACCTGGCGCGCAGCGAATCATCGCGGGCCAAGACCAATATTACGGTCTGTCCGAGTGCGAACGCGACGGCCCCCGGTGCAAATTGCGGCGGCACCTGGAACCAGGGCTTCATCGTGTTCGTTGACGTAGATGGCGACCTGAATCGCAGTGGCGCCACCGAGACGGTACTCCGCTCGCACGGCCCGATCCCGGCAAGCCTGACCCTCGCCATTGCGGGCGATGCTACCTACTTCAGCTACTCGTCGACGGGACTCGGACGCCCGAACGTCGGTGGCAACACAGCGGTTTCACAAGTTGTCATGTGTGATGAACGCGGCACGATTACCGCCGCAGGCGGCAACTCCGCAGCCCGACTGTTCGTCGCGACGCCACTGGGTCGCGCCACGATCTTCCGTGACAGAGCGCTAATCGACAACGCACTGACCGCGATGGGCAAGTCCTGTCCATAAAGGAATGAACACGATGAATCTCAGAAAATCCAAGGGCTTTTCGCTGGTCGAGGTGTTGATCGCGTTGATCATCATGTCGGTAGGCATGCTGGGGATCGCCGGTCTTTACGTGCAAAGCATGCAGGCAGGCCGCACATCGATGCTACGCCACCATGCCATAACTCTGGCTGGCGATATCGCTGATCGCATTCGGGCAAACCCGACGGCTGGTGCCGCATACACGGCAACACCAGGACAGGACAACAACTGCGTCGCCATGGGCTCGGTTTGCAACGTCGGAGAAATGGCCGCACACGATATCTTCTTGTGGCGCGCGCAGGCACTCGACTTTCTACCGCCTATGGGTAATGGCACAGAGCAGGTAGTGGTTACGTTTGATGCTGTTGCCGTGCCGCAGTCGTTCACGATCGTCGTGCGCTGGGACGAGCCAACACCGGACAACATACCGCCGTCCTACACAATCACGATTCCGGTTAACCCGTTTTAGGAGCGACGCAAGATGATGCATAACAAAGCACCTACGATGCGCCGCCAGTCTGGCCTCACCCTCGTTGAGTTGATGGTTGCCCTTGCGATCGGGTCGTTCCTGATTATCGGCACCATCCAGATTTACAATCAGAGCCGCCAGTCGTTTGCCGTCAACGAATCGATCGCGCGCGTGCAGGAAACCGCACAGTTCGCAATGGATACGATTGAAACCGACCTGCGCATGGCCAGTAACTGGGGTCGAAACAGCCGCGGGCTTGCCGTCGAAGGTCGATCCCTGGTTGGCGACGACAATCCGACGGGACTGACCGAGCCGCTTGGATCAACCGGCTCCTGTGGCGCCAACTGGGCGTTTGATCTTGCCCTCCCGATCGATGGTACCGACAACGGCTACAACCTGGCGTGTGCTGCGGATGGCGGATTCGTGGGGAACTCTGACGTCGTGACCGTACGTCGTACAAGCGTACTACCCATGGCGCTGGAGGCCGGTCGCCTGCAGGTGCAGTCCACACGAATCCAGGGCGAACTCTTTGAGACTGGTGGCGTTCCGGCAGCCTTCGTGCCGGTGACGAATCACCCTATTACCGGCTCGCCGTCATCGGCCACACACAACCTGATGGTCAACAGCTACTACGTTGCCCCAACGTCGACATTGATTCCGGGTGTGCCGACGCTCCGCCGCAAGACCCTGACTGTCCGTGCCGGTGCGCCGTTCATCGACGATCAGGAAGTTGCTCCGGGCGTAGAGAACATTCAGCTGCAGCTGGGCATCGACGTTGACGAAGACAATACAGTTGATCGCTATGTGAACCCTGGCAGTGACATCTACAACCCGGCGGCTGCAGGCTACATACCGGGCGCCCGTGTCATGACAGCCCGTATCTGGATCGTTGTACGCGGCGTTACCACGGAGTTTGGATTGCAGGACGCTCGCAACTACACACCAGGCAACGGCAACATGGGCCAGATGAACGACAGCTTCCGTCGCCTGCAGGTCTCGAAAACCATTCTGCTGCGTAATGCCAGAACCTGATCAAGAGAAGAACCATGACTTTGAAAACAGCAAATTTTAGCAATCGCAATTCGCAGCAGGGTGCGGCCCTCGTGGTCGGACTGATGTTGCTGGTCGTGATCACAGTACTGGCGATCTCGGGTATGAATACGGCGACGACAGAACTTGCCATGGCCCGCAACGACCAGGCTTATGAAGATGCATTCCAGGCTGCCGAAACAGGTATTGAAACAGCCTTGGCACAGGGACAGTTTGTAACGGTCGGCACCACGTCCCTGGCACAGGCAATTTCAGCGAATCAGAACATCGCGACGACCATTCAGTTCGAGGATTCAACCTTGGTCCCGGACAAGGCATTTAGCCTCGGTGTCGGCAGCGGCATCTCTGCTTACCATTTTCTCGCCACGTCGCAAGCGGAGTATCGCCGCGACCCTGGCAACGTCACGGATCGCGACTCAACTGCGACCCACACACAAGCGTTTTATATCGTCGGCCCGGAACTGTCGGCGCTCTAAGCGGTAGAAGGAACGGAGTATTCTCATGAAGCTTAAAGTATTGATTACCGCCGCACTGCTCAGCCTGGCTTTGCCAGCGGCAGCAGATTTTGAAATGGTGCAGGAGGCCTACGAGATCGCATTGAACGACTTGCGCCTGCCACGCGCCGATGGTGGCACGATCGCGTTCAAGGAATGTGATACCTGCGAATACGTGCGCGTCCGCGTTGGCGCGGATATGAGTTATCGCCTCAATGGCAAGGCTGTGTCGCTGAAGAAATTCCGCGAAGCGCTGACGCACGTTGAGAATCGCGAAGATCAACCCGTTACTGTACTTCGCCACCTCGAAAGGAATCAGGTTACCGCTGTGTCGGTAAACCTCTGAGGGTAGAACTATGAATAAGCTAATTCGTAAATCGACTGGGATCGTTTTCGGGCTGATGGTGGCGCTAGTCAGCGGTTCACCGGCTCTGGCGGATGACACCGAGCTGCTGCTCGTCGCACCGCCTGATCCCACGCAGCTCAAGCCGAACGTCATGTTCATCCTTGACACATCGGGATCCATGACGACGGTGCAGACAACTGGTCAGCCATACAACCCGAATACGGACTACTCTGGGTTTGGTAGCTGCGACAGAAACAACCTGTACTACGGCGATGGGTCCACCACGCCGGTTTGTGACGTGGCCAATACACAATATATCGACAAGAGCTCCTGGCATTGCGCTGACGCATCAATCCAGATTGCTGGTGTAGGTGCCTACACAGGCGTCCTCGTCCAGTATCGGAATAACGCCGGTGGCGTGCAAGAATGGCTGGAACTCGAGTCGGGCAACAGCTCAGACCCCGTTGAGTGTGAGTCTGATAGTTCTTTCCATGGTGAAAATGGCGGCGTCGATCCTTCGGCAGTTTACGCCGCGTCAGGCGCCGGCCTGCCGGATCCCTGGACCAGCGATTCGCTTCAGGAAGTCGCTTGGGGCAGCTCTGGACGGAGCACAACCTACACGATCCATGATGGCAACTACCTGAACTACCAGAATGATCCCGCTACGCAGGATTTGTCGCGTTCGGACATCATGAAGGAAGTCACCAAGACAGTGCTGAATTCTGTCAATGACATGAACGTCGGCCTGATGCGCTTCAACAACACAGAAGGCGGCACGATTATTCGCGCCCCTATCGATCTCGATGATAATCGCGCCACGATCCTGGCCGAGATTGACGACCTGGATGCTGATGGCTGGACGCCACTATCCGAAGCCCTGTTCGAGACAGCGTTGTTCTGGCAGGGATTGCCTGCCCACTATGCTGAAATCGGTGTCAATGGGACAGATCCGCTGGCGCTGGCGTCCACGAACCCCAACGTCTACGACCGCCCGGACATGCTTACGTGTTCCAAGAACTTCAACGTTCTGATTACCGATGGTCAGCCGACTGAAGATGTGGGCACACCTGGAGTACTCGGACAGCTTCCCAATTACTCGGCGGTTCTTGCCGGTCGTACCGGTTGCACTGGTACTGGCAATGGCGCGTGTCTTGATGACGTGGGTGAATACCTGTCCAAGGTCGACATCAATCCAAACCTGATCGGCCGTCAATCTGTTATCACCCATACGATTGGCTATACGATCGACCTTCCGATTCTGGCTGATACAGCCAGGGTTTCGGGTGGCCAGTATCTGCTTGCCAATGACACTGACTCACTGCTGGTTGCGTTGACAGACATCGTCTCGCAGGTCAATGAACGCGCATTGTCGTACACCGCGCCAGCTGTGTCGGTGAACACGTTTAACCGGACACGAAACCTGAACAACGTATACCTCACGATGTTCGGTGCCCGCGGCAACGCCCACTGGCCAGGCAACCTCAAGGCCTACCGCATCCAGGGTGGCAGGATCGTTGACGCCCTTGGCGCGGATGCCGTTGATCCGGGTACTGGTTTCTTCTACCCGACTGCCCGCTCCTACTGGACAACCGGCCAGTCTGACGGCAACGACGTGCTCATGGGTGGCGCAGCACAGCAGCTGCCTGACCCGAGCCAACGTCGCTTGTTCACGGACAACGGCTTTGACAGCGTTCTGTCCGGAGCCAGCAACGCAATCTCCACCGGCAACATTGCTATGTACGCCGATGCTGATTTCGGACTGACCACCGGTGGCCCGGCGATGGCGGATGTCATCGACTGGATGCGTGGTGAGGATATCCAGGATATCGATGGCGATCCGGCTACAACGGTTCGCTATGCGATGGGTGACCCGTTGCATTCTCGCCCGGCCGCAGTCGTATACGGCGGCACGGCGCAGAATCCTGATGCGGTCGTCTACACCGCGACGAACGATGGTTACCTGCATGCAGTGGACGCATCGACCGGCCAGGAACTCTGGTCTTACGTACCTAAGGAGCTGCTGCCGGGCATGGCTCGCCTGTATGACGATCCCGGGATGAACTACAAAATGTACGGAATCGATGGCGACATCATCCCGGTTCTGCGCGACAGTGACGGCGATGGCATCATCGAAGCAATCGATGGCGATTTCGCCTTGATCCTGTTCGGTATGCGTCGCGGTGGTTCTACCTATCGCATGCTCAATGTCACGGACAAAGACAATCCTGTGCTGGTCTGGGAACGCGTACTTGACGAAGGTGGCCAAAGCTGGTCGGCACCGGTCGTAACGCGCATGGACATTTCGGGCGTGACTCAGAACACATTCAAGGCGGTTGCCATCATCGGCGGTGGCTACGACGGCGTTCATGACACTGCGGCGTTTAATCCGGCCGTGGATGGCGTCGGTGCGGGCGTACATATTCTCGATCTCCTGTCCGGCGCTACGATTTGGCGCGCAGGCCATACGAGCACGAGTGCCGATCTTCAGTTGGCCAAAATGACGCGTGCTATCCCGACGCGCATCAAGGTCATCGATGTCAACGGTGACGGCTTTGCCGATCGTATGTATTCCTCGGATATGGGCGGCCAACTCTGGCGCTTTGACATTTCGAACGGGAACCCGGTTGCAACGTTGGTTACCGGTGGCGTGATTGCGCGCTTCGGTGCGGAAGGCCTCGGCACACCGACGGCGGCGGACACACGACGTTTCTATAACTCACCTGATGTCGCCATGTTCAATGACGTTCGTCAGAACCGTCGCTTCATCTCGGTGAGCATCGGGTCCGGCTATCGCGCCCATCCGCTCGATTTGAGTGCGACCGACCGCTTCTACTCGTTGCGCGATCCGAACGTATTCAACACGAAGACACAGATTGAGTACAACAATTACGTGCCGTTCACCGAGTCTGATCTTGTCGACGTCTCGGGCCAGGTCGATGTGACTATCACCGCTAGTGATGCGGGCTGGAAGCTGACATTGCCGGCGAACCAGATGGTGCTGGCGGATTCAGTCACGTTCAACGATGAGATCTTCTTCGTGAGTTTCTCGCCGGACTCGACCGGTGCCGCTGCATGCAACGTTGGCCAGGGTACGAACTTCCTGTGGCGTGTCAGCGTTCTCAATGGCGACCCGATTGTTGACGACCTCGGCAGTATTCCGACGAACGGCGAGGACGATGCACGTCGTACTCAGCTCGCACAGGGCGGTATCGCTCCGACACCGCAGTTCCTGTTCCCGAGCCCGGACGACCCCAGCTGCACCGGTGCGGACTGCAACCCACCACCGATCGGTTGTATTGGTGTTGAGTGTTTCGATCCTGGCTTTGCCAACAATCCGGTTCGTACGCTCTGGTCGCAGGACGGCATCGAGTAAACGGTGGAACGGTTCCGGGTGCCCCGCACCCGGAACCTCCATACTCTTCTAAAATCAAATCGTTACGAGAATCCCGATATGCAATTGCGTAAGTACATTGGTGGCATCACACTGATTGAGTTGATGATCGTTATCGTTATCGTCGGCATTCTCGCGGCCGTCGCGTACCCGAACTACCGGGAATTCGCGGCGCGAGCCAAGCGCAACGAAGCCCGCGCAGCGCTCCTGCAAGTGGCAACAAACCAGGAGCGTTTCTATCTGAACAACAACACGTTCAGCCTGGACATGACGCAGCTCGGCTTCTCGCAAGATCCGTTCACGACCGAGAGCGACTCTTATATTGTGGATGTCACCGCGGCCACGCCCAGTAACTTCAGTGCCACCGCAACCTTCCTGCTGGGCGGCGCTGAATCGACCAAATGCCTGACGTTTACGATTGACGGTCGGGGAGTGAAAACGTCCGGTCCCGATACCGATTGCTGGGAACGCTCACGCTAGGATCACAATTCGGGGTCCCGCTCTTCTCTTCCGGAAAAGAACAGTGCATCGATAATCAGCAGCGCAGCGCCGACAGATATTCCGGCGTCCGCGATATTGAATGATGGGAACGCCCAGCTTCCAAACCAGACCTGGATAAAGTCCGTCACGTAACCAAGCATGATGCGGTCTATGAGGTTGCCGATTGCACCGCCCAACACGAGCGCCAGCCCTGCTGCCAGTACGGCCTGCCCCTGATCGCGAATCCGCCACAGCCAGACAGCGATTACGCCACTCACACCCGCCGCCAGAACCACGAAGAACCAGCGCTGCCAGCCTCCGGCGTCAGCCAGGAAACTGAATGCCGCACCGGTATTTCGCTGGTGCGTCAGGTTAATAAACGAATTGAGCGGGATCTTTTGGTACAGCGCGACCCACTCGACAATAGCCCACTTGGTTACCTGGTCCGCAATGACGACGGCAAGCGCCACCACCATCCATGTGATGAAACGCGTACTGGTCTGTGCTTTAGGTTCTGCCATAGTCTCGGAATCCGGTTATGCCACGTTTGCTGCCAGCGCGGAACGTGCATTCTCTTCGTCAATCTTCATCTGCGCAACCAGGCCGCCCACTGAATCAAATTTTTCCTCGTCCCGAAGGTGCTCGATGAAGTCGACATGGATGTAAACACCGTATATGTCCCGATCGAAATCAAACAGGTGCACCTCAAGCAAAGGCTTGGTCAGGTCGAACGTCGGGCGCGTTCCAACGCTCGCCACGCCGTCCACAGCCCCCTCGGGCAAGCCATGCACGCGCACCGCGTAAATGCCCATAACGGCGCTCTGACGCCGCCTGAGGTCCACATTGGCCGTCGCATAGCCCAGGGAGCTACCGACCCGCCTGCCCTGGATGATCCGTCCCGACATCCGGTAAGGACGACCAAGGAGCGCCGTCGCGCGCGCAACCTCGCCTGCGGCGAGCGCTTCACGAATCGCGGTGCTACTGACGCGGATCCCCTCGACCATGACACTGGCGACCTGCTCGACGGTGTACTCAAGCGCAACCCCCGCTCGCACGAGCCCCTGCATCGTCCCCTCGCGCCTGCGGGCGAAACGGAAGTCATCACCAATAACGATGTGGCGAGCATTCAGGCCGTGTACGAGCACGCGCCGAATGAACGCATCGGCAGAAATGCTGCGCATCGCCCCACAGAATCGAGGGCAATAGAAAATATCCACACCGTATTCAGCGAGCGCGTCAAACTTCTCCCGAAATCGCATTAACCGAGCTGGTGGGGCGGCTGCTGAAAAGAACTCCTTCGGAGTTGGCTCAAAGCTCATCACGATGGATGGCACGCCACGATCGGAGGCCTCGGCAATGACCCGTTCAAGTAGTTGCCGATGCCCTGGATGAAGACCGTCGTATGACCCGATGGTCACCACGCTGCCATCAGACAGCTGGTCGTGCGGGAGATCGGACAGGTGCCGGACGAGTCGCATGTCAGTCATGCCTCATGCGGAACTGCGCCGGCCTGAGGCCCAGCACTACCAGGGCCACAAAATAGGCGCCGGCACCGGCAATAACCGACACAGACAGCCATGCGACGCGATCAGCCAGGCCGGCCTCCATCCACCAGGCGGCAGCCCTGTGCAGGAACAGCAATACGGCGATCATTGCTCCATTCGCGACAGCTACACGAATCAATAGCGTGCCCCAACCGGGTCCGTGTCGAATGACATCAGCCTTGCGCAAGCCACGGTAGAGCAGCACCGCATTCAGGATCGCCGCCACTGAGGTCGCCGCTGCGAGGCCCGCATGTGGACCGGCGAATTCGCTATTGCTCAGGTACCAGGCCGACGACGATCCAAGCACGACGTTTGCAAGCAACGCGACAATACCGACCCGCACAGGCGTGCGCGTATCTTCCCGCGCAAAAAACGCGGGCGCCAGGACCTTAACGAATGAGAAGCCAACCAGCCCGATAGCGTAGGCCTGCAGCGCGAGGACCGTCATGTTGACCGACCGAGCGTCGAACTCACCGCCATAGAACAGCGTGATGATCAGCGGTCCTGCCAGGACAACCAGCCCCACCGCTGCCGGCACGGCGACCAGGACCGCAATCCGCATCGACCATTCGAGCGTCTCGGCAAATTCTCGCCTTGCGCCATTGGCCCAGAGGCGCGAGAGGTACGGCAGGGTAACGGTAGCCAACGCGATGCCGAACAGGCCCAGCGGAAATTCCATCAGCCGATCCGAGTAGTAGAGGTAGCTGATGCTGCCGACAGGTAGCAGCGACGCGATGATGCCGCTGACAAGCACATTAATCTGGGCCACGGACGAACCGAAAATCGCCGGTAGCATCAGCTTGAACGCTCGGCGGACGCCCTCGTGTCGTGGCCGCCATTTTGGACGCGGCAACGCATGAATACGGGCCAGGAATGGCAGTTGAAATAGCAGTTGTGCGACGCCGGCAACAAGCACGGCGTACGCCAGCGCCATGATCGGCTGATCCAGCATTGGTGCGACCCACACGGCTGCGCTGATCAATACCACGTTCAGAATCACCGGCGTAAATGCCGGCACGCCGAAACGGCCATTGGTGTTCAGAATGCCGCCGGCAAACGCCGTCAGCGAAACGAAGAAGAGGTAGGGAAACGTGAACCGCAGCATAAGCGCGGCAAGATCGAAGTCCCCACCGTCGCTGACGAAGCCCGGCGCCACGATCAACACGAGCAGCGGCGCACCGATAACGCCAATCACCGTCACGACGAACAGAACGATGCCGAAAGTCCCGGCCATCGCGTCCAGATACTCCCGCGTCTCCTCGTGGCCGTGCTGTTCCTTGTAACGCGCCATGACGGGAACGAAACCCGCTGAAAAGGCGCCTTCGGCGAAGAAGCGCCGCAGCATATTCGGGATTCGCTGGGCGACCAGGAACGCATCCATCAGGAGCCCGGCGCCGAAATATCGCGCAAATACGATATCCCGTACGAGCCCGAGGATTCGGGACAGCAGCGTCATGCCACTGACGACCGAGGTCTTTAGCGCTAACTTAAGGCCAGATATACGTTTTTTGCCGTCCATGAGGCGCTAAGTGTAGCCCAAATCCGGGCTCCCAAATGTGATTGACAATGGCCCCCGGGGCGCGAATAATACGCGGCTCTTTGAACTCAGGACACGGTTTATACCAGTGGCAAACATCAAATCAGCTCGGAAGCGCGCCCGCCAGGCGGAGAAGACCCGCAAGCACAACATGGGAATGCGCTCCATGATGCGTACCAAGATTAAGAATGTCGTGACTGCATGTGATGCCGGCGACAAGGAAGCAGCTGCAGTAGCGTACAAAGATGCTGTACCTGTCATCGACAGCATGATCAACAAGGGCATTGTCACCAAGAACAAAGCCTCGCGTCATAAAAGCCGACTGAACGCCCGGGTCAAAGCACTCTCAGCTTAAGCCCCTCCGGCTTCTTCCTCTTCTTCAATCTCTTCCAGCGCCTGAATCACCGCGTGCCCCAGGGCCTCGGTGCCAGCGCCTGTGGCTGCGCTCACCGCGAAAACAGGGCCATCCCAGTCCAGCTCTTCCAATAGCAACTCGCGAGCGACCTCGAGGTCCTCGCTGGTGAGCAAATCGGTCTTGTTGATGACCAGCCAGCGTGGCTTGCCCGCAAGCTCCTCCGAGAACTTCCCGAGTTCCATGGCAATCGCCTTCACGTCTTTTGCGGGTTCGGCGTTCGGATCGATCGGCGCAATGTCGACGAGATGTAATAGCAAACGCGTGCGCTGCAGGTGCTTGAGGAATTGAATACCCAGCCCTGCCCCTTCGGATGCACCTTCGATCAGGCCCGGGATATCGGCCATGACGAAGCTCTGCAGCTGACCGACGCGGACGACCCCGAGATTCGGGTACAAGGTAGTGAACGGGTAATCCGCAATGCGCGGCTTGGCCTGCGACATTGCTGTAATCAAGGTCGATTTGCCGGCATTGGGCATGCCAAGCAGGCCGACATCCGCCAGCACCTTGAGCTCGAGCTTCAGATGCCTTGCCTCACCTGGTGTTCCGTTGGTTATCTTGCGAGGCGCACGGTTCACGCTGCTCTTGAAACGCGTGTTGCCGAGCCCGCCACGACCGCCTTCCGCGACCATCTGGCGCTGCCCTGCTTCCGTCAGGTCGCAGATTAGCTCACCGGTATCGACGTCATGCACAACCGTGCCCTCCGGCACCATGACGTCCAGGCGTTCGCCGGACCGCCCTGTCTTGTTCCGACCCGACCCACCCTGACCGACCTCGGCCTTGAATTTTCTGGCAACGCGGAAATCAGCAAGCGTATTCAGCGATGAATCGGCGACGAGGTAGACGCTGCCCCCGTGGCCGCCGTCGCCACCATCGGGACCACCGCGCTCGACATACTTCTCACGCCGAAAACTCAGGCAACCGTGACCACCGTTGCCCGCGAGTACGCGGATTGTCGCTTCGTCGACGAATTTCATTGAAACAGGCCCAATCTACAATACGTATCAAAAACAAAGGGGGGACACAGAATACTGTGTCCCCCCTTCTACAAACAATTATCTGTTCGGGGTCAGTTAGGTGTCCCGACCGCTTGGGGACACGGAATACCATGTCCCCGCTTCTACGCCGAATTTGGTTAAGCGTCTACGATGCTCACGAACTGCCGGTTCTTCGGGCCTTTCCTCTCGAACTTCACGTGCCCGTCTTTCTTGGCGAACAGCGTGTGGTCGCGGCCCAATCCAACATTAGGGCCAGCATGAAAACGGGTGCCGCGCTGGCGAACAATGATGTTGCCCGCGATGACTTTCTGGCCGCCGTAGATTTTGACGCCTAAGCGTTTACTTTCCGAATCGCGACCGTTCTTAGTGCTACCGCCTGCTTTCTTATGTGCCACTGTAGTGTACCTATCTGTTTTATCGCCCAGGCCCGGCCTGAGCTTCGTTAATCAATGAACCTTACTTAGCCGGTTTCTTGGCTGCCTTTTTCTTGGCCGCCGGCTTCTTTGCAGCCTTCTTCTTGGCTGCTGGTTTCTTCGTTGCCGCCTTCTTGGCTGCGGGCTTTTTCGTCGCAGCCTTCTTCCTGGCTACCGGCTTCTTGTCAGCCTCTTCCTTCTTTGGCGCCGCCTTCTTGGCACCACTGGCGGAAATGCCCGTAATCTCTACTTCGGTAAAGAATTGGCGATGTGAGCCCTGACGCAAGTAGTTCTTGCGGCGTTTGAACTTGACCACCGGGACCTTCTTGCTCTTGCCCTGGCGAACGACCTTGCCGCTTACCGTGCCGCCTGACAGCAACGGGCTGCCGACCTTGATGTCCTTACCTTCACCAACAAGGAGAACCTCATCGAACTCGATCGTCGCGCCCTCATCGGCCTCGATTTTCTCGAGACGCAGGACCTCACCTTTGGCCGCGCGGTACTGTTTACCGCCGCTGCGAAAAACCGCATACATTATGTTTGCTCCAACTGGTAAGCCGCGTTTGATGCAACTTACTAAGAAATAAGACGTTTTTGTGAAGCTATGTTTTCGCCGTGCAAGCGAAAGACTGGCTGACGCCACAAAAGAGCCGGAATTCTATAGATTCCGCGGCCCCGGGTCAACGTTACATGGCTTTGAAATCCCAGTGATTTTCAATAGCTTGCACAATGACCAACAGACTTCAAAATACAGCCTGAATCTCGCCAATGCCACGGGTTTCAGGCATTATCACGAAACGTATGCAAGTGGCCGAAATAAAACCCGATTCTGTTAATTTCGATGACGTCGCGGCGCTCGCCGATGACGATATGGAAGCGGTCAATCGCCTGATCCGAAAAAGCCTGGAGAGTGACGTGCCACTCGTGTCCCAGGTTTCGGAATACATTGTTATGAGTGGCGGCAAGCGACTGCGCCCGCTGATTGTCCTGCTCGCGGCCCGCGCACTCGGCTACGACGGTAACCAACACGTGCGCGCCGCGACCATCATAGAGTTCATCCACACCGCAACGTTGCTGCACGATGATGTCGTCGATTCTTCGGCGCGCCGGCGCGGTCAGGACTCGGCGAATACGGTGTTTGGCAATCAGGCCAGCGTACTGGTGGGCGATTTCCTGTATTCGCGGTCGTTTCAGATGATGGTCGATATTGGCGATATGCACGTCATGCAGATTCTCGCCGACGCGACCAACACGATCGCGGCGGGTGAGGTAATGCAGCTCATGAATGTGCACGACCCGGATATCAGCGAGGACGACTATCAACAGGTGATCTACCGCAAAACTGCGCGCCTGTTCGAGGCTGGCGCACAGATCGCAGCGGTACTCGCGAACCGCGACCCTGCCGATGAAGCCGCCATGATCAAGTACGGGCAGCATCTCGGCACGGCGTTTCAACTGATCGACGATGCGCTCGACTATGACGCTTCAGCCGATGAACTCGGCAAGAACCTTGGCGACGACCTCGCCGAAGGCAAGGCCACGCTTCCGCTCATACAGGCGATGCGCGCCGGCTCCGATGCGGAACGCGAACTGATCCGTACCGCCATCCTCGAAGGCGGCCTCGGCCAGATGGACCAGATTCAGGAGATCATTCGCTCAACCGGCGCACTCGACTACACGGTGGGCAAGGCACGTGAGGCGGCCGATTCTGCGATAGCCATGCTCTCGAACATTCCAGATAACGAACACTGCCGGGCCCTGAAGTCCCTGGCCGAGTTCGCCATCCAGCGGCGTTCCTGAGGGTGGATCGTTTCAATACCCCGTGGCGGGTAACGTCCGCCGCCATCTATACGACACCTACCGACTCTCGCGTCTATGGGTCGCTGGACATCGATGTCACCGAGGCCAAGAAGTTTCTCGACCGACAACGCGAGGAAGGCGTCAAGCTGACGATGGTGCACCTGACGACGGCCGTTCTGGCACGCGCCGTTGCCTTCGACGTACCCGAGATGAATTGTTTTATTCGGCGCGGCGCAGTCGTTGGTCGCGAACATCTCGATGTCATGCTACCCGTCCAGGTCGGCGGCGACGCGGGCGTTACCCCGGCAATTCTCCGCAACGCCCATGCACGCAAGGTTTCTGACATTGCGGAGGAAGTTCGGAAAAAGGCAGAGAAGAGCCGCGGTGGCAAGGAGATCAAGACCGCGAAAAACAAATACATGCTGAACCGGATTCCGTGGCCATTTCGACGCCCGGCATTCCGGCTATTGAAATGGATCACTATCGACATGGGTGTCGAGATTAAGGCGCTCGGGCTGTCGGCCCACAGCTTCGGCTCGTTCATCATCTCCGACATTGGCGGATTTGGGCTCAACACCGGTATGACGTCCCTGATGCCCGCCGCGAAGATCCCTTGCGTGATTGTGCTCGGCAAGATTGAGGAGAAGGCCGTCGTAAGGAACGGCGAAATAGTGATTCGTACGATCCTGCCGCTGACCGGCACGTTCGATCACCGTATCGTCGATGGCATGCAGATCGGCAAGCTTGCCCGTGGTATTAAGCGAAACTTCAGAAAGCCCGAGTGGCTGGATGAGGTGCCGGAGAAAGAGCTCGAGGAGTGTATTTTCGAGGTTCGATAACGGATCCTTAATAATTGGTCGGGGCGAGAGGATTTGAACCTCCGACCCCTTCGTCCCGAACGAAGTGCGCTACCAGGCTGCGCCACGCCCCGACCGCGGGAGGCGGCATGGTACAGGAACTGATCTGGGGCTTCAATCGGGCCGGATGGCCTGTGAAAAGTGCTCCTGGCCACCGTAAACCACCCTGCAAACCTGCCCGGCCGTGGCCTCGGTTGCCGCGCTCACGACCGCGTCCTCACGAAGGAAGATTCGACCGGCTGTCATCCGGAAATTCTGCTTCATATTCCTATTGCTTCTTAATGCGCTTACCAAACAGCATGGCAAGAACAAAGAGCAGCAGGATAAAGCCGAAGAACCCGTAGAGGATGTAAACTACGATCGAGAACAGGGTTTCCATGAGGGCTCCGTACTGTGACGAAAACACTGATAAGCATCATAACCTGCCTGATAGCCGGGACCGCCATTGCCGAACCTGCAGATGACGTGCGTTGCCGGGAAATCAACTTCAGCCAGTCGGTCGAAAATCAGGACATCGACGCGTTTCGGTCCTTCATCGATGTCGACGCACGCTTCATCGGCTCTGGCGTTTTGCGAGGCGTGGACCAGGTCGCCCAGGCGTGGTCCGTTTTCTTCACGACCGACGGCCCCAGGATCAAGTGGCGACCGCAAATTGTCGAGGTTCTCGAGAACGGTACTCTCGCGCTAAGTCGTGGGCCGTTCAAATCCGTAGCCATCGATGCACACGGCAATGTCCAGGAGAACTGGGGCACGTTCAACTCGGTGTGGCGCCTGAACGAAGACGGCGAATGGCGCGTCGTGTTTGACGCTGGCAGTCCAGCAGCGAGCGAACCGAGCGAAGAGACCAAGGCGTTGCTCAACGATGAAGTTGGCTGCTAATGAAACGTGCCAACTCCGTCGACGACAACAGCAAGAATCTCGTCGGCCTGCATGACAAGTACCGGAATTGCTGACCCCTACCCGGCCGGATTAATATTCGCGTTGAGGCGGAACAGGTTCGTCGGGTCGTATTTCTTCTTTATCTCGAGTAGACGCGGGAAATTGCCCTGGTAATTGCCATGCCTTATCGCGCGTGACTCGTCCGCTGTGTCCACTGTGTAGTAGCCGTCCGTCGCCGACTCCAATTCACCCCAATGATCGCGTATGTAATTTATGTGCGACGCACCGTCTGTCTCTCTCGGCCAGGATACGATCATGAACATGTTCGCAATCGACTTGCGATGCGCAAACGCAGTTGCATCAGCTGCGACGCGGCCGATCGCTCCACCCGAATGCTGGCAATAAACAAAAACAGACCTGCCATCGCGTGGCTCGAGTCCGTCGATCAGCGCATCGATCAATGAATCGGAAACATCGTTAATGAAGCCGGCCTTCATGTACTGAGCGTCGTTGCGTGGTTCCGTATTGTCTCCGCTACGCTGCAACTCGACGTAATCCCATGCCTTGACCGTGTCGACTATGGGCGTACCTAGCGCGCGCAACGGCGCCAGGACCTTGTCAGCGTCGCTCTCCGGTCCCGACCAGCAAACGTGGAAGCCGGCAACAACGTCTGTACCCGCCATCCCTGATCCCAGGAAAACATCGCAATACAGATCGTCTGATGCGGCCATGCCGAATTCACGGTAGGCCTCAAAGACCTCACGAATCATCGACCCGGGATAGAGGATGTCACCGCCAACGACCGTACGCTGCATCGGGTGTAGTTGCAGCTCGAAGTTCGTCACGATACCGAAGTTGCCGCCGCCACCGCGTACACCCCAGTAGAGGTCCTCGTTTTCGTCGGGACTGGCGTGCAGCAAACGCCCGTCCGCCGTCACGACGTCGACGCTCCTGACGTTGTCGAGTGCCAGTCCAAATCGCCGGCCAACTCTGCCAAAGCCGCCAGCCGTTGTAAGACCGCCTATGCCCGTGTGTGACACGGTTCCGGCTGTCGTCACCAGCCCAACCGCCATCGACTCGCGGTCGAGCTCACCGAGCAAGCTGCCGCCCGCAACATGTGCGACCTGGTTCGCCGCGTCAACTCGCGCGTGACGAAATGTCGACAGGTCGATCTGCATGCCGCCGTTACACGTCGACTTGCCGGCGTAGCTATGGCCACCGCACTTCGCCGCCAGCAGGAGATCGCGTTCCCGGGCAAACGTCACAGCCTTGCGAATGTCCGTCACGCCGATCGGCTGTACGACGAACGCGGGGTGTTTATCGATACCGGGGTTGAGTACCTTGCGCGCTGTGTCGTAGCCGACATTTCCCGGCAGCAGCAAGTTGCCCCTAAGGCTGTCGGCCAGTTCTTGTACAGCAACCTGCTCAATGTCAATTGCCGCCCGGTCACCCGTGACCGCAGCGACGTTAGCACTGACTGTCGTGAGCGCTGCGAATCGTGCTGCCAGAGTTGGCGTCGCCGCAACTGATACGCTCGCCGCAACGGCCGAACGAAGAAATAATCGCCTGTCCATATAGCCCCCTTTTCTGTCTTCTTTTTGTTGTATTTCATCAAGAATAGCTCAAATGAAATAGACTTGGCGGTATGGACAGGACGATCGCCAGCAAGCTGCCAGACGTCGGTACAACAATATTCGCCGTGATGAGCCAACTCGCCCACGAGACCGGCGCTATCAACCTGGCTCAGGGCTATCCCAGCTTCGATCCACCGGAAGCGCTGCTGGACCGCATCAACTGGCACCTCCACAACGGCGCCAACCAGTACGCACCCATGCCCGGCATCTCGTCTCTGCGCAAGGCAATCGCAAAGAAAACGGAACATCTGCAAGGGCGCAGTCTGAACATTGATACCGAGATCACGGTGTGCACCGGCGCAACGGAAGGTCTGTTCAGCGCCATCACCGCCATGGTGCGCACTGGTGACGAGGTAATTATCCTGGACCCGGCATATGACTCCTACGAGCCTGCTGTCACTTTGGCGGGCGGAATGACCAGGCACGTGCCGTTGCTTCTCGATCCGAACGGGCATGACTTTCATCCTGACTGGCAACGCCTCGGCGACACAATCAACGACAAGACGCGCCTGATTATTCTGAATTTCCCTCACAACCCGACCGGTGCAATTCTCTCCACCGACGATCTCGACAAGCTTGCTGACCTTGTCCGGGATACGGATTGCTACCTGTTGTCGGATGAGGTCTACGAACACATTGTCTTCGATGGCGAGCCGCACCGTAGCCTGCTGAGCCACGACGAGCTCTGGGAACGCTCAATGGTCATCTGCTCGTTCGGCAAGACCTTTCACGCTACGGGCTGGAAACTCGGCTACTGCGCTGCACCGGCTAACCTAAGTGCAGAGTTTCGCAAGGTACACCAGTTCACAACGTTCTCGGTCAGCACACCTATGCAATGTGGCGTGGCTGACTTCCTGAAGAGTAACCCGGAATTTTGCGAGAACCTGCCGGCGTTCTATCAGGATAAGCGTGATCGCTTCTGCACGCTGCTGAAAGACTCGCGTTTCACGTTTCGACCGGCTCGCAGTACGTTCTTTCAGCTCCTGGATTACGGCGACAATCAGCGACGAGGTCGACGAGGCATTGGCGAAACACTGGACGCGGGAAATCGGCGTAGCTTCGATTCCACTATCTGTGTTCTGCGAAACGCCATTCACGGGCACGCGCCTGCGATTCTGTTTTGCCAAAGATGATGCGACGCTTGAACAGGCCGCGGAGAAGCTATGCAGGCTGTAGAGGCCTAGGTGCTGCCCAGCTGGAACGCGAGTAACGCCCCAACGTATCCGATCACTGTCATGTAGGTCCACGCAAATATGGGCCAGCGCCACGTATTCGTCTCGCGCCTGATGATGGCGAGTGTTGCAGCGCACTGCAGGCAGCACGCGTAGAAAATCAGCAAGCCGATGACCATCGGAAGCGTGAAAACCTTGCTGCCATCCGGCCTCGTCGCGGCTTTGAGGCGGCCCGATAACGTGCCCTCATCCGCTTCATCGCCAACTGCATAGACGGTTCCAAGTACGGCGATTACAACTTCGCGCGCCGGGAAGCCGGCGATAACAGCAGACGACACGCGCCAGTCCCAGCCCAGTGGTTCGAATACGGGCTCGACGACCTTCCCTGCCCGTCCCAACCAGCTCTGCTCCATTTGCGCTGCGGCCGCTGTGTTTGCATCGAGATCGGTTGAGATCTCATCCGAGCGCGGGTAATAAGCAAGCGCCCAAACGACGACCGCGACAGCGAATATTACGGTACCTGCGCGCTTGAGAAATACTTTGGCACGACCCAGCAGTTGAATGCCGACGGTCTGCAGATTTGGCCGCCGAAACTCTGGCAGCATTAGTGCGAACGGTGGCTTCGGACCGCGCAGCATCGTCTTGCGCATGAGCAGCGCCGTCAGGATTCCCATCACGATGCCGAACAGATACAAGCCGAACAGCACCAAGCCCTGCAGGTTGAGAAAACCCACTCTCGTCGCCGGAACGAATGCCGCAATCAGCAACGCATAGACAGGCAACCTGGCCGAACAGGTCATGAAGGGTGCGGCCATGATCGTCGCAATCCGATCACGGCGGCTTGGTATGACACGCGTCGCCATGATGCCTGGCACGGCACAGGCGAAGCTCGAGATCATCGGGATGATCGACTGCCCGGAAAGGCCGACTGAACGCATCGCCCGATCCATCAGGTAGGCCGCTCGAGCAAGGTACCCGGAGTCCTCGAGCAAGATGATAAAGAGAAACAGGATGATGATCTGCGGCAGGAATATGACGACACTGCCCACGCCTGCAATTATCCCATCAGCAATCAGACTCGAGAAAGCCGTATCACCGAGGCGTTCAAATACACTCGCACCGAAAGCGGACGTAGCCGCATCAATCACATCCATGATCGGCGTGGCCCAGGCAAACACCGCCTGGAATACGATCGCCATGACCAGGAACAGACCGATAGTCCCCGGCACAGGACGATTCAGGAAACCAGTAGTTCGAGTTCGCCATGTCACGTACGCAGGCGCTGACTTCTGCACCTTGTCGAGAACCCCGCGCACCCACGTGTAGCGAATGCGGGCATCGCGTGCGATGGGCGGCTCTGACTCGAACAACGCCGCTCGTTCGCTATCCAGTTGTGCGCTTGCCGCTTCACTGAGCTTACCGACTATGACTTTGTTGGATTCTGTCGGGCCGTCGATCAACAGTCGTTCGAGTTCTGCAAAGCGCAACGGTTCGCTCGATCCCTGGGCAAGCCGGCTTGCAGCTTCCGTCAACTCCGGCCAGATCCGAATGCGTCGTGGGGGCGTGACCTGCTTGATGTCAGCGAGCGCGCTTCGAAGCATGTTGAGCCCGGTTCCCGTGGTCGCAATCACCGGGTAGACAGGCACTCCCAGCAAGGCGCTCAGCTCCGCAGTGTCGACCTGTATGCCGCTCTTCGCCGCCGCGTCCGTCATCGTTAATGCAACGATCATCGGTAGCTCGAGTTCGACGAGCTGCTGAACAAGAAACAGGCCCTGGTACAAGTTCGTGGCATCAAGAACCGCCAGGATTCCATCTGGCGACTTCGTACCTTCCATGCGGCCGAAGATCACATCTACCGCGATGCGCTCTTCCAGCGAATGAGCGCTCAGTGAATGTGTGCCAGGGAGATCGACGAGTTCCGTCGCTGCGTTCTCGGTTTTTAGAACGCCGGTGTGCCGCTCGACGGTTACGCCGGGGTAGTTGCCAATTCGTTGTTTGAGCCCGGTCAGCCGGTTGAATAGCGTGCTCTTGCCGGAATTAGGATTGCCGACAACCGCGATGCTCGCGTCAGTGCGCTTCGCTACGGTTATCTTGTTGACAGGGACGCGGGTTTCTGTGGACTTAGTCACCAGCCACGACGGGTGCTACCTGGAAGTGCCGGGCATGTTCCTGACGCAGCGAAATACCGCAGCCGAAAAGGCGGAATTCCATCGGATCGCCACCGATTGCAGAACTCGCGTGCTCGACTTCAGTGCCTTCGACCAAGCCAAGCACCATCAGGCGCTGCACCTGCGGGTCCGCGGCGTTAATCGCCCGGATGATGCCTCTCTGACCGCGCTTCAGGGTGGCCAATGTGCTGCTGTTAATTGTCATAACTCAATCTAACTTCCGGATTTTCCGACACTTTCCTGAGATTGGGGGAAATGATAATGATTCGCATTACTAACTGCAATAGGCAATTGTACGGATGTCGCAAATAGTGACGTTCAGTTTGGGTTCATTGATCCCGGCGTAGCGTGTGTCCAACACCTACCGCGAGGATCGCGTCATGAGAAACGCCCCCCAACGCTCGCAAGCAACGCGTCAGACGCGTGCGCCCCGACGCACGCTCTACTACGCCTGTCTTGCTCTCCTGTTCGCCGGTTTTGCCGTTGTCGCGACGCAAGACGCGCACGCCAACACGCCGACGATAAGGCTCTTTCCCACTACCGTCGTCGAAGACCTGAAGCAGACCGGCAATGTCGCCCGCGATATGGAAACCGGCCTCCAGGAGATCATCGGCCGTCTCGACCAGCAGCAGGAGCTTTACCAGGAGAGCAAGTGCGACGGTGCGGATAATGATTCCGGCTGCCAGCGCCTGGCTCGTCAGATAGGTGCAACCTATCTCGAGATGCTCACGGTGATGGACGAGCGCCTTCCCGACATGGAACACACCGTGAACAACACACGTAGGAGCCTCGAAAAAAGCCTGCGCAACGAACTCGGCAAGAAAATGACCCCCTGGACTCTGCAGGAGACGCTGATCGGCGGCAAGGCGGACAATCCTGCTGCGGCAGCGGCGCCAACACTGCGTGGGCGCTCAGGCATGCGTCTTTCCGAACGCTTCAGCCAATATTATCAACTGGTCGCTACGTCCGGCGCCAAAGGTGACCAGTCGCTTGCGGTGCTGGCGTCGGACATCTACCTCGATATGGAGGAGACCAGCATGCTGATCCAGCGCACGCGGCAGGAAATTGCGCGCGCGACGCTTATGGAACAGCTAAACCAGTCATTCGGCATCATCACCCCGGAAATGATCGAGGTTGTTGGTGGCGTCAAGAGCATCCTGTTCGGTGACACAGAGAGCACCGCTCTCGTCGCCGGCCCTCCCCCCGGTAGCGTTGAGCAAGCCTATCGCAGCCCGCTGGAACAGTAAGTTTCGAGGAACTCATAATGAACAAGCAAACACTCAAAAAGCCGTTCCTGCTGGTTGCAGGCCTGTTGGTCATATCTGGCATTCTTGCCGCCTGCGCGTCGAATGCACCGACTTGCGCCGGCCCGCAATCGAAGAACCTGGCCTCGGCTATCAATACGGCGCAAACATCACTTGCGACCGGTTGTCAGGCGCACTTCGATCGATACTTTGACGATCTCCTGACCATCGCCCAAGGCGATCCGAAACCGGAGAACAAGCGCGCGTTTAGCGAGTTTCTTGTCTGGTCCAGTGACCAGGGACTTCTGAGCAATCGCCAGGCCGAGGACTATTACAACCGCTACTTCAACGTGAAATTCATGTCGATGAAGGGCGATTACAACAATTGCTCACAGACGTGTCCGAACAAGCAGCGTGTCCTGTTCAACATGGAACGTGAACTTTCAGACAAAGAGCGTGGCCTGCTGCAGGTCAGCCTCGACAACGCCGGCTACAACCGCGCCGACCAGTTGTTCCAGGAAATTGAACTCGTCCTCGAAGCAACCTGCACAGCCTGCTCGGCCGGCCTCTAGAAAATGCACGAGGGCCAAGGCACAAGACCGTGAACCGCACATTGGTCTTTATCAAAGGACTCGCCGCCGGTGCGCTGGGAACGCTCATCGGCGGTGCGGCGACACTCTATGTGCTCAGTCGCATGGGCGTCATTCACTTCGACGAGACGGCCCTTTTTGGCGGGGGTAACCCGGGTGAATGGATGCACTGGGCCTACACAAACCTGGGTCTGTCGATTCCTGTATTTGCCGGCCTGCTGCTCGCCTATTTTGTCACGCTCGGCAGACTTCGCCACGCGCTGGATACAGCGCGGCCCATCGACCAGATTCTACAACTCGACCACCTGACAGACATATGGACGACGTTGTTTTTTGGTACGGGCGTAATCTGGACCGCGATCGGCATGCGTAGCGCGTTGATTTTCGCCTTGGGCGACCGTGACGCAGCTCTGGCGCAAGGCGCTTTCGCGATGCTCGAGCGCATGATCGACGGCGGCATCTTGCTGGCACTGTCAACGACCATTTTCGGCGGCATCGGTGGTTACCTGATGCGCGTGTACAAGACGATCACGCTCGGTACCGAATTGCAGAAAAAGTACGACAAGGCCGCACGCGCCGACACATCCGAGATGCGTGAAAGCCTGCATCGCATCGAGGCGCATCTGCGCAAGGATGCCGCATGACGCGTTCCCCACTCGCCTATCCCCTCAACCGTTCCGCTGACATGGATGTCGGCGGAGCAGCTGACCTGCAGACCGACGTCATGCGTTTCATGGCAATACTGTCACTTTGCCTCGTCGCGATCTTCGCGTTGGTGCAGAGCATTCCGCTAACGCCAGCGGAACCTGTGCCGGTTGAATCGGAGCCGGTCGTGACGCCAGAGCCCAAGCCCACTCCAGTTGAGAAGGCAGTGACACTGACACGCCCGACCTGGCAACCGAAATACACCCCCAAAACACCCGTCCGAACGGAGCCGATGGTCGTCGCCGAAGCTAAGCCTGAACCGGCCCCTGTTGTTGAACAACCCGTTGTGCCCGCACCTGTGCCGCCGGTTGAGCCAACGAAGGAGGGATTCACGCTTCGCTTTGCGTCAGATGCGGCACTGACTCGCGCAGTCGCCGCGCACCAGGTTGGCGTGTACGCAATCGCGGCCGACCGAGCCAAGCGTATGACCGTGAGCGAAAGCCGCATCAGCTTCTGGGATGCATCAACGCCAAATACGTTTCACGAGATGGACACGATGACCGTGCCGAACACTGTCGTCGATGCGCTCGCACGTACCGGCACCACGACAGACGGGATTAGCTGGGGTGTGACGCTGCCCGGCAAAATGACCACACAACTCGATTCGTTGATGCAGGAACACCGGGGCGGCTCGCTGATTATCGGTGCGACGGGCGATATTCACTGGGAGGAGCTATGAAACGCATCCTGATTCTTTTGGCACTCGTACTCGCACAGTCGATCCCGGCAGTAGCCGAGTCGCGCGAGAAAGATCTTGACCGGTGGGTCGATCGCGATCTGATTCCCTACGTGCGTCAGCAACTTATTTTGCATCCGCGATTCAAGGACGAAACCGTCATGTTCGTCATTTTAAATGACAATGCGCCGGCGTCCTCGACGAACGCGCTTACCCTTTCGATGCGCGACCGACTTCTGGCTGCGGCGGTCGCCACACAGGGTGTTGCAATAGGCTGGCAGCAAGGACGTAGCGGGGCTGCGCTCGAATCAACACCGCAGGATTGCATGCACGATGACGTGCACTACTACATCGGTGTCGAATTGACCCAGAAACTGGATGGCAGTTACGCGGCCAACGTGCGTGCACTGGATCTGGAGGATCGCAACTGGGTGACGGGATTCGGCCGGCGCTGGCAAGGCAAGCTCAGCACAAGTCAGCGACAAGCCATGCGCCAGGTTCGTGTCGACGACACATTCGTCGGATCGAGAGACCTGCCCTTCACGCTTGCGCAAACCGACCTGCTTGCGGCGCATTTGGCCCACCAATTGTCGTGCACGCTGATGAAACGTGTCGAGGACGACTATGTCGTCTCGGTGGACCTCATCGAACCACCGGCAAACGGTCTTGAGGGGACCGTTGAATTAATCAGCAACAACCTGGCCAATCGCCAGGCGCTAACCCTGAGCATCGAGGAAACGGCGACAAATGCAATCCTGAGCGGCAAGGCCCACCAAATCGACGGTGTCTTGCACCAGTACTGGGTCACGGTCACACCGAGCCGCGACATGGAGGAAATCTCGGCGCTAAGTGCAAGCGCATACATCGTGTTGCCAGAGTCCAGGGAACAACCGGCTCGGCGAACGACCACCCCGCCCGTTGTTGCTGTCGCGGCGACGGAGCCGAAGGCTCCGCCACCCGTATCAATACCGAACGCAGGCAAGGATGCCATGATCAGCTCGCTCCGCATTGCGGCGCCTTTGTCGCGTTCAGACTGCGGCAGGCAACTTTGTTCCATGCTGCAAACAGAAGCACGCGTCGACTCTATTGTGTTTTTCCTGGAGCACCAGGCGAATCACGGGCTGGTTCGCCTCGCCGACGCAGACTGTCGTGATCGCACGTCGGCACGCATCGCGCGCAGCGGCGAAGCACTGCGTTTCCCTATTACGCGCACAACGACGTCAAGCCGCAATTGGTCTGAAACGTATGAGTGGGGCCTCGCACCGGATCTCGATACCTACTACGCGGTGGTCGTAACCGATGCGAAAGTTGCCCGGCGTATTGCGAATCACATGGACCGATTGCCCCTGCGCTGCAGCGACGCATTGCGACCCGGACTTGAGGACCAGGAACTGCAAGCCTGGCTGAATGGCTTCGCCATGCTGACGGCGAGAGCGTCAGAGCATATCGACTGGCGCGCCATCGAAGTCCGCGACGTCCTGTAGGAGTAGAGCATGCTTAAACTAATTGGCATCCTGATTGGCTCGGCACTAGCCGTTGCTTTTCTGATCGTGGCACTCGGTGTACCGGAGTTTTCGACGCCGGAACCCGGGGAACAAGCCGAGCAAGCGACTGCCGAGATGGTGGTCGAGCAAGTCACTCAACCGGATCCAGAGCCTGTGTTCGAGCAAGAGCCGGAACCTGAGCCTGAGCCTGAGCCTGAAACGGACGCGCTGATCGAGCAGATCTTCAATCCCGGTCCGGAGCAGGTTGTTGAAGAAAACTGGTACGCGTTCTGGAGCCCGTTCCGAAGCGAGATCGCGGCGAATGGTTTTGTGTCCAAACTGCAGGAAACGACGGGGATCGACTATCGCGTCGTGAAAGTGAAGACCGGCGTCTATGAAGTGGCGTTCGCGTACTTGGACGACGCTGATATTCAGGACAAGCTGGCGCGGATTTCGAACGCAACCGGCCTCAACATGACGGATGGTTGACGTGAGCGACCGACTGCAGAAACTTGCGATCGTTCTCGGCGGAGTTGTGCTGACCATGCTCGCCATGACCGCTGACGCAATGCGCCAGGACCTGAATTCTCAATGGAATGCCTACGCGACGCAGCAAACATCGGCGGAGCCAGCCTATCGTTTTCCACATGCGACCTGTTTCAAGGCTGCCGCTTTGCAGTACGACTTGCCGGAGACGCTGCTTCTTGCTGTCGCACGAGGTGAGAGCGATTTCGAGCCGACCGCACGTTCGCGTGCCAACGCACATGGCGTCATGCAGATCTTGTGGCCCGGCACCGCCCGCCATCTTGGTATACATCGCCTGAGCGACCTCTACGATCCGTGCACCAATATTGACGCAGGTGCGAAGTACCTGAAGGAGCTACTCGGCACCTACGATGGCAATATGCATCTCGCCCTTGCTGCCTATAACTACGGACCGGGCCGCATCGCCAGGGATGGCGACAATATTCCGTCAGGCGCAACCTGGTACTCAGGCTACATCTTTCGGCACCTGAACTATGTGCTCGGCAGCGGCAAGACACGCAAGCCGATTCCCGACACGCTGTATTCGGACATTGGGCAATCAACCTTGCTCACGTTTGGTGAACCGTATCGCGCCGCCGCCTTTATTGAGCGGCTGGAGAAGAAGGCACCCGACCTCAGCCTTGACTGGTTCCGCCGCGGTACAGGGGAATTCGAAGTTGTAATGACCTACGCCGATCGCCAGGAGTTTGACAACAGCGCCAGTCAGCTCAGGACCGCAGGTTTTCGAATCGACTAGTTACGTACAACCCGTTATAGCGTCCAGATTTTTCCACTTCTAAACTTCATCGTGGGCAAATTCGTGGAGGAATTTGGTATGAAACTGTCCAGTAACTTCCATCTATCGCGTCTCCTGACCAGCCTGTGCCTGGCTCTGCTCCTGACATCATGTGCGACCACGCCGGGAGGATGGCTCGCCGGTGGCGCCTGTGGGCCTACCCAACAGCACGACTACGAGGTTGGCGGCACTATTACAAGGTTCGATGATGGCGACGTCGGCTGTCGCATGTTCGGTGGCTATCTGTTCACGCCCATCCAGGGTGTCGTCGTGTCGTACGTAGACCTTGGTGAACCCAAATATGATGGCCCGGCCTTCGGGGGCTTTACCGACAAGCTCTCCGCTTCAGGAGTGGATGTCTCGTATATCATCGGCTTCGCGCCGGGTCAGCAGGAGCGTTTCACGGTCTTCAGTACGATCGGCGCTCTTACCTGGAAGCAGGACGTTCAATACGTCGACGCCAGCGGTACCTATGATTACAACGATAGCGGAACCAGCCTGAGCTACGGTATTGGCAGCGAAATCAGCCTGGGCAAGGGTGGCGGCAGCAAGTGGGGCCTGCATTTAGAGTGGCAGCACTTCACCGATGTAGGCGACAACAGCAATTCCGGGCACGAATACGATCGCGACATGATTTCTGTCGGCGTCGACTACCGTTTCGCGCTCTGAGTGACCGGCTAGCAGCCTGGGCGACCGATCTCGTCAGGTAGCACCGACTCGATACGTTCCATGACGTCGAGCCGGTGGACGAGGTCGTGTATGTAATCGAGCTGGTCCGTTTCGAGAATCAGCACCTCACTCATGGTGTAATTCTTGATCCAGGCCTCGTACAGGCGATCGAGACGCCTGAGGTAGGCGAGCGGCACGTCCTCTTCCATTTTCCGGCCACGCAGCTTGATCCGCTGGCGCAGCGTACGCATTGAACACCTCAGGTAGATCATGAGGTCGGGCGGTCGAATCGCGTCCAGGATCGCACTATAAAAACCGCGATACGTGTCCCAGTCACGTTTGGATATCTTGCGCATCTGGTGAAGCGCCGTGGCGAAGATCTCCGCATCCTCGAAAATCGTGCGATCCAGCGCCACAACTCCGCCCTGGCGATCGAGTTCCTGGTGCAACCGAAATTTGTTCGACAGAAAGTAGAGTTGCGACTGGAACGCCCAGCGCTTCATGTCCTTGTAGAAATCCGAGAGGTACGGATTTTCGTCATTGGGTTCATAAAATGGTGACACGTCGTAGGTGTGATGCAGGAACTCGACCAGCGTCGATTTGCCTGTCCCCATGTTCCCGGCGATTGCGATCGAGCGTTTCATGACCTATTCTCGATTCCCATGACTATGCCTGTTGTACTGATTAGCGAAGAGGAAATCCAGAGCCGGGTTCTGGAACTTGCCGAGCAGATTTCTGCGGACTACGCGGATGGGGGGGAAATTGTACTGGTCGGCGTCCTCAAGGGCTCGTTCATCTTCCTGGCCGACCTGTCGCGCCGATTAACCATTCCCCGAACCATCGAGTTCATCGCCGTCTCCAGTTATGGCAATGGCAGCAAGTCGTCGGGTGCTGTGCGCCTCGTTATGGACGTGCGCGGCAATATCGAAGGCAAGCACGTGCTGATCATTGAGGATATCGTCGATACCGGCCATACGCTGAAATACCTGATAGGCATGCTGGACTCACATCGTCCGGCGTCCGTTAAGACCTGCGCCCTGGTGCGCAAGGCGGAACGCGCCGAAGTCGATGTTGATGTCGACTATCTCGGCTTTGATATTGGTGATGAATGGGTCGTGGGCTACGGCCTCGACTACGCCGAGCAGAATCGCACGCTACCCTATATCGGAATCGTCAATCCCGACGATTAATTATCTGCGCAGCCATCGACCTCAACTTCGATCGTCGAATGCCCAATGCCGTATTCGCTTTCCACGTAGTCCTTCACACCACGAACCACACCTGACTGGCTCTCGACGCCGTCTCCAATGGCCACATGCATCGTCAGCATTAGTTGCTGCGGCGTAAGACCCCACACGTGTACATGATGAATTCCCGTGACTCCAGGGACATGCGCCACTATGCGTTCCTGCATTTCGTCAACGTTGAGCCAGTCTGGCGCACCCTCGAGCAACACGTGCGCACTGCGTTTCACGAGCGCCCAGGCGCTGCGCAGTATCAGGACGGCAACGGCAACTGACAGGATTGGATCGATCAGTGTCCAGCCTGTGTAGATAATGACCACGGCAGCGACGATCGCAGCAACAGATCCCAGGAGGTCACCGGCCACGTGCAGCGCCGCGCCGCGAATATTCAGGTTATCCTGATCGCCGGTGTGCAACACGGCAAATGCAATAATATTGATGACAAGGCCCGCCGCCGCAACCACGAGCATGGTTTCACCCAGTATCTCGCGCGGCGTGATAAATCGTGCAATCGCTTCGTAAAGAATCCAGCCAACGATGACAAGCAGGCTGAGACCATTCGCAAAGGCCGCCAGAATCTGGAAGCGCTGGTAACCGAACGTCAGGTTCCCATCAGCCGGTCGCTTGCTCACATGGAACGCGACCGCCGCGAGAGCCAGGGCCATCGTGTCGGTCAGCATGTGGCCTGCGTCAGCGAGCAGCGCCAGCGAGCCGGAGATGATGCCGCCAACAATCTCCACAATCATGAACGTGCCCGTCAGAACGAGCGCGATCATCACGCGTTTCAGGTTGCTCTCGTTGGCCTCGTGGACGTGCGCGTGGCCATCGTGGTCGTGATCGTGATCGTGGTGGTGGTGGTCGTGCGCCATATTCAGTCGTTCTCTTCGGCCTGACTAAGTCGGTAGATCAGAATTGCAGCACGTTTGATCGCCAGCGGCATTGACAGAAGATAGATCTTCTCGTGTGGCGTATGCCCGCCCTCTCCCAGCGGTCCCAGACCTGCGATTGCGTCCGTGTAGGGCGATACGAATGAGACGTCAGCCGCTCCTCTTTTGGACGGATCGAGTTCCCGCATATGGCCGCGACCGAGGTCATCATTGATGTCGGATAGCACACCGAGCACCGCACGGTTGCCTTCGGTCGGGAACATCGGCGGATAACCCTCGGTAAACTCAATCGTCGCACTTGTGTGTGGCAGGTTTGCCGCGACAATTTCCTTCATCTTCGCCTGGGCGCGGTCCAGCTGATCCTGCGAGATCGTACGAATACCGCCGTGCACAACGGCCATGCGAGGTACAACGTTTGTCTTCCCAAACGTCTTGCCACGATTTTGTTCCGTCGCGTAGTCCACATCGGTGCCGCCCTGGATCGTACCGACGTTAAACGTCAGGTGTTCCTCGCCGCGGACTTCGTCGTAGAAGGTACTCAGGATTCGCGCAGCCTCGAACACCGCGCCGGCGCCGACATCCTCACCGAAAATGCCTGACGAATGCGCCTGCTTGCCTTCGACGGTCAGAATCCAGTTGGAGGAACTGCGTCGGGCAATCGTCCCCCAGTCGGCATCGTCATAGGTGATTGCAGACTCGAACCCCAAACCGAAATCGGCCCATTCGCCGGCTTCAACCAGGTCCTTGCGGGAAATGGACAATGGCGTTCCGGACTTCTCTTCTTCGCCCGTGTAGGCAACGACTATTGGAATGTCCTGGAGTACCCCGATTTGTTGAAGCGCCTTGAGCGCATAGATGATGACGGCGTTGCCGCCTTTCATGTCCTCGACACCCGGTCCTGTCGCAATATCGCCGTCGCGTACAAATGCCTGGAAGTCGTCATCGCCTTCGAACACGGTATCGAGGTGTCCTATCAACACAAATTTCTTGCCGGTCCCCGACATCTTGCGGCCAAACAGATGCCCTGCCCGTTCCATCTGGGGCGGTAGCTCGATCCACTCGGTCGTAAGGCCTACCGCTTCCAGCTCGCGGGCCATCACTCTGCCGACTTCGCGAACGCCATCGTGATTCATCGTGCCGCTCGAGATATTGACAGACTCTTCGAGCAAGGAAATCGCGTCCTCGGCGTGGGCATCAATCCACTCGACCATGCGTTGTTCGTTCTCATCGAGTGCGCCCGCGTAAGCAGGGAGAGCAATTACGACACAACTCAGAATTATTAGCTTCTTGATCAAGACTGATTCTCCACTTAAGGTCGCTCAATGTATCAGGGAGGCGACGATGATCTCAACGACGGAATTCGACAAGAAGTTTATTGAAGTCAACGGCAAGCGCATGGCCTATGTCGAAATGGGTGATGGTGACCCAATCGTATTTCAACATGGTAACCCGACATCGTCATACCTGTGGCGCAACATCATGCCGGCGCTGGCATCGAAAGGAAGATGCATTGCCGTGGATCTGATCGGTATGGGTGACTCGGACAAGCTAGACAACTCCGGTCCCGACAGCTACCGCTACGTCGAACACCGTGATTTCCTGTTCAAGGCCTGGGAGCAACTGGGCGTAAAGGAAGAGGTCACCCTCGTTATCCATGACTGGGGATCCGCGCTCGGCTTCGACTGGGCCTGCCAGCACCCGGATAGCGTGAAAGGCATCGCCTACATGGAAGGCATTCCCTGCCCGATCAGCTGGGATGACTGGCCGGATAGGGTCAAGCCAATTTTCCAGGGATTTCGCTCCGACGCAGGCGAAGCAATGGTGCTCGAAAAGAACGTCTTTGTGGAAAAGGTGCTACCCGGCTCAGTGCTGCGTGGATTAACCGACGAAGAGATGGCCGTTTATCGCCGCCCGTTCGAGAACCCGGGTGAAGACCGGCGCCCCACCCTGACATGGCCACGCCAGATTCCACTCGATGGCGAACCCGCCGATGTGCATGATGTCGCCGCGCGCTACGGAGAGTGGTTAAGCCAGACTGGCGTGCCGAAGCTGTTCATCAACGCGGAACCCGGCGCGATCCTCGTCGGACCCCAGCGCGAATTCTGTCGCAAGTTCAGGAACCAGACCGAAGTCACCGTAGCCGGCAGCCATTTCATCCAGGAAGATTCGCCTGACGAGATTGCCGCGGCAATCGTTAGCTGGCTGGACTCGATTTAGACGCAACTGCCGCGGTAAATACGACGTCGGTCGAACTGTTCAGCGCAGTCTCGGCCGAGTCCTGCACCACACTAATCACGAAACCGACGGCAACGACCTGCATAGCAACATCGTTCGAGATGCCGAACAGGCCGCACGCCAGGGGGATCAGCAACAGCGAACCGCCGGGGACGCCGGATGCACCACACGCCGACAGTGCAGCTACAACACTGAGCAGTAACGCAGTCGGTATGTCCACACTGATACCGAGCGTGTGCACGGCGGCGAGCGTGAGGACCGTAATCGTAATCGCAGCACCGCCCATGTTGATGGTCGCGCCGAGCGGAATTGACACCGCGTAGGTGTCCTCCTCGAGATCAAGGCGCTCGCACAATGCGAGGTTGACCGGGATGTTCGCGGCCGAACTACGCGTGAAGAATGCGACCATGCCACTCTCTCGCAAAGCTGTGAACACAATCGGATAGGGGTTTCTTCTGGTCTTGATTCCGACAATCAGCGGATTGATCACCAACGCGACGGTAATCATGCAGCCCAGCAGTATGGTCAGAATGCGCGCGTAGCCACCAAGGACCCCGAGCCCGCCTTCGGCGAGATTACCTGCGACAAGACCGAAAATACCAATCGGTGCGAGCCGGATTATGACACGAACGATTTTGGTGACAGCATCGGACAAATCATGCAGCGCCGTCCTCGTTGTTTCCGCGGCATGGTGCAGGAAGACGCCGAGCAGCACACCCCACACAAGAATCCCGATGTAGTTGGCCGTCAGCATCGCATTAATCGGATTATCGACCAGCTTGAACAGCAGCGTCGCGAGAACCTCGGCTATGCCCTGCGGCGCATTCTGGCTAATGTCCGAAACCTGCAACGCAAGCGTCGTCGGGAACAGCGTGCTGACCGTCACGGCGAGCAACGCAGCGGCGACCGTACCGACGAGATACATGGCAACGATGGGCCGCATTTGCGAGGTGTGGCTCGCCTTGCGATTCGCGATCGCGGACGCAACCAGCACCAGGACCAGCACCGGGGCCACGGCTTTCAGTGCCGAGACAAAGAGACTGCCGAGCAACATGGCCGACTTCGCAGTATCCGGCGAAATCAGTGCGAGTGTGACGCCGAGAACGATACCGATAGCAATCTGCAGCACGAGGCTGCCAGACATGATCCGACTAAGCATTGATTGAGTACTCATGGCGCCCGATAGTAGCGCGGGAGTGAATTACGCGGACAAAAAAAAGCGGCTTCTTGCGAAACCGCTTTTTCCAAACCTACGTTAGCACGTGGTCCTGGCCCCCTGATTCCCCCGCCAAGTCGTACCTGAAGGTGTTTATCTTTGGCAACGCGGTCGATCTGTTGTGGAAAGACTACGCTTGCTGAGGGTCAAATTCGCAGAAATATCGCCTATTGTCAATCCTTTAGGCGCTCTCTGGGCCTGCATGGGACTCACGTTGATATTTTTGTGGCACAAACGCCACAGAACAGTCGCGCGTGCTTTCCGTGCAAAATCAACGCCTAAGGACGACTATCTCCGGATTCGTCCCGTACCGGGTTTCTCAGCACGCCGATACCGGATATCTCTACCTCGACCAAATCGCCGTCCCTGAGCCACACAGGCGGCTTACGGGCCGCACCCACGCCACCCGGCGTACCCGTTGCGATTACGTCGCCGGGCTGCAATTCCGTGAATGTCGAGCAGTACTCGATAAGCACGGGAATATCGAAAACAAGGTCGGCTACCCGCCCCTCCTGCATGACCTCGCCGTTGACGCGTGTCGTCAGTCTGAGAGCAGCGGGATCGGGTATGTCGGTAACAGGAACCATCGGTCCGATCGCACCACTGCGATCGAAGTTCTTACCCGCCGTGAACTGTCCGGTGTGCCGCTGCCAGTCGCGCACCGACCCATCGAGGAAGCAGCAATAGCCTGCGACGTAGTCAAATGCGTCGGCGCGTGTGACATGTCTCGCCGGCTTGCCGATGATGATTGCGAGTTCGCCTTCGAAGTCGAATTGCTCTGATGCCAGCGGGCGAATAACAGGTTCATCCGGGCCGACCAGGCTACTTTCAAAGCGCGTGAATACAACCGGAAAATCGGGAATCTCGCGACCCATCTCTTCGATGTGCGGTCGGTAATTGACCCCGACGCAGAGTATTTTTCGTGTGCTGTCTGACTTCATCATGGACCTGATGTTATCTTGTGTTGCACAACAAAACGAATAGGGAAACCCGTGTGACAGTAACCAGAATCTTCGTTGCCACAATGGCTGCAATGGCATTTTCAATCGGCACCCCTGCTCACGCCGACACGGCACTTCACAACATCGCAGGATATACCTCCAGCGACGAGGGCATCGTCGAATTCTCGGTTCTCGTTTTCAACGATGCCGGACGCGTCATCGCAACCGGTGACGACGCACTCCTTCCGCTGCATCCGGACGCGTCGCGACTGGACGGAGGCGGAAAAACCGTATTGCCGGGTTTGATCGATGCACACGCGCACGTCGCCGGACTTGGCTTCCTCAAGACGAGCCTGGACCTGACCGGCGTCCCGAGCGTCGATGACGCGGTCGCGCGTATTGCGACCTATGCCAAAGAAAAGCCGCACGCCAAGTGGATCACAGGACGCGGCTGGAACCAGGTACTCTGGCCCGTCAGGGAGTTTCCCAATGCCGCACAGATAGACGCGGCTGTCAGCGACCGTCCTGTGTGGTTGCGGCGCATCGATGGCCACGCAGGCTGGGCCAACAGTGCGGCCATGAAGATTGCCGGAATCGACGCCGATACCGCGGACCCGGTCGGCGGGAAGATCATCCGGGACGGCAACGGCCATGCCACCGGGATCTTCATCGACAAAGCCATGCGCCTGATCGGAGCCCATGTCCCGCAGCCGGACAAAGCGGAAGGACGTGCCGCTATCAAGGCTGCCATCGATACGCTGCTATCCGAAGGAATGACCGGCGTTCACGATGTGGGAATTGGCGTCATGAACGCCGAGATTTACATGTCGATGGCCGACGATGGCGAGCTTGGCATGCGTATCTATGCAATGACCGGTGGTGCCGGCGACGTGCTCGATGCGATCGGCAAACCGATCTATGCGTATGGTAACGACCGCCTGGAGATTTCTTCGGTCAAACTCTACACCGACGGCGCGCTGGGCAGTCGCGGCGCGGCCATGATCGAGCCCTATTCCGACGATCCAGAAAACCGCGGTCTGCCCTTCTGGACACAGGAAGAACTCGACGCGATGGTTCAAAAAGCCAATGACATGGGCTTTCAGGTAGGCATTCACGCGATTGGCGACCTCGGCAATCGCATGGCGCTGGATGCTTACGAAAAAGTGCAGGAAGGCGAACCTTCGCTGTTGCGCAACCGCATTGAGCACTCACAAATCGTGACGCTCGACGATATCCCGCGCTTCGCCAAGTTGGGTGTAGTCGCATCGATGCAGGCAACGCATGCGACGAGCGACAAGAACATGGCCGAGGACCGAGTCGGCCCGCAACGCATCCTCGGTGGGTATGCGTGGCGCCGAATGCTGGACGCAGGCGTCGTTCTCGCCAACGGCTCAGATTTTCCTATCGAACTATCCAACCCGTTCCATGGCTTGTCCGCATCTGTGACACGGCAGAGTCGCGATGGAGAACCCGAAGGGGGCTGGTACGCGGACCAGGCGCTGACGCGCGCGGAAGCCTTGCATTCATTCACACTCGCGGCCGCGTTTGCGGCGCGGCAAGAGGACCGACTCGGCAGCCTCGAGCCTGGCAAGTGGGCTGACTTCATCGTTATCGACCGTGACTACTTCACTATCCCGGCCTCTGAGATCGACGATATCGTCGTTCTGGAAACCTGGGTAGCCGGTGACAAAGTCTACGCACGACAGGAAACGGCAGAATGATCGTCGAACAAATCTGGACCGGCAATGCCTACCGCAATTTCAACTACCTCGTTGTCTGCCCGGACACCGGGGACGCGCTGGCGATCGACCCCCTGGACTACAGCAAATGCCTGGCCGTAGCCAAAGATCGCGGCTGGACCATCACGCAGATTCTCAACACGCACGAACATGGCGATCACACCGGTGGCAACAAGGGCGTTGTCGAAGCGACTGGTGCGAAGATCATTGCGCACAAGAATGCGGGCACGCGCATTCCGAACATGGATCGCGGTGTCGCTGCCGGCGATGTCATCAAGGTCGGCAAAACGGTCGAACTCGAGTGTCTCGATACACCGGGGCACACGATGTGCCACATCTGCCTGTTGTCACACTCGGACCAGCCGGGTCTCTTTAGCGGTGACACACTGTTCAATGCGGGCGCAGGCAATTGCCACAATGGCGGCCACCCGGAGGAACTCTACGAGACGTTTAGCCAACAACTGGAATCGCTCGGCGAGGACACACTGATATATCCGGGGCACGACTACCTGGTCAATAACCTCGAATTCACGCTCGACCGCGAGCCGGACAATGCGATGGCGAAGGATATGCTGGAGAGCTACAAGAACCAGGATCCCGACGATGCGCTGCTTACGACGCTTGCCCAGGAACACGAGATAAATACGTTCTTCCGTCTGCAGAGTCCATCCGTGATCGCCAGACTCGTCGAGGAGTATCCGGAGCTTGGCGACAAGCCAGACCCCAAAACCGTGTTCCTCAAGCTCCGTGAGCTGCGCAACAGCTGGTAACTGTCAGGTGCGAATACGCGCGGCGACCTGTTCCAGTTCCTCCTCTGAACCGTCCGGACGCGAGGCGAGCCATAACCAATAGAGCGCGAGGTACAGGTCCTGCTGCTGACGCAGCTTGGGTCGCCAGCGCTCCCCATCGCCATCGAAGTAGGCATCGAGCAATCGGTATGCCAGCGGCTCGTCCAGTTCGTGATGCTCGACGATCGTCGCGAGGTCGAATATCGGGTCATTGTCGCAAGCGTATTCCCAGTCCAGAAACATCATGTGTGGCATCGTGATGATGTTTTCTGCCACGAGATCGTTGTGGCACAGACACAGATTGTGAGGCTGGCGCATCGTTTCGATGACGTTTGTGCAGTAAGCCACCAGACCTGCATTCGGATTGTCGATCTTCGCCACGTAACGTTTCGCAGCGATGATCGAATCAAATGAACGACCGGACAACGGCAGCGAGTGCAAGCGGCGCAATGTACCGGCGATGAGTTCGATATTGTCGTCGCGCTCAAGGAAGCCCGGCTCCCAGACCACGCCTTCGACGAACTCGGTCAATAACGTGCGGTCATCCACATACAGCACGGCATTCGCCAATCCATTCCTGGCTGCAATCGACTGTATGTGGGCTTCGGACGGTCGTGAATTGTAAGGCTCATCTCGCGGCGACTCATCGATCTTGAGCACGGCTTTGCGTCCGTCCAGCTCAACCAGCCACGTGCGATTGGACCGTCCACCATCCAGTTCGCTGATGGCGGCCCCTTGCCAGCCATCGATTCCAGCCAGAACGATCTCGGGGGTGCGCGCACCGCTCATGCCGTTTGCTCCCGCCAGGACCTGGTCCAGCTGACAATGCCGAATGGAATCATGATCACGTAGAGAATGAACAGCAAAGACGTCAGCTCGAGATCCCGCGACCAGTAGATGAATACCGACGCCAGGTCGATAAGCAACCAGTACCACCAGTTCTCAAGAACCTTCCGAGCGACAAGAAAGGTCGCCCAGATTGCAGACCATGTCGTCATCGAATCGATGTACGGGAACGCGGCGTCCGTGTTGGCACTGAGGAGGTAGCCGCTAATTACGCTGGCGACGAGTACTGCGGTTATCGCGATCGTGTGCGTGCGCCACGGCCAGGTAACGACCGGCCGTTCATGTCCATTACTGCGGCCAGAGCTCCACACGTACCAGCCGTAGATAGCCATCGCGAAATAGAATGCATTGAGGCCCGACTCCATGTAGAGCTTCGCGTCAAAGAACAGCCAGATGTAGATCGCGGTACTGACGCCGGCACAAAGCCAGCACCAGATATTCTGGCGAATAGCCAGCACCAGGTACGCTACCGCCATGACCACTGCGACGATCTCGAGTGGAGTCAATGTTGCCCCGGATGGTTGAACATTTTCATAACAAACACGCCTTTGGGGATTTGATCGAAGGTCGTTCCGATCTCCTTTTTCAGTGCGTCCATAACCTCATCGAACTCGCCAATCACCTGCGTGCTCATCGCGTTGGTCCAGACTTCGAGTTCGTCATGCTCATTGAGCCTGTCAATGACGTCCTTGATGGGTGGGATGAAGTCTGCGTCCAAAGGATACAGGCTGATATCAACAGCAACTTTCATCAGTGAAATCTCCTTTCAATCGTAACGCCTGCATGGCGAGGATCGCCGGCGCGGGTATACAGCGTCGGCGGAAAATCGGGTGGTTCGTTACCGAAGTAGAAGCCACGCACAGCGTATTGCTGGTCAAACAGGTTGCGTGCCCAAAGCTCGATGAGCCAGTTTTCGCCCTCGAAACCGGCACGCGCGTGCACGAGTTCGTAGGCATTGGATTCCTGGTCGTGACTAACGTCGAAATAGATCTTGTCGCGCAGCGTCGCATCGACGCGGGCGAAGAATCCGCTGTCACCGCGCCAAATTAAGCCAGCCGCCAACGAATAGCGCGGTGCGTGCGCGAGATCCCGACCCGTGGGCCCGACTTCCGAGGTCATCAGGCCGACGTTACCGTACAACTCAAGCGCGTCCGTGGCGAACCAGCGCAGGTCGGCCTCGAGTCCCTGCACTGTGCCGCGTGCCGTGTCGTTCACCGTGAAGATCACGAACGATGCCGGATCGTTGGGATTGATCTGCTCGGACATGCGAACCTGCTGGTCGTCGCGACGACTGTAGAACGCAGCCGCATTCAGGCTTACTCGCTTATCGGCCAGTGATGACTTGATGCCCGCCTCGATTGTCCAGAGGACTTCGTCGCCAAATGTCCTTCGCCCGACCGGCACGCCACCGAGGTTGAAGCCACCGGCTTTGTAGCCACGGGACAGGCTGACGTAGCTCATGACGTTTTCATTGTGGTCGCGGCTCATGCTCAGTTCGCCACCCCACATGGTTTCGGACGGGCTGGCTTCGAGCCCCAGTGAGTCGTTGTAGTCGGTCGAACGGTGCTCGACACGTAGCCCGGCGGACACCCTGATGTCCGCGCCGAGATCCCAGTCCATTTGCCCGAACGCCGCGAGATTAGTCGACTCGAAGTCGCTGCCAAATACGTCACTCAGACTGTCGGCCCAGTCGTAGAACGGGTCATAGTAGTCGCCAAGGTTGCTCGTTTGCAGTGCTTCCTTCAGATTCAGAACATAGATGCCTACAAGCCAGTCTGCGGCGATAAAGCGGAACTCCTGACTTAGCGTACGGCGCTCACGATCAGTCAGCGACACATAGTCGTACGTAACAGGTGCCCAGCTGTCATCATTGCCCCAATCGGCATCGTAGTTAAAGTCGATGTCGGAATTTGCGAATGAGGTGATTGCTGTCAGCGTCCCGCTAGCGAGCCCATCCCAGTCAAAGCGCAGCGATGAACCAAAACTTTCCTGGGCATCCTTTCCGGGCTTATCGGAGAGCGTCGTGTAGCTGTTGTCGAGCGCAAACGCGTCGTAGCCATTGTCGATGTCGGTAAACATTGTCGCAATATTGACCTCAAGATCATCGCCCGCCTCGATACGCAAGCGCGCACGCAGCGACGTTTCGTCACGACCGTTTGTGTCTTTCCGATTCAAGTAGGGGTTGCTGCGAAAACCATTGCTTTCGTGCCGTTGTCCGCTGATACGGAAGGTCGTACGTTCAAGTTCATCAAGTGCGCCACCAAATGCCATACCGAGCGATCGTGCATCGTCGTTACCGACGCTCACGCGCAGACGACCTCTACGTTCCGCGGATGGTGCCTGACTACGCATATAGATCAAACCTGCCAACGCATTGGCACCGTAACGACTGCCTTGCGACCCGCGGAGCACTTCGACGGATTCCATGTCGAATAGGGTCGCAACGCCACCAATACCGCTGAAGTCGATATCGTCGATCAGAAAGCCGACGGACGGATTCGGTGCACCTTCGTATTGCTCGAGTTCGCCGATGCCGCGAATCTGGAAATGACGCGCCCGATGACCGTCGCCTGACCAGTTCAGGTTGGGCACGCTGTTCACGAGTTCCTCGAAGTGCTCCTGCGCCGCCTCGCGAATCTCGTCACCAGACAGGACGCTGACGCTGGTCGGCAGTTCGTCGGCCGGCCGTTCACGGAAATCGGCCGTGACGATGATCTCGTCGATTGCCACGTCGGCAACGGCGGGGCACGCAATCAAGACAGGTAGAAGCGCGGCAGAAACTCGCGCGAAAGACAGTTTGTTCATGAATCCCTTCCTACGCCGGCATTAACCGGATCAGGTTCTAAGGGTTCCCGGTATGGATCTCAGGCCTGCAGGCCACCCCTGTGAGGAAAGGGATTCTACACCTTTTTGAGGCGCGCGATCAGGCTCGACGTATCCCAGCGACAGCCACCCATCGCTTGTACTTCGGCGTAGTAGCGATCCACAAGTTTGGTGAGTTCGAGCTGCGCACCATTTTGCTGCGCCTCATCCAGCGTGATGCCGAGGTCCTTGCGCATCCAGTCAACGGCGAAACCAAACTCGAATTCGTCGTTGACCATCGTCTGCCAGCGATTTTCCATCTGCCACGATTGGGCTGCACCTTTCGAAATCGACTCGATCACGATCGCTGGATCGAGACCCGCGCACTGTGCGAAATGCAGGCCTTCGGACAGTCCCTGTACGACACCCGCGATGCAGATCTGGTTAACCATTTTGGCCAACTGACCCGAGCCAACCGGACCGATGTGGGTAACCGCCTTGGCGAAGCAATCAATGACGGGGGCCGCGCGCCTGAAAATATCCTCGTCACCCCCGACCATGACGGTCAACTGGCCGTTTTCGGCACCAGCCTGGCCGCCCGATACCGGCGCATCGAGGAAGCCGACTGAATTTCCGGCCGCTGCCGCGTAGACCTCTCGTGCAATCGTCGCGGACGCGGTGGTGTGATCGACGATGATCGTCCCCTTGCCGATTCCTGCCAGCACGCCGTCGCCGCTGAGCAACACCTCGCGGACGTCGTCGTCATTGCCAACGCACGAAAAAACAACATCAGCACGTTCAGCCGCTTCCCCGGGAGTAGTTGCAATCGAGCCACCGTACTCGGCAACCCACTGCTCAGCTTTGGAAACGGTGCGGTTGTAGACCACCGTGTCATGGCCAGCTTTTACGAGGTACCCGGCCATCGGATATCCCATTACGCCCAGTCCGACAAATGCGACGCGCATCTACTTGCCCTTGAACTGCGGTCTGCGTTTCTCAAAAAAGGCCTCGATACCTTCACGATTATCTTCACTGCCTAGCAGCTGCCCTTGCAGATCTGCCTCAAGACTGTATGAGCTTGCCCAGTCGTTATCCACTGCAAAACGCATCACCTTCTTCGTTGCCGCCATCGACAGCGGCGCACGATTCGCCAGCGTTTCCGCCCACTCCAGCGCAGCGCTTTGCAGCTGCTCCGCCGGTACGGATTTATTTGCGAGGCCCAGCTCAACGCATCGTTCGGCAGAAATGCGCTCGGATTCAACGCTTAGCTGGAACGCTCGGCGATAGCCCAGCTGTCTCACGAGCAGCCAGTTGAGACCGCCGTCAGGCACCAGGGAGATTGTGGTGAACGGCGACAGAAGAAACGCATTGTCAGCCATGATCATGAGGTCGCAATGCAACGCCATAGAAAAACCGATGCCGGCAGCCGAACCTGGAACTGCCGCAATGACTGGTTTCGGGATACTGGCGATCGCTTCCAGGACAGGCCGATACTCCGACTCCAGAATCTCTCTCACATCGCGTTCGATGCCTGCCTTCAAATCAGCGCCAGCGGAAAAACAACGACCTTCTCCGGTGAATACGACCACGCGGACCGACTCATCGTCACGAGCTCTGGCAAATGCCGCGACAACGGCTGCACGCAAGTCCGTATCAAACGCATTCATGCTGTCCGGCCGGTGCAGCGTAATCACTGCCACTGCGTCGTGTTGATCGTATTTAACAATGTCGCTCAAGGGTCGCTCCTTGTTCACATGTTGCGGCGGTATTCGCCACCCACCGCATAAAGTGCGGCCGAAATCTGGCCCAGCGAATTGGATTTGACGGTTTCCATAAGTTCTGCGAAGACGTTGCCACGCTCCCGGGCAACTGCCTGAAGCCGCATCAATGCGTCGTCACCCACATCGGCATGGGTCGCCTGGAATGCCCTGACGTGTCGAATCTGGTCTGCCTTCTCTGATTCCGTGGACCGGATCAGTTCGAGTTCATGCACCTCATCTTCCTGGCCTTCTTTCGGCAGGAATGTATTCACGCCAATGAGCGGCAATGAGCCATCGTGTTTCTTGTGCTCGTAATACAGGCTCTCTTCCTGGATCTTGCCACGCTGGTACATCGTGTCCATCGCGCCCAGTACGCCACCGCGTTCTGAAATGCGCTCGAATTCCTGGTAGACCGCTTCCTCAACCAAGTCAGTCAGTTCCTTAACGACAAACGAACCTTGCCACGGGTTCTCGCAGAAGTTGAGCCCCAGTTCGCGCGAGATGATCAGCTGAATCGCAACCGCGCGACGCACCGATTGTTCAGTCGGTGTCGTAATTGCCTCGTCGAACGCGTTGGTGTGCAAGCTGTTGCAGTTGTCGAACATCGCGTACAGCGCCTGCAGTGTCGTGCGAATGTCGTTGAAGCTGATTTCCTGTGCATGCAGACTGCGGCCCGAGGTTTGCACGTGGTACTTCAGCATCTGCGAACGCGCACTCGCGCCGTAGCGCTCCTTCATCGCCCGCGCCCAGATGCGTCGCGCTACACGACCGATAACTGTGTACTCCGGGTCCATGCCGTTCGAGAAGAAGAAACTCAGGTTGGGCGCGAACGCATCGATTTCCATACCGCGCGCGAGATAGTACTCGACGATCGTGAATCCGTTCGAGAGCGTAAACGCGAGCTGGCTGATCGGATTCGCGCCAGCCTCGGCGATGTGGTATCCGCTGATCGAAATGCTGTAGTAGTTGCGAACGTTATTGTCGATAAAGAACTGCTGAACGTCGCCCATCATCTTCATCGCGAATTCGGTGGAGAAGATGCACGTATTCTGGGCCTGATCCTCTTTGAGAATGTCGGCCTGCACTGTGCCACGCACCATCGACAGGGTGTCCTTCCTGATGCGCGCATAGGTCTCGGCATCGACGACAAGCTCGCCCGACACACCAAGCAGCCCGAGTCCGAGACCATCGTTGCCTTCCGGGAGACCGCCTTCGTAGGCAGGACGATCCTTGCCTGCAAAATACGCGTCAACCGTCTTCAAGGCTGTTTCCCAACCGCCTGTTTCGCGCAAGTGTTTCTCAACCTGCTGGTCGATCGCGGTGTTCATGAAGAACGCGAGGATCATCGGTGCCGGGCCGTTGATCGTCATCGAAACCGACGTCGTTGGGGCGCACAGGTCGAAACCGGAATAGAGTTTCTTCATATCGTCAACAGTGGCGATCGAGACGCCCGAGTTGCCGACCTTGCCGAAGATATCGGGGCGTTCGTGCGGATCCTCACCATACAGTGTGACCGAGTCGAAGGCCGTCGACAGCCGTGCCGCAGGTTGGCCCTGCGACAAGTAATGAAAGCGTCGATTCGTGCGCTCCGGTGTACCCTCGCCTGCGAACATGCGCGTGGGGTCTTCGCCGAGTCGCCGATACGGATAGACGCCACCCGTGTAGGGATATGCGCCCGGGAGGTTTTCTTTCTTCAGGAACGCCAGCAACTCGCCCCAATCGGTAAAGTCGGGCGCTGCGATCTTGGGGATCTTCTGGTGGCTCAACGATTCGCAATAATTATCGCCCGTGATCTCCCGGCCCCGCACTGTGTAGCTGAACTTCTCCGAGCGCACGCCCTCGCGTCGCTTGGGCCACTCACGCAGCAACGAGATCGAGCTGGCTGTCAGGTCACTCACGGCTTCCTGATAGCGCTGCCTCAGCACGAGCAGGCTGCGATCATCTCCGCCGCTTAATGCCTCTGTCCTGTAGGGGTCCAGCTCTGCAGGCAGTTCGGGGTCTTCGAGCAACTTGAGTGACTCGTAAACATGCTGTGCACGGCTTGCGATTTCAGCCTGTGTATCGACACGGCCGTTGATTGTTCGGCCCTGTTCGGCGATTTCCGCAAGATATCGAATTCGAGCGCCCGGAATTGTCGCCGTCGAGCGAGGTTCACGCAGCGAGGTGTCGATCTCAGGCGTCCACTTGACAGCGTCGAGGCCCGCTTTTTCGGCCACCCGCCGACATAACTCGGCAAACATCCAGCTGACGCCGGGATCGTTGAACTGGCTCGCAATAGTCGGGTAGACCGGGATGTCTTCGTCACTCGTGTCGAACGCGACATGGTTGCGCTTCCATTGTTTCCTGATGTCGCGCAGCGCGTCTTCCGCGCCACGTTTGTCATACTTGTTGAGCACGATGAGGTCGGCGAAGTCGATCATGTCGATTTTTTCGAGCTGGCTTGCCGCGCCGTACTCGCTCGTCATGACGTAGACGGCAAAGTCGACCATGTCCACGATCTCGCTGTCGCTCTGGCCAATGCCTGCTGTCTCGACGATGACGAGATCGAAGCCCTGCGACTTCAGGAACGCGATATGGTCCCCCAGCATCTCGCTCGTCGCGAGGTGCTGGCGCCGTGTTGCGATTGAACGCATGTAGATACGATCCGAGCGCAGCGAATTCATGCGGATGCGATCGCCGAGCAACGCACCGCCTGTGCGCCGCCGCGTCGGATCCACTGCCAGGACCGCGAGTCGCATCTCTGGGAAGCAAGCGAGGAATCGATTCAGGATTTCGTCCGTCACGCTGCTTTTGCCCGCGCCGCCGGTACCCGTGATGCCAACCACCGGAACCTGCCCTGCTTTGACTTGCCACTCCTTGCGCAACGTCGCGAGTTCGCCCTCGTCGAAAACGCCTTCCTCGAGTGACGAGATCATC
>CAVWAH010000032.1:0-65917 GCA_963752875.1 uncultured Gammaproteobacteria bacterium | reverse complement strand
CGGTTCCCGAGCCTGGTACGCTGGCGTTGCTTGGCACCGGGCTGGTCTTCATCGGTCTGCGGCGCCGCCGAAGGACCTGACAAGAATTTACTAAAAGCCCCGCTTGCGGGGCTTTTTTTTAGTCGCCGGGGTCTGCAGCGATCTAGAGAAATCCCATCGCCTCCAGTTTCACCAATATACGATGGGCGGCGAGATCCGGCGAAATCCCGATCGTATCGATGTCCATCTCCGGGTTCTGCGGCGCCTCGTAAGGATCCGAGATGCCGGTGAACTCCTTGATCTTGCCGGCACGCGCGAGGGCATACAGGCCCTTGCGATCGCGCTGCTCGCAAATCTCCAGCGGCGTCGACACGTGAATCTCCACAAAGCCACCGACCGGCTCAATCAGGTCGCGTACGTAACGGCGGGTTGACGTGTACGGCGCGATTGGTGCGCAGATCGCGATGCCGCCGTTCTTGGTGATCTCGCTGGCCACGAACCCGATGCGCTGGATATTGAGGTCGCGGTGCTCCTTCGAGAAGCCCAGCTCGCTCGAGAGGTTCTTGCGCACGATGTCGCCATCGAGCAGCGTGACCTGGCGGCCACCGATCTCCATGAGCTTGGACATCAGCGCGTTGGCGATGGTCGACTTGCCCGAACCCGAGAGGCCGGTGAAGAACACCGTGAAGCCCTGCTGGTGGCGCGGCGGGTGCGTGCGTCGGAGCTCAGCCACGACATCTGGGAAGGAGAACCAATCCGGGATCTCGAGCCCTTCCTGCAGGCGGCGCCGGAACTCAGTGCCCGAGATGTTCAGGACCTTGTCCGTCGTCGCTGGCTTCGTCAATCGGGATGTACTCGGCCTTGTTCTCGACATAGACCATCATGCTGGAACGGCACCATCGAGATATCGAGCTCGTCCTCGTGTTCCTTCAGCAGCTCCTGCGCATCGTAGGGGCCGTAGAAGTCTTCGCCGCTTCGAGTCCTGGCCCGGACCGGCATGGTCGCGGCCGACGATGATGTGCGTGCAGCCGTAGTTCTTGCGAATGATGGCGTGCCACAGCGCCTCGCGCGGACCGCCCATGCGCATGGCCAGCGGCAGCAGCGACAGCGAGCGTGGTCTGCTCCGGGTACTGCTTGAGGATGTGCTCGTAGCAGCGCACGCGCGTGTAGTGATCGACATCGCCGGGCTTGGTCATGCCGACCACCGGGTGGATCAGCAGGTTGGCCTCGACCTCACGGGCGGCGCGGAACGTCAGTCTCCTGGTGCGCCCGGTGCATCGGGTTGCGCGTCTGGAACGCCACGACCTTGCGCCAGCCGAGCTTCTTGAAGCGGGCGCGCAGTTCCGCCGGGCTGTCGCGCAGGTGCTTGAAATCGTAGTGAGTCGGCGCTTCGACGCCCGTGAGCTTGCCGCCGACGTAGACCGGGTTGCGCGATGTTGTTGAGGTAATGCACGGCCGGGTGCTTCTCGTCGGTCGTGCCGAACACGCCTTGTGCCTCGACTGCCTTGTCGGGCGTCCAGATATCGCCGACCTCGAGCGTGGCGAGGATCACGCCCTCGAGATCGCGCAACGCGACCTTGTCGCCGGACTTGAGGTCGGCCGCGAACTCCTCGGTGACGTCCAGCGTGATCGGCATCGGCCACAGCACGCCGCTCGCCAGCCGCATGCCGCTGACGACGGCGTCGTAGTCGTCCTTGTTGAGAAAGCCGTCGAGCGGCGAGAACGCGCCGTTCAGGATCAGCTCGATGTCACAGAGCTGGCGCTCGGTGAGATCCCAGGAGGCATAGTCGCCTGCCGCCTGCTTCTCGGCCTCGGCCGCATGCGCGTCGAGATAGAGGTTTTTCAGTTCGCCGCCATGCGGCTCTTTAAACGCACCCACAGTTTGTCATCCTTGTTGTCGGGGGAGGGAATTGAGGCGCGCAGCATAGTCCTTTTTGCAAGAAAAGGAAAGGGGTATGGATCACGCCAAAGAGTGATCGACGTCGCATTTCTGCGGCCAAAAAAAAGCCCCGCGATGCGGGGCTTTTCATGTTTGGTTGGTGTCCTACGCAGTCGCCAGCAAGCTGCCTCCCACATCGGGTGTGTACATCACCGGCTGCGGGGCAGGGCGGTTTCTGTATTCCGCCAGGATCTCTGACGCCGCTTCCTTGCAGGAGCCGCAGCCCGAGGCCACGCCGAGCTTGGCCTGGAGGCCCCGCAAGTCCGTCGCGCCGGCTTTGGCGGCCCGGCGGATTTGCTTGTCGGTAATCGCGTTGCAGATGCAGACGTACATATAAATCAATCAGTTAGCGTGGTTGGCATTATTCAATCGCAAATGCGAATGATTGTCAATAGCATTAAGTATAATCCGAGATAGGAGTACGGAAATCAGGTACCAGTTACCTTATTTCGCTGTCCTGCAGCAGGAACGTGCGGGCGCCAACCGGAATTAAGGTAACTGGTACCTGATCTCCGCGGCAGGGACACGGCCTACACCCTAAGTGGTATGCGCCTGCGGGCACAAAATCATTTATCATCAATGGCTTGTCGATTTGAGCCTGTACATGACTGATTTTCCCAAGAAAACTCTGGACGACTGGGCCGCGCTCGCCCAGAAAGAATGCAAGGACAAACCGCTGGACTCCCTCACGGTCGACACGGCCGAGGGCATTCCCGTCAAGCCGCTGTACACCGCCGAGGACCTGGAAGGCCTCGAGCACGTCGGCTCGCTGCCCGGCATGGCGCCGTTCGTGCGCGGTCCGCGCGCCACGATGTACGCCGGCCGTCCCTGGACCGTCCGCCAGTACGCCGGCTTCTCCACCGCCGAAGAATCCAACGCCTTCTACCGCCGCAATCTCGCCGGCGGGCCAGACGGGCCTGTCGGTCGCCTTCGACCTGGCCACGCACCGCGGCTACGACTCCGATCACCCGCGCGTCGTCGGCGATGTCGGCAAGGCCGGCGTCGCCATCGATTCGGTCGAGGACATGAAGATCCTCTTCGACGGCATCCCGCTCGACAAGATGTCCGTCTCGATGACCATGAACGGCGCCGTGCTGCCGATCATGGCGATGTACATCGTCGCCGCCGAAGAGCAGGGCGTCGCGCCCGACCAGCTCGCCGGCACGCTGCAGAACGACATCCTCAAAGAATTCATGGTCCGCAACACCTACATCTATCCGCCCGAGCCGTCGATGCGCATCGTCTCCGACATCATCGCGCTACACGGCCGGCAACATGCCGCGCTTCAACTCGATCTCGATCTCCGGCTATCACATGCAGGAAGCCGGGGCGACCTGCGTCCAGGAACTCGCCTTCACGATCGCCGACGGCATCGAGTACGTGCGCGCGGCCATCGCAAGCGGCCTCGACGTCGACAAGTTCGCGCCGCGCCTGTCGTTCTTCTTCGCCATCGGCATGAACTTCTTCATGGAAGTCGCCAAGCTGCGCGCCGCGCGCCTGCTCTGGTCCACGCTCATGGCCGAGAAGTTCTCGCCCAAAGACCCGCGCTCGCTGATGCTGCGCACGCACTGCCAGACCTCGGGCGTCGAGCCTCACCGCCGACGACCCTTACAACAACGTCATGCGCGTCACGCACGCAGGCCATGGCCGCGGTGCTCGGCGGCACGCAGTCGCTGCACACCAACTCCTTCGACGAAGCGCTCGCGCTGCCGACCGACTTCTCGGCCGGCATCGCGCGCAACACGCAGCTCGTCCTGCAGGAAGAGTCGGGCATCACGGACGTCGTCGATCCGCTCGCCGGTTCCTACTACGTCGAGAAGCTGACCGCCGATCTCGCCGCCGAGGCGCGCAAGCTCATCGACGAAGTCGAAGAGATGGGCGGCATGACCAAGGCGGTCGAAACCGGCATGCCGAAGCTGCGCATCGAAGAAGCGGCGGCGATCCGGCAGGCGCGCATCGACCGTGGCGAAGAAGTCATCGTCGGCGTCAACAAGTACCGCGCCGCCGAGGAGACGCCGGTCGAGATTCGCGACATCGACAACACGGCGGTGCGCGATGCGCAGATCGCAGCGCCTCGAGCAGGTTCGCGCGAATCGCAATGACGACGCCTGCCGTACCGCACTTGCTAAACTCACCGAGGCGGCCAAAGACGGCACAGGCAACCTGCTCGCGCTCGCCATCGACGCCGCGCGCGAACGCGCAACGGTTGGAGAAATATCGGATGCCCTCGAAGATGTTTACGGACGGTACCGCGCCATGACGCGATCGATCTCAGGTGTCTACGGTGCCGCCTACGAAAACGACGAAGACTTCCAGGCAGATCTGGAGCGACGTCGAGGCATTCGCGAAGACCGAAGGCCGTCGGCCGCGCATGCTGGTCTCCAAGCTCGGCCAGGACGGCCACGACCGCGGCGCAAAGGTCATCGCCACGGGCTTCGCCGACCTCGGCTTCGATGTCGATATCGGTCCGCTGTTCCAGACGCCGGAAGAGGCTGTGCGCGAGGCGATCGAGAACGATGTGCACGTCATCGGCATCTCGTCACAGGCCGCCGGCCACAAGACGCTGGTGCCGCAGGTCATCGACGGCCTGAAGGAAGAGGGCGCGTCAGATATCATCGTCATCTGCGGCGGCGTCATCCCGCCGCAGGACTACGACATGCTGTACGACGCCGGCGTCGCGGCCATCTACGGGCCGGGCACCAACATCGTTCACGCGGCGAAAGAAGTGCTCGAGAAAATCACCGAACGAAAGAGCCAATGAAAGACATAGTCGATCAATTAGAAGAGAAGCGGAAGGCGGCAGCCCTCGGTGGCGGCCAGGAGCGCATCGACACGCAGCATGCCGCGGGCAAGCTCACGGCGCGCGAACGCATCGAGCTGCTGCTCGATGAAGGCAGCTTCGAAGAGTGGGACATGTTCGTCGAGCATCGCTGCACCGACTTCGGCATGGAGGACAAGAAGGTCCTCGGCGACGGCGTCGTCACGGGCTACGGCACGGTCAACGGCCGCATGGTGTTCGTCTTCAGCCAGGACTTCACGGTGTTCGGTGGCTCGCTGTCCGAGACGCACGCCGAAAAGATCTGCAAGGTCATGGACCAGGCGATGAAGGTCGGTGCGCCCGTCATCGGCCTCAACGACTCCGGCGGTGCGCGCATCCAGGAAGGCGTGGTCTCGCTCGGCGGTTACGCCGAAGTGTTCCAGCGCAACGTGCTGGCCTCGGGTGTCGTGCCGCAGATCTCGCTGGTCATGGGGCCCTGTGCCGGCGGCGCTGTGTACTCGCCCGCGATGACCGACTTCATCTTCATGGTCAAGGACACGTCGTACATGTTCGTGACCGGTCCCGATGTGGTGAAGACCGTCACGCACGAGGCAGTCACGGCCGAAGAACTCGGCGGCGCCGTGACGCATTCCACGGTATCCGGTGTTTGCGACTGCGCGTACGAGAACGATGTCGAAGCGCTGCTCATGGTGCGTCGCTTCATCAACTACCTGCCGTCAAACAATCGCGAGAAAGCCCCGTTCCGGCCGACGCCGGACTCCGTCGATCGCATGGAGATGTCGCTCGACACGCTGATCCCCGACAACCCGAACAAGCCCTACGACATGAAGGAGCTGATTCACAAGATCGTCGACGACAACGAGTTCTTGGAACTGCAGCCCGAGCACGCGAAGAACATCGTCATCGGCTTCGCGCGCATGGACGGCAACCCGGTCGGCATCGTCGCCAACCAGCCGCTGGTGCTGGCCGGCTGCCTCGATATCAAGTCATCGATCAAGGCCGCGCGCTTCGTGCGCTTCTGCGACGCGTTCAACATCCCGATCATCACGCTCGTCGACGTGCCGGGCTTCATGCCGGGCACCGCGCAGGAGTACGGCGGCATCATCAAGCACGGCGCCAAGCTGCTGTTCGCCTACGCCGAAGCGACGGTGCCGAAGGTCACGATCATCACGCGCAAGGCCTACGGCGGCGCCTACGACGTGATGGCATCCAAGCACCTGCGCGGCGACGTCAACCTCGCCTGGCCGAGCGCCGAGATCGCGGTCATGGGCCCGAAGGGCGCGGTCGAGATCATCTTCCGCAAGGACATCGGCGACGAGGAGAAGATCGCGGAGCGCACCGAGGAGTACCGCGAGAAGTTCGCCAACCCGTTCATCGCCGCAAGCCGCGGCTACATCGACGACGTCATCGCGCCGCACGCGACGCGCAAGCGCATCTGCCGCTCGCTCGCGATGCTGCGCGACAAGAAGCTCGAGAACCCGTGGCGCAAGCACGACAACATTCCGCTCTAGGAGGAACGGCATTGTTTGACAAGATACTGATAGCCAACCGCGGTGAGATCGCCTGCCGCGTCATCAAGTCCGCGCGGAAGATGGGCATCAAGACCGTGGCCGTCTATTCCGACGCCGACCGCGATGCCTTGCATGTGCAGATGGCCGACGAGGCGGTGCACATCGGCGCGCCGCCGTCGGCCGAGAGCTACCTTGTCGCCGAACGCATCATCCAGGCCTGCCTCGATACGGGCGCCCAGGCCGTGCATCCGGGCTACGGCTTCCTGTCGGAGAACTCATCCTTCTGCGAAGCGCTGGCGAAGAAAGGCATTGCCTTCATCGGGCCGAAGACCAAAGCCATCGAGGCGATGGGCGACAAGATCACGTCCAAGAAGCTCGCCGACAAGGCCAACGTCAACACGATCCCGGGCTACACCGATGTGGTCAAGGACGCGAAGCAGGCCGTCAAGATATCGAAAGACATTGGTTACCCGGTCATGCTCAAGGCCAGCGCCGGTGGTGGTGGCAAGGGCATGCGTATTGCGCGCAACGATGACGAGTGCCTCGACGGATTCGAGCGCGCAGCGAACGAAGCGCGCTCGAGTTTCGGTGACGATCGTATCTTCATCGAGAAGTTCATCGAAGAGCCGCGCCACATCGAAATCCAGGTCATGGCCGACAGCCATGGCAACGTGATCTACCTCAACGAGCGTGAATGTTCGCTGCAGCGCCGCCATCAGAAAGTCATCGAAGAAGCGCCGTCGCCGTTCCTCGACGAGAAGACGCGCAAGAAGATGGGCGAGCAGGCCGTAGCGCTCGCGAAGGCCGTGGACTACGAGTCGGCCGGCACGGTCGAGTTCATCGTCGATCCCGAAGCGCAACTTCTACTTCCTCGAGATGAATACGCGGCTGCAGGTGGAGCACCCGGTCACCGAGCTGACGACAGGGACTCGACCTCGTCGAACTCATGATTCGCGTTGCCGCCGGCGAGAAGCTGCCGATCACGCAAAAAGACGTCGGCATCAATGGCTGGTCGATCGAGGCCCGCGTCTACGCCGAGGATCCGTTCCGCAACTTCCTGCCGTCGACCGGGCGACTGGTCTACTACCGTCCGCCGGCAGAAGACGAGCACGTACGCGTCGACACGGGCGTGTTCGAAGGCGGCGAGGTGTCGATGTTCTACGACCCGATGGTCGCGAAACTCATTACCTGGGGCGATGACCGCGAGCAGGCCATCGAGAAAATGCGTGCCGCGCTCGACAAGTTCATCATTCGTGGCATCTCGACAAACATCAGTTTTCTCTCGGCGCTCATAGCGCACGAGAAGTTTGCCACAGGCAATATCAGCACCAACACGATCGCCGAGGAATATCCCGAGGGCTTCCACCCGGCCGATGTGCCGCATGAGGATCCCGCGATCATCATCGCAGTTGTTGGATCGATGGTTCGCAGCTATCGTGATCGCGCCGCAACGATCGAGGGGCAGCTTCGTGGTCACCGGCGTGTTGTGCCTGGAGAGTGGGTCGTCATCATGGACAACGAGCATCACGCGATCTCGGTGGTGCCGATAGAGGGCGGGAACGACGTGACCTACAACGGCAAAACCTACGCTGTCCGCAGCAATTGGGAATTCGGCCAGCATCTGTTTAACGGCACGGTCAACGGCGAAGACGTCTTTGTCCAGGTCCAGCGTAAGAACCAGGTTTACACGCTGTCTCGCGGCGGATCCCAGTCGGACGTCATTGTGCTGAACCCGCGCGCAGCTGAGCAGCACAAGCTCATGCCGGTCAAGGTTCCTCCCGATACGTCAGGTCATGTCACCGCGCCGATGCCTGGACTACTCGTCTCCGTTGCCGTCAAGGAAGGCGACGAGGTCAAGGCGGGTGATGAACTCGCTGTTCTCGAGGCTATGAAGATGGAGAACGCACTACGCGCTGAACGCAATGGCGTCATATCAAGACTGCATTTCGTTGCTGGCCAGAGTGTTGAGGTCGACGAAGTCATCATGGAGCTCGAGTAGGGCCTGTGTCGTCGCAAGACGCTACTGAGTTGGCAGAAGCTATCCTGGATGGCGATCGCCGCGCGCTCGCCCGCGCCATCACAATAATCGAATCGACACGTCGCGATCATCGCGCGCTCTCTGCCGCCGTTCTTGAAAAGCTCATGCCACACACGGGCAAGTCGATCCGTGTTGGTATCTCAGGCGCACCGGGCGTTGGTAAATCCACGTTTATCGAGGCGCTGGGCAATCACGTTATTGATGAGGGCCACAAGGTCGCAGTGTTGACCGTGGATCCGTCATCCGCGATCAGCGGTGGCTCGATCCTCGGTGACAAGACGCGCATGGAATTGCTGTCGCGTCGCGAAGAGGCCTACATACGACCGTCACCGTCGGGTAATACGCTCGGCGGCGTCACACGACGCAGTCGCGAGACTCTGTTGCTGTGCGAGGCGGCAGGCTTCGACGTCATCATCGTCGAGACCGTTGGCGTTGGACAGTCGGAGACCAAGGTTGCCGACATGACGGACATGTTCGTGCTGCTGCTGCAACCGGGTGGCGGCGACCAGCTGCAGGGCATCAAGCGCGGCATCATGGAACTCGCGGACCTTATTCTGATTAACAAGGCCGATGGCGATCTCGAAACGCTGGCCGGCAAATCGGCGAGTGAATACCGCCATGCACTGCAGTTGCTGCGACCGCGTTCAGCTGACTGGAAGGTCGAGGTCCATACCTGTTCCGCACGCGACAGCGTGGGCATTGACGTTGCATGGGAGGCCGTGACGCGCCACCAGGCGGCGCTCGAGGGCAGTGGCGAACTTGATTCGATACGCGCCGAGCAGGCGCGAACCTGGATGTGGTCGGAGGTGCAGGACACCCTGATCGAAGACCTCCGGGAGAAATACGGTGACCAGTTACCTTATTTCCGAACTGGAGGCCGCGGTCAGCGAGGGCCGGATGCCGGCAACGACAGCCGCCGAGCGCTTGCTCGAAACCTATCTGAAGAAAGACGACAAATGAACGAAAGACCCTTCAAAATTCTCGGCATCCAGCAAATTGCTGTGGGCGGGCTCGACAAAGACCGGCTGCGCACACTGTGGGTAGACACACTCGGGCTTGAGCTCGACGGCAACTACCGCAGCGAAAAAGAAAACGTCGACGAGGACATCGCGTTCCTCGGCACCGGCGCACATCGCGTCGAGGTCGATCTGATGCAACCGCTCGATCCGGACGCAAACGCCACGTGTGCATACGCCGCCGCTAAATCATGTTGGCCTGTGGGTCGACGATTTGCCAGCGGCTGTCGAGTGGCTGGCAGAGCAGGGCATGCGCTTCGCCCCAGGCGGTATCCGAAAGGGCGCATCCGGTTACGATATCTGTTTCGTGCATCCGAAAGGCAACGACGAATTCCCTATTGGCGGCGAAGGCGTGCTCATCGAGCTCGTGCAGGCACCGACTGAAGTTATTGAGGCTCTATCATGAACATCTTGTACGTTTTTCCGGGCCAGGGCTCGCAGTACGAAGGCATGGGCAAGGACATTTGCGAGGCGCACGAAACTGCTCGCAACATCTACCAGCAAGCGGGCGAAATCCTCGGATACGACATCACGGATATGTCGTTCAACAACCCGGACGACCAGCTGAACCTGACGCGACATACGCAACCGGCATTGCTGACGCATCACATCGCGTGTCTCGAAGTATTCCGCGAGAAAACGGGTGGTGATGTCCAACCGACGATGGCAGCCGGGCACAGCCTGGGTGAGTACTCGGCACTGGTCGCCGCAAATGCACTGAGCTTTGAGACGGCACTGAAGCTGGTACAAAAGCGCGGCGAGCTAATGGGCGAGCATGGCGAAGGCGAGATGACGGCATTCATGATGGCAGTCGATGAGATTCAACCGTTAGCCGAGCAGTTCAAGTGCGCAGTTTCGGCATGCAACCAGCCACTGCAGACCGTGGTGGGTGGATCATCAGACGATCTGGCGGCGCTCGAAGCGCACGTGGCCGAGGCGTTTCCGCGGAAACGTGCGATTCGGCTGAAAACGGAAGGCGCGTTCCATACCTATTACATGGACAAGGCCGCGGACCTGTTTCGCGAGACGCTTGCTGAGGCTGACATGCAGGCGCCCGATATCAAGGTCTTGTCGAATTACACGGGTGGCTTCCACGACGACGATGTGGATGGCATCAAGGATCGGTTGTATGCCCAGCTCAAACACCCGGTTATGTGGGACGCGAACCTGCAGACCGCGTTTGGCGAAGGCGTCGGCAAGGTCTACGAGTTTGGTGGTGGGATCGGGCCGGGCGAGCCCACAGAGAAGCGTCCGAATCTCGAAGGCATGATCAAGAAGGCGGTCCGCTCGCTGGATCCACGCCCCGAGTACGTCCCTGTCATCAACGCCGCGACGATCGAAGAAGCTACAGTCGGTACGTAATACCCACGTACGCCGTGCGAGGCAACCCCGGTCGCACTCCGGCCGGGCGTCGTGCCGCGATGTAGGTCTCGTCGAGCAGGTTGTCGACCTTGATGTACGTCGCGAGGTTCTGCGTCAGGCTGAACGCGGCGACGAGATCCATCACGACGTGTGAATCGACTGTCTCACCTGGCAGGAACGCGCCCTGGCCCGCTTTGCTGCGCATCTTGCCAACAAAGTTCGCGGCCAGATTCACATTGAAACGCTCGTGCTCAAGGCCCGCCGCGAGGCGCAGCTGGTGCTCGGGTATGTAGGGGAGTTCATCACCGATCTCCACCTGGCCCCACGGATCGAAGCCCGAATCGAATGCGTTCTGGAATTCTGCTTCGGTCGTCCACGTGTACTTCAGGCTGAAGGGGAACGTGAAACGGTCGTTGCTGATGTTGTAACCCGTGCTGAGTTCAAGGCCACTGACCACCACTTCGCCGCCATCAAACTGATCGCCGACCTGGCCGCCGCCACCGGTGGAATCTGTAACGGTACCGACGAGGTTGTCGTAGTCGTTGACGAAGTAGATCGATTCAAATGTGATCTCACCATCGTCATAGCGTGCGCCGGCTTCGACGTTGATGCTCGATTCCTCGCTCGCCGTGCTGCCGGGAGCGGGTGGATTGAAGCCTTTGTGCACGCCGGCCAGGAGCCGCCAGTCGGAGTTCAGTCGATAAAGCGCCCCTGCACCGGGGATCACAACCTGCGTGGAATTTTCTCGTACGCGCGTTGGACCGAGCGCCCGCGTCGGATCAGACGTCGAGTAGTCGAGACGTGTCATGTCGATATCTTCGAAGCGTACGCCCGGGGTGAAAATCCAGTCGCCCGAGCGAATTTCCGAGTCGACGAAGAATGACGTGACCTTCGCATCGGAGACGCGATTGGTCGTCGAGCCGCCGGCGGCGGCTGTCGTCAGGACGAGTGCGCCGTCCTCCATGCGATAACCGTCCTGGTGCTGGAAGCGATCTTCCTCATCTTCGTGCAGGCGCAAGCCGGTGTTCAACAACACCTCTGTGTCGCCAACGCCGAGATCCCACTCGACCTTGGCCTGGATGCCCTGCGAGTAGTAGTTACGGTTGTTCGCACGAATCTGGATGTCGTCGTCAGCGCTCGTTGTGCCCGTGAGGAAGCCGTACTCGGCAGCGTAGGTCACCGGATCAGCCAGCACACTGGCAGCACTCTCGCCGCCGACAGACTGCAGTTTGTACCAGTTACGGTGAAAGTCGTTGCGATACGCCGTGATCTCACCGCGCCAGAAGCTGTTGGTATCGATCACGTATGTGGCCTGGTATTGCTCGTGTTCACTCGCGAAGTTGTCCTCTGCCGAGGCGGCGTAACGACGGTTCGGGTCCAGGAGGAAGTCCGCGTCGGTCAGCCCGAGGTAGGTCGCATCTGAGACCTGGTCTGTATAGCCAAGCTTGACACGCAGGCTCTGGTAAACCTCGCTCGTCGGACTGGAATCGAGCTGAAATTTTGCGATGTAGTCCTTGAGGTCGTAACCGGTATCGCCGCCGATTGGGCCATCGATTGTCTTAAAGCCGTCGCTCTTCGCCTGCACGGTCTCGAGCAACCAGGCGAAGCGCTCGCCTCGGTCACCAACATTCAGGTGGGCATCCAGGGTCGAGTGATCGCCTGCGCGAATATCGATATTGGCACCCATGGCGTCGGGAATCGGTGTGGAGATCATGTTCATCGCGCCACCGGTCGTGCGCGGACCAACGGCTACCGCCGCCGGGCCTTTCAGCACCTCAACAGCGCTCATCCGGCGTTGTGTCGGGAAGTAATATGCCGATGCGGCCGCGTAGGGCGCCGGGGCAACAAGGACGCCGTCCTCGAGGAGGGCGATGCGGGCGGAGCGGTCGAGGCCAGAGCCACGAATACCGATATTGGGGCGAAGGCCGAAGCCTTCCTCTTCCTGGATATACACGCCCGGAACGGCCCGCAGTACGCGCAGGATGTCCGAGTTGACGAAGGTCTGGAGCTCCTCTGTGCCGATGACGTGGGCGGAGCCGGGGACATCGGCCGCATCAGTTGCTCTGCCAATAATCGTAACAGTATCAACCTCTTCCACGTCATTCTTGGCATCCTGTGCCAGGGTGAATGCGGGTGAGACGAGGAGGGCAGCAGCGATGCCGACGGACGGGATAGTGCGTGTATTCATGTTTGCCAGGTCAGTTTGGGTCCCGAGGATGAATTGACCGTAATCTAAATGCGAATGATTCGCAACTGCGTTAAGTACGTATTCTGCAGGAGGCCGCGCCGGCGGCTGACCGTTCGCACGCATCACACATCGGCGTGTGACCTACCTACTGCAAACCGTTGATGGATCGTGGCACCATAGCGCCACATGACGGACCAAGCCCGCAGACTCCTAATCGTCGAAGACGACCCCGGCCTCCTGAAGCAGCTCAAATGGTGCTTCGAGGGTTATGACGTGTACACGGCGGAGAATCGCGAAGACGCGATTGCCGAGCTGCGGCGTCACGAGCCGGCTGTCATTCTGCAGGATCTGGGCTTGCCGCCAAATCCCGAGGGTGTTGAGGAAGGGCTGGCGACGCTGGCCGAGACGCTTAAACTCGCCCCGCATACGAAAGTCATTGTCGTTACCGGCAACGGTGACCAGGAAAATGCGCTGACGGCGGTCGCGCAGGGCGCCTACGATTTCTACGAGAAGCCGGTTGATACCGACACACTAAAGTTGCTCGTCGACCGCGCATTCAATATTTCTGAACTCGAAGGCGAGAATCGACGCTTGCAAAGCCAGGTCAACGAGTCGCCGCTCGATGGTATCGTCGCCGCCAGCGAAGGCATGCTCGCCGTCTGTCGCATGATCGAGAAAGTGGCACCGACCGACGTCACCACGCTGTTGCTCGGCGAGAGTGGCACCGGTAAGGAGTTACTCGCGCGCGCATTGCATCGCCTGAGTCCGCGCGCCGAAGGAAACTTCGTCGCGATCAACTGCGCAGCTATCCCCGAGAACCTGCTCGAGTCCGAACTTTTCGGTCATGAGAAGGGTTCGTTCACGGGCGCACACAAACAAACCATGGGTAAGGTCGAAGTCGCCAGCGGCGGCACGCTGTTCCTCGACGAGATCGGCGACATGCCTATAGCGTTGCAGGCGAAGATGCTGCGCTTTCTGCAGGAACGCGTCATTGAACGCGTTGGCGGACGCAAGGAAATTCCGGTTGATGTGCGCGTCGTCTGCGCGACCAACCAGAACCCTGAAGATCTGATCAAGGAAGGTCTGTTTCGTGAAGACCTCTTCTATCGCGTTAGCGAAATTACGATCAACATCCCACCGTATCGGGATCGTGAGGAGGGCCGCCTGATACTCGCGCGTACGTTTTTGCAGCGATACGCAAAAGCGCAGAAGCGGGCGATCAACGGCTTTGCCGATGATGCCGTGCAGGCGATCGAGACGTACGCCTGGCCGGGCAACGTTCGCGAGGTGGAAAACAAGATCAAAGGCGCCGTCATCATGGCGGATGGCAAGATGGTCACGGCCATGGATATGGGCCTGCAGGATGGTGATGAAGAGGGCGATTCGCTGAACCTGCGCGAGGTGCGCCAGATCGCAGAGAGCAAGGCAATTCGCGTTGCGCTAACGAGGAGCTATGGAAACATCTCGAAAGCCTCGGAGCTTCTGGGCATTACTCGCCCGACTCTCTACGACCTCCTGAATAAATACGGCCTCAATGCCGACAGCTACTCCAAGAAAGCCGCTTCTTAGTTACGGTTATCCGCTACTGACGGCACTGCCCGCTGCGGCGTAATTTAGGCTCAGGACTTTCTGTTCGGGAGCCGAGCGTGAGCGAAATAACCCTCAGTATCAACGGAAAAGACCATGGGATCGACGTCCCCGAAGACATGCCCCTCCTGTGGGCTCTCCGAGACATACTTAACCTGACAGGTACCAAGTACGGCTGCGGAATAGGTACTTGCGGCAGTTGCACTGTGCTGGTCGACGGCAAGCCCAGACAATCCTGCAACGTGCCTGCGATTCGATTCAAAGGCAGAGAGATCACCACGATCGAGGGCCTGGACCCAACGGGTGATCACCCGGTGCAAAGGGCCTGGGACGAGGAAGACGTTCCACAGTGCGGCTATTGCCAGGGCGGGCAGATTCTCGCCGCGACCGCGTTGCTGGCGGAGAACGCAAATCCCAGCGACGACGACATCGATGACGCAATGTCCGGCATCCTGTGTCGATGCGGGACCTATCAACGAATTCGCAAAGCGATCAAAAGGGCCGCGGAGTACGGGACCAGCGAAGGGGGTGACGTATGACCGAATTCAACCCGAAGGATACTCTTGATCGTCGCTCGTTCCTGAAGATCACAATGGCCGCGTCTGGCGCCCTGCTGGTTGGCATCGGCTGCGCAGATGAGATGCCTGCGAACGAGTTGCAGGGCGAGACCTGGATCCCCAACCTGTATGTTCGTATCGAAATCGACGGCAAAGTCACCATCATTAGCAAGAACCCGGAAGCGGGTCAGGGCGTAAAGACGGCCTTTCCGATGGTGGTGGCGGAGTGCCTGGACGTTGACTGGAAGAATGTCCACGTGGAACAGGCGCCGCTCGACGATCGCTACGGCCGGCAGGTCATCGGTGGCAGCCGCGGTACCCCGGATGGTTGGGATGATCTGCGCGTCGCAGGAACAGCAGCGCGCTACCTGCTAACCGCTGCCGCCGCGAAGAACTGGAATGTTGCCGCCTCGGAATGCGAGGCCAGCCAAGGCGCGATTGTTCACGCACCCTCTGGCAAATCGGCTCGCTATGAGACGCTGCTGGAAGTCGCAGCCAGCTTGCCTGTGCCTGATGTCGCAGACCTCGAACTCAAAAGTCGTCCGTCAGAGTTTAGGCTCCTCGGGACGTTCGTGCCTGGCGTGGACAATCCGAAGATCATCACGGGCCAGGCTCTGTATGGCTGCGACGTTCGCCTCGACGGCATGTTGTACGCAGTCTATGAAAAGTGCCCAACGTACAAAGGCAAGGTTCGAAATGCCAATGTAGAGGAAGTCGGCAAGCTGCCTGGAGTCACGCACGCGTTCGTTGTGGAAGGCACTGAGAACCAGAACGGCCTGCAGCCCGGCGTCGCGATTGTTGCGAGGACGTGGTGGCAGGCGCAGTCTGCGCGTGAGCAACTACTCGTCGATTGGGAGACCACCCACTCCGATTCAACCGCTGCATACGAGCGAGAAGCGGCAGCACTTGCCAACGAGGCCGGAGATACATTGCGAGCTGATGGTGATGTCAGCGCCGCGCTCGATGCCGCGGAGCAGGTCGTCGAAGCGAGCTACTACTATCCGTTCGTGTCTCACGCCAATCTGGAACCGCAAAACTGCACGGCACTGTTTCACGAGTCCGGCCGACTCGAATTCTGGGCGCCGTCGCAGAATCCAAAATCGGGACGTGAGCTGGTTGCCAAAACGCTCGGCATGTCAGAGAAAAAGATTCACGTGAACCTGGCCCGCATTGGGGGAGGCTTCGGGCGCCGCCTGCGCAACGACTTCATGGTGGAGGCTGCCTGGATCGCGCGCGAAGTTCGCCAGCCTGTACAACTTCAATGGACGCGTGAAGACGACATGCGCCACGATTTCTATCGTCCCGCAGCCTGGCACCACTTCAAGGCCGGCATCGACAACAACGGTAAGATGACGGCATTCGACCACCACTTCGTGACCTTTGGTTCTGGCGGTGAAACGGTTTCTGGTGCCGGTCTTTCTACTTCCCACTATCCCGCGGGCCTGGTGCCCAATTTCAGTTTGCGCCAGTCGATCATCGAAACGAATGTGCCGACCGGACCCTGGCGTTCTCCGGGCCACTCGGCCTACTGCTGGGCCTACCAGAGCTTCTTTGACGAAGTGGCGATTGCTGCGGGACGCGATCAGCTGGAATTTCGCCTTGACCTGCTATCGAGGTCGTACGGTGAGCCACCTCTGGATCTGGAGCGCACGAGCAATGCGCTCAAGCTGGCAGCCGAAAAAGCGGGTTGGGGGTGCCGCAAACTTGAGGCCAACCGCGGTATGGGCATGGCGTTTCACTATGATCACGGGGGCTTTGTATCCCACGTTGCCGAAGTTGTCGCAGATGGTTCTTTTGTGAAAGTCGAGAAGGTCTATTCCGGTATCGACGTCGGTCCAATCCTGAATTTGAGTGGTGCAAAGAACCAGGTCGAGGGCGCTGTTGTGGATGCTCTGAGTACTGCTCAGCTTGAGATCACATTTGCAGATGGTGCTGCAGAACAGAGCAATTTCCATGACTATGGGCTTCTGCGCATCAACCAGGCGCCGGAGGTTGAGTGTCACTTCATCCAGAACGATGTGCGACCAGCGGGACTCGGCGAGCCGCCGATTGCGGCCGCAACACCGGCGATCACCAACGCGATCTTTGCGGCTACAGGAACCCGCATTCGAACACTGCCGTTTCGGCGTTCGGGGATCTCGGTCTAGCTACCGGGTCTTGAACGTATCCGGGTTCAGGTCATGGCGGGCGAGGAGCTTGTAGAAGTCCGTGCGGTTGCGTTTCGCCAAGCGTGCCGCCTGGCTCACGTTGCCCATCGTGATCTGCAGAATCTGCGACAGGTAGTTCCGCGTGAACTCATCGCGCGCATCGCTGAACGATGCGAGTTTGCCGGCGTGTTCGCCGAGAGACTGCTGTACCAGCTCGCCAGAGATAACAGGCGAGCGTGACAGCGCAACGTTTTGCCGCACGACGTTATACAGCTGACGAATGTTGCCGGGCCATTCGGCTGTCACGAGCATTTCGACGGCTTCCGGCGCGTAGACTTTTCTTTCCTGGTCGGCTTCCTTGGCGATGGACTGCAGGAAGTGCGCGACCAATAAGGGGATGTCTTCACGACGTCCATCGAGCAGCGGCAACTTGATATTCACTACGTTCAGACGGTAGTACAGGTCCTCGCGGAAGCGTCCCTGCGTCATCAGTTCCTGCAGGTCGCGGTGGGTTGCCGAAATGACGCGAACGTCAATCTGCTTTGCCTCGGTGCTGCCAACAGGTCGTACCTGGCTCTCCTGCAGCACGCGCAATAACTTAACCTGCAGGCGCATCGGCATGTCGCCGATTTCGTCGAGCAGCAGGGTGCCGCCTTCGGCCGACTGGAACAGGCCCTCATGGCTGCGCGTTGCACCAGTGAATGCGCCCTTTTCGTGGCCGAACAGCTCGGACTCGAGCAAATTCTCCGCCATCGCGCTGCAATTGATCGCGACGAATGGTTTGTTGCGACGTTCGCTCGCGCTGTGGATTGCCTGCGCGAGCAGCTCCTTGCCCGTGCCGCTTTCGCCCGTGATCAGCACACGAGCATCGGTCGCTGCAACCATCTTGGCTTGCTGCATGACTTCTTTCATCGCGGCATTGCGAGTGATGATTTCGGAGCCCCAGCCTTCCTCGACGTCAACCGCACCGGATACTTTCAGCGCGCGCTCGACCAGTGACAGGAGTTCATCCTTGTCGATGGGTTTTGTGAGGAAGCCGAACGCGCCGTGCTGGGTGGCGGTCACTGCATCGGGGATTGTGCCGTGCGCTGTGATAATAACGACGCGCAGGCCAGGCGATTTTGTCTGCAGTTCCTTCAGCAGGCCAATGCCGTCCATCTTGTCCATACGCAGGTCGGTAATGACGAGGTCCGGACTGAATTGGCGCAGAGCGCCCAGTGCCTTGTGTGCCGATTCAACGGCTTCGACTTCGTAACCTTCCGCGCGCAGGCGGATACTCAGGAGGCGTAGCAGTCCAGGATCGTCATCGACGAGCAGGATCTTGCCTTCGCGTTGCATTTTATTGGGGGGCATAACGCGAAGATTAACAAAAAGTACGTAGTTTGGGGTCAGTTTCCTAATAGTTTGGGGTCAGTTTCCTATCTCCTGCAAGAGATAGGAAACTGACCCCAAACTACTGACCCCAAACTACTCCTGATCGCGAATCGACCGCTCGATCGAGGTGATCGCTTCGAGCTTCTGTTCGGCATCCGCAAGCTCATCACGCAGGCGTCGGTTTTCGGCCTCGACCGTTGCGAGGCGCCGGCTGAGAGCCTGTTCTTCGGTGCGCGCTGCAAGGGACGTAGAATCCCGAAGTTGAGTCGCTTCGCTGGTCGTAACGATCACGCGCTCAACGTTGTTGAGATGGATTGTCGCGAGCGCTATTTCCGCCGATGTCAGGAGCTGGGTCTCCGCCAAAATCTCCCGCAACAGGCCCTGGGCACGTGCCGGGTCAGATTCCGCGTGCCCCGGCGTAGCCAGGACGAGCGCAATTCGCAGGTTGGTGCTCGGACCGGGTGTCAGCCGTGCGGCTGATGAGGCGTCAGCGAAGACATCGGCCTGCTTGGCCGGGTCGCCACCCGCCAGGTCGTTCAATTCCTTGAGGTACTCGTCCGCAGATGGTGCGCCGAGGAAGAGGTGATCCTCAGTCTCCGCCGGGCGCTTGCCCGTGAGCCAGTCGGTGGCTTTGCTTGCGGCGGCACAGCCGGACGACGTCGAGACGATGACAGTAATCGTCGCAATCGTCGCGATCTGGGCAACTCGGCTTGTGATGTTCATCCTATCCATTTGCTGCCAGCTTCTGTTGGGACACATCCCGCGCCTGCGGAATATGAATCCGGAAATGCGCGCCCGAAAACTCCTCCGAGTCGACGAGTTCGACCGAGCCGTCGTGTGCCTGGATGCACTCCATGACAACCGACAGGCCGATACCTGTTCCGCCAACCTGGCCACCTTGTTCGCGGCGGCCCTGGAAAAATGCCTCGAAAATGCGCGGACTTTCTTCTTCTGGAATGCCAGGCCCCGTGTCGCCAAACTCCAGCATGAAATTTCCTGCCTCGCGACGAGCACGAATGGTGATCAGGCCTCCTATCGGCGTGAACTTGACCGCATTCGACAGCAGATTATCAACCACTGTGCGAATTTTGTCCTGATCCGCGTTCACAATAATGTCGTCAACTTCCAGTTTGAGTTGAATATTTGCCGCTTTGAGGGCCAATCGCTGTGTCTTGGCCACCGAAATAACCTGTGCACGCAGCGAAAAGTCGCTCAGCGTCAGGACTTCGCTCTTCGTCTGCCACGCACTGAACGACAGCAGGTTTTCAATGAGTTGCTGCAGTTTTAGGCCGTTCATGCGCAGGATATTGGTTACTTCGCGCTGCGGCCCCTCCAATTCGCCGACCGAGCCATCGAGCAATAACTCTGTGCCTTCGCGAATATTGGCCAGCGGTGTCTTGAGTTCATGGGACATATGCCGCAGGAACTTGTTCTTCTCCTGGGCAAGTTCGAGAAGACGCGACCGCAGCCACTCGAGCTGCCGGCCAAGGCGCTCAAGGTCGGTCGGGCCCTTGATGTGAATGGGCTTCGAGAAGCCGCTTTCACCCAGCTGATGAATCGCGGTGTCTATCTGCGATATTGGGCGCGCGACGAGGAAAATGAAAATCAGCACGAGCACGAGCGTTCCAGGCACGAGCGCCGCGACCTGCCAGGCCGAGACTTTCTGAGCGTCGCGCGCTGTCTTCTGGAGCGTCGAGAGTTCGGCGTCGACGTAGGCGGTGAGGACATTGGTCAGGCTTTCGACACGTTGCCGCATCGGGGCAAATCGTTCGATCGCAGCCGTGACCTGCTCATCTTCGATGTCCGGGCCCGACAATGTCGTCACGATAGCGCGCGCGCCGAGGCCTATGGAATTGGCGAGCTCGGTAGCATTGGCTTCGGCAACCAGCGGCGCCATGTCCGCCAGTTGGTCCTGCAGCGATACGAGGTCGTCCAGAATGATCTGCAGGCTGTCGGGGTTGCGCAACACCTGGTACTGGCGTGCCACGCGCTCGAGTGAACCGAGCTGCTCTTCAAGTCGACGATTGTTTTCTGCTGCAGACACGCCGGTAGAGACGAGCCGCTCGCTTTGTTCCGCCACGCGGTCGAGATTGACGAGCGCCCAGACCACGGCCAGCAGAAGCGGCAGGGCGACGAACCCGAAACCGACCAGAATCAGGCCATTGAGCGATCTTGGACGGCGAAACTTCATTATTCCTCAGGCGGCCCAGTAGGCGGCAGGGTCCCTGGATGCGATCTTGCGCTCCCATTCGAGACTCGTTTTGACGATGGTATCAAGATCGTCGAACTTCGGCGTCCAGCCCAGGACCTCGCGGACTCGTTCCGCAACTGCGATCAGTTCTGGCGGATCGCCGGCGCGACGTGGTTCTTCCTTGATACTCAGCGCCTCGCCGTTGGCTTTTTCGACTGACGCGAGAACTTCACGCACGCTGTAGCCGTGACCGTATCCGCAATTCAGCACCGTTGAATCGCCGCCCTTGCGTAAGTAGGCCAGGGCATTGAGATGTGCGGTCGCGAGGTCCTCGACATGAATATAGTCACGCAGGCCTGTGCCGTCGGGCGTCGGGAAATCCGTACCGAAAATAGAAACGCCGGGACGACGACCGGTCGCAGCTTCACAGGCCACCTTAACCAACAATGTCGCTTTGGGCGTCGATTGGCCGATCGTGCCGGTCGGGTCGCAGCCTGCGACATTGAAATAGCGCAGGGCGACATAGCGCGGTCCACCCGCCGCCGCGAGGTCGCGCAGCATCCACTCGGTCATGAGTTTCGATGTGCCGTAGGGATTAATTGGCTGCGTTGGCGAGTCTTCGGATGCCCTCCCGCCATCGGGAATACCGTAGACCGCTGCCGTCGACGAAAACACGATGTTCTTCACGCCGTGCCTGGACGCTGCTTCGAGCAGCGTACGGCTTGAAGCCGTATTGTTGCCGTAATACTTGAGTGGGTCTGCCACAGACTCGGGCACAATCGTATGTGCTGCGAAATGCATAACGGTGTCGATATCGCGCCCAGCGAATATCTTCTCCAGTAATACGGCATCACCTGTGTCGCCGATGATAAACTCACCTGATGTAACAGCTGCCTCGAAGCCGGTCGACAGGTTATCGAGCGTAATGACGCTCTCGCCCGCAGCACCGAGCTGTCGAACGACATGACTGCCGATATACCCGGCTCCACCGGTGACCAGTATCTTCTTGTTTTTCATAATCTTTTTTCCGTTCTCATCAGAGTCTTGCAGGAAATGTGAACCGCGCGCTCGTTAAGGAGACAAAGTTTATCAATACTCCAGGGCTTATATGCGGAATTGGGTCGCAATGTGAGGTGTGATGCAGCGACACGATTTGTCGCCAAGTTCGCACACTTCAGGTTATGTTCCGGTTCAGCTTGGGACGTTATTATTTGGCTCAGCCTCGCTTGGGACGGTCATGGCAAAAATGAAACAGTACTTCAGCCTGAAAACAGGGGCGCTCGCGCTGTCTTGTATCGCGCTTGCCGCATGCAGCGGCGGCAGTGAGTACAAGTACTCCGACCAACAGCGCACCCACGGCAAACGCGGGTACGGCCCAGAGTGTGGACGAATTTTCGATGGTCACGCTGAGTGGCAGCGGCACTGACCCTGATGGGGATACTGTAACGTACGCTTGGGTCCAGACGACCGGAGTGTCGGTCACGATCAACAATGCCAGCTCCGCCACGGCGACGTTCGATGCACCCGATGTAACGGCCGCCAATACGCCAGATGTCCTGACATTCCGGCTGACCGTTAGCGATGGCAGCCTGAACACGACGTCGACCGTGGATATAACGGTTAACGATGTGGGCCTCGGGGCAAACAGCCCACCGACGGCAAACGCCGGTCCTGACCAGGACGTCGCCGAACTGGTGACGGTTGATCTTGACGGCACCGGTTCATCGGACGCAGACGGCGACACATTCAGTTTCGCCTGGGTGCAAACGGGCGGGCCCAATGCGCCGCTCACGGGCGCCAACACAGCGCAGCCGAGTTTCACGTCGCCCGACGTTGCTGCGGGTAATACCCAGACACTGACATTTGAGCTGACTGTTGACGACGGCAGTGACACGGCGACCGACCAGGTCAATGTCGATGTGTCGGAACCGCTGTCGATGGTGACCGTGGCGGGTGTACTCGCGTACGAGCGACCGACAGCCAACAACCAGTGCCGGGGCTATAACTTCAACGTGATTACCAACATGCCGGTGCGCCGTGCAACGGTGCAGCTTCTGGACGCTGCGAACAACGTGCTGGGAACGACCAGGACAGACGATAACGGCAACTACTCGTTTGCGAATATCACAGCCAACACGGACGTGCGGGTTCGTGTTCGGGCGGAGCTAGTGCAAACGACGGGCCCGCAAACGTGGGAAGTGTACGTCCGCGACAATACGTCACAGACGACTCAGCCGCTTGACCAACGACCGATCTACGAAGTGCAATGGGCGCTGTTCAACACCGGGACTGGCAATATCTCCGACGCTGATTTCGTTGCGAGAACGGGTTGGGTCGTTGCGAGCTATGCGAATACCCGGGCAGCGGCACCGTTATCCATCCTGGATGCAATCGCAGACGCTGTCATCATGATCGAGGGTGCTGACGCCAACGTCGACATGGGTCGTCTCGACGCATTCTGGAGCGTGAACAACACCTTCACCGGCAATGACGATCCGGACAACGGCGAGCTGATCACGACCTACTTTTCGAGTAATCCGGATGGTGGCGCGGACAACCCGTCGCTGTTCCTGCTCGGAGACGCAGTCGGTCGGCTTCCCGACTCACAAATTGACACGGATGAATTTGACCGCGGCGTGTTGCAGCACGAATGGGGCCATTACTTCGAGTACTGGTTCTCTCGTTCCAACAGCATCGGCGGTTCTCATTTCATACCGGGCACGGTTGAAGCCCGTGTGGCCTTCGGTGAAGGGTGGGGCTATGGCATATCGGCGATTGTCGGCGGCGACCCACTCCTGTGCGACACACTTGCACCGGCCAGCAGTGGTTTCGGGATCAACATAGAGACCGAGAATCGGGGCATTCAGGGCTTCTTCAACGAGATGTCCGTCGCCACGCTGATCTACGATCTCTTTGATACGGGCGTTGATGGTGACGGTACGGATAACGACTCGATTGGCTTCGCTCCAATCTATGAGACCATGACCGAGTTCCAGCGTGACACCGAGGCGCTCACGACCTTGTTTTCATTTGCCACCGGATTGCTGGACAATGTCGATCCCGCCGACGTCTCATTCGTCAATGCGTTGCTGAATCGTGAGAACGTCGATACCGGCAATGTGAATATTTGGGCGACCGGCCAGACGACGCAGCCAGTAACCTGGACTAACGGCAAGCCGGTGCGCGACCTGTTGCCTCTGTACACACAAATCACGCCGGGCGGAGGCACCATCAACTTGTGCGTCAATGATGACCAGGTCATCGACCAGCATGGCAACAAGCCCGGAGAATGGCGCTACCTGCGATTTACGACATCGAGCACCAGGGCGTGGACGCTGACAGTACAGGCCAATCCTGAGCCTCCTCCGACCGGCGATCCTGCGCCAACGCCACCTGACGAACTCAGGGATAGTGCAGACCCGGACGTATACCTTTATCTCGACGGCATTGAACTTGGACGAGGGTGGTCGGGTGCTGATCACGTCGAGGTATTCACCACGCCGTCTCTCTTGGCGGACACATACGCGGTCGCATTCCAGGACTGGCGTTACGAGGACGAAGCGAAATCCTCTGATTACCCGTCGCAGGTGTGCTTCGACTTCACATTGAACTGAATTTGGTGAGTGACATGAGACAAAAGACACAACTCGTTTTCCTGGTTTGCACTGCTTTGGGTCTTGTTGCCTGCGGTGGTGCCGATGAGCAGGCTTCCGTTGACAAGTCCGACGCAGCTGTCGCCGAAAAAGCACAGCCGGCGCCTGATGCGAGTGTCAGTCGACTGCCAGCGAAGGCCGGATCGCCGTTCGCCATGGATTACGAGATCATCGGGTCAGCCATCGTAGGCAGTCCCGTTACCCTGGATCTGACCATCGCGTCAGTCTTTGGGCAGACGCCGGTCGAGATCAGTTACCAGCTGCCGGATCCATCCGCGTTGTTGCTGCACGAGGCACAACCGCAGTCGATGGTCGCCGAGTTCCTGGCAAATGATGAATTCATTTCCGAGCGCGTGACGGTCATTCCGCTACGAGAAGGACGTCTTTACCTGAACGTGAGTGCAGCGGTCATGACGGATGACGGCCGGTCTTCAGCGGTTATGTCGATTCCAATTCACGTCGGTGCCGTCGATACCTCGCCTGTAGAGCACGGAGAGCTTGAGACCAACGAAGAAGGTGAGACGACGCGCGTTCTAACCAGCGAGTGACAGAATAGGGAAATATTTCCCAAAAAATCTTCCAAAACTGAATTTACGTCACAGATGCTGGGGCCTCCAGTCGATTAAGGTAGTGACCAGGCTAAAGGACGAGCTGGTCAATGCAAAACGATTTGAGGGACAAGATCAAAGCGGCCACGGAGGAGTCGGGAATCACGAAGCCCGACTTCATCTCGCTTCTTCAATTGATCGACCAGCATTATGACAAAATGGAAGCGACGATCACTCAGTCGCTCCAGACCCAGACTCAGACCCACACCCAGACCCAGACCCCGGTTGAAGCCATATTCGACAGCGTCACCGACGCCTTGTTGTCTGTTGGTGATGACGGAGTCATTCGCAATTGCAACAAGGTGTGCGCGCGCTACTTTAGCCGTCCTCGCAAAGAACTGATCGGTTCGCACCTCAACAAAATTATTCCCGATATCGGTGATACGCCCTTCGCTGAATTCCTGTCACCGTTTATCACCAGTCTTGAAGATACCAACCTCAAAAAAACTGCCGGAGAAGTCGTTGCTATAAAGGCCGGCGGTGCAAAATTCCACGCCGAGATGAATGCGAGTGTGATCGAATCGGTCGGTGGTGATCTCTACGTCATTAGCCTCCGTGACGTGACGGATCGCATCAAGACCGATAGCGCGCTGCGCGAAAACGAGGAGCGCTATCGTGCACTTGTCGAGTACGCTCCCGAGGCGATCATCGTCTTCGACATAGACAACAACCGTTTTACCGACGCAAACGACAAAGCATGCGCTCTATTCAACCTGTCGCGAGCTCGCTTGCTGACGGTTGGCCCCGAGGCAATCAGCCCAAAGATGCAACCCGACGGCACGCCGTCATTCGGTGCGACTCCCCGGGGACTTGTCGATAGTGCGCTCCGAGGCGACCACCCGACCTTTGAGTGGATGCACAAAGACTCCAACGGCCGCCTGATACCCTGCGAAGTTCGCTTTAGCAGATTGCCGTCCGACGAGCAGCGGCTGATTCGGGTCAGCATTACCGATATCGAGGATCGAAAGCGCAACGAGGCCCTTTCGCACGCACAGAATAAAGTCCTGGAGATGATCGCAGCGAGTACGCCGTACGATCAGACATTGCGTGCCATCTGCCGGCTTGTCGAAACAATTGGGCCGGGACTCAAAGCGGCCATCATGAATCTCGACGTCAAGAGCCAGACTCTCTCTGTCGAGCAGGCACCGAGCCTGCCCGATTCGTTCAAGCTCTGTCTTGACTTCATCAAGGTCGACCCGCAAAGCCTGACCTGTGGTGCCGCCGTGTATCACATGCGGGACCGCATCACGACGAGTATCGCGTCGGACCCGGGCTGGAGTGGTGCCCGCAAGGAAGCGGCCAGGCAGGAGTTGGAATCGGCATGGTCGTTCCTCATATACGGCGCTGTGGGCCGCGTACTCGGCACACTTGACGTATACCTTGACCAGGATCGCGCTCCCAATACCGACGAGCTCGACAAGATGAGTCGCATGGCGCACCTTGCCGGCATCGCGATCAAGCGCCAGCTCGATGAGGATCGACTGCGTACGAGTGAAGCGCGCTATCGCGGCCTCTTTGAAAACGTTGTTGATGGCGTGTACATCGCCTCGCGAGCAGGGGAAATCATCACAGCGAACCCGGCGCTCGTCGAAATGCTTGGCTACGACAACGTCGAGGATATCAAGGCAGCCGGCCAGACGACGGTGCTGTACGTAAATCCGATCGACCGCGAGCGCGTGTTTGCGCGACTCGAGGCGCAGGGCGTAGTAAAGAACTTTGAGTATCGTCTGCGCCGCAAGGATGGCCGCGTAATTGTCGTGTTGGAAAACTCACGCGCGATCTACGACGACGACAATAATATCATTGCCCACGAAGGCACGATCACAGACATCACCGAACGCAAGCAGGCTGAGACCCGCGTCTTCGAAGAGAAGGAGCGCGCCCAGGTGACACTTCAGTCGATTGGCGATGGCGTTATTACGACCGACGCTGATGGCATTGTCGACTACATCAACCCGATGGCGCAGGACCTGACTGGTTGGAACATGCGCAGCGCGCGTGGTACGCCCGTGACAGAACTCATGATGATCGTGAACGAGCATACACGGACGACCTGTGAGAACCCGGTTGTGCGCTGCCTGAAAGAAGGTCGCATCATCACATTGCCGGAGAATTCGGTACTGATAACCAAGAATGGCGATGAAGTACCGATTCAGGATTCGGCGGCGCCGATTCGTGACCGCATCGGTAACATTATCGGCTCAGTCATGGTGTTCCATGATGTTAGCAAGGAATCGCGCCTGTTCCGCCAGCTCAGCTACCAGGCCTCGCACGATACTTTGACAGGCCTTATCAATCGCTGCGAATTTGAGAATCGACTCGGTTCTGCGTTGGATACGTTAAAGGGCGACGCCGACGCCGAAGAGACACACGCGTTGCTTTACGTTGATCTTGACCAGTTCAAAGTCGTCAACGATACGTTCGGTCACGCGGCTGGCGACGCTTTGCTACTTCAGTTGTCGGACTTGATACAGACCAGTATTCGTTCCACCGATGTGCTGGCCCGTCTGGGCGGCGACGAATTCGGCATCTTGCTGCAACGATGCAGCCAGGATCGGGCGATCGAAGTTGCCGAGGCAATTCGAGGCTCGATCGAAGGCTATCGTTTTGAATGGCAGGACTCATTCACAACAATGCGTTGCTCAATCGGCGTCGTGCATGTGACGAATGAAAACGCGGACGTTGCCGGCCTGATGAGCGCGGCGGATGTCGCGTGCTACTCAGCAAAAGATATGGGTCGAAACCAGGTCCATTTCTATCGTGATTCCGACGCGTCGATGCGTCACGAGGAAATGAAGTGGGTATCTCGAATTACGAGTGCTGTCGAGGAGGATCGCCTCGAGCTTTTCTTCCAGCCGATCATTGGTATTGGCCAGAAGAATGGCGGGCACCGCAACCACTACGAATTGTTGCTCCGCATGCGCGATGAAAACGGCAACCTGATTAGTCCTGATCGGTTCATACCAGCGGCGGAGCGTTACAATCTGATGTCGACGGTTGATCGCTGGGTCATTCACGAATCACTGTCCAAACTTGCTGACCGCAGCGAAGACGGCGAGGCGAAGTACACGATCGCGATCAATCTGTCAGGAACGTCGCTCAGTGAGGACCGATTCCTCGACTTCGTAATTGATGAACTCGAGAAGCAAAAACTTCCGAATGGAGCAATTTGCTTCGAGATTACGGAGACCGCGGCAATCTCAAACCTGGCGCGCGTCGTGCATTTCATGCAGGCCCTGAAGAAGCTGGGCTGCAAATTCTCCCTCGACGATTTCGGTAGCGGCCTGTCGTCGTTTACCTATCTTAAGAACCTCCCGGTCGATTACCTCAAGATTGACGGCCAATTCATCAGCAACGTCGCCGAAGACTCTGTTGACGAAAGCATGGTCAAGGCGATTCACGACGTCGGCAGCGCCATGGGCATTGAGACGATCGCTGAACGTGTCGAGACTAAAAAGGTGCTCGACAAACTGGGCGCCATCGGCATTGAATTCGCTCAGGGCTACTATATCGCGCGCCCGGCGTCGGTTGACTCCTTCGAGCCATGGGCTGATGCCGAGAAACGCCTGGCCTGACTCGCATCCGCAGTTGCCACGGGTGGCGTAATGACCCGGTTGCGGTAAACTGGCCCGGAGTCAGGCAAATCGCAGAGTTGGAATGACACGAGAGTCCCACCAAGGCATCGTTCACGCGCTGTTGTCACCGGACGAGCCAGGGCCGTTCAGGGTGCTTAACCCATTGGCAGAACAGCCAATTTTACTGATCTGTGACCACGCCAGCTGCCGTTTCCCCAAATCGCTGGGTGACATGGGGCTCGATCCGTTTGCGCGCCGTTGCCACCTGGCGGTCGACATCGGTGCCGGTCCGGTAACGGAGGAACTGGCCAAGAGCCTTGGTGTTACGGCCGTGGTGCACAATTACTCGCGACTTGTCGTGGACTGCAATCGCGAGCTCATGGATCCGAGTGCATTCCTCGAATATGGCGATGGCATTCTTGTGCCTGGTAATCGGAACCTGCACCAGACCGACAAAGATCTGCGCGCGAGCGCGCTGTATTGGCCGTATCACTGTGCCGTCGACGAGCAGGTACAGCGCCTCAGTAAGGCCGGGCCCTTACCGGCATTTGTTTCGATTCACAGTTTCACGCCCGTACTCAATGGCGAATCCCGCTCGTGTCAGATGGGCGTCCTGTGGGACAAGGATGAGAGGTTGCGCGTTATCTTCCTTGAGGGTCTGCGCGACGCCGGTTACCTGGTCGGTGACAACGAGCCGTACTCAGGCAAAGCACCGCAGGACTTCACGATCGACCACCATGCTGAAGAAATTGGGCTACCGCATATCGGCATAGAAATTCGGCAGGACCTTATAGACGACGACGCCGGTGTGGCGGAGATTGCAGAAGTGATGCATCACATTATCGCGTCAATTCCAGACCGACTGAGTGCAAAGGACGAGCGTATTACCGCATAGGTAGGCTACAAGAAGAAAAGGGGGCAGGGAATGGGGATCAAAGAGCCGTCGTTCACGCTCGGCGTAGAAGAAGAATACCTGCTGGTCGACAAGGAGACGCGCAGTCTCGTAATCGATCCTCCGGCAACACTGATGGCGGAGGCCGAGGAGAAGTGCGGCTCGCAAGTCACCTCGGAATTGCTGCGATCTCAACTTGAGATCGGCACGAAGGTCTGCAACAACATCCAGGAAGCGCACGAGGACCTTGCTCGACTGCGCAGGAACATCATCGCGGTTGCCGATAATCACGGTCTCGCACCCATTGCTGCGTCGACGCACCCGTTCTCGAGATGGATCGACCAGAAACACACGGAAAAAGACCGCTACGACCAGCTGACCCACGAAATGCAGGGTGCGGCAAGGCGCCTGGTTATCTGCGGCATGCACGTGCATGTGGGCATTGACGACGACGAGCTGCGAATCGACCTCATGAACCAGATGTCCTACTTCCTGCCGCACCTGCTCGCGTTGTCGTGTTCGTCACCGTTCTGGCTTGGTCAAGACACGGGTCTTAAGAGCTACCGACTGACGATTTTTGATGCGCTACCGCGGACAGGCGTGCCTGAACGGTTTGCGAGTTGGGCTGAATATGAGAGGCACGTGGCCATCATGCAGAATGCCGGTCTCATTGAAGACTCGACCCGCATTTGGTGGGACCTGCGGCCGAGCGGTCGATTCCCGACGCTCGAAACCAGGATCATGGACGTCTGCACGCGACTTGACGATACGGTTGCGCTCACCGCGCTTCTCGCGTGCATCATGCGCATGTTGTATCGGCTACGGACACGTAATCAAAGGTGGCGCCTCTACACGCCCATGTTGATCAGGGAGAATCGCTGGCGTGCCATGCGATACAGCTTCGATGAGGGGCTGATCGACCTGGCAAAAGGCAGGGTCGTTCCATTTCCGGAACTCATGGATGAGCTGTGTTCCCTGATCGCCGAAGATGCGCATGCACTGGGCTGCGAAAAAGAGGTCAAGGGTGTGCACGACATCCTGACTCGAGGTACCAGTGCACATCGTCAGCTCAAGGGCTACGAACTTGAGCGCGCGTCCGGTGCCAACATCGAGGACAGCCTCAAATCAGTGGTTGATACGCTGATACGGGATACGGCTGAAGGCCTTTAGTCTCGCCGGTTTCGGCCCGTTGCCGGGCATTTTTGTGACCTGATAGACAATACGTGCCGCGGAATGCGGCACAGGTCGCATTATGTAGTGCCGCTCCCCGATAGCATTACTCCCATGTTGTCAGTGACCCAGTTCTTGCCGCCCATCCTGGCGGTCTCGGCGATTGCGTTTGCAGCGCTTGCTGTACGCGTGGCGCGTTCGACACCGCAGAACCCGAACAACCTGATGAGCTTCTTTCTGTTCCTGATCGCGGGCATGGTTGCAGGGTCGGCGTTCTCGTTCGGTGCGACGGACCCAACGTTGTACGGAATTGGTCGCACACTCAGTTTCTTCTCGGCAGGATTCATCCCGATCGTGTTCTATTCGCTCTATCGGGAGTTCACCGTTGGTCCTCCCCATCCGCTTGTCATCGTGATACTGGCGATCATACCGGTCATGACAACCGGGTTGGCTCTTACCAATTCGCAACACAACCTGATCTGGGCGGTCACCGAGACGGAGAGCGGGCTGCAAATCTCGGAGATGCTGGGCCACTATTGGTACCGCCGTATCTACGCACCGTTTACATATGGTTTGTTTGCGTACTCCGCTCTTGCGCTGGTCACCCGTTTGCCGACGATAGCACTCGCTCACCGAAAAACGGTTTTGATGCTGGTCGCCTGCGCAATACTTCCATACGCAGTTAGCATCGCAAACACCTTCTGGGGCGTTGGTTCGCAGAGCTTCCCGTTTACGACGACTTCGTTGACGCTGATGTTTCCGTTTCTCGCGTACGTAAGCCTGAAGTTACGCATACACGAGTTCAGCCCAATCGCGTACCAGACGCTGTTCGACCACGTTCGCGATCCAATTTTCGTCATCGACAATGAGCAGATCATTATCTGCGCCAACCAGGCCGCACAGCAGTTGCTCGAAGGTAGCGAGAAGGAACTAATCGGCCGGAGGCTGTGGGAGGATTTTCCGGCGGCGCGGGCGATTCTCGAGCAGGCGAAGGAACTCGACCTGACGCAAACCCTGCGTATGGATACGAACAACGTCTACGAAGTCAGCGTTGGGCCACTAACCGGCAAGAAGGATCGGAATCTCGGCATGGTTGTCGTGTGTCGCGACGTAACCGAGCGCCGTCTCGCCCTCAGCCAGCTGGCCGAGAGTGAGCACCTTGTGCGTACGCTGATCGAAACCTCGTCGAACGGCATTCTGCGTTTTTCCCGGGATGCGAACGATCCTGATCACAAGTTTCGATGCGTCTTCGCCAACCGCGCGGCCGAGTCTTTTACGAGCGACGGGCCAGGGACACTCGTTGGCATGCCGCTGGAGAAACTCGAACAGCTCGATCCAGCCCGTTTGTTGCGCCATTTTTCGGCGGCCGACCAGCCGGTTACGCAGGTCAGTTTTGAAGTCGCAAGTGAAGGCAGCGAAGGCGAGAAATGGCTGCGAATCGTTGCAGAGCCGGTCGGTGAAGATTTCTCTGTCACCCTGGTCGACATCACTCAGCGCAAACACAACGAGCACAAGATGCTGGCCGACGCACTTCGTGATCCGTTGACGGGCATATTGAATCGTCGCGGATTCGAGCAGGAAGGTGGTTCGTGCATTCGCGACACCAGCATGGGTGCAGTCCTGTATCTGGACCTTAACCAGTTCAAGTCCATTAATGATCGCTTTGGACACCAGGCCGGTGACGCATTACTCAAGGCTTTCGGTCATCGTCTCGAGTTCTGCCTGCGTCCTGAGGACGTACTTGGCCGGCTGGGTGGTGACGAGTTCGCGATCGTGTTGCCGGGCGTCGGTGTCGAGGACGTCAAGCACATTGCTGAGCGCCTGGTTCAGACATCCTCTGAGGCATACATAATCCAGGGACAGGAAATCAAGTGCACAGCCAGCGTCGGTATCGCGCTAATGCCAAAGCACGGGGAAGAGCTCTGGCATTTGTTGAGTATCGCTGACGAGGCGATGTACTCTGCCAAATCCATCTCCGAGGAAGAGGCCGCGAACGATACGGCCGCGTACGTCGACGCCGCCACCGCGTCGTAGGCGCTGTAGGAGGCTGCTTGTACGCGGATTTGTGGGAGGCAGCTTGCTGGCGACCCCACAACGAATCTCCGCAAGCCCCATAGATACTACGCTGCCCGTTCCTCTCCGGCAGAGCCAATCTGAGGCAATGCTTAGGAGAGGCTCAAGTCAAATACGCAAGGGACGTTTCAGCGAATCCAGCCGAATCTACTTCCTCACTGCGGTAACCTATAACCGACGCCCTGTATTTGTCGAATTCATCGCGGGCCGGATATTGGTCCGTGAACTCCATGAGGAAGACGCACGTGGCGAGCTGCAATCATTGGCGTTCGTAGTCATGCCTGACCATCTTCATTGGTTGGTTCAGCTCAGGGAAAGCGGCGATTTGTCAAGATGTATGCAAAGAATGAAATCGCGTTCGGCTCGGGCAATAAACGCGCATCTGTCGAGAACAGGTCGCTTTTGGCAAGACGGGTTTCATGATCATGCGCTGCGAAAAGAAGAGGATGTCATTCACTTCGCTCGGTACGTGGTAGCGAATCCACTACGCGCCGGACTGGTCAGATCGATCAGGAACTATCCACTTTGGGATGCGATCTGGATCTGAGGTCGCCAGCAAGCTGCCTCCCACAAGTCGCCAGCAAGTTGCCTCTTTCTACAGTTACAATCCCACCATGACGACGAATATTCTTGTTCTGTGTACCGGCAATTCCGCGCGCAGCATTCTCGGTGAGGTCCTGATAAACGAGCTTGGAGGGGGCGAGGTTCGTGCGTTTAGCGCGGGCAGTCATCCGGTGGGGCAAGTGAACCCCGGTGCAGTCTCGAAATTGATTGCGGCAGGTCACCCGACAGACAATCTCTCGTCGAAGTCCTGGGACCGGTTCAGCGGCGTTGATGCACCGGAGATCGATATCGTAATTACAGTCTGTGACAACGCGGCGGGTGAGGCGTGCCCTCTGTGGGCAGGCAGCCCGGTGACCGTGCATTGGGGGATTCCGGATCCTGCTGTCGATGGGGATTTCGATGGCGCGTACGAGCGTCTCCGCTCGCGTGTCGAGGCGATGCTTGCGTTGCCCCTGGCAGAAATGAAAACGGCCGAGCGCCTTGAAGCACTCGGCCGTATCCACGAAGAACGAGAAATTAGATAACTTACGGCACAGGAACGTCGACAAGCTCGACGACGGCCGGGTCTACTGTGTCGACGGCAATCAGATCGACAATGTCACCAAGGACGACATCGATTTCATACGGGCCGGCAATGACAGTCTTGGTACCCGGTTCTGTCAGGTAAATGTCGTAACTGCCGGTGAGAAACGACAAGCTGGGTGACTGCTGGCGATAGGTCACGCGAATGGCGATCGGGCTGTCATCATCGGTGACAACCTCGCCCCTGTCCTTCTTGTAAACATCGAACAGGCTGAAGTTAAACGAGCCGTGGAAGATGCGTAGTTTTGCGCGGGTCAAGGCTACTGCGCGATCAGGCACAAAGCGGGCTCCGACCCAGGCGTCTGTGTCGCCGACCGCATAGACATGAGTAAACGTTCCGGGCGCCGGCGCCGTAATTTCCTGCTGAAACAGGATCGTCGCCGTGCTGTTAGCGGGTGTGAAATAGTAGGTCTTCGTCTCGACTGCCGTGTCGATATCCGCGGTGGCGCCTTGAAACTGGAGGTTCGGTACGACAAGGTTCGTGAGTAGCTCATCGTCATACGCATCGACAGGCCCCAATGTATAGGCCGTGTGTATGAAACGAATCTCTGGCGGGAAACCAACGTCTGTCAGGTTGAGCGGATTGCCGACCGACGTCATGGAGCGAACCACAACGGGTGCTGTGTCGTTTCCATCGCCGTCAAAGACGGTGAAGACGTGGGCAAACTGCGGTAGCAGGGTGGACTCACCCGATGTGAAATGCACAGTGTTCAGGTCTCCCGCTGCCGTCACCGTCATCACCCAGGGGCCTTCCTCAAAGTCCGCGGGGCCGACGATCTCACCAAACGACAATGTCGCGACCGGCGGATTTGTACCCGGCGCGGTGCCAGGTGCATCAAGATAAACGTCAATGTCACCAAGCGATGCACTCGCGTGCGCGAAGCGTGCCTCGAAGACCGTTTCGCTGCTGTCCCAGGTACGCTCGTCACCGTTCCAGATGGTCACCGTTGGTGCGTTGATGTCGCCACTTAGCATGAAGATGTGGTCGCGGGTTGCTTCCACCTTCAGTGCCTGCGACGCGACGCGCGTGAATGCCGTATCGCCCGGAAACACCACGTCAAAATTGAACGTGTAGTTAAAGTCGTCATAGGGTACAGGCGCGGATGATCCTTTGTATCGCACCCCTGCAATGAACTGCTCTTCGATGGAGAAGTTGATTTCGGGAGAACCGGGAATCGCATTGATGGCGCGAATCGAACCCTTGCCGTTCGGGCTGGGCAGATTTGAGTCGCCGCCGCAGGCAGCCAGGAACAACGCGCCGATGCACGCAATCAGAGGGACAATCCGTTTCATTATTTCTTTCTCATCTCGTAGCCGTAGACCGACTTCATTTCGAGGAATTCATCTATGCCGTGGTGGCCCCATTCGCGGCCGTTACCCGATTGTTTGAAGCCTCCGAATGGTGCGGCCGGATCCAGCCAGGCGCCATTGATGTGGACCATGCCGGTTCTCATTCGCGATGCAATGCGTCGCGCGGTCTCAAGATCGGCACAGGATACATAGCCCGACAACCCGTACGGCGTGTCGTTGGCGATACTGATCGCTTCATCTTCATCGTCGTAGGGAATGATCGAGAGGACCGGGCCAAAAATCTCTTCGCGTGCGATCGTCATGTCATTTGTGACATCGGCGAATACGGTAGGTTTCACGTAATAGCCCTTGTCCAGCCCTTCCGGGCGTCCCGTGCCGCCAGCGGCCAGCGTGGCGCCTTCGTCGATGCCGGCCTGGATGAGGTCCTGAATTTTCCCCCACTGGACGTCGGAGACGACAGGGCCGACTTCGACGCCCTCGTCACGTGGACTACCGACTTTTATCTCTGCGGCGACTTTCGCTGCAATTTTCGCTGCCTCGTCCATGCGGTGTCGTGGCACCAGCATGCGAGAGGGGGCATCGCAGGACTGGCCAGTGTTTTCGAACATGTCGCCGGCACCGCTCGCGACAGCTTTTTCGAACGTGTCGTCGTCGCAGATGATGTTGGCCGATTTGCCGCCCAGTTCCTGGGCAACTCGCTTGACTGTCGGTGCGGCGTTTTGTGCAACGAGCACGCCCGCCCGGGTCGAACCGGTGAACGAGACCATCGCAATATCCGGATGGCCGGAGAGGGCACTGCCCACGCCAGGTCCGTCGCCATTAATCAGGTTGAATACGCCAGCGGGAACACCGGCAGTATCGAGGATTTCGGCAAACAGGATGGCATCGAACGGCGCGATCTCGCTAGGCTTCAATACCATTGTGCAGCCGGCCGCGAGCGCCGGGGCAACCTTGACCGCGATCTGGTTCATCGGCCAGTTCCACGGCGTGATCAGGCCACACACACCGATCGGTTCCTTGACGATATTGGTCGTGCGGACACGTTCCTCGAATTCGTAACTGGCGAGCGCCTTGAGTGCAGCTTTGATGTGTTGCGGGCCGCTGGCCGCCTGGGCATTTTTCGCAAGCCCCCACGGCGCGCCCATTTCGTCCATGATGGCTTCGGCCACCTCGTCGTGGCGCTTGGCGAATTCATCCAGGATTGCCTGCAACAGGGCGATGCGTTCTTCGCGCGTCGTCTGCGAGAAAGTCTCGAACGCACGCTTGGCCGCGGCGACGGCTTTGTCGACGTCGGCGGCAGAACCGATGCTAATACGGCCGTGGACCTCTTCGGTGGCCGGGTTCACGACGTCCAGGGTCCGCGGCTCGACCGGGTCGACCCATTGTCCGTCGATATAGAACTGGAGCTTTTCGAGCATGGGGTGTCCTTATTGAGCGAGCCGCGAATAATAGCCTAATTCGAGCCTCGCGGGTGGCTGAGTTTTGCCGCAATTCTTGGTCTCAATCCGGTATTCCTGGCCAGTCGGGAAGCTCGTGACCGCGCTCGAAAACATCGACAAATACGAGGCCCCGTTTGGCGGTCCTACATTGTCATTCAGCGCCACGAAACGAATGGCGAGTGACTGCCTGAACCTGTACCGGGTCGTTAACGAGAAATGGGTGACGGTCGCGGAAGCGCTGCCGTTTTGATGCGCCTACCGCAACGCGAGGAATTTTTGCCGATACTCGGCGGGCGGCATGTCGTACCAGGACTTGAACGCCGTCGTGAATGAGCTGATGTTCGAGTAGCCGAGCAGCATCGCGATTTCCAGGGATTTCAGGCGCGCATCGCTCAGGTAGTTGATCGCAAGTTCGGCGCGAACTTCCTTGAGAATCTTCTGGAAACTCGTCTTCTCGGCTTTCAAGCGGCGTTGTAGCGTCCGCCGGCTCAGTTTCAGCGCCCGACAGGCGGCGTCGGCATTGGCTTCGCCACGCGCCATCAGGTCGGCAAGCTTGCGTTTTAGCTCGCCTGCGATATCGTCCTGCTGGTAGAGAGACCGCAGGTATCTTTCCGCTTGTTCTGTGAGTTGTCGGTACATCGTCGCCAATTGGGCAGCTGGAGGGTTTTTGCCGCGTATCCAACCTTACAGAGTGCGTCACTATTTGCAAAGGAGCCCCGATGTCATCCCCGGTTAATTACACACTTACAGGCAATATTGGCGTTATTTCAGTCGATAATCCGCCCGTTAATGCGCTTTCGCAGGCCGTTCGACAGGGCATCATGGATGCACTGGATGAAGCGGAGAACGACGCGTCTGAGGCTCTGCTGATCATTTGCGAGGGTCGTACATTCATCGCGGGGGCTGACATTTCCGAATTCGGGGGGCCGCTGCTCGACCCCTGGTTACCCAGTGTCGTAAATCGTATCGAAGCGTCCGCCAAGCCGGTTATAGCGGCCATTCATGGGACTGCCCTGGGCGGCGGTTTCGAGGTCGCGTTGTCAGCCCACTACCGTTGCGCCGTGCCGACCGCCAGGATTGGGCTGCCCGAGGTTAAGCTCGGTCTCCTGCCAGGGGCAGGCGGGACGCAGCGCACGCCTCGCCTGGCAGGAGTTGAGGCGGCTCTGAGATTGATGACGTCCGGCGCACCGATTGGGGCGCAACAGGCTGTCGAAGTCGGACTTGTCGACAAGATAATCGAAGGCGATCTGCTTCAGGGTGCGCTCGCATGGACTGGCGAATTGCTGGCCGAGAATGCAGCTTTGCGCCGGACGACGGAACTGGCAGTCCCTCCGTTTGAGGAGGGGGTATTTGACGGGTTTCGCGCAACGCTTGCGAAACGCGCGCGGGGGCAAATCGCGCCGCAGTACATCGTGGATTGCGTTGAAGGGGCTACCCGCCTGTCGATCGAAGAGGGGATGCAGCTCGAGAGGGACCGGTTTGCCGAACTCATAGCAGGCGAACAGTCGCTTGCGTTGCGCCACATATTCTTTGCCGAACGCGCGGCGGCGAAAATCGATGGTCTGGCCAAGGATACGCCGACACGAGCGGTTGAGAGTGTCGGGATCATTGGGGGTGGCACCATGGGCGGCGGCATTGCGATGAGTTTCGCCAACGCGGGCATTGCGGTCACGCTGATCGAAATCAGCGACGAGGCGCTGCAAAGAGGCTTGTCGATCATTGACCGCAACTACGCGGGCAGCGTCAAACGCGGCAAACTCAGCGAAGAGAAGGCTGTAGCGTGTCGCGGATTAATTTCGGGTTCGACCGACTACGCATCGTTGGCGGAAGCGGACATGGTCATCGAGGCAGTGTTCGAGGATCCGGATCTCAAAAAGACGATCTTCAAAAAACTCGACGGCGTCTGCAAGCAGGGAGCAATCCTGGCGACGAATACCTCGTATCAGGACGTTGACGAAATCGCTGCCGTGACGAGTCGACCCGAGGATGTTATCGGGACGCATTTCTTCAGCCCGGCCCACATTATGAAATTGCTCGAAGTTGTGCGCGGTAACAAGACGGCGGATGACGTGCTTGCAACGTGTATGAAGCTGGCCAAGCGCATTCGGAAAGTCCCGGTCGTGTCGGGAGTCTGCTACGGGTTTATTGGCAACCGTATGTTGCAGCCCTATGGCAAACAGTCGCAGCTGCTTCTGCTCGAGGGTGCAACGCCTGAGCAGGTTGACCGTGCAATGGAGAATTTCGGCATGGCCATGGGCCCGCTGCGCGTTTTCGATCTCGCGGGCCTCGATGTTGGTTACAAAGCTCGACAGGCGCTCAGCGATGAGCAGAAAGGTGATCCTGCGACGTACCGGGTTCCAGATCTGCTGGTGGAGGCAGGGCGGCTCGGTCAGAAGTCCGGTTCTGGCTTCTACACCTACGACGAGAATCGCAATGCGACTCCGTGCCAGGACGTACACAAGATTATCGAAGACACAGCAGCCGAGCTCGGCTTCGAGCGGCGCCAGATATCCGACGAGGAAATCGTCGACCGCCTGGTTGGTGCATTGTTCGCGGAAGGCCGCAAGATAGTGGAAGAGGGTATCGCCCAACGTGCCAGCGATATCGATGTCGTATATGTATACGGCTACGGATTCCCCGCGCACCGTGGTGGGCCGATGTACTTCGGAGAGAACGCATAATGCCCAATTCGGGGTCAGTTACCGATCTGCATTCCTAGTTCGGGGTCAGTTACCGAACCGCGTTTATCCGTATCCTCACCAGAAAGGGCGTGCTGTCTGGCGCACGAAATCGATCATGCTCTGAGACTCAGTTTCGGAGCATTTCGATGGAGGCGTGCTGTGGCGAGGATTCCACGAGTTGAGGTTGTCGACTATCCGCATCATGTGACGCAACGTGGAAATAGACGTCTTCAGACGTTCTACACGGATGACGATTATCGCGCGTATCTGCGACTTCTGGTCGACGCCAAAAAGAAGGCGGGGGTAGAAATCTGGGCATACTGCTGCATGCCGAATCATGTGCACCTCATCGTTGTTCCATCTGAGGAAGGCGGCTTGACGCAGCTAATGCAGCATCCGCACCGACGCTACGCATGGCGAATCAACAAGCGCATGAATTGGCAGGGACATCTTTGGCAGTCCCGCTTCTATTCGTGCCCGATGGATGAAGATCACCTGATTGCGGCGGTTCGCTATGTAGAATTGAATCCCGTGCGCGCTGGCCTGTGCAAAGATCCGCGAGACTGGCGGTGGTCAAGCGTCCATGCGCATCTGCAGGGAGAAGACGACGTGCTTGTAGAGACAGGGCCGATGCTTGAACGGGTCCAGGACTGGGACACCTACCTGACTCAATCTGCCCCTAGATCGATGATCGAGTTCATCCGAGACAGTTCGTCCAGCGGTAGGCCAGCCGGCGACACCGCGTTCGTCAGCATGGTTGAGGCAGTGACTGGAAGGCGCCTGCACAAGTGCAAACCGGGGCCAGCTCCGAAACAATCGGAAACTGACCCCGAACTGGTGGGTTAGGAAACTGACCCCGAATTAGCGCACTGCGACCTGCACTAACTCTTCACCTTCCGGATCGGTTACGTGGACTGCGCAGGCGATGCACGGGTCGAAACTGTGAATCGTGCGCAGGATCTCAAGCGGTTGCGCCGGGTCGTGCATTACGTGCGCGTCCTCAAGAGCTGCCTCGTACGCGCCCGGTTTTCCGTTTGGATCGCGTGGACCAGCGTTCCAGGTACTCGGAACGACCGCCTGGTAGTTGGCGATCTTGCCGTCTTCAATGACAACCCAGTGCGACAGGCCACCGCGAGGCGCTTCCATAACACCAACGCCCTTGCAGTTCTTCGGCCAGCTCTCCGGCTCCCACAACGTCTCGTCGAAAGTCTTCGTATCGCCGCCTTTGATGTTGGCGATGAGCGAGTCGAGCCAGCCCTGCATGCCGTCCGCAAGTACGGCTGTTTCGAGCGTGCGTGCCGCGGTGCGGCCCAGCGTCGAGAACAATGCGCGAACAGGCAGATCAAGCTGTTGCAAGGTGCTGTTGACGAGGTGCTGCGTCAGGTCGTGGCCCTTGGCATACAGCATAAGCACGCGTGCCAATGGGCCGACTTCCATTGCATGGCCCTGCCAGCGCGGTGATTTCAGCCACGAGTACGACTGCTCAACATCGAGGTGGTCGTACGGTGGTTGCGGACCCGTGTAGTTCAGGTTGGTTTCGCCGGCCCAGGGATGCAATCCAACTTCCTTGCCGCCTGAATAGTCGTACCAGGAGCTGGATACAAATTCCTGGATGCCATTCTCGTCCGTAAAGTCGATCTCGTGGATCGTCGAGATGTCACGATTCAGGATGGCGCCACGCGGGAACAGGAAGGAATCGGGATCATCCATGCTGGTACCCGGCAGGTCACCGAAGCACATGAAGTTACCGAGGCCTTCACCGCGATAGAACCAGTCCTTGTAGAAGCTGGCAATCGCGATCGTGTCAGGAACATAGACCTGTTCAACAAATGCCTTCATCTTGTTGATGATGTCCTGAACTTCGGACAGCCGCTTCGAGTTAATCGCGGAGTCGGAGTTCAGGTCAATCGGGCAGGGTACGCCGCCAACAACGAAGTTCGGGTGCGGGTTCTTGCCACCGAAGATCGCATGCAGGCGTGCGACATCGCGTTGCCACTCGAGGGCATCGAGATAATGCGCCACGGCCATCAGGTTGGCTTCTGGAGGCAGCTTGTATTCCGGGTGTCCCCAGTAAGCTTTTGCGAAGATACCCAGCTGGCCGGCTTCGACGAAGTCCTTCACCTTCTTCTGCACATCGCGGAAGTAGCCTTCCGACGAACGCGGATAGCTGCTCAGCGATGTGTGCGAGTGCCGCTGTCGCCTTCGGATCTGCACTCAATGCGGACACAACGTCCACCCAGTCCAGTGCATGCAAGTGATAGAAATGCATGACATGGTCGTGGATGTACTGCGCACCGATCATCAGGTTGCGGATCAGTTCTGCATTTGGCGGGACCTTCGCACCAACAGCGTTCTCAACGGAACGAATTGACGCTACACCGTGCACGAGCGTGCACACACCGCAAATGCGTTGTGCGAATGCCCAGGCGTCACGAGGGTCACGACCCTGCAGGATGATTTCAATACCTCGCACCATCGTGCCGGACGAATACGCCTGGCCGATCTTGTTGCCGTCCATCTGCGCCTCGATACGGAGGTGTCCTTCGATACGTGTGATGGGATCTACTACGATTCTCTCGCTCATGACCCATCCTCCTCAAGGTTTTCGGCAACCATCTCCATGAGGCTACCCATTGTGTAATCCCAGCCGAAGTGCTCCTGGGAGTCGTCAAAACTCTGACGACAGTTGGCGCAGCTTGATATCAGCTCGTCGGCCTCGGTCGCCTCAACCTGATCCATCTTCAGCTTGAATACCCGGTGCCTGAGCGGATCGGCTCGTTTAATCGTGACAACACCGCCACCGCCACCGCAGCACCAGTTGTAGTCGCCGCCATATTCCATCTCACGAAAATCGACGCCGAGGTGCTTGATAACGTCACGTGCAGCCTGGGTAGCGCCGCCTCGCCTCGATACCTGGCAGGGATCGTGGTAGGTGACACTCTTGTCGAGCTTCTTCACCTTGATCTTGCCCGTGTTCAGCGCATCGGCCAGGTACTCGGATATATGCAGGACCTTGAAGGGCAATGGTTTGCCGAGCATGTTTGCACCCATCCAGCGCATCGCCATGTAAGCGTGACCGCATTCCGGTAACACCACCGTCTTGGCGCCGATCTTTATCGCCGTATCGATCAATTTCATCGTCGCGGCTTTCTGCCAGTCCGGATTGCCGGATAGCATGCCGAAGTTGGTGGCTTCGAATCCATCCTTACGGAACGTCCAGCTTTCGCCTGCGGCGTTCAGGATCTTCGCAGTCGCGGCCATCGATTGCGGATACTTCTGGATCTCGATCGATGACATAACAGCCAGCACGTCTGCCTTTTCGACGTCGAGAGGGATTTCAACGTCGTGCTCGTCGGCCATCCACTCGAGCCTTTCCTCGAACTTGTCAGGCGTAATGCCCAGCGGGCTGCCGGTTTCGGCTGCCTTTTTGGCAACCTCATGCAGCTCGTGCGGGATCAGGCCGGCTTTGAACATGCCGTGTCGGGCCATTGAGACCAGGCCTGCAATGTCGATGCCCATCGGGCAAACGAGTGAACAACGTCCGCACACCGTGCAGCTGTCGTACAACAGGTGTTGCCATTCTTCGAGGTCTTCGACTGATACGTTGCGTTTCAAACCGAACAAGCGGTAGAAGAACGCAAACGGGCCAACCTGGCGTTTGTACGTCCGCTTGAAGAGTTCAATCTTCCAGATCGGCGTGTACCTGGGGTCATCGGTGCGCACGTGGAAATGGCACGCATCTGCACACATTCCGCAATGCAGGCAACCGTCCAGGTAGGACGCTGTCTGTGAATTGAAGTTCTTGACGAAATGGTGCATCGCCTTGTCGATGCGCTCTTTCGAGTCCATGTCGCCCTGTGTATCGTGGCGCACTTCGGGTGGCTTGTAGGCCAGCCGTTCGGCTTCGCGATCAAGTTCGTGTCTGCCATCTACGGTGGTCATGTCTTGGCCCCCCTGCGTTCAAATACCATGCCCGTCGTGCCGCGTGTGATGAACACGAGGAACGTATGGCCCAACTTGCCAAATGGAAGCCAGATCATGAGTAGCGCGACGGTGAGAATGTGGATCGCCAGCAGTGTTTCGAAGCGAAAACCCATCCGCACCGGCATCATCAGACCGGTGGCGATCGGCAATATGGTTACCAGCCAGCTGAAGTAGTCGTCAAAATTCGAGATCAGTTTCAGCACTGGGTGTGTCAGGCGACGAACCATCAGAGCGAAGCCCGATACGATGGTGGCTACGCCAAAGAAGAAGATCACGCCGTTGGGCAGTCCAGGCCAGTCGAATCCAAGGAATCCCTCGAAGAACATAATGTGAGGAACAAACAGGAAGACGACGCCGAACAGGCCAATGTGCATGACGTAAGCCAGCATCTTCGGGTACAACGTCGCGCGCTTGAACGGCTCGGCCGTGAAGCTGCGCGTATAGATCACCTTGAGTGCTGCGCCGAGGCCTCCACGGGCACGTGGTTCAGAGAATTCCGGCTTTTCTTTCAAAAGAATGATGCCGACGAGACGCCAGATCGTTCCGGCGACGAGTATATAGGCGGCTACCTGAAGGGCAGGGCCTCTTGCGAATTCCAGAAGGTCCATGTCATCCCTCCTTCGTGAATTTAGCTTGACGGCGACGTCCTGCCGCAGCAGCTGCGACGCCGAGAGCGACACCGGCAACAGCGGCACCAGCGAGTTTTTCGCCACTGTCAAACCTGCCTGTTGAGAGCGGCTCGTAGAATCCGCCCATATCCCAGAAACCCGGCTCCGAACAACCGAGGCACGGGTGACCCGATTCAATCGGGAAACTCGTTCCGCTGTTCCACTTGGTCGTGGCGCAGGCGTTGTAGGTAATCGGTCCCTTGCAGCCGAGTTTGTACAGACACCAGCCCGCCTTGGCACCTTCGTCGTCAAAGGTCTCAGCGAACTTGCCTTGCTCGTAGAACGGCCGACGATAACAACGGTCGTGAATCGTCTTGCCGTAAAACGCCATCGGACGTCCGTGTTTGTCCAAATCAGGCAAGGTGCCAAATGTCAGGTACTGCGTCAGTACTGCCGTCATAACCATCGGGATCGGCGGGCAGCCCGGTACGTTGATGACCGGTTTGTCGGTGACCAGGTCCGAGACGGAGACGGCGCCTGTCGGATTCGGATCGGCCCCGGGGATGCCGCCGAACGCTGCACAACTGCCAATAGACACGACAGCGGCCGCGCCAGCGACGGTTTCTTTCAGCATATCGACGTTGCTGATACCAGCGATCGTCGAGTAGCCGGGATTACCGAGTGGAATAGAGCCATCGACAAGGACGAGATAGGCACCATCATTTTCTTCCATTGCGGCATGACGTGCGGCTTCTGCCTGTTCACCGGCAGCGGCCTGGAGTGTGTGATGGTAGTCGAGTGAGATGGCGTCGAATATCAGTCCTTCGACGGTAGGCGCGGCGGATCGCGTCAGCGACTCCGTGCACCCCGTGCACTCTTGAAATGATAGCCAGATGACTGACGGCCGCCGCGCATTCTCGATCGCCTCGGCGATGCGAGGAATCATGCTGGGCGGTAACGCCAGAATCGACGCTGTCGTTGCGCAATACTTCAGAAATCCGCGGCGCGAAACCCCCTTCGCCTGCAGAACTTCCCCTACGGTCGGTGTTCTTTTCATGCTGTTTTCCTCCCGCGAAAACTAGTTGTCTAGCTGATCCTCCAGGCGAGCGCGGCCGGCAACAATATCGACGTCCTGTGATGCCAATATTTCCGGTGTTCGGGTTATTTCCAGGTAGCGGCCAACCACTTCTTCAAAAGCATTGCGGTGTTCGAGCCACCACACGCCGGGGAAGGCCGTTTCACGAATGCAGCTGGAACCCAGCGCATTCAAGGTTGCCAAAAGCTCGCCCGTTCCGAGCGTGGCTTCCAGGTGCTCCAGTTCGCCGGGCCCAAATGGCAGTCCGGCAAGGTCTATCGTTGTTGGTTCATCGTTCTCAAGCAGCCTGTCGATCGCGTGCATGACTTCATTGAGAATGGGCCGCACGTTCCCATGGAATGGTGACGCCGGGGCGATGGTTTCCTGTTGCGACGTCATGGTCGTGCCTCGGGGGTCACTTCGGCACGCCACTCGCGGACCAGGTTGTGGGTAAGTGCCGCGGCTTCCGGAATGGCCGCGGCGACTGTTTCGGTTGGTTCGGTGCCCCAGTCCATGTCCTCGGGTTCAATCCCGATAAGGGCACGGTTCTCGGGTAGCTGACCACTCAGGCGAAGAGCGTCCATCAGGTCGGAAAGGCCGACTTCGTGAACACTGCCGTGCTGGTTGCGCAGGTGTGAGTCCATGTCCGCGCCCAAGCAACACCGTGACAGCGCCCGGTTCCTTGCCGAGTTTCATGGCGTCCAGGGCGACGAGCCCGTCAAGGTCAGCGAGGCGATTGAGGAGGGCCAGGCCTACCGTGCCGCCGTCGAGGCAACAGACACTTTCGTCATCGTTGTCCCGGGCGAATCGCTCCAGCGTATGGATACCAGCACCATCATCCGTGAGGAGGCTGTTTCCAATGCCGACGACTACGATTGATTTTTCTTTTTTCGTCATTGGCTTACTTTCTATTAGTGAAGACTAATGAAAGGGCATATACCTCGGTATACTGGAAACTACGAATACGTGGGGCCAGAAAGCATGACAATCCGTAGTTTCATCAGTGTGGTTACGCTGATTATCGTAACTTCGCTTTTTTCAACCGGTTGCGCACGCGTAGATGGCAGGTGCACGCCCGGTGAGGGCGTGACGGTGCAAATTCTCGGGTCGGGCGGCCCGATTGCGGACGATAGTCGCGCGTCGTCGGGTTACCTCGTCTGGATAGATGGAGAGTCCCGGGTCCTCATCGATGCCGGCGGCGGTACGTTTCTGCGTTTCGGTGAGGCCGGTGCCAATTTCACGGACCTGGGCTTCATCGGCCTGAGTCACTTGCATACGGATCACTCGGCCGATTTTCCAGCGCTGCTCAAATCGGGCAACTTCTCGAACCGTGACCGACCGTTACCGGTAGCCGGGCCCGATGGGGATGGCGACTTTCCGGGGCTCAAGAACTACTTGCGTGCGATGCTGGACAGGGATGAGGGTGCGTATGCGTACCTGTCTGCGTTCCTGGACGGCCGGAATGACACCCCGATGCTGACGCCTCGGGAAGTCGAGCCTGGTGAGCCAGCGATTGTGTACACCAGTGAGACTCTGAGCATCGATGCAATGCACGTGCCGCACGGCATCGTTCCGGCAGTGGCATTTCGCGTGAAAACTGGTGACAAGACGATTGTCTTTGCGACGGACCAGAACGGCGGCGATCCGGCGTTTATCGATTTCGCCAGGGGCGCTTCGGTACTCGTCATGCATATGGTTGTGCCGGAAGACGTCGCTGGTGTCGGGCGGCGCCTGCATGCGCCGCCGAGCGTCATTGGTGATATTGCGGCAAAGACCGACCCCGGCAAGCTCGTCCTGAGTCATTTCATGGCGCGCAGTCTGCGCGACCTGGAACAGAACGTCGCGCTGGTGCGGAAAAGCTACAAGGGTGAAGTCGTCGTTGCCGAGGACCTCGCCTGCGTTACGACCTAGGCACTTCCACGGGCAGCTTCGCTTCTGCCCACGCGACGATTCCACCGTCCATCGATTTCACGTTCCGGAAACCCATCGCATCGAGCGATTTCGCGGCCAGCGCCGAACGTCCGCCGGTACCGCAATACAGGACGATGTCGCACTCGGCTGGCGGGACGGATATGCCGTGTTGCTCAAGCGCGGGCAGGATTTCAAATTCGAGCAGTCCGCGCGAGACATACATTGCACCGGGAATGTGCCCACGTTGGTATTCGGCAAGCTCGCGAATATCGATGAGTACGGTTCCGGCGTTAATACAATCTTTCACGTCACGAATCGAGCATTCCTTGATTGTTGCTTTTGCTTTGGCAACGACGTCGGAAGGGGAGACCAGCATAGTGTTACTCCGATAAATACGGGTTCGGCGGCATCATGTCCGGCGGCAATGCAGCGCGCCGTTGTGCGTCGCTTGGGGGATAGTTCTCGGCGAGGTAGGCAATGATCTTTTCCTCGGTCGCCGGATCAAATTGCCACAGGTTCTGTTTCTTCTGCATCCAGCGAATCATCGTCAGCCACTGCTGCGGCGTGCCGCGTTGCTGAGTGATGAGCCTGGATGAATGGCAGGCCGTGCAATTGGCCCGCACGATTTCCCAGTCGCCCGTCATCTTGAATCCCGTCGCAGGATCAATGGCGGGCTCTGCGGCAGCAACAGGTTCCGGTGTTGTGGCTGTTGCGGGCGCCGGTTCCTCTTTGGAGCACCCCGAAAAGAGCAGCACAGCCGCCAGTGTGGACGCTATGGCAACAGCGTGCCGCATTACACAGCCTGTACGGCGATGCGATGGCAGGCGTTGTTGAGATAGCCCTTTGGATTCCAACCCGGGAGCACCATCGGCTGTGAGCGCCCGGTGCTGTCGGTTGCCTTCGCCCAGATCTCGTAGTAACCGATCTCGGGAAATTCGACGTCTGCATTCCAGTGCTGCCATGCAAATCGATTGGCGGCTTTGTCGAGGCTGGCCCTGATCCATGTCGCGCCAAAATCGATCGACACGTGAACGTCGGTAACGTCGTGGTCGCCGGCCCAGGCGTGGCCGCGCAATGCGAGCTTTTCGCCAGTGCCGAGTTCTATGCCGGATTTCGGGAATGTAATCAGCGACTTCACAGGCATCGACTCGATGATGCACATCTCATCATCAGGAACCGTTGTACCAGGTGCGACCGTCTTGCACGGTACCCGGTACGACGTGCCCGTCATTTTTGGCCCATCATGAATCTGGTTGCGCACGACGATTTTCTTCAGCCACTTGCCGGCAACCGATCCCGGCCATCCGGCGATAACAAGGCGCAGCGGATAGCCGTTCATGGGCGGGATGTCCTCGCCGTTCATGGCCCATGCGATCAGCGATTCATCTTCAAGCGCTTTCTTAACGGGCACACCGCGTGAGATCGGCACCTTGCCCGGGTCTCCGCTCGCGTGAACGTCGGCACCATAGTAGGCGACGTACACGGCATCCGCTTTGATGCCCACGTGTTCGAGGACGTCTTTCAGGCGTACGCCTGTCCACTCGGGACAACCGACCGCACCGGTCGACCATTGATTACCGGATGCAGGCGGTACGAACTCGCTGCGTCCATTGCCGCCGCATTCGAGTTGCAATTGGTAGGTGTGGTGATCGAATCTCTCTTTTAGATCAGCAATGGTGAGTGTGATCTCCTGCTCGACTGACTCTCCGCCGAACGTGAGCTCCCAGGCATCGAGGTCGATACCGTCGGTGACGGGCGGGATGCCGTTATTACGGACGAACAGGTGTTTCGCCGGCGTAACGTGATCGTCGAGCAGGTGCGCGGGCGTTTCCGCATTGACGGGCCTGTCGTTGAGCACGACGAGTCCTTCCTTGCCCGGGATTTCGAACGGTGTGTCCGTTTGGGCGAGGGCAGCAGGGATTAGTCCCTGCGGCATCAGGTGTGCAAACGGAATCGAGGCGCCAATGGCCGTCGACATCGCGACGAGGCTGCCCTTGGTCAGGAAACCCCGTCGTGAAATCGGGTCGCTCCTGCGCCCCCACAACAGCTCATCCGCCGCAGTCGGGTCGTCTTTATAGAGTTCGTGAATACCGCGTTTCTTGTCTGCCATGAGACGCTCCTCAATACAGCAATGAGATCAACGCAATGCTGACACCACCAACCAGTACGGCCGCGATCAGGCCGGCACCCAACGGCTTCAGACCGATGTCTTTCAGGCCCTTGATGCTCGTCCCCAGACCGACAGAAGCCATGGCGACAGCAAGACAAATCTCGGCGGCTTTCTTCGTGTAACCGACAATGCTCTTCCATTGCTCAGGGTCGAGGAAGCCAAACGCCTGCTCTTCATTCAGGTCGCCAACCGTGCGGATCAGGCTCATGATGGCGAAGCCGATAACGAACAACGGAATCATCGTGTACCACTTCGGTGCCTCGGTGCCGTCCGAATGGTTGCGGTGATACAGGATGCTCATTAGCGGAATAATGATCAGCATGCCGAGGTTACGAACGAGCTTCGTCACTGTTGCGACGTCGAGTGCCTGTGGATCGTTGTAGTACTGCTGGTAGACCAGTCCGGCACCTGCGACCTGTGCGGTCTCATGCACGGACGTACCCAGGAACAGGCCGGCCTTTACAGCGTCACCATCGAAAATAAGGTTGGCCGCGAACGGGTAGACCAGCATCGCGACAACGCCAAACAATGTGATGCACGCGACCGAGTAGCTGACTTCGTCGTCTCTGGCCGCAATCGTCGGTGCGGTCGCAACGATCGCTGTTGCACCGCAAATGCTCGTGCCTACGGCGATCAGGGTGCCGAGCTTGCCGCTGAGTCCCATTTTTTTCGCGAGAAACGTCACGATGAGCAGGGCAGCGGCGACGGCGCCAATGATGACAGGCAAAGCTTGCAGGCCGATGGCACCAGCCTGGCTCAGGCTCAGGCGAATACCCAGCAGCACAATGCCGAGGCGCAGCACGCGCACGAGGCCAAAGCGTATGCCTGGCTGCAAGGTTTGAGGCAGCTTGATCGTGTTGCGAATGATGATGCCAAGGATGATGGCCATCATGATCGCGCTAATCGGGCTTTTCGGAAGCCCCATCAGGTCTTTGCCTATAAATTCAGAAAGGTATTGTCCGGCGAATGCCAGGACCAGCGCGAGAAGCAGTCCGGGTAGTATGGTCATGATTGCACTCTGAGCCCCAATTCCGAGGCAAGAAAAAGGACGTGAAGACTCTCATCTTCACGCCCTTTGGTGGTATTAAGCGGTCTTCTTTATCAGGAAGCGATAAATATCGTTGTCTTCTGAATGCTCAAGGAGTTCGTTACCCGTCTGGCGACAGAAAGCCTGGAAATCGGCAACAGCACCTGGGTCGGTCGCGAGAATTTCCAGCGTTCCGCCGTCGGGAACTTCCTTGAGCGCCTTACGCGCTTTCAAAATGGGCAACGGGCAGTTGAGGCCCTTTGCGTCAAGAGTGTGGTCAGCCATTTGTCGTACTCCGTCAAATAAACAGGTTGATGTCGGCCTTGGTGGCGCATTCGATATACGTCGCGGCGCCACCGATGTCGATGCCCTCGATCATGTCTTCCTTGTCGTACTCGAACAGGTCGAGCGTCATCTGGCAGGCGATCATACGCACTTCGGCTTCAACGGCCATTTCACGCAATTCCTCGATCGAGGCAACGCCTTTCTTCTTGATCAGGTTTTTCATCATGACCGAGCAGGCGGCGTCGACACCGGGAATCGCAGTGACGAGATTTGGCAAACCCATGTGCATGCCAGCCATCGGCATCTTCATGGCCGGGTTGCCGGCGGCTGTAAGCTGCAGTTTCAGATCTTTGAGCAGCAGCGGCAATCCATAAAACGTAAAAAACATTGTGACGGGAAGGCCCATCGCCGCAGCGGTGGTTGCAAGTATGAAAGGCGGGTACGCCCAATCAAGAGACCCCTTGGTCACGATGATTGACATGCTTTTTTCTTCAGCGGACATTTCTTAACACCTCGTTGTTAAAGGGGTACAGCGCAATGCGCATATTAGACTATCAGAATTGTCTTTATTAGTGAAATATAATATTCTCGATCGATGCACAACGCCGCGCCGTTCTACATTGGTAGTGAGATCTATCGGAAACCTGCATTTGGTCTCAATCACCCACTCAATATAGTCCGTCACGCCGCGGTCATCGACATGTTGCAAATGCTCGGTTGGCTGGACGCGGATAGCTTCCGCGAGAGCCGCCCGGCGACGGTCGATCAGTTACTCGAGTTTCATAATCGTGCCTATGTCCGGGCTCTGCAATACGCAAACGCCACAGGTAAGGTTGCGCCGGACGTGCGCGAGCGCTACCAGGTTGGTACGTTCGAAAATCCATTGTTTCCGGGACTGTTTGAACGGGCATCCATGACCGTTGGCGGCTCGATCATGTCTGCTGAGCTCGCGAGCAAGGGGCATGTCGTGTTTCACCCGACTGGCGGCACGCACCATGGGCGATCTGACCGGGCAAGCGGCTTCTGTTATTTCAATGACCCGGTGTTCGCGATCCTGACGTTCCTCAAAGAGGGCAGCCAGAATGTGTTGTACATCGATTTCGACGCACACCATGGTGACGGCGTCGAGGATGCGTTCCTGGATGACGAGCGTGTGACGACCCTGTCGATTCACGAAGCCAAGCGCTGGCCGTTTAGCGGCACACGCTCTCGACCTGCATCGGGCGTGTACAACCTCGCCGTGCCGCAACGAATCAACGACAGCGAGTTTGAGTTCCTGCTGGAGAACGCCGTACTGCCACGGGTGGACGAGGTCAAAGCGGATGCGCTGGTGCTGTGTTGTGGTGCCGATTGCCTCGCGGGAGACCCTCTGTCGAAGATGGAATTGTCCAATGTGGCGCTTTGGGACGCTGTGGACCGGCTGATCGAAATGGGCCTCCCGACCGTAATACTGGGAGGTGGCGGTTATAATCCCTGGACCGTGACTCGTTATTGGGCCGGTATGTGGGGGCGCATCAGCGGCCAGGATTTCCCTGAGCGACTGCCCGACGAGGCGATCGACTACCTGCGGGCGATGGAATGCGACCTGATCGACGAAGATGATGTCGATGAAGCCTGGCTGACAACGATGGCGGATACTCCGTATCCCGGGCCGATTCGCGACGAGATAAGATCGCTCGTAACTCAGAGCTAAAGGAAACTGAAGAATGAGCTGGCTGGAAGCACTGGGCAGAATAGAAGACCTCGAAGACGCGGAACTTGATGCGAAGCTGGTCGCGGAGTTCGAGCGCCGCGCCGACGTCGCCGTGTCCCGGCCAATTCGGTTTTCGACGCCCACGTTCAAGGAATACGAGAGCACCGAGCTCGAGGGCTGCGGCAAGAACAGTTTTCCGGCGTTTTCGATCACGGCGGCCGAATGCGGCCTCAACTGCGACCACTGCCAGAAGAAAATACTTGAGCCGATGATCCCGGCGACCAATCCGGCGATGCTGGACGAGAAGGTCCGGCATCTCGTGGCAACCCAGGAACTCAGTGGCTTTCTGCTGAGTGGTGGTTCCAACAAGAAGAACGAGATTCCCTACGGTCGCTACATGCCGGTCGTGGAACAGATCAAGAGAGACTTCCCGCATCTGAAGATTGCCGTGCACACGGCGCTGCTCGATGAGCGGCGCGCGAAAGATATGGAATCGGCGGGCGTCGATACTGTGATGATGGATGTCATCGGTGCGCAGGAGACGATCGAGCAGGTGTACAACCTGAAACGGCCTGTCGAAGATTTCGAGGCGACATTGGCCGCGCTGTGCTCGACCTCGATGGAGGTGACGCCTCATATCGTCGTCGGTCTCCACTACGGTCAGATACTGGGCGAAGCCAATGCGCTCGACATGGTCAGCCGGTATGACGTGAACGCGCTCGTACTCGTCGTAATCATGCCGTTTTACGCGAAGCCGGGGACGTTTGTGACGCCGGAGACCTCCGACGTCGGCAGGATCTTCCTCGAGGCGCGCGAACGCATTCCCGATCAACAGGTGTTGCTTGGCTGTGCACGTCCGCCGGGGATGCACAAACGGATTACCGACGCCTACGCGATCATGGCAGGCCTTGATGGCATCGCGTTCCCTGCCGATGGCGCAGTTTCGGTCGCACACACAATCGGCAGGCCGTTCGAGCAGGCGCATTCCTGCTGCTCAATCAAAATAGGTAACACCACATCAATACAGGGCACTTCACGATGGGTTGCATAGAACACAAGAAAACACCGGCCCTCGTCGACTCCGGCCAGGACTACAACGCTTTTGATGCGATGGAGCCGCGGCTGCCGGGCAAGACGCCCGTCGACCGGCGCAATGGCAAGCACGTCAAGGCGAATGACATTCCGCCTGAAGGTGTATACCTGCCGAACAACAACATTCTCGCGCCGCACATGAAATCACCCGAGTACGTGCAGCTTTCGAATGCGGCGGCGATCACGCTCGGGATTATGGGCGGTCGCATGTATCGCTGTGAATGCACGCGTTGCCTTAACCTGTTGCTGACATACCCGGAAGGTTGTCGCGCCAACTGCGCCTACTGCGGCCTGGCACGACACCGCGAGGCCGAGCGCGATTATGCCGATCGCAATTTCATTCGAGTCGACTGGCCGGCTGTACCGATGCGGGACATCGTGGACATTGTCGCCAAGGATCCGGAGACCAGTCCGTTCCACCGCATGTGCATCTCGATGATCACGCACCCGCGTTCCGAGGAAGATACATTCACGGTACTCAAACAGTGGACGGACAAGATCGATCCCGATGCGATCCCGGTTTCTATCCTGTCGAATCCTACGACGATGGCGCGTGACGACGTACAACGTACGAAGGACCTCGGCGCCGATATCTTCACGGTGGCGCTCGATGCGGCAACACCGGAATTGTTCGATCGCACGCGTGGCAAAGGCGTGCAGTCGCCGCACAAGTGGAAGAAATACTGGGACATCATGCTCGAGGCGAAGGACATCTTCGGTCCGCAGAAATTCGGCGCCCACATCATCGTTGGCATGGGCGAAACTGAGCACGACGTGCTCAATCTCGTGCAGGAACTTGTCGACCTGGGCGGTCACAGCCACATGTTCTGCTTCTTCCCGGAGGACGGTTCGCTCATGGATCACTTGCCTGCGACGCCGCGCGACCAATGGCGTCGCGTACAACTCGCTCGCTACCTGATTGACTATCGTGATGTACGTGTCGATCACATGAAGTTCGACGAAGAAGGGCGGGTCAAGAGCTACGGCATTGCGGACAGTGAACTCTCCGACATCATCGACGACGGTATCGCGTTCCGTACATCGGGTTGTCCCGGCAAGTTTCAGGACGACATTTCGGCCTGCGACCGCCCGTACGGCGATTCACCTCCCAGCAACATCGCGAGCTATCCGTTCCAACCCAAAAAGAAAGACATCAGGAAGATTCGCAAGCAGCTCGATATCCCCGTCGCCGTTGAGTAGGTAAGGCTGAATGAGTAATCCGTTCCGCATCATCGATACGGGCGTCCGGGAAGGACGGTCCAATATCGCTTTCGACGCGGCACTAATCGAGCTGCGGCAGCAGGATAAGGTGCCGGACACTATTCGGTTCCTGCGCTTTCCACCGACGGCCTTGATCGGACGTCACCAGGACCTGTCTCGCGAGATCAATCTTGATTATTGCGCCGAAGATGGTGTTGGCACGGTCCGCCGAATTACGGGTGGCGGTGCGATCTATCTCGACGAAGGCCAGCTTGGCTGGGAGCTCGTGTTTCATCGTGCGTCGCTGGGTATCGCGGCATTACCCGACCTGGCGCGGGAGATTTGTAACGCGGCTGCGGCGGGTCTTTCTGAGCTCGGCGTAAACGCGAAGTTCCGGCCGCGCAACGACATCGAGGTCGACGGTCGGAAGATCAGCGGCACCGGTGGGTTCTTCGATGGAGACATCCTGATCTACCAGGGAACGGTGCTCGTCGACATGAATCCGGCTCAGATGGTTCGGGCTCTCAACATTCCGGCCGCCAAGATCGCGAAGCACGATCTTGATACCGCCGAGCAACGTGTCATTACTCTGCATGAACTGCTCGGTGACGACCTGCCGGATCTGGAGACGATCAAGTCTGCGCTGATCAAAGGATTCACCGAAGGGCTGGGTATCACTGCAGAGCCCGGTGAGATTACGAGCGCAGAGGAAGAATTGGCGAAGCGCCATTATTTTGACGAGATCGGTACCGATGATTTTGTTGCGGAGATCGACAACCCCGGCGAGGGTGACCAGTTGCTCGAGGGCAGTCACACGGGCCCGGGCGGCACTATCAACACATTCGTGAAACTGGAAGGCCCGACGCACGCGATCCTGCAGCGGGTGCTGATAACAGGCGATTTCTTTGTGACTCCACCGCGGGTGATATTCGATCTCGAAGCCTGCCTGGCCGGTACGCGCCTCAACGAGATCGAAGTCGCTTTACGGGAGTTCTTCGCGACGACCGACATCGGCATGCTCAGCGTCGCAGCGGATGATTTTCTTGCCTCCATCAACGACGCTTTTGCGCAGAGACAGGGAGCCTGACGATGGCGGACTGCAAGAGCGACGACAGCGCGTTCGTACTGGCCTCGGCTGAGGCCGACCCGATGAATGTCGTTGCGGTCATCCAGCACACGGCGGGCGAATATCTGGGCCGGATGGAGGACCATCTCGAGGGACGGCGCATCCGCTTCCAGTATTTCCGGCCGTTCGCGGCGGGCAAGTTGCCGGATGCCGAATTACCGGCTGATGCCCTGATCATACTCGGCGGCGGTCCCTGGGGAGCGGCTGGTACCCGTGACCTGCCAACGCTGGCCGCGGAGGTCGAATTGACCCGCCAGCGCCTGGAGGAAGGGACGCCTGTCGTGGGAATTGGCCTGGGTGCGCAAATCCTGTGCCTTGCGGCCGGTGGCAGCGCCGAATCCCGTGATCTCACGCTGGAACTGCTAACGGCAGTGCGCAAACGCGACGATGCCCTGAACGGATATCTCCCCGAGACCTTTAACCAGGTGGTCTATATGCGCGATTGGCCCGTGCTGCCGCGCCACGCAACGGTTCTGGCCGACGATAACCTGGGTCGGCCGGCAGTCTGGCAAGTCGGTGAGAATGCGTATGGTTTTTCGGGAAATCCGGGCATTAAGCTCGGTATGATCGAAGATCTGATCATGGAATTCGAAGAGGTGCCTGTGGACGCGGCAGAGCAACTTGAGAAATTACGCGCGCTGCAGTCCGTCCTGGAGGATGAGCTGGTGCCGATAATGACCGGTCTGGTGCAATGCACTTCCCTGATGTCTTCTCCGAAGGCCGCCCGGGAATTGGATGCAACACTAGTTTAGTATATGCTAATGCGCTGTTAGACGGCGTCTAAATCGCAGGGAACTCAAGAAAATGGCTGAAAAACTTATCATTGTTATGGCGAATACCGATCCTCGTAACGGCGAGGAGCTTGGTGCGCCGATCTTCCAGGCGACTGTTGCCGCAGCGATGGACTACGAGGTCGACGTGATCTGTACTGCAACGTCCGGACGGCTCATGAAAAAGGGCGTCGCGGACGAACTATTCGTCAAGGAAGGCTCGCCAAAGTCAGTCTACAGCTTCATCCAGGACGCACACGAAGCGGGCGCCAAGTTCTATTGCTGCTCGCCGAATCTCGACCTGTTCGATATGACCAAGGAAGACCTGATTCCCGAGTGTGAAGGCATCGTTGGCGGTGCTCATCTGATCGAGGAAGTCATGGAAAGCGACTGCAAGGTTCTGTCTTATTAGGGCCTGCCAGGCCCAAACAAAGAGGTCTGACTAGATGTCCGATTCCGCAGCGTCCCGCATCCAGGAATACATCGGCGATCCCGTATCGGATTCGCCACCCGTCACACGCGAGAATCTAGAAGAGATCTTCCAGGATATTCAGGGCGACCTGCGCTTCGATCACGAGTTGAACGGGTGCCTGAACTGCGGAATCTGCACGGCGACGTGCCCGGCGGCCCACTACTACGATTTTAGCCCCCGCGAGATTGTGCAGTTGCTCTGGACCGAAAATCTCGAAGGCATCTACGATGCGATGCAAGAGAAGATCTGGTCCTGCGCGCAGTGTTATACCTGCGCGGCGCGTTGCCCATTCAGCAACTCACCGGGCGGTCTGATTATGATCATGCGCGAGACGGCGATCAAGCATGGCATGGAGTCTGCAAAGAGCGTGCTGCGCCCGTTCAGTCGCGTCATGCTCAAGCTCATTTCGACGGGCAACCAGCTGTCGCCGGACATGATCAACCCCGAAGGCTTTGCTGACTGGGGCCCGAATATTTCCAAGGTCGATGCACCACTTGAGATCTTGCGAAAGGCAATCCCCATGCCCACGCTGCATACCACCAAGACTGCGTGGGAAGTAAATCTCAAGACTTCGGTCGAGCTGTACACGATCTGGGAAGAAACCGGCGTGCTCGACAGTCTTGAAACCATCGACGAAAACCTGTTCGACGTAATCCTCGACATCATGGATGAGAAACGTGACGACTATCAGGATTGGAAGGATGAACAGGACGACGACTGAGGTCAGGAGAGACGGATTATGACGAGTGGTAACGGAAACGGTACTGGTGACAAGCAGGGTGGCGAGCGTTTTACCGGCCACGGGGCTGAGTGGACGGATGCGAAACTCTCGACCAATGACGCCCAGGTAGCAACGGTCTGGGTCGAACAGATCGTCAACAAGCGGTCGATGCTGACGAACAAGGATCGCGTCGAAGACGTACGCGACGTCATGTGGGATCTTGAGAAAGATGGCGAGATTGTCGTGCATCGCGTCACGGATGAGCACGAACCGGTTACGGTGAAGACGCTGTATGGCTGGGACAAACCCGTCCCGACCCAACAGCTTTGGCATCACAAGTCCTGCGGCCAGTGCGGCAATATTCCGGGATACCCGGCGTCGCTGTTATGGCTCATGAACAAGATGGACATCCGCTATCTTGATGAGACCGACCAGACGTCGTGCACAGCCTGGAACTACCACGGTTCGGGCATCGGTAATATTGAGAGCCTGGCTGCCGTGTTCCTGCGTAACTTCCACCAGGCCTATGTCTCGGCGAAAGCACAGGGCCTGCCGGAAGGTTATTACTACCCGCTGGTACATTGCGGCACGTCCTTTGGTAACTACAAGGAGGTGCGTGGTTACCTGCTGCACTCCGCGAAGTTACGCGAGCGCGTCAAGACGATTCTTGGCAAGCTGGGACGCCTGGTCGACGGCAAATTATTGATTCCAGAGGAGATTATTCACTACTCCGAATGGCTTCACGTGATGCGCGATCGTATTAAGGAACACCAGGTTATCGATTGCAGCAACATCCGCGCGACCGTGCACCCGGCCTGTCACGTTTACAAGATGGTTCCTGAAGATGCCATCTACGACGACGACATCCTGGAAGGCAACCGCGTGGCCGTAACAACGGGCGTACTCGAATCGCTCGGCACCCAGGTGATCGACTACTCGACCTGGTACGACTGCTGTGGCTTCGGCTTCCGCCACATTATTTCCGAGCGTGAGTTCACACGTTCGTTCGCTATCGATCGCAAGTTGCGTGTCGCGCAGGAAGAAGCGCGTGCCGACATGATGGTTGGTCATGACACGGGCTGCATCACGACGCTGGATAAGAACCAGTGGATCGGTGCTGCCGTCGGCAAACCGGTTGAATTGCCGGTGCTCGCCGACTGCCAGTTCGCGGCACTGGTCTGCGGCGCACATCCCTACAAGATCGTGCAGTCACACTGGCACGCGTCACCTCTGGAGACGCTGATGGAGAAACTCGGCATCGACTGGCAGGCGAAGAAAGCAGAGTTCGAGTTGTATCTGAAGGACGTGGAAGCGGGCAAGGGCGAGAGCCTCTATGACCCGCGTTTGATGATTACCTCCGGCCCGGGTTTCAAAGCCATTGAAAAGGCAGCCGAAGAGTAAGGACCAAGGAAAATAGGCCAAAGAAATGAGTAAACCAGTTCTGATTATCGGTGGCGGACCGGCAGGTTTGGCAGCCGCTCACAGTCTCGCAACAGTCGGCAAAGAGTGTGTCCTTGTCGAAAAGGAAGAGAAACTCGGCGGTGCACCTATTCTCTCCGGTTACGCGAAACTCGTTCCGACGGGCGAGTGGGCCAAAGACGCCATTGGTGGCATGGTCAAACGCGTCGAAGACCAGTCGGCCGTCAAGGTCATAACCGGCGCCAAAGTCAAAGATTTTGATGGCACGCCCGGCAATTTCACCGCGGAACTGTCCAATGGCGATTCAGTCGATGCTGAATCAGTCATTGTCTGCAGTGGCTTTACGCACTTCGACTCGGTCAACAAACCCGAGTGGGGATTTGGTACGTACGAAGACGTCGTAACCACAACCCAGGTCGAGCAGATGATCTCGTCCGGCAACGGTGTGCGTTGTCCGTCCGATGGCCGCAAACCGAAACGCGTCGCGATTCTGCTGTGCGTCGGTTCACGCGACCGCCAGATCGGCCGCGAGTGGTGCTCGAAGATTTGCTGCACGGTTTCCTCGAATATCGCAATGGAGATTCGTGAGGAACTGCCGGACTGCCACGTCTACATCTACTACATGGACATTCGCACGTTCGGGCTTTACGAGACCAAGTACTACTGGAAGAGCCAGGAAGAGTTCAAGGTCAAGTACATCAAGGCGCGTATCGCCGAAGTTACGTCCGACGGTGAGAAGCTGATCGTCAAAGGCGAGGACACGCTGGTCAAACGCCCGATTACGATTCCGTTCGACATGGTCGTGCATGCTATTGGCATGGACCCGAATGTCGACAACCCGGAAATTTCCGAGACATTCGGCATCGACCTCGAGACGAACGGTTTCATTGATGTCGCGAATCGGTACGGGTCCATGGGTGGTACCTCGCGACCCGGTGTGTACGTTGCCGGATCCGCGACAGGTCCGGAGACGATCGACGATTCGATCACGCAAGGGCACGCAGCCGCGATGGCCGTGTTGTCCGATGCCAAAAACCTGAAGTCGGCGTAACACCAACGTGCTGATGTCCAGAAAGTCCGCGATCAAGCCGCATGAGTTCGAGCGACCTGTGCTCGATCTGTCCGGTGACATGTTGCGCGGGGCGCTACAAGTCATGGTTGCCGGCGCCGAGGACCAGGGCGGCATTGAGCGTTACATCGATGCCGTCAAACTGAAGAGCACCATGTTCCGGCAGGCGCTTGTTGACAACGACGTTGCTGACATGGACCTCGAAACATTCAAAGGCTTATGTACGTTCATGGCGACAGTACGCCGACGTATCGGTGAGTGGCTCAACGAAGATGGGTTCACCGTCATGCGCGGCCGCATCGTGGAGCTGTTTGATGATGACGAGCACATCGAGAACCGCATCGGACGCTTCTGTGACTATTTTCCGAATGACAAGAAACATCGTTGGGTGAAAGACCTTGCGGCCGAGCTGCTGCACAACGCCGACCCGGAACGCGTGCCATTGATGAATCGCTGGATCTGGGATGCAAAATCGAACACTGGCGTCATCCGTGAAGTCTGGCACGGCGATGACGTCGATCACATTACGATCCCGGTCGCCGATGGATATGGCACTTTCGTCATGCTGCGCGAGGAAATGAGTCAGTTCCTGAGCGACAACGGCTTTTTCCGCGACGTCCTGTTTTACGTAGATGTGCTGTGCGCGCAGATATACGCGCAGTACATATGCGAGCAGGGCGGCAGCTACCTGCGCGCCGATTTCCAGGCACCGGAAGACCCAATGCAACACACACGGCGCCTGCTTGGACTTGATGGAGTTCAACCAGGCGACGGCAGAACCCGCCTCAAGTCCATTGACGGTGAGGCATTCGTCCTCGACGACAGCTAGACGGAATACCCCATGCCCATTCATGAAAAATCGCTGATTCGCCCCGAAAACCTGACGACGCACGACGAGCTGATCCTCGATGGTGTGGACGTCTCGGGCCACTGGAGCACCTTCATCGAAACGCGGGTTGTGAAGGATTACAACGAGAGCCTGGAGGAAGAGATTTCCGCCTTGCCGGGTGGTGAACAGATTCACCGTTGCTGGCAGTGTGGTTCGTGCACGAACTCCTGCACAGTCAACGCCATCAATCCCGACTTCAACCCACGTTACTGGATTTACCTGATTCGCATGGGCATGGAATCGGAACTCCTGCGGGACAAGGACATCATCTGGCAGTGCGTATCCTGCAACAAGTGCACCTACGCATGCCCGCGCGACGTATTTCCTGAAGGCGTTATGAAAGCGACGGCGCACTGGCTCGAGAAGAAAGGTCACACAGCGAAATCGCCGTCGATGCACTTCGACGAGGTATTTACGGAGCAAATCGTCAAGACCGGCAAAATCGAAGAAAGCCGCACAATTCGTCGCTTCTTCGCGCGCACGGGCCAGAGCCTGATGCAACCGTGGATGATCGAGATGGTCAAGCGCATGCTGCGCGGCCTGCCGGTCGGCATGCTCACGCGTATGGGGCTGGCAACGCTCGTTGCGCCGAAGACCAGCGACTGGTCCAGGGCATCAGCCGCGATGCAGGAATACATCGACGAACAACAAGAGAAACAGGCGCAGGCATTGAGTCTTGCTGAACTGGTTGAAACGGCCAAACAAGACGTGGCTGCCTGACGGGAACCCAGATGACTACGAAAGACAAATACAAGAAGGTTGCTTACTACCCGGGCTGCGCGCTCGAGGGTTCGGGCCATTCTTACAATCGTTCAACTAAAGCGGTAGGCAAGGCATTGGGTCTCGATCTCGTCGAGGTCAAGGACTGGAATTGCTGCGGGGCGATGGAAGTTAAGAACGTCGACCCGAAGCTCCAGACTTACCTGTCCTCGCGCGTCATGTCGACGGCGGCGAACGAGATGGATTTGGACGTCGTGATGGCGCCTTGCAACGGTTGCTACCACAACCTGAAGAAAGCCGAATACGATCTCGCCAACGACAAGGAATCGGTCGAGGTGGTTGACCGCCTGTCGAAGAAGGCCGGGCACAAGACTTACGAGTCTGGCCAGGTCGAGACGATTCACGCCCTGGACTGGATAAGGGAGTCCATCGGTGAGGAAGGACTTGCCGCACGCGTCAAGAATTCACTCAGTGGCATCAAGGTCGCAAACTACTACGGCTGCATGTACACCCGGCCACGCCATATCTTCCCTGAGAAAGACCAGGGGCCTGGTAGTGAGTCGACCTCCAAGCCGCATTTCATGGATGACCTGCTGGCTGCGGCCGGCGCCGAGAACGTCGACTTCCCGTTGAAGACGGCTTGCTGCGGCGGTGCTCACACACTTTCCGACAGCGACATGTCGACGAAGCTGGTTCTCAATATTCTCAAAGCCGCCAAACTTTCCGGCGCTGATGTCATCGCCACGGAATGTCCGACGTGCCATTCGGGCCTCGAAATGCACCAGATACGTGCCGAGAAAACCCTGGGTGAAAAGGTCGATATCAAGATCCTGTATTTCACCCAGCTGCTCGGCATGGCACTTGGCCTCAAGCCGAAGAAGGTCGGTGTGCACGAGAACATCAATGACTCGATGAAGTTCCTCAGGGAAAAAGGCCTCGGATGAGGTCTCTCGCCGAACTCGAAACCGTGTTCGACGCACCGCTGCCAGCACCGGATATTCAGGCGGCAGCAGACAACCTGCTAAGGGCGAGCGAAGAGGTGATCGAGCACTGGGTAACGGCGCGTGGGGAAGTACCTACCAGCGACGAGCGAGAGGGCTTTCGCCTTCTTGCCCTGCACAGGCAAGGTGCCAAGGGCGATCCGAGTTTTAACGCCTGTCGAGAGACCTGCCGGGAGGTTGCCTACCATTACAACCTGGTCACGCTGCAACCCGAACATTCGGATATTACGGATCGCTTACATATGATGGGTTTGGTATCTAAGCACCTGTATTTATTCATAAGTGGCAAGTTGCAGGTAGCCGGGCTCGGCGAATTTTGCTGCTCGTCGAAACCGATCCGATCGGCACAGGACCAAGATACAACTACACGAAAGGAGGCATAGGTATGCCATCTGTAAGGGGATGTAACCTTCCTGACGAATTACTCTACGACGTTGACAACCATATCTGGTTTACAGAAATGGGCGATGGCACAGTCAAGATCGGTATGACAGCTGTAGCGACCGCCATGGCAGGCAAACTGGTTGCCTACACGCCAAAGAGGGTCGGTCGAAGTGTTCGCGCAGGTAAGTCCTGCGGCACGCTGGAATCCGGCAAATGGGTTGGGCCCGCCAAGTCGGCGGCCGGCGGCGAAGTCGTTGCGGTCAACGATGATCTGGTGAACGAACCCAGCATCGCCAATGACGACCCTTATGAGAAAGGCTGGCTCGCCATCCTGAAGCCCGAAGATTGGGATTCGGTCAAGGGCGGGCTGATTCTCGGCAGCGACGTCACGGCACCTTATGAAGCCAAGATGGATTCGGAAGGCTTCGGCGGTTGCGGCGAGTGACTCAAGAGACTGCGCCGGCGGCAGAGGATTTCGAAAAACTCGGTGAGCTGCACGATATGGCGTCACACGCCGTCGAGTTGCTCAAGGCTATGGCAAACGAATGGCGGTTGATGATTCTCTGCCAATTAGCCGAGGGCGATAAGACGGTCAGTGAGTTGCAGGAAATTCTCGGGCTAAGCCAGTCGGCGCTGTCACAACACCTTGCGGTTTTGCGGCGAGAAAGAATTGTTAAATCGAGGAAGCAAGCGCAATCGGTCACTTACTCGTTGGCCGGAGACGAGGCTCCCAAGGTCATGAACACATTACACGAAGTATTCTGCGAAACGCAGGGAGATAAACAATGAAAGTCAAAGCAAGAACGGCCACAGCTGCGCTGTTGGCCACGGGTTTGTTCGCCTTCAGCAGCGCTGCGATGGCGACAAACGGTTACTTCACGCACGGCGTCGGTACCGAATCGAAAGCAATGGCTGGTTCGGGTGTCGGCTCTAGCGAGAACATGGGTGCTATTTCGGCTGCTTCGAATCCCGCACTGACGGTATTTGCCGATAACAAGTGGCAGATAGGCTTATCGATATTTAGCCCGATGCGTTCCTACGAGGCTAGTGGTGGCCTTGGTGGTCAACAAGGCACGTTCACGCTGAGTAGCGGCAAATATGACAGCAAGAACGAAGCATTCCCGATTCCCTTCGTTGCCAAGAACTGGAAGCTCGCAAACGATAACGCTTTGACGTTCATGTTTTATGGTCGAGGCGGCATGAATACGGAATGGGACGGCGGTCAGTCCGCGATGCTGGATCCCACCGGTCAGGGCGGCCCCCCGGCAACGTTGCCAGGCGTGTTTGGCGGCGGCAAAGCCGGTGTCGACCTTATGCAGGCGTTCATGAGCCTCAACTATGCCGGCAAAGTGGGTGACAAGTTTGCATGGGGCGCGGGTCCAGTGGTTGCGATGCAGAGCTTCGAGGCAACCGGTCTTGTCATGTTCTCGGGATACACCCAGACATTTGCCGATGCATTCCTGGGTAATGGCATGGGCGCGCCTGTGCCGAACCTGACCGACAACGGTCACGATACGTCTGTTGGTTACGGCCTCTCGGCCGGGCTGTGGGCCGGAAATGACAAAGTCAGTTTCGGACTTGCGTACCAGACGAAGATATCGATGGCCGAGTTCGACAAGTACGCCGATCTGTATGCAAACAATGGCGGTTTTGATATTCCGTCGACACTGAAGGCAGGCGTGTCGTTCAAGGCTGGCGATTCAGCCACAGTCAATTTTGACATAGAACACATTGGTTACGGCGATGTTGAATCGGTCAGCAATCCAATCATGAACCTGTTGACGGGCTGCTTCACAGCGAATCCGCAGGTTGCGCCTGCCACCAGTGGCTGCCTTGGCGGACCGAATGGTGGCGGCTTCGGTTGGGAGGACATGACCGTATTCAAGGTTGGCGTCGCCGTGCAGTCGAATGACAAGAACACCTGGCGGTTTGGCTACAGCTATGGTGAGCAACCGATTCCGAATACCGAAGTGCTCTTCAATATCCTGGCGCCCGGCGTGATGGAACAACATATCACTCTGGGTTGGACCGGCGAACGTGCAAACGGCAACATCATGTCGTTCTCGTTCATGTATGCACCGGAAACCACAGTGTCAGGCGTTAGCACATTCGATCCGTTCAATAGGATTGAGCTGAAGATGAGCCAACTCGACTTCGAATTTGCTTATCGCTTTTAGGAGTTAATGATGAAGGCCAGAGCTTGGATGGCCGTAATCACGATTGCGGCGCTGTTATCAGCGCCGTTTTCGTTTGCGGCAGATGAAAAAATCGGCATCTTTGAGACGATTCACGCCTCGACAGTGTCTTTCGTTGAAACCACGGCTGCGCTTGACGCGGCATTCGCATCGTCAGGACTTGTTCTACACGCGGCACAGGACGTCCGGGTTCCCGAGGGCTGGCACCAGGCACGGGTGTACGTCCTGACGTCACCGACCTATGCAGACGCTGCAAGTGAAGAGTCAGCGCGCACGATATCGGCGCAGATTTTGCGTATTGCTGTGTACACACAGGGTGATGAACAGAAGACGTTTATCAATATGGCAAATCCAGTCGCACACGCCATGGTGTTCTACACTGATTCGCCAAATTACGACGGCATGTTGGCTGCGGCGCGAAACGTTGCGGACGAAATTCGCAAACTCGTCGCGGCAGTTCCGGGCGAAGCGATGTCAGTTCAGCAGAGCCCGATGCGTTACGAAAAGCACTATCGCAAGTTCAACGGCGACGGGCCGGCACGCATGATGGCGAAATTTCGTAACTACGAGAAGAGCCAGTTACTAATCGGCGATGATTCGGCGTCAAATTTCGATGCGGTCGTTGAGCGTGTCAGTGCCGCACTGTCGGCAAGCGAGGTATCCGGGCCGGATGAGTCGACGGGATGGGAGCAGGTCGCCCGGATCGGTTTGCGTGATGACGCAATGTACATCGGTATCACCAACCCGTATATCGAGGACCGCATGGTGCGCATCAATTCGCGCTTTCGCAGCGACGATAAGAGCGATTTGTCGCCTTATCCGGGCGTGGACCACGTAGCGGCGTTGCCGACCGAGGTCCTGGTCGTCAAAGATGGCGACGAGACGCTGGT
>CAVWAH010000031.1:0-11149 GCA_963752875.1 uncultured Gammaproteobacteria bacterium | reverse complement strand
ATATCCGATCAGTCCACCGCCGGCATAAACGACGCGCCCGGACGCCGCAGCGACTATGGCTTGCCCGGTCTTGCCGTTTATTAACACACCAGTGCCTGTCCCCGGCTTTGCGCCAAATTCGACGTTGACCCTGCCATTGGTTGGCCAGGACCACTTCGGTGCCGGCTGCGCAGGAATACTCGGCAGCGGCTTCGCGGGCGGTCTTGATGCGCTCGTGCTGCGACTCGTTGTGCGCGAGCTTGAACCGGCAGGCGGCGTAAGTCGGATTACCTGTCCGGGGTAGATCAACGAGCCGTCGCCCAGACGGTTCCAGCGCGCAACCTCGTCCGCATCCTTGCCGTACCGCCACGCAATCGAGAACAGGGTTTCACCTTTCCGAACGATGTGTGATTGCTGGTTATCCTGCCAGGTCGATCGGCCGCCGCAGGAGGCAAGCACCAGGGAAAGGAACAGAACGATAAGCGCGCGGGAGACCATTAGCCCCGCATCATAAGCCACGCGATGACGATTACCGTAATGGCGACCACAACCCAACCTACACGTTCAATGTGTTTCGACAGCGAGGACTCAAAGCGCTCGCCGCCCATGCGCACGAGGCCGGCAACGAGAAAGAAGCGCGCGGCGCGGCCAACCAGCGAGCCTATGAAAAAACCCGGCAGGTTGAGTGCGGCTACGCCCGCGGCGATTGTGAAAACCTTGTAAGGAATCGGCGAGAATCCGGCGACGAAGACCACCCATACACCGTAGTCGTCAAACCACAGTCGAGCTTTTTCGTAGGCGCCCCAGTAGTGCGACTCACGCAGCCAGGGCTCGATGGCCTCGAACATACCCCAGCCTATGGCGTATCCACCCAGGCCACCCAGCACCGAGAACACGGTGGCGATCGTCGCGTAGCGAACCCACTTCGTGCGGTCGGCCAGGCACATCGGCGCCAGCATGACATCGACGGGGATCGGGAAGAACGAGGACTCAGCGAAACTCATCGCACCGAGATAGCGTTCTGCGTGAGGATGGCGGGACCAGGCAAGCACCTTGTCATACAGCGGGCGGAACAAATTCACGCAGAAACCACTTTTGAAATCGTCGATATCATATTGATAAATATACTCTATTTACCCTTAACAAGTGGCACAAAGCTGACGGCGCCCAGCGAGACCTGCTCATAGTGATCGTTGCGGTTCGTGATCATCGCGAGGTCTTGTACACCCGGAGGCCCGATTGGAATAACCAGGCGACCTCCCGGGGCGAGTTGGCTCAGCAGCTTCTGCGGGACCTCATCGGGCGCCGCGGTCACGATGATGCCGTCGTAAGGCCCGTACTTGGGCCAGCCCTCCCAGCCATCACCCGGTTTGAACTGAACGTTGTAAATATCCAGCTCGCGCAGGCGCTGTTTGGTCTTACGCAGCAATTCCGGGATTCGCTCGATCGTGTAGATTTTCTTCACGAGTGGCGACAGTACTGCCGTCTGGTAACCGCACCCGGTGCCAACCTCCAGCACTGTTTCGCCCTCGAAACCGTCAAGCAGCGCCTCGGTCATACGCGCGACGACGTAGGGCTGACTGATTGTCTGCCCGAGGCCGATCGGGAGCGCCGTGTCTTCATAGGCGCGACTGGCCAATGCCTCATCAACAAAGAGGTGCCGTGGGACGTTGCGAATCTGCTCGAGCACCGCTTCGTCATGGATGCCCTGGTCGCGCAAACGCTGGACAAGCCGGTCGCGCGTGCGCTTCGACGTCATCCCGATTCCCTGGCGTTCGTCGACGCCGATCACCGGGCCAGCCAGTCCGCGATGCCTTGAACCGCCTCATGGCGGGTCAGGTCAACCTTGAGGGGCGTAACCGATGCTGCGCCCTGCTCGATCGCGTGAAAATCTGTGCCTTCGCCCGCATCCTGGCCCTCACCAGCCGGCCCCACCCAGAAGATCGGGCGACCGTAGGGGTCCGTATCCTCGAGTATCTGCTCTGCCTTGTGCCGGAAACCAAGGCGCGTGGCCAGTATCCCGACCAGCTCGTCGTAGGGGCGATCCGGCACATTGACGTTAAGCACGATATCCGGAGCCAGAGAGGCGCGCTCGATCTTCTGCACGAGCTCAACGGCGACACGCGCCGCCGTATCGAAGTGCTGCAGCTTCGCCCCGACCATCGTCTTGCCAACCAGCGATACAGCAATTGTCGGCAAGCCGAGGAAACGTCCCTCCATCGCGGCGGCAACAGTTCCGGAGTAGATGACGTCATCGCCCAGGTTCGCGCCATGATTGATTCCGGATACAACAAGATCGGGTTCATGGTCGAGCAAACCTGTCACTGCCAGGTGCACACAATCCGACGGCGTACCGTCGACCTTGTAGCGATTCTCGGCGTACTGCGAGACCCGCAACGGTGTCGACAGCGTCAGGGAGTTGCTGGCCGCCGAGCGATTGCGATCCGGCGCGACCACCACAACATCCGCGACCTGCTCGAGCGCATCGGTCAGCGTATTGATACCCGTGGCAAGATACCCGTCGTCGTTACTTACGAGGATTTTCATTCTTGTGACGCGCGGAGCCTTGATTGGCGTTTAAGACGCGCTCACTATACCGGTTGTTCAGCGCACACCATAGCCTCAAAGACATTACCGTGAGTGAGAAAGACAACGACGAGTTTCATCAGGCGATTCGCGGCACCAAACCGCTGAAGAGCGAGCCGCGAGCACCCGAATCGAAACGGAAGCCAAAACCCAGGGCCCGGTTCTCCAGGGCGGACGAGCGTGGGGCTCTGGCCGAAAGTCTCGAGGACGATATCGACACGATCGAGCACGGGTACGGCGCCGCGTTACGCTTCAATCGCCAGCACGTGGGCAAAAGAACGATGCGCAAACTGCAACGTGGCGGTTACAGCGTGCAGGCGGAGGTCGATTTGCATGGCATGACGCTCACTGAGGCCAAGCCACGACTGGCCGATTTCATCGAGTACAGCGCGTCACAGGGCAAGTACTGTGTGCGCGTCGTTCATGGCAAAGGACTGGGATCGGGTAACCGGGGCCCGGTCCTCAAGAACGCGGTCAACCGCTGGCTCAGGAAATGGGACAGCGTGCTGGCGTTCGTATCCACGCCGCAGGTTGATGGTGGTACAGGCGCGGTGTACGTCTTGCTGCAACGGACCTAAGCTATAAATGGTAGGCGTAATCCAGAATTGACGCTAAAACTCGCCGATGTATCATGATTGGGCGAAATGGCAAAACTGGCGAAAGCCAGTTACGCAAAGCCACGGGTCCTCGACTCCTCCGCGACGCCTTCTGCTACGCCACGAAGGACCCAGGATCGCCGGGCTGCCGACGCTAACACGGCTATCTACAGGAGTAATGTCGTGACGGTTCTCAAAAAAATCCCGATCTCTGTCGTACTTATTAGTGTTCTTTTTGTGTACTACTTCGCAACAGGTGCTTTGCCCTAGAATTAAGGAGCATTAAGCGAGACCAGCAGACCAGGCATGACGTTTGACTCCGTCCGCCTGGCAAGGGAGATGCGAATATTCTGACCCGCATCGCCCAACAGAAAGCCGCGGCGCCGCGGCTTCGCAGCGTACAGCTTTATCCAGCCTCCTCGATGATCTCTCGTAACACCGACGTCGCGAATGCACCGCGGCCCAGCGAGAACGACAACACCACTGCATCCTCACCCATTTCACACAGGAGATCTGACACGCGGAGACGCAGACTGCGAGTACCGGCTTCGACGCGCGCTTTTTCCAGTGCCGCAATCCAGTTCTCATTGCTGCCGGCAGACCCGTCACCTGCGAGTTCGCCCGCCGGGTGAATGTCCATCTCACTGCAACGGCGCCGTATCTCACCATCGACGACTTCCACATCGAAGACGCTGCCCGTCCCGTCAAGGTTTGCCTTGTCACCTGGCAGGAGCTTGTTCCAGGTCTTGTCCAGCACCCGAGCATCGAGTGACTCATTGAACATGAATGAGCGAGCTGTCGAAATGGCCATGCTGCGCTTGTGCCGCGGAAGACGCTTCCCGCTCGCCCATACGTCAGCCAGTTCGACGTTGCCACCGCCACGGCCAAATCGCTGTGGGCCGAAGTAGTTCGGTACGCCCTGCTCTCGAATCAGCTGCACGCGCTCCTCGATCGCATCGGCATGCTCGTGCAGACCTTCGCCGCGCAAGACGATCCGAAAACGATTCGCTTTGTGCGCGCCCCTGCGTAATTTGCGGTTGTGGCGTTGCACGTCGAGTACATTGACACCTTCGACCTCAAGCGATTGCCAGTCAGGTGAATTCCAGCGCGGCACGCTGAACCACTGCTTCGTAATCGCATGACGATCCTTGAGCCCCGAATAGCCAACATCTTTCGCCGGCACATCCGCGAAGCGCGCGAGTTGCCTCGCGACCCACTCGGTATTGGCGCCGGTTTTTTCGATCCAGAGGTAGTCGTGCTCTCCGTCGCCCGTGAACTCGAAGCCAAGTTCTTCAGTCACCTGGAAGTCGTCCGGCGTCGTGCGGATACGCGCGGTAGATAGTGGGCCGCCGTATACACGGGCCCAGTCAGGAAGTGACATTGGGACTCCTTAGTTGGAGACGCTGGCGACCGGTACGACCTGGTAGAAGGTCTCCGCCTGGCCAATCATGCCGAGGTCTGTGCGGGCGCGCTCTTCGGCAGCATCCTGGCCTTGCTTGAGATTGACCACTTCGGCATCGAGCGCCGCATTGCGGGCGCGGAGGGTTTCGTTGAGGTCGCGTTGCTCAGTGACAGCCGCGCGCAGCTTCAGCGTCTTGCGATACCCATCGTCGGAGAACCAGAGCTCGGCCTGAAGACCGAGCCCGGCAATCGCTAACAAAACCAGTAACCAGCGTGAACCGTTCAAGCTGTAACCCCAACCTTTGGCTCTAACCTCGTTATCCGACTTTTACCGAAAACGCGTCGCGAGCCGCATACCCTGCTTTATCGCCCAATTCCTCTTCGATGCGCAGCAGCTGGTTGTACTTGGCGATGCGATCCGACCGGGACAGGGAACCGGTCTTGATTTGCGTCGCCTGGGTGCCTACTGCGATGTCTGCGATCGTTGCGTCCGACGTTTCACCGGACCGATGCGAGATCACCGCGGAGTAACCCGCTTCGTCTGCCATAGTAATTGCATCAAGAGTTTCGCTTAAGGTACCGATTTGATTCGGTTTTATCAATATCGAATTGGTAATTTTTTCATCAATGCCGCGTTTCAGGATCGACGTGTTGGTGACAAACAGGTCGTCGCCAACCAGCTGTATACGGTCGCCCAGGGCCCTGGTGAGTTCTGCCCAGCCGTCCCAGTCGCTCTCGTCCATGCCATCCTCGATCGTGATGATCGGGTAGGAATCAGCCAATTCGGCCAGGAATTCGGTGAATCCGGCGGCGTCAAACTGCCTGCCCTCGGACTCGAGATCGTAGACACCGTCCTTGTAGAACTCAGAGCTGGCCACATCGAGGCCCAGCAGGATGTCGTCGCCAGCGTTGAACCCCGCCTTCTCGATCGCAATCATGATCGTATCCAGCGCAGCTCGGTTGGATGGCAGGTCGGGTGCGAAACCACCCTCGTCGCCAACCGCCGTGTTAAGTCCCTGACCCTTCAGGACGCTCTTCAGGCAATGGAAAATCTCGGCACCGTAACGCAGCGCTTCCGTGAAGTTCGGGGCGCCGACCGGCAGGATCATGAATTCCTGAATGTCGACGCTGTTGTCCGCATGCGCGCCACCATTGATGATGTTCATCATCGGCACCGGCATCATCGTGCTATCACCAAGATGGCGGAACAGCGAAATACGTTTTGATGCCGCTTCAGCTTTCGCCGCAGCCAATGAGATCGATAGCAGTGCGTTTGCACCGAGGTTGCCCTTGTTGGCGCTGCCATCCAGATCAATCATTGCCTGGTCAAGCGCGCGCTGGTTTTCGAACTCCTTGCCAAGGAGCGAATCGCGAAGTACGCCGTTAACGTTGGCGACGGCTTTCAGTACTCCCTTACCGAGATAGCGTGATTTATCTCCGTCGCGCAGCTCGACGGCCTCACGTGTGCCGGTAGACGCACCCGATGGAACGCCGGCATGCCCAACGCTGCCGTCCGCCAATGTGACGTCTGCTTCAACCGTAGGATTTCCGCGTGAGTCGAGAATTTCCCGACCACGTATGTCTGTAATTTTAATCATCGCTATTCCTGATTTTCTGGCGAGTCGGGTACTCCGAGGCCGTAGTCAGCCTCCAGGTAGCCGTGTTGCTTGATGCTCGTGTCGATCGACATGAGCGTCTCTAGTAATTGTTTCATCTTGTCGAGCGGCCAGGCATTAGGACCATCACTTAGTGCCTGGGACGGGTCCGGATGGGTTTCCATGAAGAAACCCGCCACTCCCGCCGCAGCGGCCGCGCGCGCCAGCACAGGAATGAACTCGCGGCGCCCGCCTGAGGCAGACCCGAGCCCACCCGGCTGTTGGACCGAATGCGTCGCATCGAATACGACCGGGGCACCCGTACCGCGCATCACCGCGAGGCTGCGCATGTCCGAGATAAGGTTGTTATATCCGAACGAAAACCCGCGCTCGCAAACCATGATGTTCTCGTTGCCTGTCGATCGTGCTTTGTCGACGACGTTTTGCATTTCCCAGGGCGAAAGGAACTGTCCCTTCTTGACGTTTATCGGCAACCCGGTTGCAGCCGTGCGCAGGATGAAGTTCGTCTGGCGACACAGAAAAGCGGGTGTCTGCAGAACATCGACGACATCCGCGACTTCATCCATCGGCGTGTCTTCGTGCACGTCAGTCAGGATCGGCAGGTCGAGTTGTTTCTTGACCTCACCGAGGATGCGCAAGCCCTCTTCCATGCCCGGCCCGCGAAAACCATCGCGTGAACTGCGATTCGCCTTATCGAACGAGGACTTGTAGATAAACGGGATGCCCAGCTCGGTTGTGATCTCCTTGAGTGCACCCGCTGTATCGAGCGTCATTTGCTCGCTTTCGACAACACAGGTTCCCGCAATCAGGAAGATCGGCTGGTCGTTGCCAACGTCAAATCCGCAGAGCTTCATGCTTCAGCCACCTCCGGCAGTTCACCTTCGGCGTGCTTGCGCACGGCCGCGATGAAACTCTTGAACAAAGGGTGACCGTCACGCGGGTTCGACGTGAACTCGGGGTGGAACTGGCTCGCGAGGAAGAAGGGATGACCCGGCAGCTCCACCATCTCGACAAGATCATCGACCGACAATCCGGAGAAACGAATCCCTGCCTCGCTGAGCCGGTCGCGGTAATTGTTATTCACTTCGTAGCGATGGCGGTGGCGCTCGACGATTTCCGTCGCACCGTAGCTTTGTGCCGCTAATGAACCCTCTTCCAGCGTTATGCTTTGAGCGCCCAGGCGCATCGTGCCGCCCAGCTCCGACTCTTCGCTGCGTTCTTCTGTGCTGCCACCCGCATCCTGCCACTCTGTGATGAGGCCAACGACAGGGTGCGGCGTGTCGGGATTGAATTCAGTGCTCATCGCGCCTTCGAGGCCGGCCAGGTGACGAGCCGCCTCGATAACCGCGACCTGCATGCCAAGACAGATACCGAGATAGGGGATGTCGTTCTCGCGCGCGAGGCGCACTGCGTCGATCTTGCCCTCAATGCCGCGATCGCCAAAACCACCGGGTACGACGATGCCGTCCATGTCACGGAGACAATCTATGCCGTTCTCTTCTATTTCCGCCGACTCGATGTAGTGAATCTTGACCCGAGTACGCGTATGGATGCCGCCGTGCTGCAGCGCCTCGACCAGAGAAATGTAGGAGTCCTTGAGATTCATGTACTTGCCGACCATGGCCACGTTGACCTCGGCTGACGGGTTCTGCTTAGCCTCGACTACTTCATCCCACTCGTGTAGATCGGCTTTCGGCAGATCGAGCCCAAGCTGGCGTGCGACGATGCCGTCGAGCCCCTGCTCGTGCATCATCGCCGGAATCTTGTAGAGGTCATCCGCATCGTAGGCCGAAATGACCGACTTTTCCGGCACGTTGGTGAACAGTGCAATCTTCTGGCGCTCTGGCGTCGGCAGTGGCTTCTCAGAACGGCAGACGAGAATATCCGGCTGGATACCAATCGATCGCAGCTCCTTGACCGAGTGCTGGGTCGGCTTGGTCTTGATCTCCGAACTCGTCGGGATATACGGGACCAGCGTCAGGTGCACGTAGACGACCCGGTCGTGGCCGAGTTCGACACCCATCTGGCGAATCGCTTCCAGAAACGGCAGCGACTCGATATCACCCACCGTGCCACCAATCTCGACGAGACAAATATCGGCATCGCCGGCGCCCTTCTTGATGCTTTCCTTGATCTCATTGGTGATGTGCGGGATGACTTGCACCGTCGCACCGAGATAATCGCCGCGGCGCTCCTTGGCGATGACGCTTTCGTAAATCCGGCCTGTCGTGTAGTTGCTGTGGCGCCCGCCTTTCGCGGTGCGTACGAAGCGCTCGTAGTGCCCGAGGTCAAGGTCGGTCTCTGTGCCATCGCTGGTCACAAAAACCTCGCCGTGCTGGAACGGACTCATCGTACCCGGATCCACATTGATGTAAGGATCCAGCTTGATCATGCTGATCGTAAGTCCGCGCGCCTCAAGGATCGCGCCAAGACAAGCCGACGTGATGCCTTTCCCGAGGGAAGAAACCACGCCGCCGGTGATGAAAACATAAGATGTCATGTGTGAGCTCAGGGCCTCGTGCCCATGTGATTAACTCAGCAACGAAAAAGGGTCGGATCAAAGCACTGCCTGCTCTGGCGGTGTGCTTTCTCCAACCCTTCAGAATTCCGCGCCGTCGTTGGATAAAAGACGGTAGTAAATACTACCGAAGAGCATTCGGCTAAACAACGAATCATCTTGCTTAATGCAATGCGGGGCGATCGCTCCAATGCACAGCCACGCCAGGAGTGCTGGCCGCGTCAGCCGCAATCCAGAGGTCACCAACCGCCACCAGTCGCTCACCCGAGAAGACCAGCGGCAAGCGATCCCGCATCCACGGGACCACGCCCTCTTCTTGAAGCAGTTTCTTGAGTTTGCGCGTATGTCCTTGACCATCGGGGCGAATTTCCTCTCCACCCTGGCGCACATTGAAGTGCAAGCCGCGCTCAAAAAGCCCTGCAGACAGGCCCCGTTCGGCTCCGCTTTCGAACCTCAGGATGCCAAGACCGGCACCCAGCACCACGCTTTCCCCGTTGATTGGCCCTGAAATCGGGGCATCCGCGAGAACTTCCGGGAGCAAATAGAGACCGTTTCGATAACGGCGCACCGAGGCGCCCGGCCAACTGACATGCGGTTGCGCGTCCTCGCGCGCAGCGATTACCTCGCCGAGGATGCGCTCAAGTTGCAGCGCAGTGGGCGTCGACAGGCCCAGGAGGCGTAACGAATACCGCAACAGGTTCCTTTGCCGCCCTGGCGTCATGGCAAGCAGGCCATCGATCGGCAGGTGTTCCGGCCGGCTTCCCAGCGCTTCGAGATCGATGGCCGCAAGATCTGACAACAGCGTTGCAGCCTCGCCAGCGTGAGTCGCGCTGCGTTGCAGCCGAGCGGCTATGTCCGGCCATCGGGCTTTCAGTCGCGGCAAGATATCGTGGCGCAGGAAATTGCGATCGAATCGCCGGTCTGTATTCGACGGGTCGTCGATCCAGTCAAGGCCGTGGAGATCGGCATAGTCGCGCAGAGACGCCCGATCGGTGTGCAGCATCGGGCGAGCGAGCCAGCCTGGCCCGAAGCGCCGAATAGCACCGATGCCGGCGATTCCCGCAGGGCCACTGCCGCGCACCAGGTTAAGCAACAAAGTCTCCGCCTGGTCTTCTCGATGATGCGCACTCAGCAGCCAATCGCCGTGCTCGAGCTCGGCGTGCAACGCTGTATATCGCGCCTCCCTTGCCGAGGCTTCCGGTCCCTTGCCAGACTCCAGCTGCACGGTCACTGCGCGGCTGCGGTACTCGATACCCAGGGATTGCGCGAATACTTTGCAGTGTTCACTCCAGCGCGCCGAGTCCTCATGTAATCGGTGGTCGACATGAATGGCGACGACCGGCACACCAGTCTTTGCGCTGCTGAGCGCATGGGCGAGCGCGGTTGAATCGAGGCCGCCACTAAAGGCGATCACGTAGCGTGAGGGTTTGCCAGCCTGGTTTTCGAGCTCCGCAAGGCTTGCCTGCAGAAGCTCAGGCGAGAACGTCACGCCTCTTTAAACTGTCCGAAGCTCGAAATTCGCCGTTGTCTTTCCTCGAGCAGCTGCTCGATCGACAGCGCATCGAGCTCGTCCAGGCTCTTGATAAGAGCATTGCGAACCACCTCGGCTGCTTCCTTTGGATTCCGGTGCGCGCCGCCCAGTGGCTCCTCAAGAACTTCGTCCACAAGCCCGAACTTATTGAGACTCTCGGCCGTAATGCGCATGGCTTCCGCCGCTTCCTCAGCGCGCTCGGCGCTCTTCCACAGGATCGAGGCACACCCTTCCGGGGAAATCACTGAGTAAATACTGTACTGCAGCATAATCAGGCGATCGCCGACGCCAATCGCGAATGCGCCACCGGATCCGCCTTCACCAATAACAACACAGATGATCGGTGTCTTCAGACCTGCCATCAGGTACAGGCTTTGCGCGATCGCTTCACTCTGGCCGCGTTCTTCGGCACCGATGCCCGGATACGCACCCGGCGTGTCGATGAACGTGACGACAGGCATCGAGAACTTCTCGGCCATGCGCATCAGGCGCTGCGCCTTTCGATAGCCCTCCGGCTTCGGCATGCCGTAATTACGTCGTACGCGCTCCTTGGTATCGCGGCCCTTCTGGTGGCCGATGAACATCACAGCCTTACCATTGACACGGCCGACTCCGCCGATGATTGCCGGATCGTCCGCGTACATACGATCGCCATGCAATTCCTGAAAATCCGGGACGATCAGGCTGAGATAGTCCTGCGTGTAAGGACGGGACTCGTGACGCGCAACTCGCGCTATCTGCCAGGGGCTGAGCTTGGCAAAGATGTTCTTGGTTTGCGACTCGCTCTTGGCCTTGAGACGAGCAACCTCTTCGTTGATGTTGATCTCCGAGTCATCACCAACGTAGCGCAACTCCTCGATTTTCGCCTCGAGCTCGGCGATCGGCTGCTCAAAATCCAGAAATTTCATGTCCATAAAATGTA
>CAVWAH010000030.1:0-223151 GCA_963752875.1 uncultured Gammaproteobacteria bacterium | reverse complement strand
CATCAAAATCCTGGACTGTGACGAGGCGCAACTGGTTGGTCAGATTACTCAGGGTCTGGATACCACCCTGATGGTCGAAAGGCAGCAGGTGACCGTTGAACTGGTGTCTGTCGACTTCGTCCTGAAGCTGGCGCCTGAACAGCTCGTAGTTCAGCTGGTCCGCCTCGGACAACAGCTTACGATCGATGGAATAGGTGCGGCGCAGGAAGTTGCGGGTTTCGACATGTTCCCGGTCAACAGCCTCGAGACTGCCGTCGCCCCAGTCCTGGTTGTAGCGCCGATCGCCCATCATCGAAGCCCTGATCGGCGAGTTGACCAGCGACCATTCCCAGTGCTCGTCGAGCAACGCGGTGAAGTCCGCGGTCGCGTCGGCGGCCGCAGTGCCTGAGATGGCCAGCAGTAGCCAGGCAAACATAAATTTGGTCAATTTCATGCCAAGTCCTTGAAAAGCAGTGGCAGGCATTGTCACTGGCTCGCCCGCCGGTGGCAACTGGGGGGAGCATTGGCTATCATGGCGCGCACTGATCTATAGCTTATACAGAAGAGACCCCGTTGAATCGGGGCGCCGAAGGCGCAACTCGCTCGGAAACGCTCAGGCAGAAGGACTGCGTACGCTGATCAGCTCTGGAGAGCGGCCTGACAGGCCCACCGAAGGGGTATGTGGTCAACCGGCCATTGATCTCTCAGGTAACCAAGGACAGAGGGGCGGCAGGCGTTGATGCCTGCCGCCCTTTTTTTGTTGTTTTTCTTGATGTCCGACTGACTGGTTTTTTCTTATGGGTTCCAAGACTCCGCTTTACGACAATCATGTTGAAGCCGGCGCACGCATCGTCGATTTCGGCGGCTGGGATATGCCGCTCCATTACGGTTCACAAAAGGAAGAACATCACGCCGTACGACAGAACGCCGGCGTGTTCGATGTGTCGCACATGACCGTCGTCGATCTTTCGGGCCAACGTGTTCGGGAATTTCTGCAATACCTCGTGGCGAACGATGTCGCGAAGCTCAAGGACTACGGCAAGGCGCTCTACACGAGCATGCTGAATCCCGCCGGTGGCGTCATTGATGACCTGATCATCTATTTCGTTGCTGATACGGAGTACCGCCTCGTCGTCAATGCCGCGACGCGGGAGAAGGACCTGGCCTGGATTCGTAAGCAGGCTGAGGCATTCAGCGTAGGCGTTGTCGAGCGGGCCGAACTTGCAATGATCGCCGTTCAGGGCCCGAAAGCGCGGGAACTTGCGGCACCGTGTGTCGACGCTGAGTATCGTGATGCGGCCATGGCCCTGAAGCCATTCAACGGGATGTTCGCAGGCGACTGGTTCGTGGCACGCACGGGCTACACCGGCGAAGACGGCTGGGAGATCGTCTTGCCGGCGGCCGACGTGTCGGCAACCTGGGACCGCCTGTTGGCAGCCGGGGTTGAGCCTTGTGGCCTGGGCGCGCGTGACACGCTGCGTCTCGAGGCAGCGATGAATCTCTATGGTTCCGACATGGACGAGACGATCTCGCCGCTGGAAGCGGGCCTCGATTGGACGGTCGCGTGGGAACCGGCTGACCGGGATTTCATAGGCCGGGCCGCGATCGAGCAGCAGCGGGAAAGTACGGACAGACAACGCTTCGTCGGTCTGTTACTTGAAGATAAAGGCGTGCTCCGCAATCACCAGAAAATCGTCGTCGACGGCGTGGGTGAGGGTGAGATCACGAGCGGCGGATTTTCGCCGACGATCGGGCGCTCCATCGCGCTCGCGCGAGTGCCTGCGGGCGACTATGACCGTGCCCAGGTCGAAGTCCGGGGCAAATTATTGAACGTACGGATCGTCAAGACGCCGTTCGTTCGCAATGGGCAGGTACGCATCGACGTTTAGGGTCACAGCACAAGAAAAACTACTGGGAGCAACACAATGAGTGAATTGCCGGGAGATCTCCTCTTCACCAACGATCACGAATGGCTGCGCCGCGAAAGCGACGGAAGCGTATCGGTTGGCATTACAGGCCATGCGGCCACATCACTGGGCGATCTCGTCTACGTTGAGCTGCCTGAAGTTGGCCAGGATGTCGAAGAGGGTGGTGAAATGGCCGTGGTCGAATCCGTCAAGGCCGCCTCTGACGTATATGCACCGATTGCTGGCAATATTGTAGCGGTCAATGACGAACTCGCTGACGATCCTGAGAAGATCAATGCAGATCCTTATGGCGATGGTTGGATCGTGCGCATGAATGTCGAGGCACTGGACGAGAGCGCACTCATGACACCCGATGCCTACCAGCAATTGCTCGACGAGCTGGACGACTAAGATGCCCTTCATTCCCCATACCGAGACAGACACCCGGGAGATGCTCGCGGCTATCGGCGCGGACTCGATTGAAGACCTGTTCGACGAGATTCCCGCCGCACTGCGCATCGACCACCTGCACGGCGTTCCCGACGCGCTCAGCGAGATGGAAGTCTCCCGCCTTATGCGCGAACGGGCTCGCATGGATGGATCACCGATGTGTTTCATCGGTGCGGGCGCTTACGAGCACCACATCCCGACGGCTGTCTGGGATATCGCGACGCGCGGTGAGTTTTACTCCGCGTATACGCCGTACCAGGCAGAGGCCAGCCAGGGCACACTGCAGACGATCTACGAATACCAGACGATGATCACCGAGCTGACGGGTCTCGATGTCAGCAACGCGTCCTTGTATGACGGCGCATCCGGTCTCGCCGAAGCAGCGCTCATGGCCGTCCGCGCGAACCGCAAGGTCAAGTCAGGGATCGTGTTACTCGCGCCGGGTGTGAATCCGGTGTACGAGCATGTCGCCGAAGCTATCGCCGGAAGCCAGGGGTTGAAATTCGAGTGGTTGCCAGTGGATGCAAAGACCGGCAACGTCGCCTTCGACCAGCTTCCGGACGGTCGGGAACCTGTCGCCGTAGTGATGCAACAGCCGACATTCCCGGGCACGCTCGAGGACGTCGATCGGCTCACCGACTGGGCGCATGAGCAGGGTGCGTTCGCAATCGGGATTGCTAACCCGACATCACTCGCGCTCTTGAAGGCACCGGGGCACTGGGGTGAGCAGGGCGTCGATATCGCCTGTGGCGAGGGTCAGCCCCTGGGCATTCCACTGTCATCGGGTGGACCGTATTTCGGTTACATGACGTGTAAACAAAAGCACGTCCGGCAGATGCCGGGCCGCATCGTGGGTCGCACGACCGATCTCGATGGTAATCCCGGGTTCACATTGACCCTGCAGGCGCGAGAGCAGCACATCCGCCGCTCCAAGGCGACCTCGAACATCTGTACGAACCAGGGCCTCATGGTGACGGCGGCGACAATTCACATGTCGTTGCTGGGATTTGAAGGCATCGTGCGCGTGGCGCGCAAATCGCACGCTAACACGACACGACTCGTGGATGGACTGTGCGCAATCGATGGTATCGAGCGCCTTTACGAAGGTCCTTATTTTCACGAGGCCGCTCTCAAGGTGGATCGTCCGGTTGCACCCGTGCTTGAAGCGCTGGCCAGGCGTGGCATTCTGGGTGGTTACGACCTGACAACTGACGCCGGATGCGACGCCTTGCTTGTCTGTGCAACCGAAACCAAGACCGATGCCGATATCGATGCCTGCATAGCGGCCTTTGCTGAGGTGATGGCCTGATGTCCGGGACAATCGTCGCAAAGGTCCTCTTCGACAACGCGAGCTACCAGACGTATGGGGAGTTGCCGCGTATTGGCAGCTACGCGCCGGACGTGTCGCTCGTAAACACGAAGCTGCAGGACGTCTCGCTTACCAAATGGACGGGTAAACGCAAGATCATGAACATCTTCGTCAGCATCGACACCGAAGTGTGCGCGAAGTCGGTCATCAAGTTCGACCAGTATGGTGCCGGTCGCGACGATCTTGCACTGCTCATGGTCTCGTATGACCTGCCGTTTGCACATAAGCGCTTTCAGAAACAGCACGAGCTGCAAAATGTTGAGGGCCTTTCGGCGATTCGTCATGCCGGGTTTGGTGAGAACTACGGCGTGCAGATCATGGATGGACCGCTGGCCGGCATGTTCTCCCGCGCGGTTCTCGTGCTCGATGAAAACAACACGATCGTGCACCGTGAACACATTGAAGACATTAAATCGGAGCCGGACTATGCGGCCGCGTTCCGCGCGTTGGGAATTGAAATAGATGAGTGACCTGATCTTTGAAAAATCGCGTGGCGGTCGCCGCGCCTTCGCACAGGCCCCTGCCGACGAGACCAGCACGTCAATCCCGGAGCAGTTCCTGCGAGATGACAAGCCGCGTTTGCCGGAAGCCTCCGAGCTGCAAACCGTGCGTCATTTCACGCGCCTGTCGCAAAAGAACTTCTCAATCGACACGCAGTTCTACCCACTGGGTTCGTGCACGATGAAATACAACCCACGTGCGTGTAATGCGCTCGCATTGTTGCCCGAGTTCGCTGGCCGGCACCCGCTGGGTCCGGTCAGTCATGGCCAGGGTTTCCTGTCCTGCATGTATGAACTGCAGGAGATGCTCATGGATGTAACGGGCATGAAAGGTGTATCGCTTACGCCGATGGCCGGCGCGCAGGGCGAGCTGGCGGGTGTGGCCATGATCAAGGCCTATCACGACGCTCGTGGCCAAAATGAGCGCAACGAGATTATTTGCCCGGATGCCGCGCACGGTACGAACCCGGCAACAGCGACCATGTGCGGCTGTGTGGTTAAGGAGATTCCGACAGGCCCGGACGGCGACGTCGATATGGATGCGTTGCAGGCGGTGCTCGGCCCGAAGACAGCGGGCATCATGCTGACGAACCCGTCGACCCTGGGTGTCTTCGAACGCCACATCAAGGACATCGCGGACATGGTCCACGATGCGGGCGGCTTGCTGTACTACGACGGCGCCAACCTCAACGCGATTCTTGGCAAGGTGCGACCGGGTGACATGGACTTCGACGTCATCCACATGAACCTGCACAAGACCTTTTCGACGCCACATGGCGGTGGCGGGCCAGGCTCGGGCGCGGTCGGTGTTAACAAACGTCTGTTGCCTTACATGCCGATCCCGGTTGTGAAGAAGACCGAAGTCGATGGCGAGACGGTGTATGACTGGTCATCAGAAGCGGACATCCCCGAGAGCATCGGTCGCCTGTCCGGTTTCATGGGCAATTCTGGTGTGCTGCTGCGCGCCTACGTCTATATGCGCATGCTGGGTCGTGACGGCATGGAGCGCGTGGCCGACTACGCAACACTGAATGCGAACTACCTGATGGCGCGCCTGCGTGACGCCGGCTTCGAAATAGCGTTTCCCGATCGTCGTGCGAGTCATGAGTTCATCGTGACGCTCAAGCATGAGGCCAAGGAGTTGCACCTGACTGCGATGGATGTGGCCAAGGCACTGCTCGACAAGAACTTCCATGCGCCGACCACGTACTTCCCGCTGCTTGTGCCCGAGTGTCTGCTCATCGAGCCGACCGAGACCGAGAGCAAGGAGACACTCGACAATTTCGTGGCCGCGATGACCGATATCGTGAAGGCCGCGCGAGAAGATGGCGTCCAGTACAAGGAGGCGCCCTACACGATGCCCGTGCGTCGTCTCGACGACGTCAAGGCTGCCCGCGAGCTCGACCTGCGGTACGCGCCTGAGTAGGTGCACCTTGGGAGGCTGCTTGCAGGCGACCGGACCGGATTTCGGGTTTGTGACCCCTGCAGTCGCCTAAGGCGCTGGATTTTGCTCAAATCGGAGTTCGGGGTCAGTTTCCTATCTTCTTCAGGACCTTGTCAGAGTTATCATTGTCCTATGGTATGAAGTTAGGAAACTGACCCCGAACCCCTACGTAATCAGGAAGCATATGACCCACGGCAGGATTCTCGCGGCTCTCGCCGCACTGACGCTCTGCGTCCCGGTGCTCGCCGCCGAGGACACAGCATGGACGGAAACGCTGGAACGCATTTCATCGGGCGTCGTCTCGATTCGCGTCGACAGCACTCGGGCGTTCGACACGGAATGGAATACGTCCAGTCAGGCGACGGGTTTTGTCGTTGACGCTGAACGTGGCCTGATCCTGACCAACCGGCACGTAGTGACCCCCGGTCCCGTGATTGCCGAAGCCGTATTCCGGAATAACGAGGAAGTGCGCCTGACGCCCGTTTATCGCGATCCCGTGCATGACTTTGGCTTTTTTCGCTACGACCCGGCTGACCTGAAATACATTGAACCGGTCGAGTTGCCACTTGCCCCCGATAGTGCAGGCATCGGCAAGGAGATACGGGTCATCGGTAACGACGCGGGCGAGCAGCTCTCCATTCTCGCGGGCACGATTGCCCGCCTGGATCGCAAGGCGCCCGAGTACGGCCGCGGCAACTACAATGACTTCAACACGTTCTACCTGCAGGCTGCGTCCGGCACGTCGGGCGGCTCTTCGGGTTCGCCCGTCGTCGATATCGAAGGACAGGTAGTCGCCCTGAACGCCGGCGCAAACAATTCGGCGGCAAGCAGTTTTTTCCTGCCTCTGGATCGTATTGAGCGCGCACTTCGGGAACTGCAGAATGGAAACGCCGTATCTCGAGGCACGCTGCAAACGACATTCCGCCGAGAGCCTTACGACGAGCTCCGACGTCTGGGCCTTACCGACGAGTCGGAACGGCTCGCGCGCGAAGCAAGCCCTGACCAGACCGGCATGCTCACGATCGAGCAGGTTATTCCTGAGTCGCCAGCATCGGACCTGCTTGCGCCCGGCGACATCCTGATCCGGGTCAACGGCGAGTTGGTAACGGAGTTCGTACCACTCGAGGCCGTACTCGACGGTAACGTCGGTGAAGAAATCGAGATCCAGGTGGAGCGGGGTGGCAGGCGCATCGACGCAACGGTGCGTGTGGACGATCTGCACACGATCACGCCTGCCGAGTACATCGAGATTGGTGACGGCATCGTGAACCAGCTGTCGTACCAGCAGGCCCGTCATTACAACCGACAGGCCGACGGCGTTTACGTAGCGAACCCCGGTTACCTGTTCTCGCGCGCGGCAATTCCACGTGGTGCAGTTATCGTCGAGATGGACGGCGAGGCCGTTAGCAATCTTGATGATTTCGAAGCGGCGCTCGCACAACTGGCGGACGGTGAACGCGCGCTCGTGCGCTACGTGACGATGGAAAATCCGCAGAACTCGATCGTGCGTCTGCTCGAAATGGATCGCATATGGTTCCCGACGCGCCGCTGCGTGCGCGATGACGCGCTGGGCGTCTGGCCGTGCAAAGACCTCGCTGAGGGCCCCGAACCTGAGCCAGAGGAAGCCAGCAGCACGCGATTGACCAAGTATCAGGACCCCATCATCCAGGCGATCGCGCCGTCGCTGGTCGTGGTGACATTCGATCTGCCGTACACGCTCTCGGGTGTGGCGGATCGCCATTACTACGGGACGGGCCTGATCGTCGACAAGGAGCGCGGCTACGTGCTCGTCGACCGCAATACGGTACCGATTGCCATAGGCGATGTGTCCATTACATTTGCGGGTTCACTTGAGGTGCGCGGCAAAGTCGAGCAACTGCATCCGTTGCATAACTACGCCCTCGTCTCCTACGACCCGGCGAGCATCGGCAAGACGCCAGTCCAGGAGGCTGAATTCAGCACCGAGACCCTGCGCCCCGGCGACGAAGTCTGGGTTGTCGGCATCAAGGGCGATCACCAACTCGTACACCAGCAAAGCACGGTGTCCTCGGTAGATCCGCTGATGCTGCCGCTCTCGCGCACATTGCGTTTTCGCGATTCGAACATCGAGGGTATATCCCTCGTCAACGCGCCGGGTGATGTCGACGGTGTGCTGATCAACAAGCGGGGCAAGGTCCTTGCGACATGGTCGAGCTTCGCAGTACAGACGGGCGGCGACACGGCTCAATTCAATCGCGGTGTTGGATCCGAAGTCGCACAGCAATTTATCGAAATCGTCCGTGAGGGCAAGCCGTTCTATTCGCTGGAGGCCGAGTTCGTCTACGCGCCGTTGTTTGCCGCCCGCAAGATGGGTGTGGACGAAAAGTGGGTCAGACTACTCGAAGAGAACAACCGGGTCCGCCGGCGGGCGCTGAGCGTCACGCGACTCGTATCCGGAACGCCGGCGGCGGAGCTCCTGAAGAATGGAGACATGATCCTGGCCATCGATGGCGAGGTAGTCACGTCGTTCCGCGAACTCGAGCACGCCGTTCAGAAACCCGAAGTGACGGTAACCGTTTGGCGGAACGACGAAGCACTCGAGATACCGGTACGGACCGCAGTGCTCGATGGGCTCGGCATCGACAGGGCGGTCTCCTGGGCCGGTGCGTTGATCCAGGACCCGCACCGCGCAATGGCTGCGCAACGTGGCGTCTCCACCGACGGCGTCTATGTCGCCTACTTCAGCTATGGATCTCCCGCGACGCGATACGGGCTCTGGGCAGGACGCCGCGTCGTTGAAGTCAATGAAATACCTACGCCCAATTTGCAGGCGTTCATTGATGCTGTAAAGGACATAGGTCATCGCGAGTCCGTTCGCCTGAAGACAGTAACGTGGAATGAAACGACCGAGGTGATTACACTAAAGCTCGACACCCAATACTGGCCGGCTTATGAAATCCGCCGTACCGATGAAGGCTGGAGACGAACAGAATTTGGCTCCTGACCGAGACTCACGCTTACCGATACTGCTGCTTCTCGCGGCACTGCTGACTTGCGGTCTTGCGACAGCCGAAACGATGTACAAGTACCGCGGGGACAGCGGGGAATGGATCTTCTCCGATCGACCGCCTGACGATGGGCAGGATGCGGAGATTCGCACCGTCGCTCGGCGGGCCAGCCAGGGCGGCGTCACGGTCGCGCATACGTTCACAGGCTCCAGCCTCGAATTTATAGTGCGAAACCGGTCGTATGCGCCCATGGAAGTCGGGCTCGAATTCGCGAGTATCGTGGGCGTAGAATACCCGCATCCCGACCAGGAATTGCGCTGGACAGTACCGGCCCGAAGCAATCTCGTACTGCTCAACCTGGCCGTACTTGCCGGCGCGGACTCACGGTCCGTCGACTACCGCTACGCGTATTTACCCGGCGATCCTGGTGCGCGACCATCAGCCAGCACAACCTATCGAGTGCCGTATTCCATTGGTACCCATTTTCCGGTAACGCAGACGTATCCGGACTCAACAACGCATCTTACGCGCGACAGCATGTATGCAGTGGATATTGCGATGCCTGTCGGCACCGATGTAGTCGCCGCCCGCGATGGCGTCGTTTTCGATGTCGCCAGCACCAATTTCAAGGGCGGCCCCGACGCAGACGAATACGCGAAACTGGCCAACCTTATTCGAATCCTGCACGACGACGGCACCTACGCCGTATACGCTCACCTCAACTGGAATTCGATTCGCGTAAGCCCGGGCGATCGGGTGCAAGCCGGTCAGTACATTGCGGATTCCGGCAATACGGGTTTCTCGAGTGGGCCGCACCTGCATTTCGCGGTGCAACGCAACCTGGGAATGCGTGTCGAATCGTTGCCAGTGTCTTTTCGCGGAGCCATCGGTGCTGATGTCGTAGCAGCGACCGGCGATATCCTGACGGCACATCCCTGAAAAGTTTCGGTCCCTACGACATCGACAAGAACGTAAAGTATTTTGAAGAGGCGAATAGAGGCCGCACCTAGCCGGTTTCTATCAGCTGGCCGGCCAATGCCTCCCAGGTCGTAACCGGCATTTCGCAATGCGTGCCGAGACAACGGTACGCGACAGTTTCACCGTCGACGGCTGCGCGATCGGCCAGCGCTCCGGGCAAACCCGTTTCCTTTTCATCGATAGCGAATACCAACCGCCGCGGCGCGTAAATCTTCGACGCTGAATCCCGCCAGCGGCTAATGTCGTCAGCACTGCCGCGAATCACGACGATCTCGGGATGCTCGAGATATTCTTCGAGACCTGCCAGCAGACTCACGTGCCCGTGCGGGTATTCATCGATTGCACGCCAGGCTGCGCGTAGGGTACGTTCGGCCGCATCCAGGTAACGGGTCTCACCGAGCAGGAAGCCAAGGCGCTGCAAGGCGAATGCCGCGATCCCGTTCCCCGACGGAACTGCCTCGTCCGCATAGGGTTTCGATCGATGTATCAATTCTTCGTGATCATTGGCTGTGAACCAGAATCCACCGTTGTCGACATCCTCGAAATATTCAAGCAGAAGTTCGGCAACCTGCTGCGCGAACTCGAGGTGCCGGCGTGTTCCATCTGGCCTGCAACAACTCGAGCAGCGCATCGAGCAGAAACGCATGGTCGTCGAGATAGGCTGGGAAACGTGCCTCACCGTCCTTGTAGCTGGCCAGCAGGCGGCCATCCTGCACAAGCTTGTTGCACAGAAAGTCCACCGCGTCAGCAGCTGCATCGATGAGGTCCGGGCGTTCAAGGCAGCGTCCGGCGATAGAGAGTCCGCGAATCGCCAGCGCATTCCATGCCGTCAGCTGCTTCTCATCGCGGGCTGGTGCTACGCGCTTCTCCCGGTGAGCGAGCAGGATGCGCTTCGCTTTTTCAATCGTCTCGGCCTCGTCATCGCTAACCTGTGCGCGCACAGTCAGGTGCCATCGACCTTCGAAATTGGCTTCCTCGTTCAAGCCAAACCGGCCAGCAAATAGTTCGTAGTCGTCGCCGAGCAGTTCGCGAGCTTCGTCCGGGTCCCACAGGTAGTACAGACCCTCATGACCTTCCGAATCGGCATCGCGGGTCGCGTAGAAGCCGCCGTTGTCGTCGCGCATGTCGGCGAGCATCCAGTTGGCCGTGGCGTTCGCCGCATTGGCAAACAGCTTATCGCCGGTCGCGATCGAAGCTTGCGCGTAGATGGCCAGCAACGGGCCGTTGTCGTACAACATTTTTTCGAAATGCGGGATCTGCCAGTACTGATCCACAGAGTATCGATAGAAACCGCCACCCACGTGGTCAAACAATCCGCCTTCGGCCATGCGCGCGAGAGATAGTGCCGCCATGAACAATGCTTCTACATCGGGTTCCGTCTCGTTTGCCGTGCTGCGCCAGTGGCGCAGGAGCCGGTCGATCGTGGTGGGATGCGGGAACTTGGGCGCCGAGCCGAAGCCGCCGTACTCTCGATCGAAGGTTTGTTCGAACGTTTCGCGCGCAGTCTTGAGTGGCTCTGCGACAAGTGCCTGAGTATTGTCCGCGGGGGAGGGCTCCAGCCGCGTGAAAACATCAAGGATCTTGTCGCTTTGCGCCCGCACGTCGTCGCGTTTGTCGGTGTAGAACGTCGCGATGTTCTTGAGCAGGTCCGAAAACGCCGGCATGCCGTAGCGCGCCTCGTTCGGGAAATACGTGCCGCCAAAAAACGGGCGTTGGTTATCACCGTCCAGGAACATCGTTAGCGGCCAACCGCCACTGCGTTGCGTGATCAGTTGGTGAGCGGTCTGGTATATCTTGTCGATGTCAGGCCGTTCCTCGCGATCCACTTTCACGTTCACGAACGACTCGTTCATGACGTCGGCTATCGCATCGTCCTCGAACGACTCATGCGCCATGACGTGGCACCAGTGGCACGCAGAGTAGCCAATTGATAGCAGCACAGGCTTACCTGTTGCACGTGCGGCAGCAAACGCCTCGTCGCCCCACGGGTACCAGTCGACGGGGTTATTGGCGTGCTGTAGCAGGTAGGGGCTGGTTTCTTTGGCGAGGCGATTTGGCATGGATTGATCTATGATACCGGCTTCTGTTCCGAGTGAGCCGTATTTCATGCTGACATACCCCGAGATTGACCCGATTATTTTCGCGATTGGGCCTCTCAAGATTCGCTGGTACGGGCTGATGTACGTTATCGGCTTCCTTCTTGCGTGGTGGCTGGCGAGGCGGCGCAGCAAGCGCGCTGACTCCCCGATCACAGCGGAGCAAGTCGATGACCTCATCTTCTACGGGATGCTCGGCGTCATCCTGGGTGGCCGCATCGGTTACGCACTCGTGTACGGGACCGAGCAGTTGCTCTCGGATCCGCTGTACCTGGTCAAGATCACCGAGGGTGGCATGTCGTTCCACGGTGGTCTGGCCGGCGTGCTAATCGCGATGTGGATGTACGGCCGGAAGCTCGGCCTCACGATGTGGCGGATGACCGACTTTATCGCGCCGATGGTGCCGCTTGGCCTTGGCTTTGGCCGCATTGGCAACTTCATCAATGGCGAGCTCTGGGGCAAGCCGACCGACGTGGCGTGGGGTTTCATGGTCAGAGGCCAGGTCCTGCATGCGTCCCAGCTTTACGAGGCGATCCTCGAGGGTTTTCTGCTGTTCGCAATCCTCTGGTGGTACATGGCCAAGCCCAGGCCCTACATGGCTCCCTCAGGGCTTTTCCTGTTGTTGTACGGCGTGTTCCGGTTCTTCGTCGAGTTCTATCGTGTGCCGGATGCGCACCTCGGCTACCTGGCACTCAATTGGTTGACGATGGGACAGATTCTGACCGTGCCGATGATTGCGGCGGGCGCTATTATGCTGGTCATGGCGTACCGCCCGAAGCAGGGGGCAGCAACCTGACATGCAGCAATACCTGGACATGATGCGGCTGGTGCGCGACACGGGCACGCGCAAGGAAGACCGGACCGGGACAGGCACACTGAGCGTCTTCGGACACCAGATGCGCTTTGATCTCTCCCAGGGTTTCCCGCTCGTCACGACCAAGAAATTGCACCTCCGGTCTATTATCCACGAGTTGCTCTGGTTTCTATCGGGCGATAGCAACATCCGTTACCTCAAGGAGAATGGCGTCTCGATCTGGGATGAGTGGGCGGATGAAGATGGTGACCTCGGGCCGGTTTACGGCGTGCAATGGCGCAGCTGGCCAACACCCGATGGTCGAAAGGTCGACCAGATCTCGCAAATCATGCAACAGCTGCAAGAGACGCCGGATTCGCGCCGCATCATTCTCTCCGCCTGGAATGTCGCTGAGATTGACAACATGGCGCTGCCGCCTTGCCACTGCCTGTTCCAGTTCTACGTCGCGGATGGCAAATTATCCTGCCAGTTGTATCAACGCAGCTGCGATATCTTCCTCGGCGTACCGTTTAACATTGCGTCGTACGCGCTGCTGACGCATATGCTCGCGCAGCAGGCTGATCTCAAGGTCGGTGACTTCATCTGGACGGGCGGCGATTGCCACCTGTACCTCAACCACCTTGAGCAAACCGATGAGCAACTCGCGCGTGAGCTGCTGCCGTTGCCAACATTGGCCATCAAGCGGCGTCCGCCAAGTATCTTCGACTACACATTTGACGATTTTGAAATTCTCAACTACGAGGCGCATCCGCATATCAAGGCGGCTGTCGCCGTCTGAGTCGGCAACATGATCAGCATCATCGTCGCAGCATCAGCGAACAACGTCATTGGTGCGGATGGTGATCTGCCCTGGCGCCTGTCCGACGACCTCAGACGATTCAAGGCGATCACCATGGGCAAGCCCATCGTAATGGGCCGCAAGACCTGGGACTCAATCGGTCGCCCGCTGCCAGGTCGGCAAAACATCGTCATCACGCGACAGGCAGATTTCGCCGCCGATGGCTGCGACGTTGTTGCCTCAAAAGAGGAGGCGATTGCCGTCGCTGCCGGCGCGAGCGAAATCATGGTGATTGGTGGCAGCCAGGTCTACGCGCTATTCCTGCCAAATGCAGAGCGACTGTACCTGACGCGCGTGCATGCGGAGGTCGGAGGCGATGCGTTCTTTCCCGAGGTAGACAGGGGCGAGTGGCGTCTCGTCAGCGACGAGCCACGTTTCGCTGACGAAAAAAATGCGTTCGACTATTCGTTCAGGCTCTACGAGCGACCGTCTACCTGAACAACACGAGGCAGGCGTTTGTCGAGGCGCACTGCGGTCAGCTGTCGACCCCACACGCACCCGGTATCGAGGCTAATGAGTTCGGGGAGAACGATGAGGCCGAGCGCGGACCAATGTCCGAAAACGACGCGCGTGCCATCCCAGGCCAGTGGCTCAGCCTCGTACCAGGGCCGCAGGCCCTTGCGCGCACGCCATGGCGAACCGCTGAATGTGAGTTCCAGACGGTCGTCGGCAGTCACCATGCGCATACGTGTCAGGCAATTGATGATAAACCGCAATCGCTTGTAGCCCGTCAGTTTGCCGGACCACTTGTTAGGTGCGTTGCCATACATCCTGCCGAGTACGTTCGGGTAGTCGTCACTTTGTAGTGCCGTCTCAACTTCAGCTGCACGAGCAAGCGTTTTCTTCACACTCCAACGAGGGTGTGTTCCGGCGTGCACGAGCAACGTATTCAATTTCTTGTCGTAGTGTGCAAGCGGTTGTTGGCGCAGCCAGTCGCAGAGCTCTTCAGCGTCACTGGCCTTCAGTATATTTTCGAGCGAGCCAAAGCGTTTGCCGAAGCGCACGGCCCCGGCCTCGAGCGCCAGGAGATGCAGGTCGTGGTTGCCGAGCACGGTGACGACGGAATCGCTCAACTCGCGCACAAAGCGCAGCGTTTTCAGCGACTTGGGGCCACGGTTGACGATATCACCGGTCAGCCAGAGCGTGTCTTTCGAGGGCTCGAAATCAATCTCGTCAAGGAGTCGCCTGAATGGGTCGTAACAACCCTGCAAGTCGCCGATTGCGTAAACGGCCATGAAACTTCCCTAGTGGAGGAGACCTGGTACTGCGAGAGTGAACGGCTCGATCGGCGCGTCAAAACTCGCGCCCGCATCGGTTTCCATACGGTACAGACCCTGCATTGCGCCGACCGGTGTTTCGAGCACGGCGCCGCTGGAGTAGCGAAATCGTTCCCCGGGTTCCAGGTGCGGCTGTTCGCCAACGACGCCATCGCCACTCACTTCCTGAACCTTGCCGTTGGCATCCGTAATTACCCAGTGACGGCTCAATAGTGTCGCGGGAACTTCACCGTCATTGGAAATCGTGATCGTGTAAGCAAAGACGTATCGATCAGCATCGGGCTCGGACTGGTCATCGATGTAGCTCGTTGCCACGTTGATACGAATATCATGCTGCTGTTCTTCCATGCGGCCATTCTAGCCTGATTTCTGCCGAAGATAATTGCTCAGTCGGATGTAGTCCGAGATCGAGACCTGCTCGGGTCGCTGCCCGGCGTCGATGCCGATGGCCTCGAAGTCAGGCCTGTCGACGAGTTTCTTCAATGAATTGCGCAGCGTCTTGCGACGCTGCATGAACGCAGTCGACACAAGCGTCGACAGTCCGGCTTCATCCTGGATGTCGAACGTGTCGGGTGGCAGCGGGTCGAGACGCACGAGGGCCGAGGTCACCTCGGGCGGCGGGTCGAACGCGTCCGGCGGCACGTCGAACAGGAACTCTATGCTCAGATGGCAACCCAGCATGATGCCGAGGCGTCCATAAGTCTTGCTGCCAGGTCCGGCCGCCATGCGAGCGACAACCTCTTTCTGCAACATGAAATGCATATCCAGAATCTGACCGCGAAACTTCAGTAAGTGAAACAGTAGCGGTGTGGAGATGTTGTACGGTAGGTTGCCGACCACGCGTATGCGATCGCCCAGTGAGGAGAAGTCGAACTGCAACGCATCAGCTTCGTGTACCGTGACGTTCGGATTGCCATCGTATTGACGGCGCAGCTGTGCGACGAGATCGCGGTCGAGCTCGATGGCATGCAAATGACCGGCATTGCGTGCAAGCGCATCTGTTATCGCGCCCTGTCCCGGGCCGATTTCCACGATGACATCTTCTTTGGTCGGATGAACGGCCCGAATGATCGCATCAACAACGCCCGGGTCGGTCAGGAAATGCTGGCCAAAGCGCTTGCGGGGGCGATGCCGAGAAGCCATCAGCTCAACGCCATAGTCTTGGCCAGCTCAACCGCGGCAAGCAGGCTGCCAGGATCCGCCTGGCCTTTGCCGGCGATATCAAATGCAGTGCCATGGTCAACGGAGGTGCGGATGATCGGCAGACCCAGCGTGACGTTGACCGCATGGCCAAAGCCGGCGTATTTGAGCACTGGCAGTCCCTGGTCGTGGTACATCGCGAGCACGGCATCCTTGTGACCAGCCGCTGGCGTGAACGCGGTGTCCGCGGGCAGCGGGCCGCGCAGGTTCAGTCCCTGCTTGCGGAGTTCGACCAGGGTCGGCGTAATCCATTTGATCTCTTCGTCGCCAAGGTGCCCGTCCTCACCCGCGTGCGGATTGAGCCCGCAAACCACTATCTCCGGCGATTCAATTCCAAACTTGTTCTTCAGGTCCTGGTGCAGGATATGCAGCACGTGTTGCAGGCGCTCCGGGGTGAGGTAGTCGGCCACATCGCGCAATGGCATGTGGGTGCTCGCGAGCGCGACGCGAAGGTCGCCTGCGACGAGCATCATGACCGGAAGTGGGGCGTTGGTGATCGCCGCAAGGTATTCAGTGTGTCCCGTGAATTCGACGCCGCTGTCGGCGATCACGCTCTTTGCCAGCGGTGCGGTCACCATGCCTGCGAATTCACCTTTCATGCAGCCCTCGGCCGCCATTCGTAGTCCCGCGAGCAGGGTATCGGCATTAGCCGAGCTCGGGCTGCCCGGAGGGACTTCGACGGGGAAGGGCGTATCGATAGTTCGCAGACGATTGTCGAGTTGCCGACGGTCGCCGATGATTACGACATCATCGGCATAAGGGCTGTCCGCGAGCGCGTTACAGAGTTCGGGACCGATGCCGGCAGGTTCGCCGGCGGTGACAACGAGTGTCTTCGTCAGGCTCACATTGAGCTGCGCATCTAAATGCGCGTCTCGACGAAAGCCTCATCGCGAAGGCGCTGCATCCAGAGCTGCGACTCTTCTTCCATCTTGCCGTTGCGAATCCGAAGGTCGCAGTTGCGCTCCTTCAGGTCCTCGGTGTTGTCGTAAACGCGGCGCTCGAGGACTTCGAGGATGTGCCATCCAAACTGTGTGCGGAAAGGTTCCGATATGACGCCAATCTCGCCGGTCGCGATCGACTGCTCGAACTCGGGCGCGTAAGTGCCGGGGTTTGCCCAACCAAGATCGCCTCCAAGATTTGCCGATCCCGGGTCGTCCGACAGCAACTTGGCCTGCTCGCCAAAATCCTCGCCCCCACGGATTTTCTTGAGCGTCTCTTCGAGTCGTTGCTTCGCCGTCGCGTCATCGATGATCTCGTCGGGCATGATCAGGATATGGCGCACTTTGGCCTGGTTGACCTCGCTTCGTTCGACGGCACTGCGCAGGTCATCAACTCTGACAATATGGAAGCTGCTCGCGGCGCGAATCGGTGCCGATACATCACCGGCGCCCATTTCCTGGAGCACGTCCGTGAAAAGGGTCGGAACCTGCTGTCCCTGCAGCCACCCAAGCGAACCACCTTCAAGTGCCGTCGGCCCGGCCGAATGGCGAGCGGCCATTTCGCGGAAGTCGGCACCGTTCTGAATCTGTGCGTAGATCTGGTTGGCCAGTGCCTCGGTCTCCGCAACTTCGTCTGTACTTGCCGATTCGGACAATGTCAGCAGGATATGTGAGAGCTCGTATTCTGAATTGGCAACGACGTTACCTTCCAGATCCGCAATGCACTGCGCGATCTCGCGCTCCGATACGTTGATGCTTTGGCCGACTTCGATACGTCTCAGTTGGTCGATCGTGATCTCTTCACGCAGTGAGTGACGGAACTCCGCGTAGCTCACGCCGTCGGCTGCCAGTAAGCGCGGCATTTCTTCGAATGGCACACCGCTCTGTTGAGCAATATTGGCAATTGACTGGTTGAGCATCTCATCGGAAACCTCGAGCCCGATGCGCTCGGCGCGCTGCAGTTGAATTTCCGACAGGATCAGCCGTTCGAGGACCTGCTCTTCGAGCACTTCAGGTGGTGGCAACTGCATGCCCTGCTCGAGCGCGCGGCTCGAGATCGCCTTGACCTGATCGACGAGCTGGCTCTTGAGGACGATGCCTTCATTAACGATAGCGGCAACACCATCGAGGAACTCGCCCGTCTCGGAGAGTTCGTCAGCGAAGGTTACGGGCGCAGCCGCGATTGCGACGATAGCGCATAAAGCTTTGAATTTTAACAATTTTTACTACCGGAGATCTGCAGAATAGCCAAGAATACCACGTTCGAGCAATTTATCAGCTGCCGTGCCGACGCTCGTCATTCCCTTCAGTACCAATTGCAGACCAAACGAGGAATCCCGAGTTCCGTCGCGCGTCGAAATGTGGCGGCGGGATACAAGCCGCAAGCCCCAGCAACAGCTCTCATATTCGAGGCCGAAAAACTGCTCAAGGACTTCCTCGTCGCGGAATGAAAAGTTGTAGCGGCCGACGAAGTTCCAGTTCGAAGTGACGGGCCAGGACCACGACAGGTCTCCCTGCTCGAGGGAGTCACGACGGAATCGATACGCAAGGTTCAGGATTTTGTTGCCAGCGGGTCGGTACTGCATTCGTGCTTCCGACTTGGTTGTGCCGTTGTCGCCTGTGCCCCATTGGTGCCCGAGGTCGAAGTTGAAGTTCCTGAATAGCGGGAAGCGCAGTTGGGCTATGTAGTCGGACTGGTCGAATGTGGAGGAGGACATGCCGGGCAAGGTCACATCGCGGTCGCCGAAGTAGTGAGTCTGGCCGATCGTTGCTGTCATGAGCTCACGACCGGTATCAAGATCGAGTATGCGAGACGTGACGCCAAGGCTGACCTGATCGGTGTCGCCGACGCGATCGACTCCCAGGAATCGATTCTTGCGATACAGCTGCACGAGACTGATGTCCGGCGTGATCGTATCGAAGATCGGCAGGTCATCCTGGTTACGGTACGGAATATTCACGTACAGCAGACGCGGCTCGATTGTCTGGATGCGGTTCGAATTGGTCATCGCGCGTTCGAGAATGAGGCCAGTGTCGATGCTTGTTATCGGAACGGTGCGTGTCGGCTCAGTCGTTTCACCCGGCAAGGTGTTCGACAAATCGTAGCGCGTGTGGTCTAGCGCGACCGCCGGCGTGAAGAACCAGCCAGGCCTGGTAACGGGTATCTCGACTAACGGCGTTGCGTTGAAGCGCCATCCCGTAACACCGACTTCACGGTCAAAGTTGACGAGTTCGGTGTCGATGCCGAGATGGAGGATGCCGACGGGCCAGTTCGCGTTGAGCAATACCTGCGGCAAGCGTTGATAGGGCTCATCAGAGGGCAGGATCGCGTCGTCGATCGTTTGAAAGTCCTGCGCCTGTGCGAACAGTGAGAAGTACTGCGAGTAGTAGTCGAAACTCACGTGCCGATCGAGATGCGTGATACTGGAGACGCTCAAGCTGCCGCCGAGATCCTCAAAGTACTGGCTGTCGGATACTTCATGAAAGTTGATCCGATTTCGCCAGCCATTGTTGAACAATGTGTTGTGGTTGTAGAGCAGCTGATACCGCGAGTCCTTCAGGATTCTATCGTCTTTCAGGTAGTCGGCGGTGACTGCCCCTTCGTTACGTTCAGTCAGGTAGCGAAACTGAGTCCCAAGCTGCAGGCCGCGACTCGTTAGCAGGCGCGGCGTGATTGTCGCATCGTAGTTCGGCGCAATGTTCCAGTAAAACGGTACGCGAATTTCATTGCCACTGCGTCCTGAGCTGCCGATTTCGGGTGTCAGAATGCCGGACTTGCGCGCATCACTGATCGGGAAAGAGATGTACGGCAGGTAGAGAATCGGCACGTTCTTGAAACGCAGCTTCATGCCTTTTGCGGTACCGACTCCTTCGTTGGTGTCGAGCTTGATCGACTTGCCTTGCAGCAGCCAGTCTTCCGACCCGGGCGGGCAAGTCGTGTACTCGACCTCACCGAGATACAGCGTACCGTTCTGATTGATCTCCAGCACGTCCGCCGCACCACGCGCATTACTGCTGCCGAGCGAGAATTCGGCGCCCTCAAAACGGATGCGACCCATCTCGTAGCCAAACTCGGCCGAGCGGCTAATGATCTGTGTACCGGGGTCTTCGTAACGAACACCCCCTTCCAGTAGCAGCGCACGTTGCTGCGGGTCGTAGCGCGCTGAGTCTGCGCCCGCAATCTTGTCGTCGCGGCGCAGCAGGACGCCGCCTGTCATGCTGGCTGCCGGGTGGTCCCCGACTTGCGCCTCGAACCGGCCGACCTCAAGCTGAATTGTCTCGGGATTGTCGAGTACAACGCGGCGCAATGGCGAGTCCGCCGCCAGCGGTTGGCCGAGGGACGTTCCACAGGACAGTTCATCCGCGCCGTGCGCATGTGTCAGGGCCAGCAGCGAGCAGGCAATTATCAGTGGTTTCACAGACAAAACGGTGGTTGGGTCAGCTTTGGGCCGGGGCTTGCATGAACGGGATGTTATCAAGCATTGGTATTTGTTACCTTCGCATAGTTTTCGAGGTGCTTCAACGCGTTACGGAGAACTGCAATCGAGAGTCCTACAATTCCGGCGGATGCCCGCCTGTCCGCCCTGAAAGCCTGGATCAGCGGTATCAAAGCTGTCGCGGGCAGCGAGCCAGTGCCCGCTTCCGGTGACGCGAGTTTTCGTCGCTATTTTCGATTGCATTCGGGGCCAAATAGTTTCATCGCAATGGATGCGCCAACGACGCAGGAAGATTGCCTGCCATTCATGCGTATCGCTGGTTACCTCGAGGCGATGAGACTCAATGCGCCGCGCATTATCGAAGCCAACCTCGACGAAGGCTTTCTCTTGTTGAGTGATCTCGGCACGCGCGAGTACCTCGAGGAACTGCAGCATGACGCGTCAACAGCACCTGCCTTGTACGGCGATGCGCTGGCGGCCCTGGTGTCGATGCAACGGCGGGGTGCTGCGTACCAGGGTCTGCTGCCGGCATACGACGACGAGTTGCTGCGATTCGAAGTGTCGCTGTTTCATGACTGGTTGTGCGGCACGCATCTGGGAATTTCGCTGACCGCCGATGAAGAACGCGCGTGGCAGGAATGTTGTGACGTACTCGTCGCGAACGCACTCGATCAGCCACAGGTGTTCGTGCATCGTGATTATCATTCACGCAACCTCATGCTGACGGACGATAACAATCCGGGGATCCTTGATTTTCAGGATGCTGTCGAAGGACCTCTGACTTACGACCTGGTATCGCTGCTTAAGGACTGCTACGCGAAATGGCCAGCCGAACAGGTGTGGCAATGGGCGCTCGATTACTACAACGGAATTGACGCATCGGTTCGTCAACGTATTGGTGAAGACCAGTTCCGGCGATACTTCGAACTCATGGGCGTGCAGAGGCACTTGAAAGCTGCCGGTATATTCGCGCGGCTAAATCATCGAGATGGCAAGCCCGGCTATCTCGCGGATATTCCTCGAACGTTGTCGTACATCGTCGATCTCGGTCCGCGCTATAAGGAAGTCGAGTTTCTGGTCGGGCTGATCGAGGAGCGAATCTTGCCTCACATGGACGGTTGTCCATGAGAGCAATGATACTGGCAGCTGGACGAGGCGAACGCCTGAGGCCGCTAACGGATGAGCTTCCCAAGTCACTAATCGAAGTCGGTGGCCAAAGTCTGCTCGAACGTCATCTTGAGAATGTGCGGTCTGCAGGTATCAAGACGGTCGTCATCAATCTCGGCTGGCTCGGCGACAGGATCGTCGAACGTGTTGGAACAGGCTCGCGATACGGACTTGAGGTTGTCTACAGTCAGGAGGGCGATGACATCCTCGAAACCGGCGGCGGTATTCACAAGGCGTTGCCGATGTTAGGGAGCGAGCCCTTCCTGGTTGTGAACGCCGACATTTATACTCACATGCCGGTGCCCGATGTTGAGCTTAAGGACGAGCACCTCGGGCATCTCGTCATGGTGCCAACGCCGGACTATCGTGAGCGCGGCGATTTCGATATCGACGCGGGGCTTATTCAAAATGGTGAGCATGCCGCGTGCACATTCAGTGGCGTTGCGATCTATCGGCCGGCGTTTTTCGATGGCTGCGAAGCAGGGCGTTTCCCGCTTGCGCCGATGCTTCGTGAGGCCGCCGATCGTGGTGAGCTGTCAGGCTCACTCTACGAAGGGCTCTGGGCAGATGTGGGTACGCCGCAGCGACTTGCGGCGCTCGAGGCCGGCTTGTAGCGAAACGTCTGCTTTCGGCCACAAGCAGACGTTCACCGCATGTTAAACTTTGGTGCATCCCGGATTGGAAATCCTCCCCAGTGGACAGTCCCGCACTCGATGGCCAATAAACTTGAAATGGCTCAACTCAGGAGCCTCTCTCCACTGAACTCGCTGAAGAAGAATAATCTTCAGGCGATTCTAAATGAGATCGAACTGCTGGAAGCGAACCGCGGCCAGGCGCTTTTCAAGAAGGGCGATACAGATAAGCGGGCGGTCTATGTGTTGTACGGGATGATAGAACTCAAGGAAGGCGACAAAGTCGTTCAGACCATCGCGGGTGGGACGGAGGAAGCACGTAACCCGATCGCCCCCATACTGCCACGCCAGCTGACTGCCGTAGCGGCAGGCGTCGTTAAGTACATCAGTATAGATAGTGAACTTCTGGATGTGACATTGACCTGGGATCAGACCGGTATCTATGAAGTTGGCGACTTCAGCACCGAACAACTTAAGGAGACCGGAAACTGGATGGCCGCCTTTCTCAATATCAAAGCCTTCCAAAAGATACCCCCGGCGAATATTCAGACGATCTTCATGCGCCTACAGCAGGTTAACTACAAAGCGGGAGACATCGTTGTCCAGCAGGGCAATGATGGCGAATATTTCTACGTCATTAGCCATGGCCGCTGCATGGTGACACGCGAGACACCTTTGAGTGACCAGGGCATCGACCTGGCTGAGCTGGAAGTCGGCGACACATTCGGTGAGGAAGCGTTGCTCTCGGAAGCAAAGTGCAACGCGACGATAAGGATGCAGACGGACGGCAGCTTGATGCGATTGGGTAGAGACGACTTTAAGTCCCTCCTAAAACAGCCGATGCTCGAGTGGTTGGACCGAGACGAAGCGGACAAAGTCGTTGCCGACGGCGGTCAATGGCTCGATGTCCGACTACCTGGTGAATTCAAGGTCTTCCACAACGATGGCGCCATGAATTTGCCGCTTTACCTTCTTCGTCATAAGCTTAATATGCTCGATCCCGAAAAACGGTACGTAGTGTGTTGTGATACCGGCCGGCGCAGTTCAGCGGCGGCCTTCATACTGAAGCAGAAGGATTTTCAGGTCGTCGTGTTGACGGGCGGCCTAAATCAGGGCGAAATCCAAGAGTAACGAGTAGCTCCAGACCTGGCTATTTTCCTTGGCGAAAAACATTCTATGCTCGCGCTTGGCATCGTCGCAACGCGTGACTACAGCTGCGTACTCAGGTCGCTCGCTTACGCCTCTTAATTGAGGTCAAGGTGCTGCAGGAAATGCGGCAGGATCTTTTCCGACGTATCTCTCATTTGCAGATCGATTCCCAACCTGTGCAGGTCGGTCATCTCGAGTTCTTCGTAGCCGCACGGATTAATGCGTGAGAATGGTTCGAGGTCGACATCGACGTTCAGTGCCATGCCGTGGAAACTCGCGCCGCGGCGAATCCTGAGCCCGACACTCGCCAGCTTCTTGCCGTTGACATAGACGCCCGGTGCATCGGCTCGAGCCGCTGCTTCGACGCCGTAATCTGCGGCCAGGTCAACGACGCTTTGTTCAAGCGCCGTTACGAGTTTGCGTACCCCGATGTTGGCACGCCGGATGTCGATCAACGGGTAGATCATCAACTGGCCAGGTCCATGAAACGTGACCTGGCCACCTCGATCAATCTGTACAACAGGAATATCGCCGGGCGCCAGCACGTGTTCCCTGGCGGCGTTGAGTCCAAGTGTGAAGACTGGCGGGTGTTCGCAGAACCAGACTTCATCAGGCGTATTTTCGTCACGCGTATCGGTAAAGTTCTGCATCTCGCGCCATAGCGGCACATATTCTTCCCGGCCGCGAAAGCACGTCTTCATAACGCCATCAGGACGTCTTCATGATCGCTCACGTCCTGGTAGATCGCGTCGAGCTGTTGTTGGCTGGTTGCCGTAATCGTCACCGTGACAGAAACAAAACGATCATTACGACTGAGTGAGGCCTGCAGAGCATCGTCGCCAACTGCGCCCGAGTGCTTTTCAACCAGCGTGCGTGCAGTCGCTCGAAATTCCGGCGTATTCCGTCCCATCATCTTGATCGGGAACTCGCAAGGAAACTCAATTGCGGACTCTTCAGTCATGCTTATTCGAACCAGAGGCTGACGCTGTCCCTGGTGCGCTGCCAAAACGAACCGCTGGGATTGTCGTCGAGCGCGCGCAAGGGTGTGCTCATTACTTCTTGCTCGCCAAGAGAGATCTTGAGTTGGGCAACAAGTTGGCCAGCGGCGATCGGCGCTTCTAGGATCGCGGGAACGTCGAGTGTCGATTCCAGTTGGTCGTACGTACCGCGGCGTACCGTGATGTAGAGGTCTTCGAGTACGCCGAGGCGTGATGTCTCATTCGCCGATTTCCAAATGCGTGCCGTGGTTACTTCTTCACCCGCCTTGAACAACAGGCGTGTCTCGAAGAAACGGAACCCGTAGTTGAGCAATGCCTGGCTGCCATCGGTGCGTGATTTGGTACTCGACGTACCCAATACAACCGAGACGATGCGCATGTTGTCACGCTTTGCCGAAGAAACAAGGCAATAGCCGGCATCGTCTGTATGGCCGGTTTTTAGCCCGTCAACTGACGGGTCGCGCCATAACAGCGAGTTGCGGTTGCTTTGTTTGATGTCGTTGAACGTGAATTCCTTGACCGCGTGCCACTGATAGTAATCGGGGAATTCCTTGATCATGGCTCGTGTCAGGGTGGCCAGGTCGCGGGCGGTCGTGAGATGGCCCTCTGCCGGCATACCGGTCGCATTCAGGAAATTGCTCGAATGCATACCAAGCGTCTGCGCGTACTGGTTCATCATCTGTGCAAACACGCCTTCGGTCCCGGCAATGTGCTCAGCCAGCGCTACGCTCGCATCATTGCCCGACTGCACGATCATGCCGAGCAACAAGTCCTTGATCGCGACTCGCTTACCGACTTCGACGAACATGCGAGAGCCGGGCATGCGCCAGGCTTTCTCAGAGATCGTGACCTCGTCCTCCAGGGTGATCTGACCCTGCTTCAGGGCTGCAAAGACCACATACGTCGTCATGATCTTCGTCAGACTTGCCGGCGCCAGTGCTTTGTCCGGATCCAGCGACGCCAGTTCCTGCCCGGTCTGTGCATCTACTACCAGGTAACTCTTGGCTCCGATGATCGGCGGCGCCGGAGCGGGCATAGCGGATTGGGCGTAAGCGCTTGTTACAGATACGAAAACAAGGGCGAGGATGGCGCAGGACAGACGTTTGGACATGGGGTCTCTTAACTGGGTGGCATAGGGATTGGGCGCGTATTGTACGCGGCTATTCGGTAATTAGGTACGGATCGGTGATGCCGACGTTTTCGAGTTCTTCGACGATTACATCGTACTGCACGACGTCCGCAACGGGTCCGATACGGACGCGATAGAGCACGCGGTCCGCCGACCGCTCCTCGTGAATGAACGCACTGCCGATACCTGCCTGCGAGAGCACGCCAAGGCGGCGTTCGGCATTGGCCCGATCCCCGAAAGCGCCGACCTGCACATAGACCTGGTTGCTCGCGGCTACGGGCCGAGTTGCGTCGGTCGGGGCTGGTGGTGTCGGCGGCGGTGTGCTGACGCGTGTCGGCCGGTCGCCTTTGGGTTGGTCGTAGCTGATGGCTGTAACTTCAACGAGACTCGTACCGTCCTTGATCATGTCGAGCTTCATCGCCGCGGAATACGACAGGTCGATAATCCGGTTGTGTACAAACGGACCGCGGTCATTGACACGCACGACGATCGACTTGTTGTTGCGCAGGTTGCGCACGCGTGCGTAAGTCGGCAGCGGCAGTGTCTTGTGTGCGGCCGTCATCCCGTACATGTCGTAGGTTTCGCGATTTGACGTCAGGTTGCCGTGGAATTTCTTGCCGTACCAGGATGCGACGCCACGTTCCTGGTAGCCGGCGCTCGATGGCATAACCGTGTAGCGTTTTCCGAGCACTTCGTAGACCGGGCCGTTGCCGTACTTACTGCGTGCTTCGGGCCGAGGCACAGCGTCACCGGGTAAATCAGGACCCCGCATGCTGCCGGAGGGTGGGCCATCACCCTTTAATTTGTTGCCGCCGCAACCAGCGATGGCGAGCATGCCTATCGCCAGCAGCGGAAAACTAGCTCGCATCTGCGGCTACCTTGCTGGCGATTTCCTGGCCGAGTTGATATGCCGCCAGCGCGTACATGACGCTGTGGTTGTATTTCGTAATGACGAAGAAGTTGTGGAAGCCAACCCAGTGCTCGGTTCCATCATCGCCTTCGTAGGTGAGTAACTGGCCCTTGCTGTCGGCGCACAGGTCCGTCGAAAACAGCACACCTTTCTTGCTCAGTGACTCAACGGTGTCTGTTGCCTTGAGCGTGTTCTTCGGTTCCGGAACGGGACCAACCCAGCGACCGCTCAGTGTTGCCTGCGATACAACCTCTTCACCAGTACGCCAGCCGTGTTCGATAAAGTAGTTTGCAACACTGCCCGCGACGTCTGCCCAGTTGTTCCAGATGTCACGCTTACCATCACCCGTGGCGTCGACCGCGTAGGCTCGGAAGCTCGATGGCATGAACTGCGGTCGGCCCATGGCTCCGGCGTAGGAACCCAAAGGTTCGGTTGGGTCGATCTCCTCTTCGCGAGCCAGGATCAGGAACTGCACAAGTTCGTTGCGGAAGAACTTTGAGCGTGGCGGATAATCGAACGCAAGCGTCGCGAGTGCGTCGATAACACGATCTTTGCCGGTGATTCGCCCGTAGTAGGTCTCGACGCCGATAATCCCGACGATCATCTCGATCGAGACACCGGTCTCCTTGTGAATCCGCTCGAGCATCTCGCGATTCTCAAGCCAGAACGTCGTGCCGGCTGCGATGCGCGCCTTGGTAATGAAGATCTTGCGGTACTCAGCCCAGCCCAGCTTGCGCTCGGCCGGCGTCGATATCTTCTTGATGATCGACTGCTTGATTTCGGCTTTGGCAAGAACACCGGATAGTGCGTCGCGGTTAAATTCGTGCGAGGCGACCATTTCATCAATGAAGGCGGAAACGTCCGGGCGCGCGACGTCGACAAGTGTCTTGTCGGCGGCTTGAGAGCAGGAAACAGATACGAGGAGGATTGCAGCGACTGCGAGGAGGCGGTTTTTCATCAGTGCGGCAATAATTTCCTGTGGGAGTGAATGGACATGAGAATACCGAAACCTGCCATCAGCGTCACCATCGAGGTGCCGCCGAACGAAACGAGCGGCAAGGGCACACCAACGACGGGCACGAGGCCCGTCACCATGGCCGTGTTGACGAAAACATAGACCATGAAAGTCAGACTGATAGAGCCCGCGAGCAAACGGGAGTAAGTGTCGTGCGCCTGCACGGCGATGTAGAGGCCACGGCCGACGACGAACAGGTACAGCGTCAGGAGGGTCAATACGCCGAAAAGTCCAAATTCTTCACCGAGTACGGCAAAAATAAAGTCCGTATCGCGCTCGGGAAGAAACTCGAGCTTGGCTTGCGATCCGTTGGTCCAGCCCTTGCCGAACAAGCCGCCGGAACCGAGGGCGATCTTCGATTGGATGATGTTGTAACCGGCACCGAGAGGGTCGCTGTCAGGATTGAGCAAAGTCAGCACGCGCTGTTGCTGGTATTCCTGCATGAAATTCCAAAGCACAAGCGCGCCAGGTACGGCGAGGACTCCAAGGCCGAGTATTAGCCTGAACGATATTCCGGCGAGCACAATCACGATCACGCCGGACGCGGCAATCAGTAGCGCTGTGCCGAGGTCGGGCTGTTTGGCAATGAGCAAGGTCGGTACGACGATCATGATCCCGATAATGGCGAGGTGCCTGAGCTTGGGCGGAATCTGGCGGTCGTGGAGGAACCAGGCCGTCATCATCGGCACACTGAGCTTCATCGCCTCGGATGGCTGGAAGCGGATCCCGAGATCGAGCCAGCGGCGCGCGCCCTGGCCGACGTCGCCCTGGGTCAGGACGAGGATCAGTAATATCAGGCCCGCGAGGTAGGCCCAGGGCGTCCAGCGACGCAGGAAGTCCGGGGGCAGCTGCGCCACGATCAGCATCGCAATAAATGCCACGCCGAGACGAATGGCCTGGTTCATGAGCAGGCGGTTGCTTTCGCCGACCGCGCTGTAGAGCACGAACAGGCCAAAGCCGCAGATGAGCAGTAGCGCGCCGAGCAATGGCCCGTCGATGTGCAGGCGGCGCATGATGCGTGCGAAATCCGACAGCGGCGCGGACTTCGGTGCGAGCAAGCGTTGTGTGTCGCTAAGGCGCATCGTCACCGTACCCGAGGTAAGCATCCATGATGGACCTTGCAATAGGTGCCGCGACGCCACTGCCGCTCTCGCCGTTCTCGACGATCAGCGCGACAGCAATACGTGGGTTGTCAAACGGAGCGAACGATATGAACAATGCGTGATCGCGTTGTCGTTCTTCGAGTTCTACGTCGTCGTATTCCTCGCCCTGGGCGATCGACACGACCTGCGCGGTGCCACTCTTGCCAGCCATTTCGTACGGGGCACCGAAGCCCACGGCGCGTGCCGTGCCGCGCGGCCCTTGCATGACGTCATGCATCGCACCGACTACCGTCGTCCAATAGAAGTCGTTACTGATCTCGACATCGGGCAACCGCTCGGGCTGGATGATACGGCGGTCATTGGTCAGCGCATCTTCGACAGCGGCGACTATGTGCGGGCGATAGCGCTCGCCGCGCGTGGCCAGCGCGGCGGCGGCCGCTGCCAACTGCAGTGGCGTGGCCAGCATGAAGCCCTGGCCGATTGACGCGATGACGGTCTCACCGTGATACCAGCGCTTGTCGTCGCGACTGCTAAACGCCGCACGCTTCCATTCGCGCGAAGGCACCAGGCCTGAACTTTCGCTGTCCAGGTCAACACCGGTCTTGGTACCCAGGCCGAAGCGATCCAGATAATCGTGCATCGCGTCAATACCGATTTCACGGCTGATTTCATAGAAATACACGTCGCAGGACTGTTCAATCGCATCGTGAAGGTCGACCGGGCCGTGGCCTTCGGGCTTCCAGTCACGGTAGCGATGATCGTCGTTCGGCAGCGTGAAATAGCCCTGGCACACGGTCTTGCGTGTGAGATTCGTTGCGCCGGTTTCCAGCGCGGCGAGCGCGAGCATCGGCTTGATCGTCGAACCAGGCGGGTAGGTGCCGCGCACCGCACGGTTGAACAGCGGGCGATCCGGGTTGTCCTGCATCTCGCGGTATTGCGAAGTCGTCATACCAACAGCGAACAGGTTCGGGTCGAACGAGGGCGCGCTGACGAGTGCGAGTATCTCGCCGGTCCACGGGTCGATCGCAACCAGTGCGCCGCGCCGACCCTCCAGCGCCTTGGTCGCGATCATCTGCAGATCGAGATCGATACTGAGGTAGACGTTAGCGCCGGGCGCAGGGGTCAGGTCATCGGGCAGGGTATCGAGCAGTTCGCTCGTATCACTTGGTACCTGGCGGCCCCGGGCATTAGCAATAAGGTGTCGGTACCCGGTATCGCCATGCAGGTCCGATTCAAAACTACTTTCGACGCCCGTCTTGCCCGTGTGTGAGGTGCCCGCATAGGCGGCCGGGTCGAGGCGCTGCAGGTCATTCGTACTCAACGCGCCGACATAACCGACGGCATGCGCCACGGCTGTGCCATTCGGATAGTGGCGAACGAGCCGCGGCCGAAAGTCGACGCCTGGGAATCGGGGGCGCTGGATCGCGAAATTCGCGATTTCCTTTTCGCTGAGTCGGAACTTCAGCGTTACGGGTTTGAATCGTGGGCCATTGCGACTCAGCTCCTTGAAGCGCTCGATATCCTCGAACTCGATCAGGTTGATGGCCGCGAGCCGGTTCAGTGTGTCGTCGATGTCGCTGACCTGCTCCGGGATCAGCTCGAGTTGGTAGGCCGGCAGGTTTTCGGCGATGACGCGGCCCTTGCGATCGAACACGAGGCCACGAATCGGTGGCACTGGTTCGATGCGCACACGGTTGCCCTGCGATTTCTCGGAGAAAAGCTCGTGATTGACGACCTGCAGTTGCACGAGGCGTGCGACGACCGTGCCGATCAGCAGCAACGATATGACAATTGAGAGAATTACTCGGGCTATGAACAGCCGTCGCTCCGAATGGACATCCTTGATCGAGGACAGGAGGGACGTCACTTCCTATCCTCTCGACCGGGCCCGGTATCCGATTCCCGACAGGAACATGAACAGGAAGGGCCAGAGCAACGTACCGGTGATGACAGGCGCCCAGTAGGTGATCGATGGCGCAGTTACGCCGGCTACGCCGTTCACCCAGAACAGGATGAACTGGTACATCGCCAGCAACGCAAAAACCGTCGCTGACAATTGCGACAGCGGGAACACGCGCATCAACAGGTGGAAGCGAATTGTGATGAACACGATGACGCACAGTGCCAGCGCATGCTGGCCAAGCAGGGTCCCGTAGGAAACGTCGAGCACAATGCCAACAATCCAGGCTGAACCGACACTCCAGGTGCGCGGCAACTGCATGGCCCAGAAGATCATGAGCAACGCGAGCCAGTCGGGTCGAAACGCCTTGATCGATTCGGGAAGCGGCATGATGCTCAACATCAGCCCCACGATGAGCGTGATGATGATGGGCAAGCGTCGGGACGCGCGATCTCTACTCATCGGCATCCTCCGTGACAACAGTTGGCTTGGACCAGATCAGCATCACTTCGCGAACCTGGTCGAGTGCTGCAGCGGGCGTCGCCGTTACATCGGCAAACGGTTCCTGCGGAATGCGTGTGACTGAATTTACAACCGCCACCGGGTAGCCGGCAGGAAACGCGCCGCCCAGACCTGACGTGACCAGCAGGTCGCCCGCACGTATGTCTGCGTTGTTGGGCAGAAACGGCAGATCGAGTTGATCGATTTCACCAGTACCCACAGCGATAGTCCGCAGCCCGTTGCGGTTAACTTCGACAGGCAGGGCATGGTCGGCGTCGCTGATAAGCACGGCCTTCGCCGTCATGATGCCGGTCTGGATTACCTGGCCGACGACACCGTTGGCGTCAACAATGGCCTGGCCGTCGTAGACGCCGTCGCGACTGCCAATATCAATGACGATGTTGTGTTCGTAGGGATTGGCGTCGACCGCCATGATTTCCGCAACGCGAACCTCGTCACGCACTCGCGTGCGGGCCTCGAGCAGTGCGCGCAGCCGTGCATTCTCGGCTTCGAGAGCCGTGAGACGTTGCAGGCGAGCGTTGGTCAGCAAGCGCTCGGCGTGCAGGCGGCCCAACTCGAGTTCCATCTGGTTGCGTGACGTTGTTGATTCACCGAGCCATCCCCAAAGACGTGAGGGCGCGTCGACCGCAACGCGCACCGGGTACACCGCTGCGCCGATGCCGCTACGGATGCCATCGAGGTGGTTTTCGCGGTGATCGAGATACATCAGCATGATGCTGATCAGAACCAGAGCGAGGGTCCTGATGCCCAGCGCCGGGATGCGGGCTGGATTGCTGTGATTTTCCCGGGACGCGACCATCGTTACGCGCGCCTGGCCCTACTCCAGTCCGAATACGGAAGGACCATGCTCATCGATGAGCTCGATGACGCGGCCACCACCACGGGCGACGCAGGTCAGCGGATCGTCTGCAATGACTACGGGTAATCCGGTTTCCTCCATCAGGAGTTTGTCGATGTCGCGCAGTTTGGCGCCACCGCCGGTCAGCACGATGCCACGTTCGGCAACGTCGGCACCGAGTTCGGGAGGCGTTTGCTCGAGCGCTTCCTTGACCGCGCCGACGATACCTTGCAGCGGTTCCTGCAGGGCTTCGAGGATCTCATTGGAGTTCAGCGTGAAGCTGCGCGGCACACCTTCCGAAAGATTGCGGCCCTTGACCGAGATCTCGAGGACTTCCTGTCCCGGGAATGCCGAGCCGATTTCGTGTTTGATGCGCTCGGCTGTCGCTTCGCCGATAAGGATGCCGTAATTGCGACGCACGTAGCTCGTGATGGCCTCGTCGAAACGGTCGCCACCGATACGAACTGAGGCCGCGTAAACGATGCCGTTCAGCGAAATCACCGCGACTTCCGAGGTGCCACCGCCAATATCGAGGACCATCGAGCCGCGCGCCTCGTGTACGGGCATGCCGGCACCGATGGCTGCGGCCATGGGTTCGTCAATAAGGTGTACTTTGCGCGCGCCTGCGCCCTCGGCCGACTCGCGAATTGCGCGACGCTCAACCTGGGTCGAGCCATAGGGAACGCAGATCAGGACGCGCGGGCTCGGGCGGAAGTACCGCGACGAATGCGCTTTCCTGATGAAATGCTGAAGCATCTTCTCGGTGACCGTGAAATCGGCGATAACGCCGTCTTTCAGGGGTCGAATCGCCGTGATGTTGCCAGGCGTGCGGCCCAGCATGTTCTTGGCCTCCATGCCGACCGCTTCCACGACCCGGCCGCCGCGGCCGGAATCTTCACGAATCGCCACAACGGACGGTTCGTCGAGCACAATGCCGTGCCCCCTCGAGTAAATCAGGGTGTTGGCTGTGCCGAGGTCGATGGACAGGTCATTGGAGAAATAACCCAGGATATTCTTGAACATGCGGGATGGGGCCTAGAAAGTGGATTAACGGCGTAATCTAGCAATGCGCACGACATTCCACAAGGCGCCGTGTATTATTGCGTCCCCGCCGAGGCGGGCCCTTTGAATCAGGTACAAAATAGCGGAATTCACGCGTGTCACTCGATAAAGATCAGGTCCAGCAGATTGCTGCGCTGGCGCGACTCAAATTAAGCGACGACGAGTACGCCGAGAGCGTCGAAAAGCTCTCCAAAATCGTCGATTTCGTCGCCCACCTGTCGGAAGCTGACACGAGCGGCGTCATCCCGATGGCGCACCCGCTCGACGTGGCCCAGAGACTGCGTCCTGACATCGTAACCGAGCCAGATGAGCGCGATCGTTACCAGGAGAATGCCTCGTCCGTAGCCGGCGGGCTGTATCTCGTACCCAAGGTCATCGAATGACGGACCTGCACGCGAAAACACTGACCGAGCTTGCCGCCGGTCTGGATAGCGGTGAGTTCTCGTCCGTCGAATTGACGCAGGCCTTGCTCGATCGCATTGCAGCGCACGATGAGGCGCTCAACGCGCTGGTGACCGTGACCGGCGAACAGGCGCTCGCTACCGCTGCGCGCGCGGACCAGGCCCGGGCGGCAGGCGAGGGCGGCGTACTCAACGGCCTGCCGATCATTCACAAGGACATTTTCTGCACGCGTGGTGTCAGGACGACCTGCGGCTCGAAGATGCTGGACAACTTCATTTCGCCCTACGACGCGACGCTTGTCGAGCGCATCGCCAACGCCGGCGCTGTTGTGCTCGGCAAGGCGAACATGGACGAGTTCGCGATGGGCTCGTCGAACGAGACCAGTTACTTTGGTCCCGTGAAAAACCCGTGGGACCTCGAGCGCTCTCCGGGCGGTTCGTCCGGCGGCTCGGCCGCATCCGTCGCTGCACGCCTGGCACCGGCTGCAACAGCAACCGACACCGGTGGCTCAATTCGCCAGCCAGCCGCGCTCACGGGAACAGTAGGCATCAAGCCGACCTACGGTCGCGTGTCGCGCTACGGCATGATCGCGTTCGCATCGAGCCTCGACCAGGCAGGTGTGATTACGCGTTCGGCCGAGGATGCAGCACGACTGCTCGGCGTCATGGCCGGTTTTGATGAACGCGACTCCACCTGTGTTGATGTGCCCGTACCGGACTACCTTGCTGAGCTCGGTGACTCGATCAAGGGACTGAAGATTGGTGTCGTTCGCCAGCACTTCGACGAGGGCCTCGATGCTGACTGTGGCGTGAAGGTCAGGGAGGCGATCGCTGCGATTGAGTCGCTCGGCGCGACGGCAGTTGAAGTCGACATGCCCAATATTGATCTGTCGGTGCCGACGTACTACGTCGTGGCGCCGGCCGAGTGTTCATCGAACCTGTCACGATTCGACGGTGTGCGCTTTGGTCATCGTGCTGAAAATGCCGAAGACCTGTTTGACATGTATTGCCGTAGTCGGGGTGAGGGTTTCGGCGACGAAGTGAAGCGCCGCATCATGACGGGAACGTACGTGTTGTCGGCCGGTTATTACGATGCGTACTACCTGAAGGCACAGCAGGTGCGGCACCTGATTGCGGACGACTTCAAGAAGGCATTCGAGGAAGTCGATGTCATAGCGGGACCGACGGCACCGACGCCGGCGTTCAAGCTCGGCGACAAGGTCGACGATCCGATCACGATGTACCTCAACGACATCTACACGATCGGTGCGAACCTCGGTGGTTTTCCGGCGATGTCGGTACCGTGTGGCTTTGTGAACGACCTTCCGGTCGGGCTGCACCTTGTTGGCCATCATTTTGACGAGAGCGCGTTGCTGCGCTGTGCCCATGCCTACCAGCAGGCAACCGATTGGCACACGGCGTGCCCGGAGGCGTTCAAGTGAGCGCCGGATGGGAGGTAGTGATTGGTCTGGAGATCCACGCGCAGCTTGCGACCAAATCAAAAATTTTCTCCGCCGCATCAACGGCTTATGGGGCAGAACCGAACACGCAGGCGTGCCTCGTCGACCTCGGGTATCCGGGTGTCCTGCCGGTCCTGAACAAGGAAGTCGTGCAAATGGCGGCCATGTTTGGATTGTCTGTGAATGCGACGGTAGCGCCGCGTTCAGTATTCGCGCGTAAGAATTACTTCTACCCGGACCTGCCGAAGGGCTACCAGATCAGCCAGTACGAACTGCCGATCGTCGAGTTCGGCGAGCTGTTCATCACGGATGCTGACGGCAATAACAAGCGTATCGGCATCACACGCGCGCACCTCGAAGAGGATGCCGGCAAGTCGATTCACGAGGGTCTCGATAAATCGTCAGGCATCGATCTGAACCGGGCTGGTACGCCGTTGCTGGAGATCGTTTCGGAGCCAGAGATAAGTTCGGCGAAAGAGGCCGTTGAGTACATGCGCAAGATCCACACGATCGTGCGTTATCTCGGCATATGCGATGGCAACATGCAGGAAGGTTCGTTCCGTTGTGACGCCAACGTGTCGGTGCGACCGAACGGGCAGGAAGAACTCGGGACGCGTGCCGAGATCAAGAACCTGAACTCATTCCGTTTCGTCGAGAAAGCGATCAACTACGAGATCGAGCGCCAGATCGAGCTGATCGAGGATGGCGGTGACGTCGTGCAGGAAACGCGCCTGTACGATTCCGACAAGGACGAGACACGCTCGATGCGTTCCAAGGAAGAGGCGAACGACTATCGTTATTTCCCGGATCCTGATCTGCTGCCTGTCGAGATCAGCGCGGAGTACATCGAAACCGTACGTGCGGCTTTGCCTGAGCTTCCTGATGCGAAGCAGCAGCGCTTCGTTGATGAATACGAACTCAGGAAAGACGATGCCGCACAACTGACCGTTTCGCGTCCGGTAGCCGATTTTTTCGAAGCGGCAATCGCGGCGACCGATGCGAGAGCGCAGCTCGTTGCCAACTGGGTAGTGGGCGACCTGTCGGGTGCGCTGAACAAGCAAGGCCTGGAAATAGCTGACAGCAAGATCTCTGCAGAGGGTCTTGCCGGCCTGATGACACGAATTCATGACAACACCATCTCGGGCAAGATCGCGAAGCAGGTGTTCGAGGCGATGTGGGAAGGTGAGGGCTCGGCCGACGAGATCATCGAAGCCAAAGGCCTCAAGCAGATCACGGACACGTCGGCTATCGAAGCCGTTGTCGACCAGGTCATCGCAGCAAATCCAGGCCAGGTTGCAGAGTACAAGGCAGGCAAGGACAAGTTGATCGGGTTCTTCGTCGGCCAGGTCATGAAGGAAACGAAAGGCCAGGCGAACCCGGGACAGGTCAACCAGATCCTGAAAGCCAAGCTCAGCGCTTAGCCATGTCTGGCGACGGCGTCATTCCATTCGGATTCGAGTCGCTTCCCGTTCGGGGCGCGCTTATCCACTTGTCGCGATCGTGGCGGCGCATGTTGCGCGACCACGACTACGATGCGCTTGTGACCGAAACCCTCGGCCACGCCGCGGCGGCGACCGGGCTCATCGCGCAAAGTCTCAAGTTCGACGGCGTTGCCACGTTGCAGATCCAGGGTGCCGGCGCATTGCAGATGCTTGTCATGCAGTGCACGAGCGATCTTGATGTGCGGGGCATGGCGGTAGTCGATGCCGAGAAGGCGGCGACAGACTTTGCCGATCTGGCGAGAGGTTCCCAATGCGCGGTCACCGTTGATAACGGGGATCGACCCTACCAGGGCATCGTGGAAATTAATGAGACGTCGCTTGCTGCGAGTCTGGAACACTACTATTCGCGCTCCGTGCAGGTGCCGAGCCACGTCGCGCTGGTTGCCAATGACGAAGTTGCGGGCGGCATTCTCTTGCAGCAGGTCCCCGGCCAAACGATCGACGAAGACGACTGGAGCCGCTTGCAGTTTCTCGCCGCAACGCTGGCGACCAAAGACTTTTCTGGCGATGCTGGCCTCGAGTTGATCGGCAAGCTGTTTGCCGAAGACGATGTCCGCGTGTACGAATCGCGAGTGGTTAATTTTCGCTGCCGCTGTTCGGCGCGCAAGACCGAAGATGTTCTCAAGATGCTCGGCGAGAAAGAGTCCCGTGAGGCCCTGGTGGAGCAGGGCAGCATCGAGGTCATCTGCGAATACTGCGGCCACCGCCGCCACTTCGACGCAGTCGACGTCGAACGCCTCTTCGCCGACAACGTCGTCCCGGCCCCCGACTCCGTCCAATAGTTCGGGGTCAGTTACCGAACTCCGCAATAAAGGTACCAGTTACCTTTTTTCCCAATAAAGGTAACTGGTACCTTAAATGGGCTATACTGTCCGGCCTTAAATATAAAAGAATCGTTATATATTTATATGAAAGCGTCGACGGACAAATTGCTGAGCCAGTTCAAGGCGTTGGCCGACCCGGTCAGGGTGCGGCTCGTCGCCCTGTGCGGCATAGCGGAATGCAGTGTGTCCGAGCTGACGTATGTGACCGGCCTTAGCCAACCCCGTGTCTCCCAGCATCTGAAACAACTGATCGCCGAAGAGCTGCTTGAGCGATTCCGCGACGGCCATTTCGTCTACTACCGTGTTCCGTCCAACGGTATCGATTCGCCGGCGCGGCGGCGTCTGCTGTCACTGTTGCCGGACGACGAGCCCGAATTTGCGCGTGACGTCGAGAAGCTCAGGAAACTGAGGGCCGAGGATGAGCCGGCCCCGCTTGTCGAGTCCGGCGATGAACGCCTCCTGCATAAAGCACTCGTTGACCTGACGGTCGCTGCCCCACTGGGCGATCTACTCGATATCGGTTGTGGGCAGGGACGCATTCTCAAGTTGCTCGCGACCCGCGCGCACCGCGTAATTGGGGTCGATGTCGACTCCGATGCTCGTCGCCTTGCTCGTGCTGAACTGCTGCTCGCTGGTTCTCCCAATTGTTCCTTGCGCCAGGGCGACATGTACTCACTGCCGTTCGACGATAACGAGTTCGACACGATCATTCTCGACGACGTCTTGCGCGGTGCGGAGCGCCCGGCTGCAGCGATCGAGGAAGCCCTGCGACTTTTGAAGGCAGGCGGGCGAGTGCTATTGCTCGCGACGATTGGTGCAGACGGCGCCGACAAGACACGCAAGACATTCACCGACTGGGCTGCAGAGACGGGTCTCCGACTCGCGTCGCCGCGGTCGATTCCCGATAAGAACCCGGGCTGGTTGCTCGGAGTAGCGACATTATGAATATCAAACTTGAAGACAAACCTGCGGTCTCGTTCGAGTTCTTCCCTCCGCAAACAGAGAAGATGGAAGCCACCATGTGGCAGTCGATCGATCGTCTGGCCGCGCTGAATCCGAGCTTCGTGTCGGTTACTTATGGTGCAGACGGTTCGACGCGTGAACGTACGCATAACGCCGTTGCACGCATCATCAAGGAAACGGGCCTGCGCGCGGCGCCTCACCTGACCTGCATTGGTGCAAGTCGCGGCGAGATCGATGACATCGCGCGCGAGTACTGGGATATGGGCATTCGGCATCTCGTGGCTCTGCGCGGCGATGCGCCAAAAGATGTCGATCATTACGAGCCGCATCCTGATGGCTACGCGTATGCGTCCGATCTCGTCGAAGGGCTCAAGAAGATCGGTGACTTCGAGATATCGGTGGCGGCGTACCCCGAAGTACATCCCGAGGCACCGGACGCGGATTTCGATCTCGAGAACCTGAAACGGAAGCTGGACGCCGGCGCAACGCGTGCGATTACCCAGTTCTTCTTCGATACCGATGTCTTCCTGAACTTCCGGGACCGCTGTACTGCTGCGGGAATCAATACGCCGATTGTCCCGGGCATCCTGCCGATCACACGTTTTCCGCAACTTGAAAGCTTTGCTGCGGCCTGCGGCGCGAGTGTGCCCGACTGGCTGCGCCAGTGGTTCGACGGTCTGGAAGACGATGCACAGACGAGACAGCTGATCGCTGCCAGCGTCGCCATCAACCAGGTGCGAAAACTACAGGCCGAAGGTATTTCGGAATTTCATTTTTATACGCTAAATCGTTCGGAGCTCGCGTTTGCCATTTGCCACGCACTTGGCGTGCGCCCCGATCACGTAACAGCCTGAGCAGGAACCATGGACCGCAAAGACAGAATAGACACGCTATTTAGCTCGCTCGATGAGCGCATCCTGCTGCTCGACGGGGCGATGGGCACGATGATCCAGGGTTACGGCCTCGGTGAGGACGACTACCGCGGTGAACGCTTCGCGGACTGGGATCGCGACCTGAAGGGTAACAACGACCTGTTGTCGATCACTCGGCCGGATGTCATTCGCGATATTCACAAAGCGTTTCTCGAAGCGGGCGCGGACATCATCGAGACGAACACGTTTAATTCGAACGAACCGTCGATGGCTGACTACGGCATGGAATCGTTGGTTACGGAACTGAATTCAGCCTCGGCACGGCTCGCGCGGGAATGCGCAGATGCTGTCGCGGCGGAGACCGGGCGACCGCGATACGTTGCGGGCGCGCTGGGCCCGACGAACCGCACGGCGTCTATTTCGCCCGATGTAAACGACCCTGGTTTCCGGAATATCACGTTCGACCGGCTGGCCGACACGTACGAAGCCGCCTCAGTTGCGTTGATCGATGGTGGCGTTGATTTCCTACTCGTCGAAACGATCTTCGACACGCTGAATGCGAAAGCGGCAATCGTTGGCATCAAACGTGCGTTCCGGGCAAGCGGAGTTGAACTGCCTGTCATGATATCGGGCACGATTACAGACGCCTCCGGGCGCACGCTTTCGGGACAGACCACCGAGGCATTCTGGAACTCGGTGCGCCACATCAAGCCATTCATGATCGGACTCAACTGCGCGCTCGGCGCAACTGAGCTGCGCGCTTATATCGCGGAACTCGCACGCATGGCCGACACGCGCGTTAGCGCGTACCCGAACGCAGGTCTGCCGAACGAGTTCGGTGAATACGACGAGACCGCTGAGGAAATGGCCGCCGTTGTCGGCGAGTTTGCCGAGAGCGGCCTGGTCAACATGGTGGGTGGATGTTGCGGCACACGTCCCGAACATATTCACGCGCTCGGCGCTGCTATTGAAGGCTGCGCCCCGCGCAAGCTACCCGAGCTGCCGGTTCGTTGCCGCCTGTCCGGCCTGGAGCCATTCAACATCGGGCCCGACGACCTTTTCGCCAACGTGGGCGAACGTTGCAACGTGACAGGGTCCGCGATCTTCCGTCGTCTTATCGAGGCGGACGATTATGCCGCGGCTGTTGCTGTTGCGCGCCAACAGGTCGACAACGGCGCGCAGATCATCGACATCAATATGGATGAGGGCATGCTCGATTCCGAGAAGGCGATGGTCATATTCCTGAACCTGATCGCGTCAGAGCCAGACGTCGCACGCCTGCCGATCATGATCGACTCTTCCAAGTGGACGGTTATCGAGGCCGGCCTCAAATGCGTGCAGGGTAAGGCCGTCGTAAATTCGATCAGCCTCAAAGAAGGCGAAGAAGCCTTCATCAAGCAAGCCAGGTTGTGCCTCGACTACGGTGCCGCCGTCATCATCATGGCCTTCGATGAGAAAGGCCAGGCCGATACGGTCGAACGCAAGGTCGGAATCTGCGAACGCTCCTACAAGGTACTAACCGAGAAGGTTGGATTCGATCCGGCGGACATCATTTTCGACCCGAATATTTTCGCAGTTGCAACCGGTATTGAGGAGCACGCGAACTACGGCCTCGACTTTATCGAGGCTACGCGGAAGATCAAAGAGTCGTTACCGCATGCATTGATAAGCGGTGGCGTCAGCAACGTGTCGTTCTCCTTTCGCGGCAACAACGTTGTACGAGAGGCAATTCACTCGGTATTCCTGTACCACGCAATTCGCGCAGGCATGGACATGGGTATCGTGAACGCGGGCCAGCTTGCGATTTACGCTGACCTGCCCACCGATTTGCGTGATGCCGTGGAAGACGTCGTCCTGAATCGCGATCCGGAGGGGACTGAGAATCTCCTCAAAGTCGCAGAGCGATACAAGGACCATAAGAGTGGTGTAGCGGCGAAAGGCGCTGACCTGTCGTGGCGCGAACTCGAAGTGGGCAAGCGACTCGAGTACGCACTGGTTAATGGCGTGGACGAATTCGTTGTCGATGACACCGAGGAAGCGCGGCAGGGAACGACACGCCCGCTCGACGTGATTGAAGGACCGCTAATGGCCGGCATGAACGTGGTTGGTGACCTGTTCGGTGCCGGCAAGATGTTCCTGCCCCAGGTTGTGAAATCCGCGCGCGTTATGAAAAAGGCCGTGAGTCACCTGGTGCCGTTCATCGAGGAAGAGAAAGACGGCAAGATGAGTTCGAATGGCAAGATCGTCCTCGCGACAGTGAAGGGCGATGTGCACGATATTGGCAAGAACATCGTCGGCGTCGTGCTGCAGTGCAACAACTTCGAGGTTGTCGATCTTGGCGTCATGGTGTCCTGCGACAAGATTCTCGAAGCCGCGAAACGTGAGGGCGCGAATATCATCGGGTTGTCCGGCCTGATTACACCGTCGCTTGACGAGATGGTTCATGTGGCCGGCGAAATGCAGAGACTCGACTACGACCTGCCCTTGCTGATTGGTGGTGCCACGACATCGCCGGCCCATACGGCAGTGAAAATCGAGCCGCGTTATGAGGGGCCGGTTATCTACGTCAAGGACGCATCACGTTCAGTTGGTGTTGCGCAGGCACTCGTCCAGCCAGACACACGTGACAAGATCGTTGAAAAGACACGCAAGGACAACGCGCGTCGCCGCGAACAACACGCGAACAAGAAACGACTGGCGCCACAGCTCTCGCTGACACAAGCGCGTGCACGCGGGCATGACATCGACTGGGCTTCCTACACGCCACCTACACCGACATTTATCGGCAATCGCGTGTTTGACGATATCGATCTAGCTGTCCTGAAGGACTACATTGACTGGATGCCGTTCTTCAACGCATGGGAGTTCCACGGCAAGTTCCCGCAGATTCTGGAAGACGAAGTAGTCGGTGAAGCGACTACATCTTTGTTCAATGACGCGACGGCAATGCTCGAAAAGATTATCGACGAGAAGTGGCTGACCGCGCGAGCCGTTGTTGGCTTTCATCCGGCGAACAAAGTCCAGCATGACGATATCCTTGTGTACGCGGATGAACAGCGTGAGCAGGTCGCTCACAAGCTGGTACACCTGCGCCAGCAACGCGCGAAAGCAGCAGGGCACCCGCAGTCATGCCTGGCCGATTACGTTGCACCGGACGGAAACGGTTACTCCGACTATATCGGCGCGTTTGCCCTTACGGCAGGAGTTGGTATCGATGAGCACGTCGAACGATTCGAGAATGCCCATGACGACTACAGTTCGATTGTTCTGAAAGCGCTGGCTGATCGACTGGCCGAAGCGCTCGCCGAGTACATGCACGAGCTCACACGCCGAGAGTTCTGGGGGTATGCCGCCGATGAAGAGCTGAGCAGTAAAGAGCTGATTTCCGAGCAGTACCGCGGCATTCGTCCGGCGCCAGGATACCCGGCGTGTCCGGATCACACCGAGAAAGCGACGTTGTGGACACTGCTCGACGTCGAGACCAGCATAGGACTGAAGCTCACTGAGTCGTATGCGATGTATCCGACTGCGGCGGTCAGCGGGTTCTACTTCTCTCACCCGGATGCGAAATACTTTGCCGTTGGCAAGATTGATCGCGACCAGGTTAGGTCCTATGCCGAGCGCAAAGGTATGAGTGTCGCGGACGCAGAGAGATGGCTGGCGCCGAACCTGGGCTACGATCCACACGCTGCCAGCGCGGCATAGTGGCAACAGACATCAAAAAGTAAGGGGTTGCTATGAATTGGGACGCGCTAGGCGCAGTCGGAGAAGTCGTTGGCGCAGTCGCCGTTGTCGTAACGCTGCTCTACGTTGCTCGGCAAATTCACCAGGCAAATGCTCAGACCCAGGCACAGGCACGCTACTCCTTTGTCGAAGCCTATGGACACATGAACACGTCGATATCGGGAAACAAGGCCGTTGCATCGATATTCCGTCGCGGAATCAAAGGCGAGGGTCTCGATGAAGACGAAGCAATACAGTTTTTTGCGCTAATTGGACAGTTTCTGAATACGTGGGCCGTGCTCTTCGATCTGCACGTTGACGGGCTGCTGCCCGAGAACCAATGGACGATGGTACGCAAGGACATCATCACGATGTTGTCAGAGCCTGGCGGCAGGGAGTTTTGGGAACAAGTTGGCCAGTTCGGTGTCCATCAGACATTCGCAGATGCGGTTAATAAGACGCTTGCCAGTGATGAAGAATCCTACAAAATGGCCTAGCTTAATCGGCCTGCTGTTCGCGTGTTCGCTCAATGCGGTCGCGGATGAATACGGCGATGCGCGCGCCGACCTGGTTGCCGCGCATCAGGCCCAGGACTACCAGGCGATGGTTTTGGCGGCCGGTAAATCGTTAGAGGCGAGGCCTGAGTACCCCGGCGCCTTGTTTAACCTGGCATTCGCCCAGGCCCTCAGCGGGCAGCCCGACGATTCCTTGCATACATTGCACAGACTGCTGGCAAAGGGTATCGATTTCAGCGCATATAACCTGGACGAATTCGCTGCGGTCCGCGAGTTGCCGGGCTGGGCCGAATATATTGCGGGAACTGAGAAGCTCTACGAGCCGATCGGCAAAGCAATAGTTGCGTTGCAGCTTGATGACGGCCGGTTCGTTCCGGAAGGCATCGCAATCGATGCAGACGGCAACTACTTTCTCGGGAGCATCCATAAAGGGCAACTCCTGCGTACTGGGGAGACCACCGAATTACTCAGCGCGCGGGCAGGGCACTGGAGTGTGTTCGGCATTCGCTTCGATGAAGACGGTGCTTTGTGGTTCGCCAGTGCTGCGGTACCGCAACTTTGGGATGCAGGTGACGACGCTGGCAAGGCCGGACTGTTTCGCATCGATATCGAAAGTGGCGAAATCACTCGCGCTGCGGTGTTGCCACAGGCAGGGGACGAACAAGTTCTGGGTGATCTTGTCATCGACGGTGACTCGATCTACACAACGGACAGCCTGACCGGCGCGGTCTACCGCTACAGCATTGAGGACAACAAATACCAAACGCTGGTCGAGCGCGGCGCGCTCGGATCGCCGCAGGGCCTGGTATTCGATGAGACACGAGAATATCTGTACGTCGCTGACTACATTGGTGGCCTATATCGGGTGTCGACATCTGACGGCACGCGCGAGCGCCTGCTTGTGCCAGAATCGATCAGCGATCACGGCATAGATGGGTTGTATCGCCATGGCGACGAGCTGATTGCAATACAGAACGGAATTCGCCCGCATCGTGTTGTAGCATTTTCTGTGTCGGCTGACGGTCTTGCCATCACCGGTAGCCGCACGCTGGCGGCCAATCAGCCGGAATTCGATGAACCGACGCTGGGCGTTGTGCGTGGCGATGACTTCTACTTTGTGGCCAACAGCCACTGGAATCGATTCGACCAGGAAAGTCAGCTTCCCGACGGCCTTTCCGGACCGATCATTCTGAAAGTGTCTATCAAGCCTGACTAATCGCTTGACTTCCCTTATCAGAATGACTATTCTGTTTCGCAATGAACAGAGCACGGACATTCGATCCATCCACGACCTTATCGCAAGTCGTTGATTTGTTTTCGTCAAAGGGGTACTCCGAGACCTCGATGGAAGATATCGTGCAGACGACGGGCGTCAGCCGTTACGGGCTGTACGGCACGTTCGGCAACAAACGTGAGCTGTTCGAGCAGGCGCTCGAGCAGTACGCGGAAGGTATGGGCAAGCAGTCCTTTCTGCGCTTGCTGGAGCCTGGAGCCTCGATAGGTCACATTCGTGCAATCTTTGACGAGCGTGTCGCAGATATGTGCTGTGCCGAGGAAAACAAGGGCTGCTTGTTCATCCACACCGCGATGTCGCTGGCACCTCAGGACGAGGAACTGCGGGGCGTTCTGCAGCGTTTTATGAAGCGCATGTCGAAGGCCTTCGCCATCGGGCTCGATTCCGCGAAAGGGCGGGGCGAGATCGCCAGGCACGTCGATGTTGACGCCGCCGGCGAGCTACTCACGAGCACCATGTTCGGCCTGGTAGTCCTTGGACGTACGGGTTTTCCAAAGGCGACGCTGGACGGAATCGTCGATAGCACGCTGGCGTCGCTCCAGGGAAAAGGTAAGTAACGGCATTTTTTTTGAGTAAATCAGAATAAACATTCTGATTAGTCATTGCATCTCAGGATGCATTTTTTTGCAATTAAACAGAATGGTCATTCTGGCCACTGGTAGGAGAAGGAAATGAGGATTATCAACATCAAGACAACACTTTCACTGGCGCTGATGGGCGTGCTCTTCACGGCCGCGGCAGCGCAAGCGGACTATGGCTACATTGACGTGGCGCCGCAGGACAAGATCGACCTGTGTGTCGCAGCGATCGGTGAAAAGGCGAACTACGACGAGGCCAACTATGTGCGTCACGAAGTTTCATCCAAGCCACGCGCCACAATCGGCCATACGTTGAGCATCAACACGCTCGTTTTCGACAAGAACGACGGCCAGCTGATTCGTGAATACCGCACGCTGTGTGCCGTTTCGAATCGGTCAGAGCCGGTCGCATTCAAAATCCGCGAAGCAAAATGACGGATGAACTACAGGGCAATCGTGACAATCAGCGGCAAGTGGTCGGATCCAATGCGCGGCCCTGAGCGCGTTTCGACCACGCTGATGTCATCGGAAACCAGGACATGATCGATCGGGATCATCGCGAACGGCATGAACGTCGGCCAGGTCGGCACAACGCCAAAGCCGATTCGCGCATTTCGCAGTCCGGTATTTTCTTCCAGCGAACGATAGTTGATATCCCACTGGCTCAAATTCAAATCACCGACCAGTACGCGTGAACCATCTCGTCCCTCGAACAGGTCGGCAATGCTCGCCAGTTGCGTGTTGCGGTCTGAGTAGAGTCGTTGCCCCAGCGGTATCATCGGATGCGTTCCGACCAGGTGCAGCGTGTCACCGTCAATATCCAACGTAGCGATCACTGTGGGGTAGCTGAGCGGCGGGCTGTTGACGTGACTTACCGATGTAAAAGGCACGCGCGAAAACAATGCGATCCCGAAGTTTCCTTCACGGGCCTCGGCATAAGAATATGGATAACTCTGGCGTAGCGGATCCAGCGCCATCAGCCACTGAGGTGATACCTCCTGAAGCATCACCACGTCAGGAGCCTCAGCATCCAGCAGATCGAACAGTCGCTCGTGCTCGGTGTTCGTTGACAGGACGTTCACGAGGAGCACTTTCAGTCGTTTGTCACTCAGTGGAACGTTATCAGCGACGTACCAGGGGAGTACGAGACTGGCGTTCAATGCGACAGTAAGTAGCAATCCGCCAACGTAAACAGGCTGGCGAAGAAGTGCGAAAGCAACACACAGCAAGACCGATACCACCAGGTACTGAAGTTTGAAGTGCGCAAATAACTGAACGCCAAAGTGATCGATCGGGAGAGCCGTCACGACGGAAAACACGATCGTAAGGATCGCGGCGGCCTGCAACAGGCCGACGAGATTTACGGGTTTGCCGCGCATGCTGGGCAAGCGGGGCGCTTACTCACCCCGAGGTGGCGGAATTCGCTCGCTGTGCCGTCGTAGAGGCGAAGCAGCGGCGCGGGTGCGTCGATGCCCGAGAGGAACTTCAACGCTTCGACGGCCATCATTGTGCCGATGACGCCAGGGATCGGTGCGAGCACCCCATTGCCAGCACAATCGCCGAGCGACTCGTCTGCCTCTTCATAGAGGCAACGGTAGCAGGGCGACACAGCGTAGTCCGGTCCAAAGACAGCAAGCTGGCCCTCGAGGCGAATCGCAGAGCCCGACACGAGGCGACGGCCGGCGATGACGCAGGCATCGTTGATCTCAAATCGCGTAGTGAAGTTGTCGCTGCCATCGAGAACGACATCGGAATCGCGCACCGCCGTTGCCAGTGCTTTTCCCGTGAGTCGCTCGGTTATCGCAATGGCGTCGACGTCCGGATGGATTTTGCGCAGGCGAGCCGCTGCGACATCCGCCTTGAGCTCACCGATATGCCCGGGGCCGTAGAGCACCTGGCGCCCGAGATTCGTCTCGTCAACCGTGTCGAAGTCGCACACGGCAATTCGCCCGACGCCGCTCGACGCAAGGTAGGCGGCCGCCGGGCAGCCGATGCCGCCGACGCCAATCAGGAGGACGCTGCTTTCTGCGATGCGGCGCTGGCCGTTGGCACCGACTTGCGGCAAGGCAAGATGACGTGCGTCGCGGCTCAGCGTGCTGGAGGTCATTATTCGTCGATCGTGACTTCGACGATATGAACAGCCTCGACCGGAACGTCCTGGTGGCCGCCCTGGTTACCTGTCGGGACTGCCGCGATCGCATCGACGACATCCATACCACTGGATACACGGCCGAATACGGCGTAGCCAAAGTCGCGAGTGCCGTTATTCAGGAAGTCGTTATCGTTCAGGTTGACGAAGAACTGCGACGTGGCGCTGTCCACAACGCCGGTGCGCGCCATCGCGAGGGTGCCGCGTGCGTTCGACTCGCCATTGTCGGCCTCGTTCTTGATCGGGGCACGGGTCTGTCTGGACGACATGCTCTCGTCCATACCGCCACCCTGGATCATGAAGTTCGGGATGACGCGGTGGAAAATCGTGCCGGCAAAATGGCCGTCCGTGACGTATTGCCTGAAGTTCTCGCAGCTAATGGGGGCTTTCTCTTCAAACAGTTCGACGCCAATGTCGCCGTGATTAGTTTTGATCGTGATCATGTTGTCTCGCCAGGTGTGTGAGGGGGCCTATTTACCACTCTGGCGTGCGGCTGTCACGCGCGGAAGGCCAGCGAGGTCATTATGGCAGCAAATAACCGCCCAGCCGCGGCTTTCCAGCAGGGCTGCGACGTCCGCTGCCTGGTCTGCACCGTGTTCGACAAGGAGCACGCCATCGTCTTCGAGTAGCGCACCGCAGTCGGCTGCGAGAACGCGGATAGCGTCGAGGCCGTCCTCACCCGCAGCAAGCGCGGACTGCGGCTCATGCTTCAGCTTGAGGAGCGCCTCGTCGTCGCTGCGGACGTAGGGCGGGTTGGAAACGATGATGTTGAATTTCTGGCCGCCCACAGGCTCGGTCCAGTTGCCGAGCGCGAGTTCGACGTTCCCCAACGACAGGGCCCGTACATTCTCGCGCGCAACAGCCAGCGCGTCCTCGCTGATGTCGACGGCCGTAATCCGGCACATCTGTCGCTCTCCGGCGATAGCGATCGCAATGGCGCCGCTGCCAGTACCGAGGTCCAGAATTTCCCATTCCGCCTTGCGCGGAATCTCGCGCAGGGCCAGGTCGACCAGCAGCTCAGTCTCCGGGCGCGGCACGAGTGTGGCGGGGCTCACAAAGAGCTCATGAGACCAGAATTCCCTGGTGCCCATGATGTACGCCATGGGTTCACCCCCGACGCGTCGTTCGAGCAGGTCGGCGAAGCGTTCTTTCGCAAGGTCGTCGAGCTCGTCCTCGGGATGCGCGAAAAGGTAGCTGCGTGGTGTGTCGATTGTCCGGCACAGCAGGATCTCGGCATCGAGCCGCGGTGATTCGCTGACGTGGGACAGACGCTCGGTTGCGTCCGCCAAAGCGGCATCAAGCCTCATGTTGCAGTACACTCGCCGAAACTTTCCAATGTAACTGATGCGCCCATGAACGTGTATTCCAACATTCTCGAAATGGTCGGCCAAACGCCGATGCTCGAAATAAACAACATCGATACCGGTCCTTGCCGCCTGTTCCTGAAGCTAGAACTCTTGAATCCGGGCGGCTCGATCAAGGATCGCATCGGTATCTCAATGATAGAGGAAGCCGAGAAACGCGGCGACATTAAGCCTGGCGATACAATTGTCGAGGCGACGGCCGGCAACACCGGTATTGGACTCGCGCTGGTCGCGGCGCAGAAGGGCTACCGCCTGGTGATTGTGCTGCCGGACAAGATGAGCCAGGAGAAGATCTTCAACCTGCGCGCGATGGGTGCCGAAGTGATCCTCACGCGCTCCGACGTCGGCCGCGGTCACCCGGAGTACTACCAGGATCTCGGCAAGCGCGTGGCGGAAGAGCGGGGTGCGTACTTTATCAACCAGTTCGGGAACCCCGACAACTGTCTGGCGCACGAAACCGGCACGGCGCCCGAGATTCTCGAGCAAATGGGTGGTGACCTGGATGTGATCGTCCTCGGCGTGGGGTCGAGCGGAACCGTGACGGGCATCGGCAATTTCCTCAAGGACAAGGCGCCGAACGTCGACATGGTTCTGGCGGATCCTGTCGGCTCGATCCTGACGGACTATATTAATAAGGGAGAGCTCGGCGAAGGCGGTAGCTGGCTCGTCGAAGGTATCGGTGAGGATTTCATTCCGGATATCGCCGATTTCGACAAGGTCGTCAAAGCGTATGCAATTTCTGATGCCGAATCGTTCGCCGCCGCGCGCAACCTCCTGAGAAAGGAAGGCGTGCTTGCCGGTTCTTCATCGGGAACCCTGCTCGCTGCTGCGCTCAAGTACTGCCGCGAACAAACCGAGGCGAAAAAAGTCGTCACGTTCGCGTGTGACACGGGCAACAAGTACCTGTCCAAGCTCTACAACGATTTCTGGCTGGAAGACCAGGGCTTTATCACACGGGAACAATGCGGTGACCTGCGGGACCTGATTGGTCGGCCGCACGGTGAACGGGCGACGATAACGATCGGTCCGACGGATATTCTCACCACAGCGCACAATCGTCTTCGCAATGCCGGATTTTCGCAGTTGCCTGTTATGGATAAGGGCAAATTGGTTGGTGTCGTCACCGAAGACACGATTATTCAGTTCGTGTACGGACACCCGGACCTGATGACCGCACAGGTGGAAGATGCGATGGAATCGGCATTCATCAAGCTCGACAAATCCGAGAGCCTGAATAACCTGGTGGCGATGCTGCGCGTTCAGCCGTATGCGGCGATAATGGATGGCGAGGATTTTCTTGGTCTGATCACGCGATCGGACGTACTCAATTACCTGCGGCGGCAGATGTAGGAATACTGAATGGCTGACAAGAAGAAATTTGCGACACGCGCAATTCACGCCGGGCAGGAACCCGACCCGACCACGGGCGCGATCATGCAACCGATTTACGCAACCTCGACCTACGTCCAGGCAAGCCCGGGCGTTCACAAGGGTTTCGAATATTCGCGGACGCAGAATCCGACGCGTATGGCGTACGAGCGCTGCGTCGCGGATCTCGAATCGGGTGCCCATGGATTTGCTTTCGCGTCGGGCATGGCCGCGACGGGGACGATCCTCGAGCTTGTCGACACCGGCAGTCACATCATTGCGATGGACGACTTGTACGGTGGCACGCGTCGTCTTTTCTCAGGTGTGCGCGAACGCAGCGCAGGTCTTGATTTCAGCTACGTGGATCTCAGCGATCTCGACGTGGCTGCCGCGGCGTTCCGTGATGACACCGCGATGGTATGGATCGAAACGCCGACCAATCCCCTGCTCAAACTGGTTGACCTGAAAGCGATCGTGGCGCTTGCGAAAAAGAGTGGCGCGATTGTTGTTGTCGACAACACATTTGCAACGCCGTATTTGCAGCGCCCGCTCGAACTCGGCTGCGACATCGTCATGCACTCGGCAACCAAGTTCATTAACGGACATTCGGACATGGTCGGCGGCGTTGTAGCCACGTCAGGTGATGGACTGGCCGAACGATTGGGCTACTTGCAGAATTCCATCGGTGCAGTGTCCGGACCGTTTGACAGTTTCCTCGCATTGCGCGGATTGAAAACACTCGACGTGCGCATGGAGCGGCACTGCAGGAGCTCAATGCACATAGCCGAGTGGCTCGAAGGCCATGACAACGTCGAGAGCGTTATTTACCCGGGGCTACCGTCACATCCGCAACATGAACTCGCGAAACAACAGATGCCCGGCTTCGGTGGCATCGTAACGTTCTTTATCAAAGGCGATCTCGAAGATGCGCGTCGATTCCTTGAGCGCTGCGAAGTGTTTTCTCTTGCAGAGAGCCTCGGCGGCGTTGAGAGCCTGGTCGATCATCCGGCGATCATGACGCACGCGAGCGTGCCTGAAAAAGAACGCGCGGCACTCGGTATTAGCGATACGTTGATCAGGCTGTCAGTCGGCATCGAGGCGATCGACGACCTGATCGCAGATCTCGACCAGGCACTCAGGAGCTAACACGATGAGACGCGTCGCGCCCGTTCTTGTGATGTTCTGGCTCGCGGCGTGTTCATCGACTGCACCACAACCCGAGGCTCCCGAACCGGAGGAGTACTGGGGCGTAGCGGACCTGGCGATACAGGCGTTCATTCCGCCGATTCTGCTGGCTGGGGAAGGTGACACGATCTACATCTCCCACCTCGTGTCGAATGTTGGCGATAATGTGTCGATCGAAACCGTGATTCGCTATTACATTTCCAATAAATCTCCCGTTGACCCAACCACCGCTACGGTAATTGGTGAGCGAACAGTCCCATCACTCAAGCCGAAAGAAAGCGACGAGAGCATGGAGCAGGCATTTGTTATTCCAGCGGGGGTGGGGAGTCCACCGGTATTTCTCGCGGCATGCGTTGATGTCGATGACGTTGTCGAGGAGCTTCGCGAGGACAACAACTGCACTATCAATCGGACAGGTACAAATCAGATGCCGTTCGACAGTGGTGCTGTTATGCCCCGGTAGTGCGAAAAGAACCGGACTCTTCATGGCGCGTGGTCGGTTACTACTTCGATTGACCCAAAAGCAGACACCGGTAACTCTGCGGTCGATACGCATTGTCCGTGGCCATGTAACGGCGTAAGCATCTATTAATGGGGCTAGTGTCTGAACTCAGGCGCCGTAATGTTCTTCGTATGGCGGCGCTTTATGCGGTCGCTGCCTGGCTGATTATGCAGGTGGCTGAGGTAGTCCTGACGCTCGCCGCTTTTCCTTATTGGTCCGGGCAGGTCGTCTTGGTGCTGCTCGCCATCGGTTTTCCGATCGCCCTTATCTTTTCCTGGTTCTACGAGCTGACGCCGGAAGGTATCAGTCTTGAGAGAGACGTCGACCCCGACGACTCGAGCACCCAGGTAATGGGAAGGCGTATAGATTTTATCGCTATTTCGCTATTGTCCGCTGCGGTGATCCTCTTCGCCTGGCACACGTGGTGGCCATCCGCGCCAGTGGATGAGTCCTTCGCTACTAATGAGCCCATTGATTCTATTGCTGTACTGCCGCTGCAAAACCTGTCCAGTGATCCGGCTCAGAAGTACTTCGTGGAGGGTATGCAGGATGCGCTTATTACTCGCCTGTCCAGAATGACGGAGTTGCGGGTGATTTCAAAAACATCAACGCTCCGTTACGAAACAACTGACAAATCGACTCCGGAGATTGCCCGCGAGTTAAATGTAGATGCTCTGATTGAGGGTTCCGTATTGCGCGACGCGAATCGGGTGCGTATCACGGCGAAGCTCATTCGCGGCACCGAGGACGAGCACCTTTGGGCGAATAGCTATGATCGTGATTTGGATCATATTCTAGCCTTGATCGACGAAATTGCGGTGGCTATTGCTGACGAAATAGAAGTCACCGTCAAGCAGCAGGAAATCGAGGAATGGGCGCAAAGTACGTCCACAAATTTGGAAGTACACGAGCTTGTTCTTAAGGGAAATCATTATTTCGACCGGTTCATGACCGATAAAAGTCTTCGCTATTATCAGCAGGCCGTCGATCTGGATGCGGAGTTTGCTCCCGCCCATGCCGGCGTGGCTGGTTGCTACATTTTTAAGGCACTTGGTGGACAGAGTGCCAACTCCGATTTCATTCCCAAGGCTCGGGAGGCTGCTTTAAAGGCCATCAGCCTTGATAGTAATTCTGCGGCAGGGTATTCAGGCCTTGGCTTCATACAACTGTACTTTGATTGGAATTGGGATGGGGCGAAGACAAGTTTGGCAAGGGGTTTGGAGCTAAGTCCCAATAATATTCACACCCGGCACGCATATGCTGATTACCTGATGGTCATGGGCGATTTGAAAGCAAGCCTGAAACAGGTAGAAATCGGCCACTTGTACGATCCGCTTTCTCCTTTGGCGGGCACTGTTGTAGGTTTTCACAGAATTCTGGCGCGGCAATACGACAAAGTCATCGAAGAGAGCAGGAAGGCAATTGCGGAAGAGCCGGAAGAGCCGGATTTGGTGTTGGGTCTTTCGCACTATCCCGAAGCTTTATGGCTCAAGGGCATGCACGAAGAGGCTTTTGCCATTTACAAAAGGACGTGGGGTAGGGATGAAGAGCTTCTGCGGGCAATGAACAAGGGCTTTTCAGAATCAGGTTACACCGGCGCAATGCGTTCTCTCGCAAATGCGTTGGCCGGGCGCGATCCCGAGTTTGAGAGCTACGTGACACTTGCCAAGCTTTATGCCCGTGCAGGTGAGCCGGAGCCAGCACTGGAATCGCTGGAGAAAGCCTATCAGCATCATCAACCTCAGTTGCTGCACGTAAATGCAATGCCGGATTTTGATGAACTACGCCCTAGTCCGGAGTTCCAGGACTTGCTTGGCCGTATTGGTTTTCCCGAAGCGTCAGCGCACTAAGAAATCATGACAGCAAGCAAGATTCTCATCATAACCAAGAATAGGATACGTGACGGATTGTTGAGCGGCAGTTTTTGGCCGGAAGCAGCCGGCCAGGTGATAAACTAGCGAGCGACTGCTGCTAACCCGAAGTTGCCATTGGATGTGTTCCGTCACGTTGACGGTAACGGCGTTTTTTTTGGGAGAGAGTTTTCGCAGCTTCAGAGCGATCTCGTGCACTGATACAAATAGTTAGCCTGGACGAGGAAATGTCATGCCGCATACCGAAATAATTGATGAGCGCCTTCGATTTCTGGAGATCGACCAGGACGTCATCGAAGAGTTGCACAACGCCAAGCAAATCCTCGAACCCGAGATAGACTGGATGCTTGAGCAATTCTACGCGCACATCTTGGAACAACCGCAGGTAAAGGTCATTTTTACCGATGACAAAGCTATTGCCCGGGCGCGAGAGGCGCAAAAGAACCACTGGCTCAAAACGCTTTTTGGCGGCGAATTCGACAGCGCTTATTTTGACCAGGCCGAACGAATCGGACGGGCCCATGCCCGAGTCGGCCTGACACCCAATTGGTACATTGGTGGGTACTGCAACATGCTGGTCAAGTTCGTTCGACATATCTCGGCCGTGGCGTCAAAAGATGGTCGCGACGCAACCCCGATCATCGAAGCAGTATGCAAGGCCGTATTGCTGGATCTTGATCTCGTCGTACATTGTTATCTAGAGGCCAAGGATCAAGTCATGGTTGACGTTCTCATGCGCGCAACAAAATTCACTGACGATTTGGCAGAAATGAATAGTGAGCTTGGTGTTGCAACGGCACAGATCAACGCATCAACCAAAGCCCTATCAAAAGACGCGACCGAAAACGATCGGCAATCCGGATACCTGGCAATGTTGCTCGGTCAGACTGAGGAACTGGCGGACAAAGTCAGGCAAATAGATGAGCGCATCCGCGAGCTAAAATTCAGTGGTCGACCGTATCTTGCTCCGGGTAACGAGCATACTGAGATGTTCGCGAAATTGAGAACACTAATCATCAGGTAACTCATCGCAATCTCGAACCCTTCGCTGCCGATGACCCGATGGAATGACCGAGGACAATGACAGGTATGCGATCCGAAGACGAAATGGTTGCGTACGCACTCGAGACCCATCCTGAACTATTGCCCTATGTGCCCGAGCTGCTCGCGGACTTGGGAGAATTGGGGAGCGATGCGCAGGCGATCACCAGCGTTCTGGATGAACTCAACCTGACGGAGTCGGCATCTGTGGTAGATCTCGGGTGCGGAAAAGGTGCTGTAGCTGTTGGAGTTGCGGAGGACCTGAATCTCAAGGTACTCGGGATCGACTTGTTCGAGCCTTTCATCAAAAGCTGCAAAGAGCTAGCGGAGTCGCGTGGCGTGTCAAAGCGGTGCCACTTCATCCACGGCGACATCCTGAAGCTCGTGGGGAACATCGATCTTCGCGATGTTGTGATATTAGCTGCGCTTGGAGACGTCTTGGGCCCACTGGATCAGACGGTTTCCGTTATTCGGCAGTACGCCAAACCAGGTGGTTATATTGCAGTTTGCGATGGCTTTATCAAAGACGGTGGATCGTCGGATTTCCCGGGCTTCGAGCAGTATGCCGAACGCGACGATATGGTTGCCCGGCTAACGGCGTGCGGCGATACGCTCGTTAGCGAGAGCATTCAGACAGCTGATTTTGACAGGGGCGAGGCCGAGATGATCGCTGCACGCGCCAAGGCCATAGCGGCTCAACGACCTGAAATCGCTGCCGATGTTCTGAATTTTGCGGAGGCGCAGGCGGCTGAATACGACTTTTTAGACGAAAATTTTATCGCCGCTATCTGGGTTCTGAGACGCTCCCATTGAAGAACCGCTCCTGGCCGAAAGCAGACATCGATGATGGATAAGTCAGCAAAATTCTGGGACAAAATCGCTGAACGCTATTCGCGACAACCGATTGCCGATGAAGCGGCGTACCAGAAGAAACTGCAGGTCACGCGTCAGTACCTCCATCCAGACATGGAAGTGTTGGAGTTCGGTTGCGGGACAGGGTCGACCGCCATCGCCCATGCGCCCTACGTGCAACACATTCAGGCAATTGATGTTTCATCGAAAATGATTGCTATCGCAGAGGGCAAAGCCGACGCAAACAGTATCGCAAACGTTACTTTCAGGCGATCGACAATTGATGAATTCAGCGCGCCCGACCAATCCCTGGATGCCGTGTTGGGACTCAGTATTTTGCACTTGTTGGATAACAAGGAAGAGGTCATCGCCAAGGTTCATAGAATGCTCAAACCTGGCGGCGTTTTCGTCACGAGTACGGTATGTCTTGGCGGCACCATGATGAGCTTGCTGAAGCTGATCATGCCGATTGGCAGGTTCTTTGGCTTGATGCCGTTGGTCAGGTTCTTTACCGCGAAAGAACTGGCAGACAGAATCACGGATGCCGGTTTTCAGATTGACTACCAGTGGCAACCGGGCAAAAGCATAGCAGTGTTTATCGTGGCTAAGAAGACTGAGCTGGGTGCGTAAGGAGAGCGCTGGCTGACATCAGTAATCGAGTTTGCATGGGTGGAGTGCCTCGCTCAGTGATCACCGAGTGCGGCCAGCTGGTCGGCCTGGTACTCGTTGGTCAGCGGTTCGACAACCTGGTCGAGGCCACCTTCGAGAATCTCGTCGAGCTTGTAGAGCGTCAGGTTGATGCGGTGATCGGTGACACGACCCTGCGGATAGTTGTAGGTACGAATGCGCTCACTGCGATCGCCCGAGCCGACCAGCAGTCTGCGTTTCTCGGCCTGCTCGCTCTCCTGCGCCGCTACTTGCTGGTCCAGCAAGCGTGCCTGCAACAATGACATCGCGCGAGCACGGTTCTTGTGCTGCGAACGTTCGTCCTGGCACTCGACGACAATGCCGGTCGGCAAGTGCGTCAGGCGCACGGCCGAATCGGTCTTGTTGACGTGCTGACCGCCGGCACCCGACGCGCGATAGGTATCGACGCGCAGGTCCGCTGGGTTGATTTCGATCTCTTCGACTTCGTCGGGCTCCGGCAATACGGCGACCGTGCACGCCGACGTATGAATGCGTCCCTGCGACTCGGTCGTCGGTACGCGCTGCACGCGATGCGCGCCGGATTCGAACTTCAGTTTTGCGAAGATGCTGTTGCCAGTAACGCGGCTGATGATTTCCTTGTAGCCGCCATGCTCGCCTTCGCGCGCTGATAGAATCTCGATCTTCCAGCCGGCCGTCTCCGCGTAGTTCGAATACATGCGGAACAGGTCGCCCGCGAAAATAGCGGCCTCGTCGCCGCCGGTACCGGCGCGCACTTCGAGAAAGACGTTGCTGTCATCGTACGGGTCGGGTGGAATGAGTGCCTTCTGCAGGTCGGCCAACAATTGCTCGCGCCGCTCCTCAAGCCCGGCCAGTTCTTCCTGGCCCATCTCGCGAACGTCTGCATCGGTATCGTTCGCCATTTCCTCGGCCGCCGTGATGTCATCGAGGATGCCTTCGTACTGCTGGAACGATTGCACGACGGGTTCGACGCGCGCGTACTCCTTCGACAGGTCACGAAACTGGTTCTGATCCGAGATGACGTCAGGATCGGAAAGCAATCCCGCGATCTCTTCGAAACGATCGCAAACGGACTCAAGCTTGAAGCGAATGGACTCCTTCATTTGATCAGTCGTCGTCGAGGCCGAACAGCTTGCGAGCTGATTCGATCATTTTGAGATCAGATGCCTCACCGGCCTTGCGAAGAGCAACGCTGGGTTTGTGCAGCATCTTCTTCATCAGCGACGCTGTTGCGAACTCGATCGCGTCTTCCGCCGACTCACCGCGCGCCATGCGCTTGCGAGCCTTCTTGGCTACTTGTTTGCGCAGGGTCTCGTGGTCGTCTCGCAGCGTCGCGATGATGGGCGCTACCTGTTTCGATCGTTCAATCGCCGCGTAGCGGCGTATTTCGTCATCAAGCAGGCGATTTGCTTCGACTGCGGCGGACTCGCGATTCCCCTGGCCCTCAAGTATGACTTTGTCCAGGTCGTCGATCGTGTAGAGGTAAAAATCGCTGAGCTCGCCGGCACTGGCTTCGATATCGCGGGGCACGGCAATGTCGCATGCGAAAATCGGCTTGCGTTTGCGAGCCTTTATGGCCGCTTCGATCTGGCGGGTCGTGATAACCGGTTCGGTGGCTGCCGTCGAGGTAATCAATATATCGGCTTCGGGCAGCGTGCCTTCAATTTCGGACAGGGGCAGGGCGAAACCGCCGAACTGGCCGGCCAGGTCCCGGGCGCGCTCGACGCTGCGGTTCGCGACGAACAGTCGGCCAATTTCATGACTGACGAGATGCCTGGCAACGAGTTCGATCGTCACGCCGGCGCCGACCAGCAGGGCCGTGTGTTTCTTGAAACCGGCAAAGAACTGCTCCGCGAGATGCACCGCGGCCGATGCAACCGAAACGGGGCTGGCGCCGATCTCCGTATCGGTGCGAATTTTCTTGGCGACCGCGAACGTGTGCTGGAACAGACGACTCAGGTTACCGCCGAGCGTGTTGGCGTCCTGCGCATAGCGAAACGCGTCCTTGAGCTGCCCGAGGATCTGCGGCTCGCCGAGCACCATCGAGTCGAGCCCACAGGCCACGCGGAAAATATGGCGAATCGCTTCCTCGTCATCGAGCGTGAACAGGGACTCGGCAAAGCCATCGCCGAGCTGCCGATCGTCTTGCAGCCACTCCTTGCAGATGTTCGCGACCCTCGTCTTTGGAGATGACATAAAACTCGGTGCGATTGCAGGTCGAAAGCAGCAGCGCTTCCTCGACGCCGTCCAGTGCTGTCAGGCGCTCGAGCGCACGCGACACCTCATCGCCGGCGAAGGCGACTTGCTCGCGAATTTCGACAGGTGCCGTGTTATGGTTCAGCCCGAGTATTTGCAGCGGCATACGTTACGTGGCGTGCCCTGAAGGCACTCAAGAATTACGAAGTGCGTATGATAAGCGAACTGAACCGCGAGTTCCTTGTCTGTTTGTAAGCGCTTTCGACAAACGGACGACGATTTATGCATGAAACCCGACGATGGCTGGCAGCCGCTGCGCTGTGCACCCTGATAGCCATCACCACGACACCCGCCCAGGCAGACGACACAGATAGCTCCGATGCCAGTGCCTATATCCTCCAGGCCGAGATGGCGTTGCAGCGCAGCGACTATCTCATGGCGGCGCAGGAGTACCGCAAGGCAGCCGAACTGAGCGATGATCCTGACGTTGCCCGCCAGGCGGTCATCATCGGCATGGCCTACAAATTCGACCGGGAGGCGCTGGTAGCGGCCAAACGCTGGTTCAGGCTGGATAGCGACAGCAACGAGGCGCGCGTGTTCCTGGCCCAGCTGAGCTTTCGCCTTGGGGACGTGAAAACAGCGAAGCGCCACTACAGCTACCTGATCGAGAAGGGCGATGAGCCACCGGGCGACAAGCTCCTCATGCTCGTGCGCTACCTGTCGGAAGAGGGCGATGCCGAAAAGGCTGACAAGCTCATGCGATCACTCGCACGGCCGTATCCCGATTCCGCAATGGCGCACTATGCCATCGCGACGATGGCACTCCGGGCAGGCGACGCCGAGCACGCAATGAAGAGCGCATCGCGCTCGACTGAACTTAATCCCGACAGCCTGAAGCCACGCCTCCTGTATGCGCGTGCGTTGCTGGCGAGCGGCGAGCCGGACAAGGCCATCGAATACGTGGCTCGTATCATTGGTGACGATCCGGATCCTGATCCGGACGCACGCATGGAACTCGCGATCATGTACATGATGGTCGATCGTGAAGACGACGCGCTGAGCCAGGTCAACCAGGTTCTGCTCGAGCAAGCCGGACGCATGGACGCCTTGCGACTCATGGCGATCATAAACTTCCACAAAGGACATCTCGACGCCGCGTGGGACGACTTTCATGACCTGCTGGCGAGCGGCCAGTACCGCATGGACGCGTTGTATTACCTCGGACGCATAGCCGACTACCGCGAAGAGACCGATCGTGCGATTCGCTTCTACTCCGAGGTACGCCAGGGCTCGTACGCGATGACCTCGCAACGGCGTGCGGCGGCACTGCTGGCCCACAAGAACGACGACATGAAGGGCGCGCTGCTGCAACTCGACGAATTCGCGAAGGCCTCGCCGTCCAGCGCGATCGAAGTGCTTATCGCAAAGGCGCAGCTGCTCGCGTCAGCCGATGAAGATGAGGAAGCACTCAAGTTCTACGACAAGGTGCTCTCGTTCCATCCCGATGATGAAGGCGCAGGGCTGGGCCGAGCTGAATTGTTGCTGAGCATGGGTCGGCTCGATGATGCACTCGAGGGCTACGCGGACATGGCGAGACGCTGGCCGAAGAGTGCCATGGCATTGAATGCCTATGGTTACACGCTGGCGGATCGAACCGATCGCTATCGTGAGGCTGAGAAGCTGATTCGCAAGGCGCTGCGCTACGATGCCAAGAGCCCGGCGATCATCGATAGCCTGGGCTGGGTCCTCTTTAAGCTCGGCCGTTATGAGGAGGCGCTGGCAGAACTCGAGCGCGCCTACGAAGGCATGCCGGATCACGAGGTTGCGGCGCACATCATCGAGACCCTCGTCGCGATGGGTCGCAAGGATGAAGGGCTTGAGCGGCTCATCGCTGCCGAGGAAATAACCCCGGATAGCCCGCTCCTCAAGAAGATCCGCGAGCGCCTGTTCGCCGATGCGCCGTAGCCTGGCGCGAATAGCGGCACTGGCCGCGCTCGCCGCGTTGGCGGGCTGCGCGACGACACCCGAAAGCGTCAATCTCCCGGATATCGGGACCTGGGATGCGCGCAATGAGGTGCTCGGCAACCTGGAGGACTGGGAGTTCAAGGGCCGTATTGCTGTCAAGGCGGGCGACGAGGGATTCAACGGCAAATTCAACTGGTCGCAGTGGGGCGACGCCTTTAGTGCCACGGTCGGCGGTCCGCTCGGCATGGGCACCGTGCGCATCGAAGGAGACGGCCAGGCGATCGTGCTGACTGAGAAGGATGGCGTCGAGACCGTCCTGCAGGATGCCGAGGTCGAATTGCGCTGGCGCTATGGCTGGACTATCCCCGTTACGAGCCTGCGCTACTGGGCGCTGGGGATACCGGACCCACGCCTGCCGGCGACGACCGAGTTCGACGATGAGGGTCAACTTGTCCGCATCGAGCAAAGCGACTGGATCGTTCAGATTTCCCGCTATCGTGAAGGCGGCGGCCAACAGATGCCGCGCATATTGTCGGCCACAAATCCGGACACGCGCGTGCGGATGGTCATCGACCGCTGGTTGTTCTTCGATCGTTGACAGCCAAGGGGCCTCACCGCACAATTGCGCCGCAACGCATGTTTCGATTGGGGCGTAGCCAAGTGGTAAGGCATCGGGTTTTGATCCCGTGTACCGCAGGTTCGAATCCTGCCGCCCCAGCCATCTAACTCTTTCCAGGGGACTATCGTGGATCTGGCATCAATGGCGGTTTTCTCGGGTAACGCACACCCGCAGCTCGCACGGTCCATCGCTCGCTACCTGCATATCCCCCTCGCAAGGGCCCAGGTTGGCCGATTCTCGGACGGTGAGATCAATGTCGAGATTCTTGAGAATATCCGCGGGCGTGAGACGTTCATCGTCCAGCCGACTTGTCCGCCAGCCTCCGAGAACCTCATGGAACTGCTCGTCATGGTCGATGCGGCCAAGCGATCCTCGGCGGCCCGTATCACGGCAGTGATCCCATACTTCGGTTTTGCACGCCAGGATCGCCGGCCGCGATCGTCGCGCGTGCCGATTACGGCCAAACTCGTAGCGAAGTTGATCGGCACGGCGGGTGTGGATCGCGTCCTTACCGTCGACCTGCATGCCGACCAGATCCAGGGATTCTTCGATATCGCTGTCGATAACGTCTACGCCTCACCCATTCTGCTCGCCGACGTGTGGAAGCAGAAGTACAACGACATGGTCGTTGTTTCGCCGGACGTCGGTGGTGTGGTTCGTGCCCGGGCGCTGGCAAAACGCCTCGGCGACGCCGACCTGGCGATCATCGACAAGCGTCGTGACAAGGCCAACCAGTCCGAGGTCATGAATATCATCGGTGAGGTTGACGGCAAGAATTGCGTGATGATCGACGACATGGTCGATACGGCCGGCACGTTGTGCCACGCGGCCAGTGCCCTCAAGGAGCAAGGCGCCGTGAGCGTCGCGGCCTACATTACTCACCCGGTTCTGTCTGGCCCGGCTGTGTCTCGCATCAACGCGTCAGAACTCGACGAAATGGTCGTCACCGACACGATTCCACTCAACGACGAGGCTCTGGCTTGCGACAAGATCAAGCAGCTCTCTGTCGCCGAGATGCTTGCCGAAACGATGCGCCGGATCAGCACCGAGGAATCGGTTTCCTCCCTGTACGTGGATTAGTACGCCTGCCAACAGAAGGGGGGACACCCTATTGGGTGTCCCCCTCTGGTAGTGACTGCGGCACGTACTAGAAGGGGGGACATGCTATTGCGTGTCCCCCTTTGGTAGTGACTGAGGCACGTGCTATTAGAACGCGGACCGTATCCCTGACAAAGGGGGACACCCAATAGGGTGTCCCCCCTTCTAATTGCGTGCCTCCATCAGTTAATATGCGCGCCCTTGCGTAGGTTGGTCGCGACCTGCGCGTTTTCGATCGCTGGATAAAAACCAGCAAAATCAATCAGTTATTGGAGCACAATCATGAAAGACGATTTCGATCTGGTTGCGGGCATCCGTGAGGACCAGGGGAAAGGTGCGAGCCGCCGCCTGCGTCATCAGGGAAAGGTACCCGCAATCATCTATGGTGCCGGGCGTCCGCCCCGCGCATTGGTATTCGACCACAACAAGGTCGTCCTGCAGCTCGAGAACGAATCGTTCTATTCGAGCATCCTCAACATCAAGGTCGGTGAAAACAGCCAGGCCGCGATTCTGAAGGACGTGCAACGTCATCCGGCGAAGCCGCAGGTCATGCATATGGACTTTCAGCGTGTCGTCGAAGACGAAGAGATCAAGATGCTGGTTCCATTGCACTTTACCGGCGAAGACGTTGCCCCTGGTGTGAAGGAGGGCGGCGGTAAGGTCTCGCATATCATGAATGAGGTTGAGATCGTCTGTCTGCCGAAGCACTTGCCGGAGTACATCGACCTCGATATCTCGGAGCTCGAACTCGACGCGATGCTGAACATGTCGGACATCAAGCTGCCGGAAGGCGTTTCGATTCCTGCGCTGGCGCAGGGCCCCGAAGGGGACCGCCCGGTCGTGTCGATCCACATCATCAAGGAAGTGGTCATCGAGGAAGAGGAAGAGCTCGAGGAAGGCGCAGTGCCTCTCGTCGATGGCGAAGAGGGCGAAGAGGGCGAAGAAGCCGGAGCGGCCGAAGGTGCCGACGCTGGCGACGAGCCCGAAACCGAGTAGTCTTTCCAACATGCTTTGCGAAAAGACCGCCGTTTGGCGGTCTTTTTGTTTAACATTGCCACGCCATGTCGAAGAACATCCGCATCATTGCCGGCCTCGGGAATCCCGAGGACAGATACGAGCGAACCCTGCACAACGCAGGGTTCTGGTTCGTGGATGCGCTCGCTCGCAAGTATGGGGGCCGCTTCCGGTATGAGAAGAAATTCGACGCCGATTACTGCCGTATCAACCTGCATGGCGAGGACGTGTGGCTCGTCAGGCCGCAGAGCTACATGAACAACAGCGGCCAGCCCATTCGGGGCTTGCTGGATTACTACCGACTGCGTGTCAGCGAACTGCTCGTTGCTCACGATGAGATCGACCTGCCGCCGGGTACGGTGCGCCTGAAAGAAGGCGGCGGGCACGGCGGGCACAATGGTCTCCGGGACATCGTCCGACATTGCGGCGCCGAGTTTTTGCGCCTGCGACTTGGCGTCGGTCACCCCGGCGAGAAGGACGAGGTTACGAACTACGTGCTCAAGCGTGGTTCATCCGACGTGGAGGCAGCCGTAGAACGCAATATCGACGACGCGATCGCGGTCATGCCTGAGCTCGTCGACGGCGACATCAGCGCCGCGATGAAGAAACTACATACTAAAGAGTAAGAAATGGCTATTACCTGTGGCATCGTCGGCTTGCCGAATGTGGGCAAGTCGACACTGTTTAATGCACTGACGGCAGCGGAGATCGCGGCCGAGAACTACCCGTTCTGCACGATCGAACCGAACGTCGGCATTGTGCCTGTTCCCGATCCGCGCCTCGAGGTGCTGGCCGGGATCGTCAAGCCGCAGAAGATCCTCCCGACGACGATGGAGTTCGTGGATATCGCCGGTCTCGTGGCGGGCGCGTCCAAGGGTGAGGGTCTCGGTAACCAGTTCCTGGCGAACATTCGCGAGACGAATGCCATTGCACACGTGGTTCGTTGCTTCGAAAACGACGACGTCACACATGTGTCCGGGGCGATCAACCCGATCGACGACATCGAGACGATCAACACGGAGCTCGCACTGGCCGATCTCGAGTCGGTCGAGAAACAATTCGACAAGGCTTCACGCACTGCCAAGACCGGACAGAAGGACGCGATTGCACATCGCGATGCGTTGGGCGGCATCAAGGAACACCTCGATGAGGGCCTGCCGGTGCGTTCGATGGACAAAACGGACCTGCAGAAAGACATCCTGAAGAGCGTGCACCTGATTACGGACAAGCCGGTCATGTACGTGGCCAACGTTGACGAGAACGGTTTCGTCGACAACCCGCACCTCAAAGCCGTTGAAGAATACGCGGCGAGTGAGGGCGCCGAGGTAGTCGCGATCTGCGCCGCGATCGAGGCAGAAATCGCGGTGCTCGACGAAGACGACAAAGCCGTGTTCCTGGAGGACCTCGGTGCGAAGGAGCCGGGTCTCAACCGCGTGATTCGCCACGGCTATCACATGCTCGGGCTGCAGACCTTCTTCACGGCCGGCGAGAAAGAAGTACGTGCCTGGACGACCCGCGTAGGTGCGACTGCGCCGAACGCAGCGGGCGAGATTCACACGGATTTCGAGAAGGGCTTCATTCGTGCCGAAATGATCGCCTACGACGACTACGTCGCTGGCAACGGCGAGCAGGGCGCCAAGGAAGCGGGCCGCCTGCGCCTCGAGGGCAAGGAATACATTGTCCAGGAAGGCGACGTCATGCACTTCCGTTTCAATGTATGATCCAAGTTCGGGGTCAGTTACCTATCTCCCACCGAGATAGGTAACTGACCCCGAACTCAACAACACCAAGAGAAAACGAAATGGCAACGTACGAATGTGAAAAATGCGGCATGAGTGTCAATGCAACCTGCGGCAAATGCGACGCACCGCTTGAGAACGGCACGCTGGAAGTGGGCGAAGGCAAGGAAGTACAGATTTCTTCGTGCCCGAACGGCCACGGCAAGATCAAGTCACCGCTGTGCTGCGGTCAGGACATGAGCTGCTCGATCTAGGGCAGGGAGAGCCCTGTGCCGTGGAGCACAGGAATGTGCGGCAGCGGCCTAGCGCTTGTTCGCCCCGAAAGAGGGTAAGGACCAGTTGTAGACTATCGCAAGGCCGCGAACGCTGAGCCCGGTGATTACCCCGATGGTAAGCGACGTGTTATCGCCTAGCCCAATGCGGTCCGCGACAACGTAGCTCAGGCTCGAAACAAACGCTGCGGTCGCGTAGATCTCGCGCGACAGGATCAGTGGTATCTCATTACAGATCACGTCGCGAATCATGCCGCCGGTCACAGCAGTGGTAACGCCCAGCATGACGGCGACGAGCGGCCCGGTATTGTGCTGCAGGCAGATCTCGGTTCCCAGTGCGGCGAACAGGGCGAGGCCCAAGGCGTCGGCCCAGATCAACAATCGTTGCCGCGAGCCAGGACGCCGATAGGGCGCAAAGAACACGACAAGCGCCGCGATGATCGCCACGGCCACGTAGCGGTTGTCGCTGACCCAAAATACGGGCACTCGGTCGATAATGATGTCGCGGATGGTGCCGCCACCGACGGCTGGCATCAGGGCCAGAACGCAGAAGCCGAAGATGTCCATACGCTTGCGTGAGGCGGCGAGGGCGCCACTGACGGCGAAGGCCGCAGTGCCAAGCATTTCAAGGCTGTAGACGAAGCTGAAGCTCATGACGGAACTTTACCGGAATAGGGTTTCCGGGCGTAGAATATCTTGACAGTCAGGGGCCGCATCGGGACAATCTGCGCCCCTCGCGGTCTATATGACTGCTCCATAAATAAGGTGATGTAGCTCAGATGGTTAGAGCGACGGACTCATAACCCGTAGGTCGGTGGTTCAATTCCACCCATCACCACCAGACAGAGAAAAAGGGAGCCAGTTGGCTCCCTTTTTTATGGCTAAAGTCCTTAGCAAATAAACAATTAAGAAAGCTGATTTGGCCCTGCTATTGTGCAGTGAATGGTGGTTCATCCGAGCCCTGCCGCAGGCCCGCGACAGGCCGACCAAAGGGAGGCCCATTCCACCCGGCGCGCGAAGCGGCGAATCCATTCCACCCATCACCACCAGTTTCACTTCGGTAGTCACAGCTCGTCAACTCAGGACTTGGGTCGCGGTTGCCGTCAAGTACCCATTGAATTCCCTTCGGGCTGCCCCAAGCTAGACACTACAAGCATCAACAGGACGGCTGATATGAAAATCAGCGGCAAAGCACTACTCATCGTTGCTGCTATCGTGTTTGGTGGTCATGCGAGTCAGACACTTGCATCCGAGACCCCTCCAATCACCTCGGATCATCGTGATGATTGTGCGGAAAGGTGTCTCACAGAGCGCGATTGCTGCATCAAGAGCTGCAATTGGGTGGAACCGAAGGCTAAGTCAGTATGCATAAAGCACTGCAAGTCCATTTTGAAGAAGTGCTACCAAAAATGTGATGAAAAACCTGCAGCGGAAAAGGCAACTGAGAGGCCCCCGGAGCCTAACCCCGTTCAGAATCCGTAGATTGAGCCCTGGAATCCGGTAGCAGCGACCAGCGGGAGTGTGTAGGACTGCGAGTAGACGGGAAGAGGACTGTCAGGGACTGCAAGCTCGACTGCGGCCCGGTGTCCCGGAGCACACGCTCCTGACCAGTTCAGGCGCGCAACGGTGTCCTTTCCACCCATCACCACCATTTCCTTTTTAACGTCTAGTGCCAGGCCTTCCGGCTCGATTCCACACGATACAAAATATAGTCGCGTAGTTGTTGCGCGGTGGCATGGTCTATGTACGGCACGCGCACGCTACCTGATGCCATGTGCATTCTTAGACTCGCGAGATTCTTGCGTCGCTGATAGCGCGACTGCGTAATCGTGACGCGTTGCACTTTGCGAAACAGTAGCCCGACGGTGCGAAAGCCGAACAACCCCGAACGCCGCACTAACTCATCATCGTTATGCAGGTAGCCTGCACGTTTCCAATTGCGCCACGAAAGCAAGGCAACGACCGGTAGCCACAGGATCGCAAACAATCCGGCACGACCGAATTCTCCGATCCCCAGCGCGACGAAGACAAGGGCCGGTAGCAAACCTAAAAACAGGATCCGCGAACGCATGTAGTAGGGCGATACAAACTGAAAATGCTCGCTTCTCGGGTTTTGTGTCAGGCGACCTGCTTCATCTGCAAACAGCATTGGTCGCAGCGCGTCCGCTTGCTCATCAGTCACGACCGGTATCGTGAACATCTTGCTGCTACGCTGCTTGCGACCGCTGATCGCCTGCCTGGCGGTCATCTTGTAGCGTTTCAACCAGGCCTGGACAATGCCTTGTTGTAGTCGCAGCGTCTGAATTTTTCCCAGGTCCATCGAGTGTTCGTGGCGAGTCAGCAAGCCACCATGCGATCGCAGCGTACGACCGTCGAGAATAAGTTTGAAATTGTGAAAGCGCAGAAATGCAGCCGCGATAGAGATGATTGCGAGCACTATGATCGAAGCAATGATGATTCCGACAGCGATTAAGACGCCATTCGTCACGCCGATCTGTATCGCTCCGAATGCGGCCGCTTGCAGAGCCTGTTCGACATACGATTCGATGCTATCGCCCATTTGCTCCATCAGCGGTCCGATCACGGCAAAAATGATCAGAGCGCGTCGGTCGGCCAAACCAATACGAATCATGTCGCGCCAGTCGAGTTGTAGAAGCGGAGTCAATGACGCTGGAGAGAGCTCATCATCGGCCAACGGGGTCGCCTTGGCACCGCCGACACGCTGCCGAAGGCCGTCAGCGAACTCTCGTGTGACGGCTGGCAAGCTTCCTTCGCTGCCAGAGGAGCCCGCGGTATCGAACGTCACCGTAACGAGATTCAGAAATCGGTAGACCGGATTTTGCTTCGTATTAACGCCCTGAATACGATCAAAGTTAATGTCGAGTTGCGTCTTTTTGATGACTCCGGAACGAATCAGTACCGAGTCGCTGCTGATTTGATAACGAAAGAACATCCAGCTCAGAATAGATCCGGCCACTATCGCGGTAGTTATCGCGATGCCGCCGAAGACCAGCTTCGTGACCAGGTCCTCCTTGCCGATAGTGATGTACACAAACAGCGGTGCGATAGATTGCCAGGCGTTCTTCGCGACCAGTCGAATGATTTTGCCAATGAAAAACAGTATCGCGAACGGTGAGGTGCGAAGCCAGCCGTCTTTATTCGTCGTGCTCAATACTCGTTCCTACTTTGCGAAGAATATATATGCGCAGTTGTTCAGCCACGTTTGCAGAAAGTCCGTCGATCTTGAGGTCGCCGCTGGACCCGCCTGCCGTGAATAACTGTAGAGTTGCCAGATCAAATTTCCGATCGAGTGGCGTATTGCTGGTCTCGACATGTTGAATGCGGTTAAACGGGACGGCTGTTACGGACCTCCAGACCACACCTTTGCGAAACAGTATGTCCTTATCGCGAATGACGTAGCCCCGTTTAGGGAATGCGATCGTTGGCCAAGTCAGGAGTATCGCCAAAACAATCGTCCATGCTGACCAGACTACTGCTGCCGGCACAACCGGAATATCAGCGACGACTGTAATAAACGTCAATGGAAGCGCTACAAGCAGAAGTGCAAATGCTGATTGCACCTGCCGTAATCGCTTGTAGGCGGGATCGAGCTTTTTCCACTGCACATGATCGGTGCCCGGCAGATTCTCGATCGCGATTTCAGGATTTTCGAACATCGTTGTTCCCTGGCTGTGTATGGGCGCAGTATACGCAGCCATGAAAAATAGAACCCCGCGACAGGCCGACCAAAGAGAGGCCCATTCCACCCATCACCGCCAGGCAAACAAGAAGGGCGCCACAAGGGCGCCCTTCTTGTTTGCTCATCTCGCCGGGTGGCCAACCTAATAGGACTCGCGCCTGGACCTATCCGGAAGGTATTTGTAGCGTTTGTATTCCCACCGATATTGCTCTGGGCAATCAAGCACGCATTGTTCGACCGATTTGTTGAGTGCCGCCAAAGCTAATGAGGGATCGGACGAATAAATCCCTTCATCCGCTGGGCGGAATACGAGTTGGTAGCTGTTATCGGGCTGACGTAACGCGTATGCAAGAATTGCCTTGCTGTTACTTCGTTTGATCAGTTTCGTAACCAAAGTCATTGTCACGGCAGGCTCACCGAAAAATGGCGCAAACTCGCCACTTCCTTCCGACGGGATTTGGTCGGGCAGTATGGCTACAATTTCACGAAGCTTCAGTGCTTTGGTCAGCGCCCGTACGCCCGACTTATCGGCTGGCACCAATATGTTTCCATTTCGTTGCCGTGCTCGAAGGATAATGTCGTGCACAGCAGCCAACTTTGGCTCCTTATATAGCGATGTCATGGGATATCGTGAGGCAACGTAAATACCAATTACCTCCCAGTCACCCAAGTGCGGCAGGAGCAAAACTACGCCACGATTTTCAGCAACTGACGCGTGTAGGTGCTCGTCACCAATGACACTGGAAAAGGAGTCAAGTATGCGATCAGCAGGCCACAACCAACTGGAACCGAGGCCTGCAATCGAGTGGAACAATTGCCCAAAGCTGGCTCTCGCCAGTTGTTGTTGTTTGGAGTGTGGTAATTCGGGAAAGGCGATCGCTATGTTGCGTTCGGTGATCCTGCGGGTAGTGGTCTTGAACGGCCACGCGAGCCAGCTGGCGCATGATGCCAGAAAATGTACCAGGCGCTGGGGGAGTACTGCAAAAAGACGCAGCAATGCCCGAAACGTAACCGCGATAGCAGCGTCAGCCATACTGCGGCTGGATTTTCCGTCGCTGTCAGGAACGTCCCAGTTGTGAGTGCGGGTAATCATGTTCTAGTTCTTAGTTACCGCAACGAGTTCAAAGGAATCCAATACGCTTGGTCGATAAAGAGCCTTTCCATCAGGCTCAATCTTAGCATTTGAGCGGCGAGTTTTGTGCGCATGGTAGAAATTATTGGGGCCAAATATCCGCCGGAAACAGGTGCTGCACTAAGACCAATTCCTTGGGATGGCCCTCGACGCGCCATAGATAAGCCGCTTAAGATAGGTCAACCGACAAGCGAGCAGACCACCATGGATCAGACGTCAAAACCCATTCGTATCATCAACGTTCCGCTGGATCTCGGCGCATCTCGACGCGGGACGGACGGTGGCCCTTCGGCTTTTCGTGTCGCGGGGCTTAGCGGTGCGCTGCGGAAGATCGGCCTGACGATATCCCAAGAGTCCGATATTCCGGTGCCGTCGATGGAGACAAGGAAATCCCTGGACACTCACGCGCGGTTCAAGAACGAGATATTGGATGTTTGTCGGCAGCTTGCTACCGAGACGCTCGATGCGTTGGAGAACGGCGAACAGCCGTTGGTTGTAGGAGGAGATCATTCTATTGCGATGGGTACGGTATCCGGGCTCTCCTCATACTTTAGAAAGAAAGAACAACGTGTCGGGCTGATATGGTTCGATGCGCACGGCGACATGAATCTCCCGGAGACGTCACCCAGCGGCAATATTCACGGTATGCCGCTGTCACACCTTCTTGGTTACGGCGACAAAGACCTGTCGTCCATTCTGGATGCTCATCCTGCGGTGGATACAGAGAACGTGGTCCTGATAGGTATTCGCGATGTCGATCGGGTCGAACGGAAATTTATCCGCGAGTCGGGCGTGAAGGTTTTCACGATGCGTGACATCGACGAACTGGGAATTAGCGAGGTCTCAAAGCAAGCGCTCGAGATCGTCAATGCGGGGACGGCCGGGTTTCATGTGAGCTTTGATCTTGACGGCTGTGATCCCGACGTCATACCCGGCACCGGAACCACCGTTCCAGGTGGCGTTAGCTACCGAGAGGCCCACCTACTCCTGGAAGAGTGCGCCAGTAACGGTCGAATGACCTCCATGGAAGTCGTTGAGCTGAATCCGTTTCTCGACCACCGCAATGTTTCTGCGGAACGTGCGATTACTCTGATAGAAAGCGCGTTTGGTCGGAATATTCTCTAACGGCTACAACAAACCTGGCGCGCCCTACGCGACCTCGAACAACGATGCCGCACCCTGACCGCCACCGACACACATGGTGCAGACCACATACCTGGCACCGCGGCGCTTGCCTTCGATCAATGCGTGGCCAACCATCCGGGCACCTGACATGCCGTAGGGATGACCAATCGAGATCGCACCACCGTCGACGTTGAGAATGTCATTCGGGATGCCAAGCGTGTCGCGGCAGTAAAGCACCTGAACTGCAAAAGCCTCGTTAAATTCCCAGAGGTCAATGTCGTCCATCTTAAGGTCGTTGCGCTCGAGCAGTTTGGGCACAGCGAATACAGGGCCGATGCCCATCTCGTCCGGTTCGCAACCGGCAACAGCTGTACCACGATAGATGCCGAGTGGCTCCAGTCCGCGCTTCTCGGCAACACTGGCTTCCATGATGACAGACGCCGACGCGCCGTCCGACAACTGACTTGCGTTGCCAGCCGTAATAAAGCCGTTGTCTCGTACCGGCTTCAATCCAGCAAGGCCTTCGAGGGTGGTCGTCGGCCGATTGCCTTCGTCTTTATCGAGCACAACATCGTGGAAAGAGATTTCCTTGGTGTCCCTGTCCATGACACCCATATTTGAAGACATGGGCACAATTTCATCGTCAAACTTGCCGGCTTCCTGACCGGCAGCCGTGCGCTGCTGGCTCTGCAACGCGTACTCGTCTTGTGCTTCGCGGCTGACGTTGTAGCGATTTGCGACAATCTCGGCTGTGTCGATCATCGGCATCAAGACGTGCGGATGCAGCGCCATCAGACGCGGGTCAGCCGCGCGGTAAACATTCTGATGTTCGTTTTGGACCAGGCTGATTGACTCGAGGCCACCGCCGACCATGATGTCGACGTTGTCACAAATGACCGTTTTCGCAGCGAGTGCGATGGCCATCATGCCGGATGAGCATTGTCGGTCGACCGTCATACCGGCGGTTGTAACGGGTAAGCCTGCCGCCAGGGCAATCTGCCTGCCGACATTCTGGCCTTGCGAGCCCTGCGGCATAGCGCAGCCCATCATTACGTCGTCGACTTCGGCAGGATCGAGGCCCGCCCGCTCCACAGCGTGTTTGACTGCGTGCCCGCCGAGCGTTGGTGCTTCGGTGTTGTTGAACGCGCCACGGTAGGCTTTGCCGATCGGCGTACGTGCCGTCGAAACGATGACTGCTTCTCTCATGATGATTCCCTTGTGCTTTAGCTCGCTTAACCCAGGCTGAGTTCTCTGGCGGCCTGTTCGAAGCCTACTGAACGATCGACAGACTGTGAGAGACGTTTTTCGTGACCATGTAGTTGTGCAGACCTTCCGTACCACCTTCACGGCCAAAGCCGCTGGATTTGACGCCGCCGAACGGTGTCTCCGGGAGCGATGCCTCAAGCGTGTTGATCGACAGGTTGCCGGCCTCGACGCCCTCGATCATGCGATCCACATAATCGGCCCGGTTGGTGAAGCCGTACGCGGCTAAGCCATAAGGTACAGAGTTTGCCTTTGCGATGGCCTCATCCAGGGAGGAGAAGGGGTTGATGATTGCCAGTGGCCCGAAGGGCTCTTCCTGCATTACGTGCGCCGTGTCCGGCACATTGGCCAGCACTGTTGGCTCAAAGAAGTAGCCTTTGTTACCCAGCTTGTTGCCGCCGGTCTTGAGATCTGCTCCGTTGGCTCGCGCGTCTTCGACCAGGCCCGCAAGTGCTTCGATTCTGCGGTTATTGGCGAGGGGCCCCATTTCGACACCTGGATTAGTCCCGTTGCCGACGACAGTTTCGGCGGCGCGGCGCACGAAGATCTCCACGTATTCCTCAAATATGCTCTTGTGCACGAAGAAGCGTGTGGGCGATGTGCAGACTTGTCCCGCGTTGCGCATCTTTCGAACAGCACCACTAAGGGCTGCCGCTTTGACATCAGTGTCTTCGCAGACAATGACCGGCGCGTGGCCGCCCAATTCCATCAAGACCGGGGTCATGTGTTGTGCTGCCAACGTGGTGAGATGTCTTCCAACCCCGGTGGAGCCGGTAAAAGCCACTAGTCTCACTTGATCCTGCCTGATCAAATGATCGGAAATTTCGGATGGCGCACCAAACACCAGGTTCAGCACCCCGGGTGGGAGGCCGGCATCATGCAATGCCCTTGCGATGAACAGCGCTCCGGCAGGGGTTTCTTCGGCCGCTTTGAGAATGATTGAACAACCTGCGGCGATAGCACCCGCTACCTTGCGGCACGGCTGGCTCATCGGAAAATTCCAGGGCGAGAATGCAGCGACCGTTCCTATCGGCTGGTGATGCACCATATATCTGATGCCCGGTGCGCTCGGTATGACACGCCCATAGGTGCGGGTAGCTTCACCCGCGTCCCATTCGAGAAATTCACAGCCTCGAATCACCTCTGCCCGAGCCTGGTTGAGCGGCTTACCGTGTTCCGCGGTTATGGCGGTGGCAATTTCCTCTTGCCGTTCGCGCATGATCGCCGCAGCTTTTAACAGGACATTAGCCCTTTCAACTGGAGCCACCTTGCGCCAAATCTCAAATCCCCTGGCGGCCGATTCAAGGGCGTCGTCCAGATCGCTTTCCTCTGCATGGGGCAGACGACCAATTTCCTCCTCCGTCGCCGGATTCAGGACGGGAAGGTCGGTGGCGGTCTTGCGCCATTCTCCGTTGATATAGAGATGTAGGTCTGGGTAAGTGCTCATATTTTCTCGGTCTCTAAAAAATGACGCGCTGCGATTCTTGTTCCAGTTTGCTGATGACACTCATTGCCGCAAGTGCTGAGCTGCGAGGGTTGTCTGGCAGCGAATGCCCTCGGATTTCAAAAGAGAAGCTGCCGAACTCGCCCGTCGCCCGAACCTCGTGAATATTCTCGGAAACGTCCGGGTCGGCAATGAGTTTAACCCGCGTGTCGTCAAAGCCAATCCCGGCAAGCGCGACTGCAGCTGCGACGTTGGCATTCTTTGGATATTCCGTGGCGGCGTCGCGCGCCGAGCCATCAAAATGAGTTTCCGGGCCAGCGGTCAGATTGTCCAGATCCAGCCGTGTTTCCGCAGGTGATCCTTTCCAGCTTTGGGGCGGCTTTCGTCCCGTATAGGTGACACTCTGCATGCCGCCGACACGGGCCGCTCGCAGACAATCAAGCGCTCCAATGGCACCGCTGGCCAGGTGGAGCCTCGCGCGGCCTTCAATTGCGGCCTGTTCCAGGCTCTCAAAAAGACTAGAATCAGCCAACGCACCAATGGAAACCGTAATCAGATCGGTACCGCTACGCAGAATATCCGGGCCATAGGACTGCAACGCCGTGTGACCTGCGCAATCGATCATGCAATCGATGTCGTCTGGCATATCTGCGGCAGCGCCAACGCAAAGAGTGCCATCTGGATCCGTCTTGCGATCTTGCAGGCGCTCCGGTCGCAAGAGGAGTGCCCGCACATCGTGGCCATGTTCGAGAGCCTTGTTGCGGACGTAGCGGCTGATGGCTCCATCGCCGATGATCCCTAGTCTCATGCGGATCTCCATTTTGGTCTTATAATTGTCGCAAGAGCGAAAGGCTTGGGCATAGGAACTTATCATAGCTACTAAATACTCAAAATCTGAAGCAAAAGACTACGCTCGCGAGAATATGCGCGGGATCTGGGCGGCCGCACTGAACCCATTTAACGAAGATCTTTCACTAAATGAAGCCGGCCTGCGCGCGAACATCCGTCACTGGATTGACGATCTTGATATCGAGGGGTTGTTCATCGCCGGAAAGCAGGGCGAGTATTTCTCGATGAGCCTTGAGGAACGGAAGCGCAATTTCGAGATTTCAGTCGAAGAGTGTGATGGTAAGGCCGGCGTTATCGTTTCGGTTTCGGATCAGAATTTCGATACGGCTCTCGAGCTCGCCCTTCATGCCCAGAACTGCGGGGCTGACTACATTGTGGTTCATGCGCCGGTTCTGAGCTTCATACATGACCGCGGCGAGGTCCTGTACCAATACTACAAGGCACTCTGTGACCGCCTCGATATTGGCATTGCCATGTGGAGCCATCCGGATTCCGGCTACCTGATGCAGCCGGAGGAATGTGCGCGCATCGCCGATCTGCCCAATATCGTCGCCATCAAGTACTCGGTCCCTCGCGAGATGTATGTGCGACTAAGTCACATGGTCGGGGACAAGATCCAGGTGTCTACGTCGGCAGAGGACGATTGGCTCGACAACATCGAAGAGCTCGGATGGCAACTCTATCTCTGTTCGTCGCCGCCGTACCATTTGCAGACGACGAGCGACAAACGCATGGACGAATACACCCGCCTTGCCTTTGCAGGCAATTTTGCAGAGGCTCGGCGCGTGCGTGACAGCCTCAATCCAGTGCGCGAAGCGATGCTGCGGTCAAAGCCGGCCGATAAGCCGCAGGCATTCGGCAAGTACTGGCAAGAGTTGCTTGGGCAGGTCGGCGGACGTGTGCGACCGCCAATGCTGGAGCTAACTGATGCGGAGAAGGCGGCGATCCGGGAAGCGTTTGAGACCTGTGGATTGAAATTGTGAGTCCGAGCCAGATGGGAAAAGAACAATGAGCAAGCTGTCAGCATTCAACTTTCAGGCCTGGATTGACGAACATCGTCATCTTCTGAAACCGCCTGTAGGCAACAAACAGATCTGGGAAGATGCGGACATGATGGTGTTCGTCGTCGGCGGCCCGAACAAGCGGACCGACTTCCATGATGACCCGGTGGAGGAGTTCTTCTACCAGCTCGAGGGCGACATGGTGCTCAAGATCTTTGACGAGGGCGAGTTCTACGACGTTGTCGTCAGGGAGGGCGACATCTTCTTCCTGCCTGCTCACGTCCGGCATTCTCCGCAGCGGCCGATGGAGGGCAGTGTTGGCCTGGTCATTGAGCCCAAACGCCCCGACGGTGCCAAGGATGCATTCGAATGGTACTGCTTCGACTGCAGAAGTCTGGTGCACCGGGTCGAAGTTCTGCTCCGATCGATCGTGGATGACCTGCCGCCGCTCTATCAGGCGTTCTACAACGATGAGGCTGCCAGGACCTGTCCTGACTGCGGTTCAATGCACCCCGGGAAAGCGCCGCCAGAAGACTGGGTGAGCATTCCCGAGAAGAGCGCTTAGGACTCGCAGCGCCATGGACTACGAAAACTCCCGAGAGTATGCGAGACAACAGGATGATCTCGATCCGCTGAAGTCATTCAGGGACAAGTTCTATTTGCCGCAAGCGGGCAAGGAACACAGCGCCTATTTCTGCGGTAACTCGCTCGGCCTGCAGCCCCGCAGCGCGCGCGATGCAGTTGCCCAGGAATTCGATGAGTGGGCAAAACGCGGCGTGGATGCGCATTTCGAGGCGGCCAACCCCTGGTACAGCTACCACGAAATTCTCTCGGGCCCGATGGCGAGAATCGTTGGTGCCCAGGAGTCAGAAGTTGTCTGCATGAACTCGCTGACGACAAACCTGCATTTGCTGTTCGTCTCGTTCTACCGGCCGACCTCGACCCGGTTCAAGATCATCAGTGAAGGAAAGATGTTTCCTTCCGACCGGTATCTCCTTGAAACTCAGGCGCGTTTTCATGGCTTTGATCCGGACGATGCTGTGCTGGAGATTCATCCTCGTGCCGGCGAGTCGCTGATTCGTGAAGACGATATTCTCGATGCGATCCGCGAACACGCCGATGAGCTCGCGCTTGTCTTTCTGGGTGGCGTCAATTACTTCACTGGTCAGCTCTTTGACATGCAGCGGATCACAGAGGCAGCTCATGCAGTAGGGGCCATCGCAGGATTCGATCTGGCCCACGCGGCGGGCAATGTGCCGCTGCAGCTCCATGACTGGGACGTGGATTTCGCGGCATGGTGTTCCTACAAATACCTGAACGGCAGCCCGGGGAACGTTGCTGCAATTTTCGTCCACGAACGACATGGCGAGAGTTTCGACCTGCCGAGGTTCGGCGGTTGGTGGGGACACGACAAAGATCGGCGGTTCCTGATGGAAAGCGGATTCACACCGATGAAGGGTGCGGAAGGTTGGCAGCTCAGTAACGCGCCAATATTCTCGATGTCTATTCTCAGGTCATCAATCGAGATGTTCGACGAAGTCGGCATGAGTGAGCTTCGCAAGAAAAGTGAGAAGTTAACCGGATACCTTGAGTTCGTCATCGATACGCTGGCGGACGATTTCCCCGACGCCGGCCTGCGCATCATCTCACCGCGCGATCCGGCAGAGCGGGGATGCCAGATTTCCATGATTATCGAGGGACGAGAACGCGATGTGTTCGACCAATTGACGGCTGCCGGGATCATCAGTGACTTCAGAGAGCCGTGCATGATCAGGCTGGCGCCAGTACCTTTGTATAACTCTTTCGAAGATGTTTTCGCGTTTGGTGATGCACTGAGAACAATCCTGGCCGACGGAGAATCACGGTGAGTACACGAGCGTCGTTCACGATTGCCGGCGGAGGGCCGGTTGGGTCGCTGCTTGCAATCCTGCTGGGACGGCATGGTTATGCCGTCAACCTGTACGAGGGTCGACCCGATTCGCGAACGACCAGCATCTACCAGGGCAAGTCGATCAATATCGCTCTGTCGGATCGCGGTTGGCGGTCACTCGAACGAATAGGGGGTGTCGATGCCGTGAAGCAGGATGCGATCCCTATGTTCGGCCGCACGATTCACGGTGAGGATGGCGCGCTCACGTATCAACCCTACGGAAACGAACAACAGGCTATCTGGTCCGTTTCCCGTGGAGGAATCAATGAACAGCTACTGACGTTGGCCGATGCGGAGCCGAACGTTAGTACTCATTTCGAGCATAGGTTGGTCGACGTCGATTTCGACACAGCAGGCGCCACATTCCAGAGTGGCGACAGCAAGGACATTGTGGTGCCAGCGGATTTCCTGTTCGGTGCCGATGGTGCGCGCTCCAGGGTGCGGCGACTGGCGCACAACCTGCCGCGCTTTAGTTATAGCCAGACCTATATGCCACAGTGCTATATAGAATTGACGATCCCTGCGAATGCGGACGGGTTGCACCAGCTAGAGAAGAACACGTTGCACATATGGCCTCGCAAGGACTTCATGCTGATAGCGCTTCCGAATCCGGACGGATCATTCACGTGCACGTTGTTCCTGAATTTCGAGGGCGACACGTCATTTGAGTCGTTGCAGGAACGAGATGAGATCCAGAACTTCTTCGATGAGAATTTTCCGGACGCGATGGACTATCTGGAAAACCCAGTCGATGAGTTCATGGTCAAGGCACCCGCATCGCTGTTCCTCGTACATGTGTATCCGTGGTCGATCAATTGCAAGGTTGGGCTAATTGGCGATGCCGCTCACGCGATTGTTCCCTTTTACGGTCAGGGGATGAACTGTGGTTTTGAGGACTGCGCCGAACTCAATGAACTGATCGGTGAGTATGACCACGACTGGGACAATATCTTCCCGGCCTACGAGAAGCAGCGGAAACCCAATGGGGACGCGATCGCAGAACTCTCGAAACGTAACTTCGTCGAGATGAGCGATTTGTCGGGCGATGAAAATTTCCAGCTTCGAAAAAAGATCGAAGCGAAGTTCCACTCGGAGTATCCGGATCTCTGGACGCCATTGTATTCAATGGTGACATTCTCGCCCGATGTGCCGTACGCAACAGCGCTACGAATCGGTGACGAGCAGAAGGAAATCATGGATCAGATCATGCAGATGCCGAACATTGAATCGGCATGGGGCAGTCAAGAGGTGATGGATGCGCTTCACAAGCAAGCCATGCAGCGCTTCGGAGAACAAAAGTGAACGAGAAACCAGGCAATTTCAGGGAAATTGAAGATTCCATTCATACCGATCTGAAGGGTCGCTTAAGCTATGGCAATTACCTTCACCTCGACGAAGTGCTCAACGCCCAACATACGTTGTCGCCAGAGCACGACGAGATGTTGTTCATCATTATTCACCAGGCAAGTGAATTGTGGCTAAAGCTCGCAGGGCACGAAGTTGAGAGTGCGATCAGAAACGTGAGGGACAACGATTTTCGGCAGGCGTTCAAGGTCATCGCCCGAGTCAAGCTCATACTGAACCAGCTAACGCAGTCGTGGAATATCTTGTCGACGATGACACCTGTTGACTACCTGCGTTTTCGCGATCAACTTGGACCGGCATCCGGATTTCAGTCGTATGCGTATCGCAAGCTCGAGTTCTTGCTGGGCAACAAGAACGCGAAGTTGGTGGAGGTGCATCGGCACGACGAGGCAGTGTACGAAGACTTGTCCCGCACGCTCAGCTCGACGAGTCTCTACGATGAAGTGATCCGAAAACTCAAAGAAGCAGATTTCGATATCGATAGCGAAAAACTGGACAGGGACTTCACGCAGCCGTACGAGCCCAACGAATCAGTAAAACAGGCATGGCTCGAGATTTATCGGAACGCCGACAAGCACTTCGAGCTTTACGAGCTTGGGGAAAAGCTGGTGGATATCGAAGACGCGTTTCAGACCTGGCGATTCAAGCACATGTACACAGTGCAACGAATAATCGGCAATCGCATGGGGACGGGTGGATCATCCGGTGTGCCGTTCCTGAAGAAGGCGCTGGATACCAGTTTCTTCCCCGAACTGTTCTCTGTTCGTACCGAACTCTAATTCAACAACAAGGTTTACCCGGTGGAACACGCAAAACGCACGTCTTCTTTTCTCATCGTCTTCATGTTCCTTGCCGCGTTCGCAAGCTCCGCGAGTGCACAGGACGATCTGGCGACGCGAATCGACCTCAAGTATGAGAGGTTCTCACTGGACAATGGCCTGACCGTTCTGGTCCACTCCGATCACTCCACACCGACTGTATTCGTCGGCATGTGGTATGGCGTTGGCTCGAAAGATGAGCCCGAAGGCAAAACTGGGTTTGCGCACCTCTTCGAACACCTGATGTTCCAGGGAACTGAAAATCGCGAAGGCGAGTATTTCTCCCCGTTCACAGACGCCGGCGCGACGGGCATGAACGGCACGACGAACGAAGATCGCACCAACTACTATGCGACGGTTCCCACCGGCGCACTCGACATGGCTCTGTGGATGGAGTCAGATCGCATGGCGAACCTGCTGGGCGCGATCACGCAGGAAGCGCTCGACGAGCAGCGCGGCGTCGTGCAGAACGAGAAACGCCAAGGTGAAACACGCCCGTACGCACAGATGCACGACAAGCAGCGTGCCGGCGTGTACCCGGTCGACCATCCGTACCGGCACTCGATCATTGGGTCCATGGATGACCTGAATGCCGCATCACTGGACGATGTGCATGGGTGGTTCAACACCTACTACGGCGCCTCGAATGTCATTCTCGTCCTGGCCGGTGACGTAACGCTTGAGGACGCGAAGGCGAAGGTTGAGCACTACTTCAATGAAGTGCCGGCGGGGGTACCTCTGTCGTACCCGAAGGAGTGGATTCCAAACATCGTCGACAATCGAAAAGAGACGATGTACGACCGCGTTGGCCAGACGCGCATTAGCCGTACCTGGGCAATCCCCGGCGGCAATAGCAAAGATACTTCGCTGTTCTACCTCATCAATGACTCCCTCGCAGGAAACAAGAACTCGCCGCTGCACAAGAAACTCGTTGACGAATTGCAACTCGCAACCGCGATTTACGGCGGCGCCTACGGCCGCGTGATGAGCGGCGAATACAACCTGACGATCAACCTCCGCCCCGGAGTGACGCCCGAGCAGATCATGCCGGTCGTCGACGAGGTGATCGCGGACTACCTGGAGGCGGGCCCCGACGCGCAGATCGTCGAGAACGCCAAGCTCGGTGTGAATATGCACATCCTGGGTGCTCTCGAAACGGGATCGCAAATCGGCCGCCTGTTGGTTGAGGGCGAGCTTTTTAACGACGATCCGCTGTTCATCAACACCGAGCTCGAGTGGCTCAACGCTGCCACGGGCGAAGAACTTCGTGAGATCGCGAACCGTTGGCTGACACGCGGCTACTACGAGTTGGCCGTGTTGCCATTCCCCGAGTACGCGGTGGGCGAACAAATTGTCGATCGTTCAGCAATTCCTGAAGTAACAGCCAACTCGACGATCAACTTCCCGGAGATCGAAACAGCGACGCTAAAGAATGGCGCCAAACTCGTCGTCGCGAAACGCGGCAGTATTCCCCTTGTCGACGTGTCGTTCCATATTGGCACCGGCGCTACCGCAGCACCGTCCGACGCCCCGGGAATCCCGACGTTCGTTTTTGGCCTGCTCGACAAGGGGACGGACAACTACGACGCGAACGAGTTGGCGGCCGCGAGGGACAAGATCGCGATGGGCGGCAGTTTTCGTGACGGTCAGGAGTCGAGCTCGTTCGGCTACCGAATTCTGAAGAACAACCTGCAGGAGTCGATGGAACTCGCGGTTGAGATGATGCGCAACCCGACGTTCCCGGATGAAGAAATCGAGAAGATGAAGACGCAGGTCGGGGCATGGCTCGCAAATCTGCAGCATTCGCCGGGCCAGGCGGCCGGAGGTCTGTTCGATCGCGCAGTCTATGGTGCTGACAGCCTGATGGGCGCCGTCTGGACGCCGGAATTGCTCGCGCAGGTTGACCGCAAGAAGCTGGAAGCGTGGCATGCGGCTGAGATAACGCCCGACAACATGACGATCTATATGATCGGGGACATCACCCTCGCTGAGGCGACCAAGGCCGCCGAGAAGACGATCGGCAAGTGGCAGGCGACCGGTCATTCGGCTCGCAAGGCGATCGGCGATGCGATGCAGCCGGCGGTACGTGTCATCCTCGTCGACCAGCCCGGAGCGGCTTCAAGCACGGTTCTCGCGGGTCACGCTATCGATGCGTACGACGCTGATGCGTGGACCACGATGCTGATCATGAACATGGCAATCGGTGGTGGATTCGAGTCTCGTCTCAATATGAACCTGCGCGAAGAGAAAGGCTGGTCGTACGGCTATCGCGCCGGCATCAGTCGCAATACGAGTGGCGATATGACGTACCGGGCGAGCGGCCAGGTGCAGACAGACAAGACGTCGGAGAGCATGGTTGAGATCAAACGCGAGCTCGAGGAGTATGTTTCAACCCGGCCGGCTACGCTGTATGAGATCGACCGCATCAAGCTGAATCGAACGCGGTCACTACCCGGCAAGTTCGCGACAAATCGTGGTTTCCTTGGCAGCATGATCAGCTCGGCGAACTACGGTCTGCCGTTCGATTACGCCGAATCCGCCGCGGAGCGTATCGCGAACGTAACCCTGGACAAGGTTCATGCATCTGCCAGGGACACGATCGACCCGAGTCGGCTGACATGGGTGATCGTCGGTGACCTCGAGAAAATCGAAGAGAACGTACGTGCGCTGAATTACGGTCCTGTTGAAGTCTGGGACGCGTACGGGAACAAAGTTCGATAAGTGAGCAACAACTCCCTGGTACCACAGGATTCCTAGGTAAAACCACGAATATGCGCGTACATTAGGTATTGGGATCATACTCGTGGCGCATACGATTTTGCGCCGCTGATTGACCGAGAGGGCATCTTCATGCGTACGTTCTCACGCATTTTACTCGCAGCTTCACTGCTCCTGTTTTCCGCGCTCGCCATCGCTGGTGACGCCCAGAAAGGTTGGCAAGCCTACAATAACCTCGATTATGCGACGGCACTGACCGAATGGCAGGAACTGGCAGATTCGGGTGATGCGAAAGCGGCCTTTGGCATGGGGATGCTGTACGGCAACGGGTTTGGCGTGGACATGAACGATGACCTGGCCCTGAAATATTACGGAATCGCGGCCGAAAAGGGCCACGCCGATGCACAATTCAACCTGGCCGTCATGCACCAGAATGGCTGGGGCGTGCCGCCAAGTGATGAAACCGCCAACGAGTGGTATGCCCTCGCGGCTGACCAGGGAATCACTGGTGCCCAGATGGCACTGGGCCGTTACTACGCGATGGATTTTCTCGATTCTTACGACCCAATCGAAGCCTACAAGTGGTTCAACCTGGCCGAGCGCCTCGGCGATTTCGACGCTGCTATGAAACGCGAGTTCGTGGCGTCCCGGATGACGCCGGACCAGATTATCGAGGGTGACGGTCTGATCAGGGCCTGGATGGACAGTCACGAGCCGCTGTTCGCCGGCAACTAGCTTCTTCTCCATTCTCTGTTGAGAGTGCCCGGGCCCGACCAGCGGTGGTTGGGCCCACTTCGTTTGGGGGACGCTCGTGATAAAGTGGCCGCCTTCCAATAAAAACGGATTTAAGGGTGGGTCATGAAAAACATCTTCCAGGCGATAGTGCTCGGCGCGGTAATCGTCGCTATGCAGTTCGCGCCGCAAGCGGTTTTTGCGGGTGAGCAAAAAGCTGTTCTTATCACCGGTGCCAGTACTGGTATCGGTCGACATCTCGCTGAAACGCTCGCGGGCCAGGGGTATCACGTCTATGCGGGCGCACGTAAGGACAAAGACCTCGACGAGCTAAGCGTAATCGAGAATATTTCGGCAGTACGTCTGGATGTAACCAGCCAGGAGCAGGTCGATGCCGCCGTTGCACAAATTGAAGAAAGTGGCACCGGGCTCTGGGGATTGGTCAATAACGCGGGCGTCGGTGGTGGTGGTTTCATCGCTGATACACCAATCGACGACCAGAATTTCGTCTACCGGGTCAACGTCGAAGGGGTGTACCGAATAACCCAGGCCTTTGCTCCGCTTGTCATCGAGTCAAAGGGGCGAATCATCACGACCGGGTCGATCGCCGGTACTATTTCGTGGCCGGGTGGTAGCGCTTACAGTGGCAGCAAGCATTGGGTCGAAGCGCTTACTGACGCGTTGGCCGGCGAGATGGCGCAGCACGGTGTCAGCGTTAGCGTCGTTGAGCCAGGTAACTACAAGTCTAATATTCGACGCTCGTCCGTCTCCCGGGAACTTAACCTGGTCGAAGCGGCTGGCGGCGAGGTGACCGACGAAATGAAACAGGCGTATGAGAAGACTGCTGAGCGGGAGCTGTCCTACAAGGAACCCGACGAGGTTACGGAGGCATTTATGCACGCGCTGTTTTCCGAGGAACCGCTGCTGCGTTACATGGTTGTTCCTAACCAGCAGGAGGCCGAGAGGACGATCGCGACGAAGCTCAACGAGCTCGTGCAACTCAATGCCTGGAGCCCACACGGTTACAGCCGCGACGAACTCGTACAGATGCTCGATGCGGCACTAAATCCCAAGCCAGAGTCAGAGGAGGAATGACCGTGAAAAACATTGTCTACCTGGCCGCGGTTCTTGTTCTTTTCGGTCTTACTGCGCAGCCAGTATCTGCCGGTGAGCAAAAAGCTGTTCTTATCACCGGTGCCAGTACCGGTATCGGTCGCAATATGGCCGAGCGGCTGGCGAGTGAAGGGCACTTTGTCTATGCCGGCGCGCGTAAGGACAAAGATCTCGCGGAGCTCGATGCTATAGAGAATATCAAAGCGGTCCGCCTGGACGTCACGAAGCAGGACGATGTCGATGCTGCGGTCGCGTTGATCAGCGACGAGGGGCGTGGGCTTTGGGGTCTCGTGAACAATGCCGGCGTTGCGACTTCCGGACCGGTCGCCACAATGGACGACTCTGATCTCGACTTCGTCCTTAATGTAAACGTGAACGGGGTCGTGCGCGTCACGCGTGCTTTCACGCCGCTTATCGTCGAGAGCAAGGGCCGCATAGTGACGACCGGCTCTATCTCCGGCGTTCTTTCCCGACCAGGCGGGTCCGCCTACAGTATGAGCAAACATGCGATGGAGGCGTTTGTGGACTCCCTCGCAGGAGAGATGGCTCCCGCCGGCGTCCAGGTTAGCGTGATCGAACCCGGTAGCTACAAGTCGAGAATCCGGCGCACAACGGTGGCGCGCCTCGCCGGCAATATCGAAGCCGCCGGCGGCACTCTCACCGATGAAATGAAGGCGGGGATGAAAGCGGCAGCGGACCGGGAAGTAACGCTGCAAGAGCCCGATGCGGTGTCCGACGCAGCGATGCATGCCCTGTTCTCAGATGAGCCGCGGCGTCGCTACATGGTTGTTCCGGATCAGTTTGAAGCTGAGCTAACGATCAAGAAGATCATTAGCGAGCTCGTGCAGCTCAACGAGGGACACGAGTTCAGCTACGATCGCGATCAGTTGGTCGAGATGCTGGATGAGGCACTGGTGCCTCAAGCAGCGTCGGACTGAGACTCAGGTGCCGCGTCCTGGAACGCGGTCAGCTCGTTCGCTTTGTCGACGACTGCAACGAGCTTCGGAAAACGGTCGAGCGGAACATCGAACCGCCGGGCGTTGTACATCTGCGGTACAAGGAATGCATCGGCCAGCGTGACGTCGTCGCCGAATACGTAAGGGCCGTCGCTGGCTAGCGCCTCGGCGGCCCGGAATCCTTCGTGGATCCAGTGGGCATACCAGTCACCTGTCGGGTCCGCAGCGAATTCTGTCTTGATGTAGTTCATCACGCGCAGGTTATTGAGCGGGTGGATGTCGCAGGCGATCATGTTGCAGAACGCGCGCACCTGGCTGCGTAACGGCTCTGTGCGGGGCAGCATGCGGACACCGGGGTAGGCTTCCTCAAGGTACTCGAGAATCGCCATCGATTGCGCAATACCGAGCTCGCTATCCTCGAGGAACGGCACCAGCATTTGGGGGTTCTTCTCACGATACTCGTCGCCACGATGCTCAGATACGCCGGGCGCGAGCGATACGGGCACGATCTCATGCCCGAGTCCCTTGAAGTTCAACGCGATACGTACACGGTACGCAGCGGATGAGCGCCAATAGCTGTAGAGACGGATAGACATTTAAGCTTCGTATTTCTCGACGACCTGGTCGATAGTACCGAATATCGAGTGGCCGCTGGCGTCGTTCATCTCAATGCGAATGCGATCGCCAAACTTCATGAAGGACGTACTCGGCTTGCCGTCGTCGATCGTTTCAATCGTGCGAAGCTCCGCGATGCAGGAGTAGCCGACACCGCCTTCCTCAATGGGTTTGCCCGGACCGTCATCGAGTTTGTTCGAAATCGTCCCGGAACCGATGATGCAGCCGGCTGCCAATGGCCTGGACTTGGCTGCATGCGCGACAAGCTGGCCGAAGTGGAAGGTCATGTCGACGCCCGCGTCCGGTTTGCCGAATGGCTTGTCATTCAGGCTGGAGAGTAGCGGCAAATGCAGCTTGCCTCCACGCCATGCATCGCCAAGCTCGTCAGGTGTGACCGCGACTGGTGAAAATGCGCTCGACGGTTTTGACTGGAAGAAGCCAAAGCCCTTGGCGAGCTCGCCCGGGATCAGACCCCTGAGCGATACGTCATTCACAAGCATGATCAGCTGTATGTGATCGAGTGCGGCCTCGGCTGTGACGCCCATCGGCACGTCGTCAGTGACGACGACAATTTCAGCCTCGAAGTCGATACCCCAGGCTTCATCGGCCATCGGGATGTTCTCGCGAGGCCCGATGAACGAGTCCGAACCACCCTGGTACATCAGAGGTTCGGTCCAGAACGTCTCGGGCATTTCTGCACCGCGCGCCTTGCGAACCAGCTCGACGTGATTCACGTACGCAGAACCGTCGGCCCATTGGTACGCACGCGGCAGTGGTGATGCGCAGTCGGCTTGTTCGAAAGCGTCGCCTTCGCCGGCATCGACGCGTGCAGCAAGCGCCTCGAGGGCAGGGCGCGCGTTGGCCCAGTCATCGAGGGCACTTTGGAGCGTGGAGTAGTCGCCAGCGGAGCTGCCTCCCACAGGGAGATATCGTTGCAGGTCGTTCGAGACGACCACGAGGCGGCCGTCACGACCGCCCTTGAGAGATGCTAGTTTCATATTGAACCTGTGAATTCGAGTTCGTGCAGCCAGGCCGCGTGGCGTGGAGCTTTCTTGGTCTGGCTCCATTCTTCGAGCATGGCCGGGGCTACGCGCTTCAGTTCGTCAATCTGTTCCTGCGTCTGCGTGTTCGCAACGAGTTCGAGCCGATGACCATTCGGGTCGAAAAAGTAGATCGACTGGAAGATGCCATGATTGGTCGGGCCAATGACATTCAGGCCCTCAGCTTCCACGTGATCCTTCGCGGCCAGCAGTGCGTCGTAGTCTTCCACTTCAAAGGCGATGTGTTGCACCCACTCTGGCGTGTTGTGATCGCGGTCCATGTCCGGACGCGTTGGCAATTCGAAAAACGCGAGTACATTGCCCATGCCGCAATCGAGAAAAACGTGCATGTAGGGATCCGGTTCTTTTGTTGAAGGCACCTGATCCTCTGCGAATGCCACCGTGAACTCCATATTGAGTACGCGCTGGTAAAACTCGACCGTTTCCTTCGCGTCTTTGCAGCGATACGCGACGTGGTGAATACGTTTCAGTTCCATGCTTCGCTCCTGTCAGGCCTTGGCGCTTACAATGCCGCGGGCGACCTGGTCGCGCTCGATCGATTCGAACAGCGCCTTGAAGTTGCCTTCACCGAAGCCTTCGTCCTGTTTGCGCTGGATGAATTCGAAGAACGTCGGTCCGACCATGTTCGCCGAAAAAATCTGCAGCAACAAGCGCGGCTCATCACCGTCGGTCGTGCCGTCAAGAAGAATGCCTCGAGACTGCATCTCGTCGACAGGCTCGCCGTGTCCCGGAAGTCGGTCCTCGAGCATCTCGTAGTATGCGGCTGGCGGTGCGGTCATGAACTCGATGCCGCTCTGTTTCAGGCGGTCCCAGCAGGCATACAGGTCGTCGCAGGCGAACGCGATATGCTGAATGCCTTCGCCGTTGAAGTCCATCAGGTATTCCTCGATCTGCCCGGTACCTTTCGACGCTTCCTCGTTGAGGGGGATCCGGATTTTGCCGTCGGGCGCCATCATCGCCTTGGACAGCAATCCCGTGTGCTTACCCTTGATATCGAAGTAGCGAATCTCGCGGAAGTTGAAGAGCTTCTCGTAGTACTCGGCCCAGTACTCCATACGACCGCGATACACGTTGTGCGTTAGATGGTCGATCACCGAGAACCCGCATCCTTCAGGTCGACGCTCTACGCCTTCAACGAACACAAAATCGATGTCGTAGATTGACGTGCCTTCTTCGTAGCGGTCGATCAGGTAGACCGTGGCACCACCGATGCCCTTGATGGCCGGCAGGCGCAATTCCATCGGCCCGGTTGGAACCTCGACGGGCTGTGCGCCCTGTTCCAGGGCGTGGTTGTAGGCGGCGTGCGAATCCTTGACGCGAAATGCCATGCCACAGGCACATGGGCCATGCTCACGCGCGAAATACCAGGCCCGACTCCTGGGTTCACGATTGATGATGAAGTTGATGTCGCCCTGGCGCCACAGCGTGACGTCTTTCGAGCGATGGTGTGCAACCTCGGTGAAACCGAGGAGCGTAAATGCGCTCTCGAGTACGCCGGGTTCGGGGCATGCGAATTCGACGAATTCGAAGCCGTCGAGCCCCATGGGGTTGTCGAAGAGATCTGCCATTGTCGGTTCCCTACGTTGGATCTGCTGTACAAAGATTTTCGACATTATGCGCGAATTTTGGAAAACAGGGGCCCAAAGTGCGCTGAAAGGCTAGTAAAGTGAAATACTCTACCGCGTTGCCGGTATGAGGCTAGTCAGTAACCAGCAATAGGATCGATTGTTCGGGCATGTCGACCGTTTTGCCGCCATCGATTTCGAATCCTTCTTCTGCGCTGCAGAATGCGATGCGCCAGTTGTGCCTGGTGCCGCTCCGCGACCGGCGCATCTGTGCCGCATGATCGTGAGCATTAATAAGAATCGCGATTTTCGATTCGCTACCATCCTTGTGGATTCGCGTAATGACTTTCGTGAAGGCACGACTGTGAGCCCACTCCGCTCCTTGCTTTTTGTCACCTTTCTGGTTGATCCAGTCGACCCGGACTGTTCCGTCCGGAAGTGCGAGCGTGCCGTGGACAAACTGCTGCAGCCGCAGAAGAGGAATCTCGCGGCGTAACCGGATGAGTTCACGCACCTGTTCCGTGAAGTCGGGATCCGTCTTGAGGCCCGACCAGTCAAGCCAGCCCGTTTCATTGTCCTGGGCATAGGCGTTGTTATTGCCGTTCTGCGAATTGCCGAATTCATCGCCCGCGAGAATCATCGGGGTGCCCTGGGACATCATGAGCGTTGCGAGCAGGTTCAGGCGGTGGCGGCGGCGTTGCCGATTGATCGCTTCGTCATTCGTATCGCCTTCAACGCCATAATTGCTGCTGTAGTTATTCGAGTGACCGTCGCGGTTGTCCTCGCCGTTCGCTTCGTTGTGACGGTGCACGTAGCTGACGGTATCTCGCAGCGTGAAGCCGTCATGTGCAGTGACGAAATTGACGCTGGCATCGGGGCCCCTTCCACTGGCTTCGAAAATGTCCGCGGAGCCGTGGATGCGACGCGCCAGCATGCCGCTCTTGCCGTGGTCGCCACGCCAGAATTCCCGCACACTGTCGCGGTAGACGTCATTCCACTCGGCCCATCGCGGCGGGAAATTGCCGAGTTGGTAACCACCGGGGCCGGGATCCCACGGTTCGGCCACGAGCTTGGTGTCAGCCAGGCGAGGGTCATTACTGATGTCGAGCAACAGCGGATGCCCTTTGGAAAAGCCGTGATCCCGGCGCCCGAGTATCGTGGCGAGATCGAATCGAAATCCATCGACGCCGATTACTGTCGAGAAATACGCGAGACTTTCGACAATGAGTTGCCGCACGCGCGGGTGTTCGACGTTCAGCGTATTGCCACAGCCCGTGTCATTGATGTATTCGTCAGGCGCGTATGGGGGCGTTCGGTAATACGTGAGGTTGTCGATGCCGCGAAACGAAATAGTGGGCCCGTCGGCGCCGCCTTCGCCCGTGTGGTTGTACGCGACGTCGAGCACAACCTCGAGTCCGGCATCGTGAAATGCCCGAACCATCTCGCGAAGTTCGAGATCCGCGTCGCCGGTCGCGTACCTTGGCATGGGCGCAAAAAACGAAATCGAATTGTAGCCCCAGAGATTACGCAGGTTTTGATCGACGAGATGATGTTCGTCCACGAAGGCATACGCCGGCATCAATTCGATCGACGTTACACCGAGTGCCTTAATGTACTCAACGACCTTCTTGTTGCTTAGCCCGGAGAACTTGCCGCGCTGCGAGTCATCGATACCGGGGTGCTGCATCGTGTACCCACGCGCGTTGCACTCGTAGAAAATGGTCTCACCCCATGGGATTTGGGGCTTGCGCTCCTCGCAGGGGACACCAATATTCGTAACGACGCTGAATGGCACATCGCTGGCGCTGTCCATTGCGTTCGAGTCGATGACCGCATCCGTCCAGCGGAATTCGCCGTGCAGCCGCCGGGCATACGGGTCGATCAGCAGTTTCTTCGGATTGCAGCGCAGGCCTCGCGCCCTGTCGTACGGACCGTGGACCCGGTAGCCATATCGCTGGCCGGAATCGCAACCGGGGAGAAACCCATGCCAGACGCCGTCGGTGCGCTCAGGAAGCTCGTGCGCTTCGACCTGATGGCCTTTCGCATCGAACAGGCACAACTCCACGCGTTCGGCGATGGCGGAATACAAAGCAAAATTGCTACCGCCGTCGCCCGGCGTCGGGCCGAGCGTCTCTGAAGATCCTCTTTCGATCATGAATTCTCTTGCGGGATGGCCTCGAGATGCCAGATGTCGTCGTTGTAGTCACGCATCGTCCGGTCCGTCGAAAATCGCCCGGAGTTCGCTGTGTTGAGGATACTCATGCGCGTCCAGCGCGTCTCGTCCTGGTACGCCGCGCCGGCTTCATCCTGAGCATCTACAAAACTGCGAAAGTCCGCCGCGGTCATCCACAGATCGGCGGGTTCCTTGATCGACTGAATGATCGTATCGAGGATGCCGGGTTCGAAGCGATTGAAGTGACCGCTCTCGAGCAAGTCCATTACCCGTCTAAAATCCTTATCGCCGTCGATGATCGCTTGCGGATCGTAGTTGCCGCGCAGGGATTCGATATCCTCAACGGTGTTGCCGAACAGGAAGAAATTCTCGTCGCCGACCGCTTCACGAATTTCGACGTTCGCTCCGTCCAGCGTTCCGATCGTGATCGCACCGTTCATCATGAATTTCATGTTGCCAGTGCCGGAGGCTTCTTTGCCCGCGGTGGAGATTTGCTCCGAAAGATCCGCCGCAGGACAGATTTTCTCCATGCCCGATACATTGTAGTTGGCGTAGAAGATCAGTTGCAGACGATCGGTCATCGCGGGGTCGGTGTTAATCACGCGCGCGACATTGTTGATGCATTTTATGACCGACTTGGCCATAACGTAGCCAGGTGCCGCCTTGCCGCCGATAATAATCAGGCGCGGTGCGAGCTCGTCGCCGTCGCCGCGGCGGATTCGGTCATACAGGTGTATCGCGTGGAGCACGTTCAGTAACTGTCGCTTGTACTCGTGAATTCGTTTCACCTGCACATCGAACATCATGTCCGTAGATATCTTCAGACTGGTCTTGTTCTCGAGATCTGCGGCGAGGCGTTGTTTGTTCGCACGTTTCACGTCGCGCCAGCGCGCCTGGAATTCCGGGTCATCGGCATAGTCGCGAATGGCCTTCAGCTCCTCCAGGTCAGTCTTCCACGTACTACCAATTTTCTCGCCGAGCAAAGATGCCAAGTCCGGGTTACAGGCGGCCAGCCAGCGTCGTTGTGTGACGCCGTTGGTCTTGTTGTTGAAACGCTCGGGCCAGAGCTCGGCAAAATCGCGGAACAGACCTTTGCGCAACAGGCGAGAATGCAGCTGGGCGACGCCGTTAATCGAGAAGCTGCCGACTATGGCCAGGTAGGCCATGCGAATCATCGGTTCAGAACCTTCCTGAATCAGGGACATCCGGCGCACCCTGTCGCTGTCGCCGGGCCAGCGCTGGCTGATATCCGCGATAAATTGCGCGTTGATTTCGTAAATAATGTCGAGAAGGCGTGGTAACAGTCTCCGGAACATGGCGACCGGCCACATCTCCAGCGCTTCAGGTAACAACGTGTGATTCGTATACGCCATCGTACTGCGCGTAATGTTCCAGGCATCGTCCCAGTTGAGTCCATGCTCGTCGAGCAGCAGGCGCATGAGTTCTGCAACCGCGACTGCCGGGTGCGTGTCGTTGAGCTGAAAACAGTTCTTCGCTGCAAATTCGGAGAAGTCGTCGCCATGGCGTCGTTGCCACACGCGAATCGTATCCTGCAGGCTTGCCGACGCGAGGAAGTACTGTTGCCGCAGTCGCAGCTCCTGTCCGTTCTCGGTCGTTGCGTTGGGGTACAACACCATCGTGATGTTCTCTGCCGCGTTCTTCGACGCAACGGAGTCGGCGTAGCTACCTGCGTTGAATTCTTCGAGATCGAATTCGTCACGCGCGGCGGCGGACCAAAGTCGCAACGTGTTGACGATGTCGTTTTCAAACCCCGGCACAGGAACATCGTAGGGGATTGCGAGTACGTCGTGTGTGTCTATCCAGACGTGTCGGGACTTTCCGTGATCGTCCATCTGAACGTCGCTGTGACCGCCGAACTTGATCGTCTGCGCATACTCAATGCGTTCGATCTCCCACGGGAAGCCTTCGCGCAGCCATGAATCGGCTTCCTCGACCTGGTAGCCGTTCTCGATTCGCTGATGGAACATCCCGTACTGGTAGCGGATGCCGTATCCGATGACGGGCAGGGATAAGGTCGCGCAGCTATCCAGGAAACAGGCGGCGAGCCTGCCGAGACCACCATTGCCGAGCCCGGTGTCTTTTTCGCGCTCACAAACATCCTCGAGATCGAGGCCGATTCGGTCCAGAGCCGCAGTTGTCTCGTCCTCAATGCCCAGATTGAGCAAGGCGTTCCTGAGAAGGCGACCCATGAGAAACTCGAGCGACAGATAGGCGACACGCCGGTTGTCATTCGCTTCAACGGCATTGCGCGTCTTACCCCAACGTTCCATGAGTCGATCGCGAGCCGCGTAGACGACGGACTGGTAGAGAAATGGCGAATCGACCTGGATCGTACGCCGACCCAGCATGCGCCCGAAGTAGTGCGTGAAATCGCTGAGGATCGCATCGGCAGTCATCGGCAACTCCGATGTCTGCAACAGCTCCCGGTCGCCGCTCTTATTCTTTAATTTGGCAGACATTAATCTATCTCCAGAAATACTGTGGCCAGCGGCGGCAAAGTCAGGTCGATCGAGTAAAGTCTTCCGTGCTGGCCGTTGTTATTTGATTTGAAGGAGCCGGCGCCGATACCACTTCCGCCGTATTGCTTCTCGTCTGTGCTTAACAGGGTTCGGTACGTGCCATCCTCCGGAACGCCCAGTCGATACGACTCGCGAACCAACGGCGTGAGATTTGCGACACAAATAACGAAATCGCCTGACCGGTCGCGTCGCAGCCAACTCAGCACACTGCTGTCGCGGTCGTCGTAATCGATCCATTCGAATCCCGCAGCGTCGAAATCAATCTCGTGCAATGCAGGCTTGGCCGCATACAGTCGATTCAGGTCACGCGTGAGGCGTTGTATCCCTTCGTGCTCGGGCTCGGATAGCAAATGCCAATCGAGCGAATGATCGTGGTCCCATTCGCGTTGCTGCGCAATCTCATTGCCCATGAACAGCAGTTTCTTGCCTGGGTGCGCGAACATCGTTCCGTAGTAGGCTCGAAGGTTGGCGAATTGTTGCCAGCGGTCGCCCGGCATGCGGCCGAGGATAGATCGCTTGCCGTGCACGACCTCATCATGCGACAGCGGCAGGACGAAGTTCTCATTGAACGCGTAGACAAGTCCGAACGTCATTTTGTCGTGATGGTATTTGCGATGTACCGGATCCTCGGACATGTAGATCAGGGTGTCGTTCATCCACCCCATGTTCCATTTGTAGGTGAACCCGAGACCGCCCGCATCCACCGGCCGGGACACGGCCGGCCATGCCGTCGATTCTTCCGCGTATGACGTCGCGCCATGTGCATGCAATTCGATATTCAGTCGTTTAAGGAATTCGACCGCCTCGAGATTCTCGTTGCCGCCATGTTCGTTGGGCACCCATTCGCCTTCTTCACGCGAGTAGTCGAGATAGAGCATTGATGCGACGGCGTCGACGCGTAGCGCGTCGATATGAAACTCATCAATCCAATAGAGCGCGTTGCCGATCAGGTAGTTGAGCACCTCGCGTCGGCCGTAATTGAAGACCAACGTACCCCAGTCCGCGTGCTCGCCTTTGCGCGGGTCCGCGTGTTCGTAGAGGGCAGTGCCGTCGAAGTGCCGCAGGCCGTGCTCGTCATTCGGGAAATGCGCCGGAACCCAGTCCATGATTACACCAATGCCGTGTTCGTGGCAGGTATCGACAAGATGACGAAAATCATCGGGTGTCCCGAAGCGCTGGGTCGGCGCGAACATGCCGATCGGTTGGTAGCCCCAGGAGCCGTCGAACGGGTGTTCTGTGACCGGCAGTAACTCGATATGTGTAAAGCCCATGTCGACGACATACGGAACCAGTTCATCAGCGAAGTCGCGATAGCCGAGATAGCTTCCGTCGTCCTTGCGTCGCCAGGAACCCAGGTGGACTTCGTAAATGCTCGTCGGCAAATCGAGGCGCGTTCCGGAGTTACGGTCCGCGATCCACGCTTCGTCGCTCCAGTCGTATTGACTCGCGAATACGATCGATGAATTGCCGGGCGGGGGCTCGTGTAGCGTTCCGTAGGGGTCGGCCTTCAAGGGCAGGAGCTTGCCGTTGGCGTCGGTGATTTCGTATTTGTACAGCGCGCCGTTGCCGATGCCCGGCAGGAATATTTCCCAGATGCCATTTCCCGGGTGGAGACGCATCACATGCCGGCGACCGTCCCAGGTGTTGAAATCGCCAACCACGCTGACGCGCGATGCGTTCGGCGCCCAAACCGCGAAGCGCGTGCCAGCGACGCCGTCAACAGTTCTGAGTTGTGCGCCTAGTTTTTGATATACGTACGCGTCCGACCCTTCGCCCAAAAAGTACAGGTCGAGTTCGCCGAGCGTCGACCCAAAGCGGTACGGATCCTCGATAGTGCTTGTCACGCCGGAATTCCAGGTCACTCGCAACGCGTAACTGCGTTTGCGCGGTGGCATAGGCGCTTCAAAAAGACCACCCTTGTGGACGCGGCGCATGGTTGCCAGTTTCTTGCCACTACGCTCAACCAGGTCGACAGCTTTGGCTGCCGGTTGCAGTGTTCGCACCACGCGAGCACTGCCTTTGCCATGCAGGCCAAGAATGCCGAACGGGTTGTTGTGCCGGCCGTCGACAAGCGCGTCAAATTCGTTAGTCTTAGTCATGTTTGATGTTAATCACGATCGAGGTAAAGCGTATCAATGGTCTGCTGTGCCGCGGACGCCCAGTCGAATCGCTCCGCAGCGGCGGCTTGCTGGATATCCTGCCAACGCAGCGGGTCATCAGCGCGCAGGGCGAGGGCGCGCAGTGTTGTCTCGACAAATGCATCGGCCTGAGCCTCAGGCGTCGCACCATCGAACAGGAAGCCGGTCTTGTCGTCCGTGATCGTATCACCCAGGCCGCCGACACGGTGCGCAACGCAGGGCTGGCCGTGCCGCATCGCCAGCATTTGGCTGATTCCACAGGGTTCGAAGCTGGATGGCATCATGAACAAATCGCCTGCATGGTAAAGCGGATCCGCCAGGAGCTCGGAATAGCCGCACAGGAATATGAGGTTTGGTAGCTTCTGCGCGACGTCAAGCATGCGCTTCTCGAAGGCAGCTTCGCCGCTACCGAGGATGATCACGGCGGTATCCCGACCCAATGCGTCCGCAATTCGTTCGATGGGCGAATTGCCGGAATCGTCGCCTTGAAGGAGTAACGTCGCTTTCTGTGCCACGAGGCGCCCGATGCTGGTGACGACGTGACGAGGCCTGCGCTTCGGCATCGCGGCGACACGTTCCAGAGCAAGCTTGTGCGCCTCGTTCTCTGGCGTTTTCTTCAGCCAGTCATGCAGTTGCGCTTTGAGCATGCCGACGATGCGCTGCCAACCGGGACGACGGCCTCCGAGTTCGTCGTAGAAGCAGCCATTAAGAACGCCACTCAGCCGGCCCTGGTCCCGGGCAGTCTGCAACAGAGTCTCGAGTCCTTCGCCGCCAATAAATCCGGTTGACTCATCACTGGGTCTGCAGATTTCGTCCGCGTAGGTCGGCGACACGGTGCTGACTTTGTCAGCAAGCCGAATCGCTGCAGCCATCGGGTTAATGCAATTCGTATGTTCGGGGTCAGTTACCTGACTGTTGTCAGTGACCATCCCCGGGAACCAGGCTGCAAGTGACGATTCGTCGCCGTCCAGAGGCCGCGTGCCCTGGTAAGCGAGGTTATGAATCGTAAATACGGTCCGGATACTGCGCAGCGATGCGAATTCGTCGAGATAGCGTGTCACCGGCAGGTACAGTGCTGCGTGCCAGTCGTGCAGGTGCACGACGTCGGGGGCTTGCTCAAGCGAGTGAATCCAGCAGGCCGCCGCGACACAGAAAAACGCGAATTTGTTGGCGTCGGTCGCGAACGGGCGATCGCCGTCGCCACCGAAGTAGATGAGCCCGGACCCTTGTGCTTCAAACAGCGCGTGATGGAGCACGATTTGTTCGACTCTCGCCTCACCGGCGACGCGCCAGACTTCGACGTCGAGCACGGCATCCCGAAAAGGAACGGGCACCGAACCCAGCCGCTCTGATCCGGACAGCTTGTGCAGAACGCCGTAGGACGGTGTTGCGACACGCACTTGCCAGCCCTCGCCGGACAGCGCGCGTGGCAGGTCACGCACGACATCGCCGACGCCGCCGACTTTGCCGCCTGGCAGCGCTCCGTTCTCTGACGCGAGAAATATGACTTGCCGTGTAGCGATGCTGCTTGACCTATCTTGTATGGTGCAGCTGTTGCCCGAGCATCTCGGGCGTGACGAGGGTCCGGCCGGCTTCGGTGATACGGAATCCGCGCGCACGGTCGTCGTCATGGTCCTCGCCGATTACTGAGCCGTCAACAATCGTTGAGCCGGCGTCAATAATGGCATTGTTGATGCGGCAGCTATTGCCGATTTCGACATCCGGAAGAATTACTGAATCTCTCACGGAACTGAACGAATTGACCACGCATCGCGAGAAGAGCAGTGATCCTCTGACTTCCGAGCCGGAGACTACGCAGCCACCCGACACCATCGACTGAATAGCAGCGCCCCGCCGATCGTCGTCGTCAAACACGAATTTCGCGGGAGGTGACTGTATCTGGTGCGTGAAGATGGGCCATTCCCGGTCGTACAGATTGAGCTGGGGCGTAATCGATACGAGTTCCATGTTCGCTTCCCAGTACGCATCGAGCGTACCGACGTCCCGCCAGTACGCCTGTTTTTGTGTCTCGGGGTCGCGGAACGGGTAGGCGTACACGCGAAACTCATCAATGATTGACGGAATAATGTTCTTCCCAAAATCGTGCTGGGTTCCGGGCGTATCGGCGTCCTTGATGACCTGGTCGTACAGGAACTCGGTATTAAAGATGTAATTACCCATCGAGGCCAGACAAATGCCGGGCTTGCCCGGAATCGAATTTGGTTTGTCGGGTTTTTCGTCAAATGCTATGACGCGGCCAGTCTTGTCAACGGTCATGACGCCGAGCTGGCCGGCGGCTTCCTCACACGGGACTTCTACGCAGCTGACTGTCATATCTGCCTCTGTGTCCGCGTGCATGGCGAGGAACGGGCCGTAGTCCATCTTGTAGACGTGATCACCGGAGAGAATCAGGACGAAGCGCGGGTCGTGAGTGCGGATAATGTCCAGATTCTGGTAGATAGCATCAGCCGTGCCCCGGTACCACTCGCCGCCAACCCGCTGAGACGCTGGCAGGATTTCCACAAACTCGCGGGCACCGGCCTGGAACCATGACCAGCCATGCACAAGGTGGCGAATCAACGAATGTGCCTTGTACTGCGTCAGCACGCCCATGCGGCGAACGCCAGAGTTGATGCAGTTCGACAAGGGAAAATCGATAATGCGGTATTTGCCGCCGAAATAAAGACCAGGCTTGGCCCGCCAGTTGGTCAATTCGTAGAGGCGCGAGCCCCGTCCGCCGGCGAGAACGAGTGCCATCGTGTCACGCGTGAGCAGGCTGACGTGGCGAGAGAATTCATTTTTTGGTTTTTTCATGAGCTGACAATCCGCGTCCTGAGGTCTTAACCATCGAAGCTACATTGTCGCAAAGATCTGATGACAATTGTGTGTCTAATACACGCCAACGCCAGTTTCCGCCGGAGGTTCCCGGCGTGTTGATCCGGGCCTCGGAGCCCAGGCCGAGGTAGTCCTGCAGCGGCGCAATCGCGATTCGGGCGTCCGTCGAAAACGCGGCCTTGATTAGGTCGGTGCTCACCGTCTCGGCCTTTCCCCCGGTAATGCTCGAGCACGGCCTCCTGGGCCCGCGCAATATCCGTCGCACTGCGGATGTCATCGGGGCTGCCATGAAACCAGCCTATCGTCGTGTCGTTGTCGTGCGTGCCCGTGTAACAAACGCTGTTCTCGCCGACATCAGACAGCTGAAAGTCGCTATCGCAGACGTCGAATTGCAGAACGCGCATGCCCGGAATTTCGTGCCGCTCGCGCAAGCTCTCAACTTCGGGCGTGATAACCCCGAGATCCTCGGCGACGATTGGCAGGTTGCCGAGGGCGTTCTTCATGGCGTCAAAGATTGCATCGCCGGGGCCGGGCTCCCACACGCCCTGACGAGCGGTCTCCGCTTCAGCCGGTACCGACCAGTAGGATTCGAAGCCGCGGAAATGGTCAATGCGCACAAGGTCCGTAAGTTCTGACGTCGCGCGTAGTCGATCGACCCACCATTGGTAGCCGTCGGCCGCATGCTGATTCCAGTCGTAAAGGGGATTGCCCCAGAGCTGCCCGTCTTTGCTGAAATAGTCGGGTGGCACTCCGGCGACGTGGTCGGGACGGCCTTCCTCGTCGATCCGCAGGATATCGCGGTTGGCCCAGGCGTCGGCGCTGTCGAGCGCAATGTAGATCGGCATGTCGCCAAACAGCGTGATGCCATGGATGCGGGCATAGGCGTGAAGTTGTCGCCACTGACGGAAGAAAAAATACTGGATTATCTTTGTTGCCAGAATTCGGTCCGCTTCCGCAGCGACGAGTCGCGCAAGAGCATCAGTATCACGATGTACGAACTCCGGCCGCCACTCCGGCCACGGCCGCTCACCGTGATTGGTCTTCAGAATTCGAAAGAGAGCGTAGTTATGCAACCAATCATCGTCATGCCGCTCGATAAACCCGCTGAAATCACCCAGGATTTCGTCGCTGGCCCTATCTTCGAAACGACTGGCCGCCAGGTACAGGAGGCGATTCTTGATTGGAATGAGCGCGCCGTAGTCGACATCGCGCTCAGGCAGCGTGGTCAGCTCATCGACTTCGCCCCGGTTGAGGAGACCCAGGCTGATGAGATCGCCAATATCGATCAGCATTTCGTTGCCGGCGAATGTCGAGAGGGGCTGGTACGGTGAATCGCCGTACGCTGTTGGTCCGATTGGCAGGAACTGCCATACGGAAAGCTCCATCGTGCGCATCATGTCGACAAACGCATGCGCAGCCGCACCGATCTCTCCGATGCCGTACGGACCGGGCAGGGAGGTCAGGTGCAGGCATACGCCCGCACGCCTTCCGCGAGGCATCACGATATTGTTTTGGTCGGTGCGCATTATCGGGGTCGGAACATTGTTCATCTTGTCTAGCTGCCAAACTATGCGACCTTGGTTGCACTGGGCAATGCATTGCAAACGTATTCATCCTTTGAATACGTTTGCATTGCCAGCCTCCGGACCGCATCTTTAGATGCCCGCCGAGAAAAGCCCTTTTCGTGCTTTCTCCACTACACCAGCCATGATATGTCGATAGAATTTCCTAATTCCACGAACAACAGGCGATACGACGGAACCGCCGTGTCGGAGCAAAAAAAAGCCCCCGTAAGCGATGCTCACGGGGGCTTGATCGGTCTGCTGACGCCCTAAGGCATCACGGCGCTCAGAAGCGGTAGTTGAGCCCCAGCAGATACTGCGTGCCGTACTCCTGGTAGTCGAGAACTCGTGTCTCTTCTTGCGAGTACGCGATGTACGGCTCGTTCGTCAGGTTGTTGATCTGGAACAGCAACTGCAGACCAGACAAGCTGTCGTTCTGGAAGCTGTAGCTGAACTGCGCATCGGTGATCTGGTCCGAATCGACGAAGCGGAAGCCACGATCGTTGGCGAAGTTGGTGACCTCACCGAGGTACTCAGACCGGTACCGCGTATTGATCCGGGCCGCAAAGCCGTAATTCTCGTAGTACAGCGTCAGGTTCCAGACGTCTTCCGACAAGCCAGGTAGCGGAATGCTGTCGATCGATATGGAGCTGACCGATCCCTGGATCGAAATATCGCTGTCCGTGTACGAGTAGCTGAATTGCGCACCGAAGCCGTCGAGGCTGTCGGAGAACATGTTGAACGGCACTGATGCCGAGAGCTCCAGGCCCTGCACATAACCGCCGCTGCCGTTGACGGGACGGGTGAAGAAACCGGTGGTCTCCGGTACCACGCCAGGCTGGAAGAAGCCCGGGGGCGTGTTTGCCAGCAGGTTCGTGAAGTCATAAAGTACGGTCTGGTCGTAGATGTAGGTTTCCAGATCTTTGTAGAAGCCTGCTACGGACACGTAGCCCTCGCCTTCACCGAAGTAACGCTCGTATGCGATGTCGAGAGCCCACGCCTCCCACGGATCGAGCAATGGGTTACCGCCGTTACCACCGGGTTCACCGGTAAAGGAGTTGTAGCCGCTTTCTTCCGTGGCCTTCAGCTGGTCCATACGGGCACGGGCGATTTCCTTGGCAATGCCGACGCGAACCGCGTGCGTATCACCCATGGCGAAGACCAGGTTGACCTGCGGCAACACGTGCTCATAGGACTTGCCGTCAGAAACAACAAGGATCTCCTGGGAGGGTGTATACGCGTTGGCCGCGAGGAACGAGTTCGAGCTCTGATCGGTGCCGATTACCTGGACGCCAATGTTACCCAGCAGCGTCACATCGCTGGAAATTGGGTGGTACAGGCTGCCTCGCAGCGACACGGTCCAGACGTCTTCCTGCACGCCCCAGTATTTGCCGGCAAGATACGGCCCTGAGATCGGGTCAAGGTAAACGATCGGGTCGAAGTACTCGTTCAGAACGCCCTGAACGTCCCAGGCGAGGGCCTGACCGGCACCGGCGTAGGCGAGGTTCATCGGGCTGGTCAGGAAACGGTCGTCAACGCGATTGTAGCCGCCATTGGCCGTGCTCAGGCCGCCTTCCGGCGAGATCTTGTCCTTGGTGCGTTCCGTGTAGTTGAAGCCGACTGACAGCTCGTCGAACCAGCCCCATTCAGCCGCCCGTACAAGGTCGACACGGAAGGCGGTGATTTCGTCTTCGACTTCCGGAGCCTTCGTGTAACCGGCTCCGTAGATCGTCGGACCAACCTGCACCTGGTCCGGGTCGGCGTAGTTCCGTCCGAAGGACAAGGTGGGCATACCAGAGGTGCCGTTAAGCTGGAAGACGCCCGTGTCGTACTGGTTGGCCGGCGTGCTCGGATCGTTGTTCGTGACGTACTGGGCCTGCGTCTCCCACTGATCCTGCTCGCGCGTTGCCTTCGAGTAGCTCAGGTCGGCGATCAGACTCCAGTCGTCGTTAAGCCAGAACTCGTTGTTGAAGCCCATCGAGAAGATTTCGTCATCGGTCAGGAACAGGAAGTTACGCGCCAGCGGTACCACCTGTAGCAAATTTCCGGCAACGGTGACGCCGTTCTGGACGGTTACACCTGAGTAGCCGAATTGCGTTCCAACCGGGAACGGACCGTCACAGCAGGGCCCCGGATAGCCGCTCAGGTTCACTTCGAGACTGCGCGCGTTGTTGGTCTGCTCCATCGTCGAGTAGTACAGGTCGATGATGCCCTCGTACTTGTCGGTGGGCTGGAACTGCAGCGCGGCCATGAAACCGTTGCGCTCGGTGTTACCCAGGTCGGCACGCACCTTCATGCCGTCTGTCACCAAGGTTCCGGCAGGCACACCAGCATTCTGGTCAGGGTTGTCCAGATTCACCGCATGCCACGGCTCGTAGGTGCCAAAACCTTGCGTCGCGAGAGGCGCGTCGAGACGGGCGAAGCCAAGCGCCAGGCCGACCGTACCGTCAGCGAACTGATCGATATAGGACAAGCTGATGCGCGAGCCCATTTCGTCGGAGCCTGCACCCAGGTCGTCGTTGCTGTTCATCTCGCCGCGGATATTCACGGCAAAGGCCCTGTTGCCGTAATCAAGTGGGCGCACCGTGCGCAGATCAATCGTGCCCGCGAGGCCCTGGCCAATCAGTTTGGCGTCTGGCGTCTTGTACACGAGCACCGTGTTCAGCAGCTCCGACGGATACTGGTCGAACTCGACGCTGCGGTTGTCGCCGGTGCTGACCTGCTCACGACCGTTCAGCAGCGCCGTCGTAAAGCCCGGATCCGTGCCGCGCAGGCTGATGGCCGAGGCACGACCTTCGGCACGCTGCGAGGTCAAACCGGGCAGGCGCGAGATTGCGTCGGCGATACTGGTGTCGGGCAGCCTGCCGAGATCTTCGGCCGAAACCGCCTCGACAATGCTGTCGGAAGCCTGTTTGAGGTCAATGGCACGCTGAATACTGCCGCGTATTCCCGTCGTGATGATTTCTTCGATGACTTCGTCATCGGCGCCCTGCGTTTGCGTCTGAGCGTTGACCGTCCCGGCGCTGACTGCTGCAATCAGCGCTATGCTGACTGCGAGCGGGAAACGTCGTAGTGGCTTGTTCATGGTAATGCTCCCCTCGCTTGAGATGCGATTAACGGCGGATGGACCCGCCCTTTTAGTGCTGGCTAAATAGCCTTTTTTTTCTGCTACTTAACTGGGCCTATAGTAGTCAACAGACCTTGAGCAAAGCAACGAATTGCATACGTATTCAAACGAATTGCAAACGTATTCAGGTTCACAGCGGGAGCTATCCGTACTGCATACGTTTGAGACGAATAATGGTGGGGGATGGCTACCTTACTCTCCGAGCAGCCACTCCAGCTGTTCATCGACCCGTGACCGCCACGCGCGTTCACTATGGTCTGCGCCTTCATACTTTTCAAACCTGTAGTCGCGGTTCTTCCTGAGTCCCTGTTTACGGAACCAGCGCTCGACAGGTTCGTGGTCCTTCTCGTAGGTTGAGTCGAGCGTCTCGGTACCGTAGTCAAAGAAGAAACGGCCGCCAGGGATGCGATCGCCGGCTTCGATGTCACGGACGATGTACGGGCGCGGATCGGCTGACTCCGGGTCTTTGCCGAAATGCTCGGCGAACATCTGTTCCGAGAGCGCAAAGTGGCTGGACACGCAGCCACAGGCGCTGAAAGCCTCGTGATGGTTCTTCACGAGGTAGTAGGACAGCAGCCCGCCCATCGACGAGCCCATCGCGAAGGTGTTCTCGCCGCCGGTCTTCGTGCGGAACCTGGCATTGATGCGCGGCATCAGCTCCTTGATGAGAAAGTCCGCATACTTCGGCCCGTCGTGCCACGGCGAGTACTCAAGGCCGCGCTTCGCCGTGCTCCACGTGCCGACGACGATTGCGGGCTCGAACCTGCCCTCGTTTACGCCTCGTATCATGGCCTCGTCAACACCCCAGTCGACACCCCAGCTCGCGATTCGCGGATCGAACAGGTTCTCGCCGTCGGTCATGTAGATGACCTTGTAGCGTTGGTCAGGGTTCTCGGCATAACCCGGCGGAAGCCAGATGACAACATTACGGGTCTCATCGAGAATCTCGGAGCCAACATCGTGCCAGTAAACCTGCGTGCCGTGGGCACCGGATCCCGGCAGGTCCGCCATGAACGGGGCATTATCGGGAGCCTTGAACATGCCTCCACCTATTTTGTAGACGACTGACTCGTATGGGGCGAGGCGTACGTGGATTTTGCCGACGCCATGATCGACGACGATGGCGTTCGTCTGTTCACCGTAGAGCTGCTCGTCGAGTGACCGGCGTCCTGCCTCGAGCTTCATCGACTCGATGAGTTCTGCCGGTACTTCGATGACCAGTTCCTGTTCGTTCTCACCGTCGAAACTACTGATGACGATGAGTTGCTCATCGTCGGTCCAGCGCGCGAATGCAAAAATGTGGTCGTCGCCCGTGGGAATCGGGGCATATTCGCCCCGCATGGCAGCGCTGCGCGCGCTGAAGTTCATGAGCCGCACGTAGAAATCACGCAGCGATTTCTCATCATCGCTGAGCGCGCCACCGTCGAACCTGCCATCGTTCATCCAGCGCTGGTGTGCGGGCACGCCCCAGTAGTCGTATTGCGTCGTGCGCTGCTTGGGCGGCCGGTTGAAGTTGGCGTCGTTCGCGTCACCTTCCTCGCCGACATCCTGAGCAAAGTACAGCATCGTCGGCGAACGGCTGATCAGCGCCGAAACGACCATGCCCGGTTTTCCGGCATGCCCGCTGCCGGCGAAGTTCGCGCTCGCGATCCGCTCCTCGTCGTGATTCTCGAGGAAGTGCAACATGTGCTCCTCGATGTCGAGGACTTCGGCGTGTTCGGGCGCGAGCGTATTCGTCGAGGCCTTGCCCTGCATGACGGGCTTTAGCGCGTCGTAAAGGCCGACCTTGTCGTACAGGTAGCCCATCCGGCCCAGCTGCAGGTAGTCGCGGTACAGGTCCGGGTTGTAGACCTCGGCGAGCAGGAACGCGTCCGGGTTGTTCGCCAAGATGTTCGTGTTCAGGTAGCTCCAGAACTCGACCGGCACCATCTCAGCCATGTCAAAGCGGAAGCCGTCGATGCCCCGGGCCAACCAGTACTCGGTGATCTGCCGGTACTTGACCCAGCTGTCGGGCACATCCTTGTCGGACCAGAACGTCACGTGTTGTTCGTTGCTCCAGTTGCGCGCTTCCTCCGGCAGCCGGTCGAACGCATACGTGCCGTCCGGACGCACGCCATGATTGACCTTGACAGTCTCGAACCAGTCGATGAACTCGGGTTTGGCGATGCTGGCCCCGTTGCCCGTCCACCTGGCGGGGGATTCCTCGAACTTCCCGTCATTGAGCGGGTGGTCTTCGCCGCCGAGCGGTGCGTAATGCTCGGGGAAATCCGGGAGCTGGAAGTCCTCGCCGACGATGTAATAGAAGTTATTGTCTCGCGCCCACTCGACCGACGTATCGTCATTGGCGCCGAGATCTTCGACGCCTTCAGGGCGGCTGATCGACTCATAGCGTCGCGCCACATGATTCGGGACGATGTCCATGATCACTTTCATGCCGTTGGCATGTGTGCGACGGACCAGTGCGTCGAATTCCTCGAGTCGTTTCGCGGGATTCATCGCGAGGTCCGGGTTGACGTTGTAGTAGTCCTTGACAGCGTAGGGCGAGCCGGCGCGGCCCTTTACGACGTCGGGATCATCATTGCTGATGCCGTAGTTCGTGTAGTCGCGCACGACGGCATGATGCGGAACTCCGGTATACCAGATGTGTGAAACGCCGAGCTCGCGGATGCCGCGCAGTGCTTCGGGCGTGAAATCGGCGAACTTGCCGATGCCGTTTTCCTCGATCGTACCCCAGGGTTTGTTGGTCGTTTCCTTGTTACCGAACAGGCGGGTCCAGACCTGGTAGACGACGGGCTTGCCCTCGGGTTCGTTCACCTCGAGTCGCGCGGCTTGGTGATTCCAGCTGACGTTCACGGTCAATGTCCCGTTGTCGAGCTTGCCCTTAACGGACCGGCCGTCGAAAACGAGCTTGTCGGCAGTCCCGGTCCAGTTGTGAATGACAATCGCCAATTCCCGGCGTGTGGGCATGCCCTCGTAAGTTCCGCCGCTGCGGGAAAGGTCGATCGCCAGAAAGTCACCGTACTGATTCGCCTCGAATTCGAGCAATTCGAAAGCGCCGTCCTCGATGCTCGTCCGGCTTGCTCCGTCATCCTCGTACATGTATCCGGACGAATGCGACACGGATGCATCGGCGTAATAGTGCAACGTCAGCTTTTCGCTCGAATAGTCGCGTGTCGTCTGGATATCCGGTGTCATCGGGATGAACGAACCGGCGCGAACGAGGACCGGTATCTTCTCGAGCGATACCGGGATATCGGCGTTCTGGCCGCTCTCGTAGCGGGTGTCCGTCCAGAAGTCGAACCAGGTCCCCGGCGGCAGCGGTGTGTCCAATGATTCGATGCCCGGATCGGTAATCGGGATTACGAAGAATGCGTCGCCCCAGAAGTAGGCGTTACTGATCTCTATGAGCGACTCGAGGCCCTGTTCGAAGAACACCGGTCGCATCAGCGGCATGCCGGTCATGCTGTTCTCGTAAGCAAGCGTGTAGTTATACGGCAGCAGGCGATAACGCAGGTCGATGAATTCGCGCACGATGTTGCGCGTCTCCTCGTCGTGGAACACGGGCTCGGCAGGAATGTGCTCCTGCGCGTGGGGTCGGTACACGGGCTGGAAGACGCCGTACTGCAGCCAGCGTATGTACATCTCCTTGTCAAATTTCTCGCCGCCTGCGAAGCCGCCGAGGTCGGAATGCATGTAGGCAAGACCGAACAGTCCGCCCTGGAGAGCGAGCTCGATCTGAGGCTTTAGGCCATCCCAGGAGCGACTGACGTCACCGGTCCAGGGCACGAACCCGAAGCGTTGCGAGCCCGCGAAGCCGGAGCGCATCATGATCAGCGGGCGAACGTCCGGGTAATCACGCACCTGGCGGTCGTAGACCATCTTCGCCCACATATGGCCGTAGGCATTGTGGACTTCGTCGCCGGTCGCTTCGACGCCGGCGTCTGACAGCCAGTGCAGCGAATCCCCGGGATGCACTTCGGGCTCGCCGAGATCGCCCCAGGTTGCTGCCACACCGTGGTCGAAGAGCATCTTGTAGGGTTGCCAGAACCAGTCGGCGGCCTGTGTGTCGAACACGTCGACGAGGCCCGTGTTGCCGAAATAGAAATCGAAACGGCGTGGCTCGCCTGTCGGGGTCCGCGCCAGCGCATTGTTGTCGACGGCGTCCTGCCAGTTCTTCGACGTCGTCAGGATGAAGGGCTCGGTGACTGCGATCGTCTTCACGCCGTCTGCGGCGAAGTCCGCGATCATGCCTTCCGCGTTTGGCCAGGCTTCGCGGTCCCAGTCCAGGTTGCCCATGTGGCCCTGGATGTCGGGACCGAACCAGTAGATGTCCAGGATGACGGCGTCGAGCGGAATCTCCTCGTCGCGGAAGCGCCTGACGACATCGCGCGTCTCTTCTTCGGTGTGATAGCCGAAACGCGATGCAAAATTGCCGAAGGCCCAACGAGGAGGTAGCGGCTGTTTGCCAGTCACGTCCGTGTAATTGTCGATGAGCGCCGGATAGGAGTCGCCGGCGACAACGATGTACGAGGTGCGCCCGGCGACGGCCTCGAACTGGAGCACGTCGCTTTCGGTGTGCCCGATATCGAGCCAGCCGCTTGCGGAATTGTCGAACACGATCATGTACCTGTCCGACGACATGATCGCCGGGAGGCTGTAGTACATCTGGTCCGACTCGGTCGTGTAGCCGTAGTCGGCCTTGTTATACAGCGGCATGCGATGGCCGCGCCGGTCCATGCCGAGTACCCGCTGGCCCCCGCCGAGGATTTTTTCGCCGTCCTCGAGTGCAAAGCGGAAGCCACGCACGGTCTCGTGCGCGAAATAGCCATGCTCCTCTTCGACGAGGGCTTCGCCGTCGCGGAAGAAGGACACGCGTACCGATGACTTGTCGACCACGGCCGTGATGCCGTCGATCATGAATGTGAGGGTACCGTCGGTCTCCGCGACCGCCGTTGAGAACTCGCGATCCTGCGGGGCCAGCGCGAACGATGGCAGCTGCTTCACTCCATCCCCGACGTAGTGGACTTCGAACGCGGCGTCGTCGACAGCCGTAATCCGCAGTCGGCCCTCGGTGCTCGAGATCGTCAGCGTATTGCCGTCGAATTCGTGTCCCTCGTAATCGCCGAAGTCGGCCCAGGCAGTGCTCGCCATGCAGGCGAGCAGCACGATCAGTCGTTTCAAAAACCGCTCCTTACTAGTGAGTTATCTCCAGCAACCGTGCCGACCGCGGTGCCAGTTTGAGTTTGTCATTCAGTTCGATTCTCTCGTCGTCCAGTACGTCGTGCGCTTCTGTTGCGTTGTTCAGGCGTTCGGTGAAGCGCGTGAGATCGAGGTCAACCTCGTCCTCCCCGTGGTTGAGAATCACCATGACGGTATCGTCTTCGTCGTACCGGAAGTAGGTATACACCGGGCCGATCGGCGTGAAGTGCATGAAGCCGCCGTTGTGGACGACATCCGCAGATTTGCGCCAGTTGAGCAACGTGCGCGTGAGGGCCTGCGCCGCACGTTGTCGATCGTCGAGCCCGGCGCCCGTGAACGCGTTCGCCTCGTGGTCCGGCCAGCCGCCTGGAAACTCGGCGCGTATCGCACCATGACTGTCGGTCCCCGGGTGCGACATCTGGATCTCGGTGCCGTAGTAGATTTGCGGGATGCCGCGCATCGTGGCATAGAACACCATCGCCATGCGCCACAGGTCTTCGTCCTCGTCGACCTGTGTGAACAGTCGGCTCATGTCGTGGTTGTCCGGCATGATCACGAGGTTCATCGGCTCGGGATACAGGTAGTCCGCTCCGAGCAATTCGTAGACCGGTGTCCAGGCGCTTCCCCAAGGCGGTTCGTCCGACGTCAGCACCTTTTCAAACGCGATCTGCAGCGGGAAGTCGAAGACCCCGGGCAGGTGTGATACATAGCCGTCGGCATTCTGTTTGCCGCGCTGCCAGTAGGACGTGACGTTCGGGCTTGCGCTCCATTCCTCGCCGACCATGTTGAAGTCGGGGTACTCCTGCATGATGCGCCGCGACCATTCGGCCATGAAGTGTTTGTCGGGGTAGGGGTAGGTGTCCTGGCGGATTCCCGACAGGCCGAGGTACTCGACCCACCAGATCGAATTCTGGATCAGGTAGTCGGCAAGCAACGGGTCACGCTGGTTGAGGTCAGGCATCGTGTCCACGAACCAGCCGTCAGCATGCGCGCTCTTGTCGTATTCCGATGCGTAGGGGTCCTGGTGGGTCGTGCGCGCGTGGTTCGTTGCCATGCGCGAATCGGGCAGGTTGAGCCAGGAATCCGTAGGCAAGTCGTCCATCCACCAGTGTCCGCCACCAGAGTGATTGGCGACCATGTCCATGATTATGCCGATTCCTTTCGATTTCGCTTCGGCAACAAATATGCGGTAGCTCTCGTTGGTGCCGAAACGCGGGTCCACCTTGTAGTAGTCGGTGATCGCGTAGCCGTGGTACGACCGCTTACCCATCGCATTCTCGAGCAGCGGGTTGATCCAGACCTGTGTGAAACCCATGTCCGCGATGTAGTCGAGGTGTTGCCGGATGCCTTCGAGGTCGCCGCCGTGGCGACCGTAATCATCGTCGCGATCCGCATCGTCCTCGTAGCCGTCGACGGTGTCGTTCAACGGGTCGCCGTTGGCGAAGCGATCGGGAGTGATCAGGTAGATAACATCGCTGCTGTCATAGGTGCCCACATGCCCCGACCGGCGTTCCCTTAGTTCGTAGACGTAGGCAACACGTTCCTCGCCGTTGTCGAACTCGATGTCGAAGGTACCAGCCCTGGCCGATGCTCCAATATCGAGGTACACGAACAGGTAATTTGGACTGTCACCGTGTTCGACACGTGACACGGACACGCCCGGTGCCGATACGCTGGCCGTATACCCCGCGATGTCACCGGCGTGGACGAGCAGCTGGATTTCAGTGTGCTCGAAACCGGTCCACCAGAACGGCGGCTCGACGCGCGCGATGCCATCGCGGCTGGCTTCGCCTGACTCGTCTGAGGAACAGGCCGTCAGCAAGAGCCCGGCAGCCACAACGAGGATTCGTTTCATGTTGCCCCCTTTCTGTTTGGCCCAAATATAAGCATTCAGGGGCTCGGACGGGGATGAATACGTTTGCAGAAAGCCCGTTGAAAATCAATGAATTGATACAATCGACCGAATGTTTACCGGTGCGCCCCACAAGCTCGACCAGTTCACTGTCGATTAGGAATCCATGCTTGAATTACGGCTGGCCGCGGGGGGCGGCACAGCGGTTCGATTCAGGCTGAAAGAAGAGGCAACAACAGAATGAAAAAAAAGCCGGTATTGAGTTTTTGGCAAATCTGGAATATGTGTTTCGGATTCCTCGGAATCCAGATGGGGTTTGCGCTACAGAACGCCAACGTCAGTCGTATCTTCCAGACATTAGGTGCGGCAGTCGACGAAATCCCGATTCTGTGGGTTGCAGCGCCACTGACCGGGCTAATCGTCCAACCGATTATCGGCTACATGTCCGATCGGACCTGGAACCGCCTCGGTCGACGTCGTCCCTATTTCCTCGTCGGCGCAATCCTTGCCTCTTTGGCACTGTTCGTCATGCCGAATTCCCCGTATCTATGGGTCGCCGCCGGGATGCTCTGGATCATGGACGCCAGCATCAACGTGTCCATGGAACCCTTCCGCGCATTCGTTGGCGACATGCTTCCGGAAAAGCAGCGGACGTCCGGATTCGCAATGCAGACTTTCTTTATTGGTATCGGTGCCGTCATTGCGTCGGCATTGCCGTGGATCATGACCAACTGGCTTGATGTCAGCAATACGGCGCCAGCTGGCGAGATTCCGGAATCCGTCAAGATCGCCTTCTACGTCGGTGGTGCTGCGTTCTTGCTGGCGGTATCGTGGACGGTGTTTCGTACTCAAGAGTATTCGCCGGAAGAGCTGGCCGAGTTTGATGCCGCGCGCCCGGCCGAACACGTGGCCGACGATTCCTCGTTGCGGGCGGCGTCCAAGTACCGAAACGGCGGTGTCATCTGGCTGCTTGTCGGGTCGGCGTTCCTATTTTGGATAGCCAACAACGGTCTCGACAAGGAGCTCTACATTCTCGCAGGCGGCATAGCCGCATTTGGCGTGTTCCAGGTCTTGGTCGCACTGTTGCAGAACAAGGGAGCGACCAGCAACGGTTTCTACGAGATCATGCACGACCTGTTTCACATGCCCAAGGTCATGCGGCAGCTTGCGATCGTGCAGTTCTTCTCCTGGTTCGCGTTGTTCGCCATGTGGATTTACGGCACTTCGGCTGTCACGAGTTTTCATTTCGGGGCGACGGACGTTACGTCCGCCGCGTATAACGACGGCGCGGACTGGAATGGCATATTGTTCGGCTCATACAACCTGTTCGCTGCCCTCGCGGCCATTGCGATTCCATTCCTGGCCAATCGACTGGGCTGCCGGATGACGCATCTGGTTAATCTCGTCCTCGGTGGTATCGGGCTCATCAGTTTTTACTTCATCAAGGACCCGAAGCTGTTGTTGATCCCGATGGTAGGCGTCGGGTTTGCCTGGGCGTCAATTCTTTCCATGCCCTACGCGTTGTTATCCAATAATCTCCCGTCCCATAAGATGGGCGTGTACATGGGCATCTTCAACTTCTTCATCGTTATTCCGCAGTTGGTAGCGGCGAGCGTGCTGGGACTGCTATTACGGGAGTTCTTCGATCTGCAGGCAATTTTCGGGCTGATCATCGGAGGCGCGTCGTTGCTGCTGGCCGGTGCCGTAACGATGCTGGTCGACAAGTCGGCGGAACCAGTCGGATGAAGAATCTCGTTCTGCTACTCGTTGTCACCGCTGGCCTGGCGTCCTGCAACGCGTCAGTCGACGAGGAGCACGTGCCAGAGCGGGAGTATTTCGGCACACTTGAACCGTTCGCCTCCGAGGCCGTGTATTTCTTGCTAGCGGACCGGTTCGTCGATGGTGACCCGTCGAATAATCATCCCGATCAGGGGGCCGCGGATCCGGCGACTCGGACGTTTGATCGGCCCATGCAGGTGCCCGGCTACGAGCCGGCGAACATCGGTTACCTAGGTGGCGATTTCCAGGGTGTCCTCGACAATGCGGACTACATCGCCGACATGGGTTTCACGGCCATCTGGACGACACCGATCGTCAACAACCCCGATGAAGCGTTTACGGGCAGTACCGCGCCAGGCAGAGGGCCGGGCGGGGATCTCGGCAAGACCGGTTACCACGGCTACTGGGGCGTCAATTTCTTCGAAGTAGATGAGCATCTCGAGTCACCGGGACTGACGTTCGCTGATTTCACGAGGCGGCTGCGCGAACAGCACGGACTCAAATACGTCCTTGACGTCGTCTGTAATCACGGTTCTCCGGCCTACACGATGCCCATCGAGCAACCCATGTTCGGCAAACTGTATGATGGTGACGGCGTGCTGGTCGCGGACCACCAGAATCTGCCGCCCGAACAGCTTGAGCCCGATAGTCCGCTGCATGCCTTTTACAATCGCAAGACGGACCTTGGCGAACTCTCTGACCTGGACGAGAACAACCCGGAAGTGCTCGAGTACTTCGTCGCCGCCTATTCGCAATGGCTGGACCAGGGGGCATATGCCCTGCGTATCGATACCGTGCCTTTCATGCCCGGCGATTATTGGCGAGCGTTTGGCGATCGCATGCGCGCGAAGCGCCCCGGCCTTTTCATGTTCGCCGAGGCGTTTAACTACGACGCCGCGAAAATCGCGGTGCACACCTATCCGGAAAACGGAGGCATCAGTGTGCTCGATTTTCCGGGCAAGCAGGCCATGAATGACGTATTTGCCGGCGGCCAGCCTTTTTCAGCGCTCCTGCCGCCGCTGCACCTGGAATCACAGCTGTACGAGAACCCGTACGAGTTGATGACGTTCTATGACAATCACGACATGGACCGCATGAATGCCGACGTCGACGGGTTCATTGACGCGAACAACTGGCTGTTCACAAGTCGCGGTATTCCGGTTGTTTATTATGGGTCGGAGAGCGGTTTTCGTGCCGGTACGAACGAGCATACGGGCAACCGTGACTATTTCGGCCAGGACAAACTGAATAGAGCTCGGTCACATCCGATTCGTGAAGCACTGCAGCGTATTGCCCAGGTGCGCAAAGGGTCCGTCGCCCTGCAACGTGGTCTTCAGGTCGTCGTGGATTTCGGTTCTGACACGGCGCAGTTTTACCGCGTCTATCAGAAAGACGGCGTTGGCCAGACGGCGCTTGTCCTACTGAACAAAAGTGATGATGCGATGGATCTGTTAGCGCCTGACTTGCCGGCATTCGGGACCTGGCGAGACGCCGTCACCGGTGAGATGATAGAAGTCAGCAGGTTATCGCCCGATCTGACCGCGAAAGTAGATGCCCATGGCGTGCGAGTCTTCCTTCACGGCGGAGTCGTGACGAACCCGGAGTTCCTGGAACAACTGGACGGATTGCAGGCTAGCGCGCGGCGCACGAGTCCCGAATAACCAACTTCGGTGCCATCAATCTGGACTCAACGGGCTGCCCTTTAATCAGACCGACAATGCCCTCGACCAGTCCTTCGCCGCCCATTTGCGCGTTCTGCTGCACGGTGGTGAGGGCAGGGGAGACATGCGCGGCTAGCGGCATATCATCGAAGCCAACGACACTGACATCGCCTGGGACGGCTATCCCCGTGTCTGCCAGGGCACGCATGGCCCCGATTGCGATCAGATCGGTAACTGCGAAGATCGCATCGAATGATCGACCGGCCTCGAGTAATTTCTGCACGGCCTCGTAACCGAGTTTCTGGGAATTATCCGCCGGAACTCTGAGGTCTTCGTTGGGCTCCAGCCCGGCCTCGCGCAACGCCCTGGCGTAACCCTGGTAGCGCGCTGCATGTTCGGGGCTGTGGGTCGCCTTGCGGCCGAAATAGGCAATCGATTTGTGACCGAGGTCAACCAGGTGCTTCGTAGCCTGGTAGCCACCGCTTTCATTGTCACAACCGAATGAATGGCCGGGCTGATCGTTGACTATCGGTCCCCAGATGATGAAGCGTGTGTTGGCGGCGGCAAGCGCGTTGAGCTTTTCGCGATACTCGGCGTAGTCACCGTAGCCGAGCAGTATCAGGCCATCTGCACGATGACTTGCCTGGTACTCGATATGCCAGTCGTCGGTCAGCTGCTGCAGCGATACGAGTACGTCATATCCCAGCTTGGCTGCCGATCGCGTAATGTTGTCGAGCATTGCCCAAAAAAACAGGTTCATTTTTTTGTCGGTGCCGTCAGTTTCGTCAAACAGCAGCAACGCCAGTGTCTTGCTCTGGTGCGTACGTAATCCAGCTGCATTGCGATTTACGAAGTAGTTGAGGTCACGCGCGATCTTCTGGATTCTTTCGCGAGTCTCCTCGCGAACGAGCGGTGAATCGCGCAAGGCACGCGACACGGTCGCTTGCGATACACCGGCCAGTTCGGCGATGTCTCTTGAAGTTGGATTTTCGATCTTCAAAATTCTAGCTTTCGCCCGCCGACGCATCCTGGGTCGACGAAGCCTCGCGCGGCACCGAGGTAATGCCGACCTCGTGCCGGGGAAAATCGTCTGCGTCGATCGTCTCAAGGTAGCCATGCCATGCGGCGTAGCCGATGACGGGTACGATGACGATCAGGCCGACGAAGGCGGTTGCGACGCCGATCAGTAGTGAAACCACGACGATCGACAGCCACACGATCATGGCCCGCTTGTTGCGCAGTACAGCGTTGACGGAGGTGACGATGGCCGTAATGCTGTCGACATCCCGGTGCATGATCATCGGCAGCGAGAACGCGCTTGCCGAAAAAGTCACAGTCGCGAATACCGCGCCGACCGCTGAGCCAAAGCCGAGGTAGAAGAACCAGTCGTTGAAGGTCGGGTTGCCGTCGGTCGGGAAGAACACGCTGACCATGACGGCTGCACGCGCCCACACGAGGAAAATCACGAGTAGCGCGAGGGCAAATATCATCTCGTTGCCGAAATGGCGCTTCCAGGCTGCTCGTGCGCTGCGTGCCATGAGCGGCTGCTGGCCGCGCTCCAGTTGTGCGCTGATGGCATAAAGACCGATACAGGTTAACGGCGCCAGGAATACGAAACCGCCGATCATCGCAAACATGAACCACTGGCTGCCGCGGAACCAGGCAAGCATGCAGACGATACCAATCATCAGAGCCACGGTCAGGCCGTACGCCATGCTGTGCTGCGGGGCCTGCAGCAGGTCTTTGATGCCAAGTTTTACCCACCGGAACGGCGCCCACGGAGACAGTTTTCTGCAAGGTGCCACGAAGGGCATCTCGTCGCGATTGGTATCGGCGTGGTCGCTCATGCAGGCCTCCTAATTCGGGGTCTTTACCTGACTTAAGGATCAGGTACCAGTTCTTCGTACAGGGCAATCGTCTTCCTGACAGTATCCTCATTGCGAAAGGCTGTCGCAATACGTTCCCGGGCCGCTTCACCCATTTGTTTGCGTAAGTCGTCGTCTCGATAGAGTTTTTCGATCGCAACCGCCAGAGCCTGCGAGTCTCTTGGAGGCACGACAAACCCCGAAACACCGTCAACGACCAATTCCGGACTACCGCCTGCCTCAGTGACAACGGGTGGGACCCGGTAGGCCATTGCTTCGATGATCGAGCGAGCGAGTCCTTCGCGCTTGGTTGAGGGCATGCAGAATACGTCGCACGCTGCGCTGAGTTCAGGTGCGTTATCGACAAATCCGACGCGATGGATACGATCACTAATCGGGCTCTTTTCGATGCGCGTGGTCAATTTGTCGGCGTCCATGTGACCGATCAGTACAAGGTGCACAGGGATATCTCGCGGCATGGCTTCGATGGCATCGATCAGGTAGTCGATGCCCTTGCGTGGTCGATAGTTGGCCGTACAGCCCACCACGAAAGCGTCGTCCGGAATTCCGTAGTCGGCGAGGTTCGCCGGCGTGGCGGTATACCACTCCAGTTTGTGGCCTTTGTGGATCGTCACTGGACGTTCGGCCGGCATGCGCAGGAACGCCGGTTGCATCTGCAGGAAGTGACGGCGAATGGCGTCGGCAACGCAAACGATCCTGTCGATACGTGGATTCAGGTAGCGCATCCAGGACATCGGGTCGAGGAATCCGACGGCCCCGACGATGCCGCGGTAACAGATGATCTTGACGGGCAGGCCCTTGCACGCGCGCAGGCCGTTGCTGACGGCCTTGTTATTGAACGTGTGCATGATGTGGTAGCGGCCGCGAATGAGTTCCTCGCGCAGTGCCGCAGTGCCTTCCTTATCGAAGTTCGTAGGCAGGCGAATGTCCACGGTCGGAACGCCAGCGTCAGTCAGCGTTTTGTGATTTGGGTGATCCGCCGGGCACACAACGGTGATCTCGACCCCCGCGTTGTGCATACCGATGAAGGACGCAACGGTCGGCCTGTCGGCGCTTTCCGTGACGCAGAGGGATCTGATTGCCACGAGCTAGCCGGCGTACTCGGGATTCTCGAGGATACGCACGGCAACCTGCTGGCCGGTTACAGAGAACGCGATGTACTCGTACGTTACTCCGGAGCGTTCGACAAACTCCTGGAATGCCTTGAACTCATGCTGCTGCCAGCGATGAAAGTTGTAGTACTCGTCGAACAGGACAATAGCACCGGGTTGGAGGCGAGATCCTAACGCCTCGAAAATCGTGACGGTGGACGAGTACAGGTCGCAGTCGACGTGCAAAAAGGCCACCGGGTCCGTGTATTTCTCCAGGAAGTCCGGCAGCGTCGCATCAAAGTAACCGATCTGGAATTCGACGTTGTCCGGCACCTTGGGCAGATCTTTCTGTGCGAACGCCCCGACCGGATTGCCGTTCCAGTATTCCTGGATGCCGTCAAACGAGTCGAACCCGTGAACCGTGCCTTTCACCATTGGCGCGATCCAGCGCATCGATTTGCCGCGCCCGACTCCGAACTCGAGGTGCAGGCCTTCTTTTGATACCTGTTCGACTGCGTATTTGACGAGTGCGGGGTGCTTTTCGAAATACGGCGCATCGATCATGTTGGCCTTGATGTAATCCAGCGTCTGCTGCTTGGCCTCCAGATTCATGTCGACCAGCAGGTTGGACGCGTGGTGTTTGAGCATGAAACGCCGAAAGATGAATTCGCTCAGGGTTCGTTTGAATAAGGGCATGGTGGGGCTCGGATTAGGGTCTGAATTCGCCGCGTAAGTTACCACAAGGATCGCCCGGAAAGCGCACTGCGTCACGCAATTGAGTGTGCTCGATTCGTACACTTGGAGCCTTATTGTCAAATTGACCTCCGGACTCCCGGTCATCTTATGTTAAATCGTGCTGCAACGCTGTAATACCAACAAGTAGAGCCATGTCTGATATTCGCCCCGAATCTGCCAATCGTGTGCTCGTCGTCGATGACGACGCACAGTTGATTGGTGAATACGTCCATTGCCTCGGAGAGGATTTCGAGCCAGACGCTGCGACCGCGACACTTGGCGACCTTGAGAAAGTCCTGCTCGGTGAGGAAAATGACGAGCACGCCGGTGCCCGGTTTGAAGTGCATTCTCGCAACCAGGGCGAGGCCGCGGTTGAGGCGGTTGGGGTCGCGATAGAGGTTGGCAAGCCGTATGCGATCGTTTTTATCGATATTCGCTTGTCGCCCGGAATGGGCGGCATAGCAGCTGCGAAGCAGATTCGCGGGCTCGATCCGAACATCAATATCGTCGTCGTGACCAGCACGCTGAGCGTCGACCCGGACAATCTGGGCAGACAAATTCCGCCGGCCGACAAAGTCTTCTTCTTCAAGAAACCGTTCCATGGCGCTGAGTGTCGGCAGCTTGCAGCGGCACTCTGCGGCAAATGGCACGCCGATCTGGCCTTGCGACGGGCGAACGAAGACCTGGAGCACCGCGTCGAGGAGCGCACAGCCGCGTTACAGAAAATCGCCTATTTCGACATGGTTACTCGTCTGCCGAACCAGTTATTGCTCATTGAAGAGCTCAAGAACCTGATCAGCAAGGCGGAAGACACAGAGGGTGATACGGTCGTTGTATTGCTGGATATCGAGCGCTTCAGCTTTATCAACGAGACGATGGGTTACGAGTCCGGAACCGAGTTGCTGCGTTCGGTCGGTAACCGGTTGAGCCGCACATTTACCGAAGATTCGAGTAGGCAGAGGGCGATCGTCGGACGATTCGGTTCGGATGAATTCGCCGTGTTAATGCCCGGTGTCGACTCGGACATGGATATCCGCGACGTTGCCGAGAAGGTCAAGCTGATCGTCGAGGAACCCTTCCTGATCAACGGTCGCGATCTCTTCCTGAAAGCCGCAATCGGTGTGTCCTGGCATCCTGTCCACGGTCGCGACGCAAAGTCCGTATTCCGCTGTGCTGAGGCGGCGCTGCATCGTTCGATGCGCAGCCTGGACACCGCCATAACCTACTATCACAGTGAAATGCGCTACCACGCGCGTTACAAATTCGATCTTGAGGCGGAGTTGCGCGGCGCGATCGAGACCGGCCAAATAACAGCGCATTATCAGCCGCAGCAATGCACCAGGACTGGCGATCTCGCGGGCGTCGAGGCGCTTGCGCGCTGGATACGACCGGACAGGTCAGTTGTGCCGCCGTCTGACTTTGTGCCGCTCAGCGAGGAAATGGGTATCTCCGATGTCCTGTTCGAATCGATCATGAATACGGTTTGTCGCGACGTGGCACGCTGGCGCGAAGACGGCGGGTGGGATGTTCCCGTAAGCGTCAACCTGTCGGCGCACCAACTGCGGAATCGCGACCTCGTCAGCATGATCAAGGACATACTGATAAAGGCTCAGATCGACGAGAAACTGATCAACCTCGAACTTACTGAAAGTGTGTTGCTTGAGGATCTCACGATCGCCCAGCCGCTCCTGGATGACCTGGCGTCGTATGGCGTAGGTATCCATATCGACGACTTTGGCACGGGCTATTCATCGTTGAGCTACCTCGCACAGCTTCCGGTACAGACTGTCAAGATCGATAGGACCTTCATCGCTCAGCTTTCAGATCCCAAGGCCAACACCAAGGTAGTCGAAGCGATCATCGCGCTTGGCAAAGCCATGGGACTTGAGGTGGTCGCCGAGGGTGTCGAGACCGATCAGCAGTATGCGATCGTTCGCAGGCTGGGATGCGATCTGGTGCAGGGCTATTTCATCGCGAGGCCTATGCCCGCCGATCAGCTTCGCCATTGGACCGGTGGTTACACAGACACGCAAAGCCTGAAACACGGCTCGACGGTCATTGGTATCGACGACGCCCGCAAGTAACAGCGGCGCACCACAAAAAAAGCGTGCAGCCGAAGCTGCACGCTTTTTTGCTTCCACACCGCGAGCGAACTCGCGGGAAATGATCAACAATCAGTCTTCGATTACGCTGAGTACAACGCGGCGGTTCTGTGCCTTACCGGCGGCGCTCGTGTTGTCTGCGATTGGCTGTGATTCGCCATAACCCTGAACTGTCATGCGATTCTCAGCGACGCCCTTTCCAGCGAGGTAATCGAACACCGTCTGTGCACGGCGGGTCGAAAGGCCGAGATTGTAGTCGGCAGCGCCATCGCTATCAGTGTGACCTGCGACTTCGAACTTGATCTCCTCGTATTTCAGCAGCGTGTCACTGACATCATTGAGGACGGCATTTGCACTTCCCAGAAGCCGGTCAGAGTTGCTTTCGAAATTAACACCCTTAAGAACGTAGTCACCCTCGATTGCACAGCCGCGTTTGTCGACCGGGGTGCCTTCGGGCGTTCCCGGGCACTCGTCGAGGCGATTAACGACACCGTCGTTATCGTCATCAAGTTCGCAACCATTCGCGTCAACCGGCTCACCGGCAGGCGTTCCCGGGCATTGATCCTTATCGTCGCTGACGCCATCACCGTCGCTGTCGTTCGGGCAACCATTAGCATCAACGGCTACGCCACGCGGCGTGCCTGGGCACTTGTCCATCGAGTCCTTGACGCCATCACCGTCGCTGTCGAGCTCGCAGCCCCAGGCATCTACCTTGGCGCCAGCTGGCGTGTTCGGGCAGTTGTCCGAGCCGTCTTCAACGCCATCGCCGTCGGTGTCGACCCATTTCGGCGTTGCTGGACCGAACGGGATCTGCAGGCCAAGGCTGAACAGGTTGTCGTTCCTGGTGTCGCCGTCTAAGGCGGAGTCGAGACGATGCCGCCATTCGCCGCGCAAGGCGACGTTCGACGAGAACAGATCCATCATGAATCCCGCGCCGGCCGAGTACATCGCGCCTTCGGAGCTTCGTCCATTACCCTTGGGATCCACCTGGAGATAGCCGAGTCCGAAATGCAGGTACGGGCTGAAGCGCTCGTCACGGCTGAATACGCGCTGCATATCGACACCGAGACCAAGGAATCCCTCGCCAACCGTGTTCGGCAGAGTCGCCTTTGCAGTGCCAACCGATACCAGTGCCTCTATGTTCCAGGTATCGCTAATGGCCTTGCCGATGCTGAATTGGGCGCCGTTAATTGCGTCTTCCAGGCCACGGTCCTTGTCGTCGTCAACATACGACCCCATGACCGAAAAATAGCCCTGGCCCGCCTCGGCGTCCGCGAAGGCATTTTGTGCCCCAGCGAATGCGATAACAGTCGCCGTGGCGACGCAGATGAAAGTTCTCATGATTCTTGCTCCCTCGTTAATATCCCGGTCCCACTGTGAGCGACAGCGAGGACTGATTACTGGTGGCTGAATAGACGCTTGCGAATGTTGTATGGTCACAATTCATTCTGTATGCGTTATTTACGGCGCGATTCTATCACTTGGAAAGCAAATATGCGTAAAGAAGAAGAAATTCGCCTGCTCGCGCCACGCAGCGCCGGTTGAGTCGCCATGAGGGGCAAATCATGATAGACGAAGTCCAGCAAACACTCTGGCAACCCATGGTCAGCCTTTGGACCAAGGTGGCAGAATTCCTGTTGCTTATTGTCGGCTATGTCGTCGCCATAGTATTGTACGCGCGCGTACGAGGAACTCGCCACCGAGACGTTTGGTGAGGCATCAATAGACTAGTAGGGATAAGATCGAATCGACAACAATAAGGAGAGGCAGTATGAGTGTTGCAAAGACTTCCGAAATCACAGCGTCATCATCGAAGAGTTTCGAAGAAGCGATTCGCCACGGCATTAGCAAAATGAGCAAATCTGTGGACAATATCGAGAGCGCCTGGGTTAAGGAGCAGAAGGTCGTCGTAAAAGACGGCGAGGTAGCGGCGTACCGCGTGACGATGAAAGTGACGTTTGTCGTCAAGTAACGTGAAGCACTTGCTCAAAAATTTGTTCAATCTGATGGGAGAAGAAGAATGGCAGGTAAGTTTGAAGTTTATAAAGACAAAGCGGGCGAGTTTCGTTTCCGTCTCAAAGCCGGCAATGGCCAGAATATCCTGAGTAGCGAAGGCTACAGCAAGAAAGCCAGTTGCCTGAACGGTGTCGAATCGGTCAAGAAGAACTCGCAGGACGCTGGTCGTTTTGAGAAGAAGAAGACGGCTTCCGGCAAATTCAGGTTCCGTCTTTGCGCGTCCAATGGACAGTGCATCGGCACGAGCCAGAATTATTCGTCCGAGTCTGGATGCGACAATGGCATGAAGAGCGTCGGCGAGAGTGCCAAGGGTGCCGCGACGGACGATCTGAGCTAACGTCTGAATGAGGGGCTGGCGACGATTCCCGGATCATCCGGATACAGAATCGTCGTCGGGCCCCGCTGCGTGAGGTTCAATTCTCCGCTAAGCTGGGCTGACTAATCTGATCTTGCCCGGATAACAACGATGACAAAAAGAAACTGGTCGATCGATTCGCTCGTTCTGATCTTCTCGTTCATCGTGTTTGCACAATTGTTGTCCTACGTTGTGCCGCACGGACAGTTTGAGCGCGCCCCGGTGACAGACCAGCCAGACCGCATGGTTGTGGTTGATGGAACCTACGCCGTGCTGGGTGCCGAAGAGAGCGTTACGTTACCGGCCTGGCATTTCCTGATGGCGGTGACCGATGGCCTCGCGTCCGCGCAGGGCATCATTTTTCTGATATTTCTTGTCGGCGGAGTAATCGCTGTCTTGCGGAAGACCGGCGCCATCGATGCGGCATTGCACGGCGCTGTTGAGAGGCTTGGAAAAAGCCCCTGGATGTTGATCGGCGGTTGTCTGCTTCTGTTTAGCGTCGGTTCTTTCACGATCGGCATGGGCGAAGAATACGTGCCGCTCGTACCGATTATCGTCACGATGAGTCTCGCCATGCGCATGGATGCGATCGTTGCCATGGGCATGGTCTGGGTCCCTTACGGCATTGGTTGGGCGTGTGCGGGCATCAACCCGTTCGGTGTGCTCATCGCGCAGAACATCGCGAACGTCCCGTTGACCTCAGGCTGGGCGTTGCGTCTTGGCATGATGACCGTGCTCCTGGCGATCGCGTTCCATCATATTTATCGCTATGCCATGCGCGTCAAGGCGGATCCGGCGAGCAGCCTGGTTGCACATATCGATTACAGCAAGGGATTCGAGTCTCCGGCGGACATACACATGACGCCGCGCCGTATCGTGATCCTCGCTATCTTCGTGCTCGGGCTCTTCGGATTCGTCTATGGCGTATCAGAGCATCACTGGTACATCCAGGAACTCAACGCGATCTTTCTTGGCATCGGTTTGCTGGCTGCAATCGTTGCAGGAATGCCGGCCGGCGACACCAGTCGAACGTTCCTTGAAGGGGCCGCCGCGATGACACCGGCAGCGTTATTGGTCGGTTTTGCGCGCACGATTGAAGTCGTCATGTCCGACGGCCAGATTATCGACACGGTCGTATTCTCGATCGCGGGCTTGCTGGAGGGCCTGCCGGCCGAGGCGTCGGCGCTTGGCATGCTGGTCGTGCAGACGGTCTGTAATTTCTTCATCCCGTCGGGTAGCGGACAAGCTTTCGTGACAATGCCGATCATGTCGCCGCTCGCGACGTTGACCGACGTGCCGCAGCAGACCGCGGTTCTCGCCTACCAGTTTGGTGATGGCTTTACGAACATGATCGTGCCCACCAGCGCGCTTGTCATGGGAGCACTTGCGCTCGGCAAGGTACCCTACGTTGCGTGGTTCAAGTTTGTGGCTCCGCTACTGCTGAAGCTGACAGCTATGGCGGCGGTCTTCCTGGTGTTATCGATGCACGTTGGCTCCGCATTCGGGTTCCACAGCTAGCGAACTCTGCGTCAGGCGCGCCGGTAGTGGTTCACGCCATCCCGGTCCGTCTCGACAACCAGGTCCCCGGAGTCGCAGAGGTAGTGCAGATGGGCGAGTGCTTCGCCCGTGGCCATGATGCGATTCGAGTCATTAATCGTCGAGTTAAAGAGATCGTCGAACACGTCGACGACGCGTCGCGGCTCCGCACCGTTCTCAAGCAGCTTGTCGAGCTTGTCCGTGTGGTCCTTGCGTAGCTCTTCCAGGCGGATGTGTGCCCCGCGGAACGGTTTTCCATGGGCCGGCAATACGAGCACATCTTCGGGCAAGCGGGCTTCCAGCTTGTCGATGGAGTCGAACCAGTCTTTGAGTGGATTAGCTTGCGGTTCCGTCGGCCAGACACTGACATTGGGCGATATCGTCGGCAGGATCTGGTCGCCGGAGATCAGGATATTCCGGTCTTCATCAAACAGGCAGGCGTGTTCGGGCGAGTGTCCACGACCAACGATCACTTCCCATTCGTATCCGGCGAATGACAGTCGGTCGCCGTCGATCATGCGCTTGTAGGCCTGCGGCATTGATTTCACAAATGTACCGAACATGCCGAAATTCGCTTTGTAATTGTCGAGTTGCTCTGTCGTGAAACCAGCCTCCCTGTAGAAGTGAATGCCTTCCTCCGGTGCGTCATGCCCGGTGTCATTGACCAGCAGGCGGCACAGCATGTATTCCTCGCGCGTCATCCAAAGGTCGACGCCAAAGTGATGCACAAGCCAGCTCGCGCAGCCGACATGGTCGGGATGCAGGTGTGTCGCGATGACATGCGTGGCCGGATCGCCCTTCATCGGGCCGGCGAATGTCTCTTCCCAGATACCGCGGCTGGTCTTCGTATCGACGCCTGTGTCGACAATGACCCAGCCCTTCTCATCTCGCAGTAGCCACAGATTGATGTGATTGAGAGAGAACGGCAGTGGCATGCGCAGCCAGGTAATGCCGTCGTCCATGCGCATTGCCTCACCGCGTTTGGGTCGGGTCAGGTGTTCATACTGAATCCGTTCCATGCTGCGATGTTCGCATGTTTTGGACTGCGGCGTCCTTGACCGGACCAAAGCCTCGCACGTCGAGATAACGATTGACGACAGTCAATTCCGGCAACCCGGTATCAAACAGAGCTTCGAAGTTGCGAATCAGTTGTCGCTCCATGCGACGTTCGGCTGTGTAACCGAATATATCGAACGCGGTGCCGCGCAGGCCGCGCATGCTCGCGAGAACCCGGAACAGCGGCAGCATCCATGCACCGAACTCTTTCTTGAGCGGCCTGCCGCGCGCGTCCTTCTTGCGAGAAAACAGTGGAGGCGCCAGGTGGAAACGCAGTTTCGCGCCTGTGCCAAATTCTTCGCGTACGGACCTCAGGAATTCTGGACGCGTGTGCAAACGGGCGACTTCGTATTCATCCTTGTAGCTCAGCAGGCGGAAGTAGGCCAAGGCCACGGCGCGTGTCAGTTTGTTGTCATCTGCGACGGCACTTTCAGCTTCACGAACGTGCTCGACGAGCGTGGTGTACGTCTGCGCAAGCTCTGTGTTCTGGTAGCCCACGAGAAAATCGCGGCGCCGTTCGATCATAGTGTCCAGCGGCTCATCGATGCCCGTGTCGGGGCTGTCCAGCAGTTCGTCAATGGCATCAGGCCTGGTCGCGGCGATGCGTCCCCAGGAAAACGCCTGCTTGTTCTCGTCTATCTTGATACCGTTCAGTTCGATCGCGCGCAGCAATGCATCCAGCGATACCGGTATGAGTCCCTGCTGCCAGGCGCATCCAAGCATTATCACGTTGGCGTAGATCGTGTTGCCCATCAGGTGACGGGCCAGCGAATTGGCATCGATGGTCGTCAGGTGATCTTTGCCGATCGCCTTGCCAATCGCCGCGATTCGATCGTCGGTGCGCAGGCTTGCGTCACGATGCCTGATGAAATCACCAGTCAGCATTTCCGCCGTATTGACCAGTGCGCGTGTGTGTCCGCGCTGGTAGGTAATGGATGCCTTGGCTGATGAACTCACCACGACATCACAGCCGATCAGTGCATCCGCTCGCGCCGGCTCGATGCGTACCTGGTTAATGTCGCTGGGTTGTTCGCCGATGCGCAGGTAGCTGAGCACCGGGCCAAATTTCTGTGCGAAGCCCATGAAGTCGAGCTCGCTGGCACCTTTGCGCTCGAGATGCGCAGCCATCGTGATAAGCGCGCCGACCGTGATGACGCCCGTGCCGCCGACGCCCGTCACGAGCAGGTCGTAACATGAGTCGATAGTCGGGATGTCGGCGCCGGGTAGTTCTTCAGTCAGTGCGGCCAGCTGTTCGCCGTAGCGGCTGGCAGGCACCGGACGTTTTACATTGCCTTCCACTGTCACGAAGCTCGGGCAGAAACCATTCAGGCACGAGAAGTCCTTGTTGCAACTGTCCTGGTCGATCTGTCGCTTGCGACCGAACGGCGTCTCTTTTGGTACGACTGACAGGCAGTTCGATTCGACCGAGCAGTCGCCGCAGCCTTCGCAAACGAGGTCGTTGATGATGACGAACTTCTGCAAATCTTCGAGCTTGCCGCGCTTCCGCCGACGGCGTTTCTCCGTCGCGCAGGTCTGTGCATAGATCAGGACCGTCACGCCCGGGATGTCACGCAGCTCGCGTTGCACGGCATCCATCTCGCGACGATGTGAGATTGTTGTGCCCACCGGAAAATCGGCCGTGCTGAACAGCTCGGGTTCATCGGACACGAGCGCAATGCGGGTAACACCCTCGGCCCGCACAGACTGGGCCATGCTCTGTACCGACAACGGCCCGTCGACCGGCTGGCCGCCGGTCATTGCGACCGCATCGTTGTAAAGGATTTTGTAGGTAATGTTGGTGTCGGCTGCAATCGCCTGCCGAATAGCGAGCGAACCCGAGTGGTAGAACGTACCGTCGCCGAGGTTCTGGAACACGTGCTGCCCACCATTGAACATCGAACGCGGGATCCAGTTCACGCCTTCGCCGCCCATCTGGATCAGTCCGTCGGTGTCGCGCTCCATCCAGCTCGCCATGAAATGGCAGCCGATACCGGCCAGCGCTTTTGAACCCTCCGGGACCTTTGTCGACGTATTGTGCGGGCATCCTGAGCAGAAGTAGGGCATACGCTTCGCACCACCGACCTCGATCTCCTGGCCGCGCAGGCGCTGGAGTTCTTCGGCTCGAGCTCTGAAGCGGTTGCCACCAAATTCGTTGTCGAGACGGTCTGCCACGATGGGCACGAGCTGCAGGGGTGACAGTTCCCCGATCCAGGGAACGAGATGATCGCCGTTTTCGTCCTGCTTGCCGACCATGCGTTTTGGTTTGCGGCCGGGGTAGTCGTAGAAATGTTCCTTGAACTGACTTTCGATGATGCCGCGTTTTTCTTCGATGACGAGCACTTCGTTCTTGCGTTGCACGAAGTCAAGCGCCCCCTGAGGCTCCAGTGGCCACACCATGCCAACCTTGTAGACATCGATGCCAATATGCCGGGCTTCGGTTGCGTCTACGCCGAGCAGGCGCAGGGCCTCCATAAGATCGAGATGTGCCTTGCCCGTCGTGACGATGCCAAAGCGTGCGTCGGGCACATCGAAGATTTTGCGATCGATCGGGTTGGCGGCAACGAAAGCCAGTGTCGCTGCTTTCTTTTCTTCAAGTCGTTCCTCGATCTGTGGACCGGGGAAGTCCGGCCATCGGTAATGCAGTCCGGTCGGCGGCGGCACGTAGTCGCTGGGTGTGACGAACTGCGGATACGGAGGCAACTCGATCGACATGCCTGACTCGACGGTCTCCGTAACGGCCTTGAAGCCGACCCACATGCCTGAGTATCGCGACAATGCAATGCCGTACAGGCCGAACTCGAGATACTCGGCGACGCTTGCCGGGTTCAGGTGCGGCATCATGAATGTCAGGAACGCGACATCCGACTGGTGTGGCATCGACGACGATATGCAGCCGTGGTCGTCGCCGGCGACGACGAGCACGCCGCCGTTGGGCGAGCTACCGTATGCGTTGCCGTGTTTGAGTGCGTCACCCGCACGGTCGACCCCCGGTCCCTTGCCGTACCAGATGCCGAATACGCCATCGACAGTCTTGTCTGGATCTGTTTCCACCTGCTGCGAGCCAAGAATGGCCGTTGCGGCGAGGTCTTCGTTCACAGCCGGCAGGAACTCAATATTGCTTTCGGCGAGAAACGCCTTCGCGCGCCACAGTTCCTGGTCAACCATGCCTAGCGGCGATCCGCGATACCCGCTGACAAAGCCGGCGGTGTTAAGTCCGGCCGCCTGGTCCATCGTGCGTTGCATGAGTCCGATGCGAACGAGTGCCTGCGTACCGGTAAGCAGCACACGCCCGGATTCGCGGCGATAGCGGTCGATGAGTTCGTAGTTATCCAGCATAGCGACTTAGTATCCCTGAAATACGTCGCGATAGGGTGCCGATCATCCCGTTAGATGGCGATAAAACGGTATACTGTCCCGTATTATAGGAAAAAATGGGACAGTATTGATGTTGGAGTCCAAAGACCGCAGAATCCTTTCCGAGCTGCAACTGGACAGCCGCCTCACCATGCAGGAACTGGGCGAGCGCACCGGGATGTCGAGCTCGGCGTGCTGGCGTCGGGTGAAGAGCCTGGAGGAAGCCGGGATAATCGATCGCTACGCCGTGCTCGTCAATACGCGCAAGGCAGGCTTTGGTTTTTCTTCGATGGTGCACGTTTCGCTCGCACGGCATGAGCAGAAGAACGTCGATCGTTTTATCAAGGAAGTGCAGCGGCACCCGGAGGTCCTCGAGTGTTTCGCGACGAGTGGCGAGGCTGATTTTCACTTACGCGTCGTTGCCGAAGATATCGACGCTTATAATGCCTTTCTTGATGATTTCATTTTTCGCCTGCCCGGTGTCTCGCAGATACGATCGAATATCGTGCTGAAAGAGATCAAGACCGATACGGCATTGCCGTTCAAATAACAATCGTCGAAAAGCAAACCAGTTGTTAAAAAGAGGATCGCCATGAAGTCCCTACGTATCGCCGCGCTTGCGGCCATCCTGTCGTTCTGTTCCCTCGCAAGTGCTCAAGAAGAAGACTACGCCGCGTTTATCGAACGAGGCATGGAGTTGTGGCACGTGCCGGGAGCCGCCGCTGCGGTCGTTACAGATGAAGCCGTGGTGTTTCAACAGGGATTCGGTACGACGTCGATAGAGGACGGCAAACCCGTCGATGAACATACCGCTTTTGCTATCGCGTCGACGACTAAGGCCATGGTCGCTATGGGTGTGCTCATGCTCGTCGATGATGGACACTTGAGCCTCGACGACCCGATTACCGAGCACATACCCGAGCTGCATTTCTCGGATCCATTCATGGACAAAGAAGTGACGGTTCGTGATCTCCTGGCGCATCGAACTGGCTTGCCGTCGACTGACAGCTGGTCGTTCCTGCTCGATATGTCCATCGAGGAAACGATACAGCGGCTGCGCCACGTACCTCGCGTTGTTGGCATGCGCACGACGAATGTCTACCAGAACACGATGTACGACCTGATGGGTGTTCTGATCAAGACGCTCGATGGCCGCGAGTGGGATGTCTACCTTAGTGAGGAGCTTTGGCAGCCGCTCGGGATGGAAGAGACATACGCTGCGCGTGAAGACATTCCGCGCAGGAAGAATCATGTGCTGCCGCACTTCTTCAGGGATGGTGAGTTACAGCGGTCTCCCTGGGACCTGCCCGCCGGTGACCGCATGCCGGCAGGATCTGTCTGGTCGACGATTCATGACATGAGCCTGTGGGCGCAATTCCTTTTGAGGGGTGGCATTACGGCTGATGGCGAGCGCCTGGTATCCGAAGCTCAGTATGACCAGATGTTCGAGCCGGCCCAGTTAGCGACTGTTGCGCATTTCTATCCGACCGTCGAGCTGACGCAGCCACACTGGCGAACCTACGGTCTCGGCTGGTTCCAGCAGGACTTCCAGGGACGGATGATCGATTTCCACACAGGAAGTCTCGCCGGCCTGATCGCTATCATCGGGCTGGATCGGGAAGCGAAGCGCGCGGTGCTGATTCTGGCGAATCGAGACCACGCGGAATTCCGGCATGCCTGGTTATGGCATGTCATGGATGAGACGAGCGGCGACGATCGACGCGACTGGAATCAGGATATTTTCGAACTCTACGAGCGCAACGGCGGCGCTTACGAGGAACAAATCGAAGCGATGTACGCTGCGCGGCGCGAGGGGACAACTACCAGTGTTCCCCTGGAAGAGTTCGCCGGTACCTACTCGACACCCGCATTCGGCGATCTGGTTTTGCGTATTGAGGGCGAGGAGCTTGTTGCGGACCTGCCGCTACACGAAGTGCGCTTCAGCCACTGGCACGACAACGTGTTCCGATGGAATTTCGAGCAATGGGACTACGAGATGCTCGTCGAGTTTCGCATTGGTTTCGACAACACGGTCACCGCCCTGGAATGGGACGGCGACACGTTCACGAAGATTGACTGAAATTAGCGCCAAGTATATCCGTGGAATGCGTCACCGACAGGCATCTAAACCGTATTGCTCGGTTGGACGTGGCGAAACCGCATGCGGTGCTGCAAGCACATGAAAGGATGATCGTGATGACCGATACAATCCGCTGGCTAACTGTCTGGGCGCGACTGGGGCTCTTTGTTCTGGCTTTCGCGGTTGCGAGTGCGGTGGTGATTTTGCCCCTGGCTACGTTTCTCACGGACTGGGCGGACGCTAATCCGATACAGGCAAGACTTTATGCAGACGTCGCAGGCGCCATCGCCGCAGTTGCCGCGACTTGGGTCATGACAAGGTTTGCTGATAAGCGCGCATTCCTGACTATTGGTTTCGCCGCAAAAGGCGTCATTCGCGACCTATCTATTGGTTTGGCGCTAGGGGCTGCATGGCTCGGCATTTCGGTCGCTGTAATGATGGGTGCGGGCTGGGCGTCACTCCTGAGCCCGTCCGGGTTTTCCGGCACATTGGTCGCGATCGCAGCAGTGTCGGTACTTTTCAATGTCGTAACCCAGCAACTCTTGGTCTGTGGCTATATTCTTCAGACACTTCGCTCCAAAGTCGGGTTGCCAATTGCTATCTTCCTGTCGGCGATGTTTTTCTCTGCCCTGCACGCGGCTGCATTCCAGGGTGCCTGGCTTCCGCCGATCAACGTATTCGCCGGAGGATTGGTGTTTTGCCTGGCTTACGCTGTCACGGGAAATCTATGGCTGCCCATAGCGATTCACTTCGCCTGGAATCTGCTGCTTGGGCCGGTATTCGGGCTGACCATCAGCGGCACGGGCGAGCTAGGTCTGGGCTGGAAAGCGTTTGAGATCGCCGGACCCGAGTTATATACCGGGGGTGCATTTGGCATTGAAGGGGGGCTCATAGTGACTTTGACCACCGCCGGTTTGGTGATGGTCTTATTACTGATCAGAGTTCGCCAGGACGTTCCTGAAAGAGAGGGTGACGTAAATGAGGACGAGTCAAACGTCTATTTTGGAGACGATGAGTGATTAAGTTATCCAGAATTGTGTTGCCTTTGGTTGCACTCTCGTTGATGGCCGCTTGCACGTCAAATCCAAGAGTCCAGTCGGACTACTACCAAACACATGCGTAATCATCTTCTTCGCTCTCCCAAGTGGCTACGCGTCGCGATTCGAGGTGGAACCGCCTTCGCTGCTGCGATGGCGCTCCTTTCGCTTTTCATGATTCGCGAGGCCCACGACCTTATGACTGGATTGCTGATGAGCGCTATTTTCGGCTCAGTGTTAGGCTACTTCACGTACCGTGGATACGGCTTATGCAAGTTCCTCAATCACGAGGCAGTTCTTACCGATTCGATGGTTAGAATCACGAGCCCCACCTCGGACGTGTCCCACCCCATCGGTGATGTCCGATTCAAATTTGAAGATGGAATGCAGATTCTGAGCATAGTGGGCCCAGACCGCGAGGTGGTGTTTCGGATCGACTACGTCGGGCAGGATATTCAAGACCTGAAGAACCAATATCGACGCCAGGCGTAGTCGCCACCCATCAACATGCTAGAAAGGCTAACTTGAGTGACCGCTTCTGGTCGAAAGCAGCCTGTCGTCTAGTCGGCAAATTAGGGTCAGGATTCGCCGGCGCGAGACTGCCTGGCTTGGCTGCGTCGTTGGCGTGCCAAGATGCCGGAGAGTACAGCGGCTACGCCAAGGCCGGCATAGACATAGCTCATCATACTATGGAAGCCTACGTAAGAAACGCCACCCAATAGCAGTGTACCGATGACCACGTACGCCGTCGGAAGTGCTTCATATATAGGTGCGGGCAACCACATAGTTCGGTTCGTTTTCTAGAGCAATTGGTCCAATCGTACTCCGCACGTTAATTCCGTAACGGTAGTGGTTCTCATTCTCGGATTTTGCTAACAAGGATTTGAATGGCCAGACCTGGCTCTTGCATGGCCGTCGCCAGCGCTATTGATCCGGGTAATGTTTTACCTTCTATATGGAGTCGATAATTGCGTTGAGTGTGGGGCTCGGGCGCATTGCGGCCGCCGCGAGCTCTTCATTCGGCTGGTAGTAGCCACCGATATCAACCGGGGCTCCCTGGGCCTGAAGAAGCTCTGCGAGGATCTTCTCCTCGTTGTCTGCGAGCGCCTGGGCCGGGCCAGCAAATTGCGCTGCGAGCTCGGCATCCGTGTCGTTCCTGGCCATGGCCTGTGCCCAGTACATCGCAATGTAGAAATGACTGCCGCGATTATCGAGTTCGTTGACTTTGCGTGACGGCGCCTTGTTCTCGCCGAGGTAGCGGCCGTTTGCTTCGTTTAATGCCGCAGCGATAAGACGAGCGCGTTGGCTTCCAGTCTTGTCCGCGAGGTCCTCGATCGACACGGCCAGTGCCAGGAATTCACCGAGCGAATCCCAGCGTAGGTGGCCTTCGGCAACGAATTGCTGCACGTGTTTCGGTGCGGAACCGCCGGCACCTGTTTCATACAGGCCGCCGCCAGCGAGCAGCGGAACGATCGACAGCATCTTGGCGCTGGTCCCGAGTTCGAGAATCGGGAACAGGTCAGTCAGGTAGTCGCGCAGCACATTGCCGGTCACAGAGATTGTGTTTTCGCCGGCGCCGACGCGCTTGAGTGTCGAGCGCATGGCTTCGACGGGAGACTCGATGCGGATATCGAGGCCTTCAGTGTCGTGATCGGCCAGGTAGGTCCTGGTCAGCTCGATAAGGTTGCGGTCGTGAGCGCGGTTCTCGTCGAGCCAGAAGATCGCTGTATCACCGGTTGCACGAGCGCGTGTGACGGCCAGCTTGACCCAGTCGCGAATCGGCAGGTCCTTCGTTTGGCACATGCGCCAGATATCTCCCTGGCTTACTGCGTGCTCCATCAGGACATTGCCGCCCTCATCGATGACTTTGACCGCACCGTCTGCAGCGATTTCAAAGGTCTTGTCGTGCGAACCGTACTCTTCGGCCTTCTGCGCCATGAGCCCGACGTTGCAGACGTTGCCCATAGTAGTAACGTCAAACGCGCCATTGTCCTTGCAGTACTGAATGATCTCCTGGTAGATCCCTGCGTAGCAGCGATCGGGAATGACCATCTTGACGTCTGCCAGCTTGCCATCCGGATCCCACATCTGTCCCGATGTACGAATCGCCGCCGGCATGGACGCATCAATGATGACGTTGCTCGGTACGTGCAGGTTCGTGATGCCTTTGTCCGAGTCGACCATCGCCTGTGGTGGGCGCGTCTCGTAGACAGCACTGAGGTCAGCCTCGATTTCGCTGCGCTGCGCGTCTGGCAAGCCGGTGATCTTCGCGTACACGTCGCCAATGCCGTTGTTCGCATCAACACCTAGCTCGTCGAACAACGCCCTATGCTTCGCGAACACGTCACTGTAATAGACGCGCACGCAATGGCCGAACATGATCGGGTCCGAGACCTTCATCATCGTCGCCTTGAGATGCAGCGAGAACAACACACTTTCGTTTTTCGCGGCCTCAATTTCCTTTGCATAGAACTCGCTCAATGCGCGGCAATTCATGACGGTCGAATCTACGACTTCGGCGTCGAGCACAGGCAAGGTCTCACGCAGTACCGACACATTGCCGTTGGCGTCCGTGTGTTCAATTCGCAAATTGCCCGCTTTTGCGACAACAGCCGATTGTTCGCTCGAATAGAAGTCGTCGTTGTCCATGTGTGCTACATGCGACTTCGAGTCAGCGCTCCATGCACCCATGCTGTGAGGATTTGCCTTCGCGAAGTTCTTCACAGCGAGTGCGACACGGCGGTCTGAGTTTCCTTCACGCAGTACGGGATTAACTGCACTGCCGAGCGTCTTGGCGTAGCGGCCCTGGATGGCCTTCTCAACGTCATTGGACGGCTCTTCCGGGTAGTCCGGTATGTCGAAACCCTGAGACTGCAATTCTTCGATCGCGGCGACGAGTTGTGGGATTGAGGCTGAGACATTCGGCAGCTTGATGATATTGGCGTCAGGGGTCTTCGCGAGATCGCCGAGTTCGGCGAGCGCGTCGTCAAGCCGCTGGTCCTCGGTCAGGTTATCCGGGAAGGTGGAGAGAATACGGGCGGCGAGCGAAATGTCGCGCGTTTCTACATTAATGCCGGCGGCATCGGTGAAGGCCTTGACGATTGGCAGAAACGAGTACGTTGCCAGGGCCGGCGCCTCGTCGGTCTTCGTGTAGATAATGGTGCTCATGCGCATCCTTCAGTCGTGTGTCGCAAAGGGCGCGCATTATATAGAGCGTCGGCCGTTATTGCACCGACGCCCAATGTTCGTCGGTTGCCACCATGGTCAGGACGTCGTACTGGGCAACGATCTCGTCGTTTTGGTTGGTCACCTCCGTGTCCCAGCGGACCTCGCCGTAGCCCGTGCCCGCCCGCAGCGTCTTCTGCTTGCAGGTCAGCCGAACCTTGAGTGTGTCGCCGTAGTTGACGGGTTGGGCGAAGCGCAGTTCATCGACGCCGTAGTTGGCCAGAACCGGTCCAAAATCAGGATCCACGAACAGGCCGGCCGCGAACGACACGATCAGGTAGCCATGCGCGACGCGGCCATCGAAAAACGGATTCTTCGCGGCCGCTTCCTCGTCGGTGTGCGCGTAGAAAGTATCGCCCGTGAATTCGGCGAAATGCTGAATATCATCGAGGGTCACCTCGCGCGCGTCCGTGCGCAGTGAGTCACCGATCTCGAGCTGCTCGAAGGTCTTGCGGAACGGATGTACGCCCGGCTCGTTCTCGTCGGCCCCTCTTACCCAGCGGCTGCCGATCGCGGTGAGCGTTTGTGGCGAACCCTGGATGGCCGTTCGCTGCATGTAGTGTTTCACACCACGGACACCACCCATCTCTTCGCCGCCGCCGGCCCGGCCGGGACCGCCATGCACGAGGTGCGGTAAGGGGGAACCGTGCCCGGTCGACTCGGCAGCACAATGCCGGTTAATGACGATCATGCGACCGTGGTAGGCGGCAGTTCCAAGGATGAGCTCCCTTGCCACGGCATTGTCATTCGTAATAATCGAACCAACGAGGCTGCCTTCGCCCAAGCGGGACAACTCAATTGCCTCGTCAAGACCTGAGTAGGGAAGCACGGTGCTAACCGGTCCAAATGCCTCGACTGAATGCACTGCGCTCGATGTGAGTGGCTTCTCACAGTGGAGCAGAGTCGGCATGAAGAATGAGCCCTTGCTCGCGTCAGCATCGATAAGCTCGAAGTCGTCGGTACCGCCGTAGACAATATCGGCCTGGTGTGACAGTTCAGTGACACGATCCCGCACTTCGTCACGTTGGCCGTGGCTGGCGAGCGCGCCCATATCGACATCCTTGTTGGCGGGGTTGCCGATGCGTACTTCGCTCAACGATTTCGCCAGTGCCTTAACGACATCGCCGGCAATCGCCGCCGGTGCGATGATGCGGCGTATCGCTGTACATTTTTGCCCGGCCTTGCTCGTCATCTCCCTCGTCACTTCCTTGATGTAGAGATCAAACTCGGGCGTGCCGGGCAGGGCATCGGGACCCAGGATCGATGAATTCAGTGAATCGGTCTCAGCCGTGAACGCGACCGACTCGCTAACGATGCGCGGATGTGCCTGCAGGAACTCCGCCGTGTTCTTTGAACCGGTGAACGCGATCGTGTCCTGGCATGTGAGATGGTCGAACAGGTCGCCCACGCCGCCGCAGATAAGCTGTAAAGCGCCGTCCGGTAAAATACCGGACGCATTGATGCGCCGAACCATGAGTTCGGTCAGGTAAGCGGTGCTCGATGCCGGCTTGACGATGGCGGGTACACCAGCAATAAGCGTTGGAGCGAGCTTCTCCAGCATGCCCCAGCACGGGAAGTTGAATGCATTGATATGCACAGCGGCGCCGAGCTTTGGCGTGCAGATATGCTGGCCGACGAATGTCCCGTTCTGGGACAGCACTTCAGGTGGGCCGTCGAGGTATACGTGGTCATTTGGCATTTCACGTCGCGCCTTGCCGGAGTAGACGAACAGCGTCGAGATGCCGCCGTCGATATCCACCCAGCTGTCGCCGCGAGTCGCACCGGTCTCCGCAGACAGGCCATAGAACTCTTTCTTGTGCTCCATCAGGTACTTGGCGAGCGCCTTGAGCATTTCGCCACGCTCATGAAACGTCAGCTTGCGCAAATTGGCACCGCCCACGGTGCGCGCGTGATTCAGGATGTCCGCGAAATCGAGTCCATCGCTCGTAATATTCGCGACGGGGTTGCCGTTAATTGCGCTCGATAGCTGTGTGCCGTCACCTTCGCCATGGATCCAGCGGTCGAGGACCAGGTTGCCAAGCTTGTTTGTCATACGGAACTCACATTAATTTGTATAAAGCTGTATCGGATTGTACGGTCGTGCCGACATAAGCGTCCAGCGTACCTGTCAGAACGCGGTGGCACGGTTCGGCGGACTCGCGCAACCAGGAACGGTGAGTAATGGGTAATCTGGAAACCGCACAACGATGCGCTGATGCAATGATGGCCAGAGACCGGTCGTCGAAAGCCATGGGGATTTCAATCGAGATCCCCAAAGCAGGGCAGGCGATCGCCAGGATGCTGGTGCGTGACGATATGGTCAACGGCTTCGACGTGCTCCACGGTGGACTGACATTTGCGCTCGCGGATACTGCCTTTGCGTTCGCCTGCAATGCCTATGACGAGCAGACTGTAGCCGCTTCGGCGAACATCGACTTCCTGCGCCCGGCAATGCTGGGCGACGAACTCACAGCGTCGGCGACCGAGGATTACCGTGGTCGCCGAAGTGGCTATTATTCGGTCGAGGTCCACAACCAGCGCGGCGAGTTGATTGCCTTGTTCCGTGGTCGTTCGGCCAGCACTGGCGACCCCGTAGTCTCGCCGCAGAAGTGATACAGACAATCTTGAAAAACACCATGAACCGTGACACATTGATTGCTGTTCCCCTGGAGTAATTCTATGTACACGCAAGGCCTTGATCAGGCAGGAAAGAGCGATCCTGCGAAGCCGGGTACGGAGAGCAGCGAGCAACTCGACGCGTTCCAGGCGCGTATCGATGCCGAGGAGAAGATCGAAGCCAAGGACTGGATGCCTGACGCCTACCGACGCACGCTGGTCCGGCAGATTTCTCAGCACGCGCATTCCGAGATCATCGGCATGCAGCCCGAAGGCAACTGGCTGACGCGGGCACCGACGCTGAAACGCAAGGCGATCCTCCTGGCCAAGGTCCAGGACGAGGCGGGCCATGGCTTGTACCTGTACAGCGCCGCAGAGACGCTCGGTATGTCGCGGGACCAGATGGTCGCCGACCTGTTGTCCGGAAAAGCCAAGTACTCGAGTATCTTCAATTACCCGACGCTGACGTGGGCCGACATGGGCGCAATCGGCTGGCTCGTCGATGGCGCTGCGATCATGAACCAGATCCCATTGTGCCGTTGCTCATACGGTCCGTATTCGCGCGCCATGGTCCGTGTCTGCAAGGAAGAGAGTTTCCACCAGCGCCAGGGCTACGAAATCATGCTGACGCTTTGTCGCGGAACGAAGGAGCAGAAGGCCATGGCGCAGGATGCGCTAAATCGATTCTGGTGGCCGTCTCTCATGATGTTTGGGCCTAACGACGCAACGTCGAAGCATTCGGCGCAGTCGATGGCCTGGAAGATCAAGCGCTTCAGCAACGACGAGCTTCGGCAGAAGTTCATCGACGTCACCGTACCGCAGGCGGAATTTCTTGGCCTTGCGGTTCCCGACGAACATCTCCGTTTCAACGAAGAGACGGACCATTACGAACACTCCGACATCGACTGGCAGGAGTTTTTCGATGTCATCGGTGGCAACGGACCGTGCAACAAGCAGCGTCTCGAGAAACGCTGTAAGGCACAGGATGACGGAGCCTGGGTACGCGAAGCAGCCCGGGCCTATGCAGAAAAGAAAGCTGCGGCATCGGCCGCAGCGTAGGAGCGGCCAATGGCCGCGAGTGGGAAAATGATGAAACAGGAATGGCCGCTTTACGAAGTATTCATTCGCAGCCGCTCAGGCCTTAGCCACCGACACGCCGGCAGTGTGCATGCCGCTGACGATGAAATGGCATTGACCAACGCGCGCGATACCTACACGCGACGCAAAGAAGGCGTCAGCATCTGGGTCATACGCTCCGACAAAATTGTTGCATCCGACCCCGCGGAATCCGCTGCGTTTTTCGATCCCGCCGAAGATAAGATTTACAGGCATCCGACTTTCTACGAGATTCCTGACGAGGTAGATAATCTGTGAGCGACAATTTGCTAATGGCCGCTTATGCAACGCGCCTTGGCGACAATGCGCTGGTTCTCGGCCAGCGCATGATCGAACTGGTCGCGGCGAGTCCGGAACTCGAGGAAGAGCTCGCGAACGCGAACTTCTCGCTCGACTATATCGGCCAGGCACGCATGTTCTACACCTACGCCGGCACATGCGAAGGAGCGGGGCGGAGCGAAGACGACATTGCGTTTCTGCGTCCTGAGCAGGAATATCGAAACCTGTTGCTTGTCGAGCAGCCGAACGGCCACTTCGGTGACGCCATCGTAAGGCAGGTGCTGTTCGACTCCTGGTACGTGCATTTACTCGAGGCGTTAAGCCGCTGCAGCGACGAGGGCATGTCAGAAATCGCCGCTCGAGCGATCAAGGAAGTGCGCTACCACCTGCGCCACAGCAGCCATTGGCTCGTGCGACTCGGCGACGGCACTGAAGAAAGCCATGATCGCGTACAGCAGTCGCTGGACAATCTTTGGAAGTTCACAGGAGAGATGTTCGCTCCTGATGACCTTGATGATGAGTTGCGTGCGGTCTTTAATGGTCCACATCTTGAAATCATCGAAGCGCAGTGGCGAGAAGACGTCAGGGCCATAATCGAAGAGGCGACGCTGAAGTTGCCTGACGAGCAGTGGATGGCCAGCGGCGGCAAGCAAGGACGTCATACCGAACATTTCGGTTACCTGCTTACCGAAATGCAGTATTTGCAGCGCACGTATCCGGGGGCAACGTGGTAGAAACAGCTATCAAGCGTGAGCAGATTCTCGAGTGGTTGTCCGAAGTACCCGACCCGGAGATTCCTGTACTGACCATTACCGATCTCGGGATCGTTCGTGACGTCGATTGCAGCGATGGGGTGATCGTGTCTCTGACGCCGACGTATTCGGGTTGTCCCGCGACAGAAGCGATCGAAGCGAGCGTGGTGGCGGCACTCGAAGATCGTGGTTTGGCGGACGTGAAAATCAGGCGCGTTTTGTCGCCTCCCTGGACGACCGATTGGATCAGCGAAGAGGGGCGCAACAAGTTGCGCGTCTACGGCATCGCACCGCCGGAGCGCCGGGAACTCCCGGTCGCTTGTCCGCGCTGCGAATCCGATCAGACAGAACTCGTCAGCGAGTTTGGCTCCACGGCCTGCAAGGCGGCGTATCGGTGCCGCGAGTGCCTCGAGCCTTTCGAGTACTTCAAGTGCCTCTAGGAGGCAGCACCCCGAGGGCACGTTGCTTGCTGGCGACATGAAACAATTCCATTCTCTGAAAGTCATCGCCAAGACTAACGAAACCCGTGACTCGGTTCGTATCGCACTCGACGTGCCCGAGGAGCTGCGGGACGAATATTCGTTCATGCCCGGCCAGCATTTGCCAATACAGATAGAACGCGACGGCAAACCGTTGCGCCGCACTTACAGCATCTGCTCGGCCCAAGGCTGCTGGCCGCTCGAGATCGGTGTCCGCATCCAGTCCGGTGGTCAATTCTCTGAATATGTTGCCAACGAATTGCAGGTCGGGGACGCGCTTGATGTGATGCCCCCGACAGGGCGCTTCCACCTTCCTGAAGAACGCGACGATGGCAGGTTTCATATCGGGTTCGCTTCCGGTAGCGGTATCACGCCCATCCTGTCGATCGTTGCGTCGGTGCTGCGTAGTGAGCCGGCCACTCGATTCGCGCTGTTCTACGGTAACCGCGAACAGAATACGACGATGTTTATCGAGGACCTGTTTGCACTCAAGAATCAGTATCCTGAGCGTCTTCAGGTGCACTTCATTTTCAGCCGGGAGGAGCAGGAGTTCGAGATAGCGGGCGGTCGCATCGATGCCGACAAGGTTGCCGAGATGCACCGGCAGTTTTGCAGCGGGGTCGACGTTGATGAGGCCTGGGTTTGCGGGCCGGAGTCGATGATCGAGACGGTCACGGAAGCGCTTCTTGCTCTGGGCATGGATGCGGGTGCGGTTCACAGCGAGCGCTTCGGAGCACCGCGCAAGGGCGGGAAACCGGCCGCGGCGCAGCCCGGTGGAGACACGGACACCGCGAAGGTCACGGTGATCATGGATGGCCACAAGAAGTCGTTCGAGATGCCCCGCGCTGGCATCAACATAGTGGATGCCGCGGCCGAGAAGGGTGTGGAGCTGCCGTACTCCTGTAAAGGTGGCGTGTGCGCAACCTGCCGCACGCACGTTCGCGAGGGCGAGGTCGGCATGGCAACCAACTATGGCCTCGAACCCTGGGAGGTCGAAAAAGGCTTTGTTCTCGCGTGCCAGAGCACGCCGATTACTGATGAAGTGCTGCTGGACTACGATAAGACCTAGCGGCCATTTGGCGCGAATTGAAAACTCCGATTCGGGCTGCAGGAGTAAAATTGTCCGGATGAGTGACTCAGATACAGCACCGGAATTGCCTCCACAGCAGAATTCCTACGCCTATGACGACCTGATCGCCAGCGGTCACGGCGAACTCTTCGGGCCGACCAACGGGCGACTGCCGAAGCCAAACATGCTCATGCTGGATCGCATTGCGCTGATCTCGGATGAGGGTGGAAAATACGGCAAAGGCGAGATTAAGGCAGAACTCGACATCAATCCGGACCTCTGGTTCTTCGAATGCCATTTCGAAGGCGACCCGGTGATGCCTGGCTGCCTCGGCCTCGACGCTATGTGGCAGCTCGTCGGATTTCATCTCGTATGGCAAGGTCTCCAGGGCCGCGGTCGTGCGCTGGGTGTTGGCAAGGTGAAGTTCACCGGGCAGGTTTTGCCGACAGCCAAAAAGGTCACTTACCAGATCGATATCAAGCGGGTCATTGCCCGCAAGCTGAACATGGCCATTGCCGACGGATCGATGTTCGTCGACGGGCGCGAGATCTACACGGCTGAAGATCTGCGCGTTGGCCTGTTCTCATCAACTGACAACTTCTAGGGGACAGCATGCGGCGTGTAGTTATCACAGGACTCGGCGCAGTCTCATGCATCGGTAATAGCAAGGAAGAGATTCTCGACTCACTGCGTAACGGCCGATCCGGCATTGTTGCGAACGAGACGTTCAAGGAAATGGGTCTTCGCAGTCAGATCTCCGGCAGCTGCAATATCGATTTTAAGGAACACATTGATCGCAAGGTTCTGCGTTTCATGGGTGATGCCGCCGCGTATGCCTTCATCGCCATGCAGCAATGCGTCGCCGATTCGGGTCTCGAGGAAACGGATGTTTCGAATGTGCGGACGGGCCTGATCGCCGGCTCCGGCGGTGCATCGAGCGCCAATATCGTCAAAGCAGCCGATGCGCTTCGAGCCCGAGGCGTGCGCAAGATCGGGCCGTACGCGGTAACCAAGACGATGGGCAGCACGGTTGCAGCCTGTCTCGCGACGCCCTTCAAAATCAAGGGCGTCAACTATTCCATTACCTCTGCGTGTGCGACCAGTGCGCACTGCATCGGGGCGGCGGCAGAGCAGATTCAGCTCGGCAAGCAAGACGTTATTTTTGCTGGCGGCGGCGAGGAAGAAGACTGGGCACTCACCGGCCTTTTCGACGCGATGGGTGCATTATCGTCGAATTACAACGATGATCCTGCGCGGGCATCGCGCCCCTATGATGCCGGCCGCGATGGCTTCGTCAGTTCATCCGGCTCCGGCATGGTCGTTGTCGAGGAACTCGAGCACGCGAAAGCACGCGGTGCGAAGATCTACGCTGAACTCGTGGGTTTTGGCGCAAACTCGGATGGCTATGACATGGTTGCGCCGTCCGGTGAAGGTGCGATTCGCTGCATGGAGCTTGCGCGTTCAACGGTTGAAGGGCCCATTGACTATATCAACACCCACGGCACGAGCACGCCGGTCGGTGATGTACAGGAAGTCCAGGCTATGCGCGAGCTGTTCGGCGATGACATGCCGAAGTTCAGCTCGACGAAATCCATGTGCGGTCACTCGCTCGGCGCCACCGGTGCACAAGAGGCGATTCATTGCCTGCTCATGCTTGAGCACGATTTTATTGCACCGTCGATAAACGTCGTCGAGCCCGATGAGTCGATTGGCGAAGCACCGCTCGTTACCGAGTGCATCGAAAAAGCCGGTTTACGGACGGCGATGTCCAACAGCTTCGGATTCGGCGGAACGAACGGCACGCTGGTTTTCCAGAAGCGCTAGCAGCAGGACAGGCCGCCAGTTCTCGGCCATAATCGGCCTCATGACTCTAGAAACAATCAACGAGACGAACTGTTTCGGCGGCCGCATTGGCTTTTACCGCCATACTTCTTCCAGCAACCATTGCGACATGCAGTTCTCTGTGTTCGTGCCGCCGCAGGCGGCGCACGGTAAAGTGCCGGTGCTGACGTTCCTGTCGGGACTGACGTGCACAGAAGAGAATTTCATGGTTAAGAGCGGCGCGCAGCGTGTCGCGGCTGAGCTGGGCCTGATGCTGGTCTCACCAGATACCAGCCCACGCGGCGACGGCGTCCCCGACGACCCCGATGACGACTACGACTTCGGTCTGGGCGCGGGCTTTTATCTCAACGCTACGCAGGAACCCTGGTCGGCGTATTACCACATGTACGACTACATCACGCAGGAATTGCCGCCGATCATCTTTGACAACTTCCCGGGTGATCCGGACCGCCATGGTCTGACCGGACACTCGATGGGTGGTCATGGTGCATTGACTATCGGCCTGCGCAACCCGGAGATGTTCAAGTCCCTGTCGGCGTTTGCGCCGATCTGCACGACTTTGCACAGCCCCTGGGGAAAAAAGGCGTTGGGCTACTATCTTGGCGACGATCAGTCTTCGTGGCAGGACTATGATGCCTGTGAGGTTGCGCGCCGTTCAGGTGATGTGTCGAAGTTCGACCGCATCCTTGTCGACCAGGGCGCGGGTGACCCATTCCTGGTTGAGCAACTAAGGCCCGAATTGCTCGAGGCGGCCTGCAAGGAAAGTGGCCTGCCGCTCCTGCTCAGGATTCACGACGGCTACGATCACGGCTACTACTTCATTTCGACGTTTATCGAAGAGCACCTTCGCTTCCACGCAGATCGCCTCGGCGACTAACGGACCGGCTGATGGAACAGTGGCTCATTCTCGGTGTAGCCATGCTCGCGACCGGAGCTGTCGCGGGCGTGCTCGCTGGATTGTTCGGCATCGGTGGCGGGATTGTCATCGTTCCTGTACTTGAGACTGCGCTGGGCTTTCTGGGTGTCGATCCTGCGATTCGGATGCATGTCGCGGTTGGCACATCACTCGCGACGATAATCCCGACTTCGATTTCCTCGGCGCGTGCACATCATTTGCGACAGTCTGTCGACGTTGAAATCGTCAAACGCTGGGCGATCTTTGTATTGATCGGCGCATTGCTGGGAGCGTGGATCGCATCGATGGTGCACAGCTCGGTACTCGCGATCGTGTTTGCCACGCTCGCGTTTCTCGTCGCGTTGAAAATGCTGTTCGTCCCGGAAAGCCGCAATCTCACGGAGGAAGTTCCCCGAGGGCCGCTCGTCCCGGTTATTCCGACGGCGATCGGGTGCTTCTCGACCATGATGGGCATCGGTGGTGGCACTTTCTCGGTCATGACGCTGACGCTCTTCAATGAGCCGATTCATCGAGCCGTTGGCACCGCGGCGTTGTTTGGCCTCGTGATCAGCTTGCCTGGCATGCTCGGCTTTGCCGTTGCAGGGTGGGGTGATCCGCGTATTCCAGCGGGTAGCCTCGGCTACGTCAGCCTGATCGGCTTCGCGTGCATTGCGCCGGCCACCGTGCTGGCCGCGCCCCTGGGCGCAAAGATCGCCCACGCCTTTTCTGCGAAGCGACTGAACATGCTATTCGGTGCGTTTCTTGTCATTGCTTCCCTGCGACTTTTTTACCGGGCCTTCCTGTGAATCGAATTACTTTTCTTCTGCCGATTTTCATCGTCATTGCCGCATGCGGACCACGCCAGCTTGAGCCCGACGCACCCTACGAATGTGAGCGATGTGAGGCCTGGAACGAGGCACACAAGCCGTTTCGCGTGCACGGTAATACCTGGTTCGTCGGAACGGATGGCTTGTCTTCGATACTAATCGAAACTGATGCCGGACTGATCCTCATCGATGGCGGCCTGTCGCAGTCGGCCGCATTGATCGATGCAAACATACGTGAGCTTGGCTTCGATCCGCTGAACATCAAGGCGATTCTCGTATCGCATGCACACTTTGATCATGCCGGGGGCGTCGCCGCATTGCAGAGGATGACGAGGGCCGCTGTGTTTACGAGTGAGGCGGGGAAGGAAACCCTGTCCAGCGGCAAGCTGATTGAGGGCGACCCGCAGTACGTTGCCGATTCGGATGCAGGCAGTTTTCCGGCAATCAAGAACGTTGCTTCTCTCGGGGACGGTGAGTTCGTATCGATTGGTTCTGTCAACGTGCAAGCCGTCCATACGCCCGGACACACGAAAGGCAGCGTGACCTGGACATGGGAATCGTGTGCATTGAATACGTGCCTGAATGTCGTCTATGCCGACAGCCTTACGGCCGTCTCGGCAGAAGGGTTTTCGTTCGCGGCGAGCGGTGCGGCGGATCAGATGGTTGAGAGCGCTGGCAAGATCGCCGATCTTCGATGCGACATCCTGTTGTCACCGCATCCCTTCTTCTTTGGCATGCATGACAAACTGGAGCGCCGTGATGAGGGCAATCCTTTCGTCAGCAGCTTTGGATGCACGTTCTACGCAGAAACGTCTCTCGACTGGCTCGAGCAACGACTGGAAGCGGAGAGGCGGTAGCACCGCGGCGTTTCACAGGTGCCCATGAAACTTCTAAAGTCGATAGCCTTGATATTCGGAGCTATGGCAGTAATGGTCGTTGTTGGGCTACCAGCCTTTTTCGGTTTTTGGGCAGTTGTTCTTGGCCTGTATCTTTATTCGAGGCTATCAAAAAGCGCCGCCTTGTTTGCTAATTGGTCCTGGTTCGAGTTCCTGGTGACCATCAGTCTTGGCCTTGGCATACCCTATGTCGTTTTGTTGGTCACCGCCGGGTTTTGAGGAATTCGATTCGAAGAGCGCGTGACAGGCGGTTTCTCCATGTCGACTGCCAATTCCCGGTGGGTCAAATTGGGCCACCGGAGGAACGAAATGAGCACCAAGCGCCGCGACTTCATTTCACCCAGCCCCCTGGCCATCACTTCATTTAGAAACGGACGTTTACACCGACGCCAACGACAGAGTTGTCTGAACTCACGCCTGGTGGTTCGTCGGAAATGTCTTCCATATATTTTCCGAATAAGGCCACGTTGTCGCTCACGAACCAGCCGGCAAACCCTTCCACAGAATCCCGATTGCCGCCGAAGTTAAACTGTCGCCGCGAGAATGCTGCTCCGAATTCGAAATCAGAGGTCGGGAAAAGTGATCCACGAAGCGTGTAGGAGCCGTCGTCGCCACTTTGATCTGTCATTGCAATGCTTACATCGACACCGTATTGCCAGGTACTTCCGACTGAACCAATGTGATTCAGAGAAAGAGCAAAGTTGGTCGAATCAAATCCATTGGCGTCGGCCTCTGAGACGCTCAATTCCACAGCAGTCTGCTTGCCGAGATACTTGCCGACACCCAGTGAATAGGCAGACGCGTCGCCGTCATCTGAAAAACTTTCACCGTTCAGGACGCTGCTGAATTTCGAGTCCGCGCTCATCAGGCCTGCCAGCAGGTACCATCCATTCTCACGCCAGACATGGCGAAGTCTCAGGGAAATCGCGTCGGTAGATGTCTTGGCAGTTCCTGCCACCGGTGGAAGAGGTCCGCCCGGCATAAAATCGAATGAGCTGGATGATTCGTCGCGGGAGTATCCAAAGGAGACGCCGGATGCACGGCTGAGGAATGCCGCTTGCGATTTAGGTCCGTTCACATCCGAAAGACCGGAGTAATACCAGGTGCCGGTCAAACCGAAATCGTCAGAATCGGATGAACTGGTCGTTGCACCTAGCGACGGATCGGGCACGCCGTTCACGGTCGGAAAGCTGATCGAATCCGAGCTGCCTCTTCCGTAGTCCAGCGTCACTTCATAGTCATAGTCTGCGGCGACAGCATTACCTGCGATGCAGCAGGCGAGCAGAGCTGCCAGGTTTGCGTAAATACTCTCGGTCATTTGAATTTCCTTCCTAAATCAGAACAGACCCCAGAGATGGAACATGGCTGTTCCGGCAAAGGTGCCCAACGCGTAGCCGAGCACGCCAGCCAGAACCCCTGGTGTAACGAGGTCGTGCCAGCCGCGCGCTGCGGCGAGGGCCGGTGCGGTTGTGGCCCCAAGCACGGCCGCGTTCGACGCCGTGACGAGTTCGGGCACGGTCAACTTGAACATCCGACCAACGCTGAGCAAGACGACCAGATGGACGCTAAGCAGGATCACAACCAATACGATTAGTAGCGGGGCGATCTTCACCATGGCGACGAGGTCGGCGCCAGCTGCGATTGCGGCGAAGAACACAAAAGCCAGCCCGACACCGAGTTCAAAGCTGCCATGCAGTCGGTCCATCCACTTCGGAAAAGCGGTCGCCACGACGAGCACGAGCGCCGTAATGATCGCGTAGCGCAAGCTGGGCATCCCAATCGCAGCGGTTAGCGCATCGCCGATTGCGACGAAACTGATCGCTGCTGCCAATGCCAGCGTCAGGCTCGTCGACGTTATGGGCAGGGCAGCGGCTTCTTCGATCTGTTTCTCGCCGTGCTCATGGGTTGTAAATTTGCGCGCGAGCCAGTTCCACCCGGGCAGCAACGCGAGCACGCTCAGGAATACGGCGCTAAACAGGTTGTCCGTTGCCGTGGCGGCGGAGAAGAACGAGGCATCGGTACGGAGCCCGGTAATCTCACCCAATGCGGCGTAGTTGACCGAGCCGCCGATGTAGGTTGACGTAAACAGGCCAGCGATTCCTGCCTCACGCAGCGCCGGGTCGATGTCGGCCGCGGGCGCCAGCGAGCTGAGGTCCATAAGGCCGACGGCGATGATTACGCCGAGAATTGTGCCGAGGGCCGCGATCAGAAACGCCAGCGTCATCCGGCTCGTCTCGAACATCATCGTCCGCAGGTTTGCTTTGAACAGGAACATCGGGATCAGTACAGGCACGAAGTAACTGAATACGAAATCGAAGGCAGGTGCCGAGTGCGGAATGATCCGCAGGTTGGCGGCGGCGATAGCCGCGAGTATTGCGATCACAGCACCGGTCAGGTGTGATCCTATCCGGGTCTTCTCGGCCAGGAACGCAGCGCCTGCGATAACGAATAGTGCGGCCATCAGGGCAAAATCGTTATCCGGGCTTATGAGCGTCATGGTCAGTCCTGCGTGGGCGTCGACATATTGTGCCCACTATGGCCTGAATGTTCCTGTGTTCCTGACAATTTCATCACCGGCATCGCGATGGTTGCCAGCCCGAGGACGACGATGAGAAGGCCCGCGCCCAGGCGTTTGCCGCTCATGAACTGGGCAAGCTTCGACGCGCTGACACCGGTTGCCACCATGGCTGGCATCGTGCCGAGCCCGAAGGCGATCATAACCATGCCACCGCTTGTCGCTTCGGCAGTGGTCGCAGCCAGTAACAACACGCTGTAGACAAGTCCGCATGGCAACCAGCCCCAAATCAGTCCAAGACCGAGTGCCTGTGTCGTCGTCTCAACCGGGACCAGTCCCTTCGCCGCCGGCGCGATGCGTTTCCAGAGACGCGCGCCAGCATTTTCAAGCGGCGCGAGGATGCGCCAGCCAAACGCCAGTTGGAGCCCGACGAAAATAATCAACGCACCGCTGGCCAATCGAATCGGTGCCATCAGATCAGGGATGGACGCAACCGCGGACTTGCCCAGCACGGCCACGGCGACACCGAGAAACGCATAGCTAAGGATGCGCCCGACGTTATAGGCAATGGCCTTCGGTATCTGCGTGCGTAGCGATGCCACGCTCGCGTTGATTGCGAAGAGGCCGGAGATTCCGCCGCACATGCCAAAACAGTGCACGCTACCCAGGAACCCGGTGATGAAGGCGGCGGTCAAAACCGGCAGTAGATCAGTCACGCGTTTCGTCTTGATCGGGTTTTTTGTCGTCGTCCATTACGACACGTATAGCCGGCGTATCGAGGTCGTCAAACTGACCGCTCCCCACGGCCCAGAAGAACGCCCAAACGGCGCCACCCAGCAGCAGCAGGGCGAGTGGTATCAGGACATAGAGTATGGACATGATTACTCGAATCGGTTTAGTCGCAGTGCATTCAGTACGACAACGAGCGAACTCACGCTCATGCCGATTGCGGCGAGCCACGGCGGTACAAAACCTGCCGCAGCCAGTGGCAATGCCAGCGCATTGTATACGATCGCCCAGGCCAGGTTTTGTCGTACGATACGCATCGTCTTGCGCGACATTTCGACGGCCGTCGTCAATGGCGCGAGCGATTCGCCGAGCATGATGACGTCTGCGCTCGTCTGCGCAAGCAGAGCTCCGTGCGCAGGCGCTACTGACGTATTCGCACCGGCGAGTACAGGCGCATCATTGATGCCGTCACCGATCATGACCACGCGTTCACCGCGCTGTTGTGCTGCTTCGATAATCGCGAGCTTGTCTTCGGGCGTACACTCGAAATGCACATCGTCGATAGCCAGTGTTGATGCGACCGCTTCCACGGCGATGCGATTGTCTCCGCTGACGAGTGCCGTAGCGATGCCGAGTCTGCGCAGGGTTTCCAGTGTTTCGCTGGCCTCAGGGCGCAATTCGTCATCGAGTTCGAACCAGGCTACAGGGCTCCCATCGATACCAAGGAAGACGTGCGTTGCGGAACTGTCGTCGGTTGCGATGCCACCGCCGACAAAGGGAGCATTACCGAGCCGCCACTCGTGGTTGTCGATTACTCCGCTGATTCCCTGGCCAACCTCAATTTTCTGAGACGTGACCACCGGCAGTTTGTCAGGCATGGCGAAGGCTCTTGCCAGCGGGTGAGTTGAAGCACTCTCAAGCGCTGCGGCGATCAGGCGGCAGTCTTTTTCCGTCCACGTATTGTCTGTTACGAAGACTGCGGTGATCCGAGGCATGCCCTTGGTTAGCGTGCCCGTCTTGTCAAACACTGCGAGGGTGACACGAGAGAGGGCTTCAATCGCATTGCCGTTGGTTACGAGAAGCCGCAGTTGTGACAACCGACTCCCAGCTGCGGCGAACGCGGCAGGTGTTGCTAGCGCCAGGGCGCAGGGGCAGGTGACGACAAGCACGGACAAGGTAATCACGAACGCACGTTCGGCGTCTGCGAAGTACCAGAACGTGGCAACCGCTGCCGCGACGACCAGGAGTGCCACGACGATGTAGCTGGCTATCCTGTCCGCCAGCGTGACGAAAGCAGGCCTGGCGTAGCGAGCTTTCTCACTCAGGCGACTGATCGTGCCAAGCGTCGTATCGCTGCCCGTCACGGTCACGGTCATCTCAATCATATTGTCGAGGTTGATGCTGCCCGCGGAGAGTTCATCGCCGACGCCTTTGGTTTGTGGTCTGGCCTCGCCGGTCAGTAGGGCCTCGTCGACGCTCGTGGATCCGGACGCGAGGACCCCATCGGCCGGGATGGACTCGCCTGCACGAATCAGTGTGGTATCGCCAGCGACGAGCTGGCTGACCGGCACGGTCGTTTGAGCGCCGTTGTCGATACGTATCGCCGTGTTCGGCAGCAGTGATGACAAGGCTGCACCACGATCGATCGAGCGGTGCCGCGCCCGCATCTCCAGAAAACGCCCAAGTGTCAGGAAGAACACGAACATCGTTACCGAGTCGAACCAAACGGCAGGCCCGCGCGTATACGTCGCATAGATGGAGGCCGCGTAGGCCGAGCCGACGGCGATAGAGACGGGCAGGTCCATGCCCGGTTTCTTCGCGACGATTCCGCGCCACGCGCTCGTGAAGAAGGGTTTCGCAGCATAGAACACGACGGGCGTCGTGACGAAGAAGCTCACGAGACGCAGGAAGTGCTGCATGTCGGCATCGATGCCCTGAAAATCCATCGCGTACAGACCGACCGCAAACATCATGACCTGCATCATGCCGAGGGATGCGACCAGCAGGCGCTTAAGCGCGGTGCGTTGTTCAGTTACTTCGGGCCGCGCCGCACCCTCCGGTGACATCGGTTGCGGCTGGTAACCGAGATTGGCTAGCGTGGCGAGATGGCCCGAGAGATCGGAGTCCTCCACGGGGAAGCGCAGGCGGAGGCGGTGCGTGATCGGGTTGACCTCGGCGGATACGACGCCAGGTTGCTTACCCAACGTCGTTTCAATCAGCCAACTGCAGGCGGAGCAATACATGCCGCCTACATAGATCGTGGCCTCGCGCATGTCATCGTGCCGCTCAGTGAATGCATCGAGCATGTCAGGGCTGTCAAAAACGCGCCACTCGGCGGCCTCTTCGGGAGGTCGGCCCGTGCCCGGGCTGGGCGTATCGCGCAGCTCGTAGTACCGGGACATGCCCGTGTCGCGAATGAGCTCAGCGACGGCCTTGCAACCCGGACAACAGACGGGGTGTTGCTCGTCCTCGATTCTTACGGTGAGTTTGCAGTCAGTCGGGACAGGCAGCGCGCAGTGGAAGCAATCAGAAGCCATCGTCGCCAGCGCCACCCGGTCTGAGCGTCAGGCTGGCGTCGCCTTGCCATTCGGCCGACAAGCGCCAATCGTCTCCTGATTTCAAAACAGCGTAGAAGCGCTCGTTGGGAACGGAAACAAAATAGCCAACCCAGACGGGATTGCCGTCTGCGTCGGGCATGGCCTTGTTAAGTGTGATCTGCAGGTCGCGATCTGCGAAGGCTGGATGAGAGAGTTCGAACTCAAGCGTGGCCGGTATGTCGCTGAGGTCGCCGGATCGCATGACGGCTGAAACGGTGCCGGTCGCGGAATCGATTTCCACGATAGCTGCAAGGCCTAATTCGGATGCAAGGCGTTCGGCTGAGATGCGGCGGTCCGTTGCGTTCTTGACGCCGTCGTCTGACCGTACGACCAGCGAGTCTGTCGTCTGCATCGAAATCCAGAGCGTCGTTACGCCGGCCACAACTGACGCCGCGGGCAGGGCGATGATGAACCACGGCCAAAACTGCCGGTACCAGGGCTTGGTGTCTTCACGAATCATTTAGTGACTCAGGGCGTCGGGCCGAGGAAGCGACTGTCTTCGTGTATCGAAACGCTCTCGTCGTCGATCGCCGTTACGCTGAACTGGATCGTCATGATGCCATACGCGTCGTCGCGATGGGCGCGCACGCGAACGGGCAGGGAAAGTACGCCGCCGCCGTCGACATGCACCACATCATCAGCGCCGACGCCATCAAGCGAAATACCCTCGACGCCGTCCACTCCCAGTACAAAGCTGCGCGCCTGATCGCTCTGGTTGATGACCTTGATCGTGTAGATGTTCTCGATCATGTCATTCGGCAACTCGCGGTACAGCGAGTTACGGTCGCGGATAACATCGAGGATGATCGGCGTCCGCGTGGCCATGGACGTCACGAGACCTGCGCAGAGCAGTAGCAACAACGTTGCGTACACGAACATGCGCGGGCGCAAGACTTGAGTGGATTCGTTGTGGATCGAGTGCTCGGTTGTATAACGCACAAGTCCGCGCGGGTAGTCCATCTTGTCCATGATCGAATCACAGGCGTCGATGCAGGCCGCGCAGGCGATGCACTCGTATTGCAGCCCCTCGCGTATATCGATACCGGTGGGACACACCTGCACGCAAAGCTGGCAATCGATGCAGTCGCCGAGTCCCGCCGCCTTTTTGTCGACGGAACGCTTGCGGCCACCGCGTGGTTCGCCACGGCGCTCGTCGTAGGAAATAATCAGTGTGTCCTTGTCGAACATGGCGCTCTGGAAGCGCGCGTACGGACACATGTACTTGCAGACCTGCTCGCGCATATAACCGGCATTGCCGTAGGTCGCGAAGCCATAGAACAATCCCCAGAATAGCGTCCAGCCACCAACATTGAAGGCGAGGAATTCGGCGCCGAGTTCACGGATCGGTGTGAAGTAACCGACAAACGTAAATCCGGTCCACATCGAGAACGTGATCCAAAGGAATTGCTTCGAGCCCTTGCGCCGCAGTTTGTTCCAGGACCAGGGTGCCTTGTCGAGCTTCATGCGCTGTGAACGCTTCCCCTCGGTAAACTGCTCCATCCAGATGAAAACTTCGGTCCAGACGGTTTGGGGGCACGCAAAGCCACACCACAAACGGCCTGCCAGCGCTGTGAAGAAGAACAGCGACAATGCCGCGATCATCAGCAACAGGGCGAGATAGGGGAAATCCTGCGGCCAGAGCGTCAGCCCGATCAGGTGGAACTTGCGTGCCGGCAGGTCAAACAATACGGCCTGGCGCTCGTCCCAGTTGAACCAGGGAATGGCATAAAACAGGCCGAGCAGAACGATCGTCGCAAGGCGGCTCAGGTCAGCGAACCGCCCACCGATCTCTCGTGGGTAGATTTTCTTTGCGCTTTCGTACATCGAAGCGCCTTGTGGTTTATTCATTGCTCTCGGTGCTTGGCATCCCGCTTGGGCGCGGTACGAACGAGATAGGCTGTGACACCGGAGCAGAGTGCACACAGGACCCAGAAGAAAAAGAATCCCGCTGCGTAGCCGGCGTCCCGACCGATATCGAGGTCAGCGTCGAATAGGCCGGTCAGGTCGACTGGGTCGAACAGCGCAAAGAACACCATCGTGCCAATGGCAGCCACGAGGAAAGAGATCCAGATGACCGTAAAAAACGCTTGTTTGTCACGGCTCCATTGTTTGGCACCGCGGTACTCTTCGCTGACCACTAGTTCGACAAGCTGGAGATATACGCCGCGAGAATCTTCGTACGGTTGTCACCGAACAAGTCGCCATGAGCCGGCATGATGCCATTGCGACCATTGACGATAGTCTCGCGGACCTTCTCGTTTGAACCGCCGTAAAGCCAGGTGTCGTCTGTCAGGTTCGGTGCTCCGAATATCTTGTTGCCCGTGCCGTCTGCGTTGTGGCAGGCACTGCACAAGGCGACGAACATAGGCTGTGCGCTCATCGCACCTGCATCGGCTTCGCCGCCACTCAGGCTCTTGACGTACCTGACCATGTTGTCGATGCCTTCGTCGCCGCCAAGCGCAGGGGCCAGTACCGGCATTACGCCACTGCGGCCATTGCTTAAAGTCGCCGTCAACTCGGCTTCAGAGTTACCCCATAACCAGTCATCGTCGGTCAGATTCGGGTAGCCCACCGCACCGCGTGCGTCGGAACCGTGACAAGTCGTGCAGTAGCTGGCGAACAGGCTCTTGCCGAGAGCCAGGGCATCCGGGTTATTCGTGAGAGCCTCGAATTCCATCGCGGCAAATTCTTCGTAGATCGGCTCGTACGTCGCGGCCGCGTTCTGCATTTCTTCTTCGTACTGGCCGAGCTGCGACCAGCCGCCAATACCACCGAAGTTGCCAAGGCCCGGGTACCAGACCAGGCAGCCGACAGCCCAGATTATGGTTATGAAGTAGAGGTACAGCCACCATTTCGGAGCCGGCTTATTCCACTCCTCAATGTCGCCATCCCACTTGTGGCCGACGAGGTCCTCGTCAGCCACATTTGCAGGTCCCTGTTTTGCTGACCAGCTGATCAGCCAGGTACACCAGATGATGAAAACGATCGTGCCAACAGCAACGAACCAGTGCCAGAATGCAGGCATCAGATGTTCTCCCGCTCGTTAGTTGTTATGTGCTTGTCTTCTTCCAACGGCAACGCCGCAGAAGCCTCAAAATCACTCTTGCGACGCTTGCTCCAGGCCCATACCCAAATGCCTATGAAGGCAAAGAAGATAATGGCTGTCAGGATGCCGCGAACGTCGTTGATGTCCATTCCCACTTACCTGCGATTGCGCCGGTTGGTACCCAGTTCCTGCAGGTACGCAATAAGGGCGTCGAGCTCGCTCTTGCCTTCAACGTCACCTGCAGCCCCTGCGATCTGCTCATCCGTGTAAGGATCGCCGATCATCTGCAGTGCCTTCACCTTGCGCGTGACCAGATCCGGATCAACCATGTTCTCGGCTAGCCAGGGGTAGGCGGGCATATTCGATTCGGGAACCAGGGCGCGAGGATCCATCAGGTGCAAGCGCTGCCAGTCGTCCGAATAACGGCCGCCGACTCGTGCCAGATCCGGGCCCGTGCGTTTTGAGCCGAACTGGAACGGGCGGTCGTATACCGTTTCGCCTGCAGTCGTGAATGGGCCATAGCGCTCGGTCTCCGAGCGGAACGGGCGAATCATCTGAGAATGACAGTTGTAGCACCCCTCGCGGACATAGATGTCGCGACCGGCGAGACGTAACGGACTGTAGACCTCGATTCCCTCATCCGGCTCCGTAGCATCGGAGCTCATCATCAGGGGAACGATTTCGATCAGTCCGCCGATGCTGATCGCGACAACGATCAGCACCATCATCAGGTTCAGACTTTTTTCAATTGCTTCGTGGCGCATTGATGAACTCTCCTGTTACGCCGGATCCAGTACCGCGACGGGTACCGGCTTCTTGTCGATTACTGTCTTCCAGACGTTGTAAGCCATGATGATCATGCCCGAGAAGAACACGAGACCGCCGAGCAGACGGAAGTAATGGTACGGCTCGACTGCCTTGAGCGACTCGACAAACGAGTAGGTCAGCGTGCCGTCGGCATTGACTGCGCGCCACATCAGACCCTCGGTTACACCTGCGATCCACATGGGTACGGCGTACAAAACCACACCGATCGTCGATGTCCAGAAGTGCACATCGATGAGCTTGGTCGAGTACATGCCTTCGCGGTTATAGAGGCGTGGCAGCAGTGAGTAGATGGAGCCGATTGTCATCATGGCGACCCAGCCCAACGCACCTGAGTGCACGTGGCCAATGGTCCAGTTCGTGTAATGCGACAGTGCGTTGACCGTCTTGATCGACATCATCGGACCTTCAAAGGTCGACATGCCGTAGAAGGACAGAGCCACGATCATGAACTTCAGGATCGGGTCCGAGCGCAGCTTATGCCAGGCACCGGACAAGGTCATCATGCCGTTGATCATGCCGCCCCAGGAAGGTGCCAGAAGGATAATCGAGAACACCATGCCGAGCGTCTGTGCCCAGTCCGGCAGAGATGTGTAATGCAGGTGATGCGGGCCAGCCCACATGTAGATCGCGATCAGCGACCAGAAGTGCACGACCGACAGGCGGTAGGAGTAGACCGGGCGACCTGCTTGTTTTGGCACGAAGTAATACATCATGCCGAGGAAGCCAGCCGTCAGGAAGAAACCGACGGCGTTGTGGCCATACCACCATTGCATCATGCCGTCGACAACGCCCGAATACAGGCTGTACGACTTGGTCATCGATACGGGTATCGCCAGGTTGTTAAAGATGTGCAATACAGCGACCGTGATAATGAAGGCGCCGTAAAACCAGTTAGCCACATAGATATGCTTGATCCGGCGCTTCGCGATCGTGGTGAAGAACACGATCGCATAAGCGACCCAGACGACGGTGATCAACAGGTCGATCGGCCATTCGAGTTCGGCATATTCCTTGCTTTGCGTGATACCCAGCGGCAGCGTGATCGCGGCAAGCAAGATGACGAGCTGCCAGCCCCAGAACGTGAACGCTGCAAGCTTGTCGAATGCCAGGCGCACGTGGCACGTGCGCTGCACGACGTAGTACGACGTGGCGAACAGTGCCGACCCACCAAATGCAAATATGACCGCGTTGGTGTGCAACGGTCGCAGGCGACTGTACGTGAGGAATGGCAGATCAAAGTTGAGCTGCGGCCAGATGAGCTGTGCGGCAATGAATACGCCGACGAGCATACCGACAATACCCCAGACCACGACCATGATCGAAAACTGGCGGACTACCTTGTCATTATAGGAAGCTGCTGTGTCCAACGTAGGACCCCTGTTGTGTATTGAAATGTCATAGCCGCTTCACGGGCCGGAACAGGCGACCGGTGTGCGGCTTTTATGAGCGATGGAGTATAGCCTCGTACAGATCGGCGAGGTTAACAAGCAAAGTCTAATGTACGTATAGGTGACGATACGTATGGACGGGCAGGCCCAATAAATGTCCGAATTCGCGGCTTTGTACGCCTATAATCCGGGGTCCTGCCAGATTGAACGAAGACGACATGAACAGAATCCCTCTGCCCGCCGATATTGTCAGCGAAATCCTGCATACCTCGGCTGATGCGACTATCGTCACGGACCACCAGGGACGGATACGTGTCGCTAATGAGGGGGCCGAGACGTTGTTCGGCTACGAGTCCGGCGAGCTGGTCGGTGAGCCCATCGAGATCCTGATACCGCGAGAGCAGCGTGAGCGCCACCGCGACCTGCGCGCAAGCTATCACAACGCGCCGCGCGGTCGACCCATGGTGGCCGGTCTCGACCTCTACGGTCAGCACAAGGACGGAGCCACGTTTCGCGTGGAAATCGCCCTGAACCCGATTGAGACGAATGACGGGCTCGTCGTTACCAGCACCATTCGCCGGATTGCCCAGGCCGATGATTCGGAGGCCTATTTCCGGCAATTACTGGAATCTGCGCCGGACGCAATGATCATTATCGATAATCACGGCAAGATCGCGATCGTTAACGGCCAGGCAGAAAAGATGTTCGGCTACAAACGCGAGGACATGCTGGGTCAGACGATCGAAATGCTGTTGCCGGAGCGACTGCACGAGGGTCACAAGAAACATCGACGGAGCTTTGCGGATGACCCCAGGTTGCGGCCGATGGGGCTCGGCATCGATCTTCTTGCCAGGCGCCAGGACGGGAGCGAGTTTCCCGTCGAAATCAGCCTGAGTCCCGTAAAGTCGAGCGCTGGCTCGTTCGTGTCCACCGTGATTCGCGATGTGACCAAACGCAAACGCATGCAAGACGAGATCATCGCGGCCCGCCAGGAAGCGGAACGCGCCAACAAGGCGAACAGTGCGTTTCTCGCGGCCGCGAGTCATGACCTCCGTCAGCCCGTCCAGGCACTAAGCCTTCTGAACGGTGCCTTGCGGCGAACGGTCAAGGATGAGCGAGCTCTCGAGATGGTCGACCACCAGCAATATTCGCTGACGGCCATGACCAACCTGTTGAATTCACTGCTGGATATTTCGCGTCTTGACGCGGGCGTTGTGACGCCCGAGCTTGAAGACTTTCCCGTGAAGCGCCTGATCGATCGTCTGTCGGACGAGTTTGCCCGACAGGCACAGCACGTGGGACTCGAGTTCACGTCCTTGTCCTGTTCAACAGTGGTCAACAGCGACCCGAACCTGCTCGCCGAGATCATCCAGAATTTTGTATCCAATGCGATTCGCTACACGGACAAAGGTGCCGTGCGGCTCGAATGTTCGGAAAGTAATGGGCTATGCGTGATTAAGGTCACCGATACAGGCATCGGCATCGACGAAGACCAGCTTGACGAGATCTTCCGCGAGTTCCACCAATGCAAGGCGCCGGGTGCCAGCAAGGAAGGATTCGGTCTGGGTCTTGCGATCGTCAAGCGGATGTCGGATCTGCTCGGTCTCAGGATTCAAGTCACGTCCGACATCGGCAAAGGCTCGTGCTTCACCGTGTCGATACCGGCAGTCAGTGGCGAGGCTACACATGATGAGGGAGATATCTCGGTCGATACCGGAGTTCACGAGATCGCCAGTGGACTCGTGATTCTGATCGAAGACGATATCAACGTAGCCAATGCCTGGGGCCTGTTGCTCGAAGCCGAAGGTTATAGCGTGGCAACGGCAGCATCAGCCAGCGAAGCGCAGGCGCTACTGAAACATCTGGACGAAACACCGGAACTGCTGATTTCCGACTTCCACCTTCTGGACGGGTCGACGGGCGTTGAGGCGGTGAGTGCAATTCGCGAGTTTTTCAAAGCGCAAATCCCGGCGTTCATTGTTAGTGGCGATACCTCGAAGGTCGTGAAAGAGGCTCGACTTCTCGATAACTGCACCCTGATGTGTAAACCGATCGATACCAACCGCCTGCTTGCGGCGGCACGGCATGCGGTTGGCACTGGCGTCGTGCCGCAGGACTAGGTCACTGTCCCCATACTGCCAACCAACTCATTGGTGACCTGGTGATCGCCACGCCCGCGATGTACGCGAACACGGAAGCGGCACTTACCAGCGCGATCGTCCGGATCTGCTTTGTCGGACCTCGTTTGATCGCGATTGTCCCAAGCAGAATGTAGGCAATCAGCCCCGTGAACTTGGCGACAAGCCAGAGTTGCATGAAGGGATTCAGGTGCAGCATCCAGACCATGGCAACGCCCGACATCAGGAAGACCGTATCCACGATGTGTGGCGCGATCCGCGTTACGCGATACTGCAGTTTGTCTGACTCGGTCAGCATCCAGTAGCCACGTAGCAGGAAGCCCGAAATCGTCGCCGTGGCGGCAATAACGTGGGTGTATTTGACGATTAGATAGGCCATGGCCGGCGCATTGTGTCACAGATCCAAAATGCGGAACTCGCGTCAGGGTAGGGATACTTACTTATGGTCTGAGATCACGATGTTGGTCAAAGTTGCGCTTGAGTAAGCCTGACTGAAACGGAACTCCCTGTTTAATGCGCTCACATCAACAGATTCTTCGGACGTCTGCTGCCGGATTGGTGGCAGGCGTTTTTTTGTGCGCGACCCCGGCTGCGCTCCCGGAGACTCCCGATTCCGAGCAGGAACCAAGATCCGAACGCATGGACCAGATCGTCGTCGTGGCTCACAAGGATGAGCGTTCGATTCGGGAGATTGCGGCCAATGTAACGGTCCTGTCCCGCGCAGATCTTAACAGCGAGCTCGCGACGTCGGTTAGTGACGTGTTTCGCTATGTTCCGGGCGTCGACTATGAAGCCGCTGGTACGCGATTTGGCGCTGAGGGCATCAATATCCGAGGCATCGGCGGCAATCGTGTTGCCATCCTGGTCGACGGGGTGCCCCTGACAGACCAGTTCGACACAGGCAGCTTCTCGAACGCGACGCGTGATTTTATTGACGCCGGCATGGTCCAGAACATAGAGGTCCTGCACGGCCCGGCATCTGCCTTGTATGGCAGTTCGGCGATCGGCGGCGTAGTTGCCGTGCGCACACCCGACCCGGCAGATCTCGCCGGCCGGAGTGGAATAGGTGGCGATGTTCTCGCCACCTGGCGTGGCGCCGACAACAGCATGCACGGCCAGGCCATGATGGCCCTGGGCGACAGCTCGATGGGTTTCATGGCTGGCTACAGTTGGCGGGACGGTGCCGAGACAGATTCTGCTGCCGCTCCTGATGATCTCGACACACGGGACTTCAACCGCGAAACAGCACTGCTGAAATTTGTGGCTGACAATCGCTGGGGACAGACCTTCCGCGCCAGCGTCATTCGCCAGGAAGCGCATACTTTGTCGAGCCTGAAATCGATGCTGGGATCGGGGCGCTATCGCTCAACGACTGCGCTGGACGGCGATGACCGCTACCAAATGGATGTTGTCAACGTTGCCTATGAATTTGGTTCGCCCGACACCTGGATCGACTCGGGTGTCGTGAGAGCGTTCTGGGAGACCGCTGAAATCGACCAGTACACGCTGGACGAACGCGCTGCCGCCCGCACACCGGTCTCGATCGATCGTTTCTTCTCCTACGATCAGGAGATCCAGGGAATCGAGCTCAACCTGTGGAAGAACTTCTCAGGTGACATCGTTTCGCATCGGCTAGGCATCGGCGCTGAGTACCGTGACCGTACGACGGAGGAATATCGTGACGGCCTGTCAACTGATCTCGGTAGCGGTGCACAGACTAATGTGCTGCTGGGCGAAGTATTCCCGCTGCGGGACTTCCCGATCAGCAATACGACTGAGACAGGTGCGTTCATCGAAGACACGATTTCCTTCGGCGAAAACTGGACGGTCATTGCAGCCGTCCGTGCAGACCGATTTGAGCTGGACCCTGATGTCGATGCGATGTACCTCGCGGACTATCCTGACTACGAGACCGTCAGCCTGGACGAGTCCGACGTCTCGCCAAAGCTCGGCGTTATTTACAGCATTACACCGTCCGTAGACGCCTATGCGCAGTACTCGCATGGATTCCGGGCACCACCGTATTCCGACGCAAACGTCAGCCTCGAATTGCCATTTTTCCAGGTTCGTGCCGTACCGAATCCGGATCTGAAATCGGAATCGTCGGATGGCTACGATATTGGCCTGCGCTGGCACGGGCTGCGTTCAACGGCGCGAGTCTCAGCATTCCGCACAGACTACGACGACTTTATCGAGACCAAAGTGAACATCGGGCTCGATCCCGACAGCGGCTACGTGCTGTTCCAGTCCCAGAATATTGAAGACACGACGATAGAAGGCTTTGAGGCGGGCTGGAGTACACGCTTCGGCGACCAGGAACAATTTGGTGTCGATGGCTCGGCCTACTACGCGCGCGGCGACAACAACGTTTCGGGCCAGCCGATCAATTCGGTGGGACCGGCACAAGGCGTCATCGGCTTCAGCTGGTTCTCGCGGGACGAATCCCGGCAACTGCGCCTCAAGAGTGCGTTTACAGATTCCTATGATCGCCTCGATGAGTCGAGTGGCGAACTGTTCAAACCGGCCGGCCATGCCGTGTTCGACCTGTACCTGACACAGAAGCTTGGGAGTAACGCCATCGTGCGTGCCGGGCTGCATAACCTGACCGATCGTACCTACTGGAACTGGTCCGATGTGCGCGGTCTGACACCGACTGATCCCATTCTTCCTTACCTCGCCCAGGCAGGACGTACCGCGTCTGTCAGCCTGAATGTGGTTTGGTGATTACTCGCAAGACCTTTTTTTGATGACAGGGGAGTCATTATCATGACACGCAAGACACTAAGCCTGCTTCTCGCAGTTCCAATGTTGGGACTGTGGATGGGAGCTTGCTCGCAAGACTCGGCTGAAGCCTCAGCCGCCAGCGACACGGCCGTGCATACAGCCGAAGTGGCAGTTGCATCAGCCGGTGAGCTGATGGCAAAAGGCGAAGGCGTCTACAACGCTAACTGTGCCGCTTGCCACCAACCCGACGGCTCGGGCCTGGCCGGGGCATTTCCTCCGCTTGCAGGATCTGATTATCTGAAAGGTGACCGTCACCAGGTTATGGCCGCCGCATTGTTCGGCCTGTCTGGTCCGATCACGGTCAATGGCGTTGATTACAATGGTGTAATGCCGAGCATGGGCCACCTGCGCGATGAAGATCTCGCCGCGGCATTGACGTATGTGTTGGGCTCCTGGGGCAATGACGGCGCCGCCGTCAGTGTCGCGGAAGTTACTGCGATACGTGCTGAGCTTGGCCAGACTGACCGCGCTGCCGGTTCACGCCACCAGGGCGCGACCGAAGGTGAGCTCACGTACCAGGGTGCTCCTTCAGCGATATCGGGTGAAGAGACTCGCCAGATCATGACTGCCGGCGGTCCGGTTCTTAGTGAAGCTGAATTTAGTACGGCTACGCAGCTGTACTTCGAACGGTGTGCTGGTTGCCACGGCGTACTCCGCAAGGGTGCGACGGGCAAAGCGCTGACGCCTGACATCACGAAAGAGAAGGGCACGAATTACCTGAAAGCCCTGATTACATACGGTTCGCCGGCCGGTATGCCCAACTGGGGTACCTCGGGCGACCTGACGCCAGAGCAGATCGACATCATGGCTCGCTTCCTGCAGCAGGAACCACCTGCACCGCCTGAGTATGGCATGCCGGAAATGAAAGCCAGCTGGAACCTGATGGTTGCACCGAAAGATCGTCCGACGAAACCGCAGCATGATCGCAATATCGACAATTTCTTCTCAGTCACACTGCGTGATTCTGGTGAAGTTGCAATTATCGATGGCGATACCAAGGAAATCGTCACGCGCCTGAAGACCGGTTACGCCGTGCATATTTCACGCGTATCTGCATCGGGTCGCTACATCTTCACGATTGGCCGCGATGCCAAAGTCGACATGATCGATCTCTGGATGGATCCGCCGGCACGTGTTGCTGAGATCAAGGTTGGTCTTGAAGCGCGTTCAGTCGAAACGTCGAAGTACAAAGGCTACGAAGACAAGTACGCTGTTGCCGGTGCCTACTGGCCGCCGCAGTACACGATCATGGACGGCGACACACTTGAGCCGCTGAAGATCGTCTCGACACGTGGCATGACGGTTGATACGCAGGAATACCATCCGGAACCTCGCGTTGCTGCAATCGTTGCATCGCATTACCACCCGGACTTCATCATTAACGTCAAGGAAACGGGCCATATCCTGCTCGTCGACTACAGCAATATTGATGACCTGACCGTAACCGATATCGGCGCGGCCAAGTTCCTCCACGACGGTGGCTGGGATCGCTCGAAACGTTACTTCCTGACTGCAGCCAACCAGTCTGACAAGGTTGCTGTTGTTGACTCGAAGGAACGCAAGCTGGTTGCACTGGCTGACGTCACCAAGACTCCTCACCCGGGTCGTGGCGCCAACATGGACGATCCGAAGTTCGGACCGGTATGGGCTACAAGTGCGCTGGGCAACGCGAACATCACGTTCCTCGGCACAGACCCTGAGGGCCATCCTGACAACGCGTGGAAGACGGTACGTGTGCTCGACGGTATGGGCGGTGGCTCACTGTTCGTTAAGTCGCATCCGAAATCTTCAAACCTCTGGGTCGACGCTCCGTTGAACCCCGACGAGTCATTCAGCCAGAGCATCGCGGTATTTGATGTCAACAACCTGGAAGCCGGCTTCGAAATTCTGCCGATTGGCGCGTGGGCTGATCTGGGTGAAGGACCGAAACGTGTCGTACAGCCGGAATACAACAAGGCTGGTGACGAGGTCTGGTTCTCTGTCTGGAGTGGCAAGGAGCAAGAGTCTGCAATCGTGATCGTTGACGACAAGACGCGTGAACTCAAAGCGGTAATTAAAGACCCCGCGCTGATCACGCCGACTGGCAAGTTCAACATCTACAACACGCTGCACGACATCTACTAGGGCAGCAGGATAGTGTTCACGGCTAACTACTAGAGCGCAGTAGGAAGCTGTAAGCGGCGGGGCCCGGCTTAGGTCGGGCCCCGTTTTTGTTGGGGGCTGCCTTCGCCCAGAAAAAGATCGGGGTCAGTTACCTATCTCCATTCAATGGAGATAGGTAACTGACCCCGATCTGATGCGCAGATCCTGGTAGGAATCAAGCGGCTTCGTGATTGTCGAGGTCGACCGGTGTCTGGAACCAGTCGGGTTTGATGATCAACAGATCGCAGGGCAGGTCTTCGAGCGTACGCTCGGCAGTCGCGCCGATGAACAGGCGTTTCCAGCGGTTGCGAGCAACCGCGCCCATCACAACGACATCGGCTTTCAGCTTTTCTGCAATCAATGGCAGTTCTTCATGAGTAAGGCCAGCGACAAGGTGAGCGTTGCTGTCTTCGATCTTGTGGAACTGCGTAATTTCGCTGAATCGTTTCTGGTGATCTTCATGCATCTGCTGCTCGATCTCATCGAACGGCAGCGATACCGGGATGTAGGCGTTGGCCGTTGCTGTCGCAACCGCAATACGCGGATCATAGGAATGAAACGCGTGCACTTCTCCGCCGACTCTTTCGGCAACGTTCTTGCTTACGTGCAGGATCTCGTCATCGAGTGCGGCCGGTTTGTCGTGCTGGTGCATCGGGTCGATGGCGGCGACAAATACTGGCGCATCGGCCAGGTCCTGGGGTTTGACGAGCCACAATGGCATCGGACAGGTGCGTAGCAGATTCCAGTCTGTGTTGGTCAGCAAGGCGCGTGTGACAGCCGAGTGGTGGTGCGTGTCTTTGACGACGACATCGCTGCCGCTTTCGACGGCGCGGCGAACTATGCCTTCGTAGAGGGGGTGGTCCCAAACGGCAGATGTCTTGACAACAACACCGTCCGCTCGCAGCGGCTCGGCCAGTGTCTCCAGATGCTTCTCGTGATTCTTAATGACTTCGTCACGAGCTTTCTCGAGCGAGGGTGAGTCGAACAAGCGATCGCCGCTCAAGTACTCGTTGTAGTAGCACACGAGCAGTTCGAGCTCCGCGCCACTGTTCTTGGCTAGCCAGGCAGCTCGGCGAACAGCCGGCTGATCCGCGACGGTGGGGTCGACAACCGCGAGGATCTTCTTGAGTTCATTCATTGTCGCACCTGACACTGAAAGTATTTGGTCGTCTGAGCACCACTCTGAGGATACGCGCAGGCTATTGGCATTCCATAAGGCGTGTTGCTTAGGGTGTCGCGGAATGTACTTATGGCTCGGTAAGTGCTTCTACTAATTACGAGAACAGTGCAATTGCGCTTGAATACGGGAATAGATGTCGCAATGGAGGCGAGGATGCCTGCCGCAGGGAAAGACGAACTCAGACAAGCTCTGGAAGCAAAAAAAGAGGAGCTTACTGTCCGGCTGGAGAGGATCCACGCCAACTTGCGTCGTGGCTGCGAGGCTGATTCCAAGGAGCGCGCCAAGCAATTCGAGGACAATGAGGTGGTCGACGCGCTCGGCAACGAGGCACGAGATGAGCTCACCAAGATAGCAGCGGCAATGCGACGCCTTGAGACCGGTGATTATGGTTCGTGTGTCGAGTGCGGGCTGGCAATCGAACCGGGCCGGCTCGAGGTCTACCCGTATGCGGATGAGTGTATTGAGTGCGCCGAGTTTGACGAACGTCGGCAGCGGCGACTTTAGGCCGTCATATGCATCTTGACGAGGTCAGCCAGTGACCTTGCCTGCATTTTCTCCATTACCCGAGCGCGGTGGATTTCCACGGTGCGCTGACTAACGCCTAATTCGTAGGCAATCACCTTGTTCGGTTTGCCCGTGACCACGAGGTCGAAGACTTCGCGTTCGCGATTGGTCAGGCGTTCGAGGCGCCCGGCGACTTCGGCATGTTGCTGTTGCTCTTCCCGACGTTCTTCGTCGGTGGCGAGAGCTTCGCGAATGCGGTCAAGCAGCTCCTGGTCACGGAACGGCTTCTGGATGAAATCGACGGCGCCTTTCTGCATGGCCTCGACGGCCATCGGGACGTCACCGTGACCGGTGATGAATATGATGGGCAGCATATTGCCGCGCTTGATCAACTCTTCCTGAAGTTCGAGTCCGCCCAGGCCCGGCATACGAATATCGAGTACGAGGCACCCCGGGCGCTGCTCACCGATTTTCTCAAGAAACTCATCCGCGGAGGCAAAAATCTCATGATTCAGATTGACTGAATCCATGAGTGCCTGCATCGCGAATCGAATGGCCGCATCGTCGTCGACAATGAAAACTGTGGGTGCTTGTTCTGTTTGAGCTGTCATGGGCCGTGATTGGACCAGATTGAGCGCAATTTTGCGAGTCTTTCGGCCTGGGTGTCGCACAGGTCACTGATTTCCGCGCTCCAGCACCGAAATGTGATTCGAGTCGCCTCCCTAGTCCAGTCGCTTGGTGAATCTCAGCGCGGCTGCCGTCATCGCCACAATGGTGAAGATGCCGAGCGCAATCAGCTCCGGGTAGAGGTCCATGAGCGCCGCATCCCGCAGCATGATCCCACGCGTCAGCCGAATGAAGTGGGTGACCGGGAGAATTTCTCCCAGGTAACGCGCGAACGTCGGCATTCCGTCGAACGGGAATACGAAGCCCGACAGGAGGATCGACGGCATCAGGACGAAGAATGTCATTTGCATGGCCTGGAACTGTGTCTTCGCGACGGTCGAAATCAGCAATCCCAATGCCAGGTTTGCCGCGATAAACGCAACTGCGGCGAGGTACAGGTCGAGCACGCTGCCACGCATGGGCACCTGGAATAGCACGTCACCCACGAAGAGGATCAACGCAAGCTGGACTATGCCAATGACGATATAGGGTATGACCTTGCCGATCATCAGCTCGGCCGAGCTCACCGGAGTATTAATCAGGAGTTCGAGGTTGCCTCGCTCGCGCTCGCGTACGATCGCGACGGCCGTGAACAGCATCATTGTCAGAGTGAGGATGATGCCCATCAGACCCGGGATAACATTGACGGGTGTGCGCCGCTCGGGATTGTAATAGGGCCGCACCGCAATGTTGTCGACGCGACGTTTCTCTTTCGCCGTGTCGAACGCAATCGGCATGGCGCGCAGCTGGTTGGCCACGCTCGAGATCGTCGGGTCGCTGCCATCGACAAGCAGGTGCACGGCGGGTCGATCAGGATCCAGGACGCGCCGGTCGAAGTCGGCGGGAATCACCACAGCGATCGAGACCGCACCGACACGCATGCGTTCTTCGAGAATTTCAGCCGTCTCGACCTGTTCAACGATATTCATAACCTGGGTCTCACGCAGCTGGGCAACAAACTGGCGCGACAGGCTGGAATTGGCCTCGTCCACGAACGCCGTAGTTAGATTGCGCACGTCAGTGTTGATGGCGTAGCCGAACAGCAGCATCTGCATCACGGGGATTCCAACGATCATGCCGAAGGTGAGGCGATCGCGACTGAGCTGACGAACTTCCTTCTTCGTGATCGCGAGTAATCTGGACAGCGACTTCACGTGGCACGCTCCTCTGGTCCCATCGTCACCGCGACAAACACGTCCTCGAGTGATGCTGTTGTGAGCTGAGTATCTGCGGCTATGCTGTGTGCTCGCAGCAGGCGCTCGACTTCGTCGAGGGGGTTGGGCACTCGTTCCGGGATCAGGACGCGCAGTCGCATGCCGAGTTGGGTCACGCTGGCAATGACATCGGCCCCGTCGAGTGCCTCCTGCGCATGGTAGGGATCCTCGGCCGTGACCTCGACAATGTGCATGCCGGTACCGGCCTGCAATTCCTGAGGCGTGCCGTCGGCGACCTTGACCCCGCGGTCGAGTATCGCGAGTCGATGGCATCGCTCAGCCTCATCCATATAGTGCGTCGAGACCAGGATCGTCGTGCCGGCTTCCGCGAGCCGGAACAGGTTCGCCCAGAAGTCGCGCCGACTCTGCGGATCGACGGCGCTCGTCGGTTCGTCGAGTAGCAACAGTTCGGGGTGGTGCAAGACGGCGCAGGCAAGAGCCAGTCGTTGTTTCTGTCCACCGCTCAAGGTGTCTGCGAGCTGTTTACGCTGGTCGGCGAGATCGTACTTCTCGACCAGTTCCTCAATACGCGTCTGTCGTTTTGCGGCCGGGAACGAGTAAATCTCGGCGATGAACTGCAGGTTCTCGAGTACGGTCATATCGCCGAACAGTGAGAACTTCTGGGTCATATAGCCGATCTTCGGCTTGAGTTCATGCGTGCTCCCGGGAACGTGCGTGCCGAGTACGTCAGCCGAACCTTCGGTCGGGGTCAGCAGCCCGCAGAGCATTCGAATAGTCGTCGATTTGCCCGAGCCGTTCGGTCCGAGAAAACCGTAGATTTGCCCTCGCGGAACACTCAGGTCGAGCTTGCTCACGGCCTTGAGATCGCCGAAATGCTTCGACAGGCCACGAGCCTCGATTGCGTTGTCGTTGGCCATCATCGGTCGAACAAGAACTCGACTTCGACCGGGACGCCATCGGGCAAGCGGTCGCTGTCGGTACTGATGTCGACCTTGGCGACATAGGTCAGGCGGCCGCGGTCGCGCTCCGTCAACGCGTAGTAGGGCGTAAATGCGGGTTCGCTCGCAACCCAGCGGACGCGTCCGGTAAGTGGACTCTCAAGGCCGTCGACAAATACCAGTACCTCGCTTCCTGCCGTCACGTGCACGCGCAGGGCCTCAGGCACATAGACGCGTGCATAGGGTTGCGTGCCGCCGAGTACGACCATGATCGGCAGCCCTGGGTTGGGCCGCTCACCGAGTTCGAACAGACGGCTGTCCGCGATGCCTGCAACGGGCGATCGAATAATGTGGCGCTCGACATCGATCAGGGCCGAGTCACGTCGTGCCTCAGCCTGTTTCACGGCTTGCTCGGCTTGCGCGAGTTCCTCGATAGTCGTACCCGCAAGCATTTCCTCGAGCTGCGCGAGGCGGAGCTTGAGATTTGCCTGTGCGGCGTCCAGTGCCGCGTTCGCACGGTCGAGCAGATCGTCCGAAGCGAGTCCGCGTTCATTGATGCCAAGTATTCGCGTGGCTTCGGTTTGCCGGAACTCCAGTTCCTGGGTCGCACCTTCGACATTGGCGCGTCCGGCCGCAATTTGTTCTGAGCGTGGCCCACGCACGAGTTCGTCGAGGCGCGCCTGGTACTGGGCGAGAGCTGCCTGGGCTTCGGCAAGTCGGGCGGCGGCGCGGCTGCTGTCCTGCGCAACCAGGATCTGCCCGGCGGCAACAAGTTCGCCTTCCGCGATATTTATTGCCGTAATGGGTTCGTTGAATTCAGCCGTCAGCTCAATGCGATCCGATGCCAATTCGCCTACGACTCGATATGAGTTCTCTGGTTCACCACATGCAGTGACAAGGAATATGGCGGCAATCAGCACTAGTTTGTTTATTTTCATAAGAGTCACTCGTTCACGTCTTGATGTAGGCGAGAATCATGTCGATCTGTGTTTCCATGAGTTTGTCGGTGTCGAGTTCGCGCTTGGAAAACAAGAGTCGCCAGATCATCGACAACATCATTGGTGCAAGGACGAGCTGCGGCAAATCACTGATTGCTGTTTCGCGGAACTCGCCGCGCTTTACACCCCGATCGATGAACCTGGAGATAGCCGTAAGGCCCTTGGACACCACGTTGTCCCAGTAGAAGTCGACGAGATCCGGGTGGCGTTGTCCTTCAGATATCAGCAGGCGGATCACGATGGCGATCGGCGAGCCTGGGACACGCTTCATAAAGTCGAGCAATGGCCCGCGGATGAACTGCTCGGAGGTCTTGTCGGTGGTTTCTACAGCATCGACCAGGGCATCCACACGACGTACCACAACACTCTTCACTACCGCCTTGAACAGTTCTTCCTTGGTCTTGAAATAGAGGTACATCAGGCCTTTGCTGACACCCGCACGCTTCGCGACTTCTTCGACACGGGTGGCGGCATAGCCTTTCTCGGCAAACACCGAGAATGCCGCTTCCGTAATTTCCTGGGGGCGGTCTTCTTTGCGGCGTTGGTAGCGGGGTTCGGCCATGTCGGTAGATTACTGACTGTAGAGTCAGTAACTATACTTGCTGACCGTCCAGTCAGCAAGTGACAAGCGTCGCAAAATTCACCGATTCCTGCATAATCCGCGGCATGTTTACGTACATCGACCCAGCCATACGCGAGCGCCTCATAGAACAGGGCAAGCTTTTCCAGATCGACTGCGATGGAAATCGCATCGAGCCAGGAAAAGCGGCGCTTCGTGGCTCGACGATCAGCGTGCTTGGCCCGATTCCATTGCCGCTCGACCTGTGCGATGCACACATTGATGTCAGCTGGTACGCCTGCGTTCGCAATACGGAACTGGGCAAAATCGAGGAACTGGCTGCGGACTTGCGCGCGCAGAATGGCCAACAGTCATTCGCGACGCTGGCGTCGTACATGGCCGTGAACAGCGTCATGATCGTTGGTGATCCGGCAACCTGGACGAAGCCAATGGTGCGCGTGCATTCCAGTTGCCTGACGGGAGACGTATTCGGCTCGCAGCGATGCGAATGCGGCCCGCAGATGCGTACCGCCCTGGAGCGCATCAAATCCGATGATGAGGGTGGCATGCTCATCTATATGGCAGGGCACGAGGGACGCGGAATAGGCCTGTGGGCCAAAGCCGCCACGTATCTGTTGCAGGACGCCGGTGAGGATACCTACGAGGCCAACCGTTCGCTCGGGCTGCCCGACGATTCGCGGGACTTCAGCGATGCGGCATCCATACTCAAGTTCTTTGCGCCGCAGATGCCGCTGCGGCTGCTGACCAACAATCCCAAAAAAGTCGATGACCTGAACCAGTTCGGTATCGCAGACATAACACGGGTGAAACACGTAACCGGCGTGACCGACAGTAACCGGCGTTATCTCAGCGCCAAGCAGGATTGGGGGCACGAACTGGCGCCCGAGGATATCGGGTCCGACTGACTATTGCCGCCAGAGGCGCAGGTTCAGCCGCGATTTGCTGGAATTTGTGCGCAACGGGTTGATATCGATACCGCCGCGACGCTGGTAGCGCGCATGAATGGTCAATTGCTCACAGGCACAGCGCTTGAGGAGATCGACGAACATTCGTTCTATGCAGGTCTCGTGGAAATCTTCGTGCTCGCGGAATGACACGATGTAGCGCAACAGGCCGGCACGATCGATCTTCGGTCCGCGATAGCTGATTTGCAGGCTGCCTATATCGGGTTGCGCCGTGACCGGGCACAAGCTGCGCAACAAATGCGAGTGCAGATCCTCAGTGATCACGTCCGAGGGGTCGGCCTGCAGCAGGTCGGCGTTCACATCCCAGTCCGAACAGGTGACTTCGAGGTCATCAAGACACGTACCGGCAAGCCGCGCGGGCTGGCGTGCTTCGGTGCCGGAGACGGGAAGCACACTGACTTTCACGGGTGCACCAACGCAGGGTGCCAGGTCCCGGGCGATGGCCTCGGCAACGGCAGTCTCCGAGTCAAATGAACTCATGGCGAACGAATTCAGGTACAACTTGAACGATTTCGATTCGACGATACAGGGCGAGTCCGCTGGCACATGTATCTCGGCCGTGGCAACGCCTGGCAGGTCGCCAGGCCCCAGCCAGGTCAGCTCCCAGGCATTCCAGATGTCCACACCTGAGAAGGGCAGTTCGTCGCCGAGCTCCAGTGGAACGCGACTTTCGCTGCGCGCAATCGGGCAGAGCACCTCCGGTGCGTACTTCTGCGGATAGTCGGTTTCACGGCCCAGCGGTAGGTTCATTTCATTCATGGGCCGTATTTTGCCGCATCAGGGGCAGGAATTGCTCGTTTCTTGTGTAAAATAGCCGCCCTTTTCGCTCCAAGTCTCCCCCGAGTCAATTAATGAGTCCTGCAAACGATATTAGCGGCACTGATCGCGGTTTCATCATTCCGATCGGCGGCGCAGAAGAGAAATTTAACAATCCTGAAATCCTGGATCGCTTCGTTGATGTCTGCGGCGGTGTGGAGGCGCGAATCGGGATCATTCCGACGGCCTCGGAACTCGAGGACACGGGCCGCAACTACGAGAAGCTGTTCCGGCAAATCGGCATCAAACACGCGAAGGTACTTCACTTCGTCACGCGCGAGGACTGTCAGTCGGACGAAGACCTGCAGTACATCGACAAGTGCGATGGTGTTTTCATGACGGGTGGCAACCAGTTGCGTCTCTCGACCACCATCGGTGGAACCGCCATTGCGCAGGCGATACGTCGTCGTCATGCCGAAGGAATGCACGTTGCTGGCACATCTGCCGGAGCCGCGTTCATGCCGGAGCATATGATCGCCGGGGGTAAGGAAGGCAGCACGCCGACCCCTGATATGGTGACGATGGCGCCCGGTCTCGGGCTTACCAACGCGTTTATTATCGACCAGCACTTTCGGCAGCGTGACCGGTTGGGTCGTCTGCTGACGGCACTGGCTTACAATCCTTTCGCGGTCGGTATTGGACTCGATGAAGATACCGCAGCATTCATCAAGCCGGGCGACGAACTCGAAGTGGTCGGGAGCGGCGGAATTACAATTATCGATCCCAGCGATTTGAAGTATTCTTCCATGGACCAGGCTCGCCGTGGCGAGCCCGTCAGCCTGATCGGCGTGAAGCTGCACATCCTGGTGGCAGGTGGCCGCTTCGAAATCGCAACTCGCGATGCGTTCGCCGAATAACCCAAATAACAACGGGCAAAAACTATGAGAGTTGAAAGCACTAACGTCTTTGTCGGGCCGAACCTGTTCGCGCTCTTCCCGGTTATCCGCCATGTGCTGGACCTGGGTGAGCTTGAGCACTGGCCGACTGTCAGGCTTGGCGAGGAATTCATCGGCCCACTTCTCGAGCAACTTCCGGGACTGCATGAACACGGCTGTTCGTACAATGAACCCGGCGGATTCGTGCGCCGCCTTCGCGAGGACGAAGGCACATGGCTCGGTCACGTCATGGAACATGTTGCGATCGAGTTGCAGGTAGTTGCCGGCTCGGATGTGACCTTCGGCCGGACGCGTTCCATCGACGGGCGCCCAGGCTTTTACAACATGGTATTCCAGTACAAGGATGCGACCGTTGGCCGCGAAGCGAGCAAGCTTGCACTCGATCTACTCGGTAGCTTGTTACCCAGGGACCTGAAGCCGGAAGGCGCACCCGCTGAAGACTGGGACTTTGCCGAAGAGCGTGACCGGTTTATTCGCTACGCCCAGCGTCGCGAATTCGGGCCGAGTACGGCGTCGCTCGTAAAGGCTGCCGAGGAAAGAGACATTCCCTGGCTGCGACTCAATCGCTACAGCCTGGTGCAATTCGGCCACGGCCGCTATCAGCAACGTATTCAGGCCACCACGACAGGACGTACCAGCAATATTGCTGTGGATTTGGCTTCGGACAAGGAAGAAACGAACAACATCTTGCGCGACCTGGGCCTGCCCGTACCGCAGCAAATGCTCGTACGTTCTGCGCGCGACGCTGTGCGAGCGGCCAAGCGCATTGGCTATCCCGTTGTCCTTAAACCGCTGGCGGGCAATCACGGCCGTGGCGTTGCCATTAATTTGCGTACTCCGGAGGAAGTCGAAAACGGATTCGAGAAGGCCAGCGAGCACGGTCAAACGATCATCGTCGAGAGTTACATCGAAGGCTTCGATCATCGATTGCTTGTCGTCAACGGCGAACTCGTCGCGGCGGCGAAGCGCGTGCCCGGACATGTCGTTGGTGATGGCAAACACACGATTGCCGAACTCGTCGATATCGTTAACGAGGACCCACGCCGCGGTGTTGGTCACGAAAAGGTCCTGACGCGCCTTGAGTTTGACCATCAGGCTGAACGCCTGCTCGAGAAGCTCGGCTACGATCACAACACCGTGCCGAAGAAAGACGAGATCGTTTACCTGCGGTCAACGGCAAACCTGTCGACGGGCGGTACGTCGATCGATGTCACTGACATTATTCACCCGGACAATCGTGAAATGGCGATCCGGGCGATCAAGGCCATCGATTTGGATATCGGTGGCGTGGACTTCCTCACAAAGGACATTACAGAGTCGTACCGCGAAGCTGGCGGGGGTATTTGCGAAGTCAATGCCGGCCCGGGTTTCCGTATGCACGTCGCGCCGAGTGAAGGTACGCCACGCGATGTGGCTGGCCCGGTGATCGACATGTTGTTCCCACCCGACTCACCAAGCCGCATCCCGATCGCGGCGGTGACAGGGACGAACGGAAAGACGACCACGTCGCGTATGTTGTCGCACATACTCAAGATGTCCGGGCGCACGGTCGGACTGACATCTACCGACGGCGTGTACATCGACGGCAAGCTCTCCGTTCCCGGCGACATGACCGGGCCGGTCTCGGCCCACATGATCTTGCGCGACCCGTCTGTCGATGCCGCGGTCATGGAAACGGCACGGGGTGGCATGTTGCGCAGCGGCCTGGGATTCCAGGAATGCAATGTCGCGGGGTGCCTGAATGTGACGGCCGATCACCTTGGACTGCGTGGCATCGATACGCTTGAGCAACTGGCCGAAGTTAAACGCGTGCCCATTGAGATCGCGAAAGATGCAGCGGTCCTGAATGCCGATGACCCTTTGTGTTTGCAGATGGCGGACTACACGGATGCTGAGAAGCTCAGCTATGTCACGATGAATCCGTCACACCCGCTCGTGAAACGTCACATTCGGGCTGGTGGTCAGGCGTTCGTACTCGAGCAGGGTATGAATGGTCACCTCATCGCAATTTACGACAACGAATCGCACACGCCGCTCGTCTGGACGCACCTTATTCCAGCGACTATCGAAGGTCGCGCTTTGCACAATGTGCAGAACGCGATGTTTGCTGCGGCGCTCGCGTACAACATGGATATCGGCCTGGAGGATATTCGCCAGGGCCTTCGCACCTTCGATTCGACGTTCTTCCAGGCGCCGGGCCGCATGAATATCTACGACGAGCATCCGTTCCGCGTCATTCTTGATTACGCGCACAACCCGGCAGCTGTCACAGCGATGTGCGATCTTGTGGATCGTTTCGATGTCGACGGCAAGCGCATCATCGTGTTGTCAGCACCGGGCGACCGCCGCGACGAAGACATTCGCGAGATTGCGCGCATCGCCTCGGGTCACTTTGATTACTTCATCTGTCGTGCGGACGATAATCGCCGCGGCAGGGACAGCGATGAAGTCGCCACGATGCAGAAAAACATGTTGCTCGAAGAAGGGATATCGGCCGACCAGATCGAAGTTATTCCGGATGAACAGGAAGCGAACACTCGCGCTCTCGAGATGGCCGAAGCCGGTGACCTGATCCTCGTCCTTGGTGACAACGTCAAGCGCACCTGGAAGCAGATCATCTACTTCAACTCAGGATCTCGGGCTGACAACGCGGGTAAGAACTCCGCTACGTCAATCGACTTACCTGACTTTGGTGGCTTCGAGCTGGCTGACGATCTGGAGATCATCAGCGACGAGCGTGGCGTGCGCATTGCGCGCGAAGAAAACGACTGACACAGGGCTATGGAGTTCATCGACGCACGCAGATTGACGGGGCCAAACGTCATCTTCGACGGGGCAGGGTCGATCCTGGACGTTGCATGCTCGCCAGAAGAGGCCGACGAGTTCATTCCGGTATGGGCCAACAATGTCGGCCGCATGCTCGAGGCGCTGGACTGGCCGTCGGCTGAATTCGCCTTCGTGAAGTTGCAGGGTGGTGTCAGCCTGGCATTCACGGCGCCGATCGACCAGCTCTACGCGGCGTCTGAAATCAACGAATGGGCCTGGGCCGCGAGTGCTTTCGAATTGGGCGCCGATGAAGAAGAGCCCGACTTCGACGAAGCCCTGACTGCGCTTCAGACGTCCGCTGCCGAAGAGGCTAACGTCGAACTCATGTGGCTCATCGACGAGGCTGCTGCACGCGGCAAAACCCTGCTATGGGACGATGATGAAGTCTCGGTCGGTCTGGGTGACGGTTCCGAGACGTGGCCGGTACGCGAGATTCCCGACGAATTCGACTGGGACAAATATTCTGACCTCCCGATCGGGATAGTGACGGGGACAAACGGCAAGACGACGTCGGTACGGTTTGCCAAACATATCCTGCGAGTCGCGGGACACAATGTGGGCGTTAGTTCGACGGACTGGATCGCGGTTAACGAGCGCATTATCGATCGCGACGACTGGTCAGGCCCGGGCGGCGCACGCGCCGTTTTGCGCGAGCAGGGGGTCGACGCCGCAATACTCGAAACCGCGCGCGGCGGATTGCTGCGCCGCGGCCTGGGCGTCGACAAGGCCGACGCAGCACTCATTACAAATATCAGCGAAGATCACCTTGGGGACTTTGGTTCGCGCAACCTCGAGGAGCTACTCTCCATCAAGTGGGTTGTCAGTCATGCCGTGCGTGAGTCCGGGCGCCTGATTCTCAATGCTGAGGATCATCGGCTTGTAAACCAGTCGCAGGGCTATGACGGCGAACTCATCTGGTTCAGCCTGGACCCGGCCAACGAAACGGTGAGGAGTCATGTTGCAGCGGGAGGCGTGGTATTTGTCCTCGATGGCAACGAGTTGCTGAAAATCGAAAACCAGGCACGCGAATTGATCTGCCGTGCGGACGAAATTCCGCTCGCGCTTGGTGGGGCAGCGCGACACAATGTGGCCAATGCGCTGTCTGCTGCAGCGTTAACCTGGTGCCTTGGTGCATCGCTGGACGATATCCGCGCCGGGCTTACGACGATGCAGCAGGATGAGAATCCCGGGCGCTGCAATATTTACGAACTCAACGGGTTCAAAGTGTTGATCGATTTCGCACATAACCCGGCGGCGATGGGCGCTCTTTTCGATATGGCCAGCGCTATTCCGGCCAAACGCAGAGCGCTCTGTTTCGGACAGGCGGGTGATCGACCCGATGACCTGATTCGCGAGCTCGCACGTGATGCCTGGGCCATTGGCCTGGATCGCGTGTTTGTCTCGGAATTGGCGGAATACCACCGCGGTCGGGAGCACGGTGATGTCTTTGCCATTATTAGCGACGAGCTAAAGAAGCAGGGTGCTGTGGACGAGCAGATTCGTCACAATGACCAGGAGCTTGAGACGCTCGAAGAAGCCCTGACCTGGGTGCAGCCAGGCGATCTCGTCATTATGCTGGCACTCGGCGGAGCCAAGCCGGTGCAGGATCGCCTCAGGGAACTGGGCGCTCAATAAACTCGACGATCGCGTTGGCAATGTCCTGTGTGGTCTCGGGCGACATGATGTCGCCGGCGAGAACGTGGTCGCTCGGATCGCCCGCACTTGTGATTTCGATAATCTGCTTATCAGGCGCAACAACCGCATCAATGATAGCCAACGAAGTTTCCGCCGAGACAACCTTGTCGTCCTTCGAATAGAACATGAGCAGGCGTTGGGATACTTCGTCGGGAAAAATGTCGTTCGCACGATTAACAAGGCGCATCATTTCAACGGCTGCGGCCATCGGGTAGCAGGTAGTCCAGTACCGCGCCTGCAACTCGTTACGAGCTTCCCAGCAACGTGTGTCCCCAACAGTGAGTTGAGCGATCAGAGGGCCTGCCGGACGAGTCAGCCATTTGGCCGCAGCACTTCGCGGTTCGAAGTTCGGTGAAATCATGACCAGCGTGTCGATTTGCCTGGCAACATCCTGATCGAGCATCGCCGCAGCGAGGGTTGCGCCCGTGCTCGTACCAATCACGATCAGCTTCTGGCCCAGCTCGGCGCCACGAGTCATCGCATCGGCCGCATCACGAAGCCAGTGTTCTGCCTTGATCCCGGACATCGGGTTCTCAGCGTGCCCGTGGCCGGCCAGTCGGGCTTCAAACAGGTTGGCGCCCAATCGAAGGGCCACGGTCTCGGCGAGCGGGGCCGTTTCCTGTCGGGTCGCGGAGAAACCATGCAGCGCGACGACGGCCCACTCGGTGCGGCCGGTGGCGAATCGGGTGATGCGTTCTTCCACGCCTGAAATTAATTTGGGCTCCGGCAGCACAGGCAACCGAGCTTCGGCATCGTACTCAAGCCGCGGCGGCGTCGACGCCCAGAGCCCCGCCACGAGCAGTGCAACCGCGAGCCAGATCCATGGCTTATTCAAGACTCAGAATCTTGTTCCAGTGCTTCTCTTCGATCGGCATGATCGACAGGCGATTGCCCCGACGCACGAGGAGCATATCTTCAAGGCTCTTCTCGGCCTTGATCTCTGTCAAGGTGATGTTTCGTTTCAGTTTACGAACGAACGCCACATCCACGAGGACCCACCGGGGTACGTCCTTAGTGCTCTTGGGGTCGTAGTAATTCGATTTCCTGTCGAACTGGATCGGATCGGGGTAGGGCTCGCTGGCGACTTTCATGACGCCGACAATGCCGGGTTCCTTGCAATTGGAATGGTAAAAGAAGATCTCGTCGCCGATGCGCATGTCGTCACGCATCATGTTGCGGGCCTGGTAATTTCGAATGCTGTCCCACATTTCACGGCCATCGCGCTCGAGATCGTCGATGCTGTATACGTCGGGTTCCGACTTCATTAACCAATATGCCATGTCGTAATTCTACGGATTGCCAGGGAGGTGGAAAGGCGCGAAGTTTAGCATGCTCAAGAACGGGATCTGGGCAGATCCTCATGATAGGATTGCGCCTCGCGCAACCGTACGCGACCCTGGGAGGACTTGGTTCAATGGCAAATATGCTGGCAAACATTTTCGGCTCGTCGCCGGTTCGGCCGCTCGAAAGGCACATGGATATTGTGTATCGCTGTGCCAAGAAATTGCGGCCGTTCGTCAACGCAGTTATCCGCAGAGATCTCAAGAGAATGGCCGAGGTCCGCAGCCAGATCGAGGCACTCGAGCACGAGGCCGACAATCTGAAGAAAGACATTCGCATCCGTATGCCGAAGAGCCTGTTCATGCCGGTGCCTCGCGAGGATCTCCTGGAACTGCTGCTTGTGCAGGACAAGATCGCGAATCGGACCAAGGATGTGTCCGGCGTCATTTTCGGGCGCAAGATGAAGATCCCGAAGCAAATTGCACCGCAGTTCCTGGAGTTCGTCGATCGCAATATCGATGCGGCCAAGCAGGCACGCAAGAGCGTCAGGGAACTGGATGAGCTTTTCACTGCCGGTTTCAAGGGCGCCGAAGTAACGCTTGTCGCTGACATGATCGAGGAGCTCGATCTTATCGAGACGCATACGGATGAGCAGCAGACTATTCTGCGCGCAGCCCTGTTTGAGATAGAGAAGACGCTGGACCCGATCGACACGATGTTTCTCTACGAAGTTATCTCACTGACCGGTGAAATCGCGGACATGGCCGAACGCGTTGGCCGTCGTCTCGAACTACTGCTCTCGTAAGACACCAGAATAACAATTCGGGAATGCTTTCATACCCGGGGGACCCATAATGGACGCACAATACATCTACATCGGCCTAGCCGCTGCTTTCGGCCTGTTCATGGCCTGGGGAATCGGCGCAAACGATGTAGCGAATGCGATGGCCACGTCGGTCGGTTCAAAAGCGCTGACGATCAAGCAGGCGATTCTCGTCGCGGCGATATTCGAGTTCACGGGAGCGGTATTGGCCGGCGGTGAAGTGACCTCGACGATTCGCAAGGGAATCGTTGACGCGGATCTGCTTGCCGGAACGCCGGAACTCCTTGTCTACGGCATGTTGGCGGCGCTGCTCGCAGCGGGAACCTGGCTACTGATTGCATCGAAGAACGGCTGGCCCGTTTCTACAACGCATTCAATTGTCGGTGCAATTGTCGGCTTTGCCGCAGTTGGCATCGGTGTCGATGCCGTGCAGTGGGGCAAGGTTGGCACGATCGTCATGAGTTGGGTTGTGTCACCGCTGATTGCTGGATTCATTGCCTACCTGATCTACCGCAGCGTACAAAAACTGATACTGAGCCAGGACGATCCGCTAGCCAAAGCAAAGCGCTACGTCCCGGTCTACATGTTCCTGGCCGCATTCACGATCACACTTGTGACGATACTCAAGGGTCTCAAACACGTCGGTCTCGACTTGAGCCTGCGGGACAGCTACTTTCTGGCCATTGCCATCGCGGTCGGTGTTGCGATTCTTGGTGCAGTATTCATCAACCGTATCAAACCGGATCCGAAGGCTGAGAAGAGCCAGCATTTCTATACGGTCGAGCGCGTGTTCGGTGTGTTGATGGTTCTGACGGCCTGTGGCATGGCGTTCGCTCACGGCTCTAACGATGTCGCCAACGCCATCGGTCCGCTCGCGGCTGTCATCAGTATTGCAACTACAGGGACGATTAACGCCGAGTCCTCGCTGCCCATCTGGGTATTGATGCTTGGTGGTGGCGGCATCGTGATTGGTCTGGCAACTTTCGGTCGTCATGTCATCGCAACCGTCGGCAAGAAGATCACGCAATTGACGCCTAGCCGTGGTTTCGCGGCGGAACTGGCGGCGGCAACGACAATCGTTATCGCGTCCGGTACCGGCATTCCGATTTCCACGACGCACACGCTTGTCGGCGCGGTACTTGGTGTCGGTATGGCGCGTGGTATCGATGCTATCGATCTTCGGGTAGTCGCGAGAATCCTGGTTTCCTGGGTTGTCACGATTCCAGCGGGCGCGGTCCTCGCTATCCTGTTCTTCTTCCTGTTCCGTGCAGTACTCCCCTAGGGGCGCTCATATGCGGGTATTGCTGGCTGTGGTTTGTGCGGCACTGATGTCGACACAGGTTGCGGCTCAGCTCACGGACGCTCCGATCATTCGCTACGAAGATCGGATACACCCTCGTCTTGGTTCTGCCGGCATGGTTGCGGCACAGAATCACCTGTCGGCAGCAGTCGGGGCGGAGATTCTCGAGGCAGGCGGCAACGCTGTCGATGCCGCGGTTGCTGTCGGGTTCTCACTCGCCGTAGCGCTGCCGAGGGCCGGTAATCTGGCCGGCGGCGGGTTTATGGTTATCCATGATGCGGAGTCAGGGACCGACGTCGCGATCGACTATCGTGAGATGGCACCCATCGGGGCAAGCCGTGACATGTATCTTGACGAAAATGGTGACGTAGACAGGACGCGCTCCATGTTCTCGCACCTGGCGGCGGGTGTGCCGGGAACTGTTGCCGGGCTGTATAAGGCCCATAGCGAGTTTGGTCGACTGCCCTGGAAGCGTGTATTGCAGCCGGCGATTCAGCAAGCGCGCGAGGGCGTGGCGGTTAGCTATGACCTCGCCGGGCTTCTCCGCCGACGTCAGGAACGTATGTGTGCCAACGAGGCGACCTGCAGATATTTCTACAAGGAGGGCGGCGTGCCCTACGAGCCCGGCGAGATCCTTGTTCAGGAAGACCTCGCTGCTGTATTGATGCGCATCGCTGACGAGGGCCCGGACGGTTTCTACAAAGGCGAAACGGCCGCACTAATTGCTGCGGAGATGAAGCACGGTGGCGGGTTGGTTGACGAGGCATCGCTCGCAGCTTACAAGCCGGTTGTTCGGGAGCCGGTTCGCGGAACGTACCGTGGCTACGAAATAGTCACGATGCCGCCGCCGAGTTCCGGCGGTGTGCACATAGTGCAGATGCTGAATATTCTCGAACAGTTTCCGGTCGCCGAGATGGGAGCCGGTAGCGCAGACAACCTGCACTTAATAGCGGAGGTCGCGCGACAGGCCTTCGCGGACCGGTCAGAGCACCTGGGCGATCCGGACTACTACGACGTGCCGATGGCGTGGCTGACGAGCAAGGACTATGCACGAGAGCTGGCCGCCGCTATCGACATGCAGAAGGCCCGCAAGTCCGTTGATGTCGCTCCCGGCATCCAACCGCAGCCCGAGAGTCCCGACACAACGCACTTCTCTGTGATCGACGCGGATGGCAGCATCGTTGCCACGACGACCACCCTGAATTTCTCGTTTGGCTCCGGTATCTCGGTACCAGGTGCCGGGTTCCTGCTCAATAACGAGATGGATGATTTCGTCTCGAAACCTGGTGTACCGAACGCGTTCGGTTTGCTCGGCGGTGAGGCGAATGCTGTTGCAGCCGGTAAGCGCCCGCTGAGCTCCATGACGCCGACAATCGTGCTGTCCGATGGACAACCGTGGTTTGCTACGGGCAGCCCGGGCGGCAGTCGTATTATCACGACCGTGTTGCAGATGATCGTCAATGTCATTGACCATGAGATGAACCTGGCCGCGGCAACCTTGGCACCCCGAATTCACCACCAGTGGTTTCCTGACGTCTTGCAACTGGAGTCTGGTATCAGTCCCGACACTATTCAGCTATTGCGTGAGAAAGGACACGACGTTCAGAGCTCCCGAGCCTCGATGGGCAGTCTGCAAAGTGTCGGCATCAGGGACGGCGTATTTCGTGGTGCATCCGACACACGCAGGCCCAATGCCGGTAGTTCGGCGCCCGACCCGTCGCGCGACCAGTGATCGATCCCGCCGTCTCAAAGGCGGCCCGCCGCTACGCACTGGTGATTCTCGCCATTGTGTACATGTTCAACTTCATCGATCGGCAGATCCTTGCGATCCTGCTGCCGGCCATTCGTGATGAATTCCAGGTTAGTGATGCGTGGCTCGGTTTCCTCACCGGGCCGGCGTTTGCGATGTTCTATATTGTTCTCGGAATCCCGGTGGCGCGGTACGCGGACAAACATAACCGGCGTAACCTGATCGCCCTCGCGGTGGCGTTGTGGAGTGGCATGACTGCCTTGTCGGGCATGGCCGCCAACTTCCTGCAACTGGCGCTCGCGCGTGTCGGCGTCGGAATCGGTGAGGCCGGCTGCAGCCCACCTGCGCATTCCATGATCGCGGATTACTACCCACCCGAGAAGCGCTCGACGGCCATGGGTGTGTACACGATTGGCATCTCGGCCGGCATCATGATGGCGTACCTTGGCGGCGGTTGGGTGGCGCAAAATGTTGGCTGGCGAGAAGCGCTGCTGGTCGTCGGTGTTCCCGGTCTGTTGCTCGCACTCGTCGTTCGCTTCACCGTTGTTGAACCCAAACGAGGTTCGTCAGAGGGCAGGGAGGCGGCGGGTCGTCGGCCGGTATTGGGCGATGTGTTGAGCTTCCTGTGGGCGAGGTCATCGTTCGTGCACATGACCGTAGCGGCTGGTCTGTCATCGTTTGTAGGCTATTCGGTCATTAACTTCCTGCCGAGCTTCCTGGTTCGCAGTTTCGGCATGGATGTCGGAACACTGGGTTTTTGGCTCGGGCCAATACTCGGCGTTGCGGGTGGGGCAGGTTTCTTTCTCGGGGGTTACATCGCCGATCACCTGGGGCAAACGAGCCACCGAAATGCCTTGCGATTCATAGGGCTGACAATTCTGCTTACGGCTGTCCCCTACGGTCTGATGTTCCTGTCGTCCTCGTGGCAGGTCTGCCTGTTACTGTTCATCATTCCTGCATGTACAGCGAACGTGTACCTGGCACCTGTTCTCGCCCAGGCGCAGGGTCTGGTGTCATTGCGCATGCGTGCCGTCGCGTCCGCCCTCGCATTGTTGATTATCAACTCGATCGGCTTGTTATTCGGCCCGTGGCTGACGGGTATTCTCAGCACGGTGCTCGAGCCGCAATTCGGCGAAGAGTCGATACGGTACAGCCTCCTGATCGTGACCTGCGGAATCCTACCCTGGGCTGCGTGGCACTATGTGCGGGCCGGCCGCACGATCGACAGTGACCTTGCGCGTGCCACCGAGCACGACTAGGGCTTCGATCACGGTAATTTACTGTCAGTTTTCGATTACTATTGCTGGGTAGAGTAACGAGATACGGAGGACCAGGCATGACGACGTGGCAGGACGAATTTATTCGGCTATCGGAATTGCACCGGCATGAGGTGGAAAGATGGCTGGAAGGTGCGAGCAACGCTAAGGAAATCATTCACGCGGGCGAATCAGAGAGGGCATTATTGATTCGATGGCTATCCGCAGGAGAACCGGGCCGGAATCAGGAACTGGCAGATTGAAAATGCCGAGGGCGTACCCAAAACCAGCTGGCAACGACCATGGCGGCGAAAGCGGTATAACAAACGGCGAATACCCACGCCGGAGCTTGAAAATACAATAGAGACTCAAGCCAGTGCGATATGAATGAGCCTGAGTACACGGCTTCGTCGGTGCGTTCTCGGAGCGCCATTTCCCAAGTGGTCAGTGGGCAAATAAGACCCAGCCAGGACTGCAACGTGACAACGCCGATCGCTGCCAGGTGTGCGATTCGAAACCACGGATTTCGCACCCAGGCCCAATCGCAGGGTTTCCCGATCAAAATAAGAGCCAGGCCCAGGACAACGAACGCAACGAATAATACGTGACCGAACAGAAGCAAATCGGCAGCGATGAGGTATAGAGAACCGGATTCCATGTGCGACACCCAATAGCAGTCGTTCCTATGTACATCCCAGAATTGACGATCTTTGCACTTACGACCAAACTGTCAAGCGATAAAGGCAAATCTGACCAAAGCTAAAGGCGCACAGCAAGGAGAAAGTCATGAGCACTGGCCTTTCCGATTTTGTTCTTCATGTTGATGAGACGCTACCGTTTGACCAATTGAAAACTCTTGAGGATCACATTTATAAAATAGGTGGTGTGGTGAGTGCATGTAACCGGGATGACCGGCCTCATCTTATTTCAGTTACCTATGATCCCAGGCAAGTGAAGTCGCAGGATATTCTCGTAAAAATCGAGAGTGAGGGAATCCACGCGGAATTGGTGGGGTTATAAGGCCAAATGGAAGGTCCGCTGCGTGGCCTTGCGCGTTAATCCAGCGTCTAGACAGCTCGCAAATACCAGTCGAAATCGAGTTGGGCGATGTTGTTGTGGTAGCGCTCCGCCTCGTGGCGCCTGACCATCGCGTAGTACTTGCAATAGTCCTTGCCGAGGTACTCGGGCAGGACCTTGCTGCGCTGGAACTTGTCGATCGCCGCCTCCCAGCGATTTGGGATCTTCAGTTTTGGCACGATCTCGGCTCCCTGTTCGACCATCGGGCCAGGGTCGATCCGGTTCTTCATGCCATGATGCACACCGGCCGCTACAGCCGCCATGACCAGGTAGGGATTCGCATCGGCGCCAGCGGTACGATGTTCAAGCCGCAGGTTCTTCTCGTCGGATTCGGGAATACGGATCGACACCACGCGGTGGTTCACGCCCCAGTTCGGCTCCACGGGCGCAAACATGTCCGGACGCAGGCGCCGGAACGAATTGGCGTTTGGTGCGCCGATCAGCGTGGATTCGGGCATCAGTTTGAGCAGGCCGCCGACGGCATTCCGGAGCCGGGCAGAGAAGGGTGGCGAAGCCATCTTCTCTTTCCCCTGTGAAAAGTAATTCTCGCCGTTCTTGTCCACGATGCTCATATGAATGTGCAGGCCGCAGCCGGCGTCTTCTTCAAACGGCTTGGCCATGAAGCATGCGATGAACCCGTGCTTCCGCGCTGCGGCCTTGATGATGCGCTTGAGCATGACGGCGTGATCGCAGGCGAGTACGGCGTCGTCGACATGGTGCAGGTTAATTTCGAACTGACCGGGAGAGTATTCGGAAATCGCAGCCTCGGCCGGCACATTCTGTGCTTCGCACCAGGCATAAACGTCATCGAGGAATGGCTCTACTTCAAACAGGTCATCCGGGCTGTAGACCTGCGTTCCTGGTTGCGGTCTGCTGGTGCCAGGGATCATGGGTGCACCGATCCTCAGCTCACTGGACTTGCCATCGAGCAGGTAAAACTCGAGCTCGGTAGCAACGACGGGTTTCAGGCCTCGCCTGGTCAGCGGTTTCAGAGCATTCTCGAGTACCGTCCTGGGATCGCCGAAGAAGTCGCCGCCGTCTTCGGCAACCATGCGGAAGAATGCCTGACCCATCGGCTGGTTTGACCAGGGCACGGGTACGATTGACTCGGGAATGAGTTTGGCCGGCAGGTCCGGATCGCCATCATCGGCGCCGTAGGGGACGCCGGGTACAACCTCGCCCAACGTGTTGAGCATGGTCGCGCCCGCGCAAAAGACAAAGCCGCCCTTACAGCATTTTTCGAAGTCGCCGCTGCGTACGCGTTTGCCCCTGAGGATTCCATTGAGATCGGGGATCAGCAGGTCTATCGACTCGAACTCGCCGTGTTTCTTTTGCACCGCCCGAAGCTCGCTGAGCAGGGATTGTCTCTTGGCCATCTGGTTGTTCTCTCACGTCTGTTCGCGACCAAGCATCAATGATTTCAAGTGCTTCCGCAACAATCGGCATGCTGCTATATTATGAAATAATAATTCATAATGTGGAATTCCTGATGCGAGAACCAAAAACGCCCCAGGGGGCGCAGGCTGCCCTACGTGCTGTGCGATTGCTGAAGCTCTTCACCTCGGAGCAGCCTGAACTGCAACTGGGGCAGGTCAGCGATCTTGCCGGGCTCAACAAAACCACGACGCACCGTCTGTTGCAGGCTCTCCACAGCGAATCGTTGCTGGATCGGAATGCGGCAAATGGGGCCTACCGTCTCGGACCGGCACTCATGGCACTCGGTGTGCAGGCATTGTCGAGCGACAACCTGCGACTGAAGGCACGGCCGTTGCTGAAACGGCTGGCCGAGGAGACCGGCGAGACTGCGACGCTCGAGGTGCCAATTGACGACACGATGCTCATTCTCGACGAGGTCACTGGCGGACACTTTGTTGCGGCCGGAGGGAACGTCGGGACGCGCTGGCCGATGCACGCGACGTCCACAGGGAAGGCGTTGATCGCATTCGATGAGTTCGGGATGGAACGGCTTGGTGAGCGACTTACGCCAATGACGGCAAAGACGATCATCGACCGAGACCAGCTGGAGGCACAGTTCGGCGAGGTTCGCCGCCGTGGATTCGCGGAGACTGTCGATGAACTTGAAGATGGTTTTTCCGGTGTGGGTGCCGTGGTGCGAGGCAGCACGGGCGAGATTCTCGGTGCGTTGTCGATATGCGGACCGACGCAGCGAATGACGGAGGCTCGGCGCGCGAGCCTGGGAGCGACACTGTGTGCCGCGGCCGGGCATCTGCAGCCGCGCTACTGATCGACCATGATAAGATTCGCATCGACTCAGAGCTGCAGGAATAATCACATCAATAATCGCAAGCTGGTCTCCCGGAACCCGATCCGAAAATTCATTGTTGCGAGCTGGTTCGCGACGCTAATTCCACTGTCTGCATTCGCTATCGATATCGAGTCGCCGGCCGTCGGATTAACCGACGTGCCGCTCGAGTATGTCGTATCCGGCGTGTCGCCCGGTGGCGTCGCGCAATTGACGGTCGCTGGCAAAAGCTGGTCCGCGACGGCCGACGGGGATGGCAACGCCGCGTTTAGTGACGTCATCATCGCCAAGGCGGGTACGACAAGCGTGACCGCAACAGCAGGTGGCGAATTGGCAAGTAAGGAGCTTCGCGTCATACCTGGATGGGTATCGGTGCTCCCTGCCGTGCTGGCAATCACGGTGGCGCTCACGCTGCGCAACGTAATTCCGGCCCTGTTGCTCGGGCTGTGGGTCGGTGCGACCGCGCTTAAGTCGTTTACGTTCAAGGGCGCGGGAGAGGGCCTGCTCGACAGTTTCCAGGTATTCGTAACCGGTGCCATAGCTGACTTCGATCGCGCGTCGATCATTCTCTTTACAATGATGATCGGCGGCATGGTTGGCATCATCACTCGAAACGGTGGAATGGCGAGTATCGTCCTGAGTATTGTCAGCCGGGCAAAAACCGCGGTCGGCGGCCAGGTTGCGGTCTGGTTAATGGGTCTCATGATCTTCTTCGACGATTACAGTAATACGCTCGTCGTCGGCAATACGGCACGTTCTCTCACGGACCATCTGAAAATATCACGCGAGAAGCTCGCTTACATTGTTGATTCCACCGCTGCGCCAGTAGCGTGCATAGCGTTAATAACGACGTGGATAGGCTACCAGATTGGTCTTATCGACCAGGCACTCGCGTCGATCGACGCCTTGTCCGATGTGCAGGCCTATTCGGTCTTCATTCACTCGATCCCCTACAGCTTCTACCCGATACTCGCGATCATTTTTGTACTTATGATCTCTTCGAGCGGGCTGGACTTCGGGCCGATGTACAAGGCCGAGATGCGTGCGCGCAATGGCAGCGTGAAACCGGAAGCTGTCGAGGCGTTGCCGGCGATCCAGGGCGATGAACTGGAAGCCAAAGACAATATTCCACTGCGAGCTGTTAATGCGTTCATTCCCATCATCACGCTGGTTGCCGCATTACTGGTCAGCCTGGTTATGCTGGGTGAGGGTGACACGCTCGTTGAGGTTCTCGAAACGACGAGTCCTTACCAGGCAATGATGTATTCGTCATTTGTCGGCGTGCTCGTCGCGGCGACGATGACCATCGGACAACGAATCCTCTCGATTCACGAGACTGTTGATGCCTGGTACGGCGGACTGCGCGCGACCTTGTTCGGCATGATCATTCTCGTACTTGCGTGGTCCTTGTCCGATCTGACGGCAACTCTGAATACGGCGTCGTACCTCGTTACATTGCTGGCGGACTCGCTGCCCGCCGCCCTGATTCCGGCCATCGTTTTCATACTGGCTGCGATCACTGCTTTCACGACCGGCACGAGCTGGGGAACGATGGCGATCCTGATGCCGTTGATCATCCCCTTGTCGTGGGCCGTTATGACCGTGAGCGGTATGGCCGACCCGAGTGGCATGCACATCCTCTATTCATCGGTAGCGTGTTGCCTGGCCGGAGCGGTCTGGGGCGATCATTGTTCGCCGATCTCAGACACGACCGTGTTGTCATCAGTCGCTAGTGGTTGCGACCACATCGAGCACGTGCGTACTCAGTTGCCGTACGCGTTGCTCGTCGGGGTGGTTGCGCTGACCGTGGGAACGGTGCCCGGTGGCTTCGGCATGCCACCGTGGATTTCCATTGTGATCGGCGTTGCAGTCCTTGCGGGCATTCTCAAGGTGATAGGAAAGAAAGCCGAGGCAAGCTAGTTCATGAATCCGAAACCCATCATCGGTGTTCCGTCCGACCGGCGTATCTACGGCCCGCACCCGTTCCACATGGTCGGTGAGAAATATCTGCGGGCGTTAGTCGATGCGTCCGATGCATTGCCCCTAATGGTGCCGGCGCTTGCTGGCGACATCGACATCGATGAATTGCTGGCGCAGTGCGACGGCATTCTCTTGACGGGCAGTTATTCGAATGTTGAGCCGCATCATTACGATGGCGAACCGAGTGAAGACAGTACGCTGCATGACCCGCACCGTGACGCGATGACGTTGCCACTCGCGAAACGTGCACTTGAGACCGGTATGCCGTTGCTCGCGGTTTGCCGGGGTTTTCAGGAGCTCAACGTTGTATTGGGCGGCACCTTGCACCAGAAAGTTCACGAGGTCCCCGGTTACAACGATCATCGGGAAAACAACGACGATCCCCTGGACGTGCAATACGGGCCATCCCATCCGGTCAGTTTTCCCGATGGCAGTTTGTTGCGCGAGCTGATGGGTACAGACACGTTCATGGTCAACTCGCTGCACGCGCAGGCCGTAGCCCGGCTTGCCGACGGTGTGAGCGTCGAGGCGATCGCCGACGACGGTCTGGTCGAGGCTTTTCGCGTCGACGATGCAGCGGGATTTGCGCTCGCGGTTCAGTGGCACCCCGAGTGGAAGACGACCGAAGACGAGTTATCAACAATAATTTTCAAGGCGTTTGGCGACGCGTGCAGAGCGCGCGCGAAACAAGAGAAGGTGTAACGTGAGTGACGACGACTTAATCCAGAGATGGCTGAGCCAAAGAGGTATCGAAGATGTCGAGGCGATCGTGCCCGACATGGCCGGCGCGGCGCGCGGCAAAGTAGTACCCGCCGCCAAATTCGGCAAGGGCGATATGAAAATGCCTGAGGGCGTTTTCGCACAGACGATTTCGGGCGACTACGTGAGCGACCCGGATAATGTCGAGGATCGGGACATGTGGCTGGTGCCCGACCCGGAAACCCTGCGCCCCGTACCATGGTCCGGCGACCCGGCTGCCGCGGTATTTCTTGATTGCTATTACCGCGATGGTTCACCTGTCGCGAAGTCGCCGCGTGGCGTATTGCGCAACGTACTATCCAAGTACGAAGAGAAGGGCTGGATCCCGGTCGTCGCACCGGAAGTCGAATTCTATTTGTTGAGTCCCCATTCGGATCCCAACGCCGACGCCGAGCCTCCCGAGGGCCGCCTGGGTTGGACGGAGGGCGCCAACCAGCCCTACAGCATCGATACGATGAACGACTTCGACCCGTTCGTGAACCAGGTCTATGAGTACTGCGAAGCGCAGCGCATCAACATAGATACGATCTCGCAGGAGATGGGACCGGCCCAGTTTGAGTTGAATTTTCTGCATGGAGACGCGCTGGAGCTAGCGGATCAGGTCTTCCTGTTCAAGCGCACAGTGCGTGAAGCGGCGATCAACCACAACATGCATGCGACGTTCCTCGCCAAACCAATGTCGGGGGATGCGGGCAGTGCGCTGCACGTGCACCAGAGCATCGTTGACACACAGGGTAACAACATATTCTCGGATGAGAATGGTATGCCCACCGACCTGTTCGAGGGCTACCTGGGTGGGTTGCAGAAGTACATGAACGAGGCGTTGTTGATCTTTGCACCGTACGTGAACTCCTACCGCCGACTGGCAAGTCCGTGGTCTTCGCCTGTGAATCTCGCGTGGGCTATCGATAATCGAACGGTTGGGCTGCGTGTCCCTGATTCACCGCCAGCGGCGCGGCGAATCGAGAATCGGCTAGCCGGTTCGGATGTGAATCCGTATCTCGTGATTGCGGCCACGCTGGCCTGCGGTTACCTCGGTATGGTTGAAGGCCTGAAGCCCAACGAAGCAACCGCAGGAAGTGCTTACGGAGATGATCACAGCCTGCATCGGCATATTTATTCGGCGATAGAAGCGATGCGTGAATCAGCGGCGATGCGCGACATGCTGGGTGATGCGTTTATTACGTTGTACACGGCGTTAAAGGACGACGAGTACAAGGAATTTCAGGACATCATCACGCCCTATGAGCGTGAGATCCTGATGTTCAATGTTTAAGTCTTAACAACGTAGGTGATTAATGGCAGCAATTGAAAAACGTTCACGCGAAGACTGGCAGGAACTCGACAAAGATCACCACCTGCATCCGTTTACGGATCACAAGGACTTGCACAAGAAGCGCTCGCGCATTATTACGCGCGCCGAAGGCGTTTATATTTACGATGCGGACGGCAACAAGATTCTCGACGGCATGTCGGGGCTCTGGTGCGTGAACGCCGGTTATGGTCGACAGGAACTCGTTGATGCGGCGGCGGCGCAGATGCAGGAACTGCCGTACTACAATAACTTTTTCCAGTGCGCGCATCCTCCGTCAATCGAGTTGGCGGCAATGCTCAACGAAGTCAGTCAGCCGCAATTCAACCGCGTATTTTTTACGGGTTCGGGGTCGGAGTCTAACGATACGATCGTCCGTATGGTTCGCACCTACTGGGACCTGATGGAGCAGCCCGAACGGCACACGATCATCAGCCGCAATAATGCCTATCACGGCTCGACGGTGGCGGCTGCCAGCCTCAGCGGTATGAAGGCGATGCACAAGCAAAGTGGGCTGCCAATCCCGGGCATCGTGCACGTCGACCAACCATACTGGTACGGCTCAGATCAAAGCCTGTCACCCGACGAATTCGGTATTGCCACGGCGCGCGCCATTGAGGACAAGATCAAGGAAGTCGGAGCGGACAAGGTTGCGGCGTTCATCGGTGAGCCGATCCAGGGAGCCGGCGGCGTCATCGTCCCACCCGATTCCTATTGGCCCGAAGTTCAGCGTATCTGTGACGAGTACGGCATCTTGCTGATCTCCGACGAAGTGATAACCGGCTTCGGACGTCTTGGAGAGTGGTTTGGCGCGGATTACTTCGGCACAAGACCCGATTTCATGCCGTTTGCCAAGGGCGTGACGTCCGGGTATCTGCCGCTCGGTGGTGTTCTTGTGAGCGATCGGGTCGCGGATGTCCTGGTAGACAAAGCCGGCGAATTTGCACACGGCTACACCTACTCGGGACACCCGGCCGCATGTGCCGTCGCCATCGCGAATCTGAAGATCCTGCAGCGCGAGAACCTGATCGAACGCATTCGCGATGACATCGGCCCGTACCTGCAAAAAGGATGGGCGGAGCTTGAAGATCATCCGCTCGTTGGCAACTCGCGCATGGTCGGACTCATGGGTGCATTTGAACTCGTCAAGTCCAAGGAACCATTGGAACGCTTTGACGAAAAGCAGGGCGTCGGTACGATTGCCCGCGATTTGTTTATCGAGAATGGCGTATGCCTGCGCGCGTCTGGTAATGCCATTATTTGTGCGCCGCCGTTCACCCTATCGCACAGCGAAGCCGACACGATTATCGGTGTCACACGCAAGGTGCTCGACCTGACACTAAAAGCTGTCAGCAGTTAACGATGGACAAGCGCGAAGGCGATCATGCGATAAACCGGGATAGCCTGTACGGCACAACTCCCGAACCGACCTATGCCGGCGTAACATCGTTCATGCGCAGGAAATACGTGACTGCGCTCGACGGCGTTGACGTGGCGGTTACCGGTATACCGCTGGACACAGCGACAACCAATCGTCCCGGAACCCGTTTCGGTCCTCGGGCGATCCGCAATGCGTCGACAATCATGGCCTGGGAGAAGCCTTATGGCATGGAGTTTGATCCATTCGACAAACTGGCGGTGGCCGATGTAGGCGACTGCTTTTTCGATCATGGCAAACCAGAGTCCGTACCGGACGCGATTGAAGAACATGCATCAAAGATCATCGAGCAGGGTCCGGCGTTGCTGGCGCTGGGCGGTGACCATTTTGTTTCCTATCCTTTGTTGAAGGCGCACGCGAAAAAGCACGGTGCACCGTTGTCGTTGCTGCACTTCGATGCACACAGCGATACCTGGGATGACGAAGACGACCGTATCGATCACGGGACGATGTTCTACTGGGCCGCGAAGTACGGGATAGTCGATCCGGCGTCATCGGTGCAGATTGGGCTACGGACGGAAAATGCCGACACGATGGGATTCAACATCATCGATGCGCCGTCTGTTCATGAAAGAGGAATCGATGCTGTTGTAGCAGAGACACGAAAGCACCTGGGCGACAATCCTGTCTATGTCACGTTCGATATTGACTGCCTGGACCCGAGCTATGCGCCGGGAACCGGTACGCCTGTATGCGGGGGCCTGACCAGCCACCAGGCCATGTCAATTCTTCGTGGTCTTAGGGGAATCAACGTCGTGGGAATGGACGTTGTCGAGGTTGCACCTGCCTATGATGTCGGCGAAATCACGGCGTTGGCCGCAGCACATATCGCGATGGAAATGCTCTACCTGTACGCTAACAAGTAGCCTGCTCAGGCTGCTGGCTGGCGAAATTCTCCTGGCAGGAAAACACTGACGATCATGTCGGCGATCTCATCGAGAGTCGCATCGTCTTCGACATTGAGACCACTCGATGCCTCGAGTTCGTTGGCAAGCGCCAGCAGTCCACCTGACGACAGTCGAATCATGTTGAACAACAGCTTCGGATTGCCTTGCACGGCAACGCCAGCCCGTTGTAACTCCTCCAGCATGGTGAAGGTCGTCTCAAAAAACGGTGTCAGGTGTGTTTCGATTAACCAATCCAGCCGCGGGTTCGGGTAGCTGGCCTCCTGGACCATCACCTTATGCAGGGCAGGCTGGCTCTTGGCGTAGTAAACGTAGGCTTTGATCAGCGACGCCATGCGCTGTTTGGGGCATTCGTCCTGGTGGTCTTCAAGAGATGCCGCCAGGGAGTGTCGAAAATCACGGAATATCTTGTCCGCTGCCGCACGCCATAGCTTGTCTTTATTCTTGAAGTGGTACGTGATCAGCGGATGGTGGACGCCGGCACGCTCGGCGATATCGCGCGTCGACGTGCCTTTGAAGCCGTTCTCGGAGAATGCCTCAAGAGCGGCATTGAGTAGCTTTTGTTGGGTGACGATGCTGCGTTGTTGTTGTTTTCGCGCCGGCTTGCTCGCCGCCTCAACGGTTTCTTGTGACACTATTATTTACCGGCTCAGAAAGAATCCCATATAGAGTAACGGGATTTTTCTATTTGATCCAGTCTGGAAACGTTCTATTTTTGTCTATTCAAGCGCGAACATCATGCGCACACCGGCACTTTGCTCAACGATGACGCCATCTTTGACGACGGGTTCGAACTCCCACTTCTCGACGGCGCGCATCGCGGAGTTTTCGAACACACCCTCAGGATCCGATTTCCGGACCCTGAGGTCCTTGACCGTACCATCCGCTGCTACCGTAAAGACCACGTCGACCCATCCCGACTGACCACGGCGTTGCGCAGTGCGCGGGTATTTCGGTGCGACGTAACGCGTTCGTGTCAGTGAACTGATCGTGACAGTGGTCTGCTCGCGCGCAGCAACAACAGTTGGTTCAGGTGTCTCGACTGCAGCGACCGGCTCTTCGTCGATATCCGCAACTGGTTCTTCGATTGTCTCAGCTGGCGTATCCTCGGTAGCAATTACTGCCGGCACAGCCAGCGCTTGAGCGGCGTCCAGGCGTTCCTGTTCTACGCTCGCTTCGGCGTCCAGGCGTTCCTGTTCTATGCCCGCTTCGGCGTCCAGGCGTTCCTGTTCTACGCGTGCTTCGGCGTCCAGGCGTTCCTGTTCGACACGCACTTCGGCGGCCAGGCGTTCTTGCTCGGCCAGGCGGTCTGCCTCAGCCTGACGGCGCGCATCAGCGGCGCGACGCTGCTCGGCGGCGACGGTCGCGTCGCGCGCATTTGCCAGTGAGGCATCGGTCGCGACAAGTTCGATATTTGATGCATCAATCGCACGCGCCTCGGCCAACAGAGCCTCGGCGCTATCGAGATTGCCAGCGTCGATATACGTTCGGGCCTGAAGTACCAGCCTGCTAGCAACCACGTTCAGGCCCTGGCGCGCAGCCGTATTGGCTGGATCGTTGGAAAGCACCAGGTTGTAATAGTAACGGGCGTTGTTGTTGGCCGGGCGTAGCAGGTCGCCTTCCTCAAGGCGGGCATTGGCCAGGGCCAGTACTTCATCAACACGCTGGTCGATTCTCGCCGAACTGAGTTCGTGGGCGAGTACGTCAAGTTCTTCTACAGCATCAGCGACGCCAAGTGCATTCGCTGCCGCGAGCGCATTCGCTGCATCTTCAAAGCGCTCGTCAAGAATCGCAGAACGCGCATCGGTGACGTAACCGCGCAGCTGCATCTGCGATAACTGTGCTTTGAGGAACGGCAGGCGTGTGTTGTCTGTATCGGCAACAGCTACGCGCTGCAATGCAGCATCCGCATCGTCAAGGCGTGCTTCGAGCAGTGCGGTTTCCGCCATGGTGAGCGCCTGCTGGATTATCGATTCGAACTCGGCGGCGACAATTACGTTCGACGGATCAGCAGCGACTGCAGCTGTATACAGTTCAATAGCATTTGATCCGGCCGGGTTGAATACCTGGCCAGCATCACGTGCAAGGCGCGCCTCGTCGATGAGTGCACCCGCATTGGCGCCAGGCCGTGGCGGGGCATCGAAGACTGCGTCGGCCTCTGTGAAAGAAGGTGATCCTGTTGTTGCCGGCTCAACAGGCACGGCGTCTTCTTTGCCACTCATGAACCAGACCGATCCGATGGCGATGACTGCGACAGCTGCTGCGGCGATACCAAGGACCTTCGGGCTCTTGAGCAGCGAACCACCGGATCCACCCGTCGGTGCCGATGGTGCGAGTTCCGCGGTGGGCACCTCAGGTGCTACCGGGGCCGATTCCTTCTTGCCTTTGAACTTCTCGGTAACGCTGCTGACGATGCCCGTCATCGTTTCAGTGAAGCTCGAGTCGTCCTCACCAAACGCGCTGGCGAGCCCTTCGTTAATCGGTGACTCGATATTCAGGTCGCCGAGTGGCGGATAAACGGGTACAGGTTTGGGAGCAGGTGTTGGCTTCTCGGCCCTCTGCCTGGTTTTTTCCGGAGCCGGCTTCGGGGCTGGTGCCGGCCTGGCTTTCGCCGTCGGCGCTGGCTTCGGTTCCGGTTTTGCCGAGGGCTTGGGAGCCGGCTTCGGAGCGGGCACTGCCGCCGCCGGACCACCCTTGATCTTAAAAGCTGCATCCGGGGCTTCAAGGTGGTGTTTTACCGAGGCCTCAACCGCGAGACGCGCGCGGCCCGGCGAGACCGGCTTCAGCAAGAAGCGGTAGACCTTGCCACGGTTGATCAGGTCCATGAGCATTTCACCGTCGTCGCGGCGACCCGCTACGATCGAGACGAGGCGAGCTGAGCCCTTGCGCAGGTGCTGAGTCAGCTGCTCGACTTTTTGCCCAACCATGGCTGCATCGACGACAGCGACGCCGATTTCCTGTTCGCGAATCGTCTCGTCAGCCTGTGCAAGCGTGTTTGCGTAGTGCACGGTATGCATGCCGCGCGACGATTCCTTAATCGTTGTCAGGAACTCCTGGTCCTTGGTTAGCACCAGTACGTCGACCGATTTCGAGCCAACTGAGACTGCGGCGGAGATCTTCTCCGGGTTGAGTACGGGCATGCGGCCTGTGCCGTCGCTGATTATCGTGGCGCCGTTTTCCGATGTCTCCATGACGATGTGTTCAGCAGGCTGGTCAACATTAGCGGCCGTGTCGTTGGCGGCCCCGGCCAGTGCCATCAGGCGGATCTGGCGCGTCGCATTTTCCACGAGTTTGAGCAAAGAGCCGCTTGTGACGTTGCCACGCACAACCTGGAATACTTCTTCATCACCAACCAGGGCTTCGAGGTCCCGGTCGGAGTTGCCGGCAAGCAGGATGCCAATCGTATCGGGTGAGCGTTTCTTGGCTTCTCGTAATGCTTCCAGACCGCTCATGCCCGGCAGGTCCTGTGCCGTGATAATGACGTTGATGGGTGTTGCGACGAGTGTGTTAAGCGCTTCACTGCCGCTGGTCGCGCAGTGCACCGTATAACGATCACTGAACCCGGAACTCAGGGAGTCCAGGGTGCTCTGCTCGCTATGCAGCAATAATACCTGTGTTTTGAATCGGTCCAGCGCCACTTCCTTTCCTCCAAAGCCTTATGTCTAATTGTACGTGCAGTCCTTGCGTCTATGGAGTATATCCGCAGGCCTTGCGGGAATTGTCGGTAGGCGGCGCCGGAATCTGTAATTTGTGACGCGGCGCACAGTGAAAGTGCAAGGCGCGTCACGTTTGCGGTTCCGCGCGATCGGCGAAACGCGACTATGGGCGTGGCCACTTGTGTTGGGATACGCTGGCGTCCTCGCCAGAAAGCGAAAACTACTCGTTTCTGCCGTGGCTGCCGATCTCGGTTTTCAGAGCAGAAATTGCATCATCGAGCGCCATAAATGCTTGTTTTTTCGACCCGAGACGACGTACTGCGACCGTGCGTTCGTCGATCTCACGCTGGCCGACTACAAACAACGCTGGAATCTTGGCGACGCTGTGCTCGCGGACCTTGTAAGAGATCTTTTCGTTCCTGACGTCGCTGTCGGCGCGAATCCCTGCAGCACGCAATGCTGCGACGATCTCGGCTGCATAGTCGTCGGCGTCGGACGTAATGGTCAGTACCTTGACCTGCTGAGGCGCGAGCCACAGCGGTAGGTTGCCCGCATGGTGTTCGATCAGTATGCCCATGAAGCGTTCGAGCGAACCGAATATCGCGCGGTGCAACATGACGGGTACGTGCTTGTTGCCGTCCTCTCCGATATAGGTCGCCCCGAGGCGGCCTGGCATGTTGAGATCCACCTGCAACGTGCCGCATTGCCAGTCGCGGCCGATGGCGTCCCGCAGGACGAACTCGAGCTTGGGACCGTAGAAAGCACCTTCGCCCGGATTGTGTGTGTACTCGAGACCACCGGCTTCGAGTGCCTTGAGCAGCGCCTGCTCAGCCTGGTCCCAGACGGCATCCTCGCCGACCCTGACCTCAGGTCGGTCGGCGAACTTGATGCGTACGTCTTCAAATCCAAAGCCGCGGTAGATTTCAAGAATGAGTTTGCAGACCGCAATTGACTCATCAGTGATCTGCTCCGGCGTACAGAAGATGTGCGCATCGTCCTGAGTGAATGCACGCACGCGCATCATGCCGTGCAGGGCGCCCGATGGTTCGTAGCGATGGCATTTGCCGAACTCGGCAAGACGTACTGGCAGGTCGCGGTAACTCGTGATGCCCTGCTTGAAGACTTGCACGTGACCCGGGCAATTCATCGGCTTAACGGCGTAAACGCGGCCGTCGACAGTCTCTGACGTAAACATGTTATCGCCAAAGGCCGCGTTGTGGCCCGACTTCTCCCACAACGCTTTCGCCATAATTTCAGGGGTGTTGATCTCCTGGTATCCGGCTGCATTCTGTTTCTGTCGCATGTACTCGATGAGCGACTGGAATACGGCCCATCCGTTCGGGTGCCAGAAAACAGCGCCCGGTGCTTCTTCCTGGAAATGGAACAGATCCATGACGCGGCCGAGGCGGCGGTGATCGCGCTTCTCGGCTTCTTCGAGCATGTGCAGGTATTTACGCAGCGCCTTGTCGTTCGACCAGGCCGTGCCGTAGATCCTTTGCAGCATCTCGTTGTTCGAATCGCCACGCCAGTAGGCGCCGGAGACATGTGTCAGCTTGAACGCTTTGCCGAGCTTCCCAGTCGATGGCAAGTGCGGTCCACGGCAGAGGTCGATGAACTCGCCCTGGCGATACAGGGTCAGATCCTCGTCCGATGGGATGCTCTCGATAATCTCGGCTTTGTATTCCTCGCCAATACTGCGAAAGAACTCGGCCGCCTTGTCGCGCTGCCAGACTTCGCGGTTGATGCCCTCGTCGCGATCGACGATGTCTTTCATGCGGGCTTCGATAGTCTCGAGGTCTGCGTCGGTAAACGGTTCTTCGCGGGCGAAGTCGTAGTAGAAGCCGTTCTCGATGGCTGGGCCGATCGTTACCTGCGTTTTGGGCCAAAGCTCCTTGACCGCTTCGGCGAGTACATGCGCAGCGTCGTGGCGCAGCAGCTCTATGCCGTCGTCAGAATCGCGCGTGACGATCTCCACAGAGGCGTCCGTTTCGATGTCCCTGGACAGATCCCAGAGTTCGCCATTGACGCGAATTGCCACGGCGGCGCGAGCGAGCCCCTCGCCAATGCGAGAAGCAATTTCGCTACCGCGAGCGGCAGTGTCAAACTCCTGAATGGAGCCGTCAGGTAAGGTGATATTCGGCATGCGCGGCATTGTACTCGAATTGCCCCGCGGATAAACAAGTTCAAGTACAATCCGCCACCATGAACGATATAGAACCGCGGGACTTTATCCGCAAGATCATTTACGACGACCTCGAGTCAGGAAAGCACGCCGATATTGTGACCCGGTTTCCGCCGGAGCCAAACGGTTATCTGCATATCGGGCACGTCATGTCGATCTGCCTGAATTTTGGCGTCACTGCCGAGACGGGCGGTCGGACTTATCTGAGGCTGGACGACACGAATCCAGGCAAGGAAAGCCCCGAGTATGTCGAGGCCATCAAAGAAAACGTGCGCTGGCTCGGTTTTGATTGGGAAGATCGGCTGACACACGCGTCCGACTATTTTGACCGGCTCCACGAATCGGCGATCCAGCTCATCGAGAAAGGTGTGGCCTACGTCGACAGTCTGAGCGCGGAGGAAATTCGCGAACACCGGGGGACGCTGACCGAGCCTGGCAAGAACAGTCCGTATCGCGACAGGAGCATCGAGGAGAATCTTGATCTGTTTGCTCGCATGTATGCGGGTGAGTTTGCTGACGGCGAGCATGTGCTGCGGGCGAAAATCGACATGGCATCGCCCAACATGAATATGCGCGATCCGGCCATCTACCGTATTCGACACATCCCGCACCAGAATGCCGGCGACAAGTGGTGCATCTACCCGATGTACGATTTTGCGCACGGTTTGTCCGATGCCTATGAGGGAATCACGCACTCGCTGTGCACACTTGAATTCGAGGATCACCGGCCACTGTATGACTGGTTCCTTGACCAGTTGCAGCCCGAGCATCGGCCGCGCCAGATCGAGTTTTCGCGCCTCAACATTGCGTACGCGATCACGAGCAAACGCAAACTCAATGCGCTGGTTGAAGAAGGCGTCGTATCCGATTGGGATGACCCTCGCATGCCGACGATCGCCGGCATGCGTCGCCGCGGTTATCCGCCAGAGGCTCTGCGTGAGTTCGTTGTGCGCGCTGGCGTGACGAAGAAAGACAAGCTGATCGAGATGGGCGCGCTCGAAAACTGCGTGCGCGAGACGCTGGGCGATTCGGCCGCGCGCCGCATGGCGATTCTGCGTCCGCTCAAGGTTGTTCTGACAAACTATCCTCTGGACCAGGTCGAACTCATGGAGGCCATGAATCATCCGGGCAACCCCGACTTCGGCACGCGTGAGTTGCCCTTCTCGCGAGAGCTCTGGATCGAGCAGGACGATTTCATGGAGGATGCGCCACGCAAATTCTTCCGACTGAAGCCTGGCGGAGAAGTGCGTTTGAGGTTCGGTTACATCATTCGGTGCGACGAGGTCATCAAGAATGACGATGGTGATGTCGTCGAACTGCGGTGCAGCTACGACCCCGACACTCGTAGTGGCACAGGCACGTCAGATCGTAAGGTGAAAGGCACGATTCACTGGGTATCCTGCCAGCACGCAGTCGATGCACCGGTGCGTTTGTATGATCGCCTGTTTACTGAGGCGAATCCAAACGCGGCAAAGGACTTTCACAGCGTCTTGAATCCGAGCTCTCTTGAGACCGTCGACGCGAAACTCGAGCCGTCACTGGCCGATCTTGCGGCAGGTGACGCGGTGCAGTTCGAGCGTCTGGGTTACTTCTGCAAAGACGCGGTGGAAGAGGGCAGTGTCTTCAATCGTATCGTGACACTACGAGACTCGTGGGCGAAACTCGAAAAACAGGCTCTGCAGATCCAGAATTAAGGTACCAATTAAGGTACCAGTTACCTTATTTCGAATCAGGTTTAGAAATAAGGTAACTGGTACCTTAATTCTGGTCAGGTTTGGAAGCCGTCGCGAATGACGAGAGGCGCGCCACGCTCCGAGCCGAGTCCGTCGGCGGCGCTGCCTTCGGCCCTGGCAACTTCGATCACGCCAAATGAATTGACTAGCGCGAGGTAGTCGCCTGGCTGCGCGCGGCCGTAGGTCGTCTGCATCTCAATCTGGTGGCCGGCGATGTTAGCGACCGGTTCCTTGAAGTCGCGAATCAGGCTGGCATCGATATTGCTGATCAGGTTACCAAACGTATCGACCGTAACCACCATGCCGGTGACTTTTCCTTTCGTGACATCCGGCTCGTCGATCCATCCGGGTGTCCAATCATTGGTTTTCTCGGCGATATCCCCGATGGCGACGCGTCCTGAGGCCAATTCGGCCGCAACAGGTGCGAAAATATCACGACCGTGGAAGGTCGCACTGGGTGCAGGCAGGTTCAGCGAGCTGAGCTTTTTCCGGGTCAGCTTGCAGACCTGAGGATTGCCGCAGCTGTCAAAGAGCTGCGCGAGCAGACCGTTGTCAGGCGCCATGAACATATGGCCGTCACATTCAGCGACGAGGATGTCGCGCTCGGTGCCGACGCCCGGATCGACTATGGCCAGGTGGACTGATCCGGCCGGGAACCACGCGTAGGAACGGCTAACCCAGAACCCGGCCTCGGGTGGCCACTGCGCCGGGATATCGTGCGCAAGGTCGATGATCTTCGCCGCCGGGAAGCGGCCGAGAATCACGCCTTTCATGATTGCTGCGAACGGCCCTTTGTGGCCGAAGTCGGTCGTGAATGTGATGACACCTGACGGTTTCATGGGCACTAGTCTATCAGGCCGGTTCGGGGATGGTGCGCCGACGGAAACTCTGGCGCGCCCAGTAAATAAATACCGTATCAATCGCGGCTATGACGACTTTGAATATGTACTTCGCGGCACCCAGTGCCAGGGCTGTTTTCAGATCGACGATGCCCCACCATGCCACCAGCGAGTAGATCGTTGTATCGACGATCTGGGAGGCCATTGTCGAGCCATTGTTGCGTAGCCAGAGCCAGCGCTCGCCCGTGAGTGACTTGATCTTGTGAAAGGCCCAGACATCGAAGTGCTGGCTGATGTAATACGCCAGCAGCGATCCGAAAATGAAGCGCGGCGTGAAATTGACGATCGTCGCAAACGCATCGTGTATCGATGCGGAGAACTCCGCTGTCCCGGGTTTGCTGCTCGGAAGGTAGAGCAGGGCAAGGCTCAGCATGATCAAGACGATTACGCTGACAGCAAAACCCATGCGTACCGCCTTGTTCGCTGCGGCTTTGCCATAGTTCTCGCTGAGCACATCAGTGGCGAAGAAGATACTCGAATAGAAGATCACGCCAAGGCTGGTTTGCAGTCCGAAAATTACGGTCAGCTTCGGTCCCTGAAGGTTGGCGAGGATGATCGCAACGGCAATCGCGACCTGCAGCCCGGCTTTGCCGAACAGGCGGTAAAGGGCGATTGTACAACCCAGGTCGACGAACAACGTCGTGAACCAGAGCAGTTCCTGGTTATTTGCGTAGAAATCGACGATCGCTTGCGGAAACATCGCCCCAGTCTACTGTCTAATGGTTAGCAGCGGCGAGTTTGTCGAGGTGCCAGTCGGCATTGCCGAAAAATGTGCAGATCGCTGTCAGGCGTTTGAAGTAGTGAGCGACGTCGAGATCCCAGGTTACCCCCATGCCACCGTGAATCTGGATGGCGTCTTCGCCAAGTTCCCGCCCTGCCGTGCTGATCATGTACTTTATTGAACTGACAGCGCGCTTGCTTTCCTCGCTCCCGCTCGCATTTGCCATGACCGCCCACATGAGCAGCGACTGCGCCTGCTCACAAGCCATGAGCATATCCACCATGCGATGTTGCAGTGCCTGGAAGCTGCCGATCGGCACACCAAACTGGCTCCGGTCTTTCGAGTACTCAACCGTTTTGTCCTTCAGAACCTGCATGATGCCAACGGCCTCGGCGCAGATAGCCAGAGTTGCTTCGTCAATCGTTGCATCCAGATCGGCGAAACCTTTGTCGACCTCACCGAGCACGGCATCGCCCGAAACACGAACATCGTTCAGCGTGATTTCTGCGGCACGCAGGCCATCGATGGTCGCGTACGAATTACACGATAATCCGTCGTTGTCAGCGGCAACAGCGAACAGTGTGATGCCGTGTTCATCGCCCGTGTCGCCTGCGGTGCGAGCCGGAATAATTAGCAGATCGGATGTGCCGCCGTTGGGTACGAGTGCTTTGCAGCCGCTCAGCAGCCAGCCGCTTCCGTCAGGAGTCGCCGTTGTCGCGATATTAGCCAGATCATAGCTCGCCTGCGGTTCATTGAATGCCAGTGTCGCGTGCAATTCGCCTGCGATCATTGGCTGCAGCCAACGTTCTTTTTGACCGGTGCTGGCAGCGCGACGGAGAACGCCACCCGCCATAATGACGTTGGCCAGATACGGCTCGACGATGAGTCCCTGTGCCAGTTTTTGCATCAGGACCATGATGTCGACCGGGCCACCTTCCAGGCCACCGTCGTCTTCGTCGAAGGGCACGGCCGTCCAGCCGAGCTCGGCGAACGTCTTCCAGACATCATCGCTGAAGCCCCTGTCGCTTTGCGCGTACGTCTGGCGCGTATCGAAGTCGTATTCGTTGTTAATGAACTTGTCGACGCTGTCGGCCAGCATCGCCTGAATCTCACTGAGCGAAAAATCCATGACTGTTACCTACAGGCCGAGCACATGCTTGGCGATGATGTTTTTCTGAATCTCATTCGAGCCAGCATAAATTGTTGCCTTGCGAAAATTGAAGTAACGCAGCGCTGTGAGTGTCTCGCTACCTTCGCCCACAGCCGGTTCGGGTTTATACGGCAAGGCGTAGTAACCCGCGGCATCCATATACAGCGTATCGATCGCCTGCTGAATCTCGGTGCCCTTGATCTTGAGGAACGACGATTCCGGTCCCGGTGCCTTGCCCGATGCGACTGCTGCCAGCGTGCGCAGTTCGGTGTACTCAAGTCCTTTCAGCTCGACTTCGACCGCAGCGAGTCTACGCATGAAGTTCTTGTCATCAGCCAGCGGCGCTGCGCCGCGAACGGAACCGGCGGCCTGGGCACGCAGTTTCTTCAGGCGATATTCCGAACGGAACGTGTTCGCCGAATTCGTGCGCTCGTGTTGTAAGAGCACCTTGCCGTAGGTCCAGCCTTTGCCCTCCTCACCGACGAGGTTCTCTAACGGCACCTCGACATTGTCGAAATGGATTTCGTTCACTTCGTGTGAACCGTCCAGCAGGATAATCGGCTTGACGGTGACACCGGGTGTCTTCATATCGATGAGCAGGAAACTGATGCCTTCCTGGCGCCGCGCGACGTCGGTGTTCGTACGCACGAGGCAGAAGATCCAATCGGAAAATTGCCCGAGTGTCGTCCAGGTCTTCGTGCCATTGACTACCCAGTGATCCCCGGTGAGGTCGGCTTTTGTCTTGAGAGATGCGAGATCAGATCCGGCACCGGGTTCGGAGTAGCCCTGGCACCACCAGGTATTGCTCGCGAGGATGTCAGGCAGGAATCGCTGTTTCTGCGCTTCGCTGCCAAACGTGTAGATGACCGGGCCGACCATGTTAAGCCCAAATGGAATAATGACAGGCGAATTCGCGCTGGCCTCTTCGCGCGCATAGATGTACTTCTGTACCGGAGTCCAGCCGGTTCCACCGTATTCTACCGGCCAGTTAACGCCCGCCCAGCCTCTCGCGTGGAGGGTCTGTTGCCAGCGGACCTGCATCTCGGGGGGCATTTCGGCACCTGAGTCCACGACCGCGCGGATGTCGTCAGGGTACTCGTCGCGGAAGAACGCCCGGACTTCCTCCTGGAATGCGAGTTCGGTTTCGCTGAAAGTTACTTGCATGCTTGCGAATTCCCCTTTCTGACAGGCGACGCAGCTTATCAAAGACCAGCGATGTCGTCTGTTGCGGTTTGTAACCACGCAAAGTTCCGGCAGAATGCGCACATGAGTTCGCACCTGATTCCCGATGACGCCACCGCGACTAAAGTTGCAGTTACGCGCGACGCGTTGCGCCGGCCCCTGCACGATCTCCGGATTTCGGTCCTGGATCAGTGTAATTTCCGTTGCCCCTACTGCATGCCAGAGGATGAGTTTCACGAGGACTATGCGTTCCTCAGCCGCAAGCAGCGACTGACCTACGACGAGATTCTGAAAGTCGCGAACGTCGCGGCAGGACTGGGCGTCAGCAAGTTGCGATTGACGGGCGGCGAGCCCTTGCTGGACAAGAAGCTCCCGGAGCTCGTTCGGGGCCTGGCGTCGATCCCGGGCATCGAGGATCTTGCGTTGACGACCAATGGCATGCTGCTGGGAACCGCGGCGGCCAAACTCGCGGACGCTGGTTTGCATCGCGTGACGATCAGCCTCGACAGCCTCGATGAGAAGATATTCCGCTACCTGAGCGGTGGCCGCGGCAACCTCGGCAAAGTACTCGAGGGCATCGAAGCAGCGAAGCTGGCGGGTCTGGCGCCCATCAAGATCAACGTCGTCGTGCAACGAGGCGTCAACGACCATTCCGTGCTCGATCTGCTCGAGCATTTCCGGGGGAGCGGGCACATCGTCCGTCTGATCGAATTCATGGACGTAGGCAATCGCAATGGCTGGCGCCTTGACCAGGTCGTGCCGTCGCGGCAACTGCTGCAACAAGTCCGGGAGCGCTGGCCCTTGCGCCGCATCGACCAGAGTTATCCAGGCGAAGTGGCTCGTCGTTATGAATACGTTGATGGGCAGGGCGAGATCGGCTTTATATCCTCGGTGACCGAGCCGTTCTGTGGCGATTGCAGCCGCGCACGCTTGTCGGCCGACGGCGTGCTCTATACTTGCCTCTTCGCGAACCAGGGAACGGATCTGCGCGAGTCGTTACGAAACGACGCCGATGAGGAAGAGCTCACGGATATACTGTCGCAAATCTGGCTGCAACGTGCTGATCGGTATAGTGAATTACGCCGGCCCGCAGTGGCCGAAGCGCACGTGTTGCGCAAAGTTGAAATGTATCGAATCGGGGGATAGCCCTTGGAAAAATTGAGTCACATCGACGCGCAAAATCGACCAACCATGGTCGACGTGAGTGATAAGACCGCATCAGACCGGGAGGCGCATGCAAGGGCATGCGTGCGCCTGCCTGACGATGCCGCCGCACTGATTTCCGGCGATGACATTCAGACCAAGAAGGGGCCCGTGTTCGCGACTGCGATTATTGCGGGCGTCATGGCGGCCAAGAAGACGCACGAACTGATTCCTTTCTGTCATCCGCTCGGTCTCGATAACTGCAAGGTGACCATCGAAATGGACGGCACTGACGTCGTGATCGACTGCCGCTGCAAAGTGCATCACAAGACCGGCGTTGAGATGGAAGCACTGACAGGTGCGAGCGTTGCCGCGCTGACGGTGTACGACATGCTTAAAGCCGTGTCGCATGACATTGTTATCTCTGAAACGAAGTTGATGGCCAAGTCGGGTGGCAAGCGGGATTTTCAGCGCGATGAGTGAGACGCCGGTGTACGGGCTCGTTCTGTCGGGCGGGAAAAGCAAACGCATGGGTCACGACAAAGCCCTGCTCGAACGCGATGGCCAGTCGCAGCTTGCTTTCATGGTGGCGCTGCTTGAGCCGCAGGTCGAGCGAGTATTCGTCTCGACACGTAATGAACAAAAGGACGAACCCGAGCGTCGTCAGTTCGCACAAATTATCGACAGGTACAGCGACATGGGGCCGCTTGCCGGTATCCTGTCAGCCATGGACGAGCATCCTGCTGTGAATTGGCTCGTGGTCGCCTGTGACCTGCCAAACATCAGTGCCGATACCATTGGGCACCTGCGAGCGAGTTATTCGCCTGACCATCCATTCACAGCCTACGTGAGCAGTCACGATGGTCTGCCCGAGCCTTTGTGTGCGATTTACCGTGCCGGAAGTGCGGATACGATCCGGGAGTTGGCCGACGAAGGCATCCATTGTCCTCGCAAGATCCTGATCCGGTCGGACACGTACCTGATCGAGCAGCTCGATCCGGGATCGCTTGATAACATCAATACGCCGGACGATCTGGCCGACAGCGTTCTCAAGGCCGCATCATGAGTTCCACAGAAAAGACCATCACTGTGCGCTACTTCGCGATGTTTCGTGAACATGCCGGTATCGCCGAAGAGACCCTCCAACTGGACGCATCAACCGCGCACGACGTGTTCGAGCAGACACGACTTCGGCATGGTTCCTCGGAGCCCAACGGACACTGCAAGGTCGCGATCAACGATCACATGGCGGATTGGGACTCGCCCGTGAGCGACGGTGACACGGTCCTGTTGTTTCCCCCGGTTGCGGGCGGCTGACATGATCGAGGTAACCCAGGAAGCCATCGACCCGGCAGCGCTACAGCGGTCTCTGGCGAATCCGGCCGCCGGCGGCTTCTGCGCGTTCGAAGGCTGGGTGCGCAACGAAAACGAAGGTCATATCGTTGAACGCCTTGAGTACGAGGCGTACGAGCCGCTCTGCGTCGTCGAGGGCAACAAGGTACTGGCCGAGGCGAAAGAGAAATTCCCTTACCTTGATGCCCGCTGCGTACATCGTGCGGGATTGCTCGAGATTGGCGAGTGCGCTGTGTGGGTCGGGGTCGTCTCTGCACATCGCGATGAGGCATTCCAGGCTTGCCGATACATCATCGATGCGCTCAAAGTACGCTTACCCATCTGGAAAAAAGAACACTACGCCAACGGCGATTCTGGCTGGGTCAACTGCGAACGCTGTGCCAAACACGGGATTGCGGATTGATTCGCCATCAGGTATCACTGCATGTTGTCTTCGTCATTATCCGGACCGGGGGACGGACTTGCGGCGCATAGAATCCATTGAAGATGCCAAAGCACTCGAAGGTGAGGAGGTCGGTTTGTCCGACTGGGTCGTCATCGATCAGCATCGTATTGACCAGTTCGCCGAAGCGACGGGTGACTACCAGTGGATTCATGTTGACACCGAACGCGCGGCCAGGGAGATGCCGAACGGCAGGACTATTTCCCATGGCTACCTGACCCTGGCACTGATCCCATCATTGACCGGCGATTTCGTTGAGGTCGCGAACCTGGCGCGGGCTATCAACTTCGGCATGAACAAGGTTCGTTTTTATGCGCCGGTTCCAGTTGGCTCTAAATTGCGGGCGCGTGCAAAGTTGCTGCAGGCGCGCAGCAGGGGGGGAGCGCTGCTCCTGACTTCGGAAACCCGTCTTGAGGTCGAAGGCGAGCGCAAACCGGCCTGCGTAGCCGAAACGCTCGGCATGTATTTCTTCAACGACTAGGGCAGGACAGCCCTGTGCCGCGGAGCACAGGGACGTGCGGCAGCGGCCTAGCGCTTGTGTAGCCACTTCGGCAGGAACGAATACGGATCCTGGTCTGCCGATGTATTCCACGCCACATTGTTCTCTTCGAGGAGCTTCGCCATCGAGCCGTCTTTGGCCGCGTCGAATAGATCCGTCGCACCGCCGATGTGTTTGCCACCGATGTAGATCTGCGGAATCGTCTTGAGGCCCGTCTGCCTTTCAATCGCCTTGCGAATATTGCCGCCCTTGTTGCCCTCCTGATAGGCAACAGAGTCGAGATCGACAGCGCGATAGGGAACCTCGTAGTGCGCGAACATCTTGCGGACCGACCAGCAAAACTCACACCACTCAAGGGCAAACAGAACCACGGGGTTGTCACTGTCGTGGGTTGCGTCCTCGAGAAAAGCCACTGCGTCTGCCGGGGCCTCAACGGTGGCCTCTTCCTGCTTTTTCTCTTCCTCCCGAGCGGGCGGCGGTGGAGGTGCGCCGAAGCGGTAGTTGGGTGTCGAGCGCATGATGATCAGCTCTTCCTCGGTCATTTCGACGGGAATATCATCGAACAGCGGTGTGCTCAGGTAACGTTCTCCTGTATCGGGCAACATGCACAACACGTTTGAGCCTGGTGGCGCTTTCTCAGCGATGGCCAGGGCGCCGGCCAGGGTAGCGCCGGCAGAGGTGCCAACGAAGATCCCTTCCCGTTGTGCGAGCTCACGCGACAGGCGCAACGCATCATTGCCATCAATGGGCACGATGCCGTCGATGTGCTCTGCAGTAACCACGTCCTCGGTCAACTTCGGAATGAAGTCCGGCGTCCAGCCCTGCATAAGGTGAGGGCGAAACAGCGGGTGGCTTTCCTTGGGCGAACCGTCGGTGTGGCGTTCCTGCGGGATGCCGCTGCCGAGAATCTGGGCGTTGTCGGGCTCGCAGACGATAATTTTGGTGTCCGGGCTCTTTTCCTTAAGTACGCGTGACACGCCTTTGAGTGTGCCGCCTGTGCCGAAACCGGATACCCAGTAGTCGAGCTTCTTGTCACCGAACGCTTCGAGGATCTCAGGTGCCGTCGTGCGCGTGTGGGCGTCTGCGTTGGCCTCGTTTTCGAACTGACGTACGAGGAACCAGTCGTGTTTCTCAGCGAGCTCAGCAGCTTTGGCCAGCATGCCGCTGCCCTTGAGTTCGGCAGGTGTGAGAACGACCTTGGCGCCGATGAAACGCATCATACGGCGGCGTTCGACGCTGAAGCTCTCGGCCATGGTTACCACGAGGGGGTAGCCTTTCTGGGCGCAGACGATGGCCAGGCCAATACCTGTATTCCCGGAGGTGGCTTCAATCACGGTCTGGCCGGGTTTGAGTGTGCCGTCTCGTTCTGCCGCTTCGATGACGGAGAGGGCCAACCGGTCCTTGACGGATCCACCTGGATTGACGGACTCGACCTTGACGTAGACGTTCACGTCTTCGGGCCCGAGTTTGTTGAGCTTGACGATCGGTGTATTGCCGATTGTCTCGAGAATGTTGTTGTACAGCTTGTTCATGAGATCCCCCTGTCACATCGCCTTTCGACGACCTATCGGCGCTACAATAGCAAAATGACTAAGATCGTTGCCTTACTTGGCGCATTGTTCGTCCTGATCGGGCTCGTTGGGTTCGTTCAGCCGGCACTTTTTCGTTCCGTGCTCGGGACCATGGAAAGCCAGGCCAGGTTCGTTCTGGCTATTGTGATTCGACTGGCGATGGGTGCATTGCTGTGGTGGCTGGCCGATGAACTTCGCCATCCTCATGTTATGCGCATACTGGCCGTGATTGCCGTTGTGGCAGCGGTCAGCGTATTGATCATGGGACGCGAGCGGCTCGACAAGCTGATCAACTGGTGGTTGTCGAAGTCGGATGGCCTGCTGCGCGTTTCGGCCCTGTTTGCCGCGGTGTTTGGCGCGTATCTCACCTGGGTCGCGATTTAGCCGAAGACAACAGACGGCATCGGTGAAGCGACGGGGAGGGATCAGGCAGCCGAACACGCCTCGCCTATTCCTTCCTCGCCACGTAGTTTTGTCAGACTGCCAGCTCGGCTATGGATTCGGCTACCTGATCCCTCCCCGTCTTTGACCATGGCGTGGCGTCGGCGCATGAGCCCGCGATGCACTCAGACGAGCGCAGGGAACAACATTCCCGAATCCATAGCCGCAGGCGTGTGAGGGTGTGTTGTTCCCTGCGCTCCTCAGGTGAAGTGTCAGCTGGTTCACACTCGTTGTGACCAACGCTATGGGAAGACGATATCTAGTCGTCGAATTCGACCGTTGTTTGTCGCTTGCGGTTGACGACGAGACGGGTCACGTCGGGCCGCGAGTAGTGCCCGACGACATCCAGACTGTGCCGTTCTTCAAGCACGCGGGAATGATCGATTTCGACGACGTTGAGCGACTCGGTGCCTGTAACGGGTTCGAGAACCCATTCCCCGTCCGGGCCGGCGACGCAGGAGCCCCCGTCGGCCATGACCTCGTCGGCTGACTCGATGAGCAATTCGGCATGGGGCAGCGATGTATCGATGTCTTCCCTGCGCATGAGTCCTGATACCGATACGACGTATGAACGACCCTCACGCGCGATGAAGCGCGTGATGTCTGCGGTGTTGCGAATGCTGCCGGGCCAGATTGCGACGTGCAGATCTTCGCCCTGCGCGTAGAGTGCGGCGCGAGGCAGCGGCAGCCAGTTTTCCCAGCAGTTGAGCCCGCCCACCGTGAACGGGCCAAGCTTGTGAGTTCGGAGACCGTTGCCATCACCGATGGCCCAGACCAGGCGTTCCTCGTGCGTCGGCATTAGTTTTCGGTGCACGGATTGGATTACGCCCGACCTATCGATATAGACCATCGAGCAATACAGGCTGTGGCCGCCGCGGTTCGCGGCGCGTTCCATAATTCCGACGTAGACGGCGATGTTGTTGTCGCGTGCCGCTGCACAAACAGGTTCGAGATCACCGTCCTCGATACACACGCCCTGGCCGACGTAGTGGGCGAACAATTCCTTCTGCAGAGCGGACTCGAATTTTGCTCCTTCGGTACGCTCGACCCAAAAAGGATAACCGGGCACGAGCGCTTCGCCGAATGCAACAAGGTCGCAATCTCTGGCAGCAGCATCGCCAATCCAGGCGACTACCTTTTCGAGTGTCGCGTCGCGTTGCAGCCAGGCAGGTGCTATCTGGGCGAGTCCGACATTGATTGAAGCATCACGCATTGCGTCATCCCTGGAACGAAAAAGGGCGGCAGGAGAACCTGCCGCCCTTCATTTACTTGCCGGTATTAGTCCCAGTTCTTACGGAACGTAATGCCGTAGGTTGCTGGCTCGGCCGGGTAGGAAGCCATCCGGCCCGGATCCTGCAAGGGTGGATCGAACGAGCCTGTGAAGTAGCGTTCATCTGTGACGTTGCGACCCCAGAGCGTAATCGTCGAGTTCCAGTCGTCGAGATCGACACCGACGCGCAGGTTGAGAATGCCGAAGTCATCCTGGGTGGTTAGCGGATCGTTATCACCGTCCGACGTGAATTCGGAAGCCCATGCGTATTCGAGCCGGAGGAACATGTTGCCGGCGTCCATCGGGACGTTCTGCGTGATGCCGATATTGAAGCGATCCTCAGGATTGTACGGAATCGCTTCGCCGTCACGATCGCAAAAACCCGTAGCCGGGTTGAAGCCCGGGTCGGCGGAGAGGGTGTGGAACGGGTTTGCGTCCTGGCACGTTGCACCCTTGAAGGTGACGAAGTCGCCTTCATTGTGCGCGTAGTAGCCGGACACGCTCATGTTGTCCATCACTTGCCAGAGATACTCGATCTCAATGCCCTTGATCTCGAGGTCACCCGCATTTTGCAGGTTGAAGCCCGTGCCGGTAAACGAGTTGGCCTGGAAATCCTCGAAGTCCGTCTGGTAGATATTCATCGCAAGGCGGAACCGATCACCGATGTCACCCTTGAAACCAATTTCGGCCGACTTGGACGTCTCGGGACCGAAGGTCTGTGGCTGGCTGGGATTAATCCGATCCGTGTTGGTGCCACCCGACTTGAAGCCCGTGGAGTAAGATCCATACATCATCATCGAATCGTTGATGAACCAGGTCAGCTTGGCCGTACCGGTAACCTGGTCATCCTCGATCGAATCGACGACGTCGGGTCGCGGCGAGAACGGGTCCAGCGTCCAGGCGAACCAGCCTGCGTTGGGCTGTGCGACGGCCAACAGCGGCGTGAGATCAGGCGGTGCCCCGATCTGGCCGCCTGCCACCCATTGCTCGAACAGGAAGATTGACGTCCCGATAGCAGTCAAATCAGGCGGTGTCGTGCCCGGGTTTGTCTGCGTGTAACTGGCCGTGATGTCCTTGGACTCATCGGTAAAGCGAGCGCCGAGAGACAACTCGAAAGCATCGGTTATGGACCAGTCGACCTGGCCGAATACGGCGAACCCATCATGTTCCTGCAGGACCCTATCATCGGCAAACATGCCGGTCGGGATTGCAGGCGCACCAAGCGGGATCAGGCCACCCGTACCAACCGAAATAGCGCTGACGCCGTTGGTAAGATCGGTGAGGGAAGGCCTACCAGCCGCCGCCTCGCCAGTGTCAGCGAAGGCCTGCAGCTGCGTACCGGCTGTCGTTACCGTATTACTCTTTATGTCCTGGGCGAAATAGTAGGCGCCGATCACCCACTTGCTGCTGTCGCCGAAGGACCCTGCGAGGCGCAGTTCCTGCGATAGCGAATCCTGCTCCGCATCGTTGATACGGCCAGCCATGTCGGTGTCGGTAAAGTCGACGTCGATAGAGTCAAAGGTTTCGAACGAACGAAATGCTGTGACTGATGTGAAGGTGAAGCCGTTGCCGAAGTCCTTGTTCATCTCGAGCGACAAACCGAGATCCTCATTCTGCGAGATAGGGAGGTCATTGACGGATGTGAGGTAGTCATCCCAGCTTACGCCCGTAACAACGTTGGGCGGGCGCGGAATATCAACGCCAAGGAACGGGGCTGTTGGCAGGATGTTCGGATAATCGAAATCCGTAAACACGATGTTGCCAAGCAACATACGTACGAAGTCGGTTCCCGGTATGGCTACGCCAGCGTTGATGCCGCCGTGCGAGAACAGGTTGTCTACACGCACCGTGCCTATGCAGCACGTTTCGTCGATCTCGCCGTAATCGCCGATGATGCGCATATCGAAGTCGTCGCCGTTGTCGTAACCGAGCTGCAGGCGCATTCCGAGACGATCGCGGTCATTGAACACGTCATCCTGAACACTGACCATGGGGACCGGGCCCGACAGGTCGTAATTGTAATTATCGACATACCCGTCGCGTTGTGACGCAAAGACTGTGCCGCGAAAAGCGAGCCTGTCGGTTAGCGGAATGTTGGCTGCGCCGGCAATGCGGGTGAGGTTCAAGTCGCCGGCCGTCACTTCGAGAAAGGCGTCAGCGCTGTCGGTGCTTGGCGCGACGGTACGAACGTTGATGGCGCCCGCGGCCGTGTTCTTGCCGAACAGCGTGCCCTGTGGACCGCGCAGCACCTCGACGGATGCGACGTCAACCAGTTCGTTGATCAACGAACTCTGCCGGGAGCGATAAATGCCGTCGACATACAGGCCGACCGACGATTCGACGCCGAAGTTGTTGGACGTGCTGCCAATGCCGCGGACCGAGAAATTCGAGGTCGTTGCCGTCTGGCTGCGGCTGACGATGAGTCCCGGAACGTTTTGCTGCAGATCGAACATATCCTTGATGCCCGACGCCTCGATCTGGGCTCCGGTGACCGCAGTGATGGCGACCGGTACGTCCATGATGTTCTGCGAACCCTTAACTTTCGAGGTTACGACGATCTCTTCGAGAAACTCTGTGCCACCCGAACCGTCTTGCGCCGTTACCGGTCCGGCCAGTGCGAGGCCGACCAAAGGCAATGCAACAACGCGACCGAGATTGAGTATGCTGGTACCAATCGGTTTCATGTCTCCCCCCTTATGGGATGTAGCTTAATATCTTTGCTAGCATACCATGGTTTCGGGCATCGAGATTGTTCGATAAGTTTATGAAAAATACGTGGTTATCCTTATACATAACCCGCCTCCGGAGGCGCGCATGCACGGACTAATGATGGACACTCCTCTGCTGATTTCATCGATCGCAGAACACGCAGAAAAATTCCACGGCGATCGCGAAATTGTCTCGGTCACCATGGACAATCCCCGGCATCGGTGCACGATCCGGGATGTGACGACGAGGGCACGACAACTGGCCAATGCCCTCGACAAGCTGGGCCTTGAGCGGGCGGATCGTGTTGCCACTATCGCGTGGAACGACTACCGGCATCTGGAGATTTACTACGGCGTCAGCGGGGCAGGCTACGTCTGCCACACCGTCAATCCGCGGCTGTTCCCCGAGCAGCTGGTCTTCATCATCAATCATGCCGAGGACCGCTGGGTTTTCACGGACCTGGTGTTTGTCCCGCTTCTCGAGAAGATCCTGCCGCAAATCCCGAATGTCGAAGGCTTCGTGGTCATGACCGACGAAGCTCACATGCCGGAAACTGCGCTGCCCAATGCCGTGTGCTACGAGACTTTGCTCGGGGCCGAGTCATCCGACTATGACTGGCCGGACCTGGATGAACGCACCGCATCCGCTCTTTGCTACACGTCTGGTACCACGGGGGACCCGAAGGGCGTTTTGTATGACCATCGTTCCACGGTGCTGCATGCTTTTGCCGGTATTGCCCCCGACGTGCTCAATCTGTCGAGCAATGATGTCGTCCTGCCCGTCGTGCCGCTCTTTCATGTGAATGCCTGGGGTGTCCCGTACTCGACACTCATGGTGGGTTCGAAGCTCGTGTTCCCGGGTCCAAAAATGGGTGACGGTGAGGCGCTGTATGAGCTGATGGAGTCGGAACAGGTTAATGTTGCGCTCGGCGTGCCGACGGTTTGGCTGGGCCTGCTGCAATATTGCGAGAAGGCAGGTAAGACATTGAATTCCCTGGATAGAACGGTGATCGGTGGTGCGGCCGTGCCGCGAGCCATGATCGAGCAATTCAAAAAGGTCCACGGCGTACAGGCGATCCAGGGCTGGGGAATGACCGAGATGAGTCCGCTCGGTACCGCGAATACCCCCAAAGCCGGAAATGAAGGACTGAGCGAAGAAGAGCAGCTGGATCTCGCGACGAAGGCAGGGCGAGGCATCTTCGGTTGCGAGCTGCGAATCGTCGATGACCAGGGCAATGAACTCCCGTGGGATGGCGTCGCGTACGGCTCGTTGCAGGTCCGCGGGCCATGGATTTGCAGCGACTACTTCAAGCTTGAAGGTAGCGCCGGTACGCACACGGATGACGGCTGGTTCGAAACAGGCGATGTTGCAACCATCGATCCGCAGGGTTACATGGCGATCACCGATCGAACCAAGGATGTCATCAAGTCGGGCGGTGAGTGGATCAGTTCAATCGAACTGGAAAATACAGCAATGGGGCACCCGGCCGTTGCCCAGGCGGCTGTAATTGGCGTCGCGCATCCGAAGTGGACCGAGCGGCCGTTGCTCATCGTCGTCAAGGCAGAAGGACAGGACATCGAGAAAGATGAGATGCTGGCTTACTTCAAGGGCAAAGTCGCGACCTGGTGGATACCGAATGACGTTGCATTCGTTGACGAGCTACCGCACACGGCGACCGGCAAGGTGAAGAAGATTGAATTGCGCAAGCAATTCGTCGACTATGCATTTCCTGACTGAATACCCCTGTTTGAGGATCTTCCATGGGTGACCCCCTGCGCCTGTATGGGCTGAACGCGCTGGTGCTGAATGCCGGCAGTGGTATCGGCGAGGCAATCGCACGAACGTTGATCAAGCACGGCGCGATAGTGGTTGCGGCCGACACAAGCAACAGCGGTGTCGAGCAGCACTACCGTTCGGTCAAAGGCATCACGGGGCAGGTTGCGAATCTGACTGATCCGGGTCGGCTTGGGGCGCTCGTCGAGGAAACCGTCGAGAAACTCGGCGGCCTGGATATCATCGTCAATGATTTCCCACTTCGACAGGAGGCTCCGATCGAGAAGGCCGACGAAACCCTGCAGAAACTTCTAGCAGCTTCGGGCATCGTTGACAATGGCCGCTTGCCGCGCCGCGTTGCCCCACCTCAAGAAAAGTCCGGCTGGGCGAATTATCAATATGGGTTTCCTGCGCAGTTGTTTCGCCGTGAATGGCGGAGAGGCCAACGCCCGCGCAGAGCAGGATCTTGCGAACCTGACCCGGGCCCTGGCTGCAGAGTCCGGCAAATTCGGCGTCACGGCAAACTATATTCAGCCTGGTGCGGTTATGACTCCGGAAAGCCGCGAGGTATTCCGCAAGGACAAAGCGCTGCGCGACTACTGTATCCAGAGCTCGGCTGCAAGCCGTGTTGGCGAACCGGTGGATATCGCCAAAGTCGCTCTGTTCCTTGCGAGTGACGACGCCGTGTTCGTTAGCGGCACAGGTGTTGCTGTCGATGGCGGTCGTACGAGCGACTAATGCACCCGGTACTCGATGACCTGATTACGCTGCTCAAGCTCGAGCGTATCGAGGAAAATATCTTTCGTGGCGATAGCCGCGATATCGGCAGCCCGCAGGTGTTCGGCGGGCAAGTGCTGGGCCAGGCCCTGTCCGCCGCACAACATACGGTGGAGGGCAGGGTGGCGCACTCGCTGCACGCTTACTTTCTGCGTCGTGGCGACATTAACGCGCCGATTATCTATGACGTTGATCGCGCCCGCGATGGTGGCAGTTTCTCGAATCGCCGTGTCGTTGCGATCCAGCACGGCCGTCCGATACTGAACCTGGCGGCGTCGTTCCAAAGTCCGGAAGATGGTTTGTCACACCAGGCAGAAATGCCAGACGTGCCGGCACCCGATGGCCTCAAGGACCTGACACATCTTGCGACCGACGTGCTTGACAAGATCCCGGTCAAATTGCGGCGCTTCATGACCGACCAGCGGCCCTTCGAGTTTCGTCCGGTCGAGACGTCCAGCTTCGATGAGCCCATGAAACTGCCGCCGGTCAAGAACGTCTGGGTTCGTGCCGTTGACGCGATGCCCGATAACACGGCGCTGCACCAGAACCTGCTCACCTATGTATCAGATTTCGAGTTGTTGGCAACATCGACCATGCCGCATGCGCTGCCATTTACGCGCGGCAACGTCATTCTGGCCAGTCTTGATCATGCGCTGTGGTTCCATCGCGAGTTCCGCATGGACGAGTGGCTGTTGTATTCCATGGAGAGTACGAACGCTTCTGGTGCACGAGGCTACGCACGTGGGAAGTTTTTCAAACAGGACGGTACGCTCGTCGCATCGACGACGCAGGAAGGCCTGGTTCGAGTGCTCGATCCGGGCAAAGTTCGGAAGCGGTCAGACCCTCGCAAGCAGGTCTGAGTTAAACCGCTCCGCATTGCGTGTAGATCACTTCGCCTTGCCCTGGGCGGCGACAGCGGCGGCGGCCTTGGCAATCTCGTCAGGATCGCCGAGGAACTCGCGGGAGATCGGATTCAGGTCGTCGTCCAGTTCGTAAGCCAGCGGCACGCCGGTCGGGATGTTGAAGCCGGTGATTTCCTCGTCGGAAACTCCATCGAGCATCTTGACGAGTGCGCGCAGGCTGTTGCCGTGTGCGGCGATCAGGACGTTCTTGCCGGCACGGAGGTCGGGCGCAATGACGTCATTCCAGCACGGGAGAACACGCTCGAGCGTGAGCTTCAGTGACTCGGTGCCCGGGAGTCCGTCGATGCCCGCATAGCGGGGATCGTGGACCGGATGCTCCTCGTTATCGAGCTCCATCTCAGGCGGCGGAATGTCGTAGCTGCGGCGCCAGATGTGCACCTGGTCATCACCGTATTTCGCGGCGGTCTCGGCTTTGTTCAGCCCCTGAAGCGCGCCGTAATGGCGTTCGTTCAGCCGCCAGTCGCGAACGACGGGGATCCACATCAGGTCCATCTGATCCTGGATGTGCCACAGGGTCCGGATCGCGCGTTTGAGTACCGACGTGTAGGCGATATCGAAGCCGTAGCCGAGTTCGCGCAGGAGTTTTCCAGCCGCGATAGCTTCGGTGTTGCCTTTCTCGGTGAGATCGACGTCTTTCCAACCTGTAAACAGGTTCTTGAGGTTCCAGTCACTCTGGCCGTGACGGCAGAGTACGAGCTTGCCAGCCATTATTTCTCCGTTTTGTTTTTTTAGTCTGTGGAAATCAGGTCGCGCAGTTCCTGCGCGGCCACCGAGAGCGTAGCAAAATCGATATTACCGCGTAATTTCATTTCGGCGATCATGCTCTTGTATTTCTGTACGCGGCCCTCGCGTTTCGCCAGCCAGCGGCGTGCTACTTCGCGCGGGTCACTCTTCCCCCGATTAGTCAGCAACTTGTCTCCCAGTTCACGACGCAATTTGTAGATTTCCTCGCGCAGATTGCTGCGGGCCATAGCCTGCCAGCGACCGCTGACATGAAGATCTTCGACAGAGTCGTGCAGGAAATGAATTGCCAGCCCATCGTTAAACGCCGAATATAGCCGTGCAGACTCGATGACATCGCGTTTACGATCGGCTGCAAGATCCACGATGTCGAGGGCAGCGCGCGTGAGCAGCAGCAACGATATCTTGCTCGCGAGCTTCTCGGGTACACCCATGGCCAGCCAGTCCTGCTCAGCCTTTTCGATGCGCTTACGAGCGGCCTTGGATACATAACTGTTGGATCTTGAATAGAAGCGCGCCATGCCGTCCCTGAGACGTTCGACACTCTTGACGATGTCCAGCGAATCGCCATGTTGCTCGATGAGCCAGTAGCAAACGTGCCGCAACGTACGACTAATTTCGAACATCATGTGCATCTGCGCCTTGGCTGAAATCACATGGTCAAGCGACTCGATTTCCTTGAGCATCGGTCTGGCACGGCAGATGATGCGTGCTGTTTCGTACGCGCGCGCTACCGTGATAATGCTCGCACCGGTATCCACCTGTGCACGTTTTATGAATGCCGGGCCCATGCGATTGACGATGTCATTCGCAATCAGCGTAGCGAGTATCTGGCGGCTTAGACGGTGATGAGGGATCAGGTCCAAAAACCGTCGGCGCAAGGTCTCCGGGAAGTACCGTTGTGGATCGATCTTCAGGAAGTCTGTCAGCGTCGCGTCCGAAGCGATCAGACCGTTGTACAAGTTGATCTTCGCGTAGCTCAGAATGACAGCGAGTTCCGGTCTCGTCAGACCCTGCTTGCGGGTGCGGCGGTCTTCGATCTCGCTATCGTCGGGCAGAAACTCCAGGTCCCGATCCAGTTCACCTGAGCGTTCGAGATCGGTGATCAGTCGTCCCAACTCGTCGAGCCGGCTGGCGGACAACATCTCAGCCATGCTGATCGCCTGAGTTTGCAGGTAGTTGTTGCGCAGCACGAGGTTTGCGACGTCGTCTGTCATCGAAGCCAGCAGCTCGTTACGTTTCTTGCGCGACATGTTCTTCTGCTTCGTCGCGGCACTGAGCAGGATCTTGATGTTGACTTCACGGTCTGAACTATCGACGCCACCGGAATTATCGATGAAGTCGGTGTTGATGCGTCCACCATTCTGGCTGAACTCGACGCGAGCGCGTTGCGTCAGGCCGAGGTTGCCACCTTCGCCGATAACCTTGCAGCGCAATTCGTCAGCATCAACTCGTAGTGCATCGTTGCTGCGATCGCCAACGTCGGAATGACCTTCGCTGCTTGCCTTGACGTAGGTTCCGATTCCCCCGTTCCACAGCAGGTCGACGGGCATCTTCAGAATGGCATTAACCACGTCGTCCGGCTGCATTGACGCATCGCCGACATCCAGGAGCTTGCGGGTCTCGCCGCTGAGCCGGATCGTTTTGGCCTGACGTGAGAACACGCCGCCGCCCTTCGAAATGAGCGCTTCGTTGTAGTCGTCCCAGGTCGAGCCGGCCTTGCGGAACAGGCGCCGTCGTTCCCTGTAGCTTGACGCCATATCCGGCGACGGATCGATGAAGATACGACGATGGTTGAACGCTGCGACGAGTTGGATCTTCTTTGAGAGCAGCATGCCGTTGCCGAACACGTCGCCGCTCATGTCGCCGATGCCCACAACGGTGAACGGATCCTCCTGCGTATTCAGCCCCTGCTCATGGAAGTGTCGCTTGACCGCTTCCCATGCGCCCTTCGCTGTAATACCCATCTTCTTGTGGTCGTACCCGGCCGACCCACCTGATGCGAACGCATCGTCGAGCCAGAAGCCGTAGTCCGCAGACAGACCATTGGCGATATCCGAGAACGTCGCCGTGCCCTTGTCTGCAGCGACGACCAGGTAAGGGTCGTCGCCATCGCGGCGAACAATGCCTTCTGGCGTGACGACATCGTCATCGACGACATTGTCTGTGATATCCAGCAGGCCACGGATAAACATCTTGTAGCAATGCACGCCGTTCGCGAATATCGTGTCACGGTTTCCGGCGGGTACGCGTTTCGGGAAGAATCCGCCCTTGGCGCCGGTTGGTACGATGACCGTATTCTTTACAACCTGGGCCTTCATCAGCCCCAGCACTTCCGTGCGGAAATCCTCACGCCGGTCCGACCAGCGCAGGCCACCGCGCGCGATATCGCCGCCACGAAGATGCACGCCCTCGACCTCGGGCGAATAAACAAACACCTCATACTTGGGTTTCGGCAACGGGATTTCAGGGAGTTTCGACGGGTCCAGCTTGATCGATATATAGCTTTTCGGCTGGCCGTCGATGGTCTGGAAGTAATTGCTTCGAAGCGTCGCTTCGATACCTCCCGCAAACGCAGTCAGGATACGGTCCTCATCGACATTGCGTGCTTTGCGCAGGCCGCGTCGGACTCTCTTCATTACGTCTTTGGTTTCCCTTTGACGTTTTGCCCTGGAGAGATCGGGGTTGAATTGCAGTTCGAATTGCTGAACCAACGCTCGTGCAAGTTTGGAATGAGCGACCAGAACATCTTCCATGTAAGACTGACTGAACGGTACGCCGAGCTGCAGAATGTGTTTGGCGTAAGTGCGCAGCAACGCGACTTGTCGCCAGTGCAGTTCGGCGGCAACGACAAGGCGGTTCAGCCCATCGTTCTCGGCCACGCCTGCAAGCACAGCCATGAAGCACTCTTCGAACCGCTCGGACACGGCTTCGACGTCGATCGCGGTTTCACTTTCGTGGCGAAGATGAAAATCCTGGATCGAGAACGCCTGGCCGGACTGCAATGTTGCTTCGTGGGGGTGTTCTGTATAGACCGCAGCACCCATTTCTTCGAGAATGGGCAGCGCATCCGATAACGCGATTGGATCATTGAGGCTATAAACGATGAAGCGCATGTGACCGGGATCGAGATTGTCCGCTTCGTACAGATCGACGCTTCGTTCAACGCCGTCGCGCATCATGTCATCGATCGTGCGAATATCGCCGCAAGCCTCCTTGGATTTCGTTTCTTCCTGGTAGCCTGCCGGGAAAATGTTGCCGTAGGCGCGGTACAATTTGTCGCCTTCGTCATTGCCGTAAGTCTCAAGTAGCTTCGCCCGCACGCGGTCGGACCATGTCACGATTAGTTCGGCAAGTTGCTGCTCCAGTTTGTTGATGCTGATGCGCGGCCTTTCACCTTCGGGCGTCCGAACGATGATATGAACGCGAGCCAATGCCGACTCAGAAATCTGGACCGAAGAATCCACGGAAAAGCCGGCAAATGCATCGGTGAGTAGTGCTTCGATCTTGCGACGGATCGCTGTGGTGTATTTCTCGCGAGGTACAAAAACCAGGCAGGAAAAGAATCGTCTAAAAGTGTCGTGTCGCAAGAAGAGCTTTACGCGCTGCCGATCCTGCAGATTAAGAATCCCGACGGTGGTTCGTGTCAGGTCCTGGACCGAACTCTGAAATAGTTCTTCGCGCGGGTAAGTTTCGATGATATGTAGCAGAGCCTTGCCGCGGTGGCCGAGCACGTCGACTTGAGCGCGTTCAAAGACCCTGCGGATCTTGTGTCTCACGAGCGGAATTTCCATCGGGCTTTCGCTGTAGGCAATCGAGGTAAGCAGGCCGATGAAGCGACGTTCGCCGATAGCGTTGCCTTTGTCGTCATAAACTTTGATACCGACGTAATCCAGGAAAGCTGAGCGATGCACGGTCGAGCGCGAATTCGCTTTGGTTAGAATCAGCCAGTCGCGCGAACGGGTCAGGCGCTGCATCTCGGTCGTCAATTCAATCGGTTTTTGCGCGCCTGTATTACGGCTAAGAACGCCTAGCCCGCTGCCTTCGACCGCATTCAGGAAGGTCCTCTTGCCCCGTTTGAACAACTTGTATTCACGATATCCCAGGAATGTGAAATGGTCGTCGACCATCCAGTCGAGCAGTGCCTGGCTCTCTGTGCGCAAGAGTGGGTCGACACCCTTCGGCCCATTCTCCAGCAGATCACGCGTCTCACTCATGCGTTTGCGCATCGCGCTCCAGTCGCGAACGGCAACGCGGACATCCGAGAGGACCTTGTTGATTTCTTTGCGCAACAGCTTGAGTGCTTGTGCATCGGTTTCGCGGGATATCGCAAAACGAACGAACGACTCGGAGTACGCATCGTCATCGTCCGCGCCAACGATCGAAACCAGCTTGCCGCTCTTATCGCGCTTGACCGAGATGATCGGATGGACCGTGATGTGGACCGCGAGGTGGTGTCGGTTTATCGCCGAAGCAACCGAATCGACGAGGAATGGCTTGTCGTCGTTTACCATCTCAACGAATGTGAACTCGGACGAGTAGCCGTGCTCTTGTTCGTTAGGATTGAAAATCCGCAGAAGTGCCTCTCCCGGCCGCCGCACAGCGCCAAAATCGAGATGGTCGAGCGCGACGCGCGCCATGACTGGTTCTGAGCGTCCTTCGAGATCCTCAAACGGCACATCACAAAAATACTGGCGAAGGTACCGCTTGATGTCCGACTTTTTCTTGAGAGTGCTGGAAGTTACTTGCGATGAGAGGATGGCGTCGATGATGTTCTGTCTCTCATCGCCGCTGCGCCGATTGGTTTTTTTTGTCACTGCGATTGCCCCGGTGGGTACAGCCGGCCAGAAAGCCGAGATTCCAGCCCGCGATTTTACGCTCTGTTACCACGATTAGAACCCCGAAATGAAAAAAAAGACAGCGCCAGGAGACCGGTCACCCAGACCTGTCGCCTGACGATAATCACAGTGGTATTTGGGCTAGGGTGTGCCGATCAGGCGGGCGCGGGCCAGCAGGCGTTCCATGATGCTATTGAGTTGATCCAGTTCCTCGGGCGCCAGCCCTTCGAGGAGGTCGCGTTCAAATCCCAGGGCAAGTTCCGCGATTTCGTCATGCAGTTTCTTGCCGTCTTCGGAAAGATTCAGGATCGAGCGACGTTTGTCCGCATCGGCGAACTCGCGGTCGATGCGGCCATTCTTGATGAGCTTGGTGACAGCCCGGCTCACCGCTACCTTGTCCATGAGGGTCCGCTCCGCGACTTCGACGGCAGATAAACCGGGAAAGCGGCCGAGCACGGCGATGACGCGCCACTCGGGAATTGAGACATTGAAGCGCTTGTCGTAGGCGCGCGCGACCGTTGTACTCACAGTGTTGGAAAGCACAGCAAGCCGGTAGGGCATGAAGTCTTCGAGTTTCAGTCCGTCACTCATGGACTCAATCTATCATGCAAGGTGTGGGAGGGCGAGATACTCGGTTGACTGCATCTCAATCAATCGACTGACCGTTCGCTCAAACTCAAATGACAGCCGCTTGCCAGCGTAGAGGTCAACCGGGCCGATAAGCGGGAAAATTTCCGCGGCGTAACGCCTGGTCAACCGCTGCAATTCAGCGCGGGACAATTTCTTGGGAGCAACCTGAATGCCGCCTTTCGCCCCGCCGTAGGGCAAGCCGGCCAAGGCGCATTTCCATGTCATCCACATGGCGAGTGCCGCCACCTCCCCGAGGCACACATCCTGGTGGTACCGGATGCCCCCTTTGGAAGGACCGCGTGAGGAGTCATGCTGGACCCGATATCCGGTAAAGACTTCCACTTGTCCATCGTCCATGCGCACCGGCAGACTGACGATGAGCGAACGTTGGGGCAGCTTCAACCGTTCACGCAGGCTCTGGGTCCAACTGCATAGCCTCAGCCGCCCGATCGAATTGTGCGACCGCCAAACGATAGGTGTGAGTGTCAATCTCCTGCATAGGTCCTCAACAAGCTACAAGGTGGATGGGCTGCGACGCACTGTCTCATCCGCGGCAGCGAGGTATTTATCCGGGTTGTCTTCTACGGCCGTCCACTCAATCGAAAGCACCTCGCTGAATGTCCGGGCAAGATCCTGTTTGATCTCGTCGATGGAGAGCGCAGGTGCCGCGCAGGGCGCTCATGGAGGTGACGAGGCAGTCGACGAATCCGCACGGATGGATCCGTCGAAACGGCGCCAGGTCCATATCGACGTTGAGCGCGAATCCGTGCAACGTGATGCCTTGGTCAACGCGGATTCC
>CAVWAH010000029.1:0-28082 GCA_963752875.1 uncultured Gammaproteobacteria bacterium | reverse complement strand
CAGGTCTTCTTCGATGAGCACGTCCATCCAGGCAAGCAGCAGCGCAATATCGGTGCCGGGCTTGATTGGCAGCCAGTGTTTGGACTTGCCCGCCGGGACCGAGAATCGTGGGTCAACCGTGATGAGCGTGGCGTCCCTGTTGATCGCTGCGGCGAGCGTTTGCACCTGCCCGTTGTGCAGGTTCTCTCCAATGTGCGAGCCCAGCAAAACGATGCAACGCGCGTTCGCCATGTCGGTGCGCTCGGCGAACTTGCCGATTCGCCGAACGTCAGCCGAAAACCGACGTCTCGCGGCCCGCGGCATTGTGCGAAAGCCGGCTCCGCATGACTGTCGGAGCCGAAGGCACGCAGCAAATGCAGGAAGTGATGGCCGCCGGCGCCATGGTGCAGAAGCGCCATCCGCTCCGGTCCGTAAGCGTCAGCGATACCCTGCATTTTCGTCGCGATAAACTGCAGTGCCTCATCCCAGGACACTTCCCGGAACGTCTGCCGTCCATCGACCGTGACTCTCATTAACGGCTTTTGCAGCCGGTCGGGATCCAGGTAGGCACCGGGACCACCCGTGCCGCGCGTGCAGAGTCGCCCGCCACTGTGAAGATCGTCCTTGTTGCCTGTGATCTTCCAGAGCTCGCCGTCTTCTTTGTAGACATCTCCGGCGCACTTCCAGAAACACATGTCGCAGACGGTCGGTGTCTTGCTGACAACGCCCGTCCCGGGCAGGGGTTTGCTCGCGCAGCCGCCCAGCAATAGAGCCGGCGACACCATGGCACCGCCACTCAGCAGCGTCGAGACCTTGATAAATTCACGCCTTTTCATAGACCAGTACTCGTCACGTCGGCTTTCGGCACAATGTAATACGGCGTTTCAACGGTGTCATCGATAAACGACTCGGTCGGGAAGAACGCGAAAACAATGCCAATCACGATCGCGAATGCAATGAGTGCGCCCTGCAATTTCATGAAAGGCCGTGACTTTGTGACTGTGTCCTTCTCACCCCAGACGAAATCCTGCACGAATATCATCGAGATTGTGCCGACGACCGCGACGATCACGACGATCAGAACCATCGGGCCCAGCCCGATTCCCAGCCATTGGTCGAGCCGGAATGCCGCCATGTAGCCGCTGTTGTAAAAGTCACCCCATACCGGGAAGAAGTCGCCGAAAACCAGGCTCCCGATCAGGAAACCACCGATGAACACCATGCCGTCGATCTTGCCGGTGGCAACCGCGGCAATCGCCGTACCGGGGCAATAACCGCCAATAACCATGCCCACACCAAACAGCACGCCGCCGACCGCCATTGGCAGCAGGTACGTTGGCAGCATGTAGACGAGTGAAATATCGAGCAGGCCGACCAGGCTCAGTCCCCATAGACCCAACATGCCGGTCACGATCGCCGAAAACATGACGACGGGAACGCCAACATCCTTGAAGTAGAACGCCCAGGCGATGCGGCGAGCATCGGTGAAGCCGGCATGAAACAGCGCATAGCCGAAAATGATGCCGATCGGTATCGCCAGCCACAGGTTCATGGCCGCCGATATGACGCCGGTCTTGGCAAACGGTGCTGCTATATCCATTGTTTTCTCACAAACCAGGCAGCCAACCAGCCGCCGATGAATACACATATAAGGAACGCCCAGGCGCCAACCGAGAGCTCGGCACCACCGACCAGGCCCTGCCCGCTCGTGCAACCGCGCGCGAGGCGCGCAGCAAAACCGGAGATCACGCCACCGACCAGGGCCAATACAAGGCGATTGCTGTTCGTGATGTTCGGCCCACGCAGCACTTCCACGCGCAATTCACCACTGCGCCAGGCCGCAACAAAGGCCCCGATCAGCAACCCCACCAGGAGAAACACGACGTAGTCGTTCAACGGGTGCGCGCCATCGGCAAAGTACTTGCCGAAATAGATGCTTTGCTCGGTTACTGTAGGGAACAGGCCGTGCTGAACCCAGGCGACAAGCCGGGTCATCGCGCCGCTTGCGCCGATGCCGCGGCCCGCGACAACGAACGCCAGCATCATACTAATCCCGATGAGAATCCCGGCTGGAACCGGGGGCCAACGAGTCTCGAATTTCATGTCCAACTCCTGATGGTGGCGGCGATCTCTTGCCACGCGAACTATACATTAGACGTTTCTAATTGAATCGCAGTAGTTTCACGTATGAATATCGGTTTCTCTCGCAACTAAAATGCAACTATGAAGACAATTATCGAACCCTTCCGGATCAAGATGGTGGAGCCGATCAAGCTCACCACGCGCAGCGAGCGCGAGGGCCTGATCCGGGACGCGTACCACAATACATTCCTGCTACGCGCCGAAGACGTGATCATCGATCTGCTGACCGACTCGGGCACCAGCGCAATGTCGTCCGAAGCCTGGGGCGCCATGATGCGTGGCGACGAATCCTACGCCGGCGCTCGCAGCTGGTATCGCTTCCGCGACGCGGTCAAGGACATTTTCGGCTTCGAGCAGGTCATACCGACGCACCAGGGCCGCGCCGCCGAGCACATCCTGTTCGGCGTCATGGTGAAACCCGGGCAGATGGTGCCCAACAACACACACTTCGATACGACGCGCGGCAACATCGATTTCGTCGGTGGCCAACCGGTCGACTTCCCGTGCGCCGAAGCCGACGACCTCGATTCCCATTATCCGTTCAAGGGCAATATGGATACCGAGGCACTCGAGCAGTTCGTCGCCGAGCACGGGCCCGAGAAAATCCCTGTAATCATGGTGACCGTGACCAACAACTCCGGCGGCGGACAGCCGGTGTCAATGGCCAACATTCGTGAGATCAGCCGTATCGCAAAAGCCGCTGGCATTCCTTTCTATATAGACGCCTGTCGATTTGCCGAGAACTCGCACTTCATCAAGCACCGCGAGGAAGGCTACGCAGACGTCGCGCCCATCGATATCGCTCGAGAGATGTTCAGCTACGCTGATGGATGCACGATGTCAGCCAAGAAAGACTCGTTCGCCAACATCGGTGGATTCCTGTGCTCGAACAACGCTGAGCTGGCCCTCCAGGAGCGCAACATCCTGATCATGACCGAAGGCTTCCCAACGTACGGTGGCCTGGCCGGACGTGATCTTGAAGCGATTGCTGTCGGCTTGCGAGAGACACTGGACGAGCACTACCTCGACTATCGCCTGCTGTCTACTCGCTACGTCGTCGAGCACCTCATCGATGCCGGCATACCTGTCATGGCACCCGCAGGCGGACACGCCGTTTATCTCGACGCGCGCCGCTTCTTGCCGCACATAGAACCGCTGCAATACCCGGGTCAGGCACTGTCCGTCGAGTTGTACAAAGAGGCGGGCATCCGCACTGCCGAGATTGGCACGGTCATGTTCGGGCTGGACCCGCACACTGGCGAAGAGCGGCCTGCGCGTCTCGACCTGCTACGACTTGCCATACCGCGGCGCGTGTACACGCAAAGCCACATGGACTACGTGCTGGAGGCTATCAACCTGGTCTGGGAGCGCCGCGATGAGATACGCGGCATGAAGATCGTCGAAGCGCCAAAATTCCTGCGGCACTTTACAGCGCACTTCGAGCACATCTAGAAACCAGTAACAGAACCTGGGCGCGCACGCAGCAATTTGAAGCGGTCAAAGGTGACCGCCGCAATCTCAACGTCTCTGTTGCCTGCGGCCACACTCACTCATTCGGGGGAATCCTGGTCGCCTGCCAGGCAACCACTTTCCAGACGCCGTCCCGTTTCAGGAACGTGCCCGTATTATAGTAATACATCACGTCAACTCCGGATCCCTCATCCGTAGGTCTACCTACGAGTTTGAACGCGATAATGGCAGTATCGCCATAGAGCCGCACGTCCACCTCCTCACCCGAGTAAACGACTGCCGGCGGTGCGTCGCTCTCCTCTTCTGAGGCCGAGTCGAAGCCTGACATGATATCGGCCTTGCCGAACCGCAGACCCGCTGATGAGCTGTAGACGAGGTCGTCAGCCCAAAAGCGCTCGTGGGCCGCTGCCTTATCGGAATTCGCGAGGAAATCATCCAGCATGCCAGTCAGGTCGTCGACATCGGACGCGGCTGCCGTCTGTGCGATGAGCCCGGCAAATGCGAGCAGCAGGACCTTGATGAATTTGTGCATATTTTGGGTTTCCACCTTGTTTTCTTTTCGTGAACTGCGGCTACCCTGCGCGCGTCTGCGGCAACTGCGTATTCCGGCGCTTCGAGCATTGGCGGTTCAATTGATTCGGGTGATTGTAACCCTAATAACCAGAAACTACCGGGAGGAAACTGCGCATGTCCGATTTGTTCCGCCCGATAGGTGCAGGCCAACTCGCCAGTTGGGTATTCGAGGAACTGGACAGCCAGGATTCCGCCCTCGGTATCCCCCGAAAATTCTTCTTTGTTCCTGATCCCGGTGCGACCTACCGAACGCAGGCCTTCGGGCAAGCGCTCGACACACCCTTCGGTCCGGCGGCCGGGCCGCATTCACAGATGGCACAGAATATCGTCGCCGCATGGCTATGTGGTGCACGCTATATCGAGCTCAAGACCGTGCAGACGCTCGATGAACTCAATGTCAGCAAACCCTGCATCGATATGGAGGATGAAGGCTACAACGTCGAGTGGTCGCAGGAACTAAAGGTGCAGCAATCGTTCGACGAGTACCTGCTCGCCTGGGTACTCATCCACGCCCTGCACCACAAGCTTGGATTTGCAGGTGACTCCCCGGGCGTCATATTTAACCTCAGTGTCGGCTACGACCTCGCCGGAATCCAACAGCCGAACATGCAACGATTCCTGGACCAGGTCAACGATTGCTCCGAATACAGGCAGCGAGTCGTAGAGCAAGTCGCCGATTACTACCCGGCTGTCAGGGACATCGACATTCCGGACCGGATCTCTGACAACGTTACGCTATCGACCATGCATGGCTGCCCGCCCGACGAAATTGAAGTCATCTGCGAGTACCTGTTGCGTGACAGACATTTGCACACACTCGTCAAGTGCAATCCGACATTGCTGGGTGCACAGCGCGTCAGGACGCTAATTAACAATGACCTGAAGTTCACCGACGTCGTCGTGCCGGACATCGCATTTGAGCACGACCTCAAATATGACGACGCCGTGCCAATGTTGCGCAGGCTGCAGTCGGTAGCCAGGGACTGTGACCTCCAGTTCGGCGTAAAGCTGTCCAACACACTCGAAGTCGAAAACCGGCGCCAGGTTTTCAGTCCGGACGAGAAAATGATGTATCTGTCCGGCCGGCCGTTACACGCAATCACCGTCAATCTGGCCCATTTGCTGGCCGAGGAATTCGACGGCGAACTGCCAATGTCCTTTTCGGCGGGCGCAAGCTGCTACAACGCCGCAAACCTGCTCAAAGCCGGCATGCAAACGATAACTGTCTGTTCGGACCTGCTGAAAACCGGCGGCTATCTACGATTGCTGGATTACATCAAGGCGGTCGAGGGACTTTCGGTCGACCCCCATGAGACGCTGGGCTTCCTCGGTCGGTACGCGGAACAAGTCGGCACAGACACGGATAATATGAAGTCCGAATTCGTCACCTCGGGCAGCAAAACAGACCGCGTCCTCGGCGCGTTCGACTGCATCAAGGCGCCATGTGTCGACGAATGCCCACTCGACCAGAAGGTCCCGCAGTACATGGCGTCAGTTCGCGATGACAAACTTGATGAAGCACAACGTGTTGTCAGAGCAGACAACCCCCTGCCCTGCACACTCGGCCGCATTTGTGACCACCTCTGCGAGCAGGCATGTGTCCGAACCCACCTCGATGAGCCCGTCGCGATCCGTGACATCAAGCGCTTCATCGTCGACCGAGAGCGCACACCCGAGTCTCGGGTCAGTGTTGAAAGTACTGGACAAAAAGTCGCAATCATCGGCGCGGGTCCCGGCGGCTTGTCCGCCGCGACGGAACTCGCTCGAGGTGGCTTCGACGTCGAGATTTTCGAAGAGCACGCGTACGCCGGAGGTATGGTCGGTGGCGTTGTACCCGAGTACCGCCTGCCCAGGTCTGTGTTCGAGAAAGACTATGCGCTGCTGGGCGAACTCGGAGTGAAGGTCAACTTCAATGTACGTGTCGGCCGGGACGTGACGCTGTCGCAAATCAGGAAAGACGGCTTCTCGCATATTGTGATCATGGCCGGTGCCCAGCTCGGCAAGACCTTGCCGCTGGCTGGCGCCGACTGCGATGGTGTGGTGGATGCGCTGGACTTCCTGCGCCAGTCGAAGGAACAAGAGACGCAGGATATCGGCAAGCGCGTCGGCGTCATCGGCGCGGGCGACACGGCCATGGACTGTGCCCGTGCAGCATGGCGCCTTCGTGACCGCAAAGTCACTCTTATCTACCGGCGCACCATCGACCAGATGCCCGCTGATCGGGAAGAAATCGAACAGCTTCTTGAAGAAGGCATCCAGGTTGTCGAACTTGCGCGCCCCGATATGATCCTGGTCGACGACGGCAAACTGAGTGGGCTGCGGTGCCACCGCATGGAGCTAAGCGACAGGCGCGATGCATCCGGCCGCTGGATTCCGGTCGATCGTCCGGATTCCGCTTTTGACGTACCCCTGGACACATTGATCCTCGCGATCAGCCAGAACCCCCTGCTCGATTTTCTCGAAGGCGAGACGATTACTCTCAACGACCGCGGATACATCTCGGTCGACCCGCTGACGTTTGAGACGTCGGTGCCCGGTATTTACGCGGGCGGCGATGTCGCCAACGACGGACCTGCCACGATCGTGAAGGCCGTCGCAGCCGGCAAAGCCATCGCGAACGCGATTCTCGGCAAGAACAAGGGGCCCAGTTCGGGGTCAGTTACCGAACTAGGGTATTCGGTAACTGACCCCGAACTGGGCAACGATATGGCGGAGATGCTGCGCCGGCGTAGTCACAGGACCCGCCGGACACGGGCGCCGCAGACCGCTGTCAGCGAGCGACAGAATTTCGAGGAAGTCATGCTGACCTACTCGGCCGAGCAAGCCCGCGCCGAGGCATCGCGATGCCTCGATTGCCACAGCTATTGCAGCATCTGCGTCGGCGTTTGCCCGAATCTCGCGCTATTCACGTATCGCACCGAACACCGCACTCAGCCGTACCAGGTTGCTGTTCTCGCAGACCTCTGCAACGAATGTGGCAACTGTACGACCTTCTGCCCAACGTCAGGTGCCCCCTGGCGTGACAAACCGCGCTTGTACCTGAATCGCGCGGACTTCGAGGAGCAGGAGGACAATGCATTCATGGTTCTGCGCGAAGGTGATCGCTGGACGATGGAGGCGCGCTGGGAGAGCAAGACCGAATACTTTGAACTGAACGGTGAGAAGGAACCGCTCGATACACGCCACGCCGCTATGCACACGATCCTGCGCGGCGTGCAACAGTCGATGCCCTTCCTGCCAACCGCTGGGAAATGACATGAAATCCCTACTCATAACCAATGGGCATCTCGTCACACTCGACGAGACAGACAGCTTCATCGAGAACGGCAGCATTCTTGTCGAGGGCAATCACATTGTCGATGTTGGCAATTTCCCCGCGGACAAGTACAAGGCTGATCGCACGATTGATGCGCGTGGCAGCCTGGTCATGCCCGGGCTGATCAACGCCCACCACCATCTTTACTCAACATTTGCTCGTGGATTCACGCCTCCAGGGCCGCCCGCCCGGAATTTTGAGGAAACGCTGCAGAATCTCTGGTGGAAACTCGATAAGGCTCTCGACGAAGAGGACGTGTACTACTCGGCGCTGCTGGCGATCATGCATGCGGCCCGCGCCGGGTGCACGACGATCATCGATCATCACGCATCGCCGTCCTGCTGCGACGGCAGTCTCGATCACATCGAACGGGCGTTCAGGGAGGTTGGCCTGAGCGGCTGCCTGAGCTACGAGGTCTCGGATCGCAACCGACCTGGCGAGGGGATCGAGGAAAACGAGCGCTACATACGCAAGTGCCTCGACTCGGACGATGACCAGATGTCTGCCCTGTTCGGCATGCATGCGCTGCTCACCCTGGGCACCCGGACGCTGGACCGCTGCGCCGAAGTCGGCCACTCGCTCGGTGCCGGCTTCCACGTGCACGCAGCGGAGGACGAGATCGACGTCACGACCACGATGGAGCGTTATGGCCGCGGCGTTATGGACCGCTTCCTGGACTTCGGCATCCCCGGCCCGAAAACCATCTTCGTTCATGGTGTGCAGTTTGCATCGCGCGAGCTGGACCTGCTGCGCTCAACGGACTCCATGCTGGTTAACAATCCCGAGTCGAATATGAACAACGGTCTCGGCGTCGCGCCGATTCTCGACATGCTGAAACACAGGGTCCTGGTTGGGGTCGGCACCGACGGCATGTCATCGCACATGATTTCCCAGGCGCGGGCCATGTACCTGCATCAACGCACCTACCATCGCGACCCGACCGTCGCGTTCGGAGAAGCCTGCGGCATCCTGCTCAGGAACAATCGTGAGATCTGCAATCGGTTATTCCGCGAACAGCGCGGCATGCTCGCTACTGGCCAGCTCGCGGACATCATCATCCCTGACTACGTGCCCTTTACGCCGCTCAGCGCGGAGACATTTTTCGGGCACCTGCTGTTCGGACTCAGTTTCACACGCGTTCGCACCACCATCTCGCGTGGGGACGTCATCGTCGATGATGGCCGCCTGCCACACCTGGATGAAGACAAGATTCGCGCTAAATGCGTCGAAAGAGCGACCAGAATCTGGTCGAAGATAAACTGATAACTTACTGTAAAGGCTTATGATTTGACTACCGCCTGGAACAACTACTACGTACCCGCAACCGTCGGGGACGCGCTGGCCATATTGCAGCGCTACGGCGGGCGGGCGCGCGTTGTAGGCGGTGGCACTGACCTGCTGGTGGAGTCACGGCGCGGTCTGCGCCGACCGTTCGAGGCGATTGTTGATGCCTCACGGATCGACGGCCTCGGGTCGATCGCCCTGGACGGCGATCACATCGTGATCGGCTGCGGTGTCACGCACACAACCATCGTGAACGACGAGCGCATTGTCCGCTTTGGTACTTGTCTATCGGAAAGCTGCGGCGTGATTGGCGGCCCACAGGTGCGCAACACGGGCACGCTCGCCGGCAACGTGGCGCATGCCCTGCCTGCAGGCGATGGAACGATCGGCCTGCTTGCACTCGGCGGAGAAGTCGAGATCACCAGTAATGACGGCACGCGTTGGATGCCTGCCAAAGACACGTTCGAAGGCCCGGGCCGCAGCGTCATCGATCGCAACCGTGAAATCCTGACCCGCTTGCGTTTCAAAGCCACCGGCGAGAACGAAGGCTCGGCCTTTCACCGCGTCATGCGGCCGCAGGGTCTCTGCCTGCCGATCATCTCGATGGCCGCAAAATTGCAGATGGATGGCGAGACAATCACTGCAGCTGGCATCAGCATGGGACCGGTCGGGCCCGTGCCCTGGTTCGCAGAACCCGCCACCGAAGTGCTCGTCGGCAAGGCCGCGTCGCAGGCACAGTTCGAGAATGCCGCGGACGTCGCCTTGCAACACATCACTTTGCGCACCAGCAAGTACCGTGCAACCGCGGAATACCGCGAAACAATGATCCGCACCTGGCTGCCGGTCATCCTGTCGACCGCGGCGCAGCGCGCGGGAGCCAAACTATGAGCCGCCTGCAGATGACCGTGAACGGCGCGCCCATCGATATCGACGTACCGGAATCACGCTACCTGTCCGACGTGTTGCGTGAAGACCTGCGACTGACTGGCACCAAGATCGGTTGCGCGGAGGCCGAGTGCGGCATTTGCACGGTGCTCGTCAACGACATACCGGTAGTCAGCTGCGTATATCCCGCGTTCAAAGCTCAGGGCGCACGAGTGGAGACGATCGAAGGCATATCGCAGGACGATGAATTGCATCCGCTGCAGCAGGCATTCCTCGATCATGGCGCCGTCCAGTGCGGCATCTGCACGCCCGGATTGATCATGACCGCGAAGGGACTGCTGGACCAAAAAGCCGCCGTAAACGAGATGGTTACAGAGGCCGATATCCGTACGGCGCTCAAAGACTCCTACTGCCGCTGCACGGGATACCAGAGCGTCATCAGCGCCATCCTGCAGGCATCTGGCCAGGATGTTCCCCCTTACCTGCCCGAGACTCGGGCACCAGGAGCAGAAGTCGGTAAACCGCGACCGAACCCGAATGCGCTGGCCAAGATCAAGGGAACCGCTCGGTTCACTGACGACTACCAGTTCCCGGGCATGTTGTATGCACGCACGAAACGCGCCCACGTGCCGCACGCCCGAGTTCGCTCTATCGACGCGTCAGCCGCGCGCGAACTGCCGGGCGTGCACGCTGTGATGACACATGAAGACGTGCCCGGCCGCAACGCTCATGGCGTGGTGAGCATCGACTGGCCCGTACTCTGCGGCAACAAGGTCCGCTACGTCGGTGACGCTCTGGCTATCGTCGCGGCGGAAAGCGAGGAGATCGCGGCAGCAGCGCTCGACCTGATCGACGTCGACCTCGAAGAGCTTCCCGCCGTTACCGATGCGATCGCGGCATTACAGGCAGACGCACCACACGTGCACGACCACCGTCCCGACGGCAACCTGCTCAAACACATCAAGGTCAAGAAAGGCGATATCGGCGCTGGCTTCGCTGATGCCGACGTCATCGTTGACCAGACCTACCGCACGCCGACGACCGAACACCTTTTCCTCGAACCCGAATGCTCGATCGGCGTACCTGCGGGCTACCATCCAAATCGCTTTGGCGGAGTCTGCGACGCACTGGCCAAGCGCGGTGAAACCGCGAAGCACGACAAAACCACGATCTACGTCGGCAGTCAGATCCCGTACGCAGATCGTGATCAAGCCGCAGCCACGCTGGGCGTGAACCCGGAAGACGTCAGGGTCGTCGCAACACTCATGGGCGGCGGTTTCGGCGGCAAAGAGGACATCACCGGACAGATTCACGCGGCGCTGCTGGCTGAGGCGACGCAACAACCCGTGAAAATGCTGTACTCGCGCCAGGAGAGCCTGCTCGTGCACCCGAAGCGACACGCGACGGTTATTCGAATTCGCACGGGCGCGAAGAAAGACGGGACGCTCACCGCCGTTCAGGCAACGCTCTATGGTGACGGTGGCGCCTATGCCAGCCTGAGCGACAAGGTACTGACACGAGCGACGACACATGCATCCGGCCCCTACGACGTGCCGAACGTGAAGGTTGATTGCTTCGCCACCTATACCAATAACGTGCCCTGCGGTGCATTCCGCGGATTCGGCGTCTCACAAAGCTGCTTCGCCGTTGAGAGCAACATGGACACGCTGGCCGGCAAGCTCGGCCTTGATCCGATTGAGTTCCGTCGCATGAATGCGCTCGAGGTCGGTTCTACGACGGCCACGGGCCAGGTCATGCGCGAAAGTGTCGGTCTGCACGAATGCATCGACCGTGTCACCAACGATATGCGCAACGAGGACTTTCGTTGGAGCTGGGATGACGGCGACAGCCGCTACGCCTGGGGCCTGGCGATTGGCTACAAGAACACCGGGCTCGGTGGTGGCGCCCCGGACAAGGCCACGGCCGAAGTCGAAGTCTGGCAGGACCCCGACAAGGGACTGATGGCCGAGGTACGTATCTCCTCTGCCGAAATGGGCCAGGGATTGCCCGGCGTGCTCGCATCCTGCGCGGCAGAAGAACTGGGCATTGCGACCGAAAATGTGAGCGTATTGCTCGGTGACACCGACGTATGCCCTGACGGCGGACCGACGACAGCGAGCCGGCAAAGTTACGTCAGCGGCAACGCTACGCGCCTTGCCGCCCGGGATGCTGCGAAGAAGCTCGCCGAAACGCCCGGAGAACGTGTCATCGTACAACACGAATACTGGGCGCCGCAGACACAACCGCTCGGCACGGGTGGCGACATGCACGTCGCCTTCAGCTTTGTCGCGCAGGCGGCATTGTGCGAAATCGATATGCGAACCGGCGAGGTCGACGTCAGGAGGATCATCGCGGCGCACGATGTCGGCCGCGCGATCAACCCGTTGACGCTCGAAGGCCAGATCGAGGGCGGCATCGTCATGTGCATCGGCTATGCATTGACCGAGCACTACATCCAGGAAGACGGCAAACCCTGGACGAACGTCATGGCGCGCTACAAGACACCGAGCATCACGCACGCGCCGTCGATCACCTCGCATATTGTCGAACACGAATTATCGACGGGCCCGTTCGGCGCGAAGGGTATGGGCGAGTTGCCCAGCATCCCGACGAGCGCGGCCATCACCAACGCGATCTTCAATGCCACGGGAGTGCGCGTGCGCAGTCTGCCTGTCGACCAGGATGAGTTGCTACGTGCCATACGTGCCGGCGCCGACGAAGTCCAACTCGGCTGGGGCGATCGCGAACCCATCCCCACAATCGAACTCGGAGGGGAACAGTGAAACTGGTACCTGAAATGAACAACGAAATTCTGCAGAAGAGCATGGCGCATGCACGACAGCAGAACATCGTCCTGCCCACGTTTGCACAGCAGAAAGACCCGACGCTCGCGCCCGACTCGATCAAAGAGCGGCTTCACGAGGTCGGCCTTTGGGATCTGGATCCTGCCAACCTGTTCCGTATCACATGGAAAAACGAACCGGTCGAACGCGGCGGTGGTTTCGGCGAGGGCAACTGGATTGAATTTCCCTCCTCGCTGACTGGCGTCGACGCAACGATTGTCGGCATCGTTGGGAAGTGGTTCCCGACGGGAGCGCACAAGGTCGGCGCAGCTTATGGCTGCCTCGTGCCACGCCTCGTCACGGGTGCGTTCGATCCTGCAACACAAAAAGCCGTCTGGCCATCGACGGGCAACTATTGCCGTGGTGGCGCATACGACTGCGCCCTGCTCTCCTGTCCCGCCGTCGCGATCCTGCCGGAAGGCATGAGCCGTGAGCGCTTCGAGTGGCTCCGCGAGATCGGCACCGACGAGATCATCGCGACGCCCGGCACCGAGTCGAATGTTAAGGAAATCTATGACATGTGCTGGCAGCTGCGCGAGGAACGCGGCGACGGCGTGGTCATCTTCAACCAGTTCGAGGAGTTCGGGAACGCGATCTGGCACTACCACATGACCGGCTCGGTCATCGACGAGATCTTCCGAAATCACTATGCCGACGGACGCCACTTGTCCGGCTATGTCAGCGCGACGGGGTCTGCAGGCACGATTGCGGCTGGCGATTTTCTCCGCACACAACACCCGGACATCCGCGTCGTCGCGACCGAGGCATTACAGTGCCCGACCCTGCTGCAGTTTGGCTTCGGCGAACACCGCATTGAAGGCATCGGCGACAAGCACGTGCCGTGGATTCACAACGTGCGCAACACGGACTTCGTCGCAGCGGTCGACGACGAACAGACCATGCAGCTCATGCGCCTGTTTAATGAAGAAGAAGGCCGCGCAACCCTGCGCCGTGAGGGCATCGACGAAAGCACGATCGAATTGCTCGGGCAGATCGGCATTTCAGGTATCTGCAACCTCATTGCCAGCATCAAGACTGCGCGCTACTACGACATGGATGGCCGCGACGTCATCTTCACGCCGCTGACCGACTCGATGGAACTGTATTCGTCCCGGATGGCCGAGATGCAGGACGAGCATGGACGCTACACGACACACCTTGCTGACCAACATTTCGGTCGCTACCTGCAGGGCGCAACAACCGACCACGTGCGCGAGCTGAGTTACACGGATCGCAAAGCCCTGCACAACTTCAAGTATTTCACCTGGGTCGAGCAACAGGGACGCAGCTCGGACGATCTGCGACAACTCTGGGACGAGGACTTCTGGCGCGGCATCTTTGCGCAGGACGTCGTCGACGAATGGGATCGCCTGATCGACGCGTTCAATAACGGAGACATTCAATGAGCAGTACCTATTACGAAGATGCGATGACCATCAAACCCGACCTGGTCCGCTTCATGCAGGACATCATCCGCATCCCGTCCCTGAGCTCCGAGGAAGGCGCCGTTGTCGAGCGTATTCGTGAAGAAATGCTGCGCATCGGCTATGACGAGGTCACGATCGACCCTATGGGCAATGTGATTGGCCGTATCGGCTCGGGGCCGAAGGTGATCGCATTCGACGGCCACGTAGACACCGTTGATGTAGGCGACCCCGACCTCTGGGACCGCGATCCACACTCCGGTGACATCGAGGGCGATATTCTCTACGGCCGCGGCACCAGCGATATGAAGGGTGGCGTTGCGTCCAGCGTCTACGCCGGCGCGCTGCTGAAGAAGCGCGGCATACCCGATAACGTCACCTTCTACGTCACAGGGACCGTCCAGGAAGAGGACTGCGACGGTCTCTGCTGGCAGTACATTCACAACGAAGTCGGGCTGCGCCCAGACCTCGTCGTCATAACTGAACCCACGAGCCTGCGTATCTACTACGGCCACCGCGGCCGCATGGAGATGGAAGTGCATACCTCTGGCGTGTCCTGTCACGGCTCTGCGCCGGAGCGTGGCGACAACGCCGTGTACAAGATGGCCGGCATCATTGCAGACATCGAGAAACTCAACGAAGACCTCGAGCCTCGCGAACCCCTGGGCAAAGGCACCGTAACGATCAGCGAGATCCGCTCCAGGTCGCCGAGCCTGTGCGCGGTCGCCGATGGTTGCACGATTCATCTGGACCGCCGCCTGACGATCGGCGAAACCGAAGAGACGTCAGTTGCCGAGATTCTCGCACTACCGTCAGTCAAAGCCGCAAACGCTACCGTTACCGTGCTCGAGTATGCGGTGCCGAGCTACACCGGACTCACCTACCCAACCCGCAAGTACTACCCGACGTGGGAAATGCCTTCAGACGGCCCGGAAATGCAGTCTGCAATGACGGCATTCCGTACGGCCTTCGACAAAGAACCCGAGATCGGCCACTGGACGTTCAGCACCAACGGCGTTGCGACGGCCGGAATGCACCACATTCCGTCGATCGGCTTCGGGCCCGGCCACGAACACTTTGCACACGCGCCGAACGAGCAGACCGAGATCGAACACCTCGTTTGCTGCGCCGCATTCTATTCCGCCCTCGTCGACGAGTTCGCGAAGGGATAAGCAAGGAGAAAACCGAAATGACCCGCGAAGCAAAACCAATACCTGGTCACATGAAGGGCCGCGACTGGCTCATGACCCAGGACTGGTCGGACGACGAAATCGAGCTCGCGCTCGATACGGCGGACAACCTCAAGGACGAATTCAAGAACGGCGTACTGACGCTGCATCTCCCGCACAAGTCTGCGTTCCTGATTTTCTTCGACAAGTCGACGCGCACACGCAACTCGTTCGAGGCCGGAATGACACAGCTCGGTGGCCATGCCCACTTCATCGATTCCGAGACTTCGCAGATTGCGCACGGCGAAAGCCCCAAGGACATGGGCACAATTCTCTCCACGTATGGCCACGGCATCATGATCCGGCACGACCTCGTCCCGGGCGAAGGCCAGACCTATATGCGCGACGTCGCACAGCACTCGTCTATACCGATCGTCAACATGCAATGCGACGTCGACCACCCCTGCCAAACACTCGCAGACCTTATGACGATTCGCGAAGAGTTCGGTAAAGACTTGAAAGACCTAAAGATTGCTGTGTCATGGGCCTATGCACCAAGCTACGTGAAACCCATGTCGGTACCACAGGGGCTAATTATGCTCATGACCCGCTTCGGAATGAATGTGACGCTGGCGCATCCGCCCGAATACACTTTGATGGACCAACCGATGCAACTCGCACGTGATAACGCGGCACGATCCGGCGGCAGCTTCGAGGTCGTCGACAACATGGCGGAAGCTTTCGCCGACGCAGATATCGTGTACCCGAAGAGCTGGGGAGTAGAGTCACTGTTCAGCAATCCCGAAGAAGCGATGCGCGTGGCGAACCAGTACCGCCACTGGATCTGCGATGAAGAAATGATGGCGCGCGCTAAAGAACGCTCCATTTACATGCACTGCCTGCCGGCGGATCGCGGTTACGAAGTAACGGACGCGGTCATCGACGGCCCGCAGTCGCGTGTCTATCCTGAAGCCGAGAACCGGCTACACACGGCCAAAGCACTTATGGCCCTGACAATGTAAGAGAGCTATGAACGTTCCTGACAATGCACCATTGGTCGTCATCGCCATCGGCGGCAATTCGCTGATCACCGATCACGAGCACATGGGCGTCCTCGACCAATATCGCGCCGCGGGCGAAACCGCGCAATACATTGTGCCGCTCGTCAAACAGGGCTACCGCGTACTGGTCACGCACGGCAATGGCCCGCAGGTCGGCTTTATCCTGCTGCGCTCCGAACTCGCTCGCGGCGTTATCCACCAGGTGCCGTTGGCAAACTGTGTCGCTGATACACAGGGATCGATTGGGCTGCAGATTGCACAAAGCCTGCAGAACGAGTTCCGGCATCAAGGCATGCAGCAAGCGGTCGCTGCAGTCGTTACTCAGTGCGTTGTCGACGAGGATGACCCGAGTTTCTCGCATCCGAGCAAGCCGATCGGGCCATTCATGACCGAGGAAGAAGCGAAGCAGCACGAACAGGATGACGGCTGGGTGGTTGGCGAAGACGCTGGCCGTGGCTGGCGGCGACTGGTGCCATCGCCCAAGCCCCTCGAGATCATTGAGCTACCGGCAATACGCACATTGCTCGACAGCGGCACGCTGGTCATTGCGGCCGGCGGTGGTGGCATCCCGGTTGTCTTCCGGCAGGATGGCGAGTTGCGACCGCGCCCGGCAGTTATCGATAAGGACTCCGCATCATGCCTGCTGGCATGCGAACTCGGCGCATCGATTTTCATCATCTCCACCGATGTAGACAAGGTAGCGCTGAATTTCGGAACGCCCGAACAAATCGAGATCGACCAAATGAACGTTGCCGAATGTCGAAAGCACCTGGCCGCCGGTCACTTCGCCGTGGGCAGCATGAAACCAAAAATCGAGAGCGCGCTAAAGTTTCTCGAACAAGGTGGGGAAAAAGTCATTATCGCTCAGCCGCAGAATCTGCAGGCTGATCTACAGAGTATTTACGGCACGCACATCGTGCCGTGATGGACACACACATGAACGGTTACCGCTGCATCGCCTGCAATGAAACACAGACGGCCGATTTCTCCGGCTCGCTTTGCCCGTCGTGCGGCGGCAACCTCGACGTCGTCAATGACCGCGACACGATTCTCGAACAGATCGGGCGATCACCGTTTGACACGGCTCGTATCCCGTTGCAGATCGGCAACACACCGCTCCACCCTGCCGAGCGGCTTGGACAATCGATCGGGCTGCGCAACCTGTTCCTCAAGGACGACACTGTTAACCCGAGTGGTTCGAGCAAGGACCGAGCAAGCGCGGCGGCCGTAATCAGAGCGCTGGACACTGGCGCAGACATCGTCGCAGTGGCCAGCACGGGCAACGCGGGCTCCTCGCTGGCCTGCGTCGCGGCGGCGGCAGGCTTGCAGGCTGTTGTTCTTGTGCCGGAAAGCGCGCCGGTCGCAAAACTAACCCAGGCCTTGTCGTTTGGAGCGACCGTGCTTGCACTGCAAGGTAGCTACGACGACGCCTTCGACCTGTGCCTCGCGGCCTCGGATGAGTTCGGTTGGTTCAATCGCAGCACGGGTTATAACCCCTTCACACGTGAAGGCAAGAAAGTCTGTGCCTGGGAGATCTGGGCATCACTCGATGGCCGCGTTCCGGACCGAGTAGTCGTCCCGACTGGCGACGGCAATATCCTGAGCGGCATGTGGAAGGGCTGGTGCGAACTGCAGTCAGTCGGGCTCATCGACCGATTGCCGAAGATTGATTGTGCCCAATCCGCCGGCAGCGATGCGATAAGCAGATCTGTGCAAGCAATCCGAAGCACTGGCAGCTCGAATATGGAATGGGCTGGCGTGGACGTTGCGACGGTAAACGCAAACACGGTCGCAGACTCTATATCGGTTGATCGTCCGCGAGATGGACTTGCGGCCATAAGGGCCATCATCGAATCTGGCGGTGAAGCCGTCACAGTTCCCGACGACGAAATCCTGGCGGCGATACCCGAAATGGCGAGTAACACGGGCGTCTTCCCCGAGCCCGCCGCCGCAACGCCATGGGCCGCTGTGAAACGAATGGTACGCGAGAAGAAAATCGCGGCCGACGAAACGGTTGTTTGCCTGGTATCCGGTTCCGGACTGAAAGATATCGCGGGCGCGCAGGCTGCTGCCGGCAGCGCACACGTGATCGAGCCCTCGTTACAGGCTGTCAGGGACGCTTTGTTTAAAGGCTGAGTGAAAAACCGAAGTCGCGCTCCAACCGATCTGACAAATTTCGCCCCGCCTCGGCTGACATTGCGGTCAGCGGTGGTCGAACATTGGCCCAACGCGCGTCACCGCTCGCAATGGCGAGCAGCTGCTTTTGTGCGGGAATTGGTCCATAACTTTGCACCACCTCGCGAAGGCGACTTGCTTGTTCGTGCAACTCCTGTGCCGCTGCCATGTCACCCTGATCGAATAGCTCAATAATCCTGGCGATGGCGGCCGCATTCACGTTGGCGGTCGCGGAAATGCAACCGGGAGCACCGAGCTCCATCGCATCGAGTAGCGGCAGTTCGGAACCCGGATAAACGACCAGGCCGTCGATGCTCAGCAACGCCTGCGTGTTGTCCCAGTCGCCCGAGCTGTCCTTGATACCGACCACTTGCTGTGGAAAATCCCGATGCAACCGGGCAGCGAGTGCCGGCGGTATGCCTACAACGGCAATCGGCGGGATATGGTAGAGAACGATCCGCGCGTCATCGCCAAGTGCGGCGATCAGCTGCTCGAAATAGGCGTACAGGCCGGCATCGCTGACGCCCTTGAAGTAGAACGGCGGCAATGTCATGACAGCCGCACAACCCATGTCGAGGCAGGCGCGCGACAGGCGCACCGTGTCCGCAAGGTTTGTGAGGCCGGTTCCCGGAATGACACGCGCTGGATCGATGCCAGCATCCAGCAAGGCCTGAATCGCGGCAATGCGCTCGTCGATGCCAACGGAAAGGGCTTCACCCGTCGTGCCAAAGGGTGCTATCGCGACGCAACCCTGCTCGAAAAGCCAGCGGGCATGTGCGACGTACAGGTTTGTTACGATCGAGAGATCATCGTTGAAAGGCGTCAGCGCGGGCACGACGACGCCTCGCAATAGATCAGCGTTCAATACAAAAGCTCGACCCACCGACCTGCGTCCTCGAGTTCGGCCTTCTTCTTCGCCCATGATTCGGGAGATCCGACCATGTTGGCAAACAACTTGTCGAGTGCATCGCGGATCGGGATCAGGCCGGCTACGTACACGTAAGAGTTTTCGTCCTCGAGTATGCTCAGGATTTCTCCACTGCGATCTTCGATCGCGTAATCCCACGCGATCGGGTCGGCCCAGTTCGGACGCGGACTCAGCGCCTTGATGGACTCGAAGGTCTCCTCGTCGTAGTACAGCGCGAAATCGTCGCGCTTGTCGTTCATGTACAACAGCTCGAGACCGGAGCGCGCGCCATGTAGCAGGCGGACCTTGCCTTTCCAGTCGCCGACCTCCTGGTAGATATGCTTGAGGAAAGCGCGGAACGGCGCGATGCCGGTACCCAGGCCAATCAGGAGCAGGTTGGCGCTCTTGTTCTCCGGCACCTTGAACGCCAGCCCGAACGGCCCGGTGATAGACAGCTTGTCGCCCGGTCGGCGGTCACAAAGGTAATTGGAACTGACCCCTTCGTACTCCTCACCGCTGTAATCGTCGATGTAATTGCAGCGCCTGACGACGATCGTAACCTCGGGCTTCGACTTGCTGTCCGCCAGTGGCGTGTCAGCAACCGTGTACAACCGGTGGTGTACGGAATTGCCGAACTCCTTCGGCCCTTTGACCAGCACGCCGATACTCTGTCCGATATCGAAATGGAACTCGGGCCTGTCGACCTCCAGCACGAGTTCGCGGACTTCGACATCTGCGCCTTCGCCCGTAATAGGTTCTGATTTCAAGACGGTCGCGGAAAAGCGAGGATCTTTCGGATAGTCTTCAAGACGCATGAGGAGCACTCCTTCTGTTGCTGTCAGGGGCGGGGCCGTTTGCAGAATCGGATCGAACGGAACCGCATCCCTGCAAGCATGACGATGAGTCGCAAGCGTTGTCTGATCGACTGGCCTTCAGCCGCTCTTTCATAACGCTTTCAGACGCGATAACTCGAATCACAATCATCGCGGTGATGGTAATTGTTGCAACGATGATGCCAAAAAAAAGGTTCATCTTCCCAGGCCCGCAAATCCCATGAAGCCCATGGACAGTATACCGGCCACGACCAGTGCTGCAGCGGTTCCCTTGACGAGTTCCGGCACGTCCGCGAGGTCGAGCTTTTCGCGCACGCCGGCCATCAGCACGAGTGCCAGGGCAAATCCCGCGCCGGCACCCAGCGCATAAGCGATCGCCTGCGTGAACCCGTAGCCCTTGTTGGTCTGAAACAGGGCAAGGCCGAAGATCGCGCAGTTCGTCGTAATCAGCGGCAGGAAGATACCCAGGGCACGAAATGTCGCCGGGCTCAATTTGCGCAACAGCATCTCGACGAGCTGCACGGTCGAGGCGATGACCAGGATGTACGAGATGATGCGCAGGTACGGCGCGTCGATCGCTTCGAGAATCAGGTTGATGACATAGGCACAGGTTGACGCGACGAGCATGACGAAACTGACTGCGCCGCCCATGCGAACCGCCGTCTCGAGCTTGGCCGAAACGCCAAAGAACGGGCAGATGCCGAGAAAATAGGCCAGCACGAAATTGTTGATCAGCGCCGCGTTCAGGAAGATCGACCAATGGGAGGCGTCGTTCATGATGCAGCCTCCTGTGCCTGCTTTTCAGCCTCGGCCTGTCGTTGTTTCAGCCAGTTTACGATCAAGAGCCACAGCGCCATAGCGAAGAACCCGCCGCTGGGCAGCACCATGATCGTCCAGGTCTGGAAACCGTCGGGGAACATCTCGACGCCGAACAGCGTGCCGCTGCCGAGAATCTCCCGAACCACGCCGATCAGGAACAGTGCGACGGTGAAGCCCACGCCCATGCCCAGCCCGTCGAGCATCGCGCGACCCGGGTTGTTCTTGGATGCAAACGCCTCGGAGCGGCCCAGGATCAGGCAATTCACGACAATCAGCGCAATGAAGGCACCCAATGCGCGATGTAACTCGATGCTGATCGCCATGATCGCGTAGTCCACGCAGGTCACGAACGTTGCGATAATGCAGATGTAGCTGACGATGCGCGCCTCCCGCGGTATGAAATTGCGCAGCAGCGACACGGACAAGCCTGCCATCACCAGGACGAACATGGTTGCAAGTCCCATGGCCAACGCATTGATAGCCGTATTGGACACAGCCAGTGCCGGGCACATCCCGAGCACCTGGATGAACACCGGGTTGTCGCGCCACAGTCCCTTCATGAATTCGTCAGTCGGGCTGATTTTCTTCAGAGCCACGTTCTACTCCCGAGTCGACTGCGGTGGTTTGAATGTGCGCGCGTCCCGTTCGAGCACTGGCAGCCAGTAACTCGAACCCTGGTTCAGGATCGAGCCAATGGCGTCCGAGGTGATCGTGGCACCCGTAATGCCGTCGAGTTGCCAGGACTCGGTTTTCTCGCCTTGTTTGACCGTCACAATGGCGTTCTCCAACGCCGTGCCCTGCGCATTGAGCCGCGCATCGAGCGCGTCGAAATTGGCGAGGAAGTGCGGTTCGATCTCGACCTTGTCACCGAGACCGGGCGTCTCCTTGCTCTCCAGCACCTTGAAACCGACGAGCGCGTGCTGCTCGAACGAATACGCATACAGGACGCGAATATTGTCCGCATAGCCCATGCCCTGTGCGGTGATGACCGCGCCGACGAGTTCGCCTGTATCGCTATAGCCGAGGAATACGGGCAGGTCCGTGGGCTCGGTGGCGGCGACCAGGGTGCCATCCGCGTCGAGGCCGACTTCGACGGTCGATTGCGCAACCGGCAGGACCTGTGCGATCGCTTTGCTAAGAAAACGTGCCTTGTTGTCGGCAATGCGCTCGGCGGTAACGTTGTACACCGTCACGATCAACAGGGCGCAGAACGCGCCGATGCCGACGATCGAGCGATACATCGACCAGACCGAAGTCCGTTTCTGCTGGACGGGCGCTGGTGCGTTCATCCCGTCCCCCTGCCCGTGCCGAAGACCCTGGGCTGGATCCAGTTGTCGATATGCGGCGACACCGCGTTGGCCAGCAGGATCGCGTACATCACGCCCTCGGGCATACCGCCCCAGAACCGGATCACGACGACCAGCACGCCGATCAGCACGCCGTAGAGCCAGCAACCCGCGTTGGTGATCGGCGAGGCCACCATGTCAGTGGCCATGAATACCGCGCCGAGCATCAGGCCGCCAGAGAACAGCATAAACACCGGCCCCGGATAGGTCGCCGGGTCGTGGAGCTGAAAGGCCCACGTGATCGCCGCGACAGTCAGGAAGATCGATGCCGGGATACGCCAGTTCATCATGTTGCGCGCCACCAGGTAGACGCCGCCGAGAAGGATCAGTACGCCGCAGGTTTCACCCACTGAGCCCGACGTCAGACCGGCCATGAGTTCGCGACCACCGGCAAACTCGGCCTCGAATTTCATCAGCGCCAGCGGCGTGGCCGTGGTTACGGCGTCGTAGGTAGGTTCCCAGAACGGCATCGCCAGCACAGAGCTCGGAATGCCCTCGAAGCGGTCCGGCGTGAACGGCACCTGCCAGTGAGTCATAGCCTGCGGAAAGGCTGCTTGCAGGAAGGCGCGCCCCACCAGCGCCGGGTTGAAGGCATTCATGCCCAGCCCGCCGAACATGAACTTGGCGACGGCCACGCCGAACACGCCGCCCACGAACACCATCCAGAGCGGCAGGTCGGGTGGCAGGGTGAGGCCGTAAAGCAGGCCGGTGATAGCCACGGACCAGTCGCTCACGGTGGACGGCTTGCCAGTCCAGCGGCACAGCCAGTGTTCCGTCAGTACGCAGCTGGCCGTTGCAACGATTATAACAAGCGCGGCACCGGTGCCGAACGCGTAGATCGCGAATGCCGTGACGGGCAGCAATGCCAGGAAAACGTTGCGCATGATGACGTCGGTACTGGCGCCGTCGGTGACGTGCGGTGAAGATCCGATCTCGAGGTGTTTGAACAATTTGCCCATCAGGCGGCGCTCAGCTTACGGACCATTTTCTTGGCCATGCGGAAATATTGGACCAGCGGAATGTGTGACGGGCAAACGTACGAGCAGGCGCCGCACTCGAAGCAGTCCATCAGGTGCCAGGATTCCGCCATCTGTTCGTATTCCTCGAACTTGGCCAGGATGCCGAGCTGCGACGGATTCAGGAAGACCGGGCAGGCTTCCACGCAGCGTGCACAGTTGATGCACGGGTAGACCGTCTTGTTGCCCGTCGATCCGCCCGTCTCGGCCGTCGTGAATGCCGTGATCCCCGAGGTGCCCTTGGTGATCGGGATGTCCAGGTTGGACACGGTCGGGCCCATCATCGGACCGCCCATGAATACGCGCGAAATGTCGTCGACGGGACCGCACTGTTCCAGCGCGAAACGTACCGGCGTGCCGATAGGAATGCGGTAGTTGCCCTTCTTTTCCACGCCCGGGCCGCCGATGGTGATCACGCGTTCCTGGATGCCGCGGCCACGTGGCAGCAGTCGGCCGATTTCCGCGGTGGTTGCGACATTGCAGCAGATCGCGTTGATGTCGGCCGGCAGGCCGCCGGACGGCACCTCACGGCCGAGCAAGGCAGAGAAGATCATCTTCTCTGCGCCCTGCGGGTACTTCACGGGCGACACCCGCACGGTCACAGGCAGGTCGTCGGGGCACATCGACCGGAAACGTTCTGCCGCGTCCTGCTTGTTTGCCTCGATGGCGATGACGACCTCGGAGGTCCCGGTAGCCCGCAGCAGATAGCGGATGCCCATGAACACGTCCGCGGTCTGCTCCAGCATCACGCGGTAGTCGGTCGTCAGGTAAGGCTCGCACTCGACGCCGTTGATGAACAGCGTATCCAGGTGTTTGCCTTCCGGCGGTTTCAGCTTGACGTGGGTCGGAAAGGCCGCACCGCCGAGTCCGACAATGCCAGCGTTCTGGATCGCCGTGATGATGTCGTCGGGCATGGCGTCGAGACCGCAGGGCTCACCGTCGTCGATTTCCTGCGTCGATGCCGGATAGGGCTCGATGTAGATGCTCTCGACCTTGGTGCCGGCGATTCCTGGCGCCAGCGTGATTCGCCGCACGATGCCAGAAGCCGGCGCGTGCATGGCGACCGACATGAACCCGTCCGGCTCGGCAATCGTCTGCCCGCGGATGACCTCCTGGCCCTCGCGCACGACCGGCTTTGCCGGCTTCCCCAGGTGCTGGCTGAGCGGCACGATCAAAACCGGCGCGAACGGGAACTGGCGGATCTCAAGATCCGCCGTGGCGTCCTTCATCTCAGGCGGGTGCACCCCATGCCTGAAAGTGTCTTTCCGGAACAGTTCGAGCATCTTAAGAAGTCGTCAGCCTTATCTCGTTAGGCGGGCCTAATTGAATTTTTCGGCACGCTTGATCCACTTGTCGATGTCCTTCGCACTGCGGTCACGCGGCAGCCCGGGATGGATGACCTCTGCCGTGCATTTCTCGGCCGCCTTGACGATGTCGCGGTACGGCCCGCCGTTCGGATTCTTGATGATCGCCTTCTTGTCAGCGTTGTACTCGAATATCTGCGGATTGATGATGATGCACTCGTCGCACTCGGTGCATTCCTCGGTATCGATCCACGGGGCCATGTAATCGCCGTCGGCGGCCGGTGCTACCGACTCCACGGCCCTGAGTTGCGGTTGCTGCGCGGGCTCCGACGACGCGGCGTCGAGCATCGCGCCCATGTCCAGCGCCTGGTTGCCGCTGACCAGCCCCATCAGGCTGGAGGCGAGCTTCTGCACCACCTCCTGGCGCACTCTGGACTCGATCTGCAACTCGTCCACATCGGCTACGGGTTCCTCGATGCCGTTAAGGTCGCGCAACATGATCCAGAACGCGCGCCGCTCCTCGGCCGACTCGATCATCGGCTGAGCAACGAGCAGTCGGCTGAGCTCGCGTTTTGCATCCAGCGCCCAGACGAATGGCACCTTGTCCTCGCGATCGTCTTCGTCGAGTTCGAGATACTCGCTTACCGGCACCATGTCCTCGTTCCACGAATCGCGGGGAATCTTGCGGAAGTGTTTGCGGAAACGCGCCTCGGTGACCGCGAAGTCGACGAAGGTCGTCGAAAGCTCCATCTCCTTCTCTCGTCCCTTTTCGACATACTGAATCTTCGTCACGGGCCAGTCACGATCGGGGTTTGGGTTGCCGTCCAGGTCGAGGCACTCGCCGACCGTGAGGCCGCCGTCCGGGTCATACCGGAACAGCGGGTAGGCGCGCGATTCGACTGCCAGCTTGGCCTGGTGATGCGACATGTCATCCCCAATTCCGTGTTCGGGCTGACACGACGAGTACAGGTTGAACACCGCCGGCCTTCGGGTCATCAGGCCCTTCACGAAGCCTTCGATCATGTGGTTGGAATGAGCGATCGTCGACTGCAGGAAGTAGGTCGTGCGATGTGCAATCGCGATCAGGCCCATCTCCTTGCGGGTCTCTTCCTTGCCCTTGATAGCCTTGCCGTGCTGCGCCATGTCGGAAACCTGGCCGAAGAAGCCAGAGGTGCAAGCCTGGCCGCCGGTGTTGGAATACACCTGGGTGTCAACGATGAGAACCTTGATCGGTTTGCCCGACATCAGCGCGCGCGACAGGTTCTGGAAACCGATGTCGTACATCGCGCCGTCACCGCCAACCGCGACCACCGGCGGACACAGGTGGTATTCCTCGTCCGTGAAGTCCTTCCAGCCGAAGTAGCGGAGATTCTCCTCCTGCTCCTCGGGGTTGTACTGACCCTTGAGTACCGCCTCGGCCATGCGCACGGCCTTGAAGCCGTCGGCCATCTTCGCCATGTGGCCTTCAAACACGCCCATGGCCATCGATGCGGGATCCTGGAACAGATGGTTGGACCATGGGAACGGATAGGGGTTGAACGGGAAGGTGCTGCCCCAGACCGAGGTGCAGCCCGTAGCATTCAGGATGCCCATGCTCGAGCGGCCCTTACCCGTAGTGCCCTTCTCGTAGCGCCAGCGCAGATCCTGCAGCCTGGCGACCAGGTCGGTGACAGCTTTAAGCCAGTCGCGATCGACGAGCTCGGCCTCGTGCGTTTTCTCCACGCTGTCCGCAATCTTCGCGAGCGTCAGTTCTCCATCACCAGCGTTACCCAGGACCGCGGCCATCTCCTCGACGTCACCGGGATCGATCGCCCCAGCCAACTCGAGCCTGATGTGCTCTTTGAGCTTGGCGATAAGATCGTCGAGCTTTGCGACCTGCGCTTTCACACGCGGCTGCATCAGCGACTCTACGGTGGCGACGAACAGATGGACAACGGTTTTCTCGGAGCAACCGAGGCAGGAACCATCGCCGCTGGCGAAAGGCAGGTAGGCGTCCTTGTTCAGCAGGATGGTCTCCAACGCGCCGATGCCTTCCTCGAGGTCATCCACGCGTACGTACTTCTCCGGCGTGTTCGGCAGATCCAGCCAGAAATTCCAGTTCTTGCGCAGGTCAGCAACCGAATCGCGCGTCTGCGTGACCGGCACCAGCGCCTCGTCCTTGCAGACTTCGACGCATTCCATGCAGCCCTTGCAGGTGTATGGGTTGACCGTGATGCTGAGCAGGCCACCGCCCCCCGGCTGCTTCTTCTCCGGGGTCGTGAAATACGGCCGCGTCAGCGAGAACTGGAAGCTACCGAGTTCCTCGCGGAAGCCCGTGAACTCGTCGGAAAGCTGCTGGCGCGCGTCCGAATCAGCTGCCTCGATGGTTGCCTTTATCGCTACGTCAACGAGATCGGCTACCGATTCGGTTTCGGCCGCATCGGCAAGGCTCTTCTGCAGCGTCGACTCCATCTTGCGCACGGCGCGCGGCAGCAGTTCGGCCGGCTTGCCGTTCTTCTTCAGGCGCTTGACCACAGTGTCCAGCACCTGGCCGACGTCGTTCACAAGCCCCGGGATCGCCGTGTCAGGGCAGACCGTATAGCAGTCGCCGCAGCCCGTGCATTTCTCGGGAATGAATTCCGGATGCTCGAAGCGAATGCCGGTCATGTCACGGAAATGTGACGACACGGCGGGCATCAGGCTCATGCTCATGAACGGATCCGCAGGTATCTGATCGCCCTGTCCCGAGGCATACATACTGCCCGTCTGGGCCCAGAAGCGGTGAATGTCGGACGAGGGTGAGTCCGACACCGGCAGGCGCTTGACCATGACCGGCACAGGCAGCGTGTTGCCGCCAGCCTTCGCGTCGGCGCGCTCCTCGAGGTTCTTGTCGGTCACCTCGGTGATCTCCTCGAAGCCGCGGCGTACGACGCGCATGTTGTCCTCAACCACGCGCACACCCTTCGAGCCGAACTTGTCCTGCAGCTGGTCGCGAATTGCATCCAGCAGCTTCTCCTCGCTTAAGCCGTGCTTCTCGAGCAGCGGCGAGGTGGCAAAGAACGCGCCCTGGAAGGCGATGCCCTGCATACGCAGCTGCAGTTCGGAGTCCGTCGCCTCGTCGCGCGCGATCTTGAAAGCGTCGAGGTAGAACACGCGAACATCGTTCTCGACGATCTGCTTGCGGTAGCGCATCGGGATCGAGTGCCAGAAGTCATCGGGCGAGGCGGCGTCGCTCTGCATTACCAGCACGCCGCCCTCCTTGAGGCCGGCCAGCGCGTTGGTATGTCCGAAGACGTTCGGATCGGGCGACAGCACGACGTCGACATAGAAATATTCGCAATTGATGCGGATGGGTTCGGGCGCCGCGGACAGGTAGTAGGAGGTTGGCTGGCCCTTCTTCTCCGAGCCGTACTTCGGGTTTGCCTTGATGTGGTAGCCGAGCAGGTCGTAAAGCGTCATCGCGAGGTTCTTGCCCGTCGTGATCGCACCCCATCCACCGACCGAGTGCATGCGCACCGTGATCGAATCCTTCGGCATCAGGTTGGGGTTCTCGCTGC
>CAVWAH010000028.1:0-62592 GCA_963752875.1 uncultured Gammaproteobacteria bacterium | reverse complement strand
CGAAGCCGAGGACGACGTACAGCGCAAACTCGGGCTCGAGCGACATGCCAAGAACGTTCGCACACATATTCGCATGTTGTCCTCCAAGGCCTACTGGAAGCAGTTTGACGAGAGCCCGGAATTCGTCATCCTCTTCATCCCCGGAGACCAGTTCCTGAGCGCGGCGCTGGCCGAAGAACCGGATCTGATCGAGTACGCACTGTCGCAGCAAATCATCCTGGCGACGCCAACCAGTTTTGTTGCCTTGCTCAAGGCCGTCGCCTACGGCTGGCGTCAGCTCGCTCTGGCCGATAACGCGAAAGAGATTCGTATTCTCGCGGAGGATCTCTACGGTAGGCTCGGCACATTTGTGACCCACATGAATCGTGTTGGCAGGCAACTGGCAAGCAGCGTTGAGAACTACAATAAGGCAGTGGGCTCTCTGGAAAGAAACGTCCTGCCTGGCGCGCGTAAATTCACCGAGCTAGGTGTACACAGCAGCAAGGAAATCGAGAAACTCGAATCGCTGGAACCTGTTCCGCGAACCATGATTGAAGGAAATGATTCTTGAGCATTGACCCACGCTCGTACGAGTACCCTGACGACATTCTGCGCGACCGCATCATCCTGATTACGGGTTCCAGTGACGGCATCGGCAAGGCACTTGCGTTGCATGCGGCTGGTCTTGGCGCACAGGTAATCCTGCACGGGCGCAGCGTCCAGAAGCTCGAGAAGATCTACGACGCCATCGAAGATATTGAAGGCGCGCCCCGCCCCTCGATCGCTGTGATGGACCTGGAATCTGCCAACGCCGAGTCGTACACAACGCTCGCGCAGAGCATTGAGTCTGAATTTGGCCGACTCGACGGCCTGGTATTGAATGCCAGCATCCTCGGCGAGCGTTATTCCATTGAACAATACGACGCCGTGCTATGGCAGAAGGTCATGCACGTGAACGTCACGTCCGTTTTCGCGATGACTCAGGTGTTCCTGCCTCTGCTGCAGAAATCTGACGACCCGTCTGTTATTTACACGAGTAGCGGAGTCGGTCGAACAGGCAAGGCATTCTGGGGGGCCTACGCCGCGTCAAAATTCGCAACAGAAGGCCTTTCGCAAGTACTTGCCGACGAACACCGTCACAGCAAATTGCGCTCGAACTGCATAAACCCGGGTGCGACGCGGACGAACATGCGGCTGGCGGCCTTTCCGGCCGAAGACAGGGACGCGTTGAAGCGGCCCGAGGATATCCTGGCGCCGTACGTCTACTTGCTGGGACCGGATAGCAAAGGCGTCACCGGCGAGAGCTTCGACGCCCAGTAGGTTTCCTGTGGATTTTCTTGCGTCGCGGCACAGGGCTGTCGGGCGGCTTCATCCCTGCAGCCATATAGAGAGACCGTACTTGCGCAGGCGTGAGCGCCTCATATTTACCCCTGCGCAATTTGCGAGGTAGTTGCATCGGTCCGTAGGCGGTACGTATGAGTCGGCTGACTTCGTAGCCTACAGCCTCCCAGAGGCGTCGTACTTCGCGATTGCGACCTTCCTTGAGTGAGACATTGAACCACCGATTCGCACCTTCTCCGCCTCCGTACTCAATCGTGTCGAAATGCGCTGGGCCATCCGCCAACGTCACGCCCTTCTTCAAGGTCTCAAGTTCAGCACCGCTCGGGTCACCATGCACGCGCACAGCATAACTGCGAACGATTTCTGAAGACGGGTGCATCAGTGCATTCGCGAGCGCTCCATCAGTCGTAAACAGCAAGCATCCGGTTGTGGACAGATCGAGGCGACCCACAGCAACCCAGCGCGCACCTTTTAGTTGCGGCAGTGAATCGAAGACCAGCTTGCGGCCCTCAGAATCATCCCGTGACGTAATCTCATCGCCGGGCTTGTTGTAGATGATATGACGATGTGCCTGCGCAAATCGCTTGATGGACAGGGGGCGCCCATCGAGTGTGATTTTCTCGGTGCCCTCAATGTGGTCGCCGAGTTCGGCGGGACGGCCATCGATGGCCAGACGTCCTTCCCTGATCCAGGTCTCGACTTTGCGGCGTGAGCCGTGGCCCGCAGCTGCGAGGAACTTTTGGATTCGTTCAGACAACCGGGTCGGGCCACTTGCTGACCACAAGCTCCTCGTCGGACTTTTCGTCCACCCGAGAACCGGGCTCAAGTTCCGCCTCAAGCTCCGCTACTTCTTCGCCTGACATTTCTTCTTCGCCTTTGCTTTCTTCCGGATAGAGTACCGGCAGATCACGAGCCGCGGCGTCCGCGGTTGCTTCAGCACCGCCTGCCGACGGATCTTCTACATCGGGCAGATTGAGCTGCACACGCAGGCTTTCCCAATCAGAAAGGTCGGCAAGAGGCGGCAGGTCGTCGAGCTTCTTGAGACTGAAGTAATCGAGGAACCCTTTCGTGGTACCGAACATGGCAGGACGACCGGGAACATCGCGGTGACCAATAACACGGACCCAGTCACGCTCCAGAAGCTGACGAATGATATTGGAGCTCACGGTCACACCGCGAATCTCCTCGATATCGCCACGCGTGATGGGTTGGCGATACGCGATCAGTGCCAACGTCTCGAACAGCGCGCGTGAATACCGTGGCGGTCGTTCTTCCCAGAGCTTTTGCAGACGGTCGGCCATTACAGCTTTGACCTGCATACGAAAACCCGAGGCCACCTCGGAGACCACGATACCGCGACCCTCGTATTCCTCGTTTAGCGCTGCGATGGACTGGCGAATCTCAGATTTCTCAGGCGCCATGCGACCGTCAAACAACCCCTGGAGCTGATCGATACTCAGAGGCCGGCCCGCCGCGAGCAAGGCTGCCTCGATAAAATGCTTAATTTCTGCTGCTTCCATTAACCGTCTATCTCAATTCTATTCCTGGGGAGCAGGCTCGTCGGCCTCCCCCTCATTGGAAACAAGGTGTACTGATGAAGCCGCACGCACATGCAGCGGCGCGTAGTCGTCTGACTGCACGACATCGATCAACGACTCGCGCAGCAGCTCAAGAATGGCGATAAACGTCACCGCGACGCCCATGCGCCCTTCCTCGGGATCGAAGAGATCACCAAAGCCCGTGAAATTACTCGCCTTGATTCGCGAGAGTATTTCCGTCATGCGCTGTCGAACTGAAAGCGGTTCACGCTGCATCTGCAGGTTCGAGAACATCTCCGCGCGTTTCAAAACGTCATGGAATGCGAGGAGAAGCTCCTTGATCGTGACATCCGGCAGTTTCGTCACAACTTTGTGTTTCGGTGCCTCCGCGCTCGCCACAAACACATCGCGCTCAAGCCGCGGCAAATCCGAAATATCATCGGCTGCCTTCTTGTAGCGTTCGTACTCCTGCAGACGACGCACGAGCTCCGCCCGAGGATCGTCTTCTTCTTCCTCATGCGACTCAGGCCGCGGCAACAACATGCGCGACTTGATCTCGGCCAGCATTGCGGCCATCAGGAGGTACTCACCCGCCAGTTCGAGCTGCATGTCCTTCATGAGTTCGATGTACTGCACATACTGTTTGGTGATCTCGGCGATCGGAATATCGAGGATGTCGATATTCTGCCGGCGAATCAGGTACAGAAGCAGGTCCAGTGGCCCTTCAAACGCCTCGAGAAACACCTGCAGCGCGTACGGCGGGATATAGAGGTCCTGCGGCAACGTCGTGATGGGCTCGCCGTCGACGACGGCAAACGGCATCTCGGCCTGGGCGGGTGATTGTTTCGCGTCCTGGGGGGGCTTGGGTGCGTCTTCAGGATTCAGGACTGTAAGTTCGGGCTTCATACGGGTTCCGGCTGCGATCAGCGCATTCTATCGTATCTGTCGAGAATCAGGTGAACTGACTGATATCGCCGCGGCCGGCACGCAATACTTCGACGGTACCGCCGGAAAGATCCAGTACCGTCGTCGGCTCGATACCCGTCGGACCCGCGTCAACAACGACCTCGATCTGGTGACCAATACGCTCCTCGATTTCGATCGGATCAGTCAGCGGCATATCGTCACCCGGAAGCGACAGCGTAGAACTCATGATTGGCTCGCCAAGCTCTTCAAGCATCGCGGTTACCAGCGGGTGGTCAGGGACGCGAATACCGATCGTCCGCCGCTTCGGGTTTTGCAGCATCTTCGGCAGCTGCCGGGTGGCCGGCAGGATGAACGTGTATGGGCCCGGCGTTAGCGACTTGATGAGACGATAAGCCCAGTTCTCGACCCGCGCGTAGACACTGATCTCCGACAAGTCGCCGCACACCAGCGTGAAATTGTGTTTCTTGTCCGTCCGGCGAATCCGGTGGATTCTTTCGATGGCTTTCCTGTCACCAATGCGGCATCCAAATGCGTAGCTTGAGTCCGTTGGGTACGCGATCAGGCCACCGTCCCGAATCCTCGCGACGATGTTGCTGACCCGACGCGGTTGCGGATCAGTGGGATGAACTTCAATTAATTTGGCCACGCGCGGATTGTAGGCGAGCAATCGGTTCGCGCATAGCCTGACCAGTGCGTTATTATCCGCGGCCACTATGAATATGATCTTCGAATTCTTCCCGCTCCTGCTTTTCCTTGGGACACTGATCCTCAAGGACATCTATGCTGCTGTGCTCGTCTTGATGATCACGATGCCGATCGGCCTGCTGGTCAAGTGGATCCGCACAGGGTCGCTGGACAAAATGTACATGTGGTCGACGATCTTCGCGCTGTTTTTTGGCGGGTTGACGCTCTATTTTCGCAACCCCTATTTCACGTATTGGAAGCCGACAGCGTTCTATTGGGTAGTGGGCGCTGCTTTCCTGGTTAGCACCTGGGCTGGGGACAAACCACTGGCTCAGCGCTTCTTTGGCCTCGTGGAAGGCCTGGACCTGGAGAAGATTGAACCGGCCCAGTGGAGAAAACTTAACTTTATTTGGGTGGTGTTTTTTGCCATCGCAGGCACGCTGAATATCTACGTCGCGTACAACTACGCGGAAAAGACCTGGGCTACGTTTAAGGTCTTCGGCCTCATGGGGCTGTCATTCATTTTCATTCTCGGACAGACTTTGTGGATCGCAAAAATCATCGGCTTCGACGAAGACGGGCCGGAGGACTGACATGTGGTACGCGATTATCAGTGAAGACAAGGAAGGCACGTTGGCAAAGCGCCTCGCTACGCGACCAGACCATGCAGCGCGACTGACAGCCCTGGTGGATGAAGGCCGCCTGTTGATCGCGGGACCTCACCCTGCTGTTGACTCGTCGGATCCCGGACCTGCGGGATTTTCCGGAAGCCTGGTCGTCGCGGAGTTCGAATCACTGGAAGATGCGCGTGCCTGGGCGGACGAGGATCCGTACATCGCTGCAGGGGTCTATGGCAGCGTGACCGTCAAACCATTTAACCGGGTGTTGCCATGAGCACTGACCGCATTGCGAAGATCGAAGCGATTCTGAGTGAAGCATTTTCACCAACACGTCTGCTGGTCAAAGACCAGAGCCATCTGCATGCCGGACATGCCGGCGCGCGCGACGGTCGCGGGCACTTTAACGTCACGATCGTGTCAGAGGTTTTTGCCGGGAAAAGACCGCTGGCGCGTCATCGACTCGTATTCGACGCGCTCGGCTCGCTTATGGAAACCGATATCCACGCGCTGCGGATCACTGCAATGACGCTGGACGAGGGCTAGATTCCCCGCCCGACTATTATTCGTATATGATTCGCAGACTTCGAAATGAGGACCAATTTATGACAAGTTTCAAACGCGCCGGAACAAACAGCGCAAGGCCGATGGCTTCGCTCGTAGGAGCAGTCGTACTCGCAGTTGCCGGTACGGTATCGGCGCAATCAGATGGTGGCGTCAGTATCGATCCCAACGTATTCAACATGTACCTGGAGTCACGCATCCAAAAGCCGGCCGCTCAGGCTACCCCAGAAGAAGTGGCAGCCGTTCGCGAAGAACTGACCGATATCTACCTGTTATCTGATCAGCCGAGAGCCGCAGAACTGAAAGACGACCCTCGTCTCCAGGCACAGATCGAGTTGCAGTCGCGTGCGATGATGGCACAGGCCGTTGCGACTGACTTCGTAGCACGCAATGCTGCGACCGACGAAGAAATGCAGGCGCTGTATGCAGAGCAGATAAAGCTGGCGCCCTCGCTGGAATTCAAGGCACGGCATATCCTCGTTGAGACGCAAGGCGAAGCATTGGCCTTGATTACGGAACTTGAGGGCGGCGCGGACTTCGCGGAACTGGCCAAAGAAAATTCCACAGGTCCATCTGCCCCTTCAGGCGGCGACCTTGGCTGGTTTCCACCGGACCGAATGGTGCCTGAGTTCTCGCAGGCCGTAACGGCCCTGAGTGACGGCGACTACACTTCGATCCCGGTACAAACCCAATTTGGTTGGCACGTGATACTTCGGGAAGAATCTCGCGAGTCTCCACCACCGCCATATGACAGCGTGCGTGAGGTTTTGAAGCAGCAAGTGGAATCACAGAAACTGCAGGCTTACATGTTAGGGCTGCGCACGGCACCAGCCGAGTAATGTCGACTTAACTTAATCCGCTGATTCTGTTCAGTTTAGGGCGCCAATTGGCGCCCTTTTCTTTTGCGCGATTTGAACTGTGAAACTGGTCACACCTCTGCAGGGTCGGCACACCTAGTATTGCTCGCGAGTCATCCCTAATCGCTCGGGGATGGCTTCTCCAACCCTCGCATCTCCCTTCACAGGTTGATACGAGAAACTAAGTCGGCAGGGACGCCGACTTTTTCTTGCCTGTAAGAAACGCAGGCAAAGAAAAAGGCCACCGAAGTGGCCTTGTTCCTCGTTCCTCGAAAGGACACGCAGTCCCTGGCGAATTGCCCAAGATGAGCGATATCAGAGCCGCCCTTTCGAACGAATCGTCTTATCGTGTGCCGTCAGTCCAATCGGAAATCATCACGCCGTCATTGCGCGGACGAATTCCAGCAAAGCTCCACATGGATCCTGCCGGTGCTGCACTGCTGCCAAGACTTGATGTGTAGTCGATGGTCAGACCGCCCATGCGGGCCGTACCTGCCGCCGAGTCAACTGACGTCAGCAAGCCTGTGACAAACACTTCGGTAGCTCCAGCAACATATGGTGTTCCCGACACGGAAACATCGTCTGCGTACAGCCACCCTGGCGCCACGACAGAACCTTCAACAGACACGTAGTCGCCGACTCTCATGCCGGACAACATGCCCTGAGAGGCCATTACGATCTGTCCCATGGATTCAAATACGCCGTTGACGCTGTCGATACGATCGACCGGTCCGGCGAGAACGCCGCCAGCATCGATACCGTGCATGATCGTCCGCCACCGCATCTATGCCGAGAGCATCACCTGCATCAATACCAAGTGCATCGCCTGCATCAATACCTGCAACGTCACCGGCATCTATGCCGAGAGCATCACCTGCATCAATACCAAGTGCATCGCCTGCATCGATACCTGCAACGTCACCGGCATCTATGCCGAGAGCATCACCTGCATCAATACCAAGTGCATCACCTGCATCAATACCAAGTGCATCGCCTGCATCAATACCTGCAACGTCACCGGCATCTATGCCGAGAGCATCACCTGCATCAATACCAAGTGCATCGCCTGCATCGATACCTGCAACGTCACCGGCATCTATGCCGAGAGCATCACCTGCATCAATACCAAGTGCATCGCCTGCATCAATACCTGCAACGTCACCGGCATCTATGCCGAGAGCATCACCTGCATCAATACCAAGTGCATCGCCTGCATCGATACCTGCAACGTCACCGGCATCTATGCCGAGAGCATCACCTGCATCAATACCAAGTGCATCGCCTGCATCGATACCTGCAACGTCACCGGCATCTATGCCGAGAGCATCACCTGCATCAATACCGTGCATCGCCTGCATCGATACCTGCAACGTCACCGGCATCTATGCCGAGAGCATCACCTGCATCAATACCTGCAACGTCGCCGGCATCTATGCCGAGAGCATCACCTGCATCTATTCCCTGAGAATCTCCGGCGTCAATACCTTGAGAATCTCCGGCATCTATTCCTAACGCGTCACCAGCATCAATTCCTTGGGCGTGACCGCCCACCATCGTCGCATTGACAGGAAAAGCTGCTGCAATAAGCGTCGCTCCCAAGGCTAGAACCACCTTGGCGCTTCTTGCGTTGCGCATTTTCTCGCTCCTAGTTTTTTGTACTCCAACCCTTGCTTATTTTGCGCGACTTTCTCGAATCAGGGTTTCAAAGCTTGATTCCAGTTCGCTCGCCGCGCCCTACACTTTATTCGTCGCCGCTGTCCCTCTGCTCCAACAAGTCCTGGAGAGACGTCATCTCGTCCACATCCTCAACATAGTGGACCATGTAGACACCGGTTCCGTGTCGCTCAGCGCCGGTCTCATTCATCTCCTTACGAGAGGAAAACCACACATCTAACTCCTCCAAGAATGACTGCCCGCGCGCTCTAATAAATTTATCAAATTGACCTATTACCTCTTCGGTACACCCTTCGTCTGCAAAGACCATTCGATCAAAGTGGCCTCGCTTAGCCGCGTCTTTGTCGATATTCATCGCTGCCGACGAAAAAACCCTATATCCAACACTCCCTAGCCTCTGTATCAGTTCGGGCGAAAGCTTTGAGTGCCGGAACGTCCGGCTTACAGCTTTGTATCGTCCCTCTACCTCCAAAACCGACCCGGATTCGACCAACTGATTAAGCATCTGCCGCGGCGCCATATCGCCGCTGTACATTCTCACCAATTGCACAAAACTCGGAGTTTCCTCATCAGCGCTTTCGTACGGCAGTTCCAAAGGGATTCCGTATGGCCCTTGGAATATCGGATCCGAATACCAACCCGTAAGTACTCTCGCATGGCCTTGAATACGTTTTCTCTTTGTACCCGGACGAAAGCGCCCGATCTATTACATTTTTGACCTCTTTTCTCGTCAGTCCCGTAAGAATCGCGATTCGAGACTTGTTGACTCGCCCCTCGTCCTCGAAGTCCCGCAGCGCAACTTCTACGTACACCTCTTTCGCAGTTTCTGAGAACTCAGCATGTGTCACCCCCTGTGCAATAAGCAGCCGCACAAGCGGTTTGAACATAAGCGAGAGGGCCCGTCTGAGGTGGTCTTTTACTTCTTGCCCCATTTAAGGCCATGTCTCCTGCGCAATATGTAAAGTATCTTGCAAAAGCGTCCTATGCAAGCCGTCCGTGCCCACTATAAATGGGGCACTGAACACCATCTGTGTCGTTTGATTGGATTATGTCAAGCATTTGGCGAGCTATTGTATCAAGATGGCATAAGAGCGTTATGTAATATGTTGTTTTTATTATTCTTTTGTCAACTCACACTATCGACGAGACATCTTGAACATACGGCGACAGGTACGCCTTGGTTTTTGCTTTCGGATGACCGAAACAGTGAGTACGGTAACCCCGTCAGGATTTTGAGGTCTGATTTGCGCTTAGATTGTATAGGTGTTCTACGATTGCAGCAGTATTTTCGGTCCGAGTAATATGCGGCGGGGCTGTACCCGGCCACGATCTCTAGAAATGAACACTGAGCGATAGTTACCACTCGTATTTGGCGTTGTGGTCGTGTTCTTCGAAGTAATACAGTCCAACTGCAACGGTCGTGCCTGGACTCTCGACAGACGACTCGTTAAGAGTCTCGTAGGCCATGAATAAGTCGTCAAACGACTCGGCAATGTCCGCAAGACGATCGTTACTTATCCGCCGAAGTCGATTCAGATCTTCTTCCCGAATATTGACGGAATAGGCCGTCAACTGGGTAAGCCCACGGGATTCACCAGCTCGCGTCGGAGTTTTCCACGACAGTGCGACAAAAGTGGGTACACACCATGAACCAAAGACGTAACCAAGTTCTCAGTCTTGTCGGTTGGAACGATGCTTCTCTTGACGATTGAAAGGCGGCCGTCCTCATCTTCTTCCACCGACCCACCCTCTTCAATTCAGTTCGCATCGCTCCAGGCGGCACATCCCCACCAAACCTCTTAACAAGATCTGAAAAAGACATTATCTCCACCGGAAAATGGCAAGCGTGCCGGGCGTCCGTGACCATCCAGAAAGTCCCTCTCGGCGTGCCAACGATGAATTATTTCCGATATCGGTGTCGATTTCACGGACACCCTACGCTCACCGCCTTCCAGAGATATTACGAAGCCGGCGTACTTCTTTCCGGGTAAGCCCTGTCATTACCGCAACACGAGAGATGTTCGTCGGGCGCCCCCGAATACCAAACTCAGTTGAAGCAACATCAACAAAGGACGTCTTTACTACCTCCGCAAATTCGCCAAATCCAACTCCATACCGCAGCAAAATCTTAACGATAGGACGCAACACAAGTTGGAACCCATCAAGCACTTGTTGTTTTAGTTTTTCTTGCATGGCAGGCAATATATTGATCGGTTGGGAAAATGACCAGAGAAATGACGAACATGGGAAAAATCGCCCAAGTGTTGACATGTGCGCATTGTTAGAGCCACATGTGTAACTGGGCAAACAGCCGAGAAATGAGGCTCACGGCGGCGCAGAACTCGTGCGATCTAGCCTCCTGGCCTCTTAGTCGTTCAACAAACTATAGAGCCCATCCAGGTCCAGGACCTCTACTTCGAGCCGCTGCGCATTCGTCAGTTTGGACCCGGCCTTCTCACCGGCAAGCAAGTAGCTCGTTTTGCTGGAGACACTGCCAGTGACCTTGCCACCTTCTTTTTGTATCAGGGCTTTCGCCTCGTCGCGCGTCATTCCTGGCAATGAACCGGTGATAACAAACGTCTTCCCGGTCAACTTGCCATCCTCGGCAATCTGCATTGGATCGGTGTCGGTCCATTGCACTCCCAAATCCTGCAACTTCCGAATGACTTCGAGGTTGTGCTCCTCATCCAGAAAACCCCGAATACGTTTCGCGACGACTGGCCCTACATCGGGGACCTTCACCAGCTGCTCGGCCTTCGCGCGGACGATTGCTGGGAGGTTTCCGAAGTACGCCGCAAGACTTGCCGCAGTCGCCTCACCAACTTCCCGTATCCCCAGCGCATATAGAAAACGAGACAACGTCGTCCGTTTGCTAGCGTCGATTGCGTTGATCAGATTCTCTGCCGACTTGTCGCCCATTCGTTCGCGTTCGGCTAGTTCGTCCTTTGTCAGGCGAAAAATGTCCGACGGATTTTCAATGCGGTCTTCCTCAACGAACTGCTCGATCAATTTCGCGCCAAGCCCCTCGATATCCATCGCACGACGCGAAACGAAATGCTTGAGCGCTTCAACTCGTTGAGCCTTGCAGAACAGTCCACCCGTGCATCGTGCAACAGCTTCGCCCTCTTCACGTTTTACGTGCGAACCGCATACGGGACACAGCTCGGGTAATTGCACGCGCACCGTTTTCTTTGGTCGCCTTTTTACGACCACGCTAACGACCTCTGGAATAACATCGCCAGCACGACGAACAATGACCGTATCGCCAACGCGCACATCTTTGCGATGTAGCTCGTCAATGTTGTGAAGCGTTGCGTTGCTGACCGTCACGCCGCCTACGAATACTGGATCCAGCCTTGCCACTGGCGTTACCGCGCCGGTCCGTCCGACCTGAAACTCCACGCCTTCAACCTTGGTCAGCTCTTCCTGTGCAGGAAACTTGTGAGCGACTGCCCAACGCGGTGCACGAGCCACGAATCCCAGCTCGCGCTGCATTTGCAGGCTATCAACTTTGTACACAACCCCATCAATATCGTATGACAACGAGCCTCTCTTCTCGCCGATGGAAGCGTAGTAAGAAAGGCAGCCCTCAACACCCGTAACAACTCGCCGTTCCGGGCAGGTCTTCAATCCCCAATCCTGAAGACGCGTGATTATTTCACTGTGATGATCTGGCAGTTCGCCGCCTTCAACGAGACCCACCGAATACACGTACATATCCAGCGGTCGTTCGGCCGTTAGTTTCGGGTCAAGTTGCCGCAAGCTACCTGCCGCAGCATTGCGAGGGTTTACGAAGGTCTTTTCGCCTGCCTCTCTCGCGTTCTTGTTGTACGCTTCGAAGCCCGCGAGAGGCATGAATACTTCGCCCCGCACTTCGAGCGTCGCTGGATACCCATCGCCGAGCAGTCGCAGCGGAATTGAATCGATCGTGCGGACGTTGTGAGTGATGTCCTCGCCCGTCGTGCCATCGCCACGCGTCGCCGCTCGAATGAGCACACCATCTTCATAGAGCAAACTTACTGCGGCGCCATCCAGTTTCGGTTCCGCCGCGTACTGAAGATCATCAGCGCCATCTTCAAACTCCAGTTTCTCCGCTACACGCCGATGAAATTCTCTCAACTCGTCTTCGGCAAACACATTATCCAGCGACAACATGGGAAGTCGGTGCTGAACCGTCTGCAGCGCCTCGCTCGGCTCGGCACCAACACGTTGTGTTGGCGAGTCTGCTGTAACCAGATCAGGATGCTCATTTTCGAGACGCTGTAATTCCCGCATGAGCCGATCGTATTCGGCGTCAGGAATCTCAATATCATCGAGCGTGTGATAGCGATAGTTGTGATACCGAATCTCTTCGCGCAGGGATTCGATTTTCTTGAGCACCTCAGACACTGAGCTGAAACTGGATGATCTCTTCGCGCAGATAGCGTTCGCGCTGAATGCTCAGCGTGCTACCCGACTCATCGAGCAGCTCGCCGTCCAGTGATTGCGAGAGTGCTCGTGCCGTCGCCATCATCATGTCGAAGGCCTCGACGCTCTCCACCGGCCCAGGCAGAACGAGGAACAGGCTGATGCCAGGAATCTGCTGGTCTTTGATGTTCGCGAGATCAAAGCTGCCTGGTTCGACAAGACTTGCTGCGCTAAATATGGTGCGTGACTCGTCGTTTCCATCATAGCGGTGGAAAATGCCGAACTTGCCATGGCGCAGACCAATGCCACGCATGCTTAGAATGAGGTCATCGCCCTGGAATGGTTTCTTGTTGTGGCCTATCAATCGCAACGTGATAATTTTTTGCGGCGCGTCTGGGGCCAGTGGCTCAGCGGACTTAGCTGCATCTTCCAGGTCGTCGGCGACAGACTCCACCTCGCCGTCGTCCAATGTCGGCTCAACGCGTCCCGGCAACGCCTCGTTTACTTCTTCAGGTTCGGCTTTTTCCCGACGGCTATAGAGGTAGACACCGGCGACTACCAGTAGCCCAAAGAACAACAGCAACCAACCAAAACCGTCCATTTCCAAGACTCACAATCGTCTTTAGCTTGCTGCCATTTTCACGGCCGCATCGAGGTCAACCGAAACGAGTCGTGACACGCCCGGCTCCTGCATCGTCACGCCGGTTAACTGGCGTGCGAGTTCCATCGTCACTTTGTTATGCGTGATGAAGACAAACTGCACCTTGTCCGACATCTCACGAACAATATCGCAGAAGCGACTGACGTTGGCATCATCGAGCGGCGCGTCTACCTCATCGAGCATACAGAACGGCGCCGGACTCAACTCGAAAATCGCGAATACAAGCGCAACCGCCGTAAGGGCTTTTTCGCCACCGGATAGCAGATGAATGGTGCTGTTGCGTTTGCCTGGTGGGCGCGCCATTACGGTGACGCCGGTCGATAACAGGTCTTCGCCAGTCAGCTCCAGATACGCATGGCCACCGCCGAACAGTTTCGGGAACAGGCGCTGGAAACCATCATTAACATTGTTGTAGGTCTCACGGAACCGTGTGCGCGTCTCGCGATCGATCTTGCGAATCGCGCCTTCAAGGGTTTCCAGAGCATCATTGAGATCCTTTAACTGTGAGTCGAGATACTCCTTGCGTTCCGACTGTTCCTTGAACTCGTCAATAGCCGCAAGGTTAATCGGTCCGAGACGATCAACTCGACGTCGAACCTTCTCCAGCTTTTCTTCCCAATTGTCGATATTCGCGGCGTCATCGATTTCATCGAGCAATGGCTCAAGTTCGAAATCCGTTTGAGCGAGTTGTTCAGAAAAGCCTTCTCGACGCACGCGAAGTTCCTGGACCGCCATTTCAGCTTCGCTGACTTTGACGCGAGCCTCGTCGACCGTCTGGTCGACCTGCATCCGCGATTGATCCAGTTCGCGCAACTCGTGTTCAACCTTTTCGACAATCTGCCGCGTGGCAGCAAGCTCTTCTTCAACCTTTACGCGCGCCTCGAGTTGCTGCGCGAGCAGCGATTTATTGTCCGCAAGCGGAGATTGACTGCTTGACAGCTGCTCACGAATCTCGAGCTCGCGTGTGCGGAACTGCTGCAATTGACGTTCCATGCGTTCGAGGTTCTGGGCCGCCGACTCTTTGCTGGTACGTCGACTCTCAAACTGAATCGTGATGTTCTGTACCGACTGGCGATCTTCATCTGCTTGCGCACGTACGCGTTGTAACTCCGAACGCAAATCGTCTCGTTGCGACTCGAGACCGGTTCTCTCGGACTCAAGCTGTTCAAGCGACTCGACGGCCATACCGTGCATACGCTGCGACTCGCGCAGTTGTTCTTCCGCGGAAATTCTCTCGTTGTCGAGCTCCGTCGCTTCTTCGGCCAGCGCCGCCTTGCGAGCGTTCGCTTGATCCATCTTGTAGCGCGCCGATTCAAGCGCTGCCTTAACTTCGGAATACTCATTAAGCAGCGAAGACGCATCCTGCTGCAGGTTCTCACGACGCTCTTCAAGCTGCGTCAGGCGAATGCGGCCATCCAGCAGCAACTTGCGTGCACTCTCGAAGCGCGCCTGCATCTCGCGCATGTCTGATTTCAGGCGACGCATCTCGTGTTCACGCGCCAGCACACCGGCTCTGCCGTCCTTATCGCGCGATACGCGCAACCAGTTCTTTCCCAGCCACACGCCCTCGGCAGTGATAACCGACTGCCCGGCGCCAAGCTGCTCTCTAATCGAGAGTGCATCGCCAAGCGAATCCGCAAACCTCACGCCTGCCAGCATTTCCTGTGCGGCAGCCGGCGCGCCCGTAACTTTCTGGGCCAGCGTATTGTCGATACTTGGGGACGACTCATCCTTTGAATGTTCGCGAAGCACCGTCACGACACCCGAGCGGAGGCTGGCAATCGTTTCTGTCACCGGAGTGATGTCGGCCACACACACGGCCTGCAGGTAATCACCCAACACCGTCTCGACGGCCTTATCCCAACCGCTATCGACGCTCAGCGTTTGTGCAACACGATGATTGCTATCCAGCCCGGAACCCTTGAGCCAGTCTTTAATACCATCATCGCCCTCGCCCATCGCCGCTTTTTGCAGAGCTTCAAGCGACGCGAACTTACCCTGCGAATCCTGCAGGCTGGCGCGACGCTCATCAACGAGCCTTGTCAGCTTCTGGTCCTGATCACGCAGCTTACGTACCTTCTCCGAAATGTCGGTCAGGTGGCGGTCGAACTCGTCGCGCGCCTGGCGCTTGCGAAGTTCGTGCTCCACCAACTCGCCGTGCCGGGCTCGCAAATCCTCAGGACTCGCAATCGACTGCGCTTCATCCATTTTCTTGCGACGTTCCGTAAAACTCTGCAAACGCGATTCGATCTGCTCGGCACGCGAGCGCTCGATATTCTGTTGTTGCATCGCCTCGTGGTGCTTTAGCGAATGCTTATCCCACTGCTGCTGCCACTCGGCCAGCGCATCATCCGCACGCTGCAATGAAGCGAACGAAGCCCGCTCGCTCTCTCGAGCCTGTTCCAACCCTGGAATGAGCTCGCTGAGCGTCAGCTCTAGCTGCTCAATTTCTGTCTGGTCCTGGTCGATGTGACCGACAATCTCCTTCGCGCCCTGGGCGGCCTGCTCCAGGTCCTTTTCCTGGCGCTCGCGAAGCTCACGTGCATGTTCCATCGACTGCTCAAGACGGGCGATCTCACCACCGACCTTGTAGTACCGACCCTGTACCTCATTGAACTCGTCCGTACGCTCACTCTGACGCACACGCGTGTCTTCCAGCGAAGCTTCGAGGCTACGTTGTTTTGCAATCGCGGCTTCGAGTTCCGTCTTCCGTTCTTCCAGGCGGCTCTTCGAACCCGCTCCGCGATCGTCAAGATCCCTGGTGCGAAGTGCGAGCAACTCTGCAGATGTCCGACGCTCTTCCGTCTTGTACTTACCGTAGCGTTCGGCTGTTTTCGCCTGGCGATCGAGATGCTTGATCTGCTTCTCGACCTCATCAAGCACGTCGAGCAGCCGATCCAGGTTTTCCTTCGTGTGCTTGATGCGATTTGACGTTTCGCGGCGGCGTTCCTTGTACTTCGAGATACCGGCCGCTTCTTCGATGAACACTCGCATGTCTTCGGGCTTCGCCTCGATCAGGCGCGAAATCATGCCCTGCTCGATAATCGAGTAACTTCTCGGACCAAGACCGGTGCCGAGAAAGACGCCCGTGATGTCCTTGCGACGACACTTGGTGCTATTCAGAAAATAGCTCGAAATACCATCGCGGCTGACTTCGCGACGGATCGAGATTTCGGAGTACTTGGCGTATTGCCCTTCGAGAGTGGTATCAGTGTTGTCGAACAGGAGTTCGACGGACGCGGCACCGACCGGCTTCCGTGAGCTGGAACCATTAAAAATGACGTCCGTGATGGAGTCGCCGCGGAGGCGGCTGGCCGAGCTTTCGCCCATCACCCATCGTACGGCATCAATCACGTTCGACTTGCCACAACCATTGGGTCCAACGACACCTACGAGGCTGCTGGGAAAGGTAATAGTTGTTGGGTCGACGAAGGATTTGAAGCCAGCGAGCTTGATCTTGCTTAATCGCATGCGTGGTCTACGCCAATATCCCGTCTAAAGTCGGTTAGTGTAATTGAATCGGGGGCCGATTTCCCCGAGAAAAATAGGGCTTCCCTGCTGCCTCAGGCCATGTATAATCCCGGCCTTTTCTTTCCCCGGCAGGAGTTCAGAATGCCCGCAAAGAAAGCCGCAAGCAAGAAGCGGAAGAAGACCACAACCTCTCGCAAGAAGGTTGCCGCCAAAAAGACGAGGTCGACGAAGAAAGTCGCCAGGAAGAAGGCTGTGAGCAAGAAGAAGGCCCCTGTGCGAAAGAAGGCGTCCGCCAAGAAGGTGACCAGGAAGAAGGCTGCCAAGAAAACGGCCAGCAAGAAGAAGGTAACGAAGAAAAAGGTCACCAAGAAGAAGGTCGCCAAAAAAGTCGCCAAAAAGGTCAGCAAGAAGAAGCCCGCCGCCAGGAAAAAGGCCGTGAGCAAGAAGCGGCCTGCTGCCAGGAAAAAGGCGGTGAGCAAGAAGCGGCCTGCTGCCAGGAAAAAGGCGGTGAGCAAGAAGCGGCCTGCTGCCAAGAAAAAGGCGGTGAGCAAGAAGCGGCCTGCTGCCAAGAAAAAGGCGGTGAGCAAGAAGCGGCCTGCTGCCAAGAAAAAGGTCCCGACACGCAAATCGAGTTCTCGCAAGGTACCGGCTCGCCGTACCAGGCCGATAGGCGACGTAATGTCCGGCCCGATTCACGGTATTGCTCCGTACAAGCCACGACGTGGCGAGGAATATATGAGCGACAAGCAGCTCAATCACTTCCGCAAGATTCTGTCGGCGTGGAAGCGTGAACTCATCGACGAGGTCGACCGGACGGTCCACCACATGCAGGACGAGGCCGCCAACTTCCCGGATCCGAATGACCGTGCGACGCAGGAATCCGAGTTCGGTCTGGAGCTGCGTACTCGTGACCGTGAGCGCAAGCTGCTCCGCAAGATCGACTCGGCCCTGATCCGCATCGAGGAAGGCTTGTACGGCTTCTGCGACGAGACAGGTGAGGAGATTGGCCTGAAGCGCCTGGAAGCGCGTCCGGTTGCAACACTGTGCCTCGAGGCGCAGGAGCGTCGCGAGCTCGCTGAGCGTCAGTTCCGCGACCGGGACGATCGCTACCGATAGCTCCTACATTGGCCGGTTCGCGCCCTCGCCGACCGGTCCGCTGCACTTCGGCTCTCTAGTCGCCGCGGTCGCCAGCTATTTGCAAGCCAGAGCCCATGACGGGCTCTGGCTTCTTCGTATTGAGGACATCGATCCGCCACGAGAACAAGCTGGCGCTACGGACCTGATCCTCAGAGCCCTCAATGCATATGGATTCGAGTGGAACGGCGACGTTCTCTACCAAAGCCGGAGCGCCTCCGCCCACGATGCGGCTCTACAGACACTGCTCGATCGCGATTTGGCATACCGGTGTGGCTGCTCTCGGAAGGATCTTGCCGACGTTCCCAGAGGACTATTGGGCACGATCTACCCAGGCACGTGCAGAAACGGCTGCGATGCGGTGGAAGCAGCGATCCGGCTGCGGACCAATGACGAGACCATCGAGTATGTTGACGGGCTCCAGGGTGCGCGATCGCAGTGCCTCGAGAGTGAGTCTGGTGATTTCATCATTAAGCGACGTGATGGCCTGATCGCTTACCAACTCGCCGTGGTCGTCGACGACGAACTGGAAGGCATCACGGAAATTGTCCGCGGCATCGACATCATTGACTCGACGCCACGACAAATCTGGCTGCAGCGTTTGCTCGGCTACCGTACCCCGCAGTACACACATATCCCGGTTATCACGCATCCGGATGGAGACAAGCTGAGCAAGCTAACAGGCGCTCCGGGGGTCCCGCTCGAGGACGTTCGTTCGGTACTCGTTGCTGCACTGGAGGCGTTGCGACAGGAGCCACCTGATGACCTTGTCAGTTCCAGCCTTCCGGACATCTGGCAGTGGGCCCTCGGTCACTGGAAAATTGAGCGATTGCAAAGGCTTGCCTCCATTTCAACTGACGAAATAAATGCAAACATCTTGACAGCAACCCCCCCAATGCCATAGCTTGGCCCCTGCAACGGGGATACGCTCCCCCGCCCCCTGTTGCAAAGCCTGAAGGGTTAAAACTCCACGGCGGGCCCCCTGCGCAAGCGGGGGGCCATTTTTTTTGCCCACTATGATTATCCAAAGTAAATTCACCCCGGCGCGCTGGCTGAAAAATCGTCACGCACAGACTATTTATCCGTCTTTCCCCTGGGCCTGGCGTTCGGCGCCGGCATTGCGTCGCCAGGAACTTGAGCTCCCCGACGGCGATATCACGGCTGTCGACTGGCTCGTCGGTGGCGACGAGCTGCCGGGAACAGCACCTCTTTTGGTCATACTTCACGGCCTCGAGGGATCAGCCGAGTCCTCTTACGCCCGGATGTTGATGGAATCGGCCCTCAGTATGGGATGGCGGTCGTGTGTCTTGCATTTCAGGGATTGCGGCGACTATAGAAATCGTCTTCCGCGGCGCTATCATGCTGGGGAAACCAATGACTTACGATACTTTCTTGAGACTCTACATAAAGCTCCGGAAGCCTCCGAGAATGCTGGCCCGATAATCGCAGTGGGCTATTCCCTGGGCGGCAACGTGTTGCTCAAGTACCTCGGAGAATCCCGCGACGAAACGCCGCTGCGTGCAGCGACCGCCGTCTGCGTCCCCCTCAATTTGCACGAATGTGCAGAAGCCCTGGATCAAGGTTTCTCAAGGATCTACCAGCGATACCTGCTCAAACGAATGAAGCAATCGGTAACCCGGAAATTCGACCGCCACACGGCTGCATTCGACTGGACCAAGGCCATGAGCGCACGAACGTTCGCCGAGTTTGACGACTGGGTGACCGCCCCGCTACACGGATTCGATGGTATGCAGGACTACTACGATCGCTGCAGCTCGACGCATTTCCTGGCGAACATCGAGCGACCGACGTTGATAATCAATGCGCTGGATGACCCGTTTATGACACGTGACGTCATTCCTCATGAGGACAAGCTCTCAGCGCACGTAACGCTGGAGGTCTCTGCGGCTGGTGGTCACGTGGGATTCGTTAGTGGTGGCATGCCCTGGAAACCGACGTTCTACCTGCCAGAGCGCATCCTGGGCTTCCTGCAGCCTCACTCAGCGATTCCCGGACTATAAAAAAAGCCGCTCCCCGAAAGGAGCGGCTTTTGAAATCTGGTACCAGTTACCTTAGTTCAAGTCTTTGGCAACTGGTACCGAGCGGCGAGCCTACGAGTCGTCGACTTCCTTCATCGACAGGCGGACACGCCCCTGGCGGTCAACCTCAAGCACCTTGACCTTAACTTCGTCGCCTTCGGCCAGCTTGTCGCTGACCTTCTCAACGCGCTCGTTCGAGATCTGCGAGATATGCACAAGGCCGTCTTTGCCCGGCAGTATCGTGACGAAAGCGCCAAAGTCCATGAGACGTGCAACCTTGCCATCGTAGATGCGACCGACTTCTACGTCTGCCGTGATCAGCTCGATGCGGCGGAGCGCTTCCTTGCCGGAGCTTCCGTCTACCGAAGCGATACGAATCGTGCCGTCATTTTCGATGTCGACCGAGGCACCTGTTTCTTCGGTGATGCCGCGAATCACTGCGCCACCCTTACCGATGACATCACGTATCTTCTCGGGGTCGATCTTGATCGTCATGATCGTAGGCGCCCACTCGGACATCTCGCCGCGTGTTTCGCTGATAACCTTGTTCATCTCACCAAGGATATGTAAACGACCGTCACGAGCCTGATCAAGCGCTGTGCTCATGATCTCCTTCGTGATGCCCTGGATCTTGATATCCATTTGCAGAGCGGTGATACCGCCTTCTGTGCCGGCAACCTTGAAGTCCATGTCGCCGAGGTGATCTTCATCACCAAGGATATCGGTCAGAACTGCGAACTCGTCGCCTTCCTTGACCAGGCCCATTGCAACGCCAGCAACCGGCGCTTTCAACGGTACGCCTGCGTCCATCAGCGCGAGGCTGGTGCCACAAACAGACGCCATTGAGCTGGAGCCGTTCGATTCAGTGATTTCCGAGACAACGCGGATGACATATCCAAACTCATCCATGTTCGGCATAACGGCCTCGATACCGCGACGCGCCAGCTTGCCGTGGCCGATTTCGCGGCGCTTTGTCGAGCCAATGAAGCCTGTCTCACCTACGCAGAACGGTGGGAAGTTGTAATGCAGCATGAAGGGATCTTTGCGCTCACCCTCGATCGCATCGATCATCTGTGCGTCGCGGCCTGTTCCCAGCGTCGCAACAACAATCGCCTGCGTCTCACCACGCGTGAAGACAGCGGAACCATGTGCGCGCGGCAGAACACCAACCTCGACGTCGATCGGACGAACAGTGCTCTTGTCACGGCCGTCAATACGGGCTTCGCCCTTAATGATGCGCTGGCGAACGATGTTCTTCTCAAGCTTGTACAGCTCACCCTTAACGTCTTCAGCAGACCACTTCGCATCATCATCACCGGCAAGCGCTTCGACTGCGGCAGACTTGACGACTCCAACGGCTGCCTGGCGATCCTGCTTGTCAGTGATCTGGTAGGCGTCAGAAAGACCAGCGGTTGCGGCGGCAGCTGCGGCTGCGGCAAGATCTTCGTCAATTTCGGGCGCGGCCCAATCCCAGGCAGGCTTGCCAACTTCGGCAGCCAGCTCATTGATCGTGTCGATCGCGACCTGCATCTGCTCATGACCAAACATGACTGCGCCCAGCATGACTTCTTCAGAGAGGCCAGAGGCTTCTGATTCAACCATCAGAACCGCATCCTTGGTACCGGCTACGACGAGTTCGAGGTCGCCCTCAGCAACAGCGGCGCGGCCCGGATTCAAGACATACTCGCCGTCCTTGTAGCCGACTTTTGCGGCACCAATCGGGCCAGCAAACGGCATTCCCGAAATGGCCAGTGCCGCGGAGGCACCGATCAGAGCCGGAATATCCGGATCGACGTCCGGGTTCAGCGACATCACCGTGGCGATAATCTGAACTTCGTTCTTAAATCCTTTAGGGAACAGAGGACGAACCGGACGATCGATCAGGCGGCACGTCAGTACCTCTTTTTCACCTGGACGACCTTCGCGCTTGAAGAACCCACCCGGGATTTTGCCGGCTGCGTATGTTTTTTCCTGGTAGTTAACGGTCAGCGGGAAGAAGTCTCTGCCCGGATCTGCCGTTTTCCTGCCAACCGCGGTTACCAGAACCGTTGTGTCAGCCATATCGACGACAACTGCACCGTCGGCCTGACGAGCGATCGCGCCCGTATCAATAGTTACTTCATGTTCCCCGAATTGGAAACTCTTTCTAGTCGATTTCACGATGATTACTCAGATTATAAATATGCAGGCAACAGCAACCGACGGCGCGCCCTGTTCGGGAACGACACGTCGGTTACGTAAGGCCTATTGGATTCGCCGGCTTGATTAGCGGCGCAGACCGAGCTTTTTGATCAGCTCGCGGTAGCGGTCCTGGTCCCTGGACTTCAGGTAGTCAAGCAGCTTACGGCGCTTGTTGACCATCTTCAGAAGACCCTGACGGCTGTGGTGATCTTTCTTGTGCTCACCGAAGTGCTCGGTGAGTTCTGCAATTCTCTTCGACAGCAGTGCGACCTGAACTTCCGGGGAGCCCGTATCGGCTTCGCCACGTGCGTGTTCGGCAATAACGCCCTGCTTTGCTTCACTGGAAAGTGACATTTCTAAATAACTCCAATTTCTCTGTATATAGCCCTTTTTTAGAGCGCGGTATTCTAGCGCCTCAAAGAGCCCATTAACACCCCAAAAACAATTATCTACGGGGTTTTTTCATCGGTATTGAATACTCGGCGCGGTGCCAGCTGACCGTCATCGGAGAGCTCACCCACACCCAAAAACCTGCCGCCTGCCACATACACCCGTGACAGGCCGTTTTCCTGCCCGGCAGCCGCCTGTACAGCCTGGCCGCCGCAAAACTTCTGTCCTGCCTCAGGATCGAGATCGACCGCCGGAAGCGCTGTCAGGGCCTTGTCCGGGGGCAGCAAGCTGTCCCTGAGACCATCCCGGTTCTGCTCTGCCTGCGCCTCGACTGTCGCAAGGTCCTGCATATCCTCGGCCCGGAAATGACCTACTGTCTCGCGGTGCAGTCGCACCGTATGGGCCACAGTCCCCACCTGTTTCGCGATGTCCTCGACAAGGGTCCGGACATAGGTACCCTTCGAGCATGCCACACGAAAAACGAGCCTTGTGCCCGCTATCTCCAGCAGCTGTATCTGGTCAATTCTGACCGGGCGCGGGTCCCGCTCTACCGTCTGGCCCTGTCGCGCCAGCTCGTAGAGCCTCTTCCCGTCTTTCTTCAGCGCCGAGTACATCGGCGGTATCTGCATGGAGTCACCCAGGAACCCCTGCAGTATTTCGTCCCATTCATCGAACGACAGCTCCGGCACTTCCCCCGTTGCTATCTCCTCGCCGTCCGCATCACCCGTGTCTGTCGTGGACCCCAATCGCGCCGTGACGCGGTAGGTCTTGTCAGCGTCGAGCAAGTAAGCGCATACCTTCGTGGCCTCACCAAAACACAGCGGCAACATTCCGGTCGCTGACGGGTCCAGGCTACCTGTGTGCCCTGCCTTCCTGGCATTCAGGAGCCGCCGAACGATCTGTAGCGCCCGGTTCGATGTCATTCCCGGCGGCTTGTTGAGCAACAACAAACCGTCAACGAGGTCCGCGGTACGCCTCATTTCTCGTGTGTCTCGACCGCTTGTTCGATCAAATTACTGATGCGCTGTGCTTCCGCAGCACTATCGTCGTGCGAGAACCGGAGCTCCGGCACGTGGCGGATTTTGATTTCGCGGCCCAGCCTTCCTCTCAGGAAGCCGCTGGCGCTCTCCAGACCTTTCAGCACCGGCGCAGGGTCCGCGTTGGGATCCAGCATGCTGAAATACACCTGCGCGTAGCTGAGGTCCCGCGAGAGATCCACAGCCGTCAGGGAGACCATCTCCAGCCGAGGGTCTTTCGTCTCGAAACGCAGCAACTCATTCAGAGTACGCAGTACCTGATTTCCGAGGCGTTGGTTTCTGGAAAATTCACGTGGCATGACTATATACCGTCGACACTTAGTCGAGCGTACGTGCGACCTCGATGCGCTCGAAGCATTCGATCTGGTCGCCGACCTTGACGTCGCTGTAGTTCTTCACGCCGATACCACACTCGGTGCCGGATCGAACTTCGTTGACATCGTCTTTGAAGCGACGCAGCGACTCAAGCTCACCTTCATAAATCACGACGTTGTCACGCAGGACACGTATCGGATTGGACCGTTTCACGTAGCCTTCACTGACGATGCAACCTGCCACATCACCAAATTTCGGAGAGCTGAAGACTTCCTTAACCTCGGCCAGACCGACATGCTGCTCGCGAATTTCCGGTGCCAGGAGGCCTGTAAGCGCCGCTTTCACGTCATCGATCGCCTCGTAGATGATGCTGTAGTAGCGAACGTCGACGCCGGATTCCTTGATCACCGTACGCGCCGTCGCGTCAGCGCGAACATTGAAGCCAATGATAAATGCGTCAGATGCGGCAGCCAGGTTCACGTCGGTCTCGGTGATACCGCCCACGGTTGAGCCAAGGACTTTCACCTTGACTTCGTCGTTGGAAAGCTTCGTCAACGCGTCGCGCAGTGCTTCGGCACTACCATGCACGTCCGACTTGATAATGACCGGGACCGTCGAGAGTTCGCCTTCCTTCATCTGGCTGAACATGTCATCGAGTTTCGATGCCTGCTGCTGTGCAAGCTTCGCTTCGCGTGTCTTGGTCTGGCGGAACTCTGCCACTTCACGCGCCTTGCGCTCGTTCTTGACGGCGAGGAAATCATCGCCCGCACTTGGCGTCTTGGAAAGTCCCAGGACAACGGCCGGGGACGACGGACCGGCTTCCTTGATGGAGGCCCCGGTCTCGTCAAACATGTTTCGGACACGGCCGTATTCTTCGCCCGCAATGATCATGTCACCCTGTTTCAGCGTGCCGGACTGGACCAACAATGTCGCGACGGCGCCGCGACCTTTCTCAAGACTCGACTCGATGACGAGACCCTTCGCAGGTCCTTCGGCGACAGCCTTGAGGCCCATGACTTCGGCTTGCAGAAGAATCGATTCAAGCAGCGCATCAATACCTTCGCCCGTGTGCGCGGAGACATTTACGAACTGCTGCTCACCACCCCATTCTTCAGGTATGACTTCATGCTGCGACAGCTCGTTCTTCACACGCTCGGGATCCGAGTTCTCACGGTCGATCTTGTTGATCGCAACCACCATCGGAACGCCAGCAGCCTTCGAGTGCTGAATGGCCTCGATTGTCTGAGGCATAACACCATCATCAGCGGCAACCACCAGAATCACGATATCGGTAGCCTGTGCGCCACGAGCACGCATCGCAGTAAACGCGGCGTGGCCCGGGGTATCGAGGAACGAGATCTTGCCCTTGTCGGTCGTAACCGAATACGCGCCGATGTGCTGAGTAATGCCGCCAGCCTCACCGGCCGCAACCTTCGTGTGACGAATATAGTCGAGCAACGAGGTCTTGCCGTGATCGACGTGACCCATGATCGTGACCACCGGCGCGCGATCAACTTCATCGCCCTCAACCTGCTGCTCGTCAGCGAGCAACTTCTCGTCCACTTCGGCCGAATCGACCTGCTTCGCAATGTGGCCCAGTTCTTCAACTACCAGCGTTGCCGTGTCCTGGTCGATGACCTGGTTAATCGTCACCATGGCGCCCATATTGAAGAGCACTTTGACGACTTCATTACCCTTAATGGCCATCCGCTGTGCGAGTTCGGCCACCGAAATACTCTCCGGAATCTCGACCTCGTGAATGACAGGCGCGGTCGGTCGCTCGAAGCCATGCTTGGAATCGCCACCCACGGCAGCGGAGCGACGCCGCATGGGTGCCTTGCGCTTGCGACGACCACTCTTGTCGCCTGCAACGTGCAACTCCTTGCGGCCATAACGCGTCACGACGCGTTTTGGTTTGGTGGGCTTGGCCTTTTCCTTTTCTTTCGTGCGACGGGCACGCGCATCAGCCTCGGCCTTCTCAAGCCGCGTCTTTTCTTCGGCTGCGTCCGTAACCACTTTCTCAGCGGCCTTGCGCGCCGTTTCCTCAGCGGTTGCCCGATCCTGTTCTTTTTTCTCGCGAGCTTGCACTTCTGCCTTGGCAGCAGCTTCCTTCTCGGCCACGAGGCGCTCCTGCTCACGAGCTTCAGCCTCTACGCGCTCTTCAGCGGCGAGACGTTCTGCATCCATCGCCTCCTGCTCTTCCAGCGCCTGCTTTTCGAGTACGTCCCGCTTGATGTACGTACGCTTACGGCGAACTTCGACATTCACGGTACGCGAACGACCCTGCGCGCCGGCCAGTCTCAGTTCCGAACTCGATTTCCGCTTCAGCGTAATCCGCCGCGGTGCTGCGGCCGTGGCTGGCGTGTCATCCTGTCCATGACTGCGACGCAGGTGCGACAGCAACTCGAGCTTGGCATCATCGTTGATCATGTCATCGGACCCATTGACCTTGATGCCCGCTTCGTCGAGCTGCGTAAGCAACTTCTCGACCGGCACTTTTAGTACATCGGCAAATTGTGTAACTGTCACATCAGCCATACATTAACTCCGCTTTCCTGGCGATTACGCCTGCTGTTCTTCTTCGAACCAGTGTGCGCGCGCTTTCATAATTAACGCTGCCGCAACTTCTGCATCCATTTCACTGATTTCAAGGAGATCATCGGTTGCCAACTCCGCGAGATCCTCGCGCGTGACAACACCCTTGCTTGCAAGCGTAAACGCAAGCCCTTTCTCCATGCCTTCAAGACTCAAGAGGTCTTCGGCAGGTTCGACTTCGTCGATTTTCTCTTCCTGGACGATGGCCTGCGTTAGCAGCACATCGCGAGCGCGACTGCGCAACTCGTCGACGATGCCCTCATCAAATTCTTCGATCGCGACAAGCTCCGCCGTCGGTACGTAGGCAACTTCCTCGATCGTAGAGAAACCTTCCTGAACCAGGATAAGAGAAACCTCTTCGTCGACATCGAGCTGCTTCGAGAACAGACTAATGAGTGCCTTCATCTCGGACTCACTCTTCTCTTCAGCATCTGCCGCCGTCATCACGTTGAGCTCCCAGCCGGACAGCTCGCTCGCGAGGCGAATATTCTGGCCGCCACGGCCAATGGCCTGCGACAACTTGTCCTCATCGACGGCGATGTCCATGCTGTGCTTGTCTTCGTCCACGACGATCGACACAACTTCGGCCGGCGACATGGCGTTCACGACAAACTGTGCCGAGTTATCGTCCCAGAGGATGATGTCGACTCGCTCGCCAGCAAGCTCGTTTGAAACAGCCTGTACGCGCGAACCACGCATGCCGACACAAGCGCCAACAGCGTCAATGCGGCTATCGTTGCTGCGGACAGCGATCTTGGCGCGCAAACCCGGATCACGGGCCGAACCAAGAATGTCGATCAGGCCCTGACCTACTTCGGGCACCTCGATCTTGAACAGTTCAACCAGAAACTGCGGCGAGGTGCGCGTCATGAACAGCTGCGGGCCGCGGGGCTCCGAGCGAACTTCCGTCAGCAACGCTTTGATACGATCCTGAGGCCGCACAGGCTCACGCGGCACCATCTGCTCGCGCGATACGAAGCCTTCTGCGTTGCCGCCAAGATCAATGTAGACGCCATTGCGGTCAACTCGCTTGACGAGACCCGACAGCATTTCGCCTTCGCGATCCTTGTACTCCTCGACAACCTGCTCGCGTTCAGCCTCACGCACTTTCTGTACGATGACCTGCTTGGCAGTCTGGGCAGCAATGCGACCGAATTCGACCGACTCCATCGGCACCTCGACGTACCCGCCTGGCTCTGCGTTCTCATCGACATCGACCGCATCGATCATCCGCAGCTCCCGATCGGGAACCTCAAGCTCTGTTGATTCGTCCTCAAACACCAGCCAGCGACGCCACGTGTCGTATTCGCCCGTCTCGCGGTCAATTGCCACGCGTACTTCGATATCCTCACCGTGCTTTCTGCGTGTCGCAGACGCCAGTGCGGCTTCGATTGCCTCGAAGATGATGTCTTTTTCGACGCCTTTCTCATTCGAGACTGCGTCAACGACCATCAAGATCTCTTTGCTCATTTCGTCAAAACTCCACTATCCCCGCGGGACTACTCCACGGCGGGCACAAGTCGGGCGGTATCGATCGTCTTCAGCGACAAGCTAAGCGACTCTCCATCCACCTCAACCACAATGTTCTCGTCATCCGACGACACCAGCGTGCCGCGGAAACGCCTGCGTCCCTCAATCGGGAAACGCATTTGCACTTTCACGGTTTCGCCTTCAAACCGTTGAAAATGCTCAACTTTTGTCAACTTCCTATCCAGCCCCGGCGACGACACCTCAAGGTTGTAGTTGCCTGGCACAGGGTCCTCAACATCGAGGAGCGCACTGACCGCCAGGCTGACCTTTTCGCAATCGTCGAGGTCGATCCCTTCCGGCTTGTCGATAAAGACACGAATCAGGCCACCCTTGCCCCCCAGCCGGACCTCGAGGTCCGCCAGTTCAAAGCCCAGTCTCTCGACCTCGGGCCCAAGCAGCTTGGCAAGTTCATCGCCTGTCATCGTCTAACCATTTGTTCCAAAACCAAAAAATGGGCCAATGGCCCATTCCAACTCCGCGCTCTGTCGCTGCCGTCAGGCAACAAAAAACCCCTGAGCGGGGCCTTTATCTACCAGGGTCCTGGTAGCGATGGGTCCAGACTGCAGCCCCACTGGTGCGCGGGCGGGATTATACGGTATCTATCCCCACGAAAAAAGCCCTCATTGACGACTAATTTACGGTGTGCAGCCGGGCTTCGACCACCTTCACCGTCGGGTCTTCCGGATCGTTGGCAATACTGAAATTGAGCGACGTGACAAGCTCCAGCATCCTGCGGTTGTTGCTCAGCACCTTGCCTTCCATGCGCTCGAGTTCACGGTCCCGGGCAACCTCCATCAGATCGCGCATCAAATGATGGGCAATCCCCCTGCCCCGCCATTTGTCGGACACGGTGAGCGCGAATTCGCAGCTGGTTTTGTCCAGATTGGTCACATAACGGGCGACACCGATTTGTTCCTCTCCAGCGCCGGTGGATGCGACCGCGATCAGCGCCATTTCGTTGTGATAGTCGATCTGGGTAAAGCGCACCAGCATTTCCTGGCTGAGTTCCTGCAGGGAACTCATGAAACGGAAGTACTTCGACTCATCCGACAGTTCACGGACAAACCTGGCCTCAATTTCGGCATCTTCCGGACGGATCGGGCGGATCACAATGTCCGTTCCATCGTTGAGCTGAAGCTTCCGGACCAGGTGTGCGGGATACGGATGTATTGCCAGGTGGTTATAAGGATCGGCGGACGGTTGCGGGTAGGCGACAGCAATACGGGCATCGACCGCCACGATTCCCTTTTCGTCGATAATAATTGGATTGATATCCATTTCCTGGATCCAAGGCAACTCGCACGCGAGATTCGAGACACGTAGTAGCACGTCAATGAGCTGGTCGATATCGACTGCCGGCATGTGGCGGAATTCGCCCAACAGTTTCGAGACCTTGGTGCGGTTGATGAGATCAATGGCCAGGCGCCGGTTTAGCGGCGGCAGCGAAATAGCAGCATCACCCATGATCTCCACGGTCGTACCACCCGCGCCAAAGCTGATGACCGGGCCGAAGACAGGATCTCGCATGATCCCGATCATGAGTTCGCGGCCGTTCGAATTCCGGTACATCTGCTCGATCGTGACACCCGAAATTTTCGCGTCGGGCACTTTCTGCGAAACCTCGTCGATGAGCTGCCGATACGCCCCGCGCACTTCCTGGGCGGAACTGATATTGAGTCGGACGCCCCCGGCGTCTGACTTGTGAGAAATATCGGTGGACAGCACCTTCATTGCGATCGGGAAGCCGATCGACTCGGCGACAACCAGCGCTTCGTTCGCCGAATGCGCGACCGCATTGCGTATTGTGGGAATACGAAATGCGTTCAGGACCGCCATTGATTCGATCTCGGTCAGCACGTCGCGTCGATCCGTCAATACCGCCTCGATGATGAGCCGCCCGCCTTCGCTGTCCGGCGGTTCTTGGCCGGTACTCAGCCGAGCAGGTGTCTGTAGCAGCAGTCGCTGATTCTGTTTGTGTCTGGCCAGGTATGAAAACGCGTCGACCGCGTCCTCCAGCATGTTGAAATCCGGGACGTGTGCTCTGTCAAAGAGACTGCGAGCCTCACTAACCTGACCGCCACCCATCCAGCTTGTCATTACCGGCTTTTTGCTTTTGTTTGCCGAGCGGATCACAGCTTCCGCCACTTCGGTAGGTCGCGTCATCGCCTGCGGTGTGAGAATAACGATCGCCCCGTCGATACCGGGATCCTCAAGGCAGATATCAAGCGCTTGCCGATAGCGCTCCGGAGGCGCATCGCCAATGATGTCCACCGGGTTATTGTGCGACCACACATCGGGAAGCACCTCATCGAGAGCCGCGATAGTTTCGGCACTCAGGGAACTCAGAGCGATCCCCTGATCGGTCGCCCGGTCTGCTGCCATCACGCCCGGTCCGCCACCGTTGGTGATGATAACCAGACGCTCAGATGCGCCACTGAAACGGGTAGATGACAGGGCTTTGGCCGCTGCGAAAAGCTGACCAATGCTCTCAACTCGAAGTACACCGGATCGCGACAAGGCAGCCGAGAATGTCTCGTCACTACCCACCAACGCGCCAGTGTGCGACATCGATGCTTCGGCACCCGCGGCGTGCCGACCCACTTTCAGGGCGATGACCGGCTTTACCCGTGCGGCGGCACGCAAACTACTCATGAAGCGCCGCGAGTCCTTGATGCCTTCAATGTAGAGGAGGATGGCCTTTGTGGCAGGATCTGAGACCAGGTAGTCAAGGTAGTCACCAAAATCCAGGTCAGCCGCGATTCCCGTCGAAACCACCGCCGAAAAGCCGATATCGTGTTGCTCCGCCCAATCCAGAATAGCCGTGCAAATGGCACCCGACTGCGACACGAGGGCCAGGTTACCCGGCGCCGCGTTGTTGTTGCCAAATGTGATGTTCAGGCCCTTGTCCGGACGAATAAGCCCGAGGCAATTGGGTCCCATCAGTCGAATGTCGTAGCGCCGAGCCGCCTTTACCACCTTCTCTTCGAGCAGCTGGCCTTCCGCCCCCGTCTCGCGAAAGCCGGCAGACAGAATCAGCATCATTTTCACCCCGTGTTCGCCGCAGGCTTCCACGATGGCCGGTATGCCCGGCGCGGGCGTTGCAACAACAACCAGATCAACCGATTCGCCGACATCCTCCAGAGACTTGAATGCTCTCTGTCCCTGCACTTCCTCACGCCTCGGGTTGATTGCATAGATTTGACCCTTGAATCCCGCGGTCAACAGGTTCTTGAAAACGACCCCACCAACAGAATCAACTCGATCGCTAGCCCCGAAAAGCGCGATGCTTTTCGGCGTGAATAAGGATGAGAGGTAATGCGTGTTCATCATGCCTGAAGTCCAAAATTCCTTTTACGGTAGTGGGCTTATACACTTAGGGACTCTACTAAAACAATGACGGAAAACCACGTTGCCAACTGCCCTTGTTAGCCATCAGGAGTGTCATATTCATGACACCGGGGAAGGTCATCCGGAAACGGCACGACGCCTCTCTGCGATCAATGACCACCTGGTGGTAACCGGGCTTTCCGATGTCCTCAGACACGTGGACGCACCGGAGGTTACGGAAGACCAGCTCCTGCGGGTGCACACGAGGGAGCACCTGGACGCCATCGCCTCGATGATCCCGAAATTCGGCTACGCTCGCCTGGATCCCGACACGGTGATCAGTCAAGGGTCCCTCGATGCGGCGCGACGCGCTGCGGGCGCCGTGGTCAAGGCGGTAGATCTTGTTCTGACCGAAAACTACGACTCCGCATTCTGCGCCATACGTCCCCCGGGCCATCACGCCGAGCGACAACAAGCGATGGGGTTTTGCCTGTACAACAACATCGCTGTCGGCGCCGCCCATGCGATCGCAGACCATGGACTAAAGAAGGTCGCAATCGTCGACTTCGACGTTCACCATGGCAACGGGACGGAGGACATATTCAAGCACGACGAACGTGTGCTGTTCTGCTCGACCTTTCAACACCCGTTTTTCCCGTATACGCGCTTGCTCGAAAACTCAGCAAACCGCATGAGTGTGCCACTGGCCGCGACCGCGAAAAGCGATGAGTTCCGCGATGCGGTAACCAGCCATTGGCTCCCGGCTGTTCGGGCTTTCCAGCCGGAGATGATCTTCATATCCGCAGGCTTCGATGCGCATCGCGACGATGACATGTCAAGCGTATCCCTTACCGATGGGGACTACGTCTGGGTCACGGAGCAAATCGTCGAATTAGCCAACGTCTTCGCGGGCGGCCGGATGGTCTCCGCCCTCGAAGGTGGCTACGAGCTCCGTAGCCTTGCACGTTGTGTCGACAAGCACCTGCGAGTCCTCATGGGCATGTCTTAGGCACACCCACAAGGACGCAACATCACATCCTGCGCTGTCGCCATGCGATCAGGCTAAGCAAGAACAGGAATTCTTGGGCGGAATCTACTTATTCGGCAATCCGCCCGAAAACTGTATATTTCAAGTCGCTAAATCACTCCTCGTACAAGCACGCATGGAAGTAGGCGCGGGCGAGAGATCACCCGCGGGTGATGCAATGATAGAGATCCGAATACATGGTCGTGGCGGCCAGGGTGGTGTAACCCTCGCCAAGCTGATCGCCACATCCCGTTTTCTGCAAGGCCTGTCGGTGCAAGCGTTCGGTCTGTACGCCGCCGAGCGCTCTGGCGCGCCTGTCCAGGCGTTCTGCCGTTACTCCGAAGAACCCATCACCAATCGCAACCTGATCTACGAGCCGGATCACATCATCGTTCTGGACCCGACGCTGATCGGACCGGGAATCGTAGGGGGTCTGAAAGCGGGCGGTTGGATTCTGCTCAACTCCCCGCAGCCACCCACCGAGTTTGTGAAGGTGTTCCCCTATAACCGTCTTGCAACAATCGATGCAACGACAATTGCCCGCGACAATGACCTGGGCACTCGAAGCGTGCCTATCGTCAATACGGCACTCGCCGGAGCAGCTGGCAGGATGTTCGGCTTCCCGCTCGAGGAAATCCGCGCATCGCTCGCGCATCTCGGCTTTGCGGGCTCGAACCTGACGGCCGCGGCGCGTGCCTTTGAAGAAGTTCGACTTGTTGAATCCGCACTGGAAGTCGGGCGAAGCGAGGGTAAGGTCGCACCTTTGAACAAAGGTCGTTCCCAGAGCTTCCTGGACGGTGTCGATATGGCGCCGCCTGCGATCAAGACCGGGCAATGGGCGAGCGAGCAGCCGCACCGACAGCAGATGATTCCACCCTGCAATCACATCTGCCCGGCGGGCAATAATGTACAGGGATTCCTCAATGCCCTGGCACACGATGACCCTGACGAAGCACTGGAAATTCTGCTTCGCAGCACACCATTCCCATCGATCTGCGGGAGAGCCTGCCCTGCCCCATGCATGGAGGCCTGCAACCGCATCGAGATTGATGGGGCCGTAAACGTACGAGAGATGGAGCGATACGCTGGCGATCACGGTCAGGTAACGCTCAAACCACTCGCAAAGCGTGATGAACGGGTCGCAGTCGTTGGCTCGGGCCCTGCCGGATTAACGGCCGCTTATCATCTCGCACGCTTCGGCTATCAGGTCAAAGTGTTCGAATCGGGACCCGAAATCGGTGGCCTGTTGCGGACCGGGATTCCCGAGTTCCGTTTGCCCGAGGACCTGGTCGCGCGGGAAATCGACCGTATACTCAGTCTCGGCGTTGACGTTGAAACGGATCATCAAATCGATCGCCAGGCATTGCTTAACCTCGCGCGAGATCACGACGCTGTGCTGGTTGCTACCGGCCAGCAGTTGCAGCGCGATTTGCAACTCGGAATGAATGGCATCGATGCGGTGGACCAGGGAATCGATTTTCTCGATCACGTACATCGAGGAAATGTGCGCGTCAACGGCGAGGACATTGTCGTCATCGGCGGTGGTAATACGGCGATGGATGCCGCCCGTTCCGCACTGCGCCTGGGTGCCGAGAGTGTACGGGTCGTTTATCGCCGCACACGGCAAGAGATGCCTGCCATCCGCGAAGAAATTGACGAGGCCATCGAGGAAGGCGTCAACATCGAATTCCTGACGCAGCCCGTATCTCTGACCGCTGAGCAAACGGATGGTGCCAGGAAGCACTATCGACTGACTTGCCTGCGCATGGAACTCGGCGAGCCCGATGAGTCCGGACGTCGCTCGCCTGTCGGAGTTTCGGGCTCGGAGTTCGAACTGTCCTGCCACCGGATCATCCTTGCACTTGGTCAATCCCCGGATGTGTCTGTGTTCCCGGAAGGCACAGAAGTCAGGGAAGGAACTCAGCTCCTCGGTCTGCTCGAGACCCCCTTGTTCGCGATCGGTGATCTCGCCACACGTGAGGGGACTGTTGCGGGTGCCATTGGCAGCGGTAGACGGTCGGCGGTTCATGTTCACAACGTACTGAGCGGGGAGCACGAAGCCATCACCGAGCACGCCGACGCGCTGCGCGACGTGGATGTGTGGCATGACGATGTGATCCGCGCCGATGCGATGAAGCTGCATCTTTTCGAGCGCCAACCTGTATCCCGCGGCGAGTCACTTGATGTGACAGAGCGACGCTCGACATTCGACGAAGTCCACCTGGGCCTCGAAGATACCGCTGAAGCGGCCCGCTGCTTGTCCTGTGGCGTCTGCAACGAGTGCGACAGCTGCTGTACTTATTGCCCGGAAGGCGTATTGAAACGCGTGGGTCACCGACTCGAGTTCGACTACGCGTATTGCAAGGGCTGTGGCGTATGCGCGGCAGAGTGCGCGCGCAACGTTATCTTTATGAGTCATCTTTAACCGGGACGGAGCGCGACAATGACATTACAGGTCATCACCGGAAATCACGCCGCTGGCTACGCGTTGAGTACCGCCGGCGAGGCAAACCGGACTGCCCGTGGCGCCGCCTGCGGAATCTACCCAATCACCCCGCAGACTGAAATCGTCGAGTACGTGGCTAAGTTCCCGTTCAGCAAAGGGCGCGTCGTACCGGTCGAAAGCGAACACAGCGCAATGGCCGTATCCATTGGTGCCGCGGCAAACGGTGCAAGAGCGTTTACGGCAAGCTCGGCAAATGGCCTTGCTTACATGGCGGAGAACATCATGGTTGCCGGCTACTACCGGCTTCCCATCGTGATGGTCGCGGTTAATCGCACGCTGGGCCCACCGTGGAATATCTGGGCCGACCAGGGCGACACGCTAATGCTCAGGGACTTCGCCTGGCTGCAATTCTATTGTGAAACTAACCAGGAAGTGCTCGATACCACCCTGCTCGCCTTCCGGCTGGCGGAGGACCATCGCATCCTGTTACCGGTGATGACGTGCATGGACGCGTTCATTGTCTCTCATACACAAACGGAAACCGACCTTCCCGGTCAGGACGAGGTCGATCGATTCCTGCCCGACCTCGACTTGCCGCATCGCATGCACCCGGACGAAGCGCGCACGTTGGGCGGAATGACCTGGCCACATGACGAACTGTCAATGAGAATGGAAATCGACGAGGCAATGAATCGCGTGCCAGGCGTCTACGAGGAATGCCGTGAGAATTTTTCTGAAGCTTTTGGCCGAGACCCCGGCGATGTGATCCAGACGTTTGCTACTGAAGACGCAGAACTGGTCCTCATCGTGAGCGGCACGATGGCTACGACGGCTCGCGAAGTCGTGCGACGACGTCGTGCAGCTGGCGAGAAGATCGGCTTGTTGAAAGTAAAAATGTATCGGCCTTATCCCGAGGCGGCAATACGCGACGCCTGTCAGTCGGCAACGAAACTGGCAGTACTGGATCGCAACTATGCTGCTGGCGCAGGCGGCGTGTTCTGGCAGGACACACGGGCCACCTTCCAGGGCCACCGAGACGATCTACTCATCCAGAACTACCTGACCGGATTGTGCGGTGGCGACGTGACGCCGGCGCTGATCGACGACATCCTGGGCGACATCACTTCGCGCTCTGAGGCCGGCAGCCCGGTGTGGATGGGCATCGAGCCCGGCGAGGAGACAGTGCAATGAACGCAACCGCGCCGACAATGACCCAACGCGACGATTGCCTGCTCCGCCCTGGCAATACGAATTGCGGCGGCTGTGGCATGAGCACTGGCCTGACCATGCTGGATAGGGCACTCACCGAGGCGGGCCAGACCTGTTCGCTCGTGATTCCGGCCTGCTGCGGGATCGTCACCGCGGGTGCATTCCCGACAACCAGCTACGGCGTGCCAACCATCGCGACGACGTTCGCGTCCTCGGCAGCTGTGGCTTCGGGCGTCGCATCAATCCGTGACCTCAATGACGAACCCGGCCAGGTAATATGCTGGGCCGGCGACGGTGGAACCTACGACATTGGTCTGGGAACGTTATCCGCGGCCGCAGAGCGAAACGAAAACATTATCTACATCTGTTACGACAACGAAATCTACGGTAACACCGGTGGGCAGCGCTCCTCTGCGACACCTGCGGGTGCTCGCACATCGACAACACCGTGGGGAAAGATCGAAGGCAAGAAAGATATCATGTCGATTATGGCCGCCCATCGGATTCCGTACGCTGCAACGTTGTCGATCGCTCACCCGGAAGACTTCGCTCGCAAGATGTCGACTGCGCTTTCGCTAAAGGGAATGCGTTTCCTTTTACTGCACTCACCCTGCCCGACCGGCTGGAAGTCCGAACCCTCGGATTCCATAAAGCTGGTGCGCGTGGCTGTGGCGTGCGGCTTGTTCCCGCTTTACGAGGTGTTCGATGGGGCTACCTATCGAATCAACGTCGAGCCCGACGGCACCGACCCGATGGAGTACTACCAGCGACAGCGCCGCTTCAAGGCCGAGGAGATTGACCTGGACAAGACGCGCCGGGACTGCTCGGACCGCATGCAACGGCTGAGGGCTCTAGCGGAGCAATACCCGGCGGGCCGGTAGGCCTTACTAGATCGAACATCGCGCATAGACTATCCCGCGCGTCAGTGCGATGACCTCACCCTCGCCTATCGGCTCCCATGGCTCATCGGTCAGCGGCACGCTGGCGACCAGAGCGAGTTCCTGGGCCATTGGGGCCAGCAGGACCCCGGACTGGGTCAGATCGATAGCCTGCTCGTTGCATGAACGGTCGAGCAGATGCAGTCCAGGCGGCCGAACACTGCCATCACTTTGGGTCCTGCAGTGCGCATGCACGAAAAGCGCATCGCCGTCAGCATAGATAAAGTTAAAAGGGCCGAGCCGACGCAGCATTGCGGCAAAATCGGCCACGATCTCAAGGCGCAATTCAATCGCGGGTGGCCTGCCCGCCCGCCCGGCCCATAACGTCGCAAGCCGCTCAAGCAGAAAGCAGAAAGCAATTTCAGAATCAGTGTCGCCAACTGGCGTGTACCGGCCTGATTCGAGACTACACGTGTCCGCGATGCCGGGAAGATTGCCGTTGTGCGCAAAAACATGCGCGCGTCCGCCCAGCTCGCGCTGGAAAGGTTGCGTGTTGCGCAGTGCGGGCTCCCCCTGAGTCGCCTGGCGGATGTGCGAGAGCACGAGATTGCTCGACGGCCCGTTCTCCTCCATGAACTTCACCAGGCCGCTTTGTGCAGCCGGACTCGACTCGCGAAGCAGGAATACGTCGCGATCCTCGAAGTAAGCGACGCCCCAACCATCCTTGTGGGGCCCATCGAGCCCGCCGCGCCGGGCAAGCGTTTCCAGCGAAAAACCGACGGTTGTCGGATACCGGCTGGACATTGCAAACAATTCACACACGTCGCTTACAACTCAGGTGCAACAAAATCCAGCAAAGTATATGCCCATCAGTGTTTGAAATTCGAGCGATTGCGTGGCTCTTTTGAAAGCCTGCGATGCGCTCGATGGTCCAAATCGCCGCCATTGTTCCTATACCGTAGACCGGCCGACTACGCCGTGTTGATCATAGGTACATCTACTGATCGACCACCTCAACACGCGCCCCCATACAAGAGGTTGGAGGTGCGTAATGAATCAATCGAGCGTTCTCTGGTCCCGCCTGCTGGTTACCTGGGGTCTCGCCCTTGGTACGCTAGCCTTCTCCATGTCAATCTTTGCTCACGAACTCGAGCAAACGGTTTCGGATCCCGGATTCCGGCCTGAGAGCGCGTACGCTGCTGGTTTCCTCGATGCCGTAGGCAACACGAAGATCGCCGTTCTCCCCACACTCGTTCGAAGAGTCGACCGAACGGCCCACTCGTTTGCATCACAGGCGCAGATTGTCGCGTTTCTGAATGAGTCCGGGATCGCCACGGCCGTGACGAAACCACGGCGCATTGATTTAGGGCGGATGCGACACGCATCTCAATGGGACATCTTTCAGTACGGAGAAGAATCAATCGGCGCGAAGCTCGGGGCGTTACGAGACCGGGGCCGACTACACGCTCGTCATGGAGCTGCTCATTCCCGGCGATCAGGCGGTATTCGGCATTGACGTCTACATCATGGACAGGCAGGGACAAAGTGCTTTTTCGTTCCTGCTGAACTCCCACCACCAATTGTTCTCCGATGCAAAGCTTTACGCGAATAAGGCATCTGAAAACGCACGAAGCAAGATGATCGAGGACGCGACGCGCATTGGATTAGAGGCGCTCAGCGCACAGATCGAGCTCGCGCTCAACTCTCGAGTGGGCGCAGCAGCTTCCGCATTGGATTCTACAAATTGATGGAGAGCCAATCTCAGACTGGAAGCCGGCCGTAGGCTGAGAAAAATACGCCAGCCCCGCTACCAATACGATAGACTTCTGGCTACTAGGCAACAATACCTGGCCACTTTATGAACACTTTAGACGGCATTGTCACTACAGTGACAACTTTCGTGCCGACGCTCGGGACAGCCGCCGCCGTAGTGGCAGTGCTGGCCACCATAAATTGGTTTCTGAAGCGCCGGTGGCAGGACAACGCCGACCTGCAGTTCCGATTTCAACTCATCATGCTGGCCCTGACGTTCGCAGGTATGCTCGCGATAATTCTCGCTTTGCCTGTGAACGACGCCACACGCGGTCAATTGCTCAGCTTGATTGGCATCCTTCTTAGTGCGGCAATCGCACTTTCCTCGACGACGTTTATCGGCAACATCATGGCCGGAATAATGCTCAAGGCTGTCAGGAGTGCGCGTCCCGGCGATTTCATAACAGTAGCCGAACTGACAGGACGTATTACCGAGATGGGACTGTTGCATACAGAAGTCCAGACCGAGTTTCGTGACCTGGTGACAGTTCCCAATTTGTACATGGTGACCCAACCTATGCAGGTTGTGCGCGCGTCGGGCACGATAATTACCGCCGAGGTATCGTTGGGTTACGATGTGTCCCACGGACGCGCCTCAAAAATCCTCTGTGAGGCTGCTACAGGTGCAGGCCTTAGTGACGCCTTCGTGCATGTGCGGCAGCTCGGTGACTTCTCGGTCACCTACCGTATCGCTGGCCTGCTAGAAGATGTCAAAAGCCTTATTTCAGCGCGGTCGCGTCTTCGCGAAGCGATGTTGGATGCATTACATGCGAATGCTATCGAGATTGTTTCGCCCAATTTCATGAACACTCGTGCTGTTGCCGACGACAAGCACTATATTCCGGAACCTACTCGTGAGCCTGCACGTGAACAGCGAACACTCGCGGAAGACGTGGTTTTCGACAAAGCGGAAGAAGCTGCTTCCGTCGAACAGATACGCAAATCGATCGAACTCGTCGATGCGGAATTGCTGGCTATAAATGACGACGATAGTGGCGCGGCTGAATCAGCGAGAGCCAAGCTGGAAACTCGAAAATCGAAGCTGGGTGAGCGACTGAAGGCAGCTGAACAGCAACGAAAAGAGGCGGAGTTCGCGGAGCAAACCAAAAGCTGAGCGGGTTTGGGAAACCGTGACACGAATTCAAACAAACAGTATCGACATCGAGTATGAAGCGTTTGGCGCATCGTCGGACCCGGCAATTTTGCTGATTATGGGGCTGGGCATGCAGATGATCGCATGGCCCGAAGACTTCTGCCGCGACCTCGCGGCGTGCGGATATCGGGTCATCCGGTACGACAATCGTGATACCGGATTTTCGACGAAGTTTGAGGGTCGCAAAGCGCCGAGCATGATATCTATGTTTGTCCGAAGCGCGCTCCGGTGGCCGATTCGCGCACCCTACACGCTGAAGGACATGGCCGACGATGCGGTTGGACTGCTCGATGCAATCGGTGTAGAGACCGCACACGTCGTCGGCGCATCGATGGGTGGCATGATCGCGCAGAATCTAACTGTAAAATACCCGCAGCGCGTCCGCACATTGACGTCGATCATGTCCACGAGTGGTCACCGGTCGCTACCGGGAGCCGACCCGTTGGTCACCCGACATTTATTCCACGCACGGCCCAGCGGCGACGATCGCGAGGCCGTGATTACCCACAACATGCGAACGATCAAATTGATCGGCAGCCCGTCCTATCCAGTCGATGAGGAAAAGCGTCGCGAGATGGCATCGATGAGCTATGACCGTTGTTTCTATCCGCAAGGTTTTTTACGTCACATCGCTGCTATCTTTCAGGACGGCGATCGCCGAAGCAGACTACGAACAATCGAGGTGCCAACACTTGCGATCCATGGCCGCGAAGACCCTCTGGTACCGCTCGCGGGCGGCATCGATACGGCCGAACACATCCCCGGCGCTCGACTGGAGGTCATCGACGGCATGGGCCATAACCTTCCGACTGAACTATGGCCGAGGATCATAGACCTGATCGTCGATCACGCAAGACAGTGACAGGAGTGAGCTATCTGCCGCGTGGCTACGAGTGAACCTATTTCCTCGTAGGTTCAAAACGTACCCAACGCAAAAGAAATAGGGCCGCATGATTTTGGGATACAGACAACACCAATAGACGGCTGGAAATATGAAGCAAAGAAGCTAATACTTTTGCCTCAGGACTATTGGACTACGTTGCGATGTCGGCGAACCCCGGAAAAACATTGAAGAGCAGTTCCACACGGGTGTGCGTTATTGGCGGCGGCATAATTGGATCCTGGACCGCGCTGCATCTGGCGGAGGCCGGTGCGCAAGCCACCTTGATTGAACAATTTCCTCTTCCGCATACGCGCGGGAGTTCGCACGGTTTATCACGTGCATTCCGGTTTCTGGGAGAGCTTGAGTTGGGTCGGCTCGACTACTCGTTGAGTCGATGGTTGGCGTTGCAAAAAGCAATCGGTGAAACTTTGTTCATCAAAACCGGCCTGCTCAACTTTGGTCCACCCGGTGATCCGGAGCTTGATCGATACATGAACGTACTAAGGGATAGCAGACGGCCGGTTCAGTGGCTCGAAAACGAGACCATCGCCAACCGCTTCCCAATGCTTAATTACTCCCAGGATTGGGGTGCCGCTTTCGATCCGAACGGCGGCATTCTTGTCGCGCATCGCTGTCTTAATGCTGTCCAATCAAGATTTCTTGAACTTGGTGGCAAAATCGTCACTGGCTGCGTGAAGTCTTTCGAGTCGCGAGACGCGCGAGGGATTGCCATTGAGATGAGTACCCATGACAGCGACATTATTGATAGCCAGTCCTTTGATCGCGCAGTGATTTGCGCTGGGCCCTGGACGGCAAAATTGGTGCCGCGTTTAAAAACGCATCTCAGCAGTCTGTTGACGCCGGTTACCTACTGGCATGACCCGACTGGCAGTTACAGCGCCTCGTCCGGATTTCCCATTATTTTCAATGCGCGGCTGACGGGCGTTTATGGACTACCAGCCTTCGAATATCCTGGCATGATGAAAATGTTGTATCACGGTGGCCCGGAGTCCGACCCGGATCGTCGCGATTTGGCGTCGTCAAAATCCTATGTCAAAAAAGTTAAACGCTACGTGCGAGAGCATCTACCATTGCTCGATCACGAAAAGCCCGCGATTCGGGAAACCTGCATGTATACAATGATGTCGGACGGTAACCCCGTGATCGACCGTCTCGACAACAACACCGTTACCGGTTGCGGCTTTTCCGGCAGTGGCTTCAAGCACAGTCCGGCGACAGGCTTGATGCTCGCCGCATTCGCGCTGGGGCAAGATGAAGCCATACCGATTGAATTTCGGAAAGATCGCTACGCTCTGGGGCGACTCGGCTGAACCTGCTTCCTCGCATGTTCAAACATTGCTCATTACCAAACAAACAAGGGCCCCACAAGGGGACCCTTTGTCATTTGGTAGCGGGGGCAAGCTACAGCCTCTATACGCGAAGCCCGTAAAGGTGGTGCTAGCGGCGTAGCTCAGCGTCTGCTTTTCCTAATAGCGGTCATTCAAATGGCTGAATCTCCGAAGTGATGAGCGGCTGCAATCGGCCAGAAGCAGCCACTGGCGAGCATCGAATACACAAATAAAAAGGACCATCAGCGAATAAGAAACATCAAAAGAACAAGGACACAAAACACAGCAACCGCCCATTTGAAGGCTATGTTGTGCTGACGCCTTGAAGTGAGCATCCAGCCCTTTTCTTGGTCCGTCAACAGTGGCCCATATTTTTCCTCGATTCTATCCAGATCAGAAAGAACGTTGGATTGAAAAAACGAAATATTGCGTATTCCCGGGCCTTCCTCCCAGATTGGTCCGAGTCGGTTTATTAGGCTGATCTGGAGTTTGATAAAAAGAAGGAAGTGGCGGACTTTAGGAACAACTGCAATGGCCACGGCAAAAAAAACCATTGCCAGATGCGCGTCGTCAACGGTGAGTGGGCGCATTTGCATCATTCAATGCCGAGTTTCGTGATCGTCCACTTTGGGTCACAAGCCGTCATATTACGTCATATTGTTCGACTGGTGGCTAAGCGATGTGGAGCAGCCATTCGTAGTCCGAAACTTCGAAATCTCCGTTTGAGGGTCTGCTCTTTTCAGTAGCAGTTGTTCGTGCCGCTTCCTTGCGACCGCCGGCCAGTGCAGCGCCTTGATAGGCACCGCTCCCGATGGAGGTGCCTTTTTTGATCGATATGAGGAGGACAAGCTAGTTGTCCGCATAGCCGTTACTCCATGTCCGGGATTCATCATGATTCCGCAAGTCCACTCCAAAATCGACCGCAGCTTTCATCGCCATGAGTACGGAAACCCATCCGGCTATAACTTCGACTCGACTAGATTCGGGCACACCAGTCGAGACCAGCACAAGATCCGTGCCACCCGAACCGTCATTGCCAAGCGAAAACTCCACGACAGCTCCAAAGTACTCGACGGCGAAAAAGCTCGGCGGCCTCTTTTCTAGGACACGTCCGGACACGGGGGCATGATTGAGAAAGTGGAAAGTGATCCGACCATTCGCTTCGGGCGCCGATTCAGCCCAATAGCCCGCTCGGCCCGCGTCCGTGGCGAGCGCCTCAAATACACTCTCCCGGGGGCTCTTGAAATGAACCTTCCATCGAATCCCGTGTAATTCTGGTTGAAAGGTCATGAATCACCTCACAGAGTTTCAGTGGAGCCCAACCAAGAATAATCTCGCAAAATCGCAGCACTGTGCGCCTATGATTCGCAGAACGCGAACGGCTACTGTGGGTCATTAGCAGACTATTTCACCAATATTAGCTGAATGTCTGCTTCTAGGGGTAAAGCGGACGCATTGTTCCTGTTGGATTGAGAACAATTTCTTCCCTAGCCTCGAACGTCCGCTCTCATCGAGAGCAGCCATTCAGATTGATGGAGTTGCACGAAAATGACAGTCTGCTAACGGCCAGAACCAGCCGTTCAAGTCGCTGGCGAACGCTGATCGCCTTTTCGACTTTCTGTGCTGACCAACCCGATTGGAAGCAACAGATTTCCATCGGGGATTCCGTCAATCTCGAAGACATCAAACCTCGACATTGCCGACCAGAAGAACCTCGAATCGACCTTAGAAAGCGACTCCAGCGGAATCTCTATTGTTGGAATCACCCTTTTGACCAAGGGGAGCTGAGCAATAAAAAGCGCGTCATGGGCTACGGCTAACTTGCTGGTGCCGCTTGTCCTCGCGACTGAACTGCCTGTGTGCGTCCACCCGTAAATACGCCTTTTCAGTTCGATGTCTTGGGCAATCTCGTCGGAGGCTCGAAATCGTTGGATCAATGCAGCCATAAACGGTTCGTCAGCAGCGTCCCGCATAACTCGGAACCCGATAAATACGATCACGGCTCCGACCACAATGATTGCTAGGAAATCGATAATGGGCATCTCTCGGTGCTCAGAGTGAACGTCTGCTTTGGGTCAGTAGTGGCCCTTCAGGCCAATATTAGACTAATGGCAGCTTTTGGGGGTAAAGCGGACATCGATTGAGAGGAAGGCGGGCAAGAAAAACCCGGCACATGGCCGGGTTCTCGGTTTCCTGGTAGCAGCGGCGTGATATGCACTGTTCCTACAGTTTGGACGCGCACTTGCTTGAGATAAGTCCTGATTAGTATCTAGACGGGACGTCCGCTTGTGATCATTCGGAATTCCCAACACCGTTGCGCGCTCTACTCACTCCGATCGTACGTCCACCGTATTGGGTGAAGTTGAGTCGATTGATCGCCGACTGGGCGTCCACATCACTGTCCATCTCAACAGTGCCACAACCCGTGTTAAGCCCTGTCACTGCGTCTTTCGTAAAAGCAACAGAAGAAACCAGTCCGAACGGCCGAAACAGACCTTCAATGTCATTGTCTGTCGATGTGCGCGGCATATTGCCGATGTGTAATTTAGTGGTCATATGAGCTTCCTGAATATGGGGTTTTGTCCATGCATGCCGGTTCAATCTATCAAGCGGTGTTACGCAGGTTGGTTACATTGGACGCGGACTTGAATGACTTGGCCACGAATGGCGACGTCATCGCACGAAGGAGTGCGCTGTAGTTGAGTTGGAACGTCATCTCGCCACCGACAGCCACGCCACCGTCGGACGACGTTACAACGAGGTGGTCGCTGCTGCTGCTGAGGATCTCGGTTCCTTTTGGCGGCGACAAGCCGCTCGGGTCGACATCCTGAACGCCGATTGCCAGGATTGACTGCCGGATAGTGCCGCGATCTTCTACAACAGGGCACGTTCCAAACGCGTTTTCAGCAAGGTCGCCCCAGGGCAGCGTCGGCTTCACCTTCGACTCGATCACTTCGGCAACCAGCGTAATCGCATCCGTGTGCAAACCGTCTATCACGTGTCGTTGGAGTGTTTCGCGACCAAGCAGGATCGATTCACCGAGCCGCAGATTGTTGATCCGCCCCACATCTGCAGTACTAAAGGCCCATTGCAGATTCGCCGAATTCCCACCCGATACGATCTCTATCGAGATATCGAACGTTGCTTCGATCAATGCGGCAAGTTTGGACAACTCCCCCATATTCGTGTCGTCGGGCGACGCCCCGCTTCGACACGCCAGATTTGTACCGAGCCCTTTGAGCACAATGTTTGGCAAACTAAGTGTCTCGCGGACGGCGGCCACCAGATCGGCAGGCATAATTCCTTCGCGCAAGTCACCAAGCTCAACCATGAGAATGACCCCGTGCATTCGATCCAGCTTCTGCGCTTCGAGTGATAGTCGTCTCACAACGGCAATCTCAGTGTTAAGACTGACATCTGTGCTTGTCACCACGCGCTTTGCCTGGCTGATCATCGGTGAACGAATCAGAGACATCCGCGCGGGCACGTGCGAGCTACGCATTGCTTCGATATTTTCGATGCGGGAGTCACCCAAATCACTAACGCCAGCCAGCAGCATTTCGTGTGCGATCTCCGGTGAACTGAGTGCCGCCTTGGCAACGCCGGTCACAGAGACGCCACGCCTGGCCAGCCGATCGACTAACGTGCGGGCATTGTGATGGAGTTTGCCCAGGTCTATCTCCAGGCGCGGTGCTGACATCACGCCGCCGCCGGCAGCTTCTCCGCAAGCTCCGGGAAGGCACCAAGAACCATTTCCACCAGGTGTTCGGGAGGACGGCTAAGCGCGTCGGTTGTCGGGATGCCGAGCTCGTCCTCGTAACGCAGTATCGCCGAGCTCACTTCGGCATCACTCATATTCTCGTGATTGATTGTCACACCAATTACTTTTGTCTTGGTAAACGTCTCGATGAGATTTATTTCCGAGGCTGGTGCTGGCATGTCCATATGCGGGAAATCGCAGCGATGCTTGCGATTCGGCGCATGCTGCAACACAACACCATCGGGACAGGCGCCACGTAGAATAAACGACGATGTCGAAAAGGCCGGGTGGCTCAGAGCCCCCTGCCCTTCAACCAGGATGACATCGGGGCATTCGACCGTGAATGCCTTGATGATCATCGCTTCGAGTTCGCCAGCACAAAACTGCGACGGTACTGCGTCGAGCGCAACACCATAACGGGCGCCCTGGATGAGACCCGTCTGGCCGGTTCCAATCATTACTGTTTTCACGCCGCGCTCGTTGAGCGCTTGGCTGAGAATCGTCGCAGTCGTACGCTTGCCGATCGCACAGTCCGTCCCGAGTACAGCGATGACCGGACACGTTACCAATCTGATATCGCCCGTGAACATGTGTAGGTCTTTCTTCTCGCGTGGTTTGCGCACGTCAAGGATTTCGACATTGCTTACCGTGCATGCCGCTTTGAATACCGGGTCGTCACTCAGAAACTCGTGAAGGCCGTTGACGATGTTCATCCCACGGCTAATGGCCTCAAGTACCACGCTCCGCTCATGTAAGGAAAGCATGCCGCTAGAGGGCGCCATGCCAAATATGAAGTAGTCAGGCACCGTGACAGCTTTCTCAAGAGACTCTGCGAGATCACGGCAAATCGGAATTGCATTGGGCTTGTCGTCGAGCACCATGCCCGTGTCGAGGCCCGCCTTTTCGCTATCAATTACCGAAAGAATTTCATACCGCTCTGAGTGTCGAACGAGTCCGTTCGCGGTCTTTCCATCAATAGCGGCAAAGTTGCCTTCGCAATAAACAATTGCTGTGGAGGTACGTGTACTGTCAGAAACAACACCTAGTGGCGCGTTCCTCGGGAGAGGGATTGGTCGCATCGTCGATCCTTGAAATAAGGGCTCAGAGGAGGCGACGAGATCGTGCCGGCCAGATTTGGCCGAATGTCAACGAGTAGTGTCCGCTAAGGTATTACGGCAGAAATGATTTCCAGCCGGGTTGAACTAGCCTGAGCAGTATAACACACAACACTTCCCTGCTTCGGACTGTCGGATGGCCCGTTCCTGGTAGCGGGGGCACGCTTTGTGCGTTGACAATTGCTCCGATGCCCATCACGGGCATTACGATCCTATTGATTTAGCCACAGCGCTCGCTTCGATCGAATCGCGAGCTAACTGCGGTTCGAGATAACCAGAATACCGAACGATTAGGCCTATGAATGGAGCTTGGATCTCGACGTCGAAATGAAACGTCCCGTTTTGCTCAAATTCACAAGAGTTACCCTTCGGAACCAGGAACCCCGGCATTGGAATTCCAAACGCGCTCCAACGGCGTACTACGAATACCAGCCGATTCGAATCGACAACTAATGCTAAGCCGAAGGTAAAGGGCCCGAATTTCTCGCACAACAATCGCTCAAAGCGCCCCGTTCCCTCGAATTGGCGGCTTGTGAATTCTTGTTTGCCAAAGGCGCGCGTCCACCGTTCAGTCGCTCCCCATTTCTCGAACGAAACCATCACGTCAACGCCGTCCGCGGCCTGTGGAAAACCAAAACTGCGCGCCACTATCCTTGCAACGAATCCCGTCCCTCGCGTGACTGTTGCTTTGCCACTCGCAATAAGACCGGATGATTGAGCGTGCAAGAACCGAATCGACTCGGGTAACGCATTCCATGCATGACCGAGCACGCGACCATAGAGGCAATCATCGACAATGTACTCACTTCCCCGATAGCCAGCGTAAATACTGCGATTCACGAAAAGTTTCTCGTAGTCCGTCAGTTCGATCTCCCGAGTCGCGACGCGCGCACCGTATTCCGGCGGGGATCCGTCCACCCAACGTCGGATCAGGGTTTCGATCGCCATCGATGGAATGAACGTCCCATCGTTGCCCTCCGCGAGCAAATGCCATGCGCGCGTGACCGTCTGCTCGTTGCTCGTCTTACCCTCCACCTCCACGAACATGCCGCCCCGGTGTTCTCCCCAGCGCAAGATGTTGTTCGCGTGATACAGGATTGTTGAGAATCGCGCCAACGACGGAAGAATGCCCCACCGTACGAGGTATGCCAGGCCCCGTAGCATTCGATGAGTGATTGCCGGTACGGGGCCTGCGCCCATCCAAACGGTGCCGACGTCTGGCCAGAGTTCGGGTAACGAATCCAGATCTGGCACATCTACGAGGGAGAACCGAAGACGATCCAACGGCACGAAACCGGGAGGCGCGATAACATGGAGTCGCGTTTCGGTTAGTGCATAAGCGGATCTCGCCTCACCGTTACTGCGCAAAGAAACTTCTTGACCTGCGTATCCGGCGATTGCGCTGACGACGCTTAACCCCACACCGGCATATGGCGTAGGTGCAATGCCGCCAATGATCGATTCGACGTGGACAAGGTCGGAGGATAAGTGCCGAACAACGGCCGCCGTCAATGCCGGGAAGCTGCTCACGCCCGAAAGCACAACGAGACCGGACGTACGTGCCGCTTCGTCAAACTGGCCAATACCGTGCACGAAATCCGAACCGTCCGCAAAGTCGACGTAGTGACAGCCCGCGATCAACGCTGCCTTCGCAACGCGGTAAGGGTCGTCGCCGTAGGACTGGAAGGGCCCCGACGCGTCGACGACGATATCAGGTGCTATCTCCTTCAGCCGGGTCTCAATGTCACCATTCCGGTCGATCGCCTCGGCTTCCCGATCCGCGCCTCGTGGCAGCTTCTGGCAGAACGATGACGCCTTGGCCTTCGAACGTCCGGCGACAATGAGCGTCAGGCGCGACTCGTCGCAGAGCAGCTCGGCAAGCTGACCACCAAACTTGCCGTAGCCACCGAGGATAAGAACCCTGAGTCGACTCTCAGTCACGACAGAAAGCGATCGGCGTCTGCCGGAGCCGGCACGTAGCAGGCATCGCGCTTCCCAAACCAGCGCAGCCGGTTTCTCGCAACGCAGTCGTACAGCCAGTCACTAAAGCGAGTCGGAAACACTCGGAGAAGGGTCGCTGCACGCCACGGCCAGCCCAGGCCAACAGCCATTCGAATGCTGCCTTCTGCTTTGAACCATGCGACCCCGTCGTCGATCAGGATGTTGGTTTCGTAGTCCTCCGGATCCAGGCCGTAATGAACATACAGGGATCGCCCCAGTTCGGATTGTGCCGTCAGCAGACGATAACGATGTTGCTTGTCGTGCCGAAGCACGAAAGCGGCCCAGCCCGTGCACAACGCGCAATAGCCGTCGAAAATAATAATTGGCTTGTCATCCGGAAACTCGGCCACTGCCGGATCATTTCGATAGCCATATGGTTTCAGGGGCGCAGGTCGCCCGGATGTTCGCTGCATTTAAGCTACGTCCGGAGCCCAGAAAAACAAGAAGTAACAGTTTATCACCCGCCTGGCCCTTGAGAGCACTCTATACGTGAAAGACGGCTACTGCCGCTCGGTTTGTCGGGGCGCCTCGGTTTGACCTGCTTCCTCGCAGGTTCAAATAGTTCAGTTCGTCCAATCTGGTCCCTACCCTGCCCTGAATGTCAGCTCTTTCCCAAAGCGGTCATTGGATTAAGCAAGAATTGGCGAATCTGGACGTCTGCTTTCGGCCAGAAGCAGCCGTTAGTCGAGCTTGCCCTCCCACCGTTTGTCACTACGGTGAGAATCAAACTCCGTCGTTACAAAAGTCATGTAATCCATGATCTTGCTATACAGCGCGCGTACCTCTCCATCATCCCGCTTTCGAGATTTACCGAAGTCGATTGGCCAGTCCTCTGACCAGCTTTGGCCGTCGCCGTAATACTTGAACAGCTCGCGGTTTCGCTTGAGACGGGACCAGAAGAAACGCCGTGGTGTCTGATAGATAACCTCGTGTACTGAGTCTCGCCAGATAGTCGCAAGAACAAATCCGCCTTCCGCCCGGAATTTGCGAACCACGGCTTCCGGGACAACATCGTCGAGCGTCTCGGACGCATAATCATTTAGCTCGGGGCTACCGGACTCGATACGAAGGGGGATGGGTTTCATATCTTTGTTGCCCTGATTTCAAGCGGAAAATGACAGGAAGATGGCCTTGATGCGACCGGCTGCTTTGGGTCATGAGCAGCCTGTCAGCAGTTTACCAGCCCAGGGGCTGCTTACGGCCAAAAGCAGTCGCACGACAACGTACCAGACCAATTCGCGACTCCCGAAATAACCGGCGTTTTAGTGATCCGCCTCACATCGATCATGAGTCTCAATGCTTATGATATGGCTGGGAAACATCCCCAAGGCAGGCCGTAGCGGCAATTGTGATCATTCTGGCCTTGGCCAGTCTTGTTGTTTGCCCGGGCGCATCCGCTACCGACACCTGTGGCAAAGCCTGTCCACATTAGATGAGTAATTTATGAACAGAATTATCGTAATTGGCCTGCTCACTGCGGCGATATTGGCAGGATGCGCTGGATCAGGATCTGGTACGGATACGAATAATGATCCTGACAATACTCCGATGAACTCCGCCCCGACTGCGGCGAATGTCTTCATAAGGAATGACAATGCGGGCGGGACGAACGTCGGCGATACGCTGACAGGCAACTATGACTATTCCGATATTGATGGCGATGCAGAGGGAACATCGACATTCAGCTGGATTCGAAGCGGCACTCCCATCCCGGGCGCCACAGCCATCAGTTATACGCTGGTGGAGGCCGACAACGGCGAGATAATCGGTTTTGAGGTAATTCCGGTTGCTGTTACAGGCGAACTGACAGGAATCCCGGTGCGCTCATCGTCCCTGGCGGTGTCCGACGCGTCTGCTTCTTTCCCCCAGCCTTTTGACAGCTCGGCGAGTTATAGCAACGAGATCTATGTCGATAGCGCGGCCACTTTCAATGGCAATGGCACACAAGCTTCACCCTTCAATAATATTCCCGATGCAATTTCTGCCGCGCGCAATGAAGGCGCCGGATCGCGAGTCAATATCGCTGCAGGCACCTACCCGGCCGTCGGTTATCACAGTGATTTGCAGGGGCAGGCAGATGCACCCATCGCCTTCGTTGCTGATGGCAATGTAACGATAGATGCCGGTGGTTCTGGTACCGGTATGGATTTAGCCGATGTCAGATACCTTGTCCTCGATGGCCTGACTATTCAGAACACGGGGGTGCACGGACTGAATATCAGTGATGGAGGTGATTATTCCACGCCGAGCGAATTTATCGTATTTCGGAATATGCACTTTCGTGACATAGGCACCGGCGGAAACAATGATTGTCTGAAGATGTCGGGTGTTGATGATTTCTATATTGAGAACAGCGAGTTTGAAGGTTGTGACATGGGGGAGGCCATCGACATGGTCGGCTGTCATGATGGTGTGATAACCGGAAACCATTTCCACGATGTAGCTCAAAACGCGGTTCAAACCAAAGGTGGAAGTTCCGACATTGTCATTCACGGTAATCGATTCGTGGACATACCATTCCGGGCCGTCAACGCGGGTGGACACACGGGTGAACCGTATTTCAGACCTGCCAACTCTCCATATGAAGCACAAAACATCACAATAGTTGCCAACCTTTTCATACGTACCGGGCAGTCTGCAGTAGTTTTTTCCGGTTGCATCGGATGCACTGCAACCAACAACACATTGATCGAGCCGAGTAGCTCGGTATTCTGGGCAGTGGAAGCGAACTCGAACAAAGGGCCAGGTCGGGACGGTCGGTTTGTTAACAACATTGTGGTATTTAGCGAATCGGACCTGTCCGGCTATTCCTTTTTTAACACTGATGGGCGGCCATTGATCGATACCTACTTCATCGATGCGAATTTATGGTTTTCTCAGGACAATTCCGGATTCTCGGTGGTTCCAAACGGATACGGTTTTCCTACCGGTAGCGATGGCATTGTCCAACAGGATCCACTTCTGGATGGAGAGTATCGGATAACTGCTGGGAGTCCTGCGATAGCCGCGGGCATCGATATACCCGGAGGTATCACGCTAGATTTTGATGGCATCGAATATTCGGAGCCGCCCTCGATCGGTGCCTTTGCTACACCATGATTCGAGATATTGATTCGAGATATTGATTCGAATTAGTTCAAACTCTATCTGACACGGCACCTGGAGAAGTGAGGGTTACCGGTGCTATTAATCGGCTAGATTCGCTTGCAAGGTATTGTTCGGTTTGCCTGCTACTCAGGGTTTTCGATGAAGATTTTTTGTCTGCTTTGGGTCATTACCAGCCGCTGAGTATACAACCTGGCGAGTGGCTGCTAACGGCCAGAAGCAGCCGTTTACCACTCTAATTCTCGAATTTCTTCAAGCGTTAGTTTATCGAACCAAGGACAAGCCAAGTCCTTGTATGCGCGCAGCGCGTACTCGGCGCTTCGTTCTATCTCTGCTTTAGTCCCGCATGGAAACGAGCCCCGTTCTTCGAACTTCAATCTTCTGAAGACGCGCATTCCAGCAGACATCAATGCATCCCTTGTGGCAGGGAAGACGTCAGGAAGTATCACTCCATAGTTCAAATAGAAAAATGGGTTGCCGTATGATGAATGTTGAAGGCTAAACGTTTCATACCATCCGCTTCTTGGCCTTACGTAGAAAATGCCGGTAATTTGTTCGTATCCCAATTCGCTAGCCATCGGTCTAAACCGCGACTTTGCGGCAGACGAAAAGCTTTTGTAATCGCGATCATCTATTTTCATTGGTCCAGCAATTCAGAATCTGAACGTCCGCTTTGGGTCATTATCTGCCACTGAGTGTATCACCAGGCCAGCGACTGCTTACGGCCAGAAGCAGACGGTCATGTTCACGCTCACGGTGCATGATCTCAAAGGTCAATTTCCCGTCTAGGCCATGGACAACCACTACCGCGAAAGTCTATGCAACTCCTGATCAATGGCGACTCTAAGTTGTTTGCTTTCATCGATTAATCGGCTAGCAAGAGATTGCCCAACGGCGGAAACGCGCACACGAAGAACGCACATGCGGCGGATATCGTCCCACAACTTCGATCCAGCGGGCAGCGTCATGATGCTATCCACCGGATACACGATATTTGGCCCTACCAACTCAAAGAAAAGCCCGTCTGCTTCACCCATCGCAGAATCAAGGCTCTGCCAGTTGGCAGGCGCCCAGGTAATTTCGGCTTCAATCAGGAATTCATAATATATGGTATCTATGAATGTTGTATTGTTCTTCTCGATTACCCGCTCGACCCGGGCAACCTCGGCAAAGTAACGCAACAGTTGGTCACGTAGATCACGACTGCGAATCAGCTGCAGGTTTCCGGTACTAGTCAGGTCAGTATAGGCGGCACTGACCAACTGAAGCGTGCGTCTTGAGCCCATGCTAGACAAATGACCGCGCACAGCCTCGCCTTGCTGTTCGTACCCGTCTCCAGATAAGGTCTTCAGTACCGTCGCGCCGGACTTCGCCATCGAGACTTCAAAATCGATATAGGACAGCAACTGTTCAGTCATCTGCTGAAGGTCGCGGCTTAGAATTTGCAGATAGTCTTGCTCGGTTCTTTGGTTCTCACGATCCTGCGCCCAATCATCGATCGATAGCGCTACCAGAATACCCACGACGATCAACAGGAGCTCGATACCAATTGCACTCCAGCGACGGCCGGTTAAGGCTTGTGTAAGTCGCCCCAAAGCCGATAGAGGGTTGTCTTGCACGTCTTTATCCGGCGTTGTTCGCATCGCAGATGATCGTAGTTTATGAGGCATGTCGACGTACAGGTATTTTTTCAGCTGCTTTCACCAATAGCAGCCGCTCGCTGGTAGTTCCGTGAGGGGCTGCTATTGGCCAGGAGCTGCCACCCAACTCACCGTTCTGGAGCTACCCTGCTGAGCATGGCCAAGGAACGGCCTACAGTCCGCATACACACAAAATCGCAAGTTAGGGTGTGTGAGACCTATCACGGAATGCGCGACGCTAACTGCGTACCGTGAGGGGACCGAAGTTGGGAGCTATTCCTAATGACTTCCGTAAGACCTCGCAGTTTACTCAAGCGACTATTCGCAAAGAAAGCTGAAAAGCCACGTGTCGCGCCTTATCATGCGGTGGCGATTCGCTGCGGAAGGATTTCGTGTCAGGCAGCTCGAGACGACCAGCGCGAGCGTTATCTCTCTGCTGAAGCGCCTTTGCTGCCTTTGAATCAATGCGATCTGCCCGATCAGTGTGACTGTCGCTACCAACATTACGAAGATCGGCGAAACAGCCCACGTCGGAGGTCGGAACAAGGCTTATCTGAAACGACAGACTCCGAACATCTGGAGCGTCGCAACGCGAAAGATCGCCGAGCACATGCCGATTCCGACGAAGCCGAGCCATTTTCTGTGCATGAAGACAGTTACCACGAACACGTTGAGGATACGATTCGCTCAGAGACTCTGAAAGCCGATGAACTGGAAGGGATCGATCCCTACAACTCGGGCAGATTCGACAAGTCGAAATCCTGAAAACCAAGTTCGAATGAGTAACCGCAGTCTCCGATGGCCGCAAGCAATGGGACTGGTTGCGCATGGCTCGACGACTCTGAGCATGAGATTTCGCGTCAGCAGTCTCGCATTTTCGCCTCGAGATCGCGTCGCGAATTTCTCAAAGACTCACCCTGCTGGGATGTATAGCCGCTGCGCATCTTTGCATCGATGCCGGCAATTTGAGATTTGATCTTGGCCCTGCACTGCAGACGCTTTTCTTCCTCAGTTGCTTTAGCTTCCCGATTGCGCGCCGATAACGAGGCATTCGCGCCCTGCGAGCTATTATTTGTTTGGTTATGGCCCGCGCCCTGCAGTTGCATTGCCTGGACGTCCATGCCGTCGGAGTCGCCCGCATCAATCGAACTGTGCCCGTCATCGTCGTCGTCTTTGTCGCAGCCGCCGAGTCGATTCGTAAACAATGCAGGCAATTGTTCACAGCTGACATCGCCAAGAGCCCTCGCACGACACTTAGCCGTAGCCAACGCTGACACTCTCACCGCGGAAATATCGTCATTGGTCCGGAACTGATAAACGTAGCTGATCAGGCTCACTGAGCCCTTCGACAACCCGCCGAGTCCGCCATAACTGTCAAAAATCGTGATCGATCCAGCGCCCGATTTCATTTGCTGAGCTGTATTGAGGGCGAAACGACGGGCGTATTCGCAGTCTGCAGATTCGTCGCTAGAACTGCTGCCGGATTTCATTACGGTGACCTTGCTGTCTTTTTCGGAGCACGGCGTTTGGGAAAAAGTGAGCTCACCATTCTTGGCCACGCACTTGAAGATCTCCGCATTTGTGGTGCCAGGCGAAAAAAATGTCAGTGCCAACAACAAAGCTGCGACTTGGTAGCATCGAGGTATGTGACCTCGTGGGAGCAATGTACGCGTCATAGCGCTCTATGGTAGGCATTGAGCGGCAAATTGGGCGTGCCGACGTCACGTTATGGGCGAAAAATGACGCGCGATGTCCAGGATACACGAATGCCGCGACGGCCATGGATGGCCGAGAGCGTCCGCTTTGGGTGAGTAGCAGTCGCTCAACATCATATCAGGCGAGCGGCTGCTTTCGAGCGCTTACCGGCCGTTCAAAGATGCAACATAGATGGAATTGCTCCCGATGTAGCGCATAATATATGCATGGTATTCGAGTATCTGACCGTACTTATATCCGTTGTTGTCGGGTTGTCCATAACGTCTTTTCTGACTAACGTCGTCCGTATCGTCCACGTTCGGGGTGACGTGACGATTTCCTGGGCGCAACTGTTGTGGTCCGTAGTCATTTTGATCTGGACCATTGCATTTTGGTGGTTTACGTTTGTGCTCGCGGCAGAGCGGGAGTGGACGTTTCCGCTTTTCGTTTTCTTGCTGGCCTATTCGACTCTTCTCTTCGTCTTGATGGCGCTTCTATTTCCAGAGGGCGTGCCAGAAAATCACAACTATCGCACGCAATTTATGCGAAACCGGATTTGGTTTTTCAGTATATTTTTGCTTTTTCTTTGCGTTGATTTGACCGATTACGTCGTCAAACTGGAAAAAGACGTATCGATCGTCGGCCATCTGCAGTATGCAGCGTTTGTAGGGCCATTAGCCGTGTTGTCCTTGTTCGCTTTACGGACCGACAATCTAATATTTCATCGTGTTTTTGCGGCCTACTCCGTATTAGCAATGCTAGCAATGAGTGTGACAACACTTGTGCCGCTCGCGAGCTGAGTTCCGAACGTCTGCTTTGGGCTGCGGTTTCAACCGGTAAATGCAACACCTAATCTCTAACTATAGAGAGGAGGATGTTGTGAATGAACTATTCATCGAGAATGGTGATGACACAACCGACAAACTTCGTTCCCTGCTTGAACGACGCTAAGCGGTGTGAGCGGCTTCGTTCCTTACAGAGTCCAATCATGCTGCGGATTTGTGGGATACTAATCGGAATATGCAAGACAGGATATCCAGAATAGTTATAGTGGGTGGAGGCAGCGCCGGCTGGCTGTCTGCCGGAGTCATTGCAGCTGAGCATCGCATCGATGCACAGGCACAGCAACCGTTTGAACTGTTGCTGATTGAATCACCGGATGTCCCGACTATTGGCGTGGGTGAAGGCACCTGGCCATCCATGCGGGCGACCCTTCAGCGAATTGGGTTGTCCGAGACCGACTTTATCCGAGAGTGTAGTGCCAGTTTCAAACAGGGCACCTATTTCCGCGACTGGCAGACAGGCAGCGGCCAAGGGGATGACGACTCTTACAGCCATCCATTTACCGTCCCCATAGGCTACGCAGACACTAACCTCGCGCCTCATTGGCTGGCGCTGACCGATGCACCTCAATTTGCGGATGCTGTGACACCTCAGACTGCATTATTTGCTGACTGCCTTGCCCCCAAGCAGATCACAACACCGGAATACGCATTTATGGTGAACTATGCTTACCACCTGGATGCCGGAGAATTCGCTGAACTGCTTCGTCGACACTGCACCGAGCAGCTAGGTGTAGAGCACGTCAAGGCGAACGTGACGCAGATAAATGCGGCTGAGAACGGAGACATCCGGTCAGTCACAACCGACCGTGCCGGTGAAATAGCCGGTGATCTGTTTATCGACTGTACCGGATCGAGAAGCCTGCTTCTGGGTGAGCACTTTGAGATTCCATTTCAGTCACAACAGGCCTACCTGTTTAACGACACTGCTCTGGCAGCACAGGTGCCCTACACAGACGACGATCAGGCAATCCAGTCCTGCACCTTGTCGACTGCACAGACTGCGGGCTGGATCTGGGATATCGGATTACCGACGCGTCGTGGTACTGGCCATGTCTACTCAAGTGCTCATATTTCGGAAGATGAGGCCACCGCTCAGCTGCTGGCCTATATCAAGGAGATTGCTGGAGACAAGGCTGCGGCCAGTGTTGTGCCGCGGAAGATCAGGTTTCAGCCCGGCCATCGGCGAGAATTCTGGCACAGGAACTGTGTTGCTATTGGCATGTCGTCGGGGTTTATTGAACCGCTTGAAGCTTCAGCGCTGGTGATGATTGAACTGGCTGCGGGGATGATTGCGGAGCAGCTGCCCCCGACAAGAGAAGTCATGGATATTGTCGCCAAACGTTACAACCAGAAATTTCTGCGTCACTGGAATCAGATTATCGAATTTCTGAAACTGCACTATGTCCTGAGCGCTCGCGATGACTCTCCCTATTGGCAGGACAATCGAGCTGCCACATCGATTCCGGAGAATCTCAATGAACAGCTTTCGTTGTGGCGCGATCGGAGTCCCTGGCATCAGGATGCGGGAGCGGTCGATGACCTGTTTCCCACCGCGAGTTATCAATACATCCTTTATGGCATGGGGTTCAGTACAATGCCACGTCATACCGGCAGCCACCATCAGGAGCAGCGCCGGCGACAGGCATCAGAGCTATTCCAGAAAAATGCCGCCAGGGCCGCACAGCTTCAGCAGGCGCTGCCAGGCAACAGGGAACTGCTCAACAAAGTAAGAGAGTTTGGGTTTCAGAAGCTGTAATCAGCGGGTAAGTGAGAAGAGTGTTCATATGAGTCAGTACGAAGTCCTGAACAAGGAAAAACACCGACAACTGCGGATCAAAACAGGCTACGGCGCAGCACTGGGTGACGCAGTCATGTACGTGATGACCTACCCCATGGAGTTCAGGGATATTCAGAGCTGTTATCCCATCCTGTTTACCAAGGATCCGAACACCGGTGGGTTTTTTGCCGCTGCTGTAATGGGTTTTGAAGCGGATCAGAATCTGTTTCTGCAGGACAATGGCTGGGATGCATCTTACGTTCCTGCCACGGTACAACGTCAGCCGTTTCTGATTGCCACACGCGGAGAGGGTGACAATGAAAGCCCGGTGGTTTCCCTGGATCTCGATCACCCGCGAGTCGGTCAGGATGAGGGGGAAGCACTGTTTGACCCTGAAGGTGGTTCAACAGAGTTTCTTGATCAGAAGATTGCACTGCTCGATAAGCTGCATCGTGGACTGCAACACGGCCGCGGATTTATTGACACCCTGCTTCAGCACGAACTGTTGGAGCAGATCACTCTGGAAATTGCCTTTAATGATGGCAACAAAAAGAGTGTGCAGGATTTTTACTGCATTGCAGAAGAACGGCTTTACCAGCTAAAGGGAGACGTGCTGGAGTCGCTGAATCAGGCTGGCTACCTGCAACCTGTTTTCATGGCAGTAGCCTCGTTGTCCCGGGTGCGTGACATTATCGAAAGACGAAACCGGCTCCGAGTGTAGCAAGAGGTCTGGGTGTAACTATGACCGGCCAGCATGTACTAAACGAAATTAGTCAGACAATTGCAGAGAGAGATGACATCACTGTCGCAGATCTCAGCGATGAACTGTTGGCGTCTGATCAGCCGCAGGTCTTGCGAGGGTTGGCCTCGGACTGGCCCGCCGTCAAACATGGCCTCGAGTCAGCGGACCGCATTATTGATTACCTGCAGGGATTTGACTCCAATAATGTGGTCACAGCCCTCTATGCGCCAGCTGAAGCAGCGGGCCGGCTTTTCTACAACGAGGACATGACCGCCTTCAATTTTGAATATCAGCGGATGGCGCTAAAGGACGCCGTGCAGCAAGTCCGGTCTCATGTTGATATGCCTTCACCGCCGTCACTTTATGTCGGCTCAACCAACGTTGATCACTGGCTGCCGGGATTCCGGGAACAGAACGATTTTCCGATTCAATACCTGGCACCGCTCGTCAGCATCTGGATCGGCAACCAGAGTCGAGTATCAGCCCACTATGATTTCCCCTCCAATATTGCCTGCGTGGTCGCGGGACACCGGCGAGTCATTCTTTTTCCGCCGGAGCAGTTACCGAATCTTTATGTTGGGCCGCTGGACTTTACGCCGGCAGGACAACCTATCAGCCTGGTGGACTTTGATGCACCTGATTATGAGCGCTTCCCGAAATTCCGGGAGGCAATCAAGACCGCTCAGATGTCAGTACTGGAACCGGGGGATGCTCTCATCGTTCCGAGTATGTGGTGGCATCACATGGAAGCATTGGATGCCTTTAACGTATTGGTGAATTACTGGTGGCGCAGCTCACCGTCCTACATGGGGCCACCACTAAGTGTGTTGCAGCATGCAATGCTGGGTCTTCGAGACTGCCTGAAGCACAAAGAAGACAGTGGCAGGAATTATTTGACTACTAATGTGTTTAATCCTGATCCGGAAAATTTCGAACACATTCCGGAAACTGCGCGTGGCGTGTTAAATCCTATTGATGAGCAGACCGCGCGGCAAATTCGCAAGATGTTAAGAGACAAACTCTTGTAGGGCGAAAGATTTATGTCAGCTACAAAAGTACAAAATGTTGTCATCGTAGGTGGAGGTACCGCTGGGTGGACTGCGGCAGCCTCTATTGCCAGGCTCATCGGAGCCAACCTGAATGTGGTGCTGGTGGAATCTGATGCCATCGGCACTGTCGGGGTCGGTGAGGCGACCATACCGCCATTCAGAACGATGCACCGCCTGTTGAAAGTCAATGAGGCAGAATTCCTGGCCGGGGTTCAGGGCACCATCAAGCTGGGCATTAGCTTCGAAAACTGGCGGGCTGTCGGCCATGAGTATACTCACTCTTTTGGCGTCACCGGCCAGGGCTGCTGGGCGGCGGGTTTTCAGCATTTCTGGCTCAAGGCCAGGGAGCTTGGTTTTGCCGAAGACTACGGTCACTACGCTCCGGAACTGATGGCCGCGAAAGCAGGTAAGTTTGGTCTGCTGCAGCAGGATGAGCTGAGTTATGCCTACCATATCGATGCGACAAGTTATGCCGAGTTCCTGCGACAGCATGCGGAACAGGATGGCGTAACCCGGGTCGAGGGCAAAATTACCGACGTGCATCAGACTGAATCTGGCGACATATCCGAGGTGGTACTGGAATCAGGCCAGGTAGTGAAAGGCGATCTGTTCATCGACTGCAGCGGTTTTGCCAGCCTGCTGATGGACAAGGCGCTTAAAACCGAATTTGAAGATTGGACGCATTGGCTGCCCTGCGATCGTGCCATAGCGGTCCAGACCACATCGGCCGGCGAGCCTATTCCATATACACGCTCTATTGCCCGAGAGAGCGGCTGGCAGTGGCGTATTCCATTGCAGACCCGGGTTGGCAATGGCCTGGTCTATTGCAGTGAATTTATGAGTGACGATGAGGCCCGGAACACCCTGCTCGGTAATCTTGAGGGCGAAGTCATAACAGAACCCCGGGTATTGCGCTTTCGCACGGGCCAGCGCGTGAAACACTGGAATCGAAACTGCATTGCCCTGGGGCTCGCGGCAGGATTTCTTGAGCCGCTGGAATCCACGAGTATCCACCTGATTCAGCGCGGCGTAATCCGGCTCTTGCAGATGTTTCCCTACAGCGGCATCGTCGACTCAGACAGGGATGAATTCAATCGCCAGATGGACACCGAGTTCCGATATATCCGTGACTTCATCATCATGCACTACCACGTCACAGAGCGAACGGATTCCGGGTTCTGGCGTCGCTGTCGCGACATGGATATTCCCGACAGCCTGAAGCATCGCCTGGATCTGTTTCGTGACACCGGCCGCGTGTTCGAGGCCGAGGGAGATATCTTCAGGGAGAACAGCTGGACCCAGGTAATGCTGGGGCAAGGAATTGAACCAAAGAGCTATCACGCCATTGTGGATATGATGGGCGAGCAGGAGCTTCGTCAGTTTATGCAGATCCAGCGTGAGAAGGTGGACGCGGTGCTGAACCAGCTGCCTACACATCGGGAATTTATCAACCGTTACTGTCCATCCGTATCTGCCTAGCCCGGATATCGGCAAAAAAAAGGCGCCCAGTGGGCGCCTTTTTTTGTCTGAGGAGCAATTCTCGCTACTCTTTTACGAATCGGTACTCCCACCAGGCGCCGCCGACGTCAATCTGGACAGTCAGGCTGTCTCCAACCAGTTCGACCACGTTATAGGTAACCGAATCCGGTGCAGCTGCCGGGTCCGTCAGCTCGCCACCGTTCACGACCTTGGCCAGGCCCAGGTGCGAACCAAGGCCATCGAGCATCACGGTGCTCGCGTCATCATCATAGATCCAGGCGCCAACGGTGCTACCGTCGTGAGGCGCAACCGGAGCCCCACAGGCATCACTGCCGCCCTGCCAGCCTTCGATAAAGGTTTCACCTTGCTGAAAGTTCTGGAACGAGCCGTCACCGCCAAAGTGGTAGATATCGTCAAACCAGCAGGCACGCGGTCCGTCAGGCCCCGTGTCGGAAATGCTAAAAAAGGACGACGCGTCCTCTTGGCTCGGACCAACTCCAGCGAAAGCAAGCTTCCAGTTGCCGACTATGGGCAAGTTTGAAATGCGAGTCAGCCGGAACTCCCACCAGGCGCCGCCGACGTCAACCTGGACGATCAGGCTGTCTCCAACCAGTTCGACCACGTTATAGGTAACCGAATCCGGTGCAGCTGCCGGGTCTAGCAGCTCCCCACCGTTCACGACCTTGGCCAGGCCCAGGTAGGCTCCCAGACCCGTCAGCTGCAGCGTTGCCGCTTCCTCGTCGTACCCGAAGACGGCGTTATTGCTGCCATCGTGAGGCGCAACCGGAGCCCCACAGGCATCACTGCCGCCCTGCCAGCCTTCGATCCAGGTCTCGTCGCCCTGGACATTCCTAAACGAACCGTCGGCACCGAATTCGTAGAGATCGTCAAACCAACGGCGCGCGGCCCGTCAGGCCCCGTGTCGGAAATGCTAAAAAAGGACGACGCGTCTTCCTGGCTCGGACCAACTCCAGCGAAATCAAGCTTCCAGTTGCCGCTCAATTCAACGGTAGCGACACGTTCGAATCGGTACTCCCACCAGGCGCCGCCGACGTCAACCTGGACAGTCAGGCTGTCTCCGACCAGTTCGACCACGTTATAGGTAACCGAATCCGGTGCAGTCACCCAATCGTCAGCTCCCCACCATTCACGACCTTGGCCAGGCCCAGGTGCGAGCCAAGGCCATCGAGCGTCACGGTGCTCGCGAGATCACCATAGATCCAGGTGCCAACGGTGCTGCCGTCGTGAGGCGCAACCGGAGCCCCACAGGCATCACTGCCGCCCTGCCAGCCTTCGATCCAGGTTTCACCTTGCTGAAAGTTCTGGAACGAGCCGTCATCGCCAAAGTGGTAGATATCG
>CAVWAH010000027.1:0-14152 GCA_963752875.1 uncultured Gammaproteobacteria bacterium | reverse complement strand
AATCGGCAATACTCCTGGTGCCCAGACTCATACCAAGCCGGCTTCAAACCGGATATCCTATGAGGCTGTATTGCCGGAGCATGGGACACATCTCCTTGGATTCAATTGTAATGGGTAATTTATGATCAAAATGCTACGGGAGCTTATTCGAAATATTGAGCGCTACAGATCTCGAAAAAGTAATCCATTATCGGTCTATGCGCACAGAGTATATTCTCAGGGAAAACAAGACGGCATACTGGAATCAATTTTCTCTGCGCTCAATGTGACGTCGGGCACCTCGGTCGAAATTGGTGCCTGGGACGGCATCACTTTTAGTAACACTCGCAATCTCCTGAAGAAGGGATGGCATGGTGGATACATAGAGGCGAATCGAGAGAAGTTCCTGGAACTCGAGAAGAACCTGCAAGGATTCTCCGCGGCTGCTTTAAATGAAATGGTCAGTCTGGAGAGTAGCAATACACTGGACGATGCTATTGAGAAGATGGGCTTCACCAGTGACCTTACATTGTTGTGCATCGATATAGATGGAAATGACTATTGGGTTTTCGAATCGCTGCAAAACAACCATCCTTGGGTGATTTGCATCGAGTACAACGCCTATCTCGACCCAACATCCCGCCAATCCGTGCCCTATATCAGTGATTACTCCTGGACCGGAGGATTCTGTTATGGAGCAAGCGCGGGTGCGTTGTTCCATCTTGCGAAAAAGAAGGGATACTCGCTCGTAGCTTTCGAACCCGGATTGGATCTGTTTTTTGTACGAGATGACAAGCTGAATGACTCTTCGTTGGAGGCGATTCCGCTTGAGTCAATTCCGCATGGAATCCGGTTTAATCTGTTTCGGAATAGCGACGATAGAGGGAAAATGGTGGAGGTGTAGGTCTCGATGCGCTCGCCCTAGACGCCAGACTCACCCCGAAGAACCGCCAGAAACCGATCACCGTAGCGATCCAACTTGGTTTGCCCGATACCACTGATACCCAGCATCTCCGAGGCCGTCTGCGGTCGATACGCGAGCATCTCGTGCAGAGTCTTGTCGTGGAAAATGACATACGCAGGCACGTTGTGCTCGCTCGCGATCGACTGCCGGCACGCGCGTAGCGCTTCCCATAGACCGAGATCTTCGTCAGTGACAACTTGCTCCCTGGCTGTTCTCTTCGATGCCACGACAGGTCGTTTCGGATCTTCCCGAAACTGTAATGGCGTCTCTCCACGCAGGACACCACGACTGGTGTCTGTCAGGACCAGCGCACCAAAACGAGCGGCGTCAGACCGCAGGTGGCCGGCAACGATTAACTGGCGTGCGACCGAGCGCCAGGTGGTCGATGGCAAGTCCTTCCCTATTCCGAAGACACTGAGCTGATCGTGTCCATGCTGCAGAACCTTGTCGGTCTCTTTTCCCAGCAGTACATCGACAAGGTGTGCGGCACCGAAGCGCTGACCGGATCGGTACACGGCCGACAGTAGTTTCTGGGCCGCTTCTGCCCCGTCCCAGGTGTTTGCCGGCGTTAAGCAACCATCACAGTTACCGCAATCCTCGTCTTGCGAATCGCCGAAATACGCGAGTAACGGCCGACGTCGGCAGCCGGTGACCTCGCACCAACCGAGCAACGCATCGAGCTTGAAGCCTTCGTAGCGCTTGTACTCGTCGTCTGCCTGGGATTCGTCGAGCATCTGCCGCAGGCGTACTACATCTTGCAGGCCATAGACCATCCAGGCGTCAGCGGGCTCACCGTCTCGGCCGGCTCTGCCGGTTTCCTGGTAATAGGACTCAATGCTCTTCGGTAAATCGAGATGGGCAACGAAGCGCACGTCCGGCTTATCGATACCCATTCCGAATGCGATTGTCGCGACGATCACCAAACCGTCCTCAGCGAGAAAGCGGCGCTGATTTTCTGAGCGCACTTCGGCGGCGAGTCCGGCATGGTACGGCAACGCCTCGAAGCCCTGTGCGCACAACCAACTGGCCGTGCTCTCTGTCTTCTTGCGCGACAGGCAATAGACGATGCCTGCTTCGTTGCGATGCGTTTGGAGAAACTTCAACAGTTGCCCTCGAGCATCGGTTTTGACTTGTACCGCGTAGCCGATATTCGGCCGGTCAAAAGGCGCGATGTAGAGTTCGGGTTCGTTAAGCTCGAGTCGAGCGACTATTTCCCGCCGCGTTTTATCCGTTGCCGTGGCCGTCACCGCCATGCGCGGGACGCCGGGGAACAAAGCACCAAGATCACCCAGCCCCAGGTAGTCACTGCGAAAATCGTGGCCCCACTGCGACACACAATGGGCCTCATCGATAGCGATGATCGATAAGGGTATGTCACGTAACATTGATTTGGTGTGCTCGGTAACCAGGCGCTCGGGCGCGACATACAGGAGCTGCAACCTGCCCTGCTTGAGCTTGGTTATCACCTCCCGGCTCTCATCCGGCGACTGGCTGGAATTCAGAAACTCGGCTTCGATGCCGAGTTCACGCAGTGCCGTGACCTGATCCTGCATCAGCGCGATCAGGGGCGACACGACGAGACCCGTGCCCTCCTTCAGCATGGCCGGGATCTGGTAGCACAAGGATTTGCCGCCGCCTGTCGGCATGATCACGAGGGAGTCGCGACCCGCCAACGTGGCCTCGATTATCGTCTGCTGTTGTCCCCGGAACTCGGGATAGCCGAAGACGTCTTCCAGGACTTTCTGTGGGGAAAGAGTAATGCCATTTGCCATAGGCGCTATTGTGAGCCCAGACTCGCCAATATGGCTAGGGAACAAAAATCCACCGTCCCCCTTTTTTTGCCCGCTTCGAACGGCTACCAGACCGGCGCGCCCGAGGGCGCGCCTATCTGATTGCTGGCTAGCTTAGAACCGCCAGACGATGCCCACGCTCAGCATGGCCACGTCGACACTGTCCTCGATGTCGAAGACCTCGTATTCGCCACGGACTTCCACCGGACCGAGGCCGAACTCCACGCCCAAGCCGTAGGCTTGGTCGGTACCATCGTCAGAACCGGCGTCGAAACCGTCAACAGTGAGAGACGCATCCCACGCGATCACACCGTATTTGGCGAAAACACCCAGTGGACCAAGATCGAAACCCGCCGTGCCGAAACCGGCAAAACCATTGGCGTCCACCTCGAACTGCGTGCCCGCCACGTCACCGGACGGCGCACCGAAATCGACGTAGGCCGCCTCGAGACCGAGGGTTATCCCCGGAAGACCGAACTCGTACCCGCCGAATACCTTGAAGCCAAAATCCTCCTCTTCGAACGTAGCCGGATCTACCTGCGTGCCCGCATCAAGCTCGACGTAGGACTGCCCAACACTGCCACCCATGTAACCACCCGCCTGCGACTCGGCAGGTGCGAATACCATGAATGACACCAGAAGTGCCGCCGTTACTGACCATGGTGCACGGCGATTTGCCAGAAATTGTTGAATCATGTTCTTGCTCCCAAATTTGCCCAAGCGCCCAACATTTTCGGGCGCGAATTCCTCATTTAGACGAATATTCCGGGCAAAATCCGGTACTGGTTCAAGGTTTTGGGGCACCCGTTGCTCAATTCGCAGGACAAGAACTACATTAGCTCGCGGCTACTCGTCATCGGTTTCCTCAAGCCTGATCAGCCGTTGACGTAGCTGCTTCACTTCGTCGAGAAGGTCCAGCACGAGAGCGGCACCCGCCGCGTTCAGCCGAAGATCTCGCGACAGGCGCTCTGCGACCACGACACGTCTGACGCTGCGGCCGCTGAATCGCCACTCGGCGGGCTCACGACCATCCGGCTCAACCAGACCTTCGTCAACCAGTTGCACGACACGCTCGCTGGTGACAGTGCAAACCTCGCACAGATCGGAAAGCGACATCTCAACACGCGTCTCAATAATTTCGCTCTGCAGTATGTTGTTCCGATTCTCTTTGGTCATCGCCTATCCCTCCTTGTCCCGGCGCGGATCGAAGTCGAAGGAGGTCGCAAATTCGCGATACGCAGCCTTTTGATCATCCGTCTCTGCTCGCGGCAGGGCAATTTGCAGGACCGTATAGAAATCACCGGGTTCTTTCCCTGGCAGCCCCCGCCCCTTGAGACGCAGCTTTTGTCCCGTTTTCGAATGCTCCGGAATCGTCAGGTCGACGTCGCCTGTGGGCGTCGACGTCTTGACGCTGGCGCCAAGTTCCGCCTCCCATGGCGCTACCCGCAAATTCAGATAAACGTCTTTGCCTTCGACAAGGAACTTCGAATGCGGTCGAAACGCAATTTCCAGAAACAGGTCGCCGCTTTCACCGCCACCGGCGCCCGCCGATCCCTGTTTGGCCAGGCGAATGTGCTGACCGGGTCGCACGCCTTTCGGTATCTTCACGTTCAGAGTTCGATTGCGCAACGTCGGACGGCCATCGTCGCCCATCTCCGTGTGCTTCAGCGTGACGCCCCGTGTCGCGCCGCGGTACGAGTCCTCCAGATCGACAACGATCCTTGCAAAGGTATCCTCGCCACGGGCCGTATACGGACGATGATCCGCCCGCGTAAATCCGCCGCGGAAATCACCACGACCGAACAATGTCTCGAAGAAGTCGCTGAACTCTTCTTCGCCGCCTCCGGTAGGGCCACCACCGTGGAATTCGAATCCCTGATCCCAGTTTGGTGGCGGCTGAAAATCCTGGCCCTTCTTCCAGTCCTCGCCCAGTTGATCATAAGCAGTTCGTTTCTCGGCATCTTTTAGCACCGCGTAGGCCTCACCCACCTCCTTGAAGCGCTGCTCGGCGTCCGACTCCTTGCTGACGTCCGGGTGATACTTGCGAGCTAGCTTCCGATAGGCGCGCTTAATTTCGGCCTGCGTGGCGTCGCGCTCGACGCCCATCACCTTGTAATAGTCTTTGAATTCCATTGGCCGACATTATTAAGCCGCCGGACGACAGTGACAAGGCTTTAAATATAATTAAATATCCACGCTTGCTAAGCTTGGCTGATGGTGAGCAGGACTTGTCAATCCGCGACTGAGATTGCCGACGCTTTGATTTCAATGCTCGGCAAGACGATTGTGCTGGGACTGCCGATTGGTATTGGCAAGGCGGTGCACATCGCGGATGCGCTATTCGAACGCGCGGCATCTGACCCGTCGATTTCGCTCACCATCTTTACCGGTCTCACGCTGTCGCCGCCACAGGGCAAGCCCGGGTTAGAGTCCAGCTTCATCGGGCCACTCGTTGACCGCCTGTATGCAGACTGGCCGACGCCTGCCTACGTTGGGGCAATCGCCGCAAAAAGCCTGCCCGCCAACATCAAGGTCAGGGAGTTTTATCTGCGACCCGGCGCCTACCTGGGCAACGATCTTGCGCAACAGAGTTACGCCAGCATCAATTACAGCCAGGTCGTCGATGCATTGATGGAACTCGGCGTCAACGTCGTCGCCCAGCTGGTCGCCACGCACGATGACGCACCGGGTAAATACAGCCTCAGTTCCAACCCCGAGGTCACACTCGACCTGTTACCGAGACTTGAAGCTCGACGAAGTCTCGGTCATGCGGTTGCAATGGTCGGCCAGGTCAATAACAACCTGCCTTACATGTTCGGCGACGCCGAGCTCGATGCTGATCGCTTCGACTTAATTCTGGACAGTCATGACTGCCAGTTTCCGCTGTTCGGTTTGCCGAACAGACGAGTGACGCTGCCAGACTATGCGACAGGCATGCATGTCGCGAGCCTCATTCCCGACGGCGGCACGCTGCAGCTTGGGATCGGTTCACTGAGCGATGCTGTCGCTCATTGTTTGCGCCTTCGTCATGACTCGCCCGACATCTTCAATGCCGTGCTCGAACAGCTTCCCGGCGGTACACGATCAGAAAACAGGCTGCTACTGCCGCTGGAAACGGCACCGTTTGAGAAGGGACTGTACTCATCGACTGAAATGTTGAGCGACGCCGTGCTTGCGTTGTTCCAGCACGGCTTGATCAAGCGACCCGCCGACGAACAGGACGAAACCCTGATTCATGGCGGGTTCTTCATCGGCTCGAATGCGTTTTATGAAACTCTCCGGCAGATGCCGCCGGAACGCAGGCGACTCATCAACATGACGCACATCTCCTTCGTCAACACCCTGTTTGGCGATGAAGCGCGCAAGCGCCGCCAGCGACAGAAAGCACGATTCGTCAACGAGACGATGATGGCCACGCTGCTGGGTGAGGCAATTTCCGATACGCTCGACGATGGCCGCGTTGTCAGCGGCGTCGGCGGCCAGTTCGATTTCGTATCGATGGCGCACTCGCTGGAGGACGCGCATTCCATCCTCATGTTGCGCGCCAGCCGGATAAAGGCGGGTCACTTCCGGTCCAACATTCGCTGGTCCGGCGGACACGCGACCGTACCACGCCACCACCGCGATATTTTTGTGACCGAATACGGTATTGCTGCAACGCGCGGCAGGACCGACATGCAAGTCATCGATGCCATGCTGCAAATTACAGACTCGGCCTTCCAACCGGCATTGATGGCACAGGCAAAAAATGCACGCAAACTTGCGGCTGACTACCGGATTCCCGACGATGCGAGCGACAATTCGCTGCGCGCACTGCAGAATGTTTTTGATCGTGCAACGCTACGGACCTGCTTCCCGGAGTATCCGCTGGGGACAGACCTGACCACCGCGGAACAGCAACTCGTTCCCGCGCTCGAGTGGCTGCAATCCGGTACGGCCACTGCGGCGTCAAAGTTACGCGTGTTGTTTGGTGCAATCTTCACCAGCGAGGCAGCATCCAATCGTGCCGCGCTTGATCGTCTCGGGCTGCGACCAGGCATCAGGCATTCGCGATCGACTGCAGCGCCGTTTGGTCAACTACGCTTTAACCAGGACAGCAAAATGACAGCAACAGGAAAACGGCCGTCTGAATCGGCAGTGGAACAAAACGTTTACAAAATCTTTCCGAATGACCTTAACTCGAAGTACACCGTGTTCGGTGGCCTTGTGATGGGGCTTTGTGACCGCACTGCATTGATCGTCGCCGAACGACACAGCGGCCATTCCTGCGTCACCGCTGCGATTGACAGTCTCAATTTTCTTGCCCCGGCGCACTCCGGCGAGACACTTGTCGTGACGGCGGCAATCAATCGTGCCTGGCGAAGTTCAATGGAGATCGGTGTGTATGTTGCCGCTGAAGACAGCTTTCAGGGCAACACGCGGCACGTAGTATCTGCGTACCTGACATTCGTTGCGCTTGATAAGAATGGATCGCCAATACCGGTACCTCCGGTCCTTCCCGAAACAGATGTGGAGCGACGCCGCTTCGAAGCGGCAGAGGAACGTCGCGATGCACGCCTCGAGATGCGCGCTGCAAGTAGACGTTAATGTGTTTCTCACAAGCGGCGGAATCGAACCGAGCATAGAGGCGCTCACATGGTTACGTAGAGCCACTTACGTCTAAAATTCCCCATTGACGGAACCATTTTGCTCGAAAGGACGTGTTCATAGGAATACAAGCGAATTTCCAACAACGAACACGTCCACAGGAAGAGCGAAATGGCTGCGACCCCACGAAAAACGAGAGCACTCAGCGTGCTTTCTCTGGTGTTCCTTTTTTTCTCATATGAGGCGATGGCATGGGATGCCTGCAAGACGATCTTTTCCACGTCATTCCCCAATTCGCAGACTGAGGACCTCGCAAGTTGCCAGACCTGCCACACATCAAGCGGCGGAGGTCCATTCAACCCATACGGCCAGGATCTGCTCGATAACGGCGCATCCGGTGCAGGATTTAACTGCGACGCGGTCAACTTCGCGCAAGCGCTGATCAACGTCAACAGCCTCGACTCCGATGGCGTGGGTGGCATCAACGAGGTTGAAATCGCAGCAAGCACCCAGCCAGGCTGGTGCGATACAAATTTGAATCCAACCTGCGTAAACCCATCCGGCACACCGCCGAATGTCGCGCTTGACCCGGCGCCTGCTAACAACCCGCCGGTTGCAGTTGTCGGCGGACCCTACGCTGGTGAGGCCGGTACCGCACCTGTGCAGTTTGACGGATCATCGTCGAGCGATCCGGATCTCGATACCTTGAGCTACGCATGGCAGTTCGGAGACGGGAATAGCGGCACCGGCGTGAGACCCACACATACTTACGCTGTGGCAGGTAACTTCGAGGTTCGCCTCGTTGTGAATGACGGCCAGACCGATAGTGCGCCGAGCATTACGACGGCAGCAATCACGGCTCCGCCTGTCAATCTTGAGCCAGTGGCGCAACCCGGTGGACCGTATAGCGGACAGCCCGGCGTAGCTGTCACATTCGATGGCTCAGCGTCGTCGGATCCGAACGGCGATACCGTTACCTACCTCTGGGACTTCGGCGACGGTGCGATGGGTGACGGCGCCAGCCCGAGCCACATCTACGCAGCGGAAGGCGTCTACACCGTTTCGTTGACGGTCAATGACGGAGCGCTCGATAGCCAGATAGCGACGACCACCGCCGACATTGCCGTGCCGCCAGCCAATCGTGCACCGTCTGCAGACGCAGGTGGGCCGTACGCCGCGGATACCGGTTCGGCCGTCATGCTCGATGGCAGTGCATCGACTGACCCGGACGGCGATACGCTGACGTTTAGCTGGGACTTCGGTGATGGCGCTCTGGGCGATGGGCCCACGCCTTCGCATACGTATACCAGTGCCGGCATGTACACGGTGAGCCTCGTTGTGAGCGACGGTGAGCTGGAAAGCGCAGCGGCGACAAGTACAGTAGAGGTCACCGACCCGGCTGAGCAAAGCGACGGCCAGGCACTTTACGACGCACAGTGCCTCGGCTGCCACGGCGACCCGTGGAGTGGGCCTGCGGTTGACGACGGTCTGCCCGGACTACGCCGCGTGGCGGGTTCCCGCAGCTGTAATATCACCGGTTCGATTTTCGGCACCAGTGTGTTCCCCAACGGTGTTCCGGAGATGCAGCACCTTCAGGGGCTGACCAATCCCGACGTCGACGCGCTGGCTGACTACCTCAACTCTGTCGATACGTCAGGCGAGCGCCGTTACGTTGCCACCTGTGCCGGCTGCCACGGAAACGATGGTTCCGGCGGACGCGTCGACGAGGATGTCCATGGCGATTCGGCGAATGAAACCTGGGAAGCAATCGAGGAAGAAATCGAGATGCACTACCTGGCTTGCATGCCGAATGATGACATCGATCTGATCGCAGATTTCCTGCACGGTCTTGACGCTGACAATGACGACGACGGCATCGAAGACGACGAGGATGAAGACGACGACAACGACGGCATCCACGACGACGACGATGATGATGACGACAACGACGGCAGAAGCGACGAGGAAGAGCATGAAGATGGTACGGATCCACGTGACAGCGACTCCGACGACGACGGTCTCGACGATGGTGACGAGCATGAATATGGCACCGACCCGCACGACAGAGACACCGATGACGACGGCAGGACCGACGGCTACGAAGTGAATGTTGCCGGTACCAATCCGCTGGTTGCTGACGCTCAGTCCGCGGCACCAACGTCAGGTGGTGGATCACCAAGTCCATACCTGCTCGCGTTGCTAGCCCTTGCAGCGCTGCGGCGCGGCAAACGTTCGTAACGCTCAACGTCACGAGCCACAACCAAAAGGCCCCTCAGCGAGGGGCCTTTTTTGTTCTTTGTAGCGGGACCTGGGGAGCCAGGGTTTTATCTCAGTAATTCCTGAACGCGTTCCGCGACGATATCGACCACCCGGACGAGCGCTTTTGCTAGTTGCTCGTTGACGACGATGTCGCCTTCGTACTCAGCAATATTTCGCTCCCGATGAGCGTTGCTTAGGACTTTCCAGTATTGGGGCTCGAGACCCATCGTATGCTGCGTGCATTGAAATACGATGTAGCGATTCTCCGATCGATACCCGGCGTGCCTCAGAGCGGCAAGACAAAGCGCGTGTGCCGCGTTGTAGGCCAGGTCAAAACGCGAGTCTGTACTCAGTTCCACCTGCTTGTAGTCAGCAATCTTGGTCAGTCCGCGTTGAACCAGACCATCAATCTCGTCATCCGTCGATTCGCCCGCTTTCAGCTTGCCAATCTTGACCAGGTTGTCGAGCTCCTCACTCGACATCGACGGATCCGATCAAGTTGATCGTGGGTCCGCTGATTATCCGATCGAGAAACGGATTGCCGTCATCCAATCGCTTTTGAAACTCGCGCACTGTGTACAGCGTCAGGCTGATAGGGCGCGACAAGACCTTCTCGACAGGCATCAACGCCGCGTAGACGTTTTCAAGTTCTGCATTGTCGGAAACAACGAGGAGATCGATATCACTGCTGGACGTATCCGTGCGCTTGGCAATGGAGCCATAGACAAGAGCGAGTTTCGGCGTTTCGGGCAACGAATCAAGCGCTTCCCGGATTGGTCCAGCGAGGCCAACTGTTTTCTGAATGATCCCGCAGAGCTCATCGAACAACGGTGAAGCAGCGTTTGCCTGATAGTGTTTTTGCGTCGCAACCTTATGCACCGTAACCAACCCGCCCTTGCGTAAACGCTCGAGTTCTCGTTGTACGGCACCGCGCCCGGATTTGGCCAGTTCCATTATTTGGGTAACGAAGAAACTTCTGTCCGGCTGCCCAAACAACGCACCAAGCACCCTTTGCTGGGTGGAGGTAAAAAGCGCGTCCGCAAGTGAGCTGCTCCGAGTCGTTTCAGAGGTATTTGAACGCACGTTGTCGGCTGACACTGCCATATGAATCAGTCACATACCCAAAGTGGGTATATTAGTACCCTTTTTGGGTATGTCAAGCGACTCGTCAGCACGACATCAATGTACACGGCGACATCCTGTAGGCGATAATCGAATCCATGACATCTCTACTAGCAGAACTCAGGCGCCGCAACGTATTGCGCGTTGCCGCTACCTATGCCGTCGTCGCCTGGATCATCATCGAGGCGGGCTCAGTGCTGTTGCCGACCTTCGGCGCGTCGGAATCGGTGTTTCAGACTTACGTCATTGTTGTCGTCGCCGGATTTCTCGTGTCGCTGGTCGTGGCCTGGGTGTTCGAGGTCACACCCGAAGGGGTCAAGCTTGAGAAGAATGTCGATCGTTCGGAGTCGATAACCCCGAAGACCGGCCGAAGACTGGACTTCGCCTTCATCGGTTTGCTTGTCATTGCGCTTGGAATATCCGTTACGTTGAATGTCACCGGCATGCGGGATACCCAAGTAGCACCGCCGCCGACCATCGACCGCTCGTCGATCGGCGTCCTGCCTTTCACGAGTCGCAGCACGGACCCGGAAAACCAGTTGTTTGCCGACGGCATCCATGACGACTTGCTGACCCGTCTCGCGAACATCGGGTCGCTGAAAGTGATCTCTCGCACATCAGTGATGGAATACAGGGACACCACCAAGAACCTGAGGCAAATCGCAGAGGAGCTTGGCGTTGGGACCGTACTCGAAGGCGCGGTGCAACGAGTGGGCGACAGCGTACGGATCAATGCGCAGCTAATCGATGCGTCCACCGACGAACATATCTGGGCGAAGTCGTATGACCGTCAACTCAGTGCGGTCAATTTGTTTGCGATACAAAGCGAAATTTCTGAGGAAATTTCACGGGCGATGAGAGCAACACTCACCGACGAAGAGCAGTCGCGTCTTGCGATCATACCCACTGACAGCATGGCCGCTTACAGTCTCTACACGAAGGGTCGGGACAATCTCTACACGCGGCGTCTCGACACGATGCAAAAAGCGCGCGAACAATTCGAGGAAGCGATCGCACTGGATCCCGATTATGCGGAGGCTTACGCGGGGCTCGCCGAGAGTGTGTTGTTGCTCTTGAACAATCACCAGGCGGTTTCGACTGACGAAGCCTTCGGGGTTGCCGAAGCATCGCTCGATAAAGCATTGTCGTTGAATCCCGATCTGGCGGACGCGCACGCCTCTCTTGGCCTGTTGAAGCAGCTGGAGTGGCAGGAAACTCGCAGCGGCCCCGGGCTCGAGGAAGCTGAGGCCAGCTTTCTCGCGGCGCTCGATCTCAACCCCAACCACGCGAGCGCCTATATGTGGTTTGCATCCGTCCGGCGAACACAGCGTCGATTTGAGGAGGCGATTGACCTCTATCATGATTCGCTTCGTGTAGACCCGCTGGGAAAAATTCCTTATTCCAATCTTCCGGGCCTGTACGCACAGCGTGGACAGAACAAGGAAGCACTCGATCTGTACATCAAAGCGGTTGAGATTCATCCCGAATGGCCGACGGCTTACCAGGACCTGGCGTTGCAATTGAACGGCCTCGGCCGGATGGATGAGGCTGTCGCATGGGCGATGAAGGGCCAGGAATTCAGTATCGATCCGCTCTCCGGATCAGTGATGGCTATGGCGTATATGGAGTTCGGCGAATACGACAGACTCCTGGGCCTGTTTCCCGGTATCACACCCGGCCACCCGGCTTACGCAATCGGTCTCAGCACGGACAGGGCGGTGCGAGGCGATTACGCGGGCGCCATCGCAATAATGGAGAAGACGATTGAGGGCGTCGAGAATCCCAGGCAGGTTCAGTTGTCCATGATAGCGGCGTTTGCCATATTAGACCGCAACTTCGAGAAGGCGCGTCAGTATTCGGAGCAACTCAATCCGGAATTTTCGGCGGACGCGGACCCGATGGTGAATACGGGCAACGTGGCCCATCTAATCGGCTATGCGTTTATATTGCAGAACCTCGGCGAGAACGAGCGTGCGGACACAACTGCTCGACATCGCGTTGGAGGTCGTTCAAACCCTACCTCGGATCGGGTTCGCCGGGCACGGCATACGTGATGTACAAATCCTGGCCTTGCAGGGAAAGACTCGGGAAGCGCTTACTGCGCTTCGCGATGCGATCGATGCAGGATTCCGGGGAACCGTCGCCTCGAATGGCTGGCCATTGGCCGTCGATCCCTACCTTGATTCGTTACGCGACCAGCCCGGGTTCCAGGCGATGGTCGAAGAACTCGACGCTGCGGTCGAGGTGATGCATCAGCGCGTTTCCGCAGCCGAGCAGAGCGGCAACTGGGATGAACTCAGGGCGTTGACTGAGAGTACCTGAAGGTCCCTAAGTTGAACCGCCGACAGACGCTGAAGGCCGACCAGTGACTTCTGCGAGTTCTGCGGCCTGTTGCTCTTGAGCCCCGACAATTCGAACCTCGCCATCCCGCAGTAGTGATTCCGCATCGCCGTGCCTGCCGTCTTCGTACGGAACAGTAAAAACTCCGACACGCATCATCATGTTGGCGGCTCGGGTCGAGGTTGCGTTTACCGAGCTGCTTATCGAAAAGACGTCGCGCCTCTTCCGCGCCATCAAGATCCGTGCTCGGAAGCAATACACCGAAAACGTCCGCGGAGAGACGTGCAACGATGTCCGATTCACGGACACTGGTCGCCAGCAGATGTGCGAGTTCAACCGCCGCTGTATCTCCTTCGTAACGTCCATGACGCTCTTCGAGAGAGTGAAGGTCTTCCAGATGGAACATCATCAAGGTTGAGGGCTCGCTCTTGCGCTTGCACAACGACAACAGATGGTCAGCGATCGCAAGGAACCCGTTGCGATTCGAGATCTTTGTTATCGGATCGATCGTGGTGTCATTCGCCGCAATCAGCTCTTCCTCCACCATACGTCCGAGCTCACTCAACAGCTGTAACTGCTCCTTGGAAATGTCTTTCGGTTTGTCGTCGATGACGCAAAGTGTTCCAACACGGCTCCCGTCGGGCGCCGCCAGTGGATAACCGGCATAGAAGCGGATGCTCGGATCCCCGCAGACCAGCGGATTGTCGCAGAACCTCTGGTCCTGTTCGGCATCGTTAACGACCATGATCTTGTCGTCGAGAATTGCGTGACCGCAGAAAGATAGGTCTCTGGGCGTCTCTTCGGCGTCGAGACCCTGGCGAGACTTGAACCACTGTCGATCCGCGTCCACGAGGCTTACCAAAGCGATCGAGGTCGAAACAGCTGTTTGGCAAGGAACATGTCACCGATCGAAGCGCTCTTCAGGAGGTCTCTCCAAAGTCTCATTTCGCGCAGTGTCTGTAAGCGGCGAGCCTCGTCGCTTGGGATGGCGGGCTTAATCATGCCGAATCTCCGATACCATTTAAGTCATTGTAGTATCGACCAGAATTAGACATAACTTGTGTGATCGAGTACACATCGCCGAACGCGAGTTCTTAGCAAGTCAACATCC
>CAVWAH010000026.1:0-13134 GCA_963752875.1 uncultured Gammaproteobacteria bacterium | reverse complement strand
ACTCGGCCCGCTGGTTTGCATTTCGGCAACCGGTACCGCGCTTGAGTCCTGTGACCTCGATGCCGATTTCCTCGACTTCCTCCGTTCGCTCTTCGGCCCGGACCTGACGTTCTATGCCGTAGTCCAGAACTGGGCGCCGAGTTCACCGACAGCCGTGGATGCGTTCACGTTCGCGATGACCAACGTCAGCGACTCTGAGACGTCCCGGATTCGTGCCGATGGGCCGGCTGGTAGCCTCGAGCCGCTGGTGCCTTTCGATGTGCGGTTCTACTGGGACATCAGGTCGGAGGCGGGTGATCGCTATCTGTCGACGACCGAATGGTACGCAGATGGCGCACGCACCGACCTACTGGGCAAAGCACCGCTGCAGTTCAATCGCGGTGTAGACGATGTGCTCATGTCGTCCAGTGCGGACGGGCCTGTGAATGTCGGCGACGTTGTCACGCTTTCAGCGACGGTCCAGCCGAACTTCACCACTGAAGATCGGACCTACGAGGTCTCGGTGCGTATTCATCCTCATTTGGATGTCGATCCGGACTCGATCACCCACGGCGGTGTTATTCGCGGCCGTAAGATCGTCTGGAACGTCACCATGGAGTCGTTACTCGGTAAGGATGGCGAGTACCTGGTTAGTACCAATGAAGATAACCCGTATTGTTCTGCCCCGTTCGGTGGCCGGCTACATCGACCTGGCGGCCTTCGGCATACTGCCGGACCCCGGGTTTACCGGGGATAGTATCGCCGGCACGTTCTTCTCCGGCCAGAACCCGATCGCCTTCTTTAACGGCACGCGGGACGGTGGCCTGACGGTCACGGATGACGGCTTCGGGTTCTTCGATTCGACCTCGGGCCCGAATCCATGGATCAATCTGCCGATTCCGACGGATCTGGACCCGAACGATATGCTGGCGCCCCTCTGGACTGACTGGGTTATCAACTACGACAATGGCTCGGGCGGCCGCGTTCGCGGCGTCTCGGCGGCCACTGCCGGCGGCGATCTGTCAATTGTCGAGTGGGATGGTGTCGAGTGGTATCCGGGTGATGGAACGTACCCGATCAGCGGCGACTTCGAGATCATCATGTTCAGTACTGTCGATCCGGATTTCCCAGAGTTCATCTTCGGCTACAACAACCTGGATGCTGGGTTCGTTGATCTGCTCGTGTCGCTCGGCTATATCACTTCGGGCGTCGAGAACAGGACGGGCACGGTAGGCACCGAGTACATGGGCGCCTACTCAGACGGACTCCTCGTCTGCTACGACTACCTGGCGCCGGATAGCTCGCCACGCGAACTGTCGTTCAGTGCGACAGTTAAGACAATGGCGCGCGGTCGTACTATTCGGGTTCATGAGAAGGACAGAGTGGACAACCCGGGCAGCCGCTGGGCTCGTAGCGACACGCGCGTTGAAGTCAATCTGTTGCCGTATGTCTTCAAGGGCTTTTTCGGGCTCTATGACGGCATAGAGATCGACCTCGACAAGAACCGTAGGGTGCCGGTAGCGTTCGCGCTGTTCGACCCATTGACCGGGTGGCCGTCATTGAAAGCCTGGGTAACGGTCGATATTACCAATGCGGCTGGCGAAGTAGTCCGGTCGGTCAGCGGTCGAGCCTACGAGTTCCTCTACGGCCGTTCATTGAATTTGAAGAGGCTTGAGCCGGGTGACTACACGATCACGGCGCATCTTGATGATGGCACCTCGCATAGCGTAACTGTCACGTTGGTTAGAGACGACTAACGCGAATCGCTAATCGTGAAAAAACAGCGCCCGGCACGTTCCTACGTGTCGGGCGTTTTCTTTAGGTGGGGTCTAGTGCTGAGTTATCGGGAGCCGGCGATTCAGCAAGTTCCGCGTCACAGAGAAACGGCGGTCCCCGAAGCGTGCTGTGGTATTCGAAGACCTGCCCGGCAGCACGCAACCGGATAAGCACACCGGGCGTCAGACGCATCAGGTAGCCACGATCTGGCTGCGGGCAGCCAACCGCTGACGAACGCCACGTCACTCGCTTTGACTCCAGGACCTTGATCTCACCTGGATCGGTTTTTTGCTGCTCGAGGTGGCCGACAAGGTCGGCTCTTGCGGTATCGACGAGTGACCTTACGGTTGGGTTCTTGCTTGTCTCGGGCAATGTACGCTTGTCCTCGGTCGGTGCAGACAGCGCAGGGGCTTCGTCAGCTGCGCCGTCAGGTAGTGAGCAGGATGCTACCGAGAGTGCAATCAGGATTGATGCCTTCAGGGTGTGTCGCGACATGGTCTGACTCCGGTGCTTGATCGCAATGGCACCATCCTACCCGATCTTGAGAATATCGTTGATCCATTTGAGCGGCCGTCGTACGAGAAACGAACCTGGTGGTTGATACCATTTGTAGTCCAGGCAATGGTAGCCAGGGGCTAAATGGGCACAAGCGCCTGTCGTCGCTGCGCTCCTCGGCTGAACTCCGACACGCATAGTCGCGTATTATCGAAAATCCACCAAAACTAACAGGTTGTCGCAATGGCTATCGAATTCGAACTTAACGGCGAGAGTGTCAGTCTGGATGTGGATCCTGCTATGCCACTTTTGTGGGCGATCCGTGATATCGCCGGGTTGACCGGCACCAAGTACGGTTGCGGCATAGCGCTTTGTGGAAGCTGTACCGTCCACATCGATGGACAGCCGATGCGGTCCTGCGTGCTTCCGGCATCGGCGGCCGAGGGCGCCAAAGTTACGACGATCGAGGGTTTGACCGAAGACGGCAACCACCCGGTCCAGGTTGCATGGCGGGAACTCAACGTCGCTCAGTGTGGCTACTGCCAGTCTGGCCAGATAATGACTGCGGTCGGGCTCCTTGAGCGCATCCCGAATCCCACCGACGCCGATATCGACGAGGCCATGAGCGGCAACATCTGTCGCTGCGGTACCTACACGAGAATTCGCAAGGCGATACACCGTGCTGCGGGGGACAAGTCATGAGCGAACTTCGAAAAATCAGTCGCAGAGAATTCATGAAGCGTACGGGCCAGGCCGGTGGAGGTCTCGTCTTCGCATTAACATTTGCCAGTGCCTGCCAGCCGGACGAAGTCGCTGTCGGTCCGGCGGCGAAGGCCACCGCGTCGGTGGCGCCCAACGTCTACGTCAATATTCGCAACGATGGCATTGTCGAGATCTATTGCCACCGTTCCGAGATGGGCCAAGGCATTCGCACCTCACTACCGCAGGTTATTGCCGACGAGCTGGAAGCCGACTGGGACAAGGTCGAGGTCATCCAGGCTATCGGACACGAGAAATATGGAGACCAGAACACCGATGGTTCTACCAGCATTCGTAATCATTTCGATTTGCTGAGAAACGCCGGCGCAACCGGGCGCGACATGATGATCGCGGCAGCAGCGGAAATGTGGGCCGTTCCGGTCAACGAATGTGTGGCCCGCGAGCACGCCGTGCATCACGAAGGTAGCGGCAAGTCGGCCGGCTACGGCGAACTCGTCGAGACGGCCAACGGCATGCCGCAACCGGAAAGCGCTGAGTTCAAAGCGCGCAAGGACTATCGCTATATCGGCAAGTCGATGGATACGATTGACGGGCGGGCGTTCACGACCGGTGGCGCCAAGTACGGTACCGACACCGTGCTGCCGAACATGTTGTATGCGTCGATCGAGCGTTGCCCGGCGTTCGGCGGCACCGTGACATCGTTTGACGATGCGGCTGCACGAGCGGTTGCGGGTGTCGTCGACGTCATCCGGATGCCGGAGCCCACCTCGCCGCCGCTCTTTAATATTCAGGGCGGCATCGCGGTAGTGGCCGACAACAGCTGGTCTGCTTCCGAGGGTCGCAAAGCACTCGAGATTAATTGGGACCGCGGCGTCAATGCGGAGCACGAGAGCCAGGCGTACAAGGAAGATCTGATTGCATCGGCGTCTGCGCCGGGTGCGACCGTTCTGACTCGCGGCGATGCCGATAGCGAAACACACAGCCAGCATGAGGCTGTCTACTACACGCCCTATCTCGCGCAGGCGCCGATGGAGCCGCCTGCAGCGACGGCAATAGTCAACGAGGACGGTAGCTGCGAGGTGTGGGCTGCCACGCAGGACCCGCAGACGGCGCGTGACACTGTGGCAGCAACACTGGGAATCGAGAAGGAGCAAGTGACCATGAATGTCACGTTGCTCGGCGGCGGATTTGGCCGCAAGTCGAAACCTGACTTCATTGCAGAGGCCGCCTGGCTCGCTCGTGAAACGGGTCGGCCGGTCATGGTGGCCTGGTCACGTGAAGACGATATCCGGCATGGCTATTTTCATTCGGTTGCCGCCCAGTATTTTCGCGCCGGCATGGACGAAGATGGCGCGACGCAGAGCTGGTTACAGCGCAGCAGTTTTCCATCGATAATGTCGACGTTTGCGCCGGGCGTGACCGGCCCGAGCGGTTTTGAGCTCGACCTTGGCTTGCTCGATGCGCCGTGGAACGTGCCCAACATGCGCATCGAAACCTGCGATGCGAAGGCCCACCTTCGCATTGGCTGGTTACGGTCAGTGTGCAATGTATTTCACGCCTTCGGCACCTGCAGCTTTGTCGATGAACTGGCGCACGCCAAAGGCCAGGACCCGAAAGAGCATTTGCTCGAGATTATCGGACCGGCCCGCAAGATCGATCCGGCGAATGACGACGCGAAGTACACGAACTACGGACATGAGCTGGCCAAACACCCTGTCGATACCGGGCGCTTAAGCGCCGTTGCCCAAAAAGTCGCCGACATGGCACAGTGGGGCCGCGACCTGCCTGACGGTCACGGGCTGGGTATCGCAGTACATCGCTCATTCCTCTCTTACGTTGGCGCGGTTGCAGAGGTCAGCGTGGACGAACGTGGCAAGCTGGTCGTGCACGAACTCTGGATCGCGATTGATGCCGGTACCGTCGTCAACCCGGACCGGGTTCACTCACAACTGGAAGGCGCGGGGATTTTCGGCATGAGCCTCGCGTTGCACGGAGAACTCACGACCAGTAACGGCGGTATCGTTGAAGGCAATTTCGATTCTTATCCGATGATACGAATGAGTGAGGCGCCTGCGGAGATTCATAGCCATATTATGGAGTCGGATGCACCTCCTGGCGGCGTCGGTGAACCGGGCGTGCCACCGATCGCGCCGGCCATCGTCAACGCGTATTTCGCGGCGTCTGGCAAACGCGTGCGTGAATTACCGCTCAGAAATGCGGGCCTCACGTAAGGGGCGAGCGCCTCAACGAGCCGCTGCCGCCTCCATGGGATTCCCGCAGGTCGTATGCGGAAGCTCATCGCGTTGCTCGAATGGAGACACCACGCCGCCACTCTTTTGCAGCGTGAGCGTCACACTGTCCCGCGGAGCCAGGCGGACCTGGGCCTCCACGGGCGGTGAACTGTGGAGTTGCACACGATAGTCGCCCTCGGGCAACAGCATCACACCGGCGGATCCGAGCGATCCACTCGCGACCTCTGTGCTGCCCTGGTACACACTGAATGACGTGGCAACCGTCTCTGCCAATGCCGCCTTGAGCTCTTCGGCACTGCCGGCCGTGACATAGCGCCCGCCAGAGGCGTTCGCGACAGCCTGCAAGCTCGCCGCGTCTTCATCGGCCGCATTGCCCAGCCCGAACCCGATCAGGTGTACAACGATTCCCTGCTGGCGAAGCGCGTACGCCGCTGTCACGGGATCGCCGCCGCAGCTCTCGATGCCATCGCTAACAAGCACCAGCGTCCGGTCGCTTTGCAGCGAACCGAAATCACCCGCGGCCTGGTTCAACGCATAGGCTATCGGCGTCTGGCCCGTGGGACGCAAACCCGCGATCGCGTGCCGAATGTACTCCCGATTCTGTTCGCCGAAAGGCACGAGCAAGCTTGAATCGGCGCAATTGTTCTTGTCACTCGAGCTCGTGTTGCCGTAGGCACGGAGTGCCAGGTCGAAATCATCGGGAAGCCAGTACGAGACCTCGTTCAACGTGGTCTTGGCGATTTCCATCTTGGACACGCCGTCGATTTGTCCCCACATGCTATTGGACGCATCGACGACGATTTCCACGGCACGGTCGCTGAGCGAGATTACGGGCCGTCCGTCGTTGCGGGCCATCACTTCCAGCGCCGCGCAGCTCGTATCACGCACGTTGACCAGGATCTCCGTCTCCTGCGTGTCACCGTCCAGGCTCGTCGCGAACGCGACGATACGGTTTTCGCCAATGCCAACCGGCACGGTGCCCGCGAATGTCCCGCCTGCCAGGCGCGCGGAAACCGGCTCCGAGCCATTCACGCTGAGCGTCACGCTGTCGACACCCGTCGTGCGGAGATTCAGGAACGCCTCAGGGAGCTTGCTCGGATCGGACACACGAATGAAACTGCCGCCCGTAGCCCAGGCGATCGTATCCATTATCTTGCTGCCCTTCTGGTCTTGTCCGAGCATCAGCGTCTGGATCGTAATGCCTTTCTTGGTTGCCTCGACCGCCGCGTCATAGGCCTTGTTCTTGCTCGACATGCCATCGGTAAACAGCATGATGACTCGCGACGAGCCGGGCCTGCCGTTGCGCTCGAGCTCGGCCAGCGCCGCGGTGATACCGGCGGCGATATTTGTGCTTCCAGACCGGGGCAGGAGCCGCAGCGTCTCGATAGCCGCATCGCGGTCAGACGTCATTGACTGAGCGACATCGCTCTTGCTATCGAAACTGATGACACCGATCTTGATATCGCTTTTCGGCGAGAGATTACGGATCAGTCCAATGGCGCCCGCCGAACGATAATCGCTCGGATCACTGCGGCGCAGACTGGTCGACGTATCCATGACGAACATGATGTCGAGGTAGCGCACGCCGCCGATCGCCGAGGCAATGCCTTCGACTTCGACGTTGGTTACGCCGTCCTCCACGGTGTGGCCGGCGGTGGGCGACTGAATTTCGACTTGTAGCCCACGATCGGACGCCACGGCAGTGCCTGCCAGCGCCAAGACCAGGATAAACAAAGCGTTACGCATGGTATTCCCTACTTCTTTCTTACCTTGTGGCAGCTTAAGGCACCCAAGCAGACATAATCCGGGACGAGGCGCACAGTTTCGAGACGAGGCAGGCCTGACCCTACTCATTTTCGTAGCGTACGGATATGGAGACTTCCCCGTGATCATCCGGACCGGCTGGGTCGTAATCGATGCCGCGTTTGAAAAAGAGTGATCGTCTAGCTCAGCAAATCCGGTCTATTGGCCGTCAGCCAACTGACCAACTTCTTCTTCAATTTCACGGATGCCTCAATGCACTCTGTTACTGACCCCTCATCAATAAGATCGCCAGTATAGTCAACGGCGTTCCGCTTCACTCGAAACGTATCCAGTAGCAATCTTTGGTCGTTGTCCAATCCAACAGAGTGGACGAGTGATTGAATAATCGTCTGATGATGACCTGGCTTGCTCTTTGGTGGACGGTAACTATTGGCATGTAAAGCAACCATCGCATACTGCAAGCAGGCCTTGTAAGCCGCATCGAAGCGGGTTTCTGCGCTGATGGTTGCCTGACGCGCATCGGCAACGAACCGTTCCGCAGCCTCCATCATTTTTCGGACTTGATTTCTGTCAGTCTCATGCTCGACGAGTTGTCCGATTTTCGCCAGGTTTTCCAAACTCACTCGCATCTCCGATTATGAACAGTTTGGGTTCGTCGACAATTCTGCTCGCAAAGCGGTCGTTCTTGATCAGTAGCGCAGAGAACTCCTCCGTAGTCATTACGACGGGATTGATCTCCCGCCGCAACTCCTGCCCTGCAGGCGACAATGCCCTGACAACGTCCATCAACTTCACATCGCCAAGGACAAGTACATCGACATCACTGTCCGAACTCTGATGACCGCTGGCCATGGATCCAAAAACGACTGCGGTATCAATCCTCTCGGAAATCTCGATGAGGTTCTCCCGGATTAAGCCGACCAAACCGGTAGTTTTGCGAAATATCGATGCCAACTCTTCAAATATTGGGGAGCTTCGATCCGCTTGATAGAAGACCTGATTGCCCTCTTGCGCGCGTACCAGCAATCCAGCCTCTGCCATGGATTTCAGTTCACGATGGATAGTACCGGCAGAAATGTCGGTCATTCTGGCTAGCTCTCGCACGTGATAACGCTCATCGGGCATCAACAAAAGCTTCCCCAGCAGCTTTCGGCGAGAGGCACCGAACATCAGATCGACAGGTTGTTTGGTCATTGTGGAAGGAACTGTTCTCAAATAAGCAACGATTGTAGCGTATTTGAGAACAGTTGCAAGCCCGACCAATTGATGTGGCGCACCACACTGGATCCGGTGTACTGGCGCGAGCATAGAGTGGAAGTGCTAGTGTCAGATTACCGGGAACGAATGGAGTACGTTATGGGCACCAGAAGATTTGCCATCTGCATGGTCGTCGCTTTCCTCCTGGCTTTTGCCGGCTGTGCCACGTCGCCGGAAGACGAACGCAGACGGCAGGAGATGGAAGCGGATATCGACGAGATCGTGAGCTATGAGCTCGATAGGTCCGAATACGGGGAGCCCAAGAACTGCCTGTCCACCCATGAGTACCGCAGCTTTCGTGCACTCGGCGACCGGCACCTCCTCTTCGTGGGACGAAAAGGCAAACAGTGGATCAACGTGCTTCGTGGACGCTGCCCAGGCCTTAACGACAACAGCAAGTTCATCATGAGGCCGAGCATCGCTGGACGCACGTGCGACAAGGACCGATTTGATGTTATCGATGGGTTCGACCCAATTTCGAACAGCGGAATGGGGCCAACGTGCGTACTTGGCGAGTTCAAGCCCGCAGCAAAGTTTCAAGTTGAGGAAATCGAGGATCGGCTGGAGATGCGCTAGCTCTGTTAGAGATGGATGCTACCGGTGAGAAAGAGAGTGCACTGACCGGCCATGATGACGCGATCACCACGGTGCTCGCAGCGCAATTCGCCGCCACGTGGTGAGACCTGATGTGCGACGAGTTCTGACCGACCCAGTCGTTCCGCCCAGAATGGCACCAGCGTGCAATGTGCTGAGCCGGTAACCGGGTCTTCGGCGATCCCTGCTTTGGGCACGAAGAATCGCGACACGAAATCAACCGCATCACCTTTGGCTGTAACAATGACGCCGAGGCCCTCGTCGAGGGCCAGCAGCTTGGCCTGGTCGGGCGACAAACGGCGAACACTCGCCTCGTCGTCGTAGACCGCAAGAATGTCTCGGGACAGATGCGCCTCCGAGGGTGCATGGCCCAGTGCATCACTGAGCGCGTCCGAAACGGCCACCGGCTTTGGCGCCCGGGCGGGAAAATCCATGGACAGCCGATTGCCATCACGAGTAACAACCAGCTTGCCACTCATTGTCTCGAACGACACCGAATCGAGATCCGGCTGCAAGTGATTGAGGACGACATAGCCGGCGGCAAGCGTCGCGTGGCCGCAGAGATCCACTTCGATCGCCGGCGTGAACCAGCGAAGATCGTAGCCTTCCCCGCGCGCGACAATAAATGCCGTCTCAGCGAGGTTATTCTCGGCGGCGATACTCTGCATGGTCTCGTCGTCAAGCCAGGCATCCAGAGGGCAAACGGCCGCCGGGTTCCCGGAGAAGGGGCCCCGCGTGAAGGCGTCTACTTGATATATGGGAATCGTCATCTGTTGGACTCGCGGCGATGGCCATCCGGCCCTGTAGCCCGCCGGCACGAAATTTAATTAACCAGGTTCCGAGTGCGACGACGTGGAGCTTTTGCAGGAGCGCACTCGAAGTCGTCATCGCCTACCGGTTGGCAATGCGGCGGAAAGCCGTGCTTGCGCCAGTACACGGGCAAGCCGATTTCACGCATCAGCCGCTTGCGATGCGGCGAGTTGCGAAACTCCAGCGGGTAGGGAAACCACCAGTATGCATTCTCAGAACCCCGTATCTGATCGTACTGGCGGTACATAAACAGAAAGTCCGGGTGCGCCGGGCCAAGATCAGGCTCCGCTGCCCCGGCCCGGTAATACGCCTGGTCGATGAGCGACTTCTCGGCCCTGTAATCGAACGCCGGGTCGGTCATCGCCCGGTACTCATAGGCTGTCGCCTTATTGATTCCGCGGCCTGCGTTGTCGGCGGACAATGCGATAAGGGCTGTACGTTCCTCACCCATGGCTGCATAAAAGTAGAGGAACGGCAAGCTGTTGCCGTAAAAACCGTGGCTCAGCGTCGTCTCGTGAATTTCCACGGCACGTGCCGTGTCGCCGGAAAACAGCGGAGCCATGGCCAGGAAGGAGCGGCAGATCTCGTAGGCAGGATCAATCTCGAGACACTGCCGGGCATCCCGCTCCGCCCGATCGAAGTAGCCGAGATCCAGGTATATGATCGTACGCCACAGGTACACCGTGGTGTTCTTGGGGTTCCTGGCTAACGCCTCATCGAACAGGGTAAGCGATTGCTCGAAATCGGCCGGCCAATCAAAACTCGCATCCATTGCGAGCACCGCGTACGGCAATGACAACTCGGGGTTCAACCGGATAGCCGTTTCGGCGGCCTCTCGCGCCAGCGTCTTGTAGTCGCGATCGAAAAATCCCCAGCCCGGCGCGACGTTATAGATAGCAGAAAGCCCGGCCCAGGCGCGCGCGAAGCTCGGGTCGGCCGCGACCGCCTGCTCGAACAAATCGATGGCGCGCGGCAGGCTGCGGCGCTCGACAAACAGCTGCCAGGCCTCAAGGTACAGCTCGTAGGCGTTGATGTTCTTGGTGTCTGCAGCATGGCTTGGCGCGACTGCGTCGCCTTCCATGATGATGCCAAGTTGCTCGACGATAGCTTGTGCAATGTCGTCCTGGACTTCGAAAACACTCTCGGCCGTTAAGGTCCGGTCGTAGGTTTCCGACCAGAGGTGCTGGTCGGTATCGGCATCGATAAGCTGAGCTGTGATGCGCACATTTTCGCCTGACTTGCGCACGGAACCCTCGAGCACATGCCGCACCTTCATCTTCTCGGCGATGAAGGGGATGCCGAGCGCCTCCTGGCCCTTGAAGCCCCACGATGTCGTGCGCGACGCAACTTTGAGGCCCTCGATGCGCACCAGCACGTTGAGAATCTCCTCGGCGATGCCGTCGGAGAAATACTCCTGGTCACCGCCAGGCGAAAGATCGGCGAATGGCAAAACAGCAATCGAGAGATTGTCTGATTGGCGCTTCGACTGAATCGGCGAGGACAACATCCGCCTCAACACTGGTTTCCGGCAGGAGCCTGTCAGCAATCAGCCCGCTGATTGCAATGACCAACAAGACAATGATCACCGTGTTGATCTTCTTGCCGGTCTCAGGCGTCGCTGATTGAGACCGATCGACGTCCACCTCTCGCTTCAGTCCTTCGGGCGTCATCTCGTAGACCCACGCGAAGATCAGCGCGGGAAAGAAGCCGAGTATCAGCAGCAGCACAACAATAGAGCCGGCGGCCTCCGGCGCGTTGAGCAGCGACGTCAAGACGTCGGCCAGCTGCAACAGCACCCACGACGACACCAGGTAGAGAATGGCGACGCGAATTACGTTACGACGTTTTAGCTCTTGAAATAGAGACATCCAACCCCCGGTGGTATAGCCAAGTTTTTCGTTACCAATCCTTCAGCGGAAAAGTCAGCGGCGTTTTGGGCGGCCAGGCAATGTTCGCTTCCTTGACCTTCGCCGTGAAGTTCGGTGTTGCTTCGAGGTCCCAGGGCGAACCGCACTGGCACCAGTTCGCAAGCTGCCACAGAACCATCGCGCCGAAGAAATGTTCATCGATCTCTGCCGCTCTGCGGTTGGCCTCATCTCTTCTGCCACCCCAGGCGTTAACGATCACATCAAAGAAATCGCCAACATAATTCTCGTCGTATTCGGTGAGGAGGTTGTCCGATCTTTCCTTATCACCCTGGTGCGCAGCAACCAGTATCTGGAACACATGCGCCAGATCGACATCCGGAACATCATTCTCGATCACCAGCAGTGCTTCATCATGCAGGCCGTTATTAACCAGTGCTTGAACCAGCGTCATGGTCAGCCACGAACCGGGCGCTATCTCCATACCCTCGCGAGCGATTTCGAGCGCTTCAGCCGAGTGACCTGCCCACAGTTTTGCGCGCGCAAGATTGAACCAGGACAGCGTCCGCAACGGATCACAAGCAAGGATAGTAGTGGCGAGCTCAATGTAGTCGCTGGCATCGCCAAGCACATTCACGATGGTCGGGGTCCAGTTTCCTTCGAGGCACCCCGGCTCCGCCAGCGCTCTTTCAACGCGCCCGGAAAGTCCTCGCCAGTTTCCATTGAGAAACGCGAGATCAAGTTCGGCGACATAACGTATCCGCGTTGTTGGCGCATACTGAGCCGCTGCTTCCAGGTCGGCAATGGCTGTCGCATACGCGTCGGCAAGTACCGCTTCCGTAATCCCTTCTTCTGCGATCCCGGCAACACTGCTGTTGAGCAAATGCGTGTACAGATCGGAATGGTCTGCATAGACCTGCCAGTACTCCGGCACGACTTCTATTACCTGCTCGAAATACACATTTGCCTGTCGCAGTCCGTCGATCTGGTCAATCTCACCGTGAGCCCGTTCAAAGAGGTCCCGCCCTTTTTGATACAGCGTAAATGCCTCGATGTCCCGAAGACCGGCCAGCCGCATGGCATCACGCTTGTTTTCGTCGAGCACAACTTCCAACGCGACTGCAATCTCTTCTGCGATGTTCTCCTGCACTTCAATCATGTCTGCAGAGGTGCTGTCGAATGTCTCCGACCAGAGATGAAAACCGTCGTTGGCACGAATCAGCTGCGCCGTCACGCGCAGACGTTCGCCGGACCGGCGCACCGAGCCTTCGACAACGTGCTGGACACCCAGCGTCTCTGCGATCTGCTGTATCGGTATGTCCTGGCCTTTGAAAGAAAAAGCGGAGGTGCGGGCCGTTACCAGCAGTTCGGGAAGCTGCGCCAGCGAGTTGAGAATTTCCTCGGTCATACCATCGGCGAAGAACTCGTCATCCGGCCCGCTACTCATAGCAATAAACGGCAGGACCGCCACGGACTTGTCCGATACAGAGGCAGTAGTAGCAGTAGGAGTAGTTTCTGTCGGGCCGCCGAATTTATCCCAGGCAAACCACGCCAGCGCCACGGCCAGGACAGCGATGATGACGCGATCCAGTTTCTTTCCGGTTTGCGGGGTAATGGATGCG
>CAVWAH010000025.1:0-73466 GCA_963752875.1 uncultured Gammaproteobacteria bacterium | reverse complement strand
CTGTACGTCGTCCTCGGCTTCGGCTGCCGCAAGATACGCATCGAGCGGCGTCTTGACGTCGACCACGAGCTGCCGTTTGTCCGGCATGTTCACGATCATGTCGGGGCGGATGGTCTTGTCGCTTCCCGCAACATGCACCTGCTCGACAAAATCGCAGTGCTCAACCATCCCCGCGAGCTCGACCAGGCGGCGCAAAGTGATCTCGCCCCATTGGCCACGGACTTCAGGTCGTCGCAATGCCTTCACGAGATTATGCGTTTCCTTGGTGAGCGATGTCTGGCTGAGTTGCATCGACTCGAGCTGACTCTTGATGCCGCCGTACGCCTGGCTGCGTGACTTTTCGAGCTCGCTGATCTGCTTGTGGGACGCGTCCAGGGCGTCACGAATCGGCTTCACGAGTTCCTCGACCGCTTTTTCGCGTTCGCTGAGTTCGCGCTTTGCCTTTTCCTGATGGGTGCCGAGATTCTGCTCGGCCAGCTTCAGGAACGTATCGCTGTTGTCGCGCAATGAGCGATTGGATATGTCGGCGAAGGCCTGGGTCAACCGAGCGTTTGCGAGTTCGAACGAAACCTCACGTTCTTGTTGCACGGCCTCCTGGTTCTTCAGGCTGGCCTGCGCCTGCTCCAGCTCTCCAAGTAGACGATTCTCACGGCGTCGCGCGATGAGCCACATGACCAGCAGTCCGAGCACCAACCCGATACCCAGCGCAGGCGCGCCAACTTCAAGATAGACCGGGTCAAAGGAGACGGAAATCATAGGCCATCAAGGTTAACCGCTTTGAGCACGATTTGGGCAAGTTCTTCGGTGTCCGGGGCGATGATGTCGGCACCCCATTCCCGTGGGTCGTCGTCTTCGGTGATGTACCCGTACGCGGCAGCAATCGTTGCCGTGCCCGCCCGCAAGCCGGCTTCAATATCTCGCTCAGCATCGCCAACGTAAATGGCTCGATAGGGTTCGATGCCCGCAATATCGCAGGCCAGCAGCAGCGGGGCCGGGTCTGGTTTGCGAACGGAAAGGGAGTCGCCACTGACGGTACAGGCGCTGCGCGCGTCGATTCCAAGCGCCTCAAGCAACGGATTTGTCAGGTGCTCCGGTTTGTTGGTTACGACTCCCCAGGGGCAATCGGCATCATCGAGTTGGTCCAGCAAAGCCTCCATACCAGCAAATATGCGTGACTCTTCGCAGATCATCTCGGCGTATCGCTCGAGATATTCGTGATGGAGGTCGTCGCCATAGCAGACCTCTATGTCAGGGAATCCCGCGGATAGCAGGCCGATTGCACCGTTCGAAACCTGGGCGCGTCCAATCTCGTAGTCGATCGGAATCCGGTCATATTCCCCCTGCATCGCCTGTAATACGGCGACCATATCGGGTGCCGTGTCCACGAGTGTTCCATCGAGATCAAACAGTACGGCACTGAAGTAGCCGTCCCGCATTTGCGTGAGACTACTCATCAGCAGGTCGCTGGAAATACATCAGGTAGTTGACGTCGACATTCGGCCCAAGTGAATACTCTTTGCTGAACGGGTTGTAATGCATACCAATGCTGGACTGCAGTTCGAGCCCGGCTGCACGCGCCCAGGCTTCGAGCTCGGAGGGGCGAATAAACTTGTCGTATTCGTGCGTGCCTTTCGCCAGCAGCTTGAGAACGTATTCGGCGCCGACGATTGCGAACATGAACGATTTTGGGTTGCGGTTGATCGTCGAGAAGAAAACGTGGCCACCCGGCTTAACGAGTTCGGCGCATGAGCGGATGACCTGCGACGGGTCCGGTACATGTTCGAGCATTTCGAGGCACGTCACTACGTCGTACTGACCAGGCTCCGCTTCCGCGAGTTCCTCCGCAGTGGCCTTCCGGTAATCCACCTTGGCGCCCGATTCATGCTGGTGGAGCCGCGCAACAGCCAACGGCCCCTCAGCCATGTCGATGCCTGTCACCGTGGCGTTCGCCGCAGACATCGATTCGGCCAGGATTCCGCCCCCGCAGCCGATGTCGACGACGTTGCAGCCGGTGAGCTTTACGTGTTGCCGAATCCAGTCGAAGCGCAATGGATTGATCTCGTGCAACGACCGGAAGTCACCTTCCGTGTCCCACCACCGTGAAGCGAGCGAATCGAATTTAGCCAACTCAGCAGGGTCAACGTTGTCTCTTGCCGTGCTCATCATCAGGATTCCTATTGAATTTCGCCGGTCGTAGCGATGCGCTCACGCCATTCGTTGACGCGGCCAAGCAGACCGTCAGTATCGATGTTAGTAAAGCGCCTGTTATCCAGCTGGTGGCGACCGCCGACCCAGACGTCTGCGACCTGGTCGGCGCGAACTGCGTAAACGAGCTGAGATATGACGTCATAGACAGGCTGGCTGTTGAGGCTGCTGAGGTCAACACACGTAAGGTCGGCCAGCTTGCCGTTCTCGATTGATCCGACGCTCCGCTCAAGGCCGAGTGCCTTTGCACCCCCGAGCGTCGCCATGTGCAGCGCTTCATTTGCGTTAACTGCAGACGCATCATCGGCCGTTGCTTTGGCGAGCAAGGCCGCCGCGCGCATCTCGGAGAACATGTCGAGCATGTTGTTGCTGGCGGCGCCGTCCGTTCCGAGGGCCATATTCACGCCCGCATCGCGGTATTTTGTGATGCGGGCAATACCACTGGCCAGCTTGAGGTTTGAATTCGGGCAATGCGCGATGCTAACGCCGGCTTCGGCAAAACGGGCGATTTCCTCGTCATTGATGTGCACGGCGTGTACCGCCAGGAGCGAGCGATTGACAAGCCCGGCATCGACGAGACGCTCGAACGGCCGTTTGCCCGTGTCGCGTAGCGAAATATCGACCTCGGCAGCGGTCTCGTGCAGGTGGATTTGCACACGCACATCGAGCTGGTCGGCCAGCACGCGCAACGCGGCGAATGAGTCGTCGGACAAAGCGAACGTCGAATGCGGCGCGAACGCGGTAGTAATCAGCGGGTGATCGGCGTAGGGGTCGTGCACCAGGTCAGCGCCTTTCTGCAGGTACTCCTCGGCGTTGTGGGCCCATCCGGTCGGGAAATCCACGACCGGCGTGGCGACCACGGCCCGCATTTGCAGGTCCACGGCCGCCTCAGCGACGATTTCCGGGTAGAAATACTGATCGCTGAAACAGGTGACGCCACCGCGCAGCATCTCGCCGATAGCGAGTTCTGTGCCGTCTCGCACCATTTCGGCGCTGACCCAGCGTCGTTCTGCCGGCCAGATGCCTTCATGAAGCCAGGCTTCCAGCGGCATATCGTCCGCGAGGCCCCGAAACAGAGTCATGGCGGCGTGTGTGTGAGCGTTGATCAGGCCTGGTATCAGAACGTGATCAGGGCGTTCCACGAGCACGCTGGGCTGGAATTCGGTCAGTGCCTGCTCGTCAGGCAGCACGGCGACAATGCGGCCATCCGTGACGGCCACAGCGTGGTCTTCGAGGACTTCGCCGGAAGGTGTCATGGGGACGCACCAGCGAGGTACGATCAGGGTGTCACAGTGCTGCATGGTTGCCGAAGTATACGCGTCGCACAGGGCAGCGCCAGCGCTGCGTTTCAGCCCTTTTTGAGCATCTTTATAACTGCTGTTTTGAGCCTGTCTGTGGTATTATTTCTATCCAGTCAAGCCGCTCTAAATCCGGATCATTCTGACCATTGGATTCCGCCTCCCTCGGGGCGGGGCCGCACTCGGATTTTGGGCCTGAAAAGCAGGAAACTATGTCTGAAGTAGCCCAGGAATTGCTGTCAGTTAGCCTCGAAGAGGAGATGCAGCAGTCCTACCTCGACTACGCGATGAGCGTAATTGTCGGTCGCGCCTTACCGGATGTCCGGGATGGCCTCAAACCAGTCCATCGCCGTGTTTTGCACGCCATGCGTGAGCTGGGTAACGACTTCAACAAGCCCTATAAGAAATCGGCTCGCGTCGTCGGTGACGTGATTGGTAAATACCACCCACACGGTGATTCGGCCGTGTACGACACGATCGTACGCATGGCCCAGCCGTTTTCGTTGCGCTACATGCTTGTCGATGGTCAGGGTAACTTCGGCTCGGTGGACGGTGATTCACCTGCCGCCATGCGATACACCGAAGTACGCATGGCCAAGATCGCGCATGAGATCCTCGCGGACATCGACAAGGAGACGGTCGATTTCGTCGAGAATTACGATGGTTCCGAAAGTGAGCCGTCGGTTATGCCGACGCGAATCCCCAACCTGTTGGTCAACGGCTCATCCGGCATCGCCGTCGGTATGGCGACGAACATCGCGCCACATAATCTGACTGAAGTCATCAACGCATGCCTCGCGTTGATAGAAGACCCGGCCATAGACGTGCCCGGGCTCATGGAGCACATCCCGGGCCCCGATTTCCCGACGGCCGGAATTATCAACGGCGCGCAGGGCATTTACTCTGCGTATCGGACGGGTCGCGGCCGTGTCTACATTCGCGCTCGGACCAACGTTGAGGTGATCAACAAGCGTGGCAAGGAGGCGATCATCGTCACCGAGCTGCCTTACCAGGTAAACAAGGCGCGCTTGATTGAGAAAATTGCTGACCTGGTTCGCGAGAAACGAATCGAAGGCATCAGCGAGCTGCGCGACGAGTCGGACAAGGACGGCATGCGCATCGTGATCGAGCTCAAGCAGGGCGAAGTGAGCGATGTCGTACTGAATAACCTTTATAAACAAACGTCCATGCAGAGCGTGTTCGGGATCAACATGGTCGCGCTGCACGAAGGCCAGCCGAAACTGCTGAATCTGAAGCAGGTGCTTGAGGCGTTCTTGTCACATCGTCGTGAGATAGTTACCCGTCGCACGATTTTCGATCTGCGTAAGGCCCGTGACCGCGCTCACGTCCTGGAAGGGCAGACTGTAGCGCTGGCTAACATCGATGAAGTCATCGCGCTGATCAAGGCGTCCGCATCGCCTGCCGAAGCCAAGACGGGCCTCATGGGCCGCGGCTGGGCCCCGGGCGAGGTCACCGGCATGCTCGATCGGGCCGGCGATACAGATACGCGCCCGGACGGACTCGTTGATGGCTGCGGGCTGATCGACGGAGAATACAGGCTGTCAGCCGTTCAGGCACAGGCGATTCTTGACCTGCGTCTGCACCGTTTGACGGGCCTTGAGCAAGACAAAATAGTTAAAGAATACAAAGAGATATTAGGGAAAATTAAAGAGTTTTCTGACATCTTGGCTAGCCCGGATTTGCTGCTCGACGTGATTCGAAACGAGCTCACGGACGTACGCGATGCGTACGGCGATGAGCGTCGTACGGAAATCGTACAGGACCATTCGGATCTGAGCGTCGAAGACCTGATTCCACAGGAAGAGGTCGTCGTTACTCTGTCGCATGGTGGCTACGCCAAGGCGCAGCCGATCGACGTGTACCAGGCGCAGAAGCGTGGTGGGCGCGGTCGCTCTGCGACCAAGGTCAAGGACGAGGATTTCATTGACAACCTGTTCGTTGCCAATACGCACGACACGATTTTGTGCTTCTCAAGTCGCGGCAAGATGTACTGGCTTAAGGTCTACCAGGTGCCGCAGGCGAGTCGTGGCTCACGCGGCAAACCGATTGTGAATCTACTGCCTCTTGAGGCTGGCGAGCGCATCAATGCGGTGTTGCCGATCAAAGAGTATGCAGAGGGCCACTTCGTGTTCATGGCAACCTCGGGCGGTACCGTCAAGAAGACACCGCTTAGCCAGTTCTCGCGGCCGCGTGCCAGCGGCATTATCGCTATCGATCTGCGAGGCGACGACAAGCTTGTCAATGTGACTATTACAGACGGCGATGCGGAGATCCTGCTCGTCGCGAGTCACGGCAAGGCGATTCGCTTCAATGAAGCGGACGTGCGTCCGATGGGGCGTGGCGCGGCCGGTGTACGGGGCATCAAACTTCCGACCGGTCATGAGGTGATTGCGCTTACGCTGATTCGTGACGGCCTCATCCTGACGGCAACTCAGAATGGCTACGGCAAACGCACCCCTGTCGACGAATTCCCTGTACAGGGACGTGGCGGCCAGGGCGTCATTGCGATTCAGACGACCGATCGTAACGGCAATACAGTTGGGGCAATCCAGGTGGCGGAAGAAGACGAGATCATGCTGATCAGCTCGAATGGCACTCTGGTCCGGACGGGTGTCGACGATATCTCGATCATGGGCCGGAATACCCAGGGCGTACGCCTGATTCGGGTCGAAAGCGGCCAGCGCCTGGTTGGGTTAGCACGTATTGAGTATATCGAGGGCGAAGACGAATAATTGCTGTTGTAAGTAATGCAATTTGCTCGACGAATCGTAACAATACGCGCCCCTATCTCACTGCCTTCCAAGCTACTCACTCAGGAAACCCAGCGTCATGTCACGCGTTCACAACTTTAGTGCCGGTCCCGCGGCACTGCCCCTTGAAGTACTTGAGACCATTCGCAACGACCTGCCCGACTGGCTCGGATCCGGCATGTCAGTCATGGAGGTCAGCCATCGTAGCAAAGACTTCGTCGAGCTCGCCGCGCGAGCGGAGGCCACGTTACGTGAGCTGCTAGACGTTCCGGACGACTACAGTGTGCTGTTTCCCCAGGGTGGCGCGACGATGCAGATGGCGATGGCGCCGCTGAATCTGACGGGTCCGGGAGATACGGCCGATTACGTCGTAACGGGAAGCTGGGGCAAGAAAGCCGCCGGTGAGGCAAAGAAATTCTGCAACGTCAACGTCGTTGCCGACGCTTCTGACAAGAACTTCACTTATATACCGGAAGAGTCTTCCTGGCAGCGCTCGAACAACGCCTCGTACTTGCATTACACGCCGAACGAGACCATCGCCGGCGTTGAGTTTCACTTTGTTCCTGGTGGCGATGTGCCGCTTGTCGCGGACATGTCGAGCAATATCCTGTCGCGCCCGATCGACGTCAGCAGGTTCGGCGTCATCTACGCAGGGGCACAGAAGAACATCGGCCCGGCAGGTATCACGCTCGTTATCGTCCGCAATGACCTGCTCGACAGGGCACGCCCGAACAACGCACATCTTATGACCTGGAAGTCCTACGCCGAGTCGGACTCAATGACCAACACGCCGCCGACGTTCGCTTGGTACGTTGCAGACCTCGTATTCCAGTGGCTGATGAAGCAAGGTGGCGTTGAGGCGATGGCCGAGGTTAATGGGCGCAAGTCGAGTAAGCTCTACGCGGCCATCGACGCTTCCGATTTCTACACCAACCCGGTCGCGCTGGATTCCCGCTCAAGGATGAACGTGCCGTTTATCCTCGCGGATGCTTCTCTCGACGGACAATTCCTCGAGGAGTCCGCAGCGGCGGGCCTCACCAATCTCAAGGGTCACCGTTCAGTCGGTGGCATGCGAGCTTCTATCTATAACGCTGTCAGCGAAGAAGCGGTCGATACTCTGATCGCTTTCATGGCTGAGTTCGAAAAGGTCAACGGATAATCATGTTCAAGGTTCTGACGCTAAACAACATTGCTGTTGAAGGGCTGCGGCGGTTGCCGCGGGAGCGCTACGAAGCGGCTTCGGAGATTGCACATCCTGACGCGATTCTCCTTCGTTCGCACAATATGCATGACATGGATATCCCGGACACGGTGGCCGCCATTGGGCGTGCAGGTGCGGGCACGAATAATATTCCGTGCGACGCACTGGCTGCGCGCGGGGTGCCCGTGTTTAATGCCCCTGGTGCAAACGCCAACGCGGTCAAAGAGCTGGTGATCGGTGGCATGTTGATGGGTGCCCGCAACCTCGGTAGCGCTTGCGAATACGTGAGAACCCTGGACGAGACCGGAGATGCACTCAAGAAAGCCGTCGAGGCGGGCAAGAAGCAGTTTGTCGGTTTCGAATTGCCCGGCAAAACGCTTGGGGTGATTGGTCTTGGCGCGATCGGCGTGGAGGTTGCCAATGCGGCACTTGATCTCGGCATGAAAGTCGTGGGTTATGACCCGGCGATTACGGTTCGCAATGCCTGGCAACTATCGTCAGGCGTCGAACAGGAAGAGACGCTGGACCAGCTGTTCCAGCACGCGGACTTCGTAACCTGTCATGTGCCGCTCATTGATGCGACGCGAAATATGGTCAATGCGGATCGCATTGCGTTGATGAACAAGGGTGGCGTGTTGATCAACTTCGCGCGTGGTGGAGTCGTTGATGATGCAGCCGCGATTGCGGCACTCGATAGCGGCAAACTGCACGCCTTCGTTACAGACTTCCCGACGCCAGAACTGATAGCCCATCCGAAAGTCACGGCGCTGCCGCACCTCGGTGCATCGACCGGCGAGGCCGAAGAAAACTGCGCGATCATGGTCGCGGAGCACGTCAAGGACTACCTCGAAAACGGCAATATCCGCCACTCGGTCAACTTCCCGGAGGCACGTATGCCGCGCCTCGATGCCTGGCGCATCACCGTGGCGAACGCCAACGTCCCAAACATGGTCGGCCAGATCTCGACGTGCATCGCCGACTCAGGGCTGAATATCGAAGACCTTCTGAACAAGTCGATAGGTGACATCGCGTACACCATCGTCGATGTTAACGGTGAGCCATCCGACGCGTTGCTTGAGGCGCTCAGGTCGATTGAAGGCGTCCTGACGTTGCGAAATCTCGGCAAGCCTGTAACCTGAGGAATCCTTTACAGTTTTCGAGCAATCTATTTGCATGGCGGACGAGAAACCTGACAATCCGGACCTGGCCGAAATACGGCAGCGCATCAATGCGATCGACGAGCGTATTCAAGGGCTGATCAATGACCGGGCGAAGATCGCCCAGCTGGTCGGTGTAGCAAAAGGTGATCTGGGATCAGCCGTCGAGTATTACCGTCCGGAACGCGAAGCTGAAGTCCTGCGCAGCATCGTGGAGCGCAACGAAGGACCGATGCGCGACGAAGAGATGTTGCGACTATTCCGCGAGATCATGTCCGCGTGCCTGGCGCAGCAAGAGCCGCTCAAAATCGGTTTCCTTGGTCCGGAAGGGACATTCACCCAAACATCGGTCTACAAGCACTTCGGACATTCAGTCCGGGCGCTGCCGTACCACACGATTGACGAGGTATTCCAGGAAGTCGAGTCGGGCGCTGCCGATTTCGGCGTCGTGCCTATCGAAAATTCGACTGAAGGCTCAGTCAATCACACGCTTGATCTGTTTCTGACGTCACCGTTGAAGATCTCAGGAGAGATCGAGCTGAAGATCGAGCAGCACTTGATGAGCCGGTTTAAAGGCATCGACAAGATCGAGCGTATTTGTGCACACGAGCAGTCGCTCGCTCAGTGCCGAGGCTGGATTCGGGAAAACCTCCCGCACGTTGAACTGATCGGGATGAGCAGCAATGCGGCCGGTGCGCGCCGCGCGCGCGACGAGGAGGGCACTGCAGCGATCGGGCCCGAGGTGGCCGCGGATGTTTACGATCTCGACGTGATGGTCAACAACATCGAAGACCGCCCGGACAACGCAACCCGATTCCTCGTGGTGGGCCGTAAACTGCTGGCAGCGAGCGGTGATGACAAGACTACCCTTCTTTTGTCTACGTCAGACACAGCCGGGGGCGCGGGTGTACTGCATCAGTTACTTCGACCGCTGGCGGATCATGGCATCAACATGACGCGTATTGAGTCTCGCCCGTCGCGCCGCAGGAAATGGGATTACGTCTTCTTTATCGACATAGAGGGGCATGCTGCGGAAGCGCCGGTTTCCGATGCCCTGGCGCAACTTGAGAAAGACGCGTCACTGTTCCGCGTGCTCGGAGCCTACCCGAAAGCCATAGGTTGATCGCCGGTCCGATGGATTTCAAAGTCACACCTTATCCACTGCAGGACGCAACGGTTACCGTTCCCGGTGACAAGTCCGTCTCACATCGCTCATTGATGCTCGGCAGTATTGCCGAGGGCCGAACCGACGTCAGTGGATTCCTGGCAGGCGAGGACTGCCTGGCGAGCGCGGCTGCAATGCGTATGCTGGGCGTTGATATCGAGCAGCCAAGCCCTACCGAGATGATTGTTCATGGTGTCGGACGCGATGGTTTGCAGTCACCCGATGCGGAACTTGACCTCGGTAACTCTGGCACGGCTATGCGATTGATGGCCGGGTTGCTGGCAGGACAGAACTTCTCCAGCACGCTGACCGGTGACGAGTCACTGACGGGCCGGCCGATGGGTCGTATTATCAAGCCGCTGACCATGATGGGCGCTGCAATCGAAAGCGATTGCGATGGAACGCCTCCATTGCAGGTCGCTGGCGGCTTGAGGTTGAAGGGGATCCACTACGAGATGCCTGTCGCGAGTGCCCAGGTGAAATCAGCGGTCTTGCTGGCGGGACTGTACGCCGAAGGCACGACCAGTGTGACAGAGCCGGCCATAACCCGGGATCACACTGAACGCATGCTCGGATCTATGGGCGTCAAGGTCGATACCGACGGGCGGCGGATCTCGCTTGCCGATGGGCAGACGTTACGGGGTTGCCCGGTTAAGGTCCCTGCAGATCTATCGTCGGCGACCTTCATAATCCTCGGCACTATACTGTCGCAAGATGCTGATATTCTTATAAAAAATGTTGGCGTGAATCCAACACGGACGGGTGTAATCGACATTCTGCAGGCCATGGGCGCGAATATTTCACTGGAGAATCCTAGGTTTTTCGGCAAGGAGCCCGTGGCGGATATCAGGGTGCGATCCTCAGTTTTGCGTGGCGGGCCCGTCGATCCGTCCCTGGTTTCGCTGGCAATCGACGAATTTCCGGCGCTGTTCGTTGCGGCTGCTGCTGCGACGGGTAAAACGACATTCACCGATATCGGGGAACTCCGGGTCAAGGAAAGTGATCGAATCGCGGCGATGGCAGATGGAATGCGAAAACTGGGTATCCAGGTGGACGAGACGCCAGACGGCGCTGTTGTTCATGGCGGTCGCTTTACGGGAGGGGAAGTCGAGAGCTTCCACGACCACCGTGTCGCGATGGCACTGGCGATGGCGGCCACAATCGCCGATGACGAGGTCCTGATTCGCGGTGTGGATAATGTGGACACATCGTTTCCGGGCTTCAGCAAGACCTTGATGGGGGCAGGCGCCCGGATCGAGGTGCTGCAGTGAGCCACCAGGTGCCAGTGGTTGCCATTGATGGACCTGTCGGGAGCGGCAAGGGGACCATTGCTCGCCGGGTTGCCCAGGCCCTGGGATACCACCTGTTGGATAGCGGGGCACTCTATCGTCTAACCGCTCTTTCCGCGGCCAGGCAGGGCGTGGATCTGGGCGACGTGGATGCGGTGGCCCGAGTCGCCCGGGAGCTGGACGTCCGATTCGACAGTGACGAGAACGGGTCCGAACGCATCTGGCTGGATGATGATGAGATCACGCTCGAAGTTCGCAAGGAAACCACCGGTGAGATGGCCTCGGTTGTCGCTGTTATTCCGGCCGTCAGGGAGGCCTTGCTGGAGCGTCAACGGGCCTTCCAGCAAGCGCCAGGTCTGGTGGCAGATGGGCGCGATATGGGCTCGCTGGTTTTTCCGTCCGCTTCGGTAAAAATATTCCTGACCGCGAGCGCCGAAGAGCGCGCTATGAGGCGCCATAAGCAGTTGAAAGACAAGGGTATCGGTGTTAGCCTTGCCGCCCTTTCACGGGACATAGAGGACCGTGACCGGCGGGATTCCGAGCGATCGGTAGCACCGCTGCGGCCTGCAGAGGATGCCAGAATTCTGGATTCCTCGGGCCAGTCCATCGAGGCAGTTACGCAAACCGTACTCGACTGGGTCGCCAACCTCTAAATACCTTAGAAAGTTTTATGGACGGGAACGGACAGGATGTTCGCTCCTTTTTTTTAATGACCGTCGGTTACAGGATGTGACAAGGCGCAAAGGGCGGGAGTAATTACTCCCTTGGTTAACTAACATGTCTGAAAGTTTTGCTGAATTATTTGAAGAAAGTTTTGCCAGTCAACGAATAAAGCCAGGATCCATCATTACCGGTGTCGTTGTCGCAGTTAATGACGATGTTGTACTCGTCAGTGCAGGTCTCAAGTCAGAGGCCGTCATCCCCTTAGAAGAATTCAAGAACGACAAACACGAAGGCGGCATCTCCGTTGGAGATGAAGTTGAAGTCGCACTCGATGCCGTTGAAGACGGCTTTGGTGAGACCAAGCTGTCACGTGAAAAAGCGATTCGGGCACGCACCTGGATTGACCTTGAGAAAGCGTTTGAGGAAGGTGAGGTTGTCGAAGGCGTGATCAATGGTCGCGTCAAAGGTGGCTTCACGGTCGAGATCGACAATGTCCGCGCATTCCTGCCGGGTTCACTTGTTGATGTTCGTCCGGTTCGCGATCCCGCGTACCTCGAAGGCAAGAGCCTCGAATTCAAGGTTATCAAGCTCGACCAGCGTCGCAACAACGTGGTTGTATCGCGCCGTGCGGTTGTCGAGACAGAATACTCTGCAGAACGCGAGCAGCTGCTTGCCGAACTGCAGGAAGGCAACACGGTTAAAGGTATCGTCAAGAATCTCACCGACTACGGCGCATTCGTCGACCTCGGTGGCATCGACGGCCTTCTCCATATTACCGACATGGCCTGGAAGCGCGTCAAGCATCCTTCCGAGATCGTCGAGGTAGGTCAGGAGATCGACGTCAAGATCCTCAAGTTCGATCGTGAACGCCAACGCGTATCGCTGGGCATGAAGCAGCTCGGTGATGATCCATGGCAGGATCTCGCTCGTCGTTACCCGCCGCAGACACGTATCTTCGGCAAGGTCACCAACATTGCGGACTACGGTTGCTTTGTTGAGATCGAAGATGGTGTTGAAGGTCTCGTGCACGTGTCCGAGATGGACTGGACCAACAAGAACGTCAATCCGTCGCGTGTTGTGTCGATTGGTGAAGAAGTTGAAGTCATGGTCATTGAGATCGACGAAGAACGTCGTCGCATTTCGCTCGGCGTCAAGCAGTGCCAGTCGAATCCATGGGCTGAGTTTGCTGTCACGTTCAACCGCAGCGACAAGGTATCGGGCCAGATCAAGTCGATTACGGACTTCGGTATCTTCATCGGTCTCGACGGTGGCATCGACGGGCTCGTCCATCTGTCTGACATCTCTTGGGACATGCCGGGTGAAGAAGCCGTGCGCAACTACAAGAAGGGTCAGGAGATTGAGGCAGCCGTACTGGCTATCGACTCAGAACGCGAGCGCATTTCGCTGGGTATCAAACAGCTCGAGAAAGATCCGTTCTCGAACTGGCTCGCCGCTCATCCGAAGAACACGATCGTCAAGGGTACGGTCACCGAAGTTGATGCGCGTGGCGCATTGGTCGATCTCGGCGACGGCGTCTTTGGTTCGCTGCGTGCATCCGAACTGGCCCGTGGGCGGGTAGAGGACGCGCGTACCATGATCAAAGTGGGTGAAGAGGTTGAGGCCAAGTTCACCAACGTCGATCGCAAGAACCGCGCGATCGCGCTTTCGATCAAGGCGAAGGAAGTTCACGAGGAGCAGGAAGCCGTCAGCAGCTACAAGACTGAGGCCGGCGCAGCGCCTGCGGGCACCACTCTCGGCGAGCTTCTGAAGGAAAAAATGTCCGGCGGAAGCAAATAATAAGTAAAAAAGGTAGCCCAGACCGCCCGGTCTGGGCTACTATTACCTTTAATATCCGTGGGTTACGCTGAGTCAGCGATACGGAAAAAGGTAAAATGACAAAATCAGAGCTAATAGAAGCGATTTCCCGCAAGCAAAAGCACTTGCCAGCCAAGGATGTTGAGTTGGCTGTTAAGCATTTGTTGGATCTCATGAGCGACTCCCTTGCGAAGGGGGAACGCATTGAGATTCGGGGCTTTGGGAGTTTCTCCCTGCATTTTCGTCCGCCCCGCATCGGACGGAATCCCAAGACAGGTGAAGCCGTCGCTCTATCCGGCAAGTACGTGCCGCACTTTAAGCCAGGCAAAGACCTGCGCGAGCGCGTCAACGAAAGCCGCCATTTCCCGATCAAAAGTTGATCCGTTGCGGCATCAGGTCGCATCATAGTTTTGTGAATCACCGTATCCGCGGAGCGAGCGCATGCTGAAACGTATCGGCCTGGCAATACTCATTATTCTAATCGTCGTCGTTATGGCGACATTCACGGCCAACAACACGGGCATGATCGACATCGATCTTGCTTTTGCGAAAGTGCACACCTCGATTCCATTGGCGTTTACCGTCGCCTTTGCCCTGGGTTGGTTGTTCGGTGTGCTGTGCATCGGATTTTTTGTATTGAAACTTGTTAACGAACGCCGCGTTCTGCGCCGCTCCCTGAGAATGACCGAGAGCGAGGTCAGCAGTTTGCGTAGCCTGCCGATAAGCGATGCCGACTGAAAAAGCCCTGCTACTTGCGGGTTTATTCCTGCTCCTCGGGGCCGCGGGCTGGATCAGCGGACGATTCGGCGAGCGCGACGAGGAAGACAAGCCGCCGCCGCTCAACATTGATTACCTCAAAGGCCTGAACTTCCTGCTCAATGAGCAGACAGACCAGGCGCTGGAACATTTCCTGCGCATGGTTCGCGTGGACGACAAGACTATCGAGACCCACTTTGCACTCGGTAGCCTCTTCCGGCGTCGAGGTGAAGTCGATAGAGCTATTCGTATCCACCAGAACATCATCGCGCGCCCGGATCTTGCGTCCGAGCAGCGCGACCAGGCGTTGTACTCGCTGGCAAAAGATTACAACGCAGCCGGTTTGCTTGATCGCGCCGAGAAGCTGTTTTCGCGGCTTTCGGAGGGATCGCGCTACCAGGTACAGGCGCTCGAAGCCCTTTGCGGAATCTACGAGCAGGAGCGCGAGTGGGAGAAGGCGATCGAGGCCGGCAAGAGTCTCGAGGTCCTCGGCGGGCGTTCGCTGGCGCTGCAGATTGCGCACTATTACTGCGAAATGGCGGAAGCTGCAGCAGGCGCAGGCGACTATGCCTCAGCGCGCCAATACGTCAAGAAAGCGCAGGCGGGCCGTCCACGGACCATGCGAGGCGCGCTGACCCGGGCCCACATTGCGCGCGATATGGAGGACAGCAAGACGGCGTTGAAGCTGTATCACCGCATCATTGACGAGAACACCTATCTCATCGCCGAAACGTTGCCGGAAATCGTTTCGATTTACACTCGCGAGAATAAGGTCGATGAACTGGAGCGAGCGCTAAAGGCCCTGCTGGCCAAGAATCCGGAGAGAGCGTCGCTCGTTGCCTACACCGCGATCGTGAATAACATTGGTGGGATACCTGTGATCGACGATTGCGTCGAGCAATACATGCTGAACGAGCCGACTCTGGCCGAGTTCGTTGATCTGCAGGCGATGTCTCATGGGGGCAAGTCTGACGGGGAGTCTGCATTCGCAAAGGTACGTGGCGCGCTTTCCAAGCTTGCGGCTGCGACGCCACGTTACCAATGCCAGGAATGTGGTTTCTCGAGCCAGCGTCTTTTGTGGCAATGTCCAAGCTGCCGTGACTGGGAAACGCAACGACCCGCATCGCGTGTCCAGTTCGATACTGTGCTGCAACACAACATCACCAGGTAAATAGATACAAACTGCCTTGATTCTGCAGCGGCCGACGAGTCGGTCTGCATCTAAGCTCGTGCGCTTCTCTCACAGATGAAGGAGCGAGTAATGAATATCCTGAGCAAAGCCGCAATAGCACTCCTGCTGTCGGTCCCGGTTCTGGCGATGGCTGCCCCGGTGAACGTGAATACGGCGGACGCCGAGACGATTTCTTCGGAGTTGAAGGGCGTGGGTCTTTCGAAAGCGAAGGCGATTGTGGAGTACCGCAAGAAGCACGGACCATTTCGGAGTGCGGACGACCTGTCCCTCGTCAAGGGTATCGGTGAACGGACGGTCGAATTGAATCGAGACGACATCAAGGTGTCGGCACCGAGTAAATAACAGCGATACGACGCCAGCAAGCCAGGCCTGCGCTTGCGCGGGCCTGGCTCTCGCTCGCTAGCGTGACGTTTGTCATGACTCGGGAACATCGTTTTCGTTATGATGCAGCCCATTCGCATGTATCGGAGTGCCACGTGGGCCAGAAAGTCAGAGCAGCCGTATTTCCCGTCGCGGGTCGTGGGACCCGATTCCTTCCGGCGACCAAGGCCAGCCCCAAGGAGATGCTCCCCATCGTCGACAAACCGCTCATTCAATACGCGGTCGAGGAGGCGATAGCGGCCGGTGCGACAAAGCTCGTCTTCGTAACCGGTGCGTCAAAGCGCGCCATTGAGGATCACTTTGACACGGACCCTGAGCTGGAAAAGGCGCTGACAGCATCGGGCAAGAACGAACTGCTAGCGTCGATCAAGGGTATCGTCCCGCCCGGTGTCTCCTGTGTCTATATTCGGCAGGGCGAGCCTCTCGGATTGGGCCATGCGGTTCTGTGTGCCCGACCGGCTGTAGGTGATGAGCCGTTCTTTGTGCATCTCGCAGATGACCTGATTGCTGGCGAGCCCGGATGTCTTGCGCAAATGGCTGATGAGTACGCCGAACATGGCGGCAGCGTCGTGGCTGTCGAGACTGTGCCGAAAGAAAATACCTCAAGTTACGGCATCGTGGCCGTCGACGAAAACGACCGTAACCGGCTGACCGAGATTGTCGAAAAGCCGGCACCCGAAGACGCGCCATCAAATTCCGCGGTCGTAGGGCGCTACCTGCTTGCTCCCCAGGATATTCGACAAACTCGAAAATATTGGGCGAGGTGCGGGCGGTGAAATTCAGCTGACTGACGGCATCGCCGATCTCATGGGCGAGTCGCCTGTTTACGCGTACTCATTCAGCGGTGTCCGCTACGACTGTGGCAGCAAGGTCGGATATCTCCAGGCGACGGTTGCGTACGGTCTTAGTCATCCCGAAACGGGTAAGGCGTTTCGCGCACATCTTGAAGAGATCCTGAAAGACTAGTTGCAGGTAATGACTTTTTCGCCGTTGCGCGAGCAAAAAGGCGACCAACCGTTTTCGTCCCAGTAGTCGACGAGTCCTGCGTGTGTAATGAAATTGATAAAGCGATCGTCTTCCCGCAACGGCCTGTTCCGGGATTCCCAGACGAAAAACCACCAGTTACCCAGGATCTCTTCCGTCTCGAGAAACAGGAATGCCTCGTCCAGCAGTCCGAACTGGACGTAGTCGCTGAGCAGGAATGTTCGGTCTCCTGGAGGCAGGGACTCAAGAACGTCAGCAAAATAGGCGTCTCTCGTCGTTTCGTCCGAGAAGGCATCGGCGTAGGTGCGAAACTGCGCCACCTCTGCGGAATCGAGATTGGCATTCGCGAGCTCCATCGCCCGTTCAATCTCGCCGTCGACTATTAGCTGCGCGATCAGATCGTAAATGGATTGAGGGTGACCAAGCTCCCACGATGACAGCAGGAATTCTCCAGCTTTTTCTTTCTCGCCGACAGATTCATAAACAGCCGCCGCAACTGACATTGTTCCGGGGTGGTACGGATCGAGCTTCAGCGCGATGTTGATATTTTCTTTTGCCACGTCCGCACGCCCGGCCGCATGCAAGAATTCGGCATACCAGATATATCCCGTCGGGTTCTTTGGTTCGAGCTCGATCGCTTTGACGTAGTAGGAGTCATTTTTCACAAACTCAGTGGGTTCGAGGAATCGCGAGACATCCCCCAGCACGGCGTAGGCCTCGGCGTTCGACGGATCAAGCTCCAGTGCATGATTTGCGTGGGATTGAGCGATTGGGAAGTGCGCCTGGTATGAAACGTCCGCGTAGGTGGGCAGTGTAATGTGTGCGGCAGCCAGGCTGGACCACGCGCGAGAAAAGAGCGGGTCCTCCTGGGTGGCTTTCTCGAATAGCGCAATTGCTTTCCTGATATTCTGCTCACCCCGGCGTTGCCAGAAGAAGCGACCTTTGAGGTAGTCCTCATAAGCCGCCAGGTTCTCGGTGGGCTTGGTTTCAGCTTCAACAACTTCGCCTGCACCCAGCGCAACTTTGAGCGCCTCCACGATGTGTGCGGATATTTCGTCCTGGATAACAAATATATCTTCGAGCTTGCGGTCGTAGGTTTCGGACCACAGGTGACTGTCGGTTCTGACATCAATGAGTTGCGCCGTTATACGTACGGTGTCTCCCGCCTTGCGCACACTTCCTTCAAGTACGTGCCCGACTTTGAGTGCCTCGGCAATGTCGGGAATTGACGTGTCCTTGCCTTTGAATGAAAACGACGATGTGCGTGACGCAACGCGTAGCCCTTCGACTTTGACGAGAACGTTGAGCAGTTCTTCCGAGATCCCATCGGAAAAATACTCATTGTCCGGGTCGTCTGACATGTTGACGAACGGGAGCACGGCAATGGATTTTTCAACGCTCATGCTCGGGATCAATGCCTGGTCAGAGAGACCTGGGTCAGGCTCGCTGCCCCAGCGTCCCGTAGTCAGTGAGATCACAAGAGCCACAACCAGCGCACCAATTATTGTGTAATTCAGCTTGCGGCCGGTCTGGCCGGTGATCGACTGCGATCGATCGACGTCCTTCTCTCGTTTCACACCCTCGGGCGTTAGTTCAAACGCCCAGGCGAAGATAATGGCTACCGGCAGCCCGAGCGCGAGCATGAGCAGGAGTGTCTTCATGACCCACTCGGGGGCCCCGAAACTCTCCAGAGCGAGCTCGGCGACCTGCGCCACGAGCCAGGCGACGACAGAATAGGCAATCGCAACGCGGAATACGTTGCGACGCCTCAGTTCGGAGAAGAACGACACTCTTATCCTAGTCGCTCGTGGCGCCGTGAACGGCGAAGCTACCGCACATCCGGACAACGAGTGCGACGACCCATGAAAGGATGAATTTCTTGTTCATATGACCCCCTTCGATCGGCGCGTTAGTTGATTTTGTTTCGCTGCGCCGTCCGAGTCGCTATTCTAACTCACTAACCCTCTATTTCGGCGAAGAAAAAATGAGAATAATCAGTGCTTTGGTCATATTGTGTTGCGCCGCCTTAGCAAATGCGCAGCAGTCTTACCTGATCGATTGGGAGGAGGCGGGGGAAGAGGCGATCCAGCATCTCGTCGATTTGGTCCAAATCAATACGACGAACCCACCGGGTAAGGAAACCCAAATTGTCGATTACCTCGAAGACGTGCTTGACGAGGAGGGCATCGACTACGCGGTTTACGCGATGGAACCCGAGCGAGCAAATATCGTTGCCCGGATTCGCGGCAACGGCTCGAAGCGACCGATACTGATGATGGGGCACACCGACGTTGTTGGTGTGCAGCCGGACAAATGGTATGCCGACCCATTTAGCGGCAACCGCGAGGACGGCTTTATCTACGGGCGTGGCACGCTGGATGACAAGGACAATCTGACAGCAGCCCTGATGGTCGTGAAGTTGCTGCGGCGGTACGGCGTCGAACTCGACCGCGACGTCATCTTTCTTGCTGAGGCTGGGGAAGAGGGAACGCCGGAGGTTGGCATCAATTTTATGGTCGAGAATCATTTCGATACTATCGATGCCGAGTACGCTTTGGCGGAAGGCGGGCAGAACCTCATCGCCGATGGTGAGGTCGCGAGAGTCGGAATCGAGACCACTGAAAAAATGCCGCGGCGCGTGACACTGATTGCTCGCGGCAAACCAGGTCACGGCTCCGTGCCGACGCTCGAAAATGCCGTGACAATACTCGCCAATGCGATCGCGAAAGCAGGTGCGTGGGAAACCGAAGTACGACTCAACGACACGACGCGGACTTATTTTCGGCGTCTTGCGGAAATTTCGACACCTGAGGAGGCACATCACTACCTCAATGTCGAAAACGAAGACGAAAGCGATGCTGTTCAGCGTCATTTCCTTAAGACGTTCCCGTATCACTACTCGATCTCGCGAACCTCAGTCGTACCGACCGTCATCGATGCCGGTTTTCGCAAGAATGTCATTCCGTCTGAAGCAACGGCTATGATCGACATTCGAATGTTGCCTGACGAAAACGTTGAGGATTTCTACGAGAAACTCGCAGCGGTCATTGACGACTCGCGTGTGGAAATCGTTCCCGAACATATTTACAGGCCTGCAGCGCCACCCTCTGAAATCGACAACGAAATGTTCCGCGTTCTCGAAGACGTCGCGCTGCGCATGTATCCGAATGCGACCGTGCTGCCCATTATGCAGACAGGCGCGACCGATATGGCGCAGGTGCGTGCAAAGGGAATGCAGGCCTACGGCATCGGTCCCGCGCGCTCCGTCGAGGAGATGAACAGCGGTTACGGTGCGCACGGAGACAATGAGCGGATTGAAGAAGAGGCGTTCGTCGAACTCGTGAAGTACATGTGGAACGTGGTCATAGAGGTAGCCGCGTCGCGATGACGGGCAGGATCTCCATTGCACTGCTCGTCGCGGCAAACCTGTTGCCGCTGGTTGGCGTGCTGCTATGGGATTGGGATGTGTTCTTCCTGTTACTGCTGTTCTGGTGTGAGAACGTCATTATCGGGTTGTTCGGAATTGCGCGAATTATTGTTTCCGGCACCACTGAAAACACGTTTGAAGGGCTCTTTCTGCCGGTATTCTTCCTGGTCCACTACGGCGGGTTCATGTTCGGCCACTTCATGGTGTTGTTCGGCATGTACTCCAACTGGGGCGAGGAGACGGGTAATGCCGCCGTGCCCGCTGACTACTACGGCATGGTGGTCGAGAACCTGAACTGGGTGGCTCTAGTCGCGTTGTTCGTGTCGCATGGATGGTCATTCGCCGAGAACTTCATGGGCAACCAGGAACACGATAATCTGACACCAACCCAGGCGATGGCGCTGCCGTACAGGCGCATGATGATTACCCATGTTGCCCTGATCCTGGGCGGGTTCCTCCTTATGGAGACGGGGCAACCGCTCGGGGGGCTGGTTTTGCTGGTACTGATGAAAATCGCACTGGACGTCACGTTCCACCGCAAAGAGCACAATCGGCTCGGCATCCACACCTTACAGTCCGAAAAATAGCCCGAAGAGATCGAGGCAATGACGATTCGGTACGGGACGACAGGGAATAAAAAAAGGGCCTTCGAAAGAAGGCCCTTTCTAAATTTGGCTCCCCGACGCGGACTCGAACCACGGACATTCTGATTAACAGTCAGACGCTCTACCAACTGAGCTATCGGGGAATAGTCCGTCACCCTTAGGTGCGGGCCGCGATTTTGGTCTAGGCCCGGCCCCTTGTCAACCCATCAGGGCTCGTTTTATACGCCGGATTGATTCCTGTAGAGAATCCATGGAACAGGCGAACGACAGCCGCATGTAACCGGGGGCCCCAAAGGCCGATCCAGGTACGCAGGCAACGTCTGCCTTGTTAAGCAGAAGCTCGACAAGCTCGATGTCGCTCTTCAATCCGAGGGCATCCAGGGCGCCTTGTACCATGGGGAACGCGTAGAAGGTCCCTTCTCCCCGGCGGCATTCGAATCCATCAATATCATTGAGAGCATCCACGACGTAGTCATGGCGCGCCCGGTATGCGGCGGTCATTTCGGTAACACAGGCCTGGTCGCCATTAAGCGCCTCGACAGCCGCTGCCTGCGACACGCTGCAGGGATTTGACGTGCTCTGGCTCTGAATGGTCTTCATCGCCGTGATCAGCTCCTCTGGCCCTGCCGCGTACCCGATTCGCCAGCCCGTCATCGCGTAGGCTTTGGAGACACCATTGGTCGTGACTGTACGAGCCTTGAGTGTCGGGCATGCAGCCGCGAAGCTGACGAATGGGTCGTCCGCCCAGTGGATATGCTCGTAGATATCATCGGCCAGGACGACCACACCAGGGTGGTTCTCGAGCACAGCACCGAGCGCCTGTAGTTCGGATTCGTTGTAGCTCGCGCCGGTTGGATTTGAAGGGCTGTTCAGGATCATCAGCCGGGTCTTGTCCGTTATTGCCGCCTCAAGCTGCTCGGGCGTTATCTTGAAGTCCTGTTCGATTCCCGCTTTGACTATTACAGCTTCGGCACCGGCGAGGCGCACCATGTCCGGGTACGACACCCAGTAGGGCGCTGGAATGATCGCCTCATCACCGGGCCCGAGGAGGGCAAGGCACAGGTTGAACAGCGCCTGTTTGGCACCGCTGGTTGCGACTATCTGGGATGTTTCGTACTTGAGCTGGTTTTCGCGAGCAAATTTGGACTGGATTGCCAGTTTGAGCTCCGCCGTTCCATCAATCGGTGTGTACTTGGTTTGCCCTGCATGGATAGCCGCTATTGCCGCGTCCTTAATAGGCTGCGGTGTATCGAAATCAGGCTCACCCGCGCCCAGGCTGATGAGGTCCCGGCCCGCAGCACGTAGTTCAGCAGCCAATGCCAGCACGGCCCCGGTGGGGGACGGCTTTACGACGGCCATACGATTCGAAACTGGTAAACTCACTCGATTGCCTCCTGGAAACGCATACTGATGGTACGTGAATCGACCGACCGGCCCAATACCCTTATAGAGGAACGTGATCACCTCACGTTGGTATCGGACTTCGACGCCGCCGGCGACCAGCCCGAGGCGATCGCCGGTCTGTCCGAAGGTCTGGATGACGGACTGGCTCGACAGGTTCTCCTCGGGGTCACCGGTTCCGGAAAGACTTACGCAGTGGCGAGCGTCATTGAGCGTACGCAACGGCCAGCCATAATCCTTGCGCCGAACAAGACGCTTGCGGCGCAGCTGTACGGTGAGATGAGAGACTTCTTTCCGAACAATGCGGTTGAGTACTTCGTGTCGTACTACGACTACTACCAGCCCGAGGCCTATGTGCCGTCCTCGGACACCTACATCGAGAAAGACGCGTCGATTAACCAGCACATTGAACAAATGCGCCTGTCGGCGACCAAGGCCCTGATCGAACGACCTGACGCCATCATTATTGCGACGGTGTCGGCGATCTATGGTCTTGGTGATCCTGAGGCTTACTTCAGCATGGTCCTGCACGTGACACGTGGGGATCGCATCGATCAGCGCACGATCCTGCGACGGCTCGCGGAGATGCAGTACAAGCGTAACGAACTCGACCTGACCCAGGGTACCTACCGGGTCAGGGGCGATGTCATCGATGTCTTCCCCGCCGAGTCGGAACGGGATGCCGTGCGAATTCAATTGTTCGACGACGAAGTCGAGTCGATCGCGAATTTTGATCCCCTGACGGGCGAGGTGCTTCGTCGAGTGCCGCGATTCACGGTCTTCCCGAAGAGCCACTACGTCACGCCGCGCGAGAAATTGCTCGAGGCATGTGAGCACATCAAAGTGGAATTGAAGGAGCGCCTTGCGTACCTGAGAAAGACAGAGAAACTCCTTGAAGCTCAAAGGCTTGAGCAACGAACTTTATTTGATTTAGAGATGATCAAGGAGCTCGGATACTGCTCCGGAATCGAGAACTACTCGCGATATCTGTCAGGCAGGGCACCGGGCGAGCCACCGCCGTGCCTCTTCGATTATGTGCCGGATAATGCGTTGTTGATCATCGACGAGAGCCACGTGACGGTGCCGCAGTTGGGGGCGATGTATAAAGGAGATCGCTCACGCAAGGAGACGCTGGTTGAATTTGGCTTCCGCATGCCGTCCGCGCTGGATAATCGTCCGCTGCGGTTCGACGAGTTCGAGCGCCTGTCGCCGCAGACGATCTATGTCTCGGCAACACCCGGAGATCGCGAGAAAGAACAGGCGGACAACATCGTCGAATTGCTGGTTCGGCCGACAGGTCTCATCGATCCGGCGGTGGAGGTCCGGCCCGCCCAGACGCAGGTCGACGATGTGCTCTCGGAAATCGGCAAGCGCGTCGCCACTGGCGAACGAGTGTTAATAACGACGCTGACGAAACGCATGGCCGAGGACCTTACGGACTACCTGCGGGAACACGGTGTTGCCGTTCGCTATCTTCACTCGGACATCGGCACAGTCGAGCGCGTAGAGATCATTCGAGATCTTCGACTGGGTGCATTCGACGTGCTTGTTGGAATCAACCTGCTGCGCGAGGGGCTGGATATGCCTGAAGTGTCGCTCGTGGCTATTCTGGACGCGGACAAGGAGGGATTCCTGCGTTCAGAACGCTCGCTCATCCAGACGATTGGTCGTGCTGCACGCAATTTGCACGGCACCGCCATTCTCTACGCTGACCGGATTACCGGGTCGATGAAGCGCGCGATGGACGAGACGGATCGCCGCCGCGTGACGCAGGTTGCCTACAACAAGGAGCATGGCATCACGCCGGCCACGATCGTCAAGCAGGTATCCGATGTCATGGAATCCGCGTATCCAGTCCCGGGCAGAGGGCCCGGGTCGGCGGCCGACAAGAGAGGTGTCTACGAGGTCATGTCGCCCGAGCAGGCGCTCAAGAAAGCTGCTCAGCTCGAGAAAAAGATGCTCAAGCATGCCCGGGACCTGGAATTTGAAGAGGCCGCGAGACTGCGAGATGACATCCAGGCGATCCGTGCCATTGGGCTGGGTCTTGGTGAGAAGAAAGCGGGCTGAAAGGTCTTGCAGTAGGGCAGGTGCTTGAGTATCTTACGCGTCCCTTCAGGAGTACTCGTAGCACGCTTAAGGCCCGGTTTTTGGACGGCGGCTATCGGAAGGGCGATTAGCTCAGGGGTAGAGCGCCACGTTGACATCGTGGAGGTCGCAGGTTCGAAACCCGCATCGCCCACCAACCCCGGACAAAACACCTGATTTTTTTGAGAAAAATCGGTTTCCCGAGGTTGTTTCCTGCTCTCCGGCTATATAGAATCGCGTTCCCGCTGTAGCTGCGGCTTTTTGCTGTGTGTCGCATCGGGATAAGACGTTGAATTAACGGAGGATTTGGGTATCGCAGTTACAAAACGAGTAAGGCGCAACGACGAAATCGAGGCCACCGAAGTGCGGGTAATCCGCTCGGACGGTGAACAGGCAGGAGTCATGGGCATCGCAGCGGCGATCGAATTGGCGAAAGACGAGGGACTGGACCTTGTCGAAGTATCCCCGATGGCGGATCCACCTGTGTGCCGAGTTATGGATTTTGGCAAGTACTTGTTTGAACAGAACAAGAAAAACCAGTCTGCGAAACGCAAACAGAAGCAGGTTCACGTCAAGGAAATCAAATTCCGTCCGGGTACAGACGAAGGCGATTACCAGATTAAGCTCAGGAAGCTCATTGAGTTCCTTGAGATCGGTGACAAGACGAAAGTCACCTTGAGATTCAGAGGTCGGGAGATGGCGCACAAAGAACTGGGTGCGAATCTTCTGGCCAGGGTCCGGGACGACCTTGAAGAATACGGCTCGGTTGAGCAGATGCCGCAAATGGAAGGACGGCAGATGATCATGGTGATTGCGCCAAAGAAACACTAGGCAAGTCACTGAGCGAATAAAAGAGAGTAACGGTTGTAGTAGTGGCAATGGCCGCGAATCAACTATTAATCCGCCTACCGCGGCAAAGGAATTCATTTTCCGGAGGCTCGTTGTAAGGCTAAAAGGAAAGACAACATGTCAAAGATGAAAACCAATCGGGGCGCGGCCAAGCGCTTCAAGAAGACGGGCAAGGGCGGCTTCAAGCGCTCCCAGGCTCATCTCAATCACATTCTTACAAAGAAGAAGTCAAAGCGTAAACGCCAGCTCGGCAACACTCTGCAGGTTGCAGACGCCGATGTTAAAGCCGTGAAGCGCATGCTTCCCTACGCCTAAGAGGAGATTGAGAAATGGCACGAGTAAAAAATGGCGTAACAGCCAAAGCACGTCATAAGAAGGTCCTCGGTAAAGCGAAGGGCTACTATGGCGCGCGTTCCAAGTTGTTCAAGACGGCCAAGCAGGCCGTTATCAAAGCCGGCCAGTACGCGTATCGCGATCGCCGTCAGCGCAAGCGTCAGTTCCGTCAGCTGTGGATCACGCGTATCAACGCGGCCGCGCGCATGCACGGCCTGACCTACAGCCGCCTGATCAATGGCCTGAACAAGGCCGAGATCGAGGTTGATCGCAAGGTCCTGGCCGACATCGCAGTTCACGACCCCGAGGCTTTTGGCGTAATTGCTGAAGCCGCAAAGGCGGGTCTCGAGCAGCAACAGGCTGCCAGTTAAGATCTGCTGAACCGGCTGGCTAATTAGCAGTCGGTTCGATCTCAACACAATGACCTCCCTGAGCGACCTTATCTCCCAGGCTGCGTCTCAAATCGATGCAGCCAACGACCTTGCCGCCCTGGACGTGGTTCGGGTCTCCTATCTTGGCAAGAAAGGCGAGATCACTGCTCGCCTGAAAACGCTCGGCCAGCTTCCTCCCGAGGAACGGTCCGCAGCCGGCCAGGACATCAACAAAGCGAAGCAGGAGGTTCAGGGTCACCTGAACGCGCGGCGTGATGCACTGGAAGCCGAGGCAATGGCAGCGAAACTCGCGGCAGATGCGGTCGATGTGACGCTGCCTGGCCGCGGTGCCTCGATTGGTGGCTACCACCCCGTCACGCGCGCGATGATGCGCATGGAGAAGATCTTCAAGAACGCTGGTTTCGGCGTTCGTTCGGGTCCGGAGATCGAGGATGATTTCCACAACTTCACAGCATTGAACTTCCCCGACGATCATCCGGCGCGCGCAATGCATGACACGTTCTTCTTCCCGGACGGCCATCTGCTGAGAACGCACACGTCGCCGGTTCAGATTCGGTCAATGGTCGCCGAGGGTGCGCCGATCAAGATCATCGCGCCGGGTCGCGTCTATCGCTGCGACTCCGACCAGACGCATACGCCGATGTTCCACCAGGTCGAAGGACTGGTCATCGACGAACACGTCAGCTTCGCGCACTTGAAAGCCGTGTTGCACGAGTTCGTGGAAGCGTTCTTCGAGCGCAAGGCCGAGTTGCGTTTTCGTCCGAGCTATTTCCCGTTCACCGAGCCATCGGCTGAGGTTGACGTGTCGTGGGGCGAGGGCAAATGGCTGGAGATTCTTGGTTGCGGCATGGTCCACCCGAATGTGCTTGAGAGTGTCGGGGTGGATCCTGAAAAATACACCGGTTATGCCTTTGGCATGGGCGTTGAGCGCCTGGCCATGCTGCGCTACGGCGTGGACGACCTTCGTACGTTTTTCGAGAACGACCTCCGATTCCTCAGGCAATTCAGGTAAGCGCGATGAAGATTGCAGAATCCTGGTTGCGTGAATGGGTGAATCCGGACCTTGATACCGAGGCGCTCGGTCATCAGTTGACGATGCTCGGTCAGGAAGTGGACGGCATCGAATACGAAGGCCTCGGCATCGAAGATGTGGTCATTGCCGAAGTTGTCGAATGCGGCAAGCACCCGGATGCCGACAAGCTCAGCGTATGCAAGGTGTCGGATGGTGGCAACGAATTGATCGACATCGTTTGCGGTGCGCCGAATGTTCGCAAGGGTATGAAGACGCCGTTGGCGAAGCCTGGCGTAAAACTGCCCGAACGGTATGAAGCTGCGTAAGGCAAAGATTCGCGGTGTCGTGTCGAACGGCATGCTGTGCTCGGCTGTCGAGATCGGGCTTGGCGACGAGTCGGACGGCATCATGGATCTGCCTGCGGATGCCGAAGTTGGCAAGCCGCTCGTTGAGTTCCTTGCGTTGCCAGACGCGGTAATTGATCTGGACCTGACGCCGAATCGCGGCGATTGTTTCAGTGTTCTTGGTATTGCTCGTGACGTCTCCGCACTCACTGGCGCCGACCTTAAGGACGCGTCTGTTGATCCCATCAAGGCGACGAGCGACGATGTTCACCCGGTCGAGCTCGTCGAGCCAGCTGCCTGCCCGCGGTTCGCCGGCCGTCTGATCCGGGGTATCGATCCGCAGGCCAGGTCGCCGGTTTGGATGACCGAGAGACTGCGCCGTGCGGGTCTGCGAGGTATCTCACCGGTCGTCGATATAACGAATTACGTCATGCTGGAGCTCGGACAGCCCCTGCATGCCTATGATGCAGCGCTGTTGCAGGGTCCGATTCGGCCGCGATTGGCCAAATCCGGCGAAAAGGTCATGCTGCTCGATGAAAAAGAGATCGAGCTCACGGATGACACGGTCATCATCACGGACGATAGCGGTCCGATCGGTATCGCTGGAATTATGGGTGGACTGAGCACGGCCGTTTCTGACAAGACCACCGATGTGTTCTTCGAAGCCGCCTTCTGGCCACAGGAATTCATGGCGGGCCGGGCACGTAATTACGGCATGCATACGGATGCGTCCTTGCGCTTTGAACGTGGTGTGGATTTCGAAGGACAGGGGCGTGCGATTGAACGCGCGACCGGGTTACTGCTGGAAATCTCCGGTGGCGAAGCTGGTCCGCTGGTTGTCGAATCTGCCGAAGAGCACCTGCCAAAACGTGAGACGATCACGCTCAGGAAGAGTCGCCTGACGCACCTGCTCGGTCTGGAAATCGACAACACCGAAGTCGTCCGTATTCTCACGAGTTTGCAGCTCGACGTTGAGGAGACGGATGATGGCTGGAAGGTCAAAGGCCCGAGCCACCGTTTCGATATGCAGTACGAAGTCGATCTCATCGAGGAGGTCGCACGCATCCATGGCTACGATTCCATTCCTGAGACAACTTTGTCGGCACAGTCTCCGCTGGAGACGGTCACGGAGTCGAAGATCGAAATGGAGCGAGCAGCGGCAACACTGATCGCCCGCGATTACCAGGAAATTGTCACCTACACCTTCATCGACGGGGAGTCGAATACGAGGTTCACCGGTGTCGAATCGCAGCTCGTGCTCAGCAATCCGATTTCATCAGAGTTGTCAGTGATGCGCGCCTCGCTGTGGCCGGGCATGGTCGCAACTGCGTCTGCTAACACGGCTCGTCAGCAGGATCGTGTGCGAATTTTTGAGGCGAGTCGTTCCTACCATGGCACGCTCGATGCGCACTACGAAGTCGTTCGACTGGCTGGTCTCGTGACAGGGCCGGTTGCTCCGGAGCAATGGGGAGCTAAATCCGAAAGCGTTGATTTCTTTGACATAAAAGCCGATGTGGAAGCCGTACTCGCACTCACGGGTGATGTCAGCGACATGCGATTTGAAGCGACTGATCACCCGGCACTGCAGCCCGGACAGGCGGCCCAAATCCTGCGTGGCGACGAAGTCATTGGTGTCGTCGGCAAGTTGCATCCGGGCATCGCGAAGGACTACGACCTCAAACGTGCGGTCTATCTTTTCGAGCTCGATGCGTCGAAAGCGCTCGAGTCTGCTGCACCGAATGCCGAGCTCATTTCGAAATTCCCGGCGATTCGACGCGACATCGCGGTCGTCGTGGATGACAGAGTTTCATCTGACGATCTTGTAAATGCAGTCGCATCGAGTGCTCCGGATCTCATTCGGGATGTCAGGATTTTTGACATTTATAAGGGCGACAAGATAGAAGCAGGGCGAAAAAGCGTCGCAATAGGCTTGATTTTACAGGAAACATCGCGCACCCTTACTGACGAAGATGCGGACACCGCGATGGCCGCCGCAATCGGCAGACTAGAAGATAAATTCGCCGCTGAACTAAGAGACTGATTCCCGATGGCACTGACCAAAGCAGACATGGCCGAGTCGTTGTTCAATGAGCTCGGTCTCAACAAAAGAGAAGCACGCGAATTGGTCGATATGTACTTTGAGGAGCTGCGTGCATCACTCGCAGTAGGGGAGCAAGTCAAACTTTCCGGATTCGGGAATTTTGATCTTCGGGATAAAAAAGAACGTCCTGGCAGGAACCCGAAAACGGGTCAGGAAATTCCGATCAGCGCTCGCCGCGTTGTGACGTTTCGTCCAGGACAAAAACTAAAGGCCCGAGTGGAAGCATATGCTGGAACCGGGGAATAACGACGAACTACCTCCAATTCCTGGGAAGCGTTACTTTACGATTGGTGAAGTGAGCGACCTTTGTGCGGTCAAGCCGCACGTACTCAGGTATTGGGAGCAAGAGTTCCCACAACTGAAGCCTGTTAAGCGACGGGGCAACCGCCGCTATTACCAGCGCCAGGACGTCCTGATCATTCGCCAGATCCGGAGTCTCCTGTATGACGAAGGGTTCACGATCGGTGGTGCTCGCCAGCGCTTGACCGGTGACGATGCCAAGTTAGATGTGACGCAAAGTCAGCAGATTATCAAGCAGATACGCATGGAACTTGAACAAGTTCTTAAGATCCTGCGCCGCTAAAAATCTTATCTTCCATCCTGTGACGACGGCAAGTATCATTGCCGCGCTCTGTTATTGTTTACAGACACGGTCGGGGCGTGGCGCAGCCTGGTAGCGCACCACACTGGGGGTGTGGGGGTCGTAAGTTCGAATCTTATCGCCCCGACCAATTTTTCCTTTCGCTACGCGTGAGCAATAGGCTTTTCCGTAAACAGAAAATCCCTCAGCTCTTTATCGAACGTCGCATCCTGCCGACGGATCCACTCAAGAACCATGGCCGCGTGTTCTTTTTCTTCATCCCGATTGTGCGCGAGAATCGCGCGCAACTCGTCGTCCTTGCACGCATCGACTCGTTGGTTGTACCAGTCAACTGCTTCGAGTTCTTCCATCAGGGAAGTGATGGCCCTGTGCATGTCCCGGGTTTCGTCAGTCAGTTCATTGAGAGGTTCGTGATAGCCCTCGTTTGCCATGTGGGTTCTCCGGGTTGGTTAGGTAGGGGCGAGGCGCTTTGCGCCATCGACTGCTACGAGAATCAGCATCAATAGTGACAGGGTCGCGGCTGTTCCGGATACCTCGGGAGTTGCTGACTGCATTACGGAGATACCGTAAGCGGCCCAGGCGACAGCCAGCGCAAACGGTATGTCACGATGTTTCAGAATCATCGTTGCGCCGATCGCACCCGCTACCGCGAGTTTGAGCAGGGTCCATTGCACGGCAGTCAGCCAGACATCGTCCCATCCGCTACCGATCTGCAGTGCACTTGCATTGGCGATGGTCGCGAGCGTTATCCAGCCGGTATACAGACTGAATGGCAAGTACAAAACTATGTGCTCGACGAATGGGGCGGAGTCTATCTCTGCAATCAATAATCGGTAAATCTGGATCAGCGTGACGAGGATGACCAGCATGACGAGCAACGATACCGCGAGCAGGTCGAAGTGCCATACGACGATCCAAAGCGCATTCATCAGGCAATTGACCTGAAAATACCGCGAGATTTTCGCGACTTTCGGGTTATTCCGTTGAGCTGGCAGGGCTTGCCAGACAACGAAGATCAACAATCCCAGGTAGATCACGCCCCAGATCGAGAAAGTGAACCCGGCCGGCGTAAACAGCGACGGATACTTCGCTGAGATCTCCGGCATGGTCTGGTCATTAATGGGTAGCGCGTTCGATAACACGTTGAGAAGAATGACGATTGCGAACGCGACAAGGTTGCCGCCCCAGTCAGCTGTTGTTCTCTGCATTAGTTTGCCTCGTCAGACGGGTGCGATTGCCGGTAGTTTTCGGTCCTGGATGCCCAGGAGAATAGGCTGTGCCAGCTCTCGATAAATATTGACCTTGGCGTTGAACGCAACGCGTGACAAGCCATGTTTGTCCTTGATGGTCAGGCGTCGGATATTAAATTGGCCGCCGCCCATATTTTCACCGGTCAGGTAGCACTTGATAGCAGTGACCTTCTCGCCCGACAGCTCCATGCCACTGAGCTGCGACAGGTTTCCCTGGGCGCGCTCAAGAAAAGTCACCGCATCGACATTCGGTTCGACCTGCAACGTGCCCGTTTCGGTATGCGACGCGATATCAGTCATGAAATCGCCCACGAGAATCTGGCCAGGCAACGCGGCATCGATCATGCGCGCAAGCTCGATCGTGACGTCCCCGACGATAAAGTCATGTGTCGTGGGATTCAGGCCTTCTGCCTGGTGGAACTCGTAGCAGCTGCCGACGTGGAAGCACGCACGCAGCCGCGGGACAGCCTTGGTGACGGATTTGCTGCGCGCGATCGCGTTATCTGCGAGCACGATATGCATGAAGTGGTACAGATTTACGCTGGCCTCAAGGCCCTCATCGCGATTCCAGATATAGAAGCCGTCACCGCTGGAAGACCGCGCGAAATCGATGTTTACGTCCTGCTCCAGCATCTTCGCGTGTGCTGAGTTCAGCGAGTATGAGAGGCTGTTCAGCTGCGTCATTTGTTCGAATGGCGTCACCAAGCCGAAGCCAACGATATCGAATAGAGTTACTGCACGGCTTGGAACATAGTTGATGCCGTACTTACGAATCATCTTCTCGATGATCCGTGATTCGACGTCGGTGCCGGCCAGCGGCTCGCGCAAGCGAATATTGATCGGTTCAATATCCAGCAGCCGCGCGACTTTCTGCATTTGCGTAATCGTCAGCTCACGATCGCCGGAGATCAGTTCGGTGATGAACCTTGGCGACACGCGCGGTGGTAAATTATCGGCGCGCGGGGACGTGTACTCAGCAATTGCGTAATGTGGCACGACCAGGATGAGGATGCTCTGGTCCAGCGGAGACCAGCTGAGGATACTGTTCTGGCCGAGAGACCAGTGGCTGCGCAACGCGGTTTCGACATGCATCAGGTTGCTGCGCTGGCGCAGCCCCATTTGTTGGGCGAGCCCCGCTAACTGATCCAGGTACGGCGAATAGTCAGCTATTCGTCGAATCCCGGATTTCGACAGTTCATCTAATTCCATGCTATGCCCGCAGCGACTTTCGCGAAAGTGGATTCTCTGCCACAGTTCGCTCAACCCAACCTAATCAACTCTGATATACAGCGCAAGTGTTATAACTACCGCCATCCATCTTACATAACAAATGACAGTGACAGGGCCAGACATCAAGGAAATTCGCAAGTTACGCGAACAACTTGCGGAAGATACGATAAGGACTCCGATGGTTCGTTGCGCAGCTATCGAGAGCGCAATCGGCGGCGGAACCCTGGTTCAGGCAAAGCTGGAGTTCCTTCAAAGGACGGGTACCTTCAAGGCGCGTGGGGCGTTGGCGACATTACATGGTCTCAACGAGGAGCAGCTCGCCGCCGGTGTGACAGCCGTGAGCGCGGGAAATCACGCGATCGCGACGGCGTTTGCCGCGCAAACTCTGCGCAGTACGGCGAAGGTGGTGATGATTAAATCGGCCAATCCCTCCAGAATCGCGGCGTGCAGATCATTCGGCGCCGACGTGGTTCTGGCGGAGGACGTCCACGAAGCCTTCGAAATGGCGCAGCGGATTCAGGAGAACGAGGGGCGATTTTTTGTTCATCCATTTGAAGGGCCTTCGATCGCGCTGGGTACTGGTACCGTCGGGCTCGAAATCTGCGAACAAGCTGAAGATTTCGACACACTGATTGTTCCGATCGGTGGCGGCGGGCTGATTGGTGGAATTGCCAACGCTGTGAAACAACTGCGACCCGATTGCGAGATCATTGGGGTCGAGCCAGAAGGTGCCGATACCATGCATCGCAGCCGTGCCGCAGGCGAGCCACAGAGCATCGACAAAGTCGGAACCATCGCAGACAGTCTCGGTGCGCCTTTCGCTATGCCGTATTCCTTCGCCCTGACGGAGGCGAATGTAGACAGGCTTGTGCTCGTGGACGATACGCAACTGCGACGCAGCATGGGTTTTCTGTTTCGAACGATGAGGATCGCGGTTGAGCCGGCGTGTGCGGCAAGTACAGCCGCGTTACTGGGTCCATTGCGTGAGGAGCTCCGCGGCAAACGCGTTGCGCTTGTCATGTGTGGCAGTAACATCGACTGGGATACGTTTGAGCAGCAGGTGATATTTGATGAACAAGCTGCTTGAGCAACTGAAGGGAATAGTCGGCCCGAAAGGGTGGACCTGCGATGCGGATGAGCTCCACCCGCACATCAACGAATGGCGCGGCCTGTTTGTGGGCGACACGCCGATCATGGTTATGCCGAAGACGACCGGTGAAGTCTCTCAAGTCGTCACAGCGTGCGCGGCTGCCGGCGTTGCCATCGTTCCACAAGGTGGCAATACGGGGATGTGTGCCGGAGGGATACCCGATGGGTCCGGCAAGCAGGTACTGCTGTCCATGGCACGCATGAATCGCATTCGGGTCGTCGATGCGGACAATTTTTCGATGGAAGTCGAGGCAGGCTGCGTGCTTCAAACCATCCAGGAAGCGGCACTCGACGTGGGTCGCTGCTTTCCGTTGAGCCTTGGCGCAGAGGGGAGCTGCCAGATCGGTGGCAATATCGCCACCAATGCCGGGGGGATGAATGTCATTCGCTACGGGACAACACGAGCGCTGATCCTGGGCCTCGAAGTGGTCCTGGCTGACGGGACTGTATTGAATAGCCTTCGTTCGCTTCGCAAGGACACGGCGGGCTACGACCTGAAACAGCTTTTTATTGGCAGCGAGGGCACGCTGGGTATCATCACGGCGGCGGCGCTGCGTCTTGTACCACAACCCGGTGAATTGAGCACGGCAATGGTTGCGGTTCCTTCGTCAGGAGCATCGGTTTCATTGCTGGGAGAAATGAAAGCCTGTTTTCCGGACCAGGTTCAGACTTTCGAGCTGGTGTCGGATTACGTGTTCGACCTGGTGACCAGGTTTATTCCTGATGCCAAACTGCCATTCGACGACAAATATCCGTGGTATGTACTTCTTGAAGTTGCCACGGGCGACGAATCCGAGAAATTGGAGTCCGCTCTCATGCGAACTGCCGAGACTGGCCTGGTTCTTGATGCGGTCATCGCAAAAAACTCGGCGGAGGTGGCTAACATGTGGCGGCTGCGCCATTCGATTTCGGAAGCAGAGCGCCAGGCCGGAAAGGCGCTCAAACACGACATCTCGGTCCCGGTGTCGAGAATGCAGGAGTTTCTGCTGCGTGGGGACGCGTTGCTGGCGGAGCTGAGGCCTGATGCCACGCTCGTAGCATTTGGCCACGTAGGTGACGGCAATCTCCACTACAACGTATCCCTGCCGCACGATCTGAGCCCTGACGAATATGCGAATGAGGGAGAGCGGATCACCGGCGCCATCTACGACCTCGTTGCTGAGCTGGGTGGCAGCTTCAGTGCAGAACACGGGGTGGGGCAGCTTAAGCGGGCATATCTGGCGCAGTATCGGGCTGGACCGGAGTACGATCTCATGCGAACGCTCAAGACAACGCTGGATCCCGCCAATATCCTCAATCCGGGCAAGGTAATTTGACGACCAGTTCCGGTTTGTTGCGTCATAATGTCGGTAAAATTCGCTGTTACAGATGACTGCTGAATCCGACAAAATTCGCGATACGTTCGCCGACCAGCTGGCAAGCTTCGATGATCGACTCGAAGCCACGACCAATGATGTCGACATGCTGGCCGATATCCAGGAGGGTATCGGCTCGCTGTTGGCGTCCAGCGGAGGCAGCGAGGCCGAGATCCGGCGCGTCCTGCAGGAGCGCTACGAAGCGGGCGGTTTACGCAAGGAGACCTTCCAGCTCGTCAAGTCGATGCTGGATCGATACGTGACCGAAAAAATCCCCACGAGCCCGACGCCGGCTTCGATCGCTGCCAAGCACGCAAAGGTCGAGACTCCGGAAATTGTCGAGTCTCCGGTTGCGCCAGCATTCAGCAATGAACCAGCAGCAGACGAGGGCGATGATGCATTTGGGACCACCACGATCATTCCTGCAGACCTGTTTCCTGTAGATACCTCGGACGCCAATGTGCAGGTCGGTTCTGTTCTCCGGGATCGTTTCCTCCTGCAGGAAAAAGTATCAGGCGGCAGCATGGGCGTGGTTTACAAAGCCCTTGATCGGCGCCTGGCAGAAGCTGGAACAGAGCAGGTAAATGTTGCGATAAAAGTGCTGTCGCCGCAGTTGGCGGAAGATGGTCACGCGCTTCGAGCATTGCAACAGGAAGCTGCGAAGACGCGTTGTCTCGTGCACCCGCACATTGTGCGATTCATTGATCTCGATCGCGACGACGACCTTTATTTCCTGGTTCTTGAGTGGCTCGAGGGCCGCACGTTGGCCGACATTCTCGACTCGGCCGATTCGCGAAGTATTGACCTCGAGGCGGCTTTCAGAATCGTGCGACAAGTAGGCGATGCGCTTGACTACGCACATCGCTGCGGAATCGTTCACGCAGACATCAAGCCCGGAAACATCATGGTCATGCCCAATGGCGATGTGAAACTGTTCGACTTTGGCGTGGCACGAGTCCGCCAGAAACAAGGCGAGAACGGATTCGACCCGGGCGTGCTTGGCGCATTGACACCTGCTTACTCAAGCATGCAGGTGCTGGGCGGCGAAGAGCCGGTTGCAAGCGATGATGTTTTCTCCCTTGCCTGCCTGTTGTACCGGCTGGTAGCCGGTTATCGAGTGTTCGGCCCACGCAATGCAGCGGAGGCATCGCAAGAGGCCATGAAGCCGCAGCGGCCGCAGAACATCAATGATGAGCAGTGGAAGGCGCTCAGAAAAGCGTTGTCCTATTCCCGCGTCACGCGCTTCAAGTCCGTCGGCGAGTTCATTGAAGCGCTCGACGAGGCAGGCGAAGAGACGATCAGTTTCGAGGCACCAGCGAGATTTGGAGTAGAAGACGACGGCGGCTCTCCCGGCAAGTGGGCCGCGATCATTGCGGTACTGCTCGGACTTGCGGGTATCGCGGCACAACAGCTGGGATACCTGGATCCGTGGATAGAGCAATTCAGCGAGTCAACGGGTATTCAGGATATTGCGGGGCCTGAGCCAATTCTCGAAGAGCTCGAGGCTGAAGCCGAGCCCGAGATCATTACGGTAGACGAGCCAGTCACCGACGGATCGCGCCCCCGGACCCCAGATGCAGGGTTGATTAAGGAACCGGTTGGGGAGCTGAAAGTAGCTGAGTTCGATGAACCGGAGCCCCAGCCCGTAGTTCAGTACCAGAACCTGGTTGACTATTCCACGCTGCCCCCGCCGGCAGCGATTGTCACATTTGCATTGGATGCCAAAGCTGGCGATTCGACCCGAGTTCTGCTCCGCGAAGATGGTAACTCAGTGATTGTCGATTTTGTTCGCCAGGGTGATCTGGCGGCTCCTTTGGCTCTGCGCCTTGAGGAGATCGGCTTTAGCGGTAATCGTTCACCCTGGGGAGCCGGCCAGTACGCCTTGTCGAATGCAGGGTTGGTGGCGTTTCCGGCCGGTCAGGAGCGCGCACGCGTAACGTTGACTGCCGCATCCGATCCCAGGCGGGAGGCCGACCAGCAGTCGACGTTGCGCCTGCGGCTTGCGGATTCTCCCGAATCCGAGCTCGCCATTATCAATGTCACGCTTGAAGACGACGACCAGCGGGCGTTCGAGGGCAGGTTACCCACCAATACGATCGCGTTTGCGACCAGCCAGGTTTCTGTCAGCGAGGCCGATCCCGCCGTGCAAATCGATATTATCCGGTTTAATCCAGACACGACATCGGTTGTCGTCGATTATTGGGTTGAGGATCTCACCGCAACCGAAGGCGAGGACTACTTTGCCACTGGCACCAATTCTATTTCGTTCGGTCCTGGCCAACGCTCGGCCCGGCTGCTGATTCCACTTGTGCAGGATTCGCGCGCAGAAGGTGACGAAGCCTTCGTCGTCAAACTGGCCGTGGACCACGAGACTCGGCCCTCGAATGTCTCATCGAACATCGCTGTGATGATCCGGGACGACGAGCAGTAACGGCTATTTTGCTGCTAGACTGCCGCTCCGGCCCTTGCAGGGCATAGCTTTTCCACCCGGAGCAATACGCACCATGAGTGACAAGGAACTGCGACGCTATTCGCGCGTCGTCGTTGATGGCGATGCGCAGGCACCCAGTCGCGCAATGTTGCGCGCCGTCGGGTTTACCGAGGAAGATTTCAAGCGCCCGCAGATTGGCATTGCGTCGACCTGGAGCATGGTCACGCCGTGCAATATGCACATTGGCGACCTGGCCGAAGAAGCAGCGAAGGGAGCGAACGATGCGGGCGGCAAAGGCGTCGTTTTCAATACCATCAGTGTGTCGGACGGCATCTCGATGGGCACGCCAGGCATGCGTTACTCCCTCGTGTCTCGCGAGATAATTGCAGACTCGATCGAAGCGGTGGTGGGTGCTGAGGGCTTCGACGGTGTCGTCGCAATTGGTGGATGCGACAAGAACATGCCGGCCTGTGTCATGGCGATGGCACGACTGAATCGTCCGTCGGTTTTCGTATACGGAGGCACGATCAAGCCTGGCGCCAAGCGGCGGGACATCGTCTCGGTGTTCGAGGCGGTCGGCGCGAAGTCGGGCGGCAAAATTTCGGACGAAGAACTTCTCGAAGTCGAGAAGACGGCGATTCCCGGACCGGGTGCCTGCGGCGGCATGTACACCGCAAATACGATGGCATCGGCCATTGAGGCGTTGGGTATGAGCCTCGCAAACAGCTCCGCGCAGGAAGCCGTTTCGAATCAGAAGATCGACGATTGTCACAAGGCCAGCGAAGCCGTGCTGAATCTGATACGAGAGGACATCAAGCCACTCGATATCATGACGCGAAAGGCGTTCGAGAACGCCGTGTCCGTTGTGATTGCCCTGGGTGGGTCAACCAATGCGGTGCTGCACTTGCTCGCGATTGCACGCGAGGCTGACGTGCCACTGTCACTCGATGACTTCACCGAAATCGGGGCGCGTGTGCCGGTACTTGCGGACGTCAAACCCAGCGGCAAATACCTGATGTCAGAGCTGATCGAGATCGGTGGAATCCAGCCGTTGATGAAACGCATGCTCGACAAGGGACTGTTGCACGGCGGGTGCATGACCGTCACGGGCAAGACTCTGGCCCAGAATCTCGCCGATGTCGCCGATTATCCGGAAGGTCAGGACATAGTCCGGAGCTTCGATAATCCCATCAAACCTGACAGCCACCTCGCTATTCTGTACGGCAATGTTGCTCCCGACGGCTCAGTCGCCAAGATTACTGGCAAGGAAGGCCTTCGTTTCAAAGGGTCGGCGCGTGTGTTCCATTCTGAGGAAGAAGCGCTACAGGCCATTCTGGATAACACGGTCAAAGCCGGTGACGTGCTTGTCATTCGGTACGAGGGCCCCAAAGGTGCACCGGGAATGAGGGAAATGCTGAGCCCCACCGGCGCCATAATGGGCAAGGGCCTGGGCTCGGATGTCGCGTTGATCACAGATGGGCGATTCTCCGGCGGCAGCCATGGCTTCGTTGTGGGGCACGTGTCCCCGGAGGCGGCCGTGGGAGGCCCGATAGGCCTGATTCAGGATGGCGATTTGATACGCATCGACGCCGAAAGCAAGGAGATCAACGTTGATGTGAGCGACGATGAGCTCGAGCGACGCCGGGCTGGGTGGAAACGCCCGGAATCGCCCGTAAAACGCGGTGTATTGGCCAAATATCGCAACGAAGTGTCATCGGCATCCGAAGGCGCGACGACGATTCCGCCGGAGTGGACTTGACCTGCGGGGTCAGGTCCGATTTACTTCTACGATGAATTTTTCCGACACCCACGTGAAGTGCCAACTTATCGACTTGTTCGATAAAGAAAAAAACATAAAACACATGGCGCGCCAGAGGCGCGTGGGTGCGAATGGCAACTGTACCGGCTAGTAATAAAGTACGGACATTGTCAACGAACCCGCCGGGATATTCCTTGCGGGTTTTTTTTTGGCCGTGTCCGTTCGAGGGATTGAATGAAAAGGAAGATCAAAGAGGCTGAGTTCGTGGACAGCGGCGCACTGGGCGCGTCGGATTCGCTCGCCCGATCCCAATGGATAGTCATGAAGTTTGGCGGTACGAGCGTCTCGACGGCCGACAACTGGCAGACGATTGCTGGCCTGGTCAGGGCGCGTCTCGATGCCGGAATGAAGCCTGTCGTGGTGCATTCGGCCCTTCGCGGGGTCTCCAACGCACTTGAAGAAGTGCTGGCCAGCGCAGTTGCCGGAAACCCGACAGACCAGCTCGAGGCTATTCGCAAGCAGCACTACGACCTGGCCGAAGCACTGGAGCTCGACGGCACCGAGCTACTGGAGGATCGGCTGCACGAACTCGAGCAGCTCGTGGCCGGTGTACGTCTGGTTAAGGAGGTTAGCGTTCGGGTCCGCGTACGCGTCATGGCGTTGGGCGAGTTGATGTCGACGCAACTGGGGGCGGCGTTCCTGCAGCGACAAGGTCTGCCAGTCAGTTGGCTCGACGCACGGGACCTGCTAACGAGCCGGTCTCGGCCCGGGCGTAATCCTGTCACAAGTTATCTTTCTGCGACCTGTGATTATTCCCATAACCCGGAGATGGAAGCGAAACTGGCGGAGCGGGACGGCGTCGTGCTCACCCAGGGCTTTATCGCAAGGAACAAGGCGGGTGAAACCGTGCTACTCGGTCGTGGCGGTTCCGATACATCAGCCGCGTATTTTGCCGGGCGCTTGCAGGCGCGGCGGCTCGAAATCTGGACGGACGTTCCGGGCATGTTCACAGCGGACCCTCGAGTCGTGCCGTCGGCGCGTTTGCTGACCGGATTGCATTTCGACGAAGCACAGGAGCTCGCGTCTGCCGGAAGTTCGGTCTTGCACCCACGCTGCATATCTCCCGTCCGCGAAAGCGGCATACCGATTTTTATACGCAGCACCGCGGCGCCGGAGATCGCCGGTACGGTGATTTCCTCGGTCACCGAGGAAGTCGAGCCACAGGTAAAGGGCATTTGTATACGCAACGGCCTGACGCTCGTGTCCATGACGACCGTTGGCATGTGGCACGAAGTCGGCTTTTTGGCTAAAGCATTCACGGCGTTCGCAGATAACGGCGTCTCAGTCGACCTGATATCCACGTCAGAAACGAATGTGACGGTCTCAATTGATACGAGCGACGGCATGCTCGCCGACGACGTCGAAGAGTCGCTGGTTCACGATCTCGAAAAGCTGTGCAACGTGAGCGTGATCTCGAATTGCTCTGCAGTCAGTCTTGTCGGCCGCAAGATTCGAACGATCATTCCGCGGATGGCTCCTGTTCTCGAAGTGTTCGAGGAAGAGCGAATTCACTTGATGTCGCAGGCGGCCAACGACCTGAACCTGAGTTTTGTCGTCGACAAGCAGCAGGGCCCGAGGCTGGTCAGCAAACTGCACGCCTCGGTCATTCGCAAGAAAGGCGCGTCGACAGTATTCGGACCGAGTTGGGAACGTTTGTTCGCCGGCGACGAACCCGCCGCACGTGCCGCCGATACCTGGTGGATGCAAAAGCGCGGAAAATTACTACAGATCGCGGACTCACAACCCAATGCGTATGTGTACGATCGCGACAGCGTCATCGAAGCTGCCAGCAACCTGACAAGCCTTAAGAACGTCGATCGCATCCTTTACGCAGTCAAAGCGAACTTCAATGCCGATTTATTGAAAGCGCTAAACACGAGCGGCGTAGATTTCGAATGTGTGTCACCGGGTGAAGTCGAGTGGCTTGAAGAGATCATTCCGGACCTTGATCGCAGCCGTATTCTATTCACGCCGAATTTCGCACCACGCGAGGAGTATGCGTGGGGTATCGAACAGGGATTGCAGGTTACGCTGGATAACCTGTTTCCGTTACAGGCCTGGCCAGAGTTATTCAAAGGGCAAAAGCTGTTTGTTCGTATCGACCCGGGGCAGGGGCGCGGACACCACGAACACGTAAAAACTGCCGGCGTGCACTCCAAATTTGGTGTGCCACGCTTTGAAGTCGCCGAGCTCAAGAGCCTCGTTGCTGCGGCTGGCGCAGAAGTCATTGGTATTCACGCACACAGCGGCAGCGGCATCCTGGATCCGAATAACTGGCGCACGGTCGCCGGTGAACTGGTGCAGATTGCGGAGCAATTCCCGGGCGTCGAGACGATCGACCTCGGCGGCGGTCTCGGAGTACCCGAGAAGCCGGGTGACAAGCCGATTGACCTGGCGACAGTCGACGCGACGCTGGCCGAGATCAAACAAGCCTACCCTCAGTACAGGCTTTGGCTGGAACCGGGTCGCTACATCGTTGCCCGCGCCGGTGTGCTGCTGACACGCGTCACGCAGACCAAGGGCAAAGGCGAGATGCGGTATATCGGCGTAGGGACCGGAATGAACTCGCTAATTCGCCCGGCACTCTATGGTGCGTATCACGAGATCGTGAATCTGACTCGGGCCGATCAGGCACCGAGCGAGACAGTGACGATTGTTGGACCCATTTGTGAGACGGGCGATCGTCTCGGCAGCGATCGCCTGTTGCCACCGACCGAGGAGGGTGATGTTATTCTGATCGCCAACGCGGGGGCATACGGGTACGTCATGAGCTCGCGTTACAACATGCGCGAGGTCGCAAAGGAGATCGTCATATGAAACTTTTCTGGGCACCGCAGACCCGCGCACAACGAGGAATCTGGATGCTGGAAGAGGCCGGCATTGAGTATGAGATGGAGCGCATCGAGCTGGGTAGTGCGAAACACAGTGACGAGTTTCTGTTGGCCAGCCCGATGGGAAAAGTGCCTGCGATCGTCGACGGCGGTGTGTACATGTCCGAGTCTGCTGCGATCTGTATCTATGTCGCGGATCGTTACTGTCCGGCGACGTTGGCACCGGCTGTCGTCGACCCGCGGCGAGGAAAGTTCCTGTACTGGACGATGTATACGCCCGCCGTTGTAGAGCCGGCGATGTCCGAAAAATTCAACAAGGTTGAGAGTAATCGCCATCGCAACGGCTGGGGCGACTTCGACCTCATGATCGAGACCTGGGATAAGGCGCTGGAAGGCAAGGAGTGGATCCTCGGCGATCAGTTCACAGCGGCAGATGTGATGCTCGGGTCAAGCGCGATTTTCCTGCGCATGTTCGAGATGCTGCCTGTCACCGCGAATCTCGGTGACTACGCCGATCGTTGCCTGGCGCGTCCGGCGAATCAGCGCGCCATGGAAAAAGGCGCTGCGTAGCGGCCTGAGCTATTCGGTCGTAGCAGTGTCTTTTTGTTTGATTCTCATCGGGCACTGAGCGCGGTGCTCTGCAAACTCGTCGGCTGATAATTCGCCGTCGCCATCCAGGTCGAGGTCTTCGAATGTCGGGGCGTTCCTGGCATTTTTCATCTTGCCGCCAGCTTCGGCACGTGCCGCCATACGACTGGCGCGAAACGCATAGAATTCCTCTGCAGTAACCGCATCATCGGCGTTCGCATCGATCTCGGAGTAGCTTGGGCACTGGTGGTGCTTGCCGTGCATTCCCTTGTGGCCATCACCTTTGCCCTCAGCGATTGCGGGTGAGGACAGAATGATCACAACTGCACAGGTTGCCAGGAGGATCAGGAAAGCCCGAAGCCAATGGAAAGAATTCATCTGGAGTCTCCTAGAAGAAATAATTTGATAGGACTATCCGGCCGGACGGCGGCCGTCGCAATACGTAATTCTCGGGATGTACCTAGGGGCTGTGGCGCGCCGCGAGGCGCGCGTTGATGTCCTCCAGGCTCAAACCTCGGTCGGCCAGCAACACAATCACGTGATAGATCAGGTCGGCTGCCTCATCAATGGTCTCCTGCTGGCTGCCCGCAGTCGCGGCCAGCGCCAGTTCGACGCCTTCCTCACCGACTTTCTGGGCGATGCGCTTGGTGCCAGCCGCCGCAAGTCGTGCTGTGTAACTCTCGTCACCACCCGCTGCCAGCCTTGTCTTGACGATCGCTTCGAGTTCGGCGATGAATTCGATATTCGGTGTGCTCACTTCAAGTCCTCAGATTCGTATGTCGACCTGGTTTTCGGCCAGGTAGTGCTTGAGATCGGGTATAGGAATTTCTGCACTGTGGAACACGCTGGCGGCCAGGGCGCCGTCAACCCCCGCATCTTCAAACACTCTCAGGAAATGTTCACTGGCTCCTGCACCGCCGGATGCGATCAATGGCACGTCGCACACCGCGCGAACCGCCGCGAGTTGCTTACAGTCGTAGCCGCGGCGCACGCCATCCTGGTTCATACAATTCAGCACAATCTCGCCGGCTCCACGCTCTTGTACCTCGGTGACCCAATCCAGCGTCCTGCGCTGTGCGGCCGTCGTTTTATCCGGATCACCTGTGTACTGGTACACGAACCAATCGCCGTCTTCCTCGCGACTGTCGATACCGATAACCACGCATTGCGAGCCAAAACGCGCAGCGAGCTCGGTGATCAGCTCTGGTCTCGCCAGTGCAGGGGAGTTAATCGAGATTTTGTCGGCGCCCTTGTTCAGCACGTCCTCGGCATCGGCGACTGATCTGATGCCACCTGCGACGCAAAAAGGGATGTCCAGAACGGACGCGACGCCGCTGACCCAGCTTCGATCGACCGTGCGCGCATCGGGACTCGCCGTGATGTCGTAGAACACGAGCTCATCCGCGCGTTCTTCGCAGTACCGGGTCGCCAGCTCAAGAATGTCGCCGACAATACGGTGATTGCGAAACTGTACGCCTTTGACCACGACACCGTCGCGGACATCGAGGCAAGGGATTATTCGCTTCGCCGGAATGACTTTATCTCCGCTGCAGTGATTTCGCCGTCGAGCAGTGCGCGTCCGGTAATCGCGGCTGGCGCGCCAATCTCGCGCAACAATTCGAGGTCGTCAATGTTCCGAACGCCACCTGAGGCCTGGAGTTGCAGTGCCGGGTAGCGAAGCAGGATTTCGACGTAAAGCTGGAAATTTGGACCTGTCATCGCGCCATCGCGTGCCACGTCTGTGCACAGGACGTGGCGGACGCCTGCATTGCCATAGGCCTCAAGGCACTCCCAAAGCGACGTTTCGGATGCCTCGGTCCAGCCTTGTGTTGTCAGCTTTGGAGTACCGTCATCATCCAGTTTTACGTCGAGTGCGAGTACGATCGCCTCCGGGCCGAACTCCTTGAGCCATGCCGCTACAGTTTCTGGCTCTTTGATTGCCACGCTACCGACAACGCAGCGCGTGACACCGTTTGACAGCCAGGCTGCGACATTTTCACGCCTACGGATACCGCCGCCCAACTGCACGCTCAGTCCGGTCTCGCGCGCGATCTCACTGACAATTGCATGATTCTGCTGCGTGCCCGTCCGGGCACCGTCGAGGTCCACGATATGCAGGTCGTCAACGTCGAGAGCGGAGAAGCGCGTCCCTATTTCAGTCGGATTTGACGAATACTCCGTTGTTTGTTCGAAGTCGCCCTTGAAGAGCCGCACGCACTTTCCATCCTTAAGATCGATTGCAGGAATAATTCTCACGCTGGTAACTCCAGGAAGTTCCTGAGCAAGTGGGCGCCATTCGCAGACGACCGCTCCGGATGAAATTGCGCCGCCACAAAATTGTCCTTTCCAACGACGGCCGAAAATTCCGATGAATGATTCGCCGTCGCCATTGTCTGTTGGGATACCGGCAGGGCATAGCTGTGTACGTAGTAGAAATAGCTACCGTCATCGATGCCGTCCAGAAGCCTGTGCGTACGAGTTTTCTGTGTGGCGCACCATCCCATATTGGGTACCGGGTAACTCTCGGCTACGGTTAGTTTGTTTGCCACGCCAGGAATAATGCCGAGACACTCAACGTTTTCTTCTTCCGACCCATCGCACAGCAATTGCATACCGAGACAAATACCAAGAACGGGTTGTTTCAGGTTGCGGATGACGTCAACGAGATTTGCATCCTGAAGTCGCTGCATCGCGTCTCTTGCCGCGCCTACGCCAGGCAACAAGACCCGTTCGGCGCCGCGAATTGTGTCAGCGTCCGTGGTTAGCTCGGCAGATGCGCCGAGTCGCCCAAGGGCGTACAGCACCGAGGCAATATTTGCGCCGCCGCTGTCGATGATCGCGAGCTGCGTCATAACGTCCCTTTCGTAGACGGCAGGTCGGTACCGGTTCGCTGAATGGCCTGTCGCAATGCGCGTCCGACGGATTTGAAGCAGGCCTCAACCATGTGGTGCGTATTCTCTCCGGTTACCTCGATGTGCAACGCCGCGCCCAGTGACTCGGCCAATGAACGGAAAAAGTGTTCAACCATCTCCGTCGACAGCTCGCCAACGTTGTCGCGCGGGAAGTTGCCCGAGAATTTGAATGCGGCGCGTCCTGACAGGTCCAGGGCAACCTTCGCTTCGCTTTCATCCATAGGAAGCAGGAAACCATAACGCCCAACGCCGTATTTGTTACCCAGCGCCTCGCGCAGGGCAGTGCCCAGGCAAATCGCTGTATCTTCAACCGTGTGGTGTTCGTCGACCTCGAGGTCGCCTTCGCACACGAGTTCGAGACTGAATCCGCCGTGTTTCGAAATCTGCTCGAGCATATGGTCGTAAAAGCCGATGCCCGTGGAGATCGTCGTGTTGCTGCTCGTATCCAGGTTGACCGCTGCGCGGATGCGAGTCTCGTTGGTGTTTCGTTCGGTACTTGCAGTCCGGTCCGAGTGGCAGAATCTTTCCACAATCTGCGACCAGGTCAGCGCGGTCTCGTCCGGGCAGTTGACGAGAACGCCGCTCACGCCGATACGCTCGGCGAGTTCCATGTCTGTTGTGCGATCCCCGATGACGGCAGATACCCCAAGGTTGATGTTGTTTGCAGCCAGGAACTTCGTCAGCAATCCAGTGCGAGGTTTTCTGCATTCACAGTTATCTTCGGGAAGGTGGGGACAGATAAAGACTTCGTCGAACGTAATTCCCTGCGACTCGAACAGGCTCATCGTCAACGCATGAGGCGCATCGAAATCCTGTTGCGGAAAGGAATCGGTGCCCAGACCGTCCTGATTTGACACCATGACAAAGCGATAGCCGTGGTTCTTCAGCTCAAGCAGCGACGGGATAACGTTATCGACCAGTCGAACCTTGTCCACCGCATCGACCTGGAAGTCTTCGGGCTCGTGAATAAGCGTTCCATCACGATCGATAAACAGCACTTTCTTAGACATCATCGCCGTCCTTCAGCGTGTCGAGCGCCTGCAGTAGCTGGTCGTTTTCCTCGCGGCTACCGATGGAGATGCGAATGCAGTCATCGAGGTCACCTCCAAAGTGACGTAGCAGGACGTTCTGTTCGGCGCAGCGGCCCATGACGAGCTCCGCATTGGTCACGCGTACCAGCAGGAAGTTGGCGTCGCTGGGCCAGACCTTGGAAACAAAACTGTGCTGCGCGAGGGCGGCGGCAAGGCGCTCCCGTTCGCTGATGATCTCGCGCACGGTCTGCTGGGCGAGTTCCAACTGGTCTGCCTGTAATGCATCCTCGACGCATTCGACAACCGGCGTTGCCAGCGCGTAAGGAGCCTGCACGGCGCTTAGCATGCGCACTACGTCTGCTTGACCGGCGACGGCGCCACAACGTGCACCGGCGAAACCAAGGGCCTTCGACAACGTGCGCAATACCAGCAGATTGCCGAAGCGATCCAGCAGTTCAGTCACCGACGTGTTATCGCCAAACTCTACGTACGCCTCGTCAACGACGATGGCAGATTTATCCCCGCGGCGCTCCAGCAAGCGTTCGAGCGCGGCTCGAGCCAGGGTGGTCCCGGTCGGGTTATTCGGGGAACAGACGAACAGGACTCGAGTCGAGTCGTCACATGCGGCAAGAATCGCGTCTACATCGATCGCGAAATCCTGGTCCGCATGCGTTTCTACTTCGACCAGGTTCGCGCCCTGGACTTCGGCGTAGTGCCGGTACATAGAGAAAGAAGGTGAGGTCATGAGGACGCTGTCCTGCCCAGCCCTGCAGAATGTCCGGATTACGAGGTCGATTGCTTCGCTTGAGCCGCGAGTAACGAGCAATTGGTCGGGCTGGCACCCGAATCGCTCCGCCAGCGCACGCTGCAAGTTCTGCGGACGGACCTCCGGGTAACGATTCAACGGACGCCTGAAATTCCCAATCGCACACCGCCGCGGCGACTCATTGGCGTTTAGACGGATCGTGTCGTCGACCTGTTCCGCCGCTTCATAGGCGTGCAGTGCCTGGATTTCCGGACGGGCCAGCCGGGTGATGCTCACGATGGCGTCCTCAGGCGTCGTGTAACGGCAGCAGCATGCGCGTCCAGGCCTTCCAGGCCGGCCAGGCTTACGACCGCGTCACCGAGGTTCTCGAGTCCCTCGCGGGAAAGTTCCTGGACTGTCATTTGTCGCAGGAACTGGTCCACGCCCAAGCCACTCCAGGCATTCGCGAAACCGTAGGTTGGGAGCACATGGTTGGTGCCGCTGCAGTAATCACCAACGGACTCCGGCGTCCATGGACCCACGAAAACGGACCCGGCGTTTCTGATGCGACCCAACAGGCTGCGTGGGTCGGCAACCTGCAGAATCAGGTGTTCGGGTGCGTAAGCGTTGCTGGCCTCGATGGCACTGCTGACATCGTCAACCACGATAATTCGAGAGTTACTCAGTGCTGCGGCGGCAATTTCTGCGCGTGACAGCGTCGCCAGCTGCTCGTCGATTTCTGCGATGACTTCCGATGCAAATTCGCTGCACGTTGTCAGCAGCACGACCTGCGAGTCGACACCGTGTTCGGCCTGCGACAACAGGTCCGATGCCACGAATTCGGCCGACGCATCGGCGTCAGCGATGACGAGTACTTCGGAAGGGCCGGCCGGCATATCGATCGCAGCACCCTCGGCGTCGGTGCTGACCAGTGTTTTAGCGCAAGTTACCCAGGCATTACCGGGTCCGAAGATTTTGCTCACCTTCGGGATCGACTCGGTTCCGTACGCCATCGCCGCGATTGCCTGGGCACCGCCGACCTTGTAAATCTCTCTGACGCCAGCCCGAGAGGCAGCAACCAGGACGGCCGGGTCGGCCTCACCATCGGGCCGCGGCGGTGTGCAGAGGATCTTCGTCTGGCAACCTGCAATATCAGCCGGAACGGCCATCATGATCGCCGCGGAGGGCAGGGGTGCCGTGCCTGCGGGCACGTAAAGCCCAACCGCATCGATTGCGTGGCTGTAGCGCTCGCACAGCACACCCGGCATGGTTTCGACCCGAATCGCCGATGGCAACTGCGCAAGATGAAACTGGCGAACATTGTCGATCGCAAGATCGAGCGCGTCGAGTTGCCGGGGTGTCAGTGCAGATTCGGCCCGTGAGAATTCATCGTCGGAAACGCGCAGTTCCTTGATGTCGGCATGGTCGTAACGTTGCGTCAGCCTTCGTAGCGCAGCGTCCCCATTCTGGCGGACGTCATCGACGATAGTCGTCGTGCCAGCCCGAATATTCGCATCGTCCGTGACTGCTGGTCGGCGAAGGAGTATTGCCCGTTCCGCCTCTCCGAGTTCTGACCAGATGTGTATCTTCAAAGTCATCAGGCCAGCATCTTCTCGACCGGCAACACGAGCAGCGAGCTCGCGCCGGCGGCTTTGAGGTTCTCGAGAGTCTCCCAGAATACGTTTTCGCGGCAAACTGCGTGCACCGCGACCTTGTCGTCGGTGCCGTCGAGGGGCAACACTGTCGGTGCCTCAGATCCAGGTAGCAAGTCGCGAATCTCTGCAAGCGCCGACTTGGGGGCGTGGAGCATGATGTACTTGCTCTCGCGCACCTGCAGGACACCGTCCAGGCGCTGCAGAATCTTGTCGACGAGCGCCTGCTTCTCATCTCCGAGGGGCTTTTGTGTCTGGATGACCACGGCCTCGCTCTCCAGGAGCGTTTCTACCTCCCTGAGGTCATTGGCCTTCAGGGTGCCACCGGTCGAGACGAGATCGCAGATGTACTCGGCACGCCCGAGTTTTGGCGCGATTTCGACCGCACCCGAAAAGTAGACAGGCTCTGCGTTGATGTTGTTCTTCTTAAGGTAGTCTGTGAGGAGACCAACATAACTCGTTGCGATACGGGTATTTTCTAGTGACTTCGGCCCCGAATACTCAACATCATCAGGTGCCGCCAAAGCCAGGCGGCAGTGCCCGAAGTCGAGTTCGAATACCTGCTTGAATTGGGCAGGACGGCCCTCGGACTCGAGGATTAGTCGTTTTTCCTCGACCACGTTGAGGCCAGCGATTCCGAGGTCGCACACGTCCTCGCTGACGAGGCCCGGAATATCATCGTCGCGGACCAGGAGCAGATCGATCGGCATGTTCTCGCCGTAGCAAATCAGCTGGTTTTTGCTCTTCGTGACTTTGAGGCCGCAGCGTTCGAGTAGATCGATAGAGTGGTCTGTCAGACGACCGGTTTTTTGCACCGCAATTTTTATGCGCTGCTCAGGGGAGTCCATGGAGCTGTCCTTATTCGGAGTGGTGGGTACGTTCGATGGCGGTCTGGTAGCCACCAAAACCGTCTGTCAGGAATCGAGCCACGCGCCCGATAGTCGTCACGCTGACGCCAGTCAGGTCGTGGATCTTTCTGTAGGGGAGGCCCTGTTCGAGATATTCAACGACTTGCCAACGGTCTACGAGCGCCTGGAGTTCGGCGGGGGTGCACAGGTCTTTGAAGAAACTGCGGCACTCCGCTCTGCTCTCAAGGCTGATGATCGCCTCGAAGAGGGCATCTTCAGCGCTGGCTTGCTGGCGATTGGATTCGTTACGGTTGGGCTTCATCGTCGTATCAGTGTATTAACGCGTTATTACACTAGTACATCCCACTGCGAAGCGCAACCCCCAAAAGGTAACTGTCACCTATATTTGGTGACAGTTACCTTGGTTTGGTGGTTTCAGGTGAATCTTAATAAAGCGCCTTGGTGGGTTGACTCAAGTCCGCGATCGCCCATAAACTCAACGAAACTCATCGAGACCGGTCGAGGGATAGGCCCGACGACGCCGGGGCAACCAGCGGAACTAACCATTCCGAAAAGGTGCCAACTCCTGCGATGTCTTCTGGACATCGAAAGATGAGGGTTACTGCAACATCTGGTGACAGGTGCAGGGCAGTAAACCCCTCCCTTGCGGGCTTCGCAGGGTTCCGATGAGAAGTGTTATGGAACCATTGCGGAGACCGAAAATGACCTTCTCAGCCAGCAAAGCCACCCGCGCAGTTCGTGCGTCTATCGAATCTGATACGCAATACGGCGCCGTCGTGCCACCTTTGCACCTGTCCTCGAATTACGCGTTCGCAGGATTCGGCGAACCCCGGAAGTACGACTACACGCGTTCCGGAAATCCCACACGCGATGCGCTAGGCGATGCGCTGGCAGAACTTGAAGGCGGTGCGGGTGCGGTTATCACTGCGTCTGGCATGGGGGCATTAACCGTCCTGACCCAATTCCTGTCGCCGGGCGACACGATCATCGCGCCGCATGATTGCTACGGGGGCACCTTTCGTCTGTTCGAGCAGCAGTCGAAGAAGGGCCTGTTCGAGGTCGAGTTTGTCGACCAGACCAAAATTGAAACGCTGCGCGCCGTCTGCGCAGATGTGCGGCCGAAGATCATCCTCACCGAGTCGCCATCGAACCCGCGGTTGCGCATTTCGGATCTTAGCGCGATTCGGGAAATCGCCACCGAGTGTGGTGCGTTGTTCGCCGTCGACAACACGTTCTTGTCGCCGGCATTGCAAAACCCGATCGAGTTCGGAGCTGATCTGGTTATCCACTCAACGACGAAGTACATCAACGGCCACAGTGACGTTGTCGGTGGCGCGGTTGTAGCCGCGACCGTGGAACTTGCCGAGCAGTGCGCATACTGGGCCAACGTGATTGGGATCACCGGCGCACCGTTCGACAGCTTCATGACTTTGCGTGGTATTCGCACGCTGCACCCGCGCATCCGGCAGCACGAAGAAAGTGCGGCACAAATCGCCAATGTCCTCAGTGCGCAGCCGAACGTCGAGAAAGTCTTCTATCCAGGTCTCGAGGACCACGAAGGTCACGAGCTCGCGAAACGACAGCAGCGTGGCTTCGGGGGGATGGTCAGCTTCGAAATCGAAGGTGGCGAGGCGGCCGTCCGTGCATTCGTGGAAAACCTGACCTACTTCTCACTGGCCGAGTCACTTGGCGGCGTCGAGAGCCTGGTGTGCCATCCGGCATCCATGACGCATGCGCCGGTATCGGAGGAACGCAAGGCAGCTGCCGGAGTGACACCGACGTTGATTCGCCTGTCCGTCGGCCTGGAAAGTGCCGAGGATCTCGTCGAGGACCTGCTCAATGCCCTTGAAGCAGCACGAACAGCACCACAACTCGCGGCTGTAGCCGCAGTTGCTGCCTGTTGAGGACTCGATGAACCTGCCCCCGCACCTGCAAGCCCAGGTAGCCGCGGAAACGCAGTTTCTGCGCGTGCCCGGTGATTTCACCCTGGAAAACGGCGCGGTACTGCAGGACGTCGAGATTGCCTACCGCACCTGGGGCGACCCGGCCAATAGCGCGGATCACGCGATCCTCATCTGTCACGCGCTGACCGGTTCAGCCGATGTGGAGGCCTGGTGGCCCAATATCATCGGTGAGGGAAAAACGTTTGATCCGGCGCGCGATTACATCATCTGCGCGAATATCCTCGGCAGTTGCTATGGGACAACGGGTCCTGTGAGCCGCAAGCCCGGCACTGATTCTCGCTACCAGGCGGATTTCCCGAGCGTATCGGTACGTGACATGGTCGAGCTGGAGCGCACGCTTCTCGACGAACTCGGCATTACGCACATTGAGCTCGTCACTGGTCCGTCACTTGGCGGTATGCAGGCTCTGGAATGGGCACTGATGTACCCGGAACGTGTCGGCAGCGTTGTGCCGATTGGTGTCGGTGGCCGGCATTCGGCCTGGTGCATTGGCGTCAGCGAAGCGCAGCGCGCGGCTATTGCAACGGATCCGAACTGGAACGATGGCTACTACAGCGATGACTCGCCACCCGAAATGGGCCTGGCCGCAGCACGCATGATGGCTGTTTGCACGTATCGCAGCTGGCAGAGTTTCGATGAACGTTTCGGTCGGGACAAACGCGCGGAAGACCAGTACCAGGTGCAGTCCTACCTGCGTCACCAGGGCGCGAAAATCAACGATCGTTTCGACGCAAATACCTATGTGACGCTGACGCATGCGATGCATACCCACGACCTTGCGCGGGGGCGTGGCGATTACCCGGACGTGTTGCGCACGATCGAGCAGCCCGCACTCGTCGTATCAGTCAGTTCGGATGCGCTGTATCCGCCCGAGGAGCAACGCTACCTGGCAGAGCACATTCCGAACTCGCAGTACGAGATTCTGGAATGTGCGCACGGCCACGACGGGTTCCTGATCGAAACAGAAACCCTGGGAAGGATGATTGTCGAATTCCGGACCCGGCGAGAAGCCTCGTCGCCGTTGCGCGTGGTCAGCTCAGGCAGCGAATAATCTCGGCCGTCATTTTCGTGGTCGAAATCTGTGTTTCACCTTCAGACACAATGTCCGCCGTTCTTGCGCCACTCGCGATAGCGTCGGCTATTGCACTTTCCACCGCTGTTGCCTCGGTCTCCAGGCCGAGACTGTGCCGCAACAGCATGGCAGCGCTGGCAATCGTTGCGCATGGGTTGGCGATGCCCTTACCCGCAATGTCGGGTGCTGAACCGTGGATCGGCTCATAAAGGCCGACCGTGCCGTCGCCGAGGGATGCGGATGGGAGCATACCGAGCGAGCCCGCAAGCATCGATGCCTCGTCTGTGAGGATGTCGCCGAACATATTCTCGGTGACGATCACGTCGAAGTCAGCAGGGCGGCTCAGGAGGTGCATGGCCGCTGCATCGACGAGCAGCGTCTCCAATTCAATAGACGGGAATTCGTCAGCCATGACGCGATTAGTAACGTCTCGCCACAGCCTCGATGTCTCAAGGACATTGGCCTTGTCAACCGAGCACAGTTTGCTGCGACGATCCGCGGCCAGCCTGGCAGCGACCCGTACGATTCGTTCGAACTTCGTCGACCGAGTATTCACAAAGATCACTGGCTGACGTTTCAGTACGGGTCTTCTTGCCGAAATAGATCCCACCGGTGAGCTCGCGAATCACGAGCATGTCGACGCCTTGCAGAATCTCTGCTTTCAACGGTGACGTGCCGGCGAGTTCATCGTAGATTTTCACGGGACGAAGATTGGCGTAAACACCCAGGACAGCCCGGAGTTTCAATAGCCCCTGTTCAGGTCGTATCGTCGCATTGGGGTCCGACCATTTTGGCCCGCCAACGGCTCCCAGCAATACGGCATCGGCTGCCTCACAACGTTCGATCGTGGCCGGCGGCAGTGGATCGTTCACCGCATCGATTGCTGCACCACCAATCCGACCTTCGTGAAACTCGAATCGGTGGCCATACTTTTCCGCGACGACGTTCAGCACTTCTTTAGCGCAAACCGTGACGTCCGGTCCGATTCCATCACCGGGGAGCAGCGCAATTACGGCTTCCACGAACGTGCCTCCTCAAACTTGCCGATCGCGTCCTGCTGTTGTTGCAGGAAGCCAAGCTGGTCGATGCCCTCGACCAGGCAGTGGCGCGCGAATCCGTCCAGTGTGAACCCAATCGTCCGGCCATCAACAGTCGTGATCACCATGGCCTCGATATCGATGGTCAGTTCCGTTCCCGGATTGTTCAGTAGCCAGTGGTGCGAGTCTTCGTCGACCACTATTGCGACGAGTCCGTTCTTGAGAGAATTGTTGCGGAAAATGTCCGCGATCTCCGTCGAGATTACAGCTTCGAAACCGTAGTCGAGCAGGGCCCAGGGTGCGTGTTCGCGCGACGATCCACAACCGAAGTTATTACCAGCAACGAGAATTCCACAACCGTCAGCTTCCGGCTTATTCAGGACGAAATCGGGCTTCTTGCCGCCATCCGTGTCGTAGCGCAGATCGTAGAACGCGTTCTCGCCAAGACCTTCTTTTGTCGTCGTCGTTAGAAATCGTGCGGCGATGATCTGGTCGGTATCAATGTCCCGGGTCGGCAAAACAACGGTGCGCGACTGAACGCGCGTCACAGGCTTCATGAGTAGTTCCTCGGGTCGGCTACATGACCCGCAACTGCAGACGCGGCGGCGGTCGCCGGGCTGGCGAGAACGGTGCGCGCGCCGACGCCCTGGCGGCCTTCAAAATTACGATTGCTGGTGCTGACAGTCAGTTGCCCCGGTTGTGCGATATCCCCGTTCATCCCGATACACATCGAACATCCGGCTTCACGCCACTCGGCACCAGCCGCGACGATGATCTTGTCGAGTCCTTTGGACTCAGCCTCGGCCTTGACGAGCTCAGAGCCCGGAACGACGAGCATGCGCACTCCATCGGCGACCTTGCGCCCCTCGAGTACACGAGCAGCTTCTTCTATGTCCGAGATCCGGCCATTGGTGCAGCTGCCGACAAATACGACATCGACCGCGTTCCCGGTCATCGGCTTGCCGGATTCAACCTGCATGTAATCGAGTGCTTTGCGGAAGCTCGCATCGCTACTGACGGGAACCGGCTCGTCGATGCGCACAACCATGCCGGGGTTCGTGCCGAAGGTGACCATCGGCGTGAGTTCATCCGCATTTATCGTGACTGTCTTGTCGAACGTTGCGCCTTCATCGGTACGCAGGCGTTTCCAGCGCTCAACCGCTGTGTCCCAATCGGCCCCTTGCGGGACCCGCTCGCGCCCCAGCAGGTACGCAAAAGTCGTTTCATCGGGAGCGATCATCCCGGCGCGTGCGCCGCCTTCGATCGACATGTTACAGATGGTCATACGGGCTTCCATGTCGAGCGCCGTGATTGCTTCGCCACGGTATTCAATGACATGCCCGGTGCCACCGTCGACGCCAATCTCACCAATGACTGCCAGGATCAGGTCCTTGGCCGTGACGCCGGTCGGGAGTTTTCCTTCGACGTTGACGGCTAGTGTTTTCGGCTTGCGCTGCAGGAGGCACTGCGTCGCGAGGACGTGGCCGACCTCTGTCGTGCCGATACCGAAGGCGAGGGCGCCGAATGCACCGTGCGTGCTCGTGTGGCTGTCGCCGCAGACTATTGTCTTGCCCGGTTGAGTCGCCCCGAGTTCCGGGCCAATTACATGCACAATGCCACGCTTGCCGCTGCCGTAGCCGAGCAGGTCGAGCCCGAACTCCTCGCAGTTCTGCTCCATCTGGCGAACCTGGTTTGCAGCGCCTTCGCCTGCGACCAGCAGGTCTTTGAACGTGCTGACCGGGGTCGTAGGTGTCGAGTGATCGAGTGTCGGGAGCGTGAGGTCGGGTCGCCGCACCGGCAGGCTGTTTTCGCGAAGGACCGAAAATGCCTGGGGCGTAGTGACTTCATGGACAATATGCAAATCGATATAGAGGACGGCCGGTGTGTCCGGCGTCTCCTCAATAACGACATGATCCGCCCAGACCTTTTCGAACAGGGTGGTTGGTGTGGTCAATTTACTCTTTCCGTTCTAGATGGTTGCGCGAGTCGACTCACCGTCGCCCGGACCATTGGCGCTGCGCTCAATGCGACGCAGGATACGGTTCGTTACTTCCAGGCAGGCGCGGCAACCTGCCTCAACGATATCTACGCTGGTGCCTCGCCCGCGAAAACTCTGGCCCTCGTGTTCAACGGAGACCGTTACTTCGCCCTGTGCGTCTTCGCCAATCGAGGCACTGTGCAGTTCGAAATTGCGGAGTACGAGTTGGATGTCAGTTGCATGCTCCAACGCCTGGAATGCGGCGGCAACCGGGCCGTCGCCACGCGCTGACTCCGTCACTTCCTTGCCGTCCTCACCGATCAACGTGACCTCGGCGGTTGCGGGCTGGTCTGTGTGCGTCTGCACTTCAAGAGATTTCAGCGTCCATGGCCCGGATGATGCCCCGCCAGCGCTCATGACGATCGCTTCTAGGTCGCCGTCGTAAATGTCTTTCTTCTTGTCGGCGAGTTTCTTGAACTCCTGGAATGCGCGGTTGGTCTCGAACTCGTCGAGTTCAAAACCAAGGTCGACCAGGCGATCGCGAAATGCGTGGCGGCCACTGTGCTTGCCAAGCACAAGACTCGACTTGCGACAGGCCAACGTCCTCAGGGCGCATGATTTCGTAGGTCGACGCATGCTGCAGCATGCCATGCTGATGAATACCCGCTTCGTGTGCGAACGCGTTCTCACCGACGATGGCCTTGTTGCGTGGCAGGTGCATGCCCGTGATATTCGAGACGAGTCGGGAGGTCGGGTACAGGCGGGTCGTATCGATCCCGGTTTCGAGTTCGAAGAACTCAGCACGCGTCTTGATTGCCATTACAGCTTCTTCGAGAGAACAGTTGCCCGCGCGTTCGCCGATACCGTTGATCGTGCACTCAATCTGGCGCGCGCCAGCTCCCACCGCAGCCAGGCTGTTGGCGACAGCCATGCCGAGATCATTGTGGCAGTGCACGCTCAGCGTAATCTCATTGATGCGTGCAACATGCTTCTTCAGGTAGCGAAACAGGCGGTCAAACTCCGCCGGGACCGTGTAGCCCACTGTGTCCGGAATATTCACCGTCGTCGCACCGGCTTCGATGGCCGCCGAGACAACCTCAGCCAGGTAGGACAGTTCCGTGCGCGAGGCATCCTCAGGCGAGAACTCGACATCATCGACGAGTTCACGCGCCAGCTTGATCGCACCAACCGCGCTCTTGATGATCTCTTCCTTGGCCATCTTGAGCTTGTGCTCTCGATGTATGGCGCTCGTCGCGACAAAGACATGTATCCGGTGCCGGTCGGCGCCTTTGACAGCGTCGTAGACTTTCTGGATATCGCCGGCATTGCACCGGGCAAGACCACAGATCACCGGGCCGAAGTTGCGCTCGGCGATTGTCTTGACGGACTCGAAATCGCCCGGCGATGCAGCCGGAAAACCGGCCTCGATGATGTCGACGTTTAGCTCCGATAGCGCCTTGGCAACACGTAGCTTCTCCTGAGCGTCATGCTGCAGCCAGGTGCCTGTTCCCCGTCACGCAGGGTCGTGTCGAAAATGCGTATCTGCTTATCGGACATTATGATTTCCTCCGGGTTAATCCGATGTAATTACTCTGACAGCCAGTCCATACGGCCGCGCAGGTTTCTACCGACTTTCTCGATCGGGTGATCGAGATCCGCCTGCATTTTGGCCTTGAATTCGGGCATGCCTTTCTCGTTTTCGGCGATCCAGTTGCGCGCAAAAGTGCCGTCCTGGATATCCGTCAGCACCGCCTTCATTGCAGCGCGTGACGACGCATCGACTACGCGCGGCCCGGAGATCAGGTCGCCCCAGGCGGCCGTATCGCTGATAAACGTGTGCATCTTCTTAAGCCCGCCCTCGTGCAGCAGGTCGACGATCAGCTTCAGTTCGTGCATGACCTCGTAGTAGGCCACTTCGGGCTGGTAGCCGGCTTCAACCAGCGTTTCGAATCCGGCGACGATAAGTTCGGTCGCCCCGCCGCACAGGACAGCCTGCTCGCCGAACAGGTCCGTTTCGGTTTCTTCGGCGAATGTAGTCTCAATAACACCAGCGCGGGCGCCGCCAATGCCGGCGGAGTAGGCCAGTGCTTTTTGCAGCGCATTGCCGGTCGCGTCCTGGTGGACGGCAACGAGACAGGGCACGCCGTGGCCTTCTTCGTACTGGCGTCGCACAAGGCCGCCCGGGCCTTTTGGTGCGATTAACGCGACATCAAGATCTGCGCGTGGCTCAACCTGTCCGTAGTGAATAGCAAACCCATGCGCAAACAGGAGCAGCGCACCGTTTTCAATGTCATCGACGACCGACCCATAAAGGGCTTTCTGTACCATATCCGGCGTCAGGAACATCACAATGGCGGCATCCTTTACCGCGTCATTGGGTTCTGCAACGTCAAGACCGTCCGCTTCGGCTTTTGGCCAGCTCTCGCCGCTCTTGCGTAGACCGACGACGACGTTGAAGCCGGAGTCCTTGAGATTCAGCGCGTGGGCGCGCCCCTGGCTGCCGTAGCCAAGTACTGCAATCTTCTTATCGCCAAGACACGAAATATCGACATCAGTTTCTGAGTACATTTGCATGTTGTTTCCTATTACCCTCAAACAGCTAAAACAAAAAAAACCCCACGATCCATCGGGATGCGGGGTTTGCGTTGTCCGGTGACTGACTACGCGCTACCCGCTCTGCCTCCCAAGAAGAAGCAAATCGAGGCGAAGCACGAGAAGATCGTTCGCCAAAATATGGGTGTGCGCGTACGTCATAGCGCCGCATGATGTTGTAACGCCAGGTTGATGTCAACCATTCCCTATACGGTTACGGGTGTTACCAAATAAACACTATGAAGAATATTGCGTAAGGTATTGGTTCAAAAGAGCAAACAGGCCTTTCGTGAGCAACCGCTCTTGTACCTTATATATAGGCTCGAAATCAGGCGCTGCGAAGATGACGGTGATTCGCTTCACAATCGATCGCCGTTCGAAGAAAAACTCAGCAACATCAGTAGCCCCAATCAGTTAGCTTGCGTCGCACTTATGTAGTTGTTGGGCTGGCGATACTGAAACCATGTGGTATTCTTGCCTCGTAAGTAAGGGGACCTAGAATACAAAAGGAATAAATGGCGGGGAAACCTGGGGCAACTCAGGAAAGCCAACGAACAAAGAGAGATAAAGGGGTTCCAAAATTTCATCGCCGCGCGGCGAAGGTGGAGAGGGCCGCGTGCGCAATTGGGAATACATTCCGTATTGCCGTTTTCATTTGTGCATGTATTCAACGGATACGTTGCATCCCTCTCCAAAATTTTCATAAAACAACGACCTTTAAGGAGCGTTCATGAAACGGTGCATAAGCAGCAGTCGGCGTCTTGCCACCGCGTTTTTCGCGGTCTCGGCACTGACGATTTCCGGCGGCGTTTTCGCCCAGACCGTCGATCAGGTATTTCAGGCTGATCAACGTCGGTTGAATCTGGCTCAGCAATCGCAGGAACGAATCAACACTATTGTTGAAGGTACTCGTTCACTCGAAGACCAGTACCGGGCTATAAACAAGGAAATCGACGGACTCAAAGTCTACAACCGCCTGATGACGGCGCAGGTTGAGGGCCAGGCGGCTACGCTGGAAGACATCGCTTTGTCGATGGACCAGGTCGACGTCATCAATCGTCAGATTTTCCCTCTTATGGAACGCATGATCGACGGTCTCGAGCAGTCGGTTAAACTCGACGTTCCGTTCCTTATGGCAGAGCGCACCAAGCGTGTCGGTGATCTGGAGGAGATCATGGAGCGCTCGGACGTCACCGTTGCGGAAAAATTCCGCAAGGTGATGGAGGCGTACCAGATCGAGAATGACTACGGTACTTCGTCGGAGTACTACGAACAGTCATTGACGATCGACGGCGCCACGCGTTCCTTCAATATGTTGCGTATTGGTCGAATCGGCCTGTATTTCCAGTCCGACGATACGAAGATCACGGGACGCTGGAACAATGAGACTCGCGCATGGGAAATCGACAACTCTGCACGTAACGAAGTTCGCAAGGGCCTGCGGATGGCACGTCAGTTGATCGCTCCGGAACTTATCGTCATTCCGGTTCCAGCAGCGGGGGCGTCTTAAATGAAACGCATTACACTCATTATTGTCGCCGGACTGCTGAGTCTCGGATTTGCAACGGTAAACGCACAGGAAGACGCCGGTGCAGCTTCTATGTCGGAACTCCTTCGTCTGATCGAGCAGGGACAAGCTCGTGATTCGCGTGAAGCACGTCAGCGTGAATCGGCATTCGCTCAGGCCCGCAATCAGCAGCAATCACTGCTGAACCAGGCTCGCGCGGAACGGACTCGCCAGGAGAACCTCTCGGCTAACCTTGAGAACCAGTTTGAAGCCAACCAGCAGCGCATTATCACGGCACGCCAGGCTCTCGACGAGCGCCTCGGTGCCCTGAAAGAGCTGTTCGGTGTACTGCAGACGGTCTCGGGCGACACGCAGGGTCGATTCGCTGCGTCGCTGACTGACATCGAGTTCCCGGATCGCGGCCAGTTCCTCGTCGAACTCGGCAGCAAGATGGCCGGTGCGAGCAGTCTGGCGTCGATTGAAGACATCGAGCGGCTCTGGGCTATGTTGCAGCAGGAAGTTGTCGAGTCCGGCAAGGTCACGCGCTTTAATCACATGGTCACAAAGGCGGACGGCACACAGGAAGAGATGGAAGTCATCCGAATTGGCTCCTTCAACCTGGTTTCCGAGAACGGTTATCTCGAGTTCGATTCAGAAGGCACGATCTCTGAACTCCTGCGCCAGCCCGAAGGCCAGTACCTCGGCACCGCAGGTGAGATGATGGACGCAGATGCCGGTGAAGCCGTCGCTTTCGGCATCGACGTGACACGTGGTGGCATCCTCAGTTTGCTCGTCGAATCGCCGACGATCAAAGATCGCATCGAGCAGGGCGGCATCGTTGGTTACTGCATTATCGCGCTCGGTATCATCGGCCTGATCATCGCTGTCATGCGTTGGCTTGCCCTGTCGACGGCAGACCGCAAGGTCAAGGCCCAGCTCAAGAGTGAGACCGCAAGCACAGACAACCCGTTGGGTCGCGTACTGGCCGCTTACGAAAGCAATCATGGCGCCGATACCGAGACCATTGAACTGAAGCTCAGTGAAGCGGCTCTCAAGGAGATGCCGGATCTCACCAAGGGCCTGCTGTTCATCAAGGTTGTTTCTGCTGTCGCACCGCTGATGGGTCTACTCGGTACCGTTACCGGCATGATCAAGACCTTCCAGGTCATCACGCTGTACGGTGCTGGCGATCCGAAGATGATGGCAGGCGGTATCTCGCAGGCACTCATGACCACGGTATTGGGTCTGGTAGTGGCTATCCCGATGGTGCTGTTGCACACGGTCGTCAGCGGCAAGAGCCGCAAGATCGTGAACATTCTTCAGTCGCAGAGTGCTGGACTTGTTGCACAGCATTCCGAGCGGTCCAACTAGAGTAGAGGAGTCGCCATGTTTTGGCTTGCTGACAGTTTGGAAGCCATTCGTGACTTCATGAGCCTCGGTGGCCCGGTACTCCGGGCCATTGCGGTGACCATCTTCGTCATGTGGGTACTGATCGTGGAGCGGATTATTTTTTTCCGCTCTTCGATGAAGAAGATGTCTCGTGAAATTCACGACAAATGGGAATCGCGCCCTGAGCGTCAATCCTGGAATGCGAAGCAAATTCGCGAGCTCATGATCTCGCGGTTTTCGGAATCGTCTAATAAGGGTATCAACGTCATCCAGACGCTGGTTGCACTATGTCCTCTGCTCGGCCTTCTTGGCACCGTTACGGGCATGATCAGTGTTTTCCAGGTTATGGCTGTGTCAGGTTCTGGCAACGTCCGCGCTATGGCGGCAGGCGTATCCCAGGCCACGGTACCGACTATGGCGGGAATGGTTGGGGCGCTTTCGGGCGTTCTGCTTATTACTTTGCTGAGCCGTCGTGCGGCCCATGAAGTCGAGTTCCTCGAGGACTCACTCACGATGGATCACTAAGAGGCTATCGCCATGAGAAAACATCTGGACGACATTCATTTCGACGAGGAAGAGAATGAGATCAACCTGACGCCGATGCTCGACGTCGTGTTCATCATGCTGATCTTCTTTATCGTTACGGCCTCGTTTATCAAAGAGGCCGGTATCGACGTCAACCGTCCCGACGCTCCTATGACAGAGAGCAAACCGGAGGAGGCCAACATTCTCGTGATGATCAATGGCAACGACGAGATCTGGATCGACCGTCGCCTGATTGACCCACGTGCGGTACGCGCCAACATTGAGCGCCTGCACGCGGAGAACCCGGCTGGTTCTGTCGTCATCATGGCGAATAACAAGTCGACCAACAAGATACTCGTCGAGGTCATGGACTCGGCACGGCTGGCAGGCGTCTACAGCATCTCTATTGCCGATTCACGGTAATGCAATCGTTCACGACAGGCGGGACTTGGAAGGACATATGCAATGAGTAGAAGACATGGCTCTTTGGCCGTAGAAGAGGAAGAAAATGAGATTAACCTGACGCCGATGCTCGACGTCGTGTTCATCATGCTCATCTTCTTCATTGTGACGGCAACGTTTATTAAAGAGGCCGGTATTCAGGTCGAACGCCCGAACACGGTAACTGCCGACACCCAGGACGATGCGTCCATCCTGATCGCCATCAGTCCGAATGATGAGATCTGGATCGATCGTCAGGAGCGAGATCCCCGTGCCGTTCGCGGCATTATCGAACGTCTCCACGCCGAGAACCCGAAGGGATCTATTGTCATCCAGGCCGATGAAGGCTCGACCCACGAAACACTGGTCATTGTCATGGAAGCGGCAAAAATTGCAGGGGTTACGAACGTATCGATCGCCTCGGATAACGACGGTTAGGAACGCAAGTGAATAATGATTGTCGTATTAAGGAAGACTGGCGGGCAACGGAAGGAGCGGCTAGTCCGCTGAGGAGAACAGGACCATGCTAGGTCGTTATGTAATTTCAATAGTGGTCGGCTCGATCGTGACCGTCAGCCTGCTGTTTGTAATGCAGCTGCTGATTGTGACCGGTAAGCAGGCTTTGACCGATCCACGAGAGCGCCACAAGCTTGAATTTGTTCGTGTCAAACGCAACGAGAACCTCAATATCGAGGATATCGTGCCTGAAAAGCCACCGAAGCCGCCTGAAACTCCGCCGGAGACTCCTCCGCAGGATATAGATAACGTCAACCCGGACGCACCTACGATCAACGTAGCCCCGCCTGCAGTAGCAGCCGGCATGGACATTGGTGGTCCAGGTGGAATGAACATCGCCGAGGGAGATTACCTGCCGATCGTGCGCGTTGCACCGGTCTATCCGGCCCGTGCCTTGTCGCGTGGCCTTGAGGGCTTCGTTGACCTGTCGTTTACGGTTACGACGAGCGGTACGGTGAGGGACCCAATCGTTCTTCAGTCAACCAGCAGCCTGTTCGAACGCGCGGCTATACGTGCTGTCTTGAAGTTCAAGTACAAGCCGAGAGTTGTTGATGGCGTGCCAGTCGACGTGCCTGGTGTGAAAACTCGAATTTCATTCCAGCTCGAGGACTAAAGGCCCTTGGTGCAAATGGCGGGAAAGCCATTCAAGAGGAAATTATTGACATGACATTTTATGACATGACCCGGAATCGTGGAATTACTCTAAAGATGTGCCTGGCCGTGATTGTCGGTGTGCTGGCCTTTGGTAGCGCTTCGGCACAGAAATCAGAACGCGCGGATGCGGAAACCGACACGACCAAGACCAAGCAGGCGCAGGCCGTCAGCAAGGAAGTCTACGAGCGCATCCAGAGAGCCCAGGAAATGGTCGACGGAAAAGACTACAAGGGTGCTTTGCGACTATTGGACAGCCTCTACAATCCGGACAAGTTGACCGAGTACGAGCAGGCGAACGTTCTCAATTACATTGGGTTCGTTTACTACAATATGGACGATATTAACAATGCCATCCGGACGTACGAGCGCATGCTCGCTATTCCGACGCTCGAACCACAGATGGCCAAGCAGACGACCTATACGATGGCGCAGTTGCTGATGATGCAGGAGCAATACGGGAAAGCGCTCACTACGCTCGACAGGTGGTTCGTGCTGGAGACGAATCCGGCACCGGAGCCCTTTATTCTGAAAGCGCAGATTCTGTATAACCTGAAACGCTATGGGGAAATGGTCAAGCCGATTGAAACGGCCATGGATGTTGCACGTAGTCGTGGAAAGCCGGTCAAGGAAAACTGGTACGGCCTCCTGAACTTTGCGTATTTCCAGCAGGAAAACTACCGGATGGTGCGCGATATTCAGAAAATCCTGCTGCAGAACTGGCCGAAAGCCCGGTATTGGAAATCGCTGGCAGGCGCGTACACCGAGCTCGGCGAAGACGAGAAACTGATTTATGCCTACGATGCAGCCCATACGCAGGGCATGCTCGTCAAAGACACCGAGTTCGTCACCATGGCGCAGCTCTACCTTCAGGCAGAAGTGCCGTATAAAGCCGCAACATTGCTCCAGGAAAAAATCGACAGCGGCGTTATTAAAAAGTCAGAGAAACACTACCGCCTGCTCTCCCAGGCCTGGATGCTCTCCCAGGAAGACAAGAAGGCTATTCCGGCACTCAAGTCTGCTGCGATACTGGCCGAGAATGGTGAACTTGACCATCGGCTCGCCAACGCCTACCTGAATATCGGCGACTACGGCAACTGCGTAACATCGGCTAACGCCGCAGTCCGGAAGGGCGGCCTCAAGAGTCCGGATAATGTCCAGATTTCTCTGGGCATGTGCCTGTACAACCTGCGACGTTACGGCGACGCGAAGTCCGCGTTCCGCGCTGCGGCGAAGGTGCCACGCGCACGGCGCACTTCAGACCAGTGGATCAGAGTGATTGATGCCGAGATTGAGCGTAATCGCATGATCGACCTGGCCGAAAAAGCCGCACGTAAGAAGCGAGCGGAGCTCGCCGCCAAGCGTGCCGCTGCTGCCGCCTGAATCCACACCGCGAAATGAAAGCACTGCAGGGCGTTGACCGGAGACGGTCAACGCCCTTATTATTTCGCGCCTCTGAAAACCGGAAACCAGAAATGCCCAAGATAACCTATGTCACATCCGATGGAAGTCGCCTTGAAGTTGAAGTCGAAAACGGCTATTCCGTCATGGAAGGTGCTATCAACAACAACATTGACGGTATCGTCGCGGAATGTGGCGGGGCGTGCGCGTGTGCCACCTGCCACAGTTACATCGATGAAGCGTGGCTGGACAAGCTGCCGGCGATGGATGATATGGAAGACAGCATGCTGGATGCCGCCTTCGAGCGGAAAGACAATAGCCGGCTGACATGCCAGCTCGAGGTATCAGACGAAATGGATGGATTGGTTGTGCACGTCGCAGAGAACGACTACTAGGGGACTATGAGAATGCCTATTGCTGCAGGGGAAAAAATGCCGAAGGGTGCCTTCGGAATCATGCAAGATACGGGTCCGGGCTCCGTGTCGACAGAGGAGCTTTTCTCTGGGAAGAAAGTCGTGCTCGTTTCGGTGCCGGGGGCATTCACGCCCACCTGCTCCATGAATCATCTGCCGGGCTTTGTAGAGCATGCGCCCGAGCTGTCAGCCAAAGGTGTGGATACGATAGCCTGTATGGCCGTCAACGACGTGTTCGTGATGTCGGCCTGGGGGAAGGACCGCAACGTCGGCGACAAGGTTGTCATGCTTGCCGACGGTAATGGCGACTACACGCGTGCGCTCGGACTCGAACTCGATGCAACCGGATTTGGCATGGGTATGCGTGGTCAGCGCTTTGCCATCATCGTGGATGATGGAGTGGTAACCCATATAGCTGTAGAAGCCCCGGCCAAGTTTGAGGTTAGCAAGGCCGAGGCTATTCTGGCGATTCTTTAAACCGCCCCTCAAGGTGGTGCTACGGTTCAAGGGGACACTTTGCAAAAGTGTCCCCAGCATAAGCGCAACCGTTAGCTGAGAGCGTCTGTTAGCTCCGGTAGAACCTGGAACAGGTCTGCTACCAGTCCAATGTCCGCCACCTCGAAGATCGGCGCGTCCTCGTCCTTGTTGATGGCGACTATCGTGCCTGCATCCTTGATCCCGGTGATGTGCTGAATAGCACCTGAAATGCCAACAGCGAAATACAGATCCGGTGAGATGATCTTCCCGGTTTGACCAATCTGAGTCTCTGGCGCGATGTAACCGGCGTCAACTGCCGCACGCGAAGATCCCACACCTGCGCCAATCGCGTCCGCCAACTTGTAGAGCAGGTCAAAATTCTCCTCGCTCCCGAAAGCTCGTCCACCTGCGACGACTCTTGCCGCGGTTTGCAGATCTGGTCGATCCGATGCACCGGATTGGGCTTCGACAAAACGCGTGTGAGAAGGAAGATCGACCGTTACGTCTGCCGCTTCTACCACCGCCGAATTGCCCGCGCTCGGCGCCTCGTAGGACGCGGTTCGAACCGTCGCTACCAGGATCTTGTCCGCAGGAGCTTCGACTGTCACAACCGCATTGCCCGCATAGATTGGACGCTTGAACGTATGGGTTCCTTCGACGCTCATAACATCGCTAATCTGGTTGACACCCAGGAGAGCAGCGACACGGGGCATCAGGTCCTTACCAAACGTCGTTGATGGACCGAACACGTGCGTGTAGTCACCAGCAAGCGCTACCACCTGCGGTGCCTGCAAGGCAGCTACTGCATTCTCGTTTTCGGTCCGTTCGGCCGTAAGTACGCGAGTCACGCCAGCAATAGCGGAAGCTTCTGCCGCGATATCGGCGGCGGATGATGCCAGAACCAGAATGTCAATTTCCGCGCCACCAAGTGCGGCGGCGCAGGTGACACACTTACCTGTGGCTGGATTCAGGACCGAACCATCGTGTTCAGCAACAATGAGTACTTTAGTCATTACACCAGCCCCTTGTCTTTTAGCGCCGTGACGAGTGCTGCGACGTCGTCGACTACGACACCCCGCTGGCGTTCCGCCGGCGCTTCAAAAGTGGTTTCCATGATCTGCAATTCTGCTTCGACGCCGAGATCGGCGAGCGTAACCTCGTCGAGAGGTTTCTTCTTCGCCTTCATGATGTCTGGCAGTTTTACGTAGCGTGGTTCGTTGAGCCGCAAGTCTGCGGTAATCACTGCGGGTAGATCGACTTCGATAATCTCCAGACCCGCGTCTACTTCGCGTGTCACCCGTGCTTTGCCGCCATCAATGACTACCTCAGATGCAAAGGTGGCCTGTGGTCGATCCCAGATCGCCGCCAGCATCGGGCCCATGACGCTGCTATCGTCATCAATTGCCTGTTTGCCAAGCAGAACAAGGTCCGCACCTTCGCGTTCGGCAAGAGCCTTGAATATTCTGGCGATTACGAGCGCATCCAGGCCCTGATCTGTGTTCACGTGGATAGCTCGGTCGGCACCCATGGCGAGCCCCGTCCGAAGTTGTTGCTGGGCATCCGACGTACCGATCGATACAGCGATAACTTCCGACGCTTCACCGCGCTCCTTGATACGCAGCGCTTCTTCGAGAGCGATCTCATCGAACGGGTTGATGCTCATCTTGACACCATCGGTTTCGACGCCGCTGCCGTCATTTTTGACCTGAACACGCACGTTGTAATCGACGACACGTTTCAGACCAACAATTATCTTGTCCACTTTGTTGCTCCCGGAACACTTTTGAATATGCGGGGGAATCCCCAACGGAGTGGTATTGTCCAAGACTACTCGACGGTGTACAAGAGCCTCTTTGAAGTATTGGTAAAAGGGTGGTTCTCGATGTCGGACAAACGCATTCTCCTGGCGGCGAAAGAGCTTCTGGAGCGGCTTGACGAGTCCGACTGGGTCGTCGTGGACTGTCGCTTTGAACTGGGTGACCCGGATGCCGGACGACGCGCCTATGAGGAGGCCCATATTCCCGGCGCCGTGTTTCTCGATCTCGACAGGGATCTCGCAGGACCGATACGTGCGGCAACAGGGCGCCACCCACTTCCAGACGCTGGGCTACTGGTCGGCAAGCTCGGACGATTGGGTATCGGCGAGTCTCGGAATGTCGTCGTTTACGACGCCGGACACGGCGCTTTGGCGGCACGTGCCTGGTGGATACTCCGCTGGTTGGGACATGATGCGGTACATCTCCTCGATGGTGGCCTGGCTCGCTGGCAAGCGCTCGACCTGCCGATGAAGGGCGGCGCTGAGGCGCCGGAGCCACAGGTTTTTCATGCGACGATGCGCGATGAGCTGGTGATGCGCACGGAGGAATTGGCGACAGATCTCGCATCCATTCCAGCGTGTAACCTGCTGGATGCCCGTGATCGCCCGCGATTTCTGGGCGAAATGGAGCCAATCGACCCCGTCGCCGGTCACATACCTGGCGCGATCAACCTGCCGTTCACCGACTTCGTGCGCGAGGACGGCACGTGGCGCTCAATTGAGGAACGTACCACCTTGATGGAGGAGGCCCTGGGCGCGGACAGAGATGTCGCCTGGAGCGTGATGTGTGGATCGGGCGTCACGGCATGCCATCTTGCCATTTCAGGCATTGAGGCCGGTTTCACGGAGCCCAGGATCTATGTTGGGTCGTGGAGCGAGTGGATAAGGGATCCGGGGCGGCCAATAGGCCTCGGAGACAGCTGAAAGAGGCGACACGCGCACCGCGGATTTGTCGTAAACTTAATCCCTGCGACGGGTCTAATAAAGAACGGTGCAGGCATCGGCCATTCATCATCTGTTGCCTGTTCGCAACAAATAGAAAGGTCCATAATGCTATGTTAAAACAATGGCTTATCGTGTTTTCCTTGAGTGGTTTAGTAGCTTGTGCGGCATCGGGTGAGTCCGTCTGATGCCAACGAATCGGAGGCGCGAAACGCTCGTGACGATTGCATCCATCAGCCAAGTATCCGAGGATACAGCGTCCTGGATGAGCAGAATCTCATCGTCTCTGCCGCCGGCCGCCGCAAGTATCATGTGGTACTGAGTCGACGGGCATACGGGCTCCGAAGCAGCTGGGGCATCGTGTTGGACGCGCCAACCAGCCGTGTCTGTTCGGGCTTCAGTGAAGTCAAATTCAGAGGCGATATGGGTGACAGGATCGAAGCCATACGAATTCGCGAAATTCGGCTTCTGACGCCTGAGGACGAGGAGAGTCTCCTCATCAAGTTCGGGAAGAAGGAACCGGAAATCAAACAAACGCCAGCGCCACAGGAAGTTGAAGGCGCTGCCGTAGAAGAGCTGGACCCAGCCGCCAGCGAGTAATCGCCGGCTGACTGAGTCACGCAATCCGCAATCTCCGTGCGGACCCACCCGGCCAGCTGCAAAGTTGGCCGGGTTTTTTATACGATGGGTTTCTGTACCCTGTGCACCCTATGACCACCGCACTTCAAAACATCCGCGTTCTGGACATGAGCCGCATTCTGGCAGGCCCCTGGGCAGCACAACTCCTGGGTGACTATGGCGCTGACGTGATCAAGATCGAACGGCCGGGCCAGGGAGACGACACGCGCCAGTGGGGCCCGCCATGGCTCGGCGATGAGTCCGCCTATTTCCTGTCGACGAACCGGAACAAGCGCTCAGTCACCGTCGATATCGCTACCTCGCGAGGTCAGCAGTTAATTCGCGATCTTGCAGCGAATGCCGACGTGCTGCTTGAAAACTTCAGGGTCGGGACGCTCGCTCGATACGGCCTCGATCCTGCTGATCTGATGGCAGAAAACAAGAGGCTGATTGTTTGCTCGATCTCCGCGTTCGGTCGGGCGGGCAGTCGGGCATCCGATCCGGGTTATGACGCAATGATCCAGGCGTCGGGTGGCCTGATGAGCATTACAGGGGCTCCTGACGAGCAGGGCGGAGGACCGCAGAAAGTCGGCGTGGCAATCGCTGACATCATGGCCGGTATGTACGCGGCCACAGCGGTGCTGGCGGCCCTGAACGCACGTACAGAGACCGGCAAAGGGCAGGCAATCGATGTGCCACTCTACGACAGCCAGGTTGCGTGGTTGGCAAACCAGAATATGAACTTCCTGGTTGGTGGCTCGGTGCCCGGACGCATGGGTACCGCGCACCCAAACCTGGTGCCCTATCAGGCTTTTGCGACCGGGGACGGTGACCTGATGTTAGCTGTCGGTAACGACCGGCAATTCGTTGCCTGCATGGAGTGCCTTGGCCTGGAAGCGCTGGCAATTCACCAGGACTACGCAAGCAATGCTGCCCGTATCAAGAATCGCGTCGAACTGGTCGCTCGGATACAGGATCGGTTGCTCGGCAATACGACGGAACACTGGCTCGATGCGTTCGCAGCTCGACAGGTCCCGGCTGGGCCGATTAATGATATCGGCGAAGTGCTGAGCAATGAGTACGCGCGCGAAAGGGAGCTTGTGAGATACCTGAGGAATGCGGCAGGTAACGATGTACCTACAGTTGCCAATCCGGTCGACTTCGACGGCACGCCGGTCCGGTATGACGTGGCTCCACCAGTGCTTGGCGAGCATACAGAAGAGGTATTGCGGGAGTGGTTGGGGTACTCTGCTGAGCGGATCGAAGAGCTCCGAAAGACTCGGCGATCTAATCAATTCCGACCCTTTTGTAGTACCAATATGAGCCATCCAATTCAAACCAGCACGGTTCTCAAAGACGTTCGTTATGAGATTCGCGGTCAACTAGCGAATCGGGCCCTCGAACTCGAGAAACGTGGTTACGAAATTATCTCGCTGAACATCGGTAACCCTGGATTGTTCGGCTTTCGCACGCCGGAGACTATGCGCCTCGCCATGATCGAGAACCTCGGTCAGGCGGAACCGTATTGCCACCAAAAGGGAATATTTCCGGCGCGTGAAGCGGTCGTGATGCAGCAGCAGAATCGCGGTGTGCAGGGTGTGACTGCCGACGAAGTCTTCATCGGCAATGGCGTCAGCGAATTGATCGACCTGTCGTTGCGTGCGCTACTCAATCCCGGCGACGAGGTTCTGGTGCCGAGCCCCGACTACCCGCTCTGGAGTGCGGCGGTCGCACTCAACGGCGGCGTCGCCAGGCACTACGACTGCAAACGCGAGAACGGCTTCATCCCGGACGTTGCTGATATCGAGAAGCTCATCACCGAGCGTACGCGCGCAGTTGTCGTCATTAACCCCAATAACCCGAGCGGCGCAGTCTACGACCGTGAGACGCTTGAGAATATCGTTGCACTTGCACAGAGACGTGGCCTGGTCGTACTGGCTGATGAAATCTATGACCAGATGGTCTACGACGACGCTGAGTTCATCCCGATGGCGACGCTCGTCACTGACACGGTTTGCCTGACCTACTCGGGCCTGTCCAAAATCTACCGTGCCTGTGGCTACCGTGTCGGCTGGTGCGTTTTCAGTGGCGATCTCGAACGAGCGGGCGACTACATCCACGGCATGGAGTTACTGGCTGCACTGCGCCTGTGCAGCAATGTACCGGGTCAATGGGCAGTCCAGACCGCACTGGGTGGATTCCAGAGTATCCGTGATCTTGTGCTACCCGGTGGACGCCTGTACCAGTCCCGGCAGACGATTATCGACCGGGTCGAACAGAGCGACTTCCTGAGCATGCAACGGCCAATGGGCGCGATGTACGCATTCGTTCGTCTCGATCCACGTTTTGCTGACGTGCTTGACGACCAGGCATTCGCGCTGGAATTGCTCGAGAAGCACCACGTCCTCGTCGCGCCCGGAAGCAGCTTCAATACGCCGTACACCGATCACTTCCGCATCACGACGCTACCCGATACCGAGGCACTCGACATTGTCTTCGATCGAATCGACAACTGCCTGACTCAGCACGCTTGAGAATGTACGACTGGCTATCCGCAGCGCTCGACGGAACTGCCACGGTCATCACGGCAAACCGCCGGCTCGCGCGCATATTGCAGCATGAATATTCTCTGCAGCAGGTGAACGCGGGCGCGACCGCGTGGAAGAGCCCTCGTATCCAGGCATGGCCGGATTGGCTCGACACGGCGTTGCGCGAGGCAACTGGCCAGGAAGACCTGCCCACCCGAATAAACCACTATCACAGCACGCTCCTTTGGGATCGTAGCCTGCGCAAGGAGCTTGGCAACGATGCGAGTGGCGTCGGCAATCTCGTGCGCCTGTCCAGGGAAACGTGGCAACGGCTGTCGGACTGGGGCGTAACTATCAGGGATGTTGCGCGTACAGCGCAAAGTCCCGATCACCGCTCGTTCGCGTCGGCAGCCGGGCGTTATCTCGCCATTCTGGAGCGCAGTAACTGGATTGACGATGCCGGGCTGGCGAGTCTCGTCGGTGACCTCATCACGAGTAAGCGTCTAAAAGTATGCGGTCGTTTTACATTCGCGGGATTCGATCGGGACAAGCCTGCGATGAGTCGCATTCGAGAGTGCCTCGTCACCGAGGGTTGCGATGTACGTGATGCGCCGGAGAAAAGACCGGGCAAGTCCCGGCAGCTACTTTCTTTTGAATCCAGCGATGCGGAGTGGCGCGCCGCCGGGGCCTGGGCGCGCGAACGGATCGAAGAGGACCCGGAACAGCGCGTCGCGATCGTCGCAAATGGTCTCGAACGTGACACCGCACGCATTGCTGGCCTGGTTCGCGAAGGCCTTGTGCCTGGATATCGAATGTCGGCCGAGGTTCCCGCTGAAGCGCTTAACGTGTCTTACGGGCGCAAGCTTGCACAGTACGCCGTCGTATCGATTGGCCTGCTCTGGATGCGTTGGCTGGTACGCGACTTGCGAGCAACCGAGGTCTCGCATTTGTTGCGATCTCCACTGCTGGGAACTGCCGAGACGAGTGGCAGGGCCCGCCTGGAGATGAGTGTGCGTGGTTTACCGGACCGAAACTGGTCGCCGTCGATGATAACCGGGGCAATCCGGAGCAAGAAAGACTCGGCAGATGCCACTGACTGGCTGCAACGTGCCGCGGCACTTGCCAAAGCACGTCGCGAGCTGCCAGGAAGCGCCTCACCTGCCGAGTGGGCGGTGTATATCGATGCTGCGCTCAAGGCGGCCGGTTGGCCGGGACAACAGAGTCTGGGCAGCGCCAGTTTTCAGCTGGTCAATCGCTGGCGTGACCTGCTTAATGACCTGGCAAGAATGGACCTGGTGGCCGCCAGCATGTCTCTCGAGACCGCGCTCAATCAGCTCGAGAGTATGGCCTCAGACGCCAGGAGAAAGAAATGGAGTAGTGGAGTTATGGAGTAATGGGCAAAAAAAATGGAATGATGGAGTAATGGAGTATTGGAGAATGAATTGAAGTTAAAGATTACAGCACTCCAACACTACAGTACGCCGACAATCACGAATTTAAATGGATTGGAGGATGCGAATGAAAGCAAAACAGTTAGTCACTCTAACGCTGGCCTTGTTGATCTCTGCCGGCCTGGTAACCAACGCCTGGGCCCAAAAAACGGCCAAGGACATCCCGCCCGGGATCGCAATCCCGGACGAAATGGACACACGGCTCGGCAAGCTGACGTTCGTTGACGAGCAATACGACGAGTCGAAGCATGTATACATA
>CAVWAH010000024.1:0-236404 GCA_963752875.1 uncultured Gammaproteobacteria bacterium | reverse complement strand
GGCCGGATGCCTCTCGGGTTTCTTCGCTCCATTACACCGTAAGTACGCCAAGCAAACCAACAGAAAACACGACTGGCGCGGGCACCTTTGGCAGGAGCGCTTTTTTTCGGTGGTGATGGATGAAGGGCATACCTTGGCAGCAATGCGATACGTTGAACTGAATCCTGTGCGCGCTGGTCTCTGTGAAAGGCCCCAAGAGTGGCCGTGGTCGAGCGCGAGAGGAAACCTCGGGCAGGCATCCGATCCCCTTGTCGATCGCCGCAACACGGCCAAGGTGATTTCGAACTGGGAGGAGTACCTAAACGAGCCGGAGCAACCGGATGAACTGGATCGACTCCGTCACCTGACATCAACTGGCCGGCCAGAAGGCACCTCGAGGTTCGTAAAGAGAGTTGAGGCGCTCTCCGGTCGACGGGTCCGGAGACGACGTCCCGGTCCAAAGGCGAAATAGGGTAACTGGTACCTTAATTATTTGATGTGTTTGAGGATTCCGTCGAGCTCATCGAGGCTGTTGTAGCTGATGACGAGCTTGCCGCTGCCCTTGCTGGTGTGATCCACGCTCACCTTGGCGCCGAGCTTCTCTGACACCTCGATTTCGAGACGCCGGATATCGGCATTCGGTGCGGGCGCCTTCTTTGCCGGCTTTGATTTGCCACCGTCCAGCATGTGCCTTACGAGCCGCTCGGTCTCGCGCACCGACAGGCCCTTCTTCACAACCTGGCGCGCGGCATCAAACTGCTGCGTCGCGCTTGGGATGGCAAGCAGCGCGCGCGCATGCCCCATCTCCAGTTTCCGATCCTCGAGCAGAGGCTTCACTTTGTCGGACAAATCCTGCAGTCGCAGCAAGTTGCTGACAGACGCTCGCGAACGGCCTACGGCCTTCGCCGCTTCCGCGTGTGTCAGGTCGAATTCACGAATCAGGCGATCAAGCGCGCGAGCTTCTTCAAGGGGATTCAGGTTCTCGCGCTGGATGTTCTCGATGAGCGCCATCGCAATGGCCGCCTCGTCGGGAATCTCGCGGACGACGGCGGGAATCTCGGCCAGACCCGCAAGCTGTGCGGCACGCCACCGCCGCTCACCCGCAACGATCTCGTAGCGCTGCTCGCTGCCCTTGCTCGCGATAGGTCGGGCGACGATCGGCTGTACGACGCCCTGCGCCTTGATGGAGCTCGCGAGGTCTTCGAGTGAGTCCTGGCGCATATCGACGCGCGGCTGGTATTGGCCGCGCTGCAGCAGCTCAACGGGCAGCTGGCGCAAGGTATCACCGCTATTCGCTGTGTCGCTGGTCGCCGCGGCCGTTTGGGCCGCGGGTCTGCTCAGGAGTGCATCGAGGCCTCGGCCCAGTCGTTTCTTTGGTGTCATAGTTTCTATACAGCTTCCGCCATGCGGGCGTCTTCACGCCGCAGTATTTCGCCCGCCAATGCGAGGTAGGCAATGGCTCCCCGTGACGCGCGGTCATGCAACAGCACGGGACGACCGAAACTCGGTGCCTCGGCGAGACGGATGTTCCGCGGTACGACCGTGCGGAAGACCTTGCGATCGAAATGCTCAATGAGTTGCATCGAGACTTCGTTTGAAAGGTTCACGCGCGGATCAAACATCGTACGCAAGATACCGTACATCTCGAGCTTCGGATTCACCGAGTCGCGCACCTGCTCGATAGTATTTATCAGCGAACTCAGGCCTTCCAGCGCGTAGTACTCGCACTGCATGGGAATCAGTACGCCATCGGCCGCGGTCAACGCGTTGATCGTAAGCATGTTAATTGACGGCGGGCAATCGATAAGGATGAAATCGTAAAGCCCTGCGACCGGTACGAGCGCTTTTTTGAGCTTCATCTCGCGGCCAATTTCCTGCAGCAGATTGACTTCGGCCAGCGTCAGGTCTTCATTGCCGGGCAAAACCGCAAAACCGCCTTCCGGCGGCGAGACGATCGTGTCAGCCGCTGTAGCGTCGCCCAACAAGACGTCACAGGCCGAGTTCTCGATTTCCATCTTGTTAATACCGCAACCCATCGTCGCGTTGCCCTGTGGATCCATGTCCACAAGTAAAACCCGGCGCTGCGTTGCGGCGAGCGACGCAGCCAGGTTGACGCAGGTGGTGGTTTTGCCCACCCCGCCTTTCTGGTTTGCTACAGCAAGTATTCGCGTCATTTACAGTGCCCGTCGCAACAGCACGGCGTGCCGCGAACCCTTTTCGAGGCCCGGCACGCTCAACTCTTTGACTTCATGACTCCACGGAGTCGTTAGTTCTTCTAGTTCTTCTGCCGGGTAGCGCCCCTTCAGCGCTACGAACACCCCGTCCTCTCCTACGTGATGTCCGGCGATTTCCACGAGTCGCGGCAATGCAGCCAAGGCCCGTGCAATCACGGTATCAAAGCGGTGGCCGGGTGCATAGTCCTCGCCCCTGCCTTTGACTGCCGTGACATTATCGAGGCCAAGCAGTCCCGCGACATGCTGGACGAACATAATCTTCTTGTTGTTGCTGTCGAGTAGCGTGAACTCTCGCTCCGGCTCGGCAATCGCCAGCGGGAGTCCCGGGAAACCCGGTCCGCAGCCAACGTCCAGAATCTGCCGGCCCTTGAGAAAACGTCGCGCGACGAGGCTGTCCTGCACGTGCAGTGTGACCATTTGTGCGCGATCGCGAACGGCGGTCAGGTTGAACTTGCGGTTCCAGCGCTCCAGTTCCGACAGCAGCGTCGCGAGTTTTTCGGTACTGCCCTCTGGCAATTCCTGGCCGAGCGCGTCCAGGGCCTTTTGCAGTGTTGCCATTTACTCACCGCTCAGCAGATGTTCCTGGAAGAACATCACCATCGTCTGCCCCATCGCGTCGCGATTTTCTCGCTTTCGGTAGCCATGTCCCTCGTTCAGCGCGTTCATGAACCAAACCGAATGGCCTTGTTCGCGTAGCGCTTTGACCATCTGCTTCGCTTCAGTCACCGGCACCCGCGGATCGTTTTCACCCTGAATAACGAATATTGGCACCTGTATTTTTTCGACGTTGTTTAAAGGGCTGATGTCTTCGAGATGCGCCCGCATCGCCGGGTCGCGTTCATCGCCATACTCCTGGCGACGAAGGTCACGACGATAGTCCTGAGTGTTTTCGAGAAAGGTCACAAAATTGCTGATACCAACGCTATCGACTACGGCTCGCAACCGCTCGCTGTAGTGCACTGCGCTCGCCAACACCATGTAACCACCATAACTTCCCCCGTAGACAGCAACGCGTTGCTCATCGAGGTCCGGCTGGGTCGCGATCCAGTCAAGCAATGCGCCGATGTCTCTGACCGAGCCCTCTCTCTGGAAGCCGTTATCAAGCCCGACATAGGTTTTTCCATAGCCCGCCGAGCCACGAACGTTGGGCTGAATTACCGCTACGCCCAACTTCGCGACCCACATCTGGTACGTACTGCTGAAACTGGGTCGTGCCTGACCTTCCGGACCGCCGTGGATGCGGATGATCACCGGATGCGGCCCCTTGCCTTGTGGTTTGTGTATCCAGGCCGGTATGTTCCGCCCATCAAACGTCGTGTATTTCACGAGCTCGGGCACCACGAATTGCGTCGTATCGAGTCCGCCTACTTCACTTTCCGTCCAGCGGACCAGGTCACCGAAGGCGAGCGGGTCATTGCCGAGATTCAGCACGAAGGCGTCGTTGGGTGTCTGCGCAGCGTTGATCGTCATCCCGAGTCGTTGCCCGTCGGGGCTGAACTGCGGCCCGCGCACCAGTCCGACCGGAATGCTGTCAACCAGCCGATACTCTCGCGTCTCCGGGTCCATCAGGTACAAGCGCGACATGCCGTTCTCGTTCGTGACAAACGCCATGCGCTTGCGATCGTCGCTGATGGCAACGGAAGACACGTTCCAGCGTATGTCACCGGTGATGATCTCCGGCGCCGCCCCCGAGTCCAGTGATTGCCAGGCCAGGCGCTCAAACTCGTCGCCCTGGTTGGTTACGAGCCAAAACCCATCGTTCTCATCATCAAACGCGACCGCATAGTTGGTACTTTTGTCGTCCGGCCCGCCTGCCAGCGGAACGACGGTCCCGTTATCCAGGTCCACCAGGTGGGCCCGGGAATCAGTAATGCTGATGTACTGCAGCGCAAGCATTTTACTGCCCGTCTGTGAGAACTCGACCGGTGACCACCGCGAGCCGTCCTGGGATTCAAGCGCGATCCTTGCTTCGCCCGCCTCGTCCGGATCCATCAGCCAAAGATCATTTGCCGCGCCATTTCGTCGCGTACTTCCGAACGCCACTCTCGTACCGCTGCGGTCCCACACCAATGCGCCATTACGGGACTTACCATCAGTTAGCATTTTCGCCATGCCGGTATCGGGATCAAGGCTGAACACCTGCGCGAATTCGCTGCCCCCCGCATCTCGCGTGAACAACATTCTCTGGCGCCCGGGCTGCCGAATCACCGACCCCATCGGTTCGTCGAAAAACGTGAGCTGTCGGCGGGCGCCCAGCGGCATGTCTACTCGGTGCAGGGAATCGACATCGCCAAAGACCGTGGCGACGAAAATGCTTTGACTGTCGGCCGACCAGCCTCGAAATCTCGCCGAGCGAATATTCTGGTGGCGGCTGAGGGTGTCGATGATTTCCCGCGGAATTTCGGGGATGTCTTCAAGCACCAGGTTCCCGTTATTGAGCGTTCGGCGCTCGATATCTGCAACCGCAGATTGAGACAGGAATAGAATAATGGCTAACGTGCCAATGGCGCCATACGTCAGGTGACTGACCAGGCCGGTTCGCTCTCTGATGTCCATATAACTTCTTCCAAAACAGGTCAACTACTTCGCAATCGCCACCACGATACGCCCTGTTACGGTGCCGTCAATGTATGCCTGAAAAGCATCAGGAAGCTCATCGAAAGAAATTGTCCGGCTGCCGATCGTGTCGAGGTGCTGCGGCTTAAGCTCGCCGCCAATACGCGCCCACACGGCCCGCCGGAGATTACGCGGTGTATCGACCGAATTGATGCCCAGAAGGCAAACCGCCCGCAAGATGAATGGCAGGACGGTCGTGTGCAGTGCCGGGCTTGCCGCGAGCCCGATGCTCGCAATGTTGCCGCCATAATTCATCGTCCGCGTGAGCCATGTCAGGTAATCACCGCCGAGGTTATCGATAGCGCCGGCCCACTGCGCTTTTTCCATCGGTCGTTTGCCGAGGTCGATCTGGTCGCGAAGCAGAATGTGCTGCGCACCAATCTCACGCAGGTAGGCCTCCTCGGTAGCTTTCCCGGTAACGGCTGCGACTTCGTACCCTCGTCCGGCCAGCATGTCGATCGCGATACTGCCAACACCGCCGGTCGCACCCGTTACCACGACGGCCCCGAGGTCAGGCGTCTGGCCGTTTTGTTCCATGCGATGAATCGCGAGCGCTGCCGTGTAACCCGCCGTGCCTATCTGCATGGCCTCCGCGCAACTCATGCCCTCTGGTACGGCAACCAGGCCCTGACTGTCGACGCGCGTGTATTCGGAATAGCCACCATCGACGGTCTCGGACAAGCCGCAGCCGTTCATGAGCACGTTAGCCCCCGGCTGGAATTCGGCATCTTCCGAACTGACAACCACGCCCGCGAAATCTATGCCGCCGTTCAGCGGGTAGCGCCGCAGAATTCTGCCTTTGCCCGTAGCCGCCAACGCATCCTTGTAGTTGATCGTCGAGTGCGTGACTCGCACGACGACGTTGCCCTCGGTCAGGTCATCGACGCCCAGCTCCTGAAAGCCTGCAACGATCTCTCCGTCCTTTTCGTCTATACGAAAGGCACGAAAGCTATCCATTCTGTTTCTCCAGTCGTTGCAACCAGGATACAAGGCCCTGCGAGTTCAACACGATGTCGATTTCCAGCACTGACCATATCGCGTCCCTGTCACCTTTGAAGCCATGCTCCATGAGACGTGTCGACAGGTAGCTGTCCATGGCTTGTTCGATAGCCGCACCGCGATCGTCTGCGTCCTTGTTATCAAGTGCGATCGCCACGAACGCGTCAATACCCGCGTGCATGTCAGCCGCGAGCCGATCCAGGTCGCGTACCCGACTGTAGTGCGTCAGATAGACCTGCTCTGGCTTGCAGGCCATGATCCGATCGACCGCCTTATGTGCCTCGTCGGGATCGAAGCTCGCGGGCGTTGTGGTCGGATAAATAAACTCGCCATTGACCGTGTCCAGCTCGCGGTAGGAAATGCCGAAGCTGTCACCGGTAAACACGCCACAGGATGTCGGGTCGTTAAGCACGTAGTGATGCCGGGCGTGCCCTTCCGTGTGCAGCGCCTGCATCGCACGACCGTTCAGGTCGAACCATGCTTCGTCATCGGCAACGATGACGCGGGACTCATCGATTGAAACGATGTCACCGTACATCTCGTAAGTCTTCTCTTCGCCATACACGCCGATCGTCCCGGCGATAAGCCTCTCCGGGCTGATCATATGAGGTGCGCCACGCGGGTGAATCACGCAGCGGGCGTTTGGCAGGTTCTGCATGAGTAGCCCGGCGCCACCAGCATGATCCAAATGAACATGTGTCAGGAAGACGTAGTCGACGTCAGCAGGATTGAGCCCTTGCTGCTGCAGCCCGTCCAGCAACAGCGGGACACTGTCGTTCGTGCCCGTGTCGACGAATGCGCCCCGGCCGTCCTCAATGATTAGATGACTCGCATCGTGCATCGGCCGCAGGTACTCAGTATCGATGGCGACGATGCCATCGTTGAGCGTCGTGATTTGGGCGCGATTACTCAGGCTTCGTAGTCTCGAGGCCTTCGAGACGAGAGAAGTAGCGCGCGAGGCGCGCAACGTCTTCGTCAGCAACCAGCGCCGCCTGTGCGCCCATGACCGGGTCGCCGCGTGTGCCATCACGATACTGCTGCAGCGCCTGCGAGAGATAGTCCTCGTGCTGGCCGGCGAGTGTCGGCCATGCCGCATTTACGCTGATCCCGTTTTGGCCATGGCATGCCGCGCACGCCGCCGCCTTGTCGAACGAGGTGCCTGCAGTGCCGCCAGCAGCAACCGTGTCGGCGCCAATGCTCGCGAGGTAAGCCGAAACGTCCGCGATGTCCTGGTCGGAGAGGCTGTTCGCCTGACCTTCCATCGTCGGGTGCTGGCGCGATCCGGTGCGATAGCCCTTCAGGGCGATTTCGATGTAACCCGCCTTCTGGCCGCCCAGCTTGGGGACGCGGTAGGACGGGTAGGCGTTACGATAGCCTTCGATGCCATGGCAGCCGAGGCAGGTGTATCCGAGTTCCTTGCCAGCCGCGGCGTCGCCTTCGGCTACGGCCGGCTGCGCAAAAAGTGCTATTGCGAGGAGCGCCATCGCGACGCCAGCAACGATCTTCATGTTCGTAATCACTTGTTTCTTCGGTAGTTCCAAGCCCTGGCGCTTGCCCGGACATTAAAAGAGGCCGCTATGGTAGTGACACTCGGCGCCGATTTCTAGCACTCCTGCGCAGCAGCGCCTTATCTGCATGCTAGCATCGGTCCATTCTGGCGTTGTTTCTCGAGGGTAAAACGTGAAAAAAGGTTTCGTTGCCGTACTGGTTCTCCTGGCCGTCGTGGTCCTGATCTCACCCGCAATTGTCGGCCGCATGGCCGAAAAGTCGATGTTCGAGAACCTCGAATGGGCTGCGCGCGAAAGCGGTGAAGTCAGCGTGACCTCCGAGAGTTTTGACCGCGGGTGGTTCTCATCGCAAGGTCAGCACCGCATCGAATTGCGGGATGGCGAGCTGTTCGTGGCCGCTGAGGCCCTGCTCGGGCCGACAGCAGCAGACGGGCTGCCCGTGCTCGTCGTTGATACGAAACTCGATCACGGGCTGATTCCGGTCTCATCGATGTCGCGGGAGAGGGGTTCGCTCGCCCCCGGGCTCGGCAGCGCCGTGTCGACGATGTCGATTGAGTTTCCGGATGGTAAGGTATTTGCGGTTCCTGGAACCATATATAGCAAGGTCGGCCTTGCCGGCGAGCTGCATTCCAACTACGTACTCGAGACGGGCTCCTTCGATGAGGGTCAGACGACAGCGAAATGGGGTGCTACCAACATCAACGTCATGACCGACCCCAAAAGCGGCGAAGCGGCATTTGATGGCTCGATCGGCGCTTTGTCCGTCAGCGATGACGAGCAGACGATAGTCATGGGCGATCTGACTTTCGAGGGACAGCAAAAGCCGACGAAATACGGCATTGCTGTGGGTGACCTTGCGCTCGAGATGGGCCAGCTGTCGGTCAATGTTGCCGGCAACGATATTGGCAGTGTGCGGTCGATATCTGTGAAGGCCAATACGGAGCTCGATGGGAGCGATGTCAACGCCAACGCGACGATGAACATGGCCATCGACAACCTCCCGCAGTTCGGCGAAATGTCGTTCGACCTGGTGTTCAGCCTGGAGGGCGCGGACGCTGCGGCCATGGGTCGTGTTCAACAGGCGCTCGAAAGCGCCGGCGCGAGCCCGAATCCGATGGCGATGTTCGGAACCATGGAGCAGGATCTCAAACAACTGTTTGCGTCCGGGTTCGAGGCGAACTTCGAGCAGTTGAATATCACGCTGCCACAGGGAACCGTAGCAACGAAAATGCTGTTTGAGTTTGGCGAAGAGGACCCGGCTACGTTTGACTGGTCCACCTTGCTGCTGAGCACGCAGGCCTTGATCGACGTGTCGATCCCCGAGGCTCTTCTCGAGATGGTTGTACAGGCCGAACCCAACGTCGCTATGGCGATCGGTGGCGGCTACCTCGTCAAGCGTGGCGACAACTACGAACTCAAGGCAGAAATGAAGAAGGGCCTGCTCACAGTCAACGGCGCGCCGATACCGATTCCAATGGGGGCTGTTCGCTAAAGCTCGGGGTCAGTTTCCTAACTACAAGTTAGGAAACTGACCCCGAATTGTCGGCGTGATGGCAGGCAACGCGCGTCCCCTCAAGATCGCGCAGCTCCGGTGACTTGTTGCTGCAAATCGCATCGGCAATCGGGCAGCGCGGGTGAAACACGCAGCCGGATGGCGGATTGAGTAATGACGGCACCTCGCCGCGCAGCGGCGCTCGCCCTGGGGCGACTACCGGGTCCGGGACCGGGACCGATTTGATAAGGGCTCGCGTATACGGGTGCCTGGGTGAAGCGAACAGGCTCTTGTTATCCGCCATCTCTACCAGGCGGCCAAGGTACATGACGAGCACGCGATGGCTGATCGATCGTACAACCGCGAGGTCGTGCGAGATGAAGATGATCGACAGCCCGGTCTCTTTTTGAACACCGCGCAACAGGTCGAGCACCTGCTCACGGACGGTGCCATCGAGCGCCGCTACTGCCTCGTCGCAGATCAGGACTTTCGGTTCAAGAATTAGCGCCCTGGCGATAGCGACGCGCTGCGCCTGTCCCCCTGAAAGTTCGTGCGGGAATCGGGTCAGGAATTTTTCTTCGAGCCCGACCTTCTCCAGCATCGCGATCACTCTCGTTCGCCGTTCGGCTGACCCCAACTGCGGCTCATGAACGAGCAGCGACTCCGCGACGATTGTCTGCACCCGCATTTGCGGATTGAGCGCACCGACCGGGTCCTGAAACACCAGCTGCAAATCACGTCGCATCGCGAGCCTCCGATCCTCGACCGGCCCTTCAAGCGTTTCGCCCGCGTAAACAACCCGGCCAGTCGCCATTGGCACCAGGCCGAGTACTGCGCGCACCAGGCTGGACTTACCCGACCCCGACTCACCAACGACGGCCACGGTCTCCCCTTTCCTGACCGCAAAACTGACGTCACGTACTGCATGCAGGTCTTCATAGTCGACGGTCGCTCCGCCGACGCTCAGAATTGTGCTGGCTGACACGGGCGCTGGCGCATCACCGCGATCCACGCGCGGTGCCGCCGCAATCAGGGTCCGCGTGTGCGCATGCCCGGGAGCCGAGAACAGCGACGTAGTCGGCCCGGCGTCAACAACGCGACCGCGCTCCAGAACGATCATGTGCTCGCAATACCCGGCCACGACACCCAGATCATGCGTTATCAACAACAGTGCCGTGTTATCGCGGAGGTCTTCCAGCAGATCGAGAATCTGCGCCTGGACCGTGACATCGAGTGCCGTGGTCGGCTCGTCTGCGATCAAGAGGTCCGGCTCTGCAATCAGGGCCGAAGCAATCATCACGCGCTGCCGCATACCGCCTGAGAGCTGGTGTGGATACGAGCGAAACTGCCGGTCCGGGTCCGGCAAGCCGACCTTCGACAACATCTCGATGACGCGTGCATCCACCTTTGTTTTGTCAGCGAGGCCGTGGCTCAGGATAACCTGCCTGAGTTGTGCGCCGACACGTAAGTACGGGTTCAACGCCTGCATTGGGTCCTGGAAGACCATGCCGATGCGGCGAGCACGAATCGTGTTCAGTGTTTCCCCGCTCGCCCCGAGTATCTGTTGCCCGTCGAACTCGACGCTTCCCGCGACGCTCGCGTTCTTCGGTAGCAGGCCCAATATCGCGAGCGCGGACTGTGACTTGCCGGATCCGGATTCGCCGACGAGCCCGATCGACTCACCGCGCTCGATAAAGATGTCCGCTTTGTCGACAACCGTATCGTCGCCATAGCGAATGGTCAGCCCGGTTACATCGAGCAGGCTCACGACGAATGCCTCGCGTCGAAGTAGTCACGCAGACCGTCACCCAGGAAGTTGAAACACATGAGTATCAGCGCGAGTAGCGCGGCGGGGATCAGGAGCGTGAACGACGACCGCTCCATCTGGTTGACGCCGGCGTCGACGAGCGTGCCAAGCGACGTCTGCGGTTCCTGCACGCCAAGACCGAGGAAGCTCAGGAACGACTCAACAAGAATTGCCTGCGGGATTGTCAGCGTGACATACACGATCACAATCCCGATCAGGTTTGGCGCGATGTGCCGAAAGACGATACGCATCGTGCTCACGCCGGTCAGTCTTGCGGCCTCAACGAATTCGCGTTCACGCAGCGATAAGGTCTGTCCGCGCACGATCCGCGCCATGTCGAGCCAGTTGATCGCGCCAATCGCAACGAAAATCAGGAAGAAGTTTCGCTCGAACGCGACCATGAGCAGGATCACGAAGAAGATAAAGGGCAGCGCGTACAGCGTATCGACAAAACGCATCATCGCCGCATCGACCCGGCCACCGACAAAACCGGCGATCGCACCGTACGCAACGCCGATAACAAGGCTGACGAGGCTGGCAACCACCGCGACGAGCATGGTCACGCGGATGCCTTGCATGGTGCGGACGAACAGATCGCGGCCGAGCCCGTCGGTGCCGAACCAATGCAGGTCACCAAGTGACGGTGACTGGAGAATTCGATTGAGGTCGGTCGTCACGTAATCGTGCGGGCTGAGCCAGGGACCCACCAGCGCCGCCGCCGCAATCGCCAGCAATAAGGTACCAGTTACCTTAATTGTTCGATTGCCGGTCATCGGTAGCGCACCCGCGGATCGATTGCTCCGTAGAGAATATCAACGAGCAGGTTCAGCGAGATAATCAGTGTTGCGTAGAACACAACAATGCCAAGCACCAGCGTGTAGTCGCGATTAAGCGCGCCGCGCACAAAAAACTGGCCGAGGCCAGGAATGCCGAAGATCTCTTCGACAACGACGGAGCCCGTCAGGATCGCGGCAATTGCGGGGCCCATGTAGGACAGCACAGGCAGCATCGCCGGCTTGAGCGCGTGTACGCGCACAACGGTCACGGTACCCAGGCCCTGCGCGTAGGCCGTGCGGATGAAGTCCCGGCTGAGTACGTCGATCATGCTCGCGCGCGTCAGCCGCGCGATATACGCGATTTGCGGAAGCGCCAGCGTGATTACCGGGAGAACATAGCGGCTCACACCGCCCGCACCGCTCCAGCCTGCCGGCAACCAGTGCAGCTTCACGGCAAGCAGCAACACGAGCACAGGCGCAATAACAAACACCGGGATAGAAATGCCGATCATGGAGAATCCCATCACCACGCGGTCGAGCACCGTGCCCTGCCGCAATGCCGCGACCGTTCCCGCGCTGACACCCATCAGTAACGCGAGCGCCATGGCCATCGCACCAAGCCGCAGCGAATACGGAAATGCGTTGGCGATCAGTTCGCTCACGGTGTGGTCGCGATAGCGGTAGGACGGGCCAAGGTCGCCTTGCAACAACCCGGACATATAACGAAGGAATTGTTGCGGCACAGGTTCGTCGAGGTGATAGGCCGCCGCGATATTTGCCTCAACATCCGCGGGCAGCGCGCGCTCATCGTCAAACGGCCCGCCTGGCGCAGCGTGCACCATGAGAAATGCGAGCACGATAACCAACAACAGAGTCGGAATCGCCCCTACGATTCTGAGCAGCGTGTATCGCAGCAAGTGTTTGATCCAGCGCGGCTATTCGGCCGCTTTGAAGCTCAGGTGCTGAGAGTAATGGTAATCCAGAACATTGTCTCCCCAGCCGTCGATTTCCGGGCGGACGAGGTGCTTGCTTACGTAGAAGTAGATCGGGATTGCCGGGTGATCGGCAAGCATGACGCGCTCGGCCTCTTCGAGAAACAGGCGGCGGCTATCAAGATCGACCTGTTCGGCCGCGCGCATCATCAGAGAATCAAACTCATCGCTTTGATAGCCGGGCGTGTTAGCCGCGTTGTCGCTTTCGAGAATCTTCAGGAAGGCGTGCGCGTCGTTATAGTCGCCGATCCAGCTTGTGCGAAACACCTGCGTAATGTCTCGGCCACGAATGTTCGCGAGCAGGACCTGGAACTCCTCGTTGACCAACGTCGTTTCGACGCCAAGCGCCTCCTGCCACATCGATTGGATGGCCACCGCCGTGCGTCGATGCGTGTCTGACGTGTTGTAACGCAACTCGATCTGTAGTGGGTTTTTTTCGCTGTAGCCAGCTTCCTTGTACAGGTTGCGAGCAACCTGGTTGCGCTCCGCCTGCGTCATCGCCGAGTAACTCAATGCTGGCGGTGCGTAGTTGTTCGCGCCGGGTGGCACCCAACTATAAGCAGGCGCTTCGCCGCGACCCGTTACCTTGGTCGTTAGCTGCTCGCGATCGATCGCCATCGACAGCGCTTGCCGCAAACCCGGATTGTCCTTGAACGGCGGCTTGGAGAGATTAAAGCCGTAGTAATACACGCCCAGGTATGGCGCAACGTGTAGTTGGTCACCAAGCTCTTCCTGCACCTGCGCGAAATTATCGGGCGGTACGGTGCTCGTGATGTGCAGCTCGCCCGCGCGATATCGGTTCAACTCGGAGCTGTCCTGTACCAGCACGTGATAGTTAACCGTATCGATCGACGTCGCGGCGTCATTCCAGTACTGCTCGTTGCGCTTTAGTGAAACGATCGAACCCGGAACCCACGCGTCCAGGCGATACGCACCATTGGAAACGAACTTGCCGGGTCGGGCAAAGCCGTCGCCGTGTTCGGTGACTGACGGCGTGTGAACCGGAAATGTGGCCGGGTGGGTAAGCAGGCTCAGCAGGTACGGCGTCTGTTGTGTGAGCGTTATCTCCAGCGTGAGGTCGTCAACGGCCTTAATGCTCGAAATGTCCGACAGGAACTGCGCGTAGAACGCTGCTGTTTCCGGGTCGACCAGTCGCTCGACGCCCGCGACAAAATGCGCCGCAACGACGGGATCGCCATTGGACCATTTCGCCCCGTCGCGCAGTTGAAACGTGTAAGTCAGTCCGTCGTCCGAAACGTCCCAGCTGGTGGCTGCGGCCGGCACCAGTTCGCCGTCGGCCGAGTAGCCGACGAGCCCTTCACTCAGATCGCGTAGTACTTCGGCGGCCTGGGTGCTGCGCGCCTTATGCTGATCAAGGGTTTCGGGGTCTGTCGGGATTGCGCGTTGCAGCGTATTTGCCGTGAGCGCTGACTCATTACTACCGCCACAGGCAGCAACCAGCGACAGCAGGAAAAGTAGTGCGAATTTACGTAGTGCGCTCATGCGCGAAGCATACCTGAATAGATCAGGCGCTTTTCTTCAGCTGCCGCTTTTTGAGATGAATCAGGAGCAGCGACACAGCTGATGGCGTCATGCCTTCGAGGCGCGACGCCTGGCCGAGGGTTGTTGGTCGCGACGCTACGAGCCTCTGCCGTGCTTCGTTCGATAGCCCATCAACCAATGCGTAGTCAATGTCATCGGGCAGGCGCAATGATTCCTGTTTCGCGTGTTTCGCAATCTCGCGTTCCTGGCGGTCGATGTAGCCCGCGTACTTCGCACCCACCTCGAGTTGCTGCTCAACCTGTTCCTGCTGCTCGTCATTGGCCAACGCGTCTCCGCGACCGACCTCGTCGAGCGCAACGACGTCACGGTAACCGAGCTCTGGCCGCTTCAACATGGCCGCGGCGGTAACGCCAGCGGACCGGACGAACACGGCTTCGAGGCGCGCCTGTTCTGTCTCGACCGCTTCACGCTTCTCCTGCAAGGTATTCCAGCGCTCATCATCAACCAGCCCCAACTCCCTCCCCCTGGGCGTCAGTCGCAAGTCCGCATTGTCTTCGCGCAACATCAGCCGGTACTCGGCGCGGCTCGTGAACATGCGGTAGGGCTCCGACACGCCGCGCGTGATCAGGTCATCTACGAGCACGCCGATATACGCCTCATGACGTTCCGGGAACCACTCTTCCTGACCCGCTGCCTTGCGCGCGGCATTCACGCCCGCAAGCAGGCCTTGCGCGCCCGCCTCCTCGTAGCCCGTCGTGCCGTTGATCTGGCCCGCAAAATACAGCCCCGCCACATGCTTTGTTTCGAGCGTTGGCTTGAGGTCGCGCGGGTCAAAATAATCGTACTCGATCGCGTAACCAGGCTGCGTGATAACCGCCTTTTCAAAACCAGGGATCGAATGAACAAACCGCTCCTGAACGTCGGCCGGCAGGCTCGTAGAAATGCCGTTCGGGTACACGACATCAGTCGTCAGCCCTTCGGGCTCGACAAAAATCTGGTGCGACGACTTGTCGGCAAAACGTACGACCTTGTCTTCGATCGACGGGCAGTAACGAGGACCGACGCCCTCGATCATTCCCGAATACATCGGGGACCTGTCGAGCGAGCCGCGAATAATGTCGTGCGTTGCTTCGGTCGTCTTTGTGATCCAGCAGGAGATCTGCTGCGGATGCTCGCGACGCTTGCCAACAAAGGAAAACACGGGAACGGGTTCGTCACCCGGCTGTTCCTGCATGACCTCGTAGTTGAGCGTCTTGCCGTCGAGGCGCGGTGGTGTACCCGTCTTCAGGCGCGCCACGTTGAATGGGAGTTCGCGCAGACGCGCGGCGAGCTTGTTCGAGGGCTCGTCACCGATCCGGCCACCGGCCTTTTCCGTGCTGCCGATCAGAATACGCCCACCGAGAAAGGTGCCGGTCGTCAGCACAACGGACCGAGATAGGTAACTGACCCCGATCTGGGTGACGACGCCGGCGATCTGGTCGCCATCGATGAGCACGTCATCTACCGCCGCTTCGACCACCTCGAGATTGTCCTGCGTGAGAATCATGCCCCGGATAGCATCCCGATACAGCTCGCGGTCCGCCTGCGCCCGCGTGGCGCGAACGGCCGGTCCCTTGGATGCGTTCAGGGTACGAAACTGGATGCCCGCCCGGTCGATGGCCCGCGCCATGGCTCCGCCCAATGCATCGATTTCCCTGGTCAGGTGGCCCTTGCCGATGCCGCCGATGGCCGGGTTGCAGCTCATCTGTCCAAGCGTTGCGATCTTGTGTGTCACGAGCAACGTGCGCGCACCCGCCCGTGCGGCAGCCAGGGCGGCTTCCGTACCGGCGTGACCGCCGCCAATCACAATGACGTCAAAGCGCTTGGACATTGCTTAATTGTTGATCACTTTGTGCACAAGATGGGCGCGGATTTTAACAGAAACTTTACTATCTATAGGGGTTTGTCCAAGATAGCCCGCTCGTTTGCCGACCGGGTTATCGATGGCCAGTTTTCCAGTTCGAATCGCCTCTATCGCGAGTGTTGCTGTCGCCCTGCTGACCGTCGTCAGCACGAGCGAAGCGCAATTACTCACTCCTGAGCTCACTCTCGAGGACTGTCGTATCAGCGCCGGCCCGGGCCATCCGGGCATCAAGGCGCGCTGCGGCACAATGTTGCGCCCCGAAAACCCGGCCGACCCCGACTCGCCCGAGATCGAGCTCCGGGTCGCTGTGGTGCCGGCGCTCAACCTGAACCCCGAACCCGACCCGATCGTGCCGATCGCCGGCGGTCCTGGACAGGGCGCCGTTGAATTTTACTCGGGCTACCGTGCCGCATTCGAACCCGTGCGTCGCAACCGCGACATCCTGCTCGTGGACCAGCGCGGCACCGGCGAGTCGTCTCGCATGGACTGCCCTCTCGATGACGACGCGCTCTTGCTCGAGGGTGTATACACCGTCGAAGACACGATCCGGTTTATTGGAGAATGCCTGGAGACACTTCCGCACGATCCGCGCTATTTCACGACGAGCGTCGCTGTCACCGACCTCGAAGCGATCCGCCTGGCACTCGGTTACTCGGCGCTCAATCTCTACGGCGTCTCCTACGGCACGCGGGTCGCGCAGCATTTCGCGCGACGCTACCCTGACTCCACGCGCACGGTGGTCATCGATGGCGTCGTGCCGCCGCAGATTTCGCTTGGCCCGGAGATTGCGACTGAGAGCCAAAAGGCAGTCGACATGATTCTTGCGCGCTGCGCCGAAGAGCCCGCCTGTGACGAGCATTTCCCAGATATCGACGCAACGTTCGCTCGGCTGGTCGCCGAATTACGCGAGGCCCCGGTTGCCGTCCGCGTGCCGCACCCCAACACGGGGCGAAGTGAGGACCTTTCGTTTGGCGAAGGGGAGTTCGCCGGCGCTGTTCGCCTGCTTGCGTACAACCCGATGACTATCGCCCTGCTGCCATTGTTCATTCACGAGGCGGGCCTCGGCAACTGGGCGCCACTAGCGTCGCAATACATGATGATCGCGGTCGCGATGACCGATGCCCTCGCGCTCGGTATGCACAATGCCGTGATGTGCACCGAGGACACGCCGTTCCTGGATAGGACCACCATCGACTATGACGGCATTGCCGCAAGCTACATGGGCTCGTACCAGCTCGAGGCGCTCGAGGCGATATGCACCGACTGGCCCGCCGGTCCGATCGACGCGGAATTCAAAGTGCCGCTGGCGACAGACATTCCGTTCCTGTTGCTGTCGGGCGACGCCGATCCGATTACGCCGCCTCGCTATGCCGAGATGGCGGCCGTCGACCTGACGAACAAGGCGCACCTGATCGGCAAACAACAGGGACATGGGCAACTCGGCGTCGGCTGCATGAGCCGCCTCGTCGCCGAGTTCATAAGCTCCGCCGATCCCGGTGCGATCGATGCAGAATGCCTGGAGCGCAGTTTCGTCATGCCCTTCTTTGTTGATTTCTCGGGACCAACGCCATGATCAAGGTTGAGGGCATACACAAGTCGTTCGGCAAAGTGCGCGCCGTACGCGGCGTCAGTTTTGACGCACCCAACGGCAAGATCACCGGTCTGCTGGGACCGAACGGTGCTGGCAAGTCGACGACGTTGCGCGTCCTCTACACCGTCCTGAAGCCTGACGAGGGCCATGCATCGATCGATGGCGCCGATGTCGTTAAAGACGCCCTGACCGCCCGCACTCGAATCGGCGCACTGCCCCATGGGGCGGGCTTGTATCCTCACCTGACCGCGCGCGAAAACATCGCGTACTTCGCGAGGCTCTGCGGCCTCGACAAGGCCGAGATAGAAGACCGCGTCGACGAGATTGTGAAGCTTCTCGAAATTGGCGACTTCGCCGAGCGGCGCACCAAGGGCTTCTCGCAGGGACAGCGCACCAAGGTCTCCCTCGCGCGCGCGCTCGTCCATGACCCGCAGAACATTATTCTCGACGAGCCGTCCAACGGCCTCGACGTCATGGCCACACGCTCGTTGCGCAGCCTGATACTGAAACTTAAGGATGACGGCCGTTGCGTCCTGTTTTCCAGTCACGTAATGCAAGAGGTTGCCGCACTGTGCGATGACATCTGCATTATTGCCAACGGCCAGGTCGCTATCGACGACTCGATTGACGGCATCCGGGAGCGGACCGGCTGCGACGATATCGAAGATGCCTTCGTGAAGGCTATACACATGGTGGAGCCGGAATGATGCGCACAATATTCACGGTGTTCCTCAAAGAAGTGCTCGATAACTTCCGCGATCGCCGCACGCTCGGATCCGCCCTTCTCATGGGCCCGATCTTCGGCCCCGTACTTTTTGCCTTCGTGATCAACCTGTCGGTCGAGCGCTCGCTCGAAGACCTGGATAGCACCATGGAGCTACCGGTTATCGGCCAGGAATATGCGCCAAACCTGGTCACATACCTGCGCAGCCAGAACATCAATGTGGTCGATGGCCCCGACGATCTGGCGGCCGCAATGGACGCCGTGAAAACCGGCGCCCACGACATCGTGCTCGTCATCCCGGCGGTGTTCGGCGAACAGCTGGCCAGCATGATTCCGGCGAAAGTCGAACTCGTCTCTGACCAGGCAAATACCGACGCCGACCGCGATTCCCGGCGGGCGCGCTCGGCCCTGATGTCCTACAACCAGCTGCTAGCGGGCACGCGCGTCGTTGCGCGCGGCATCAATCCGCGCTCTTTGCAGCCGTTGAACATTGACGAGGTCGATGTCTCCACGCCCAGTGGTCGCTCGGCCTTGCTGCTCGGCATGATGAGCTACTTCTTCGTCTTCGCGGCACTTATGGGCGGCATGTATCTCGCGATCGATACGACGGCCGGCGAACGTGAGCGCGGCTCCCTCGAGCCCCTGCTCTCGCTGCCGGTTACGCGCGACCAGCTGATCCTGGGCAAGATTGCCGCGACCTGCCTGTTCATGACCTTGTCGCTGATGCTCAGCCTGATTGCCTTCTACTTCTCGCTCGGCTTCATGCCTCTCGAGGAACTCGGCATGACACCCAACTTTGGCCCGGGCGTCGTGCTCGCGGCGCTGGCGATCTTCTTGCCGTTCATCCTGGTTGGTGCTGCGCTCATGACGCTCGTCGCATCGTTCACGAAAAGCTACCGTGAAGCGCAAACCTGGCTCAGTGTCGTCCTTATCGCGCCAACGATGCCCATTCTTATCGTCAGCATCCTGACGCTGCGCCCGCGGCTCGAATTCATGTTCATCCCCAGCCTGAGCCAGCATTTGCTGCTGGTAGACATGATTAAAAACGAGCCAATCAACGCGCTGCACGTCACGATCTCGGTAGTCAGCACGCTAATTATCGGGATCGCCCTGACCTGGGTTTGCGCTCGCCTGTATCGTCGAGAGGGCCTGCTCGGCTAGAATAATAGCTATGTCTCTGTTCTCCGAGCTCAGGCGCCGAAACGTCATCAAGGTTGCACTGCTTTATGCGGTCGCCAGCTGGTTGCTCGTATGGGTCGTGAGCCACATGGCACCGAGTCTCGGCCTGTCGCCGTGGGTCAACGACTACATATTCCTGTTGGTCGCGATCGGCTTCCCGGTCGCTCTGATTTTCGCCTGGGTCTACGAGATTACGCCGGCCGGACTGTCCAAGGCGGTCGACGTCGACCAGACTCAATCGATTGTTTACAAGACCGGGCAGAAGCTGAACGCCGCCGTCGCGGTGCTTGCCGTGCTCGGCGTCGCAGCGGTCATTGGCGAAAAGCTGCTCCCCGAGTTTGTGCCGCCACCACCGCTCGTGCTTGAAGAAATTCGGCTCAAGCCGGTCTTCGATTTCTCGGCGAAAGCTGTCGTGCCGCGGGAAATCACTTCTTTCGATCTGCCAAACGGCTTGCAGATAATCGTCTGGCCGGACCACGACATACCCAACATCGTCATGTACAACTTTGTGCGGGCCGGCGGCCGTAACGAGTATCCGGGCATCACGGGCATTGCGCATTTCTTTGAACACATGATGTTTAACGGCTCGAAGAAACGCGAACAGGGTGAGTTCGATCGCGCCATGGAGGCTGCCGGCGGCGCCAACAACGCCTATACCAGCAATGACCTGACCGTATACATGGACTGGTTCCCGCGCTCGGCGCTCGAAACCATTTTCGAACTCGAGAGTGATCGGCTGGCGAATCTTGCAATCGATCCGGATGTCGTCGAGAGCGAACGTGGCGCTGTGTTCTCGGAACGGCGGCTGCGAGTCGACAATGACAACAACGGTCGGCTTTACGAACAGATGCGTGCAACCGCCTACGTCGCGCACCCCTACCAGAACCCGGTTATTGGCTGGCCCTCCGACATCGAGAACTGGACGCAGAACGACCTCGAGATCTTTTTCAAGACGTACTACGCGCCCAACAACCTGACGATGGTCTTCGCGGGTGACGTCACGCCCGAAGAGGTCTACTTGCTCGCCGAGCAATACCTCTCAGCCATCCCGCGGCAACACGCGCCACCGCAAATAACGACTGTCGAACCAGAGCAGCAGGGCGAGCGACGGGTGCTGATCGAGACAGACGCACAAGCCCCGCTCTTGCACATGGCCTTTCATGCGGGCGCGACGCCGGATGCCGATACGCTGCACCTGGACCTGCTGCTGGCCATACTCGCGGAGGGGGACTCCTCCCGTTTGCACCAGCTACTGGTCGAAGAAGAGCAGCTGGCACTACAGGTTAGCGGGCGGCAGTTCGACGGCTTTAATCCGGGTCTCGCCTACTTCGCCATGACGTTGCCGCCCGGTGCCGATATCGATGCCGCGGAGGCCCGTCTGCTCGCCGAGCTGCAGCGCGTTGCTGCCGAGGGCGTCACCCCGGCCGAGCTCACGAAGGCGCGCAACCTGCGGCTCGCCGCATTCTGGCGTGGCCTGCAAACGATCGACGGCAAAGCGTCAGCGATCGGCAGTTTTGAAGTGTTCACCGATGACTACGAAAACCTCTTTGCGATTCCCGAGATGCTGACCGCCACGACCTCAGATCAACTCCGGGCTGTGGCTGCCAAGGTGTTCCGCCCGGCCAATATGACGGTCGGCGTATTGCGCGCACCGAACGACGGAGGTGACGAGTGAGGAAGCCGCTGATCTTTGCGTTGCTGCTGCTTGCGCCCCCGGTATGGGCGGCAGATGTTACGTTGCCCGAATACGAGCGCGTCGAGCTGGCGAATGGCGCGGTCCTGTTGCTCAGCGAGAAACACGACGTGCCGTTGGTCGGCATGCGCGCCATCGTCCGCGGCGGTGCGGTCGCCGATCCCGCGGAGAAAAACGGCCTGGCTGCATTGCTCGCCACCGTCATGCAAAAAGGCGCCGGCGACCGCGATGCGGCGGCGTTTGCGGAGGCTGCCGCAGGCGTTGGCGGGCAGTTGTCAGTGCGCGCCGGTCTCGAGTCGATCACCGTTTCTGCCGAATTCCTGTCCCGCGATGTCGAGCTCATGATCGAGCTCGTCTCCGATATTTTGCAGCGACCGACGCTCTCTGCGGACGAGCTGACCAAGGAGCGCGGCCGAACGATCGACCTGATCAAGGCTGCGAAAGACTCCGATCCTTCCAACCTGATGCCCTCGTATGGGAACGCGTTCCTGTTTGCTGATCACCCCTACGGCAACCCGACGCGTGGCAGTGAGTCGTCACTCGCCGAAATTGAGCATGACGATCTGTTGCAGTATTACCAGGACCACTTCGGTGGCGATCGCCTGATCGTTGCGGTGGCGGGCGATTTTGATCTGCAAGCCATGACGGCCGCACTAACGTTGGTGTTTGAGGGCTGGCAGCCCGCGGGAGCCGTGCTTCCCGAGATCGAAGCGCCTGAGAGAATCCGGGGTCGCCGTGTTTTGCTCGTAGACAAACCCGGTGCGACACAGACGTATTTCTGGCTCGGGAACATCGGGGTCGCTATCGACTATGCCAATCGCGCCGAGCTCAATCTTGCGAACACGGTGTTTGGCGGTCGATTCACATCGATGCTCATGACCGAGCTGCGCGTAAAATCCGGCCTCACCTACAGCGCCCGCTCATCCGTCGAGCGTCGTGCAAAACCAGGCTCAGTGACCATTCGTTCGTTTACCGAAACGGGCAAGACCGTTGAGGCCATCGACCTGGCGCTAAGCGTGCTCGATCGATTGCATGTCGCGGGACTGAATGAAGAAATGATCGCATCGGCACGCAACTACATCATGGGGCAGTTCCCACCCAGCCTGGAAACCGGGTCTTCGCTCGCCGGCATGTTCGCCTATCTCGAGCTTCACGGGCTCGATCGCATGTACATCGACAGCTATGGTGCCGCCCTCGATGCGGCGACACCGGTGACTATCCACAATACGATCAGCGACGTTTATCCTCGGGCGGACGATATCGCTATCATCCTGATCGGCGATGCAGGCCTGATTCGTGAGGATGTAGCGAAGTACGGCGAAGTGACCGAGATGTCCATTTCCGAAACGAGTTTCCGGCCTTAGTTCCGGCCGTAATTCCGACCCAGGGGCTACTTGCCGATGCAGAACTCGGAGAAGATTTTTCCGAGCAGGTCATCCGCGCTGAATGTCCCCGTAATTTCCCCGAGCGCCTGCTGGCTTAGTCGCAACTCCTCTGCAAGTAACTCACCGGCCCTGGCTTCCTCCAGTGCGCGGCGCCCGGTTTCGAAATGTGCGGCCGCCCGTCGCAGTGCCCTGATATGCCGGCGCCTCGCAGTGAACGCGCCTTCGCCCTGGTTGTCATAGCCGGCGAGCTCCCGGATGCGCTGGCGCAGCGCGTCGATACCCTCGCCCGTCTGCGCCGACAGATAGACCTCACCATCAATAACGCCCGGCCGGGCGCCGACAAGGTCGATCTTGTTGTGCACGACCGTAACGGGCACGCCTTCGGGCAGGCTCTCCCTCGGTCCTTTCTGTTCCCTGTCCGTTACGTCCTGAATCCACAGGACCGCATCGGCATTCGAGAGCGCCTCTCGTGCACGACGGATCCCCTCTGCCTCAACTCGATCCGGATCATTACGCAGCCCGGCCGTATCAACGAGCTCAACAGCAAGGCCATCAACGTCGATCTGTTCGCGCAAAACATCGCGGGTAGTTCCTGCCACTTCGGTAACGATGGCGGCCTCCTGGCCGCTCAGCAGGTTCAAAAGGCTCGACTTGCCGGCGTTGGGTTTGCCGACGATGACGATCTGGAAGCCATCGCGCAATACGCGTCCCTGCTGTGCCTCTGCCTGCAGCGTCGCGAAAGCCGCTTTACAGTCGTCGATGCGCTTAAGGAGTGCGTCGTCCGAAAGAAAGTCTATTTCTTCTTCGGGAAAATCGATGGCGGCCTCGACATGCATGCGCAGGCGAACGAGCTGTTCGGCCAGCCCGTCGACCGCTTTCGAGAAGGCGCCGGAAAGCGATCGCAATGCGGCCCTGGCCGCCTGTGCTGTGCCGCTACCAATCAAATCGGCAATGGCCTCAGCCTGAACGAGATCCAGCTTGTCGTTGAGAAACGCTCGCTTGGAAAACTCACCCGGCTCTGCCTGGCGAGCGCCGAGCTCAATCACCGCATCGACAAGCAGTGAGATAACGACAGGTCCGCCGTGGCCGTGCAGCTCTAGAACTGACTCGCCCGTAAAAGACGCCGGTGCTGGAAAATACAGGGCAAGGCCGACGTCTACACGCTCGCCAGCTGCATTGCGAAAATTCCGATACGTTGCGGTGCGCGGTTCGGGCAGGCTGCGCAGTAATATTCTCGCGATTGCCTCGGTCTGCTCTCCGGATATGCGCACAATGCCCACGCCACCGGTTCCCGGTGGCGTCGCGCTGGCGACTATCGTGTCCGAGAAATTATTCATGGGCGTATGAGACCACAGGTACCTTCGATATGCAGAGCAAAAACATTTCGTTCCCGAACGCCGATGGCCACACGCTGGCGGGCATACTTGATCTACCCGACCGGGAGCCGCTGGCATACGCCCTGTTCGCCCACTGCTTCACCTGCTCGAAGAACCTCAAGGCTGCGACGAATATCGCACGCGCGATGACTGGCGCCGGCATCGCTGTGCTCCGTTTCGATTTCACCGGTCTCGGGCAAAGCGAGGGCGCCTTCGAGGATACGAGCTTCTCTGGCAACGTCGAGGACCTGTTGTCGGCTGTCGACTGGCTGACAGATACGCACCGCGCGCCCGACATCCTGTTTGGTCATTCTTTGGGCGGGACCGCGGTGCTGCAGGCGGCTTCGAAAGTGCCGTCTGCCGTTGCCGTCGCAACCATCGGGTCGCCCGCTGATCCTGAACATGTGGCTCACATGCTGGGTGGTGCCGAGGACTCGCTCGCTGAGCATGGAATCGCAGAGGTGCAACTGGGCGGGCGGCCCTTCCGCATCCGCAAGGAGTTTGTCGATGATCTTGCGGTACACGACCTGCCGGCCACCGTGGCGTCCTTGCGCAAGGCCCTTCTCGTCATGCATGCACCCCTGGATGACATCGTCGAAATCGAGAATGCATCAGCCTTGTTCGTGGCGGCGAAACATCCAAAGAGCTTCGTTAGTCTCGACAGGGCCGACCACCTGCTTTCGCGAAACGAGGATTCTCGCTACGCGGGTGAGGTGCTCGCTGCGTGGGCAAAGCGTTACCTGCCGGAGCGCAAGGAGGCGGACGATCTTATTGCAGCTAGCGGGGATGTCGCCGCCAGAACCGAGTCTGCCGGCTTTGCCACTGAGGTCCGGGCGGGAAGCCACTCTTTCCTGGCGGACGAGCCGATATCGGTGGGTGGTACTGACAAGGGGCCAACGCCCTACGACCTGCTTGCGGCCGCGCTCGCGACGTGCACAACGATGACGCTGCGCATGTACGCCGATCACAAGAAGATTGGGCTCGAGTCAGCCACTGTGCACGTAAGCCATGGTCGAGTTCACGCCGACGACTGTGTCGATTGCGAACAGCGGCAAGGCCAGATCCACGAGTTCCGGCGCAAACTGGTCCTCGTTGGCGACCTGAGCGATGCAGAGCGACAGCGCATGCTTGAAATTGCGGACCGCTGTCCTGTGCACAAGACGCTTCACGATGAGATCAAGGTCCGCACCCACCTTGCGGACTGATGCTCGGGCTAGCTCCCCTTTTTACCGCCCTTCTTGGCTTTCATCTCTGCCTCAACAACCTTGTTGACCTTCCATTGCTGGGCGATGGACAGCAGCGTATTCGTCACCCAGTAGAGCACGAGGCCCGACGGGAAGAACGCGAAGAACACCGTGAACATGATCGGCATGATCTGCATGACTTTCGCCTGCACGGGATCAGCCGGCGCCGGGTTCAGTTTCTGCTGCGTAAACATGGCCACGCCCATGATGAGCGGGAGGATGAAGTAAGGATCGCGAGTCGATAAATCGGTAATCCACAGGGCGAACGGGGCCTGGCGCATCTCGACGCTCTCGAGGAGCACCCAGTAGAACGCAAGGAAGAACGGCATCTGGATCAGGATCGGTAAGCAGCCCGCTGCGGGGTTAACTTTCTCCCGCTTGTACAGGTCCATCATTGCCTGGCTCAGTGCCGGCTTGTCGTCCTTGTAGCGATCCTGTAGCGCTTTCATCCGCGGCTGCAGGTTCCGCATCTTGGCCATCGAGCGGCCGCTCGACTCGGTTAGTTTGTAGAACGCGAGCTTGATAAGGAATGTGACGAGGATAATCGCAACACCCCAGTTGCCAACGAAACCATGAACAAGGCTCAGCACCCAGAATAGCGGCTGGGAGATAATCGTCAGCCAACCGTAGTCAACCGTGAGCTTGAGGCTTTCGTCGATCTGTTCAAGCTGGTCCTGCAGCTTCGGACCGATAAACACCGTCGTCGCAAACGTGTCGCTCGCGCCCGGTGCGATTGATACCAGGCTGCGACGAATTGCGCTGCTCGTGGCCACATCACCTTTGACGACAACATCGTATTTGTAGTCAACGCCGGGCGTCGGTACGACGGCGCGAAGGAAATGATGCTCGATCGAGCCAAACCAGCCTTGCTGGGCGTTGAGCTCAAACTTGCCATCATCGATGAGATCGTCGCGCTTCAGTTTCTCGGACTTGTCGCCATCGTAGACAATCGGGCCATCAAAAGAATACGAGTCGACGTTAAACATCGACCGCTCGACCTCAACAGAACGACGCTTGAGCCGAACGTACTCGGCGCCCCGCCAGGCCGCGTCGGACCCGTTACTGACGACCTGTGCCAACCGGACGGTGTAACTACCGCGCGTGAACGTGTAGCGCTTCTCCACCGTTACACCGCTGGCGTCTTGCCACGTCAGCGGCACAACGAGTTCGTCGTTGTCACCCAGGTCATAAGCTGACCGGGCCGCGGCGAACGTCGCGAGATGCGTCGCTTCTGCGGCCCCGCCCGCGGCGCGCACGCCTGACTCGATCAGCCCGAACGTGCGACCTTTTGCGTCGAGCAGTTTAACGAGCTCGTTCGGACGGTCTTTCGCAACGGGGTACTTGTTCAGCGTGGCGCTTTGCAGCGTACCGCCCGCGGTGCTGATCTCTATGGTGAAGACGTCTGTCGTGACCTTGATCGTCGGGGCTGACGTTTGCTCGGCCGGCTCTACCTCAACACCGGGCGCGGCCGGCAGCCCCGCCTCCGCATCTGCCGCATCGACGACGTCGGATATGGCGGGCAACTCCTCGTCACCCGCTGCGGCGTCCGGCGCGGAGAGGGTTTCGTTTGTTTGTTCCACAACGGGCTGGACGGGCGCGGGCCCATGTTGCTCTACCCAGCTCTGGTAGGTAATCCAGGCCAGGAACGCAAAAACTGCCCAGACTAGGAGTCGTTGATTATCCATCGGTGGTTATCCGTCTTTCCTTTGGTCTTGAGTCTTCGCCTTGCTGCAACGCTGCCAGTGCTTGTCGAGGCTGTCGCTGATTTGGTCGCGGGTCGCCATCGCGGCGCCCGGCTGGTTAATCACGACAACGTCGAGGCCTGACAACAACGCTTGCTGTTGGCGAAACGACTCTCGAATAGTTCTCTTAATGCGGTTGCGTGCCGTCGCTTTGCGACAGTGCTTCTTGGAGATTGCCAGACCCAGCCTGGCGATGCTTTGTTTATTGCGCCGGCACAACACGGTAAAGAGCTTGTCGCGGCTGCGAGTGGCTCGATCGAACACGCGGCCGTAAGCCGCCGCATCAAGGAGCCGGTGGTTTCTTGTGAACCGGTTGCCTTGGTTACTCGTTTGGCTGCTCGTCAATCCTGGCTTGTTGCTCGTCGTCGCGGCGGACGTTGTGCGGGTTACGGCGTCAACCGTGCGCGCCCTTTCGCGCGGCGGCGCTTCAAGACGAGGCGCCCGGCTTTCGTCGCCATGCGGGCACGAAACCCGTGGGTGCGCGCGCGCTTGATCTTGCTGGGCTGATATGTGCGTTTCATGGCCTTTCCCGGTGCCCCGGTTCGGAGCGAATATTCGGTTCAAAAAACGGCCCTTTCGAGGCCGTGCTTTAAGAAGGGCGGCAAGGTTACTCAGATGGTCAGACAGTGTCAATAGACTAATGTAAACACTGGGGTTTCCGCCCAATGTGGCCTGTGGATAACCGCATCTGGCGAGACCACAAGATACGGTATAGACTGCCCGGTCTTCCATCATTGTATTGTATCTGCGCCGCCTCGCGGCCCCCGGGGAACTTCTTGTCTGCTGAATCGACGCTCTGGAACCAATGCATCCGCGTCCTGCAGGCGGAGCTACCGGAGCAACAATTCAATACCTGGATCCGCCCGCTGCAAGCCGTCGATGACGGTCCGATTTTACGGTTGCTGGCGCCCAATCGGTTTGTTATCGACTGGCTCCAGCAACACTACATGGAGCGGATTCTACAGCTTGTTGACGACAACAATGCGAATACCGAGGTCGTTGTTGAGGTCGGCTCCAGGGTGGCGGCGCCGGCGCCCACGAACAGCCGACGCCCGGCCGCAACACCGATCAGCACAAGCAGCCAGGCGCCGGTCGTTTCGCGGCTGAACCCGCTGTTTACGTTCGAGCAGTTCGTCGAGGGCAAAAGTAATCAGCTGGCCCGTGCGGCAGCCAGCCAGGTCGGGGAGAACCCGGGCAAGTCTTACAACCCGTTGTTCATTTACGGTGGCGTTGGTCTGGGCAAGACCCACCTTATGCACGCCATCGGAAACGCAATGATCAAGAACAACAAGAACGCGCGAGTCAGCTACGTGCATTCGGAGCGTTTTGTCGGCGACATGGTCAAGGGCTTACAGCACAACACGATTTCCGAGTTCAAGCGCTCGTATCGCTCACTCGACGCGTTACTGATTGATGATATTCAGTTTTTTGCCGGAAAAGAGCGCTCGCAAGAGGAGTTCTTTCATACGTTTAACGCGCTCCTCGAGGGACAGCGGCAGATAATCCTGACGTGCGATCGTTACCCGAAAGAGGTGAATGGTCTCGAGGAACGACTTAAGTCCCGCTTCGGCTGGGGGCTCACTGTCGCGATTGAGCCGCCGGAGCTTGAGACGTCAGTTGCGATTCTGATTAGCAAGGCGCAAGCGGAGGGCATAGAGCTGCCGGACGAGGTCGCTTTTTTCATTGCCAAGCGCATTCGATCCAACGTTCGCGAACTGGAAGGTGCGTTGCGGCGCGTCATAGCCAATTTCCGTTTTACGGGCCGAGCCATCAACCTCGATTTTGCCAAAGAGGCGTTGCGAGATTTACTCGCGGTCCAGGATCGTCTCGTGTCTATCGAAAACATCCAGAAAACCGTCGCAGAGTACTTTAAGATTCGCGTCGGGGATCTGTTATCAAAGAAACGCAGTCGCTCGATCGCGAGACCCAGGCAATTTGGGATGGCGCTTGCGAAGGAGCTGACGAACCACAGCTTGCCGGAGATTGGCGATGCTTTCGGCGGCCGGGATCACACGACGGTGTTGCATGGCTGTCGTCGGATTGCGTCTCTTCGGGAGACCGACAAGCGCGTGGATGATGACTATTTAAATTTGTTGAGAACCCTGACAGGATGATGTGGATAAGCCGTTGACAACTTTCTCGGAAAATTCTATCCACAGACCGTCCACAGGGGGCCTACTGTTCGTATGCTAGATGTTAGAGCCAGTTTATGGTTGTAACGTATTGATTTATATGTATTAAATAAAGTTATGCACAGGCATTTGCGTGCTTAATAATAGTAATATAGTAATATTTATCCAATATTTATTAACAGGTGGAATCCATGAAGTTTACCGCAGCTCGGGAAGCGCTGTTAAAGCCACTGCAGGCCGTTATCGGTGTTGTGGAGCGTCGTCAGACAATGCCGATACTCTCCAATGTACTTTTGGTTGCTCGCGATGGCGGGCTGTCCGTTACTGCTACTGACCTCGAAGTTGAGTTGGTGGCACAAGCGGATGTAGAGACAGAATCGGGGGGAGAAATTACGGTGTCTGGTCGCAAGCTCCTGGATATTTGTCGGGCGCTACCGGAGGGGACGGACATCAGCATAAGCGTCAGCGGTGAAAAGCTGGCGGTCAGAGGTGGACGCAGCAAGTTCAATCTTGCGACGTTACCGGCGGCGGAGTTTCCGGTCGTTGAAGACATTAAGGCGGGGCAGTCTGTTTCGGTCCCGCAAGAGGTGTTGGGACGACTCATTGAGAAGACCCATTTTTCGATGGCCCAGCAAGACGTTCGTTACTATCTCAACGGGATGCTGCTGGAGACAGGGGGTGGCCATTTGCGCGCGGTGGCAACGGACGGGCACCGGCTGGCGCTGTGCCAGGCGAAAATTGACGGCAAGGTCGATGAGCAGCAGGTCATCGTTCCCCGCAAGGGTGTGCTGGAGCTACAACGCCTGATGACTGGCGACGGCGAGCTGAATATCGAGCTCGGCGCGAATCACGTGCGGATCCAGCTCGAGGGCATACGCTTTACGTCGAAGCTGATCGATGGCCGGTTCCCGGAATACGAGCGGGTTATACCGAAAGAGTCGTCGAATGAGCTGAGGGCGGATCGCGGCGTGTTCAAAGGTGCGCTCCAGCGTACTGCTATTCTCTCAAACGAGAAGTACCGGGGCATTCGCCTGGTAATTCGAGATAGCGGTGTTGTTCTCCAGGCCCACAATCCGGAGCAGGAAGAGGCGGAGGAGGAGCTCGAGGTGGAGTACAACGGCGAGGATATCGAGATCGGCTTCAACGTCAATTATCTTCTTGATGCGCTGGGCGCTGTCGAGAGTGACGAGGTGACGCTGTCGGTTCAGGACAGCAACTCGAGCTGCCTGATTCGGCAACCCGGCAACGATGACTGTACCTTTGTCGTCATGCCAATGCGGCTATAGGCTGCGGGTGCCGGGCCTGACGTATCGGTGATCCGTCGATGATTCGTCGTTTCCGGGTCAGCGACTTTCGGTGTATTGAAAAAGCCGAGCTGGAATTTAGCCCCGAATTCAATTTGATTTACGGTGCCAACGCCTCCGGGAAGACAAGTCTTCTGGAGGCGTTGGCGTATCTGGGTCGTGGGAAGTCATTTCGGGGCGCTTCGACCAGTAATCTGGTTCGCCATGGGGCGAGCGAGTTTGTACTGTTTGGGGAGACAGAAAAAGAGGGCCTGAACCAGCGCCTGGGCGTTCGCAACAGCAGGGAGGGCCTGGAGGTACGAATCGACGGGAGTAACGAGGGTGGGGCGGCCGGCCTGGCGGACGCGCTGCCGCTGCAGGTTATAGATCCAGAGGTCCATAACCTGGTTGCCGGCGGCCCGGAGCTTCGTCGCCGTTTTCTGGATTGGGTGGCGTTCCACGTGGAACATGATCACCTGCACATCTGGCGGCGATTCCGGCGAGCCCTGAAGCAACGAAACGCCGCGCTCAAAGCGCGCTCTGCGCCGGCGGCCATTCGAAGCTGGAATGCGGAGTTCGTCGACCTGGGCTCGCAGCTTGACGAATCACGGCGGCGGACGCTGGATATCGCGAGCGACAGCCTGATGGAATATGGGCTCGGGCTGTTGGGGACAGAGCTCGGGTTTGCGTATCAGCAGGGATGGAGCAAAGACAAGAGCCTCGAACAGGCGCTGGAGGAGGGCCTCGAGCGGGACCTTCAGCAGGGCGCTACGCAGCATGGCCCGCACCGGGCGGACCTCAAAATCAGCTACGACGAGCGGCAGGCCCGCAAGCTGGTGTCCCGGGGCCAACAGAAGCTTCTCGCGAGCGCCATGATCCTGGCGGCCGTCGAAACGGCGCAAACGGCGCTCGAACGGCCGCTGTTGTTGTTATTGGACGATCCGGCGGCGGAGCTGGATGGCGATTCCCTTGACGGGCTCCTCGCTGCGGTGGCGGGTCTGGGTTGCCAGGTGGTCGCGACCAGCCTCGAAAAGGGGGCGCTGGACATTCCATCGGTTTCCTCGGTGTTCCACGTGGAACAGGGGGTCCTGACGGCCGAATAGGGCGTTCGTCAGGGGCGCTCGGCGGGCCCCAAAATACCTTGAAAAATAAAGCCTTGTGGGCCCTTTCCGGGCCCCATTTTGATACAATACGCCGCTTGTGTGTTGAGGACTTCGGATGACCGACGAAACAGAATATACTTCCAGTAATATCAAGGTGTTAAAGGGCCTCGAGGCCGTGCGTAAAAGGCCCGGGATGTACATCGGTGATACCGACGACGGCACCGGCCTGCACCACATGGTTTTCGAGGTTGTCGACAACTCAATTGATGAGGCCCTGGCAGGGCATTGCGAGACCATTACCGTTACGATTCATGCGGACGAATCTGTCACCGTCAGCGATGACGGTCGCGGCATTCCCGTCGACATGCATCCGGAAGAGGGGCGCTCTGCTGCAGAAGTCATCATGACTGTTCTGCACGCCGGCGGTAAGTTCGACGACAATTCCTACAAGGTGTCTGGCGGCCTGCACGGCGTCGGCGTCTCGGTCGTGAACGCGCTGTCCGAGCACCTGGTGCTAACCATTCACCGCGATGGAAAGACTCACCAGCAGGAATATGTGGAGGGTGAGCCGCAGGAGCCGCTGGCCGAAATTGGCGATACCGACCGCACCGGCACAACGCTGCGCTTCAAGCCCAGCGCACGCACGTTCACGAACATCAAGTTCCATTACGACATCCTGGCGGGGCGGCTCCGAGAGCTTTCGTTCCTGAATTCCGGCGTCCGCATTCGTCTGGTTGACGAGCGCGAGGAAGACAAGGAAGACCTGTTCGAGTACGAGGGCGGCATCAAGGCCTTCGTTGAGCACCTCAACCGGAACAAGACACCGATCCACGACACGGTCTTTCATTTCATGGCAATGAAAGACGATGTTGGTGTCGAAGCCTCGCTACAGTGGAACGACGGCTACCAGGAAAACATGTTCTGCTATACGAACAACATTCCGCAACGTGATGGTGGTACCCACCTGGCGGGATTCCGGTCAGCGCTCACCCGAACGATGAATAGCTACATCGAGAAAGAGCTCTCAAGCCGCAAGGACAAATTTACGCCCAGTGGTGACGATGCACGCGAGGGCCTGACCGCGGTTCTATCGGTTAAGGTCCCGGACCCGAAGTTCTCATCACAGACCAAAGACAAATTAGTTTCATCTGAAATCAAAGGCATCGTCGAAGGGGCCATGGCGGGACGGCTCGAAGAGTTCCTTCTCGAGCACCCGCAAGAAGCCAAGGCGATAGTGTCGAAAATCGTCGACGCGGCCCGCGCACGAGAGGCCGCGCGTAAAGCTCGCGAAATGACGCGGCGCAAAGGCGCGCTCGATATCGCCGGCCTGCCCGGAAAACTGGCCGACTGCCAGGAAAAGGACCCGGCACTGTCCGAGCTTTTCCTGGTCGAGGGCGACTCCGCCGGCGGCTCGGCAAAGCAAGGCCGCGATCGACGGACGCAGGCCATCCTGCCACTCAAGGGCAAGATACTGAACGTGGAGAAGGCGCGCTTCGACAAGATGCTGCAATCAGCCGAAGTCGGCACGTTGATCACGGCGTTGGGTACGGGCATCGGGCGCGACGATTTCGATCCCGACAAGCTGCGCTACCATCGCATCATCATCATGACTGATGCTGACGTCGACGGCTCACACATCCGCACGCTGTTGCTGACGTTCTTCTACCGGCAGATGCCGGCGCTTATCGAGCGCGGCCATGTCTATATCGCGCAGCCACCGCTGTACAAGATCAAGCGCGGCAAGCAAGAGGTGTATGTTAAAGACGACGCCGAGTTGAATACGTACCTGCTTAACGCCGCGATGGACAACGCGGCACTACACGTTAATGCAGAGGCCCCGCCGTTATCGGGCGTTGGTCTTGAGACGCTGGCGAAGGAATACATCGCGGTCGAGAACATCATCACGCGCCTGTCCGGCCGTTATGACGAGGCCGTCCTCAGAACGATTGGCGGGCTAACCGAAGTCACGCCGGAGGCGGCTGACAACCTGGACAGCCTTGAGGCGTGGACAAAGGCGTTTAGCGAGGCGTTGCCAAAACACAGCGGCGATCGTGCCGAGAGCGGCGGTGGAGGAAGCTACACCGCGGAATTCGATCGGGGTGACGAAGACGGTGAGGGCGTGCGCATCGCAATAACGAAAGTGAAGCATGGGCTGGGCACGACGCGCCATCTTCCGCGCGAGTTTTTTGGTACCAACGAATATCGCCACATCGCCGGGCTTGCTACCAAGCTCAACGACCTGTTGTCCGAGGGTGCGTACGTGAAGCGCGGAGAGCGTGAATCAATGGTTGAGTCGTTTGCCGAGGCGGTGGAATGGCTCATGGGTGAGGCACGGCGCGGCCAGTCGATCCAGCGCTACAAGGGTCTCGGCGAAATGAACCCGGACCAGTTGTGGGATACCACGGTTAATCCGGAAACGCGTCGCCTTATGCAAGTGAGAATCGAGGATGCCGTAAAAGCCGATGAGGTCTTCACGACGCTCATGGGCGACCAGGTTGAGCCGCGACGAGAATTCATTGAGAAGAACGCGCTGACGGTGGAAAATCTCGACATCTGATTCGGCGGTTACGACTGAATTTTTTGGCTCGTAACCGGTCTCAAAAGTACGACTCAAAAAACGCCCGGTGCAGGCCGGGCCTACCATTCTTTGGAAGGGGAGCTACAGTGAAGAAACTGCTTATTGGCGCCATGGCGCTACTCACCATTGGTGCGTGCGGCCAGGACGCAGCACAACCGGTTGCGGAAGAGCCCATGGCCGTGAGCTCTGGCATTGACGTCACGGCGATGGACACGAGCGTCAAGCCGGGCGACGACTTTTTCTCGTACGTTAACGGCGCCTGGGTCGCAGAAGCCGAAATGCCGGCCGACAAGTCGCGGTATGGCATTTTCGACAAGCTGCGCGATGAGTCGGAGGACGCTGTAAAGGCAATCATCGAGGAGTCGGCCACGGGTGACTTCGCGAAAGGTACCGATGAGCAAAAGGTTGGCGACCTTTACAAGTCGTTCCTCGACTGGGATGGACGCGATGCGCGTGGCGCAGAGCCACTGCAGCCCGAGCTCGATCGTATCGACGCAATCGCCAGTTACGACGACCTCGCTGTCTATTTCGCAGAAGCGCAAAAACGCAGTCTGGATGCACCGTTCGGCGTCGCACAGCTGCCCGATCTTATGGACCCGCAACGCTACGCGATCGTCGCGGGCCAAAGCGGCCTGGGGTTGCCGGACCGTGAGTACTACCTGACCGACGACGACAAGTCTGAAGAGATCCGGGCCCAGTACGTCGAGCACATTGCGAAGATGTATGACCTCGCGGGGCTCGAAGGGGGCGCTGCCGCGGCCACCACGACCATGGCGCTCGAAACGCGCCTTGCGACCGAGCAGATGACCAAAGAGCAGTCGCGCAAGGTGATGGAAAACTACAAACCGGTCGAGAGGGCGGACCTTGCGGCCCTGATGCCGGGCTTCAACTGGGACGGTTACCTGGCTGCGCTCGACATGTCTGACGTGCCGTTTATCGGCGTTTTCACCATGGATTACCTCAGCGCCCTGGACGGCATCATCGTCGATACGGACCTGGATACGTGGAAGACCTACCTGACATGGAGCGCACTGAACAACACGGCCGGCCGGCTCACCAAAGCGATCGACCAGCAGAACTTTGAGTTCTATCAGAAGACCCTGTCAGGCGTACAGGAACAGCGCGAGGACTGGCGCCGTGCTACGGGACAGGTTGACGGTCTCCTTGGTGAGGTCGTCGGAAAAGTGTACGTCAAGCAGCACTTTCCGCCCGAGGCCAAGGAGCGCATGCTCGGGCTGGTCGGCAACCTCGTCAAGGCTTATGAGAAAAGCATTAACGAACTGGAGTGGATGACGGACGAAACGAAAGTGCAGGCGCTCGACAAGCTGTCGAAGTTCACGCCGATGATTGGCTATCCGGACAAGTGGCGCGACTACTCTGCGCTCGACATCGAGGCCGACGATCTTTACGGCAACGTCGAACGCGCGGCGCTGGCAGAATTCAAGCGTCAACGCGACCGCCATGACGGGCCCGTCGACAAGCTCGAATGGGGAATGAACCCGCAAACCGTCAATGCGTACTACCATCCGCTGAACAACCAGATCGTGTTCCCGGCCGCCATCCTGCAGCCACCGTTCTTCAACATGGAGGCAGACGACGCTGTGAACTACGGTGCCATTGGTGCCGTTATCGGCCACGAAGTTGGCCACGGTTTCGATGACCAGGGCAGCTCCTTCGATGGTGACGGCGTCCTGCGCAACTGGTGGACCGATGAAGATCGTGCCGCGTTCGAGGAGCGCACCGGCGCGCTGGTCGCACAGTATAACGAGTTCATGCCGTTCGAAGACCTGGCCATCAACGGCGAGTACACGCAGGGTGAAAACATCGGCGACCTGGGCGGCATCACGATCGGCCTGCTGGCGTACCAGATGTCACGCGGCGACGTAGAGCCACCGGTCATCGACGGCTTTACCGGCGTACAGCGCGTGTTCCTCGGTTTCGGCCAGGTATGGCGCGGCATCATTCGTGATGAGGAGCTGCGCCGACGCATCGCGACGGATCCGCATTCTCCGGCCGTGTATCGCACGAACGGCCCGGTCCGCAACGTGCCGGAGTGGTATACAGCTTTCGGCATCACGGAAGACGATGCGCTGTACCTGCCGCCCGAAGAGCGCGTGAAGATCTGGTAAGGCCATGACCGACAACCGCAATCTCGTCTTCGCGATCGTTGTTTTTCTCGCGCCAGTCGTCGTTGCGTGGTACGGACTTTCCGTCGCAGCAGCAGTAGGCATCGTTGTCCTGCTGCTGCTGTGTCGCTGGTTCATCACGCTGAGCGGCATCATCGCCCCGGAGAAAACGCCGGAGCTGGTGCTGGCCACAATCTCTGCCAGCCACTTCGTCGAAAAAGTTCGCTGGTCAATGGACCGGCTTGGTGTCGAATACACCGAGCAAACGTCGGGCGGTACGCTCGGCGCTTACTTCCGCGGTCGAACGGTTCCGCAACTCAAAGTTCGCACCGGCAACGTCCGCTCGGTTATCGGCAATTCGCCCGATATCCTGCGCTATCTCTACGGACGTTGTTTGCATGCGGATCCCGAGCGAGCCGCATTTCTCGAGCCGACGTCTGCGCGCGTTGAGCTTGAACGGCGCCTCGACCGGTACGGCGTGAGCCTGCAGGTCTGGGTTTACTATCACCTGTTGCACGACCGCGAGCTTACGCTTCACGCCTGGGGTGCCAACAACCCCGCTACACCGGCGTGGCAGCGTGTCGTTCTTCGAGCGTTGTTTCCGTTACTGGCGGTCCTGATTCGTTTTTCATTCAAGATTAACGACAGCAACTACGCCCGGGCTGTCGAACGTATCGAGGAGCTGCTGGCCAAAATCGAGGCAGACCTTAGCGACGGCCGACGCTCGCTACTCGGTGACGATGACACTAACTACACGGACCTGGCGTTCGCGGCATTCACGGGCCTGTGGCTGATGCCCGGGGGTTACGGAGGCGGAATGGCCGACGCGGTGCGTATCGAGCGAGAGCGGGCACCGACCGGCATGCGCACCGACACAGAGCGCTGGACCGGCGCATATCCAGGGGTCATCTCCTGGGTAGAAACGCTGTACGAATCCCGCAAGGAGGCAGCATGAACAGGTGCTCACTCGTGCTGGCGGCGCTGCTGTTGGCCGCTTGTGCCGCAACCGATGAAGACGAGCGACCAGACGCGGTTGCCGACTTCATTGGGGTTAACGAGCTTGAAGAGGTCGGCGTGATCCGGTCTCTCGACCAACTCGGGCAGAGCGTTATTAATGAAAATTACGTCATAGTCACGACGCGCAGGGAGCAGTACCTGCTGGCTTACACATTGCCCTGTCGTCGATTCTACTATTCGACGAAAAAGCCGGATTTCCGAAACGATCCACGGGCGCTTTACGCCAAATCGGACACGTTTCGCGGTTGCCGTATAAAGACGCTTTATCGCATCACCGACGCGCAAGCCGGCGAGCTAAAGGAGATCGGTCGCGCCCCTGGAGAGCGTTAGCCTTTGTCCTGGTACACCGAGCTGAGCTCCAGCATCTTAGTCTCGACTCAGTCCTGCACGAGGTCTGCGGCAACCGCAGCGAGGTCGTCGTAAACAGGCACGGACCGCAGGTCGCCAGACAGGCCGGCCTCGGTCTTGCGGCCATTGCCCGTTCTCACGAGGACCGGCTTCGCACCGGCGGCGGCGGCGGCCTGCAAATCACGTAGCGAGTCGCCGACAACGGGCACGCCCTTCAGCGCCGTTCCATAGTGTCTGGCCAAACGCTGCAGCAGGCCGGGCCGCGGTTTGCGACACGGGCAGCCCGCATCGGGACCATGTGGGCACACCGCGATCCGGTGTACCCGCCCCCCTTGCGCGGCGACCAGCCGACGGAGCTTGCGATGCATCGCACGCAGCGCATTGCGGTCGAACAAGCCCCGGGCCAGCCCGGACTGGTTACTGGCCACGGCAACGGTATAGCCAAACTTGCTCAAGTCGGCAATTGCTTCGATACTGCCCGGTAAAGGCACCCACTCGTCGCTATTTTTCACGAACTCCCGGGAGTCGCGATTTATAACGCCATCGCGATCGAGAATTATAAGTCCTTTTGCTTCGAGCCGGGCCGCCATATCAGCCTATCGAAAGCCGAGAAATATCAGCAACGTCGAGGAAAAGGGCCCGAAGTTCGACTAAAAGTGCCAAACGGTTGTTTCTGATGGCGTCGTCGTCGTCCATGACCATGACATTATCAAAGAACGCATCGACGGGGTCACGCAAATCGGCAAGTTCGTTCAGAATCTCTGCATATCGGCGCTGTTCGAGCATTGGGCCGACCTTTTCTCTGGAGTTTTTGAGTGCATTGTGCAGCGTCTTCTCGGCCTCCAGCTGCAGTAGCTTGTCTTTGACCGTTAGCCCCTCGGGATCGCCGGCCTTGCGCAGGATGTTGGCAATACGCTTGTTGGCAGCAGCCAGGCTTTCTGCCTGTTCCAGCCGGGCGAACGTCTGCACGGCCGCCAGGCGGCGGTCGAAGTCCACCAGGGAGGCAGGCTCCCGCACCATGACGGCATCAAATGTCTCGATGCTAAGGCCCGTGTCGCGGTCGAGGAAATAGCTGCGGAGCCGGTCGCTTATGAAGGCATACAGATCGGCCGCCACCTCATTCTTGTCCGTCTTGCCGGCGGGCTGTTCGTCGACAGCCCTGGCAATCAAGGCTTTCAGGTCAACATCGATGCCGCGCTCGATCAGTATGCGCACGACCCCGAGGGCTGCGCGGCGCAAGGCCGAACGGATCACGACTGCCGCTCGGCTTCTTGCCGATTGAAAATATGCCGGCAAGTGAGTCGAGCTTGTCGGCGACGGCGAGTATCTGACCGGCCCTGGAGGCGGGCAACTCGTCGCCCGCAAAACGCGGCTGGTAATGTTCGGCTATTGCATCCGCGACACCATCGGGCTCGCCGTCCGACAGCGCATAGTAACGCCCCATCGTGCCCTGCAAGTCTGGAAACTCGCCGACCATGCCGGTGATGAGGTCACACTTCGCGAGTGCCGCAGCACGCTCAACAATAACCGCATCGGTGCCGAGCGCATTGGCCAACCATCCGGCGAGGCGACTGATCCGGCAACTCTTGTCGAACAGGCTGCCAAGGCCTCGTTGGTAGACCACGTCGCGCAGAGTCTCTTCGCGACTTGCGAGCGTGTTTTTGCGGTCGCTGTTCCAAAAGAAGGCGGCATCGGCAAGGCGCGGGCGAATCACCCGTTCGTTACCCTCGATTACCTGCTCGGGATCCTTGCTCTCGATGTTCGCGACAGTGACGAAGTGTGGTAACAGGTTGCCATTATCATCGGCGACCGGGAAGTAACGTTGATGTCCCGTTAGTGTCGAGACCACCACTTCGCGTGGCAGGTCGAGATACAACTCATCAAACGCGCCCACAATTGGCACCGGCCATTCGACCAATGCCGCGACTTCGTCATACAGCGATTCGCCGTCCACAATGTTGCCGCCAGCGTGCTCGGCAGCGGCATTGACGCCCTCGCGAACCATTTCCCGGCGACGCACAAAGTCGGCGATGACGTGCCCATCTTTCTCGAGCACCTTGAGATAGTCGCCCGGCGTTTCGATCGCAATGGGCCCCTGTGAGTGAAAACGATGCCCACGGGATTCGCGTCCTGCATGGACGCCCATGATTGGAGCATCGATGAAATCTTTGCCGTGCAACAGGACCACCCAGTGCACCGGCCGCACAAACTCTGCATCGCCCGCACCCCAGCGCATGCGGCGGGGAACAGGCAATGCGGCGAGCGCGCGCTCGACCAGGTCGGGCAGCAATTCGGCGGCGCTCTTGCCCGGCTCCAGGCTGCGGAAAAAGAGCCACTCGCCCTTCGGTGTCTGGTCGCGGTCGAGATCTTCCACGGCTACGCCGCACTTGGTAGCGAACGCCGTTGCGGCAGGCGTCGGACTGTCGTTGTCGTCGAAGGCGATCTTTACCGGCGGACCTTTCTGTTCGACTTCGCGATCTTCCTGTCGCAGGGCGAGCTTCTCGACCAGTACGGTCAGGCGCCGCGGGCTGGCGTATGTGTGCACGCTGCCGTGCGCCAATCGTGCATCGTCGATTGCTGCCCTGAGGTTTTCTCCGAAGGCCTCCATGAGGGACCGCAGCGCTTTCGGCGGCAACTCTTCGGTGCCGATCTCAACCAGGAAATCGTCGTTGCGGCTCATGACGGCGCTCCCTTCGAAACGGACTCAACGACCGATTCGACCATCGGGAAACCGAGGGCTTCGCGACTTGCGTAGTAGGCTTCGCAAATTGCGCGAGACATGGTTCGTACACGGAGAATAAAGCGCTGCCTTTCAGTCACCGAAATCGCCTGGCGAGCGTCGAGCAAATTGAATGTGTGTGAGGCGGTCAACATCTGTTCGTAGGCGGGCAGCGCAAGGCCAAGCTCGATCAGGCGCGCGCTTTCATGCTCGGCGCGATCGAACGCGTTGAACAAGGCGTCTACGTCAGCTTCTTCGAAGTTGTACCTCGACTGCTCGACTTCGTTTTGGTGATAAACATCGCCATAGGTGATGCGCCCGAGCGGCCCGTCTGTCCAAACCAGGTCGAAAATGCTCTGCACGTTCTGCAAATACATCGCGAGGCGCTCGAGTCCGTAGGTTATCTCGCCCGTGACGGGCCGGCACTCTAGACCACCGACCTGCTGGAAGTACGTGAACTGAGTCACCTCCATGCCGTTTAGCCAAACCTCCCAGCCAAGGCCCCACGCACCGAGCGTTGGCGACTCCCAGTTGTCTTCGACGAAGCGAACGTCGTGCACGGTCGGATCGATACCGATTGCCTCGAGCGAGCCGAGATACATCTCCTGGATGTCATCTGGCGAAGGCTTCAGGACAACCTGGTACTGGTAGTAGTGCTGCAGGCGGAACGGGTTATCTCCGTAACGACCGTCGGTGGGCCGTCGGCTGGGCTGCACGTAGGCGGCCGACCAGGGCTCGGGGCCCACGGCGCGCAAAAATGTCGCCGGGTGAAACGTGCCGGCGCCCATTTCCATGTCGTAGGGCTGCATAACCACGCAGCCACGCTCTGCCCAATATTGTTGAAGCTTGAGAATCAGGTCCTGGAAGCTCAGCGCGTCGGCCGATGTTTCGGTGTTCATTCAGGTGTCACGGTGGGTTCAAAGGCGCGAAGTATAACGAGTTTTTGCGATTGGCGGGCCTTCGGTGAGGCGGGCCTTGCGGACACAGCGCCCATTGCACTAAAATAGTGCGAGATATTTGAGCCGCGCCCCACTATGGTGCAAACTGGCCGGCGTACCCGTCAGTAATGCTATATAAAACAACCGTTTATGCCCCGCCCCAATTTGGCACACTTCATGCAAATAGAAATCGTAACTGGCCGCAATAGGTGGCCGCTTTCTATGACTGCCTGAAAACTGGAGGAACCCCATGAAGGCCGCAGATGTAATCGCTCTTATCAAAGAGGCAGAGGTCAAGTTCGTCGATTTTCGTTTCACGGACACCATCGGCAAGGAGCAACACGTAACCGTGCCGGCACACACAATCGACGACGACTTGTTCGAAGACGGCAAGATGTTTGACGGGTCGTCGATAGCCGGCTGGAAGGGCATTAACGAGTCCGACATGATCCTGATGCCGGATCCGTCGTCTGCGGTCGTCGATATTTTTCCCGACGAGCCGACGCTGAACCTGCGGTGTGACGTTGTCGAGCCGGCAACCATGCAGGGCTATGATCGCTGTCCCCGCTCACTCGCGCAGCGCGCAGAAGACTACCTGCAGTCAACAGGCATAGCAGACGAGGCGTTCTTCGGCCCGGAAAATGAATTCTTCGTTTTCGATCACGTTAGCTGGGACGACACGATGCAGGGTGCGTTCTACAAAGTGGACTCCGACGAAGGCGCCTGGAACACAGACCGCAGTTACGAAGACGGCAACACCGGTCACCGCCCGACGGTCAAAGGCGGGTACTTCCCGGTACCGCCGGTCGATTCGTTGCACGACATTCGCAGCTCGATGTGTCTTGCGATCGAAGAGCTTGGCGTACTGACAGAAGTGCACCATCACGAGGTCGCCACGGCCGGCCAGTGCGAAATTGGCACCAAATTCAATACCTTGGTGCGGAAAGCCGACGAAGTCCAAATCATGAAGTACGCGGTACACAACGTTGCTCATGCCTACGGCAAGACAGCAACGTTCATGCCCAAGCCGCTTGTTAACGACAACGGAAACGGCATGCACGTGCACCAGTCGTTGTTCAAAGACGGCAAGAACCTGTTCTCGGGCGATAGCTACGGCGGACTTTCAGAGACGGCGCTCTACTACATCGGCGGCGTTATCAAGCACGCCAAAGCGATTAACGCGTTTGCCAACCCGTCGACCAACAGCTACAAGCGCCTGGTTCCGGGCTTCGAGGCGCCGACGATTCTGGCCTACTCCGCGCGCAACCGTTCGGCATCGATCCGTATTCCCTACATTGCCAACCCGAAGGGTCGACGTATCGAAGTGCGCTTCCCGGATTCAACCGCAAACCCGTACCTTGCCTTTACCGCGTTGATGATGGCCGGCCTCGACGGGATCCAGAACAAGATCCACCCGGGTGATGCCATGGACAAGGATCTGTACGACCTGCCGCCGGAAGAAGAGAAAGAACTGCAGCTGGTTGCCTTCTCTCTCGAAGAGGCACTGGCCGAACTCGACCAGGATCGGGACTTCCTGAAGGCTGGCGGCGTCTTCAGCGACGACCTGATCGACGCCTACATCGATCTCAAGATGGAAAACGTCACGCGCTTGCGCATGGCCACCCATCCGGTCGAATTCGACATGTATTACAGCCTCTAAAGGCTAAAACTGTGAACCGGGCAGCACTTTTTTGCCGCCCGGTCACTAGCCGCAAATACGCTTACGCTGCTATGCTAACTGCATGGAAACACGAACGATTCTCGTTTTACTCGGTCTGCTTGCGGCCAGCGCCGCATTGGCAGACGCCTATACCTGGACGGACGAAGAGGGCGTGGTCCATTATTCCGATCGCCCGCACCCGGGTGCGCGGCGCATCAACATCAATGAACCCAACGTCAGTCAGTCGCCAGCGCCACGGCAAAGCAGCACAAGCGCCACGGCCGGCGATGACACCGCCGATACCGGCGCAGTTGGTTACGACGACTTCTCGGTCTCGTCGCCCGGCGCAGAAGAGACGCTATGGAACATAGAGGGCGTCCTCAGCGTTTCACTGTCTCTGACTCCGGCACTGCGGCCCGGTCACCAGGTTCGGGTGTACTTCGACGGCACACCGCGGATGGTCGGTGGGACGAGCTTCCAGATCAACGAGGTCTATCGTGGTGTTCACAATCTGCAGGCCGAGGTTCTGGACGAGACGGGCAAGATGATGATTCGTACGCGAACGAATCGCTTTTACGTCCAACAGAGCACCGTCCGGTAACACGCGGCGGCTCCGGCGACGGCCCGCTACGCGAACACTCTCGCAACATCCTCGACAGCCTGAACTCGGGCGTCATCCTTCTGGATGACAATTTACTCATTGTTGATCTCAATCCCGCCGCGGAAAACATCCTCGGTATCAGTCGCACGCGCGCGCATGGGCAATCGTTAATGCAGCTCGTGGACGACGAGCCGGAGATGCGAGAGATCCTGAGTCGCGTCGCGGTAACAGGCGACCACTACGCAAACGAAATGCACCTCGCACCGACAGAGGTGCATGGTGACGAGCGTACTGTCGACTGTCGTGTATCGCCGATCGACATAGAGGGTGCCACGCTCCTTGTCGAAATTACCGATGTGACCCGACGCAACCAAATTAACCGCGAACACGCGCTGCTAATTCAGCACGGCGCGGGCCGACAGATGATTCGGCAGCTCGCGCACGAAATAAAGAATCCACTGGGTGGGATTCGCGGCGCCGCACAGCTGCTCGAGCGCCAACTCGACGACGCTGAGCTGCGCGAGTACACCGATGTCGTTATCAGCGAAACCGATCGACTCGCCGGGCTCGTCGATACGCTGTTAGGTCCGGGTGGACCGCCAAAAAAAGAACCGGTCAATGTTCACGAGCTCCTCGAGTACGTCATCCGTATCATCGAGGCCGAAGGTCAGAGGCAACTATCCGTTCACCGGGATTACGATCCGGGACTACCGATGATCGATCTCGATCGCGACCAGATGGTCCAGGCCCTCCTGAACCTGGTGCGCAATGCTGTCGCTGCGCTTGATGGGCATGGCACGCTCACCCTGCGAAGCCGCGCGGCTACGAACTTCACCATTGGTGACGTACGCCACCGGGTCATCGCAACACTTGAAATAGAAGACGACGGTCCAGGCATTCCCCCGGACCTGCAGGACACTGTGTTTTACCCACTCGTGACGGGCCGACCTGAAGGCACGGGCCTTGGCCTGCCAGCTGCGCAGGAGCTGATTAGTCGGCACGGTGGGTTGATCGAATTCGAAAGCCGGCCCGGACGAACCGTCTTCTTTGTGCGCATCCCGCTTGACCAGGCAGGTCCGAATGGCTAGCACCTCACTAAAAGTCTGGATCGTCGACGACGACCAATCCGTGCGCTGGGTGCTGGAGAAAGCGCTCAAACAGGCCGACATGGAAACGCGCAGCTTCGAGCGAGCCGAACACCTGCTCGAGGCGATCGACAACGAACAACCCGATGTCCTCATAACGGATGTCCGCATGCCTGGCATGAGTGGACTGGCATTGCTTGAGCGCTTGCGCGGCTCATGTCCTGAGCTGCCGATCATCGTAATCACCGCACACTCCGACCTGGAGAATGCCGTGGCTGCATACAAGGGCGGTGCATTCGAGTACCTGCCAAAGCCGTTCGATATCGACGAGGCCGTCGAACTTGTTAACAAGGCGGCGCGCGTGAACGGCGGCGAAGCCCGGAACGGCGAGGCAAAGCCCAACGCGATGGCCTCCATGATCGGACAAGCCCCGGCCATGCAGGAGGTATTCCGGTCTATAGGACGGCTCTCCGGCTCCAGCATGACGGTGCTGATCACGGGTGAGTCGGGTACGGGCAAGGAGCTCGTCGCCCGCGCCCTGCATGATCACAGTCCACGTGCGAACAGAACGTTTGTGGCGCTGAACACGTCAGCGATCGCATCGGAGCTACTCGAGTCGGAGCTGTTCGGGCATGAAAAAGGCGCGTTCACGGGTGCCGATTCGCGTCGCATTGGCCGGTTCGAACAGGCCGACGGCGGCACGCTGTTCCTCGATGAAATCGGTGACATGTCACCGGCACTTCAGACACGACTCCTCCGGGTACTTGCCGAGAGTGAGTTCTACCGGGTCGGGGGACAGACTCCCATCAAGGTTGATGTGCGGGTGATTGCAGCGACCAACCAGGACCTGGCGCGAGCGGTGAAAGAGTCCCGGTTTCGGGAAGACCTGTTTCACCGGCTGAATGTCATTCGTATCAATACGCCACCGTTGCGGCAGCGACGTGAAGACATCCCCGTTTTGCTCAAGCACTACCTTGCCGAATCGGCGAAAGAGATCGGCACCCCCGCGAAGGCCATCGATGCAGAGGCGCTCGATGCGTTGCGGGACTACGGCTGGCCGGGAAACGTCCGGCAACTGGTTAACGCAACACGACGACTAACGGTGACCGCACCGGGCGGCGTCATCACGGCACAGGACATACCCGGCGACCTGGGCGGTAACGAAACACCACAACGCGCGGCCAGGGAATGGACGCGCGTTCTCGGTGCGTGGGCAGAACGACAGCTGCACAGCAGTGAAGAGCCGCTGCTTGATACGGCGTTGCCCGAGTTCGAAAAGACGCTCATCGAAATCGCATTGGCACGAACGAATGGTCACCGTCAGGAAGCTGCGAAGCTGCTTGGTTGGGGGCGCAATACGCTGGCGCGCAAGATGAAAGCGCTGCGTCTCGACTAGTCCAGGGACACGGCGCTTACAGTTCCAGCGAGCCAGTGAGGTCGGCAACAGAAGAGAACGCGTGCTTCTGCACGTATTTTATGAGGCCAGCGTTGATTTTCTTGCATACGAGCGGGTCGTAGAAGAGCGCCGTGCCGACCCCCACGGCCGCGGCACCGGCGATCATGAACTCGACCGCGTCATTGGCCGTTGTGATTCCGCCTTGCCCGATAATAGGCACATTGTGCGCCTTTGCGACCTGGTAGACCTGGTGCACCTTGAGTAACGCGATCGGCTTGATGGCCGGACCTGACAGCCCACCCTGCACATTGCCGATAATCGGCTTGCGTGTCTCGGTATCGATCGTCATACCCATGAGCGTATTTATGCACGCGAAACCGTCAGTGCCGGCTTCGATGCACCGGCGCGCGTTCTCCTGGATGTTTGTCTGGTTCGGCGACAGCTTGGTAATGAGTGGCTTCGATGTCTGCGTGCGACAAGCCGCGACAACGCGTGCCGACATTTCCGGGTCGTTGCCAAATGCAACGCCGCCCTCTTTAACGTTCGGGCAGGAGATGTTGATCTCGATAGCGTCGATGTCGGAGTCGTCGAAGCGTTTCGTTACGCGTGCGTACTCTTCGACAGTGGAACCGGACACGTTTGCGATGAAGCGCGTCTCGGAAAAGTCGAGGCCGGGCAGGATTTCATCGACAACGTTGTCGACGCCCGGGTTTTGCAGGCCGATGGCATTGAGCATGCCATCGGGCGTCTCGTAAACCCGGTGTGGCGAGTTGCCGAGGCGCGCTTCGCCGGTCGTTCCCTTAAGGCAAACGGCACCGACATCCGCGTTCGAATACCCCTCGACGCGCGTGTATTCTTCGCCGAAACCGACACAACCGGACAGCAACACGATCGGGGAGGCCATTTGCAGGCCACAGAATTCGGTATGCAGTGGATTGTTGGTCATCGCGGCGGCATTCTACCCGAATGTTCTCCGTCATTCTTTACGAGCCCGAAATCCCGCCAAACACGGGCAACATCATTCGCCTGTGCGCGAACACGGGTGCAGATCTGCACCTTATCGAGCCGCTGGGATTCGAGCTGGACGAGAAGCGGCTGCGGCGGGCGGGGTTGGACTACCGGGAGTTCGTGACCGTGCAGACACATGCGTCGCTGGCCGGGTGTCTCGACGCATTAGGCGCGCCGCGACTGTTCGCGCTCTCAACGAAGAACTCGACGCGCTACGACGAGGCCCGGTTCAGGGAGGGCGATGCGCTGCTATTTGGCCCGGAGACGCGCGGGCTGCCACTGGACGTGCTCGAGGCCCTGCCCGCCGAGCAGCGCTTGCGCCTGCCGATGCAGGAAGGCAACCGCAGCCTCAATCTTTCGAATTCAGCTGCGGTTGTCGTGTACGAGGCCTGGCGCCAGCTAGGCTTTCCGGGAGGAAGCTAGGCTGGCTCGATGTTGCTGTTCAGGCGGAACTGGTTACCAGGATCGTACTGACCCTTGATCACGCGCAGGCGCTCATAATTCGGGCCGAAATTACGCGCGACGCGCGAGCCAGCCTCTTGCTCGATATTGTCGTAATAACCCCCGGAATGAGGCTCGAGTGCGGCGTGCCAGTCGCGGCACATCTGCTTGCCTTCCTCGTCCTCCGCCGGATCCATCCAGCCCGTAAAAAACACGATCATCGTCTGGGCGTTGCGATGCGGGAACGCGGTATCGGTCTCACCGTAGTCCGATACTGCGCCGCCGCAGGTATGCGTGAAGATCCCGGCACGCGGGTCGGGGATGTAAGCGTCGATCATGTCATCGACCAGCGCCTGCGAAAACTCGCCGACCAATGCATTTTTCGCGTAGGAGCGAATACCGTGAGCTACCGTCGCGTCTTCATGGGTCTGCAGCACCTTGTAGTCCTGCACCATGACCGTGTCAGCGATGGGCTTGCCAATCGCCCGAAGCGGCGCCAGCTCTTTCTCGCCTTGCGCCGGATCGCCGTTGTAAACGACCTCCATCGCAATCACGTTACCCGCTTCAGGATGCGTGATCATTGCCGGCCCCGTATACATCTCGCGGGACAGGCCACCCTGCCAGTCTGCGTAGAACTCGAGGACTTCGCGCGCCTGCGCTATGGGCCAGATAATCATGCCCGAGAACACGTTGCGATCGAAGTCATGTAACTGGAAGTCAAACTGCGTGACCACACCGAAGTTACCACCGCCGCCACGAATGGCCCAGAACAGATCCGGCTCGTTGTCGGCGCTGACTCTGCGAACCTGGCCATCAGCAGTGATGATCTCTGCACCGATCAGATTGTCGATGGTCAGCCCATACATGCGATTCAGTCGGCCGAAGCCGCCACCTGTCGTATACCCGCCAACGCCGGTGTGTGAAACCACACCAGCCGTTGTAACAAGACCCTGCGCGAGCGTGGCGTCATCGAGGTGCCCGAGCAATGCCCCGCCGCCCGTGAAGGCGCACTTGCTCGCTTTGTCGATCTCAACGTTATGCATGTGCGACAGGTCGATCATCAGGCCATCGTCGCAAACCGACTTGCCCGGCCAGCTGTGGCCACCACCGCGAACTGCCGTTAACAGGCTGCGCTCTCGTGCGAAATTGACGCAGTGCGCGACGTCTTCGCTCGACAGGCAACGAGCGATCAGCGCCGGGCGCTTGTCGTGCATTCCATTCCAGATCTTGCGTGCACCATCGTATTCGGGGTGCCCGGAGAGCATGACCGGTCCGGTCAACGCGTCGCCCAGTTCTTTGACCGCCGCTTTTTCGAGCTCGATTTCGGCACCGTCGAGCGATACGCCCAAAATGCCTGTATCCGCCTCGGTCGCGACTTTTGCTTTCTCGCCGCAGGCCGTGAGTACCGGGAATGTGGCGGTAACACCGGCCGCGAGTGTGGTTTTACAGAATTTGCGTCTGTCCATTTTGAGCGCTCCTTATTGTTATTTTATTAGTTTAGTACAGGACGAGCGATGTGCTTGAGCGTTACAGCACAGTGACAGTGCTGCCACGGCAGCGAGTAAGCGACCCATATTCGAACCCCCCGATTCTTCGACTTGTTAGTGTTGTTCGGACTCTGGCTTCAGCTCACGCGTCATGAGGGCCTCAACTGCCTCGCGCGGCGACGCGCCCTCATAGAGAATTCGATAGACCTGGTTGGCAATCGGCATTTCGATGCCCAGTTTCTCGGCGACATCGTGCACGGCCTTGGCAGCCTTTACACCCTCGACGACTTGCTGGATTTCTTCCTGCGCCTCCTCGACCGTCTTGCCCGCGGCGAGCGCGAGGCCCATGCGGCGGTTGCGTGACAGGTTGTCGGTGCAGGTCAGGACGAGGTCGCCCATACCGGCGAGTCCCATGAAGGTCTCTTTTTTTGCGCCGAGCGCAACGCCGAGGCGCATCAACTCCACGAGTCCGCGATTGATCAGTGCGATGCGTGTGTTCGCGCCGAAACCGAGACCGTCCGACATGCCTGCGCCGATAGCCAGGGCGTTTTTTACAGCGCCGCCGACCTCGACACCGATCATGTCGTCCGACGTATAGGCCCTGAAATTGTCACTTGAAATTGCTTCAGCCAGCGCTTTGGCGAAGGCGTCGTCATTCGACGCGATAGTCATCGCGGACGGCAGGCCGGCACCGACTTCCTTGGCAAACGTAGGACCGGAAAGCACGGCGACCGGAAAATCCGGACCCAGTACTTCGGCCGCGACCTGGTGAGGCAGCTTGCCCGTACTCAGTTCGAAGCCCTTGGTTGCCCAGCAGATCCGAGAGTCCGGGCCGAGCATCGGCCTGATCTTCGTTAGCGTGTCGCGCAAGCCATGGCTTGGAACCACGACCAGGATGTCGCGAGCGCCATCGAGGCATTCTGCGAGATCAGGATAGGCGGCCAGGTTAGGCGGAAACTCGATGTCCGGAAGATAGCGCTTGTTTTCGCGGTCATCGACCATCGCCTCGAGGAGGTCGAGCTCGACGACACCGCCCAAGCGAACGTCACAGCCGACTCGGGCGAATTGCAGCGCCAGCGCGGTTCCCCAGGAGCCCGCGCCGATGACGGCAATAGTTTTTGGTGCTGAGTCGCCGATTAGTGCGTCTCCGCAGGTGCGCTTTCGCTTTCAGCCTGCTGTTTCGACTGCAGGTAAAGCGCATCGAAGTTGATGGGTTGCAGAACAAACTCAGGGAACCCGCCCCTCTGGATGGTCGCGGCGATAGCCTCCCGCGCATACGGGAACAAGATGTTCGGGCAGAAGCTGCCGACAATCGCAGACAACTCTTCACCGTCGTAACCAGCAATGTCAAACAGTCCGGCTTGTTGCAGCTCAACCAGGAACAGCGTCTTGTCATCGTCCTTGGCCTCGACGGTGATCGTGAGGACGACTTCGTGAATATTGTCTTCCACGGCTGTGTGGGCGCTGCGCAGATTCAGGTTAGTCTGCGGCTTCCATTCGCCACTCTTAAAAATGAGCGGTGCCTGGGGTGACTCGAAAGAGAAGTCTTTTATGTAGATCTTGCTAATGGCCAGTTGCTTGTCTTTGGCCTGTTCCTGCTCTGCCATGATGGTTCCTGTTTCTGAAATTTCGTGCCCGCAGCAGCGGACCACACCAGGCCCTTCTATGCGGGCCAATTATGATAACTCAAGCGGCGTCTAGCTCCGCTTCTTGTCTTTCTTGCTTTTCTTGTCTTTGTGGGACTTGCTCTTCGTCTTTTTGCCGGTAACGACGGGCAAGCCCGCTTGTGACCAGCCCCCCATGCCACCTTTGAGGCCGTATACGCTCTCGAAGCCCTGTTGGCGCAGTGTGTTGACCGCACGCGTCGACGATACACCGGATTCGCAGACAGCGATGATCGGTTTCGACTTGTACTGGGCAAGGGTCGACAGCTTTGCGTCGAGCTCATCCGATGGGATGCTGCGCGCGTTGACGATGTGACCACGGGAGTGGGCATCACTGCTGCGCAGGTCGACAACGACGGCGTCATTGTTGATCAGCTTGACGGCATCGACGGCGTCGACGTTAACGAGCCCGCTGGCCTTGCGGCGCAACTCCGTGAAGATGACCACGAAAAAACTGACCATCAGGGCCGACACCAGCAACGTATTGTTGCCGACAAATTCTAGAATATTGTCCATGAATCAATAGTTTCGGCGCAAGGGAATGCGCCCTGAAGAGCCCAAAGCCCGGGATTATACGCGTTTGGGCGAGTGGGAATACCCCACAAACGCTACACTCGGCGCCCATGTCGCACAGAACCCTCCTGATCGCACTGCTCCTTGGGCTCTCAGCCGCCGCCGTGGCACAGGATTCGAATGACGAACTGGCCAAGGTAAAGGAGCAGGAGCTCGAGGACGTGCGGGAGCGCATCTCCGATTTGAAGAAGAGCATGGACTCCGCCGCCGAGGAGAGAGACCGCCTGACCGGCGAACTTCAGGAGCGTGAAATCGCCATCTCTGAGCAGCGTATGCGCCTGAAAGAGATCGAGCGCGACCAGAAATACACGGTAAACAAGAAGCAGAAACTTGACGCGGAGCTCGCAGAGAGGGAGCAGCACCTCGATGAGGAGGCCACAGCGCTGGCGGCGCAGGTCCGCACGGCGTACATGAGCGGTAGCCAGGAGAAGATCAAGTTGCTGCTCAACCAGCGCGACCCGGCCACGCTGGGCCGGCTCATGGCCTACTACCGCTACCTCAATGATTATCGCGCCGACAACATCGAGGCGGTCGTCGAACAGATTCGAAAGCTCGATGAGCTGCGATCGCAGATAGCGGCCGAGGAGGCACGGCTGGCCAGCCTGGCCAGGACGCACTACGACGAGCTTGGTCGGCTGAACACATCGCAGGAGAGCCGCAAATCGCTCCTGACGTCACTGCGCAGCAAGATCGCCAACGAAGGAAAGGAGGTCGATCGGCTCGCCTCCCAGGAAAAGGACCTGTCACGGCTCATCGCAGAGCTGTCGAGCATTCTGTCCGACTACCCGATCACGTCGGAGGAGCCGTTCAGCACACACAAGGGCCGTCTGACCTGGCCGGTGGCCGGGACGCTATTGCACGACTTCGGGCAACCGCGTGTCGGGGGCAAACTCAAGTGGAATGGTGTCGTGCTGTCGGCGCCACGGGGACGCGAAGTGCGCGCCGTATATCACGGGCGCGTTGCCTTCGCCGACTGGCTGGCGGGCATGGGCCTGCTCGTTATCGTCGACCATGGCGAGGGTTACATGACGCTGTACGGTTACAACGAGACGACGCTCAAGAACACGGGCGACTGGGTTGCGCCGGGCGATGTCATCGCGACGGTAGGTGACAGCGGCGGCCAATCGCAGTCCGGCCTCTACTTCGAGCTGCGTCGTGGCACCAAACCCGAGAACCCGCGGCAGTGGGTGACGCGTAAGCCTGGCGGCTAGTTGTTGAGGGTGTGGGCGCATTACTACGCGTTGCTGTGCTAAGGTCGATGGTCGTGCCGCAAAAGGCCCTGGCCCGCGGCGTATGGAAGCGCGTATGTCGTTGAAAGTTCGAGCAATTTTGGTCGTAGTGATCGGCGTGGTGATGGGCCTGAGTCTGTCCATCGGTGGCGGCTTGATGAGCGACAACCGGCCGCTCGACAAGGAAGAGATAGCCTGGGAGCAGGCACGCTTGTTTGCTGAAGTCCTTGAGCGCGTCAAACGCGATTACGTCGAGCCTATCGATGACGCCGAGCTCCTGGAGAGCGCGATTCGTGGCATGGTCAGCGATCTCGACCCCCACTCCCAATACCTCGATGCCGGCGAGTACCGCGAAATTCGCATCAGCACGACGGGCAGCTACACGGGCATCGGTATCGAAGTCGACGAGGTTGGCGGCAACGTAATGGTCGTAACGCCCATTGCCGGCTCACCGGCCGCCCGTTCCGGAATTCGCAGCGGCGACCTGATTGTTGCGGTCGATGGCATGTCCGTCGAGGCGGCCCACCTTCAAGAGACGATTGGTCGCCTGCGAGGTCACGCGGGTTCGAAAGTAACGATTACGGTTCTGCGGGACGACGATGCGTTCGATTACGACCTGCGCCGCCAGATCATTCGCATGGCGAGTGTGCACAAAGAGTTATTGAGCCCATCATACGGCTACATTCGCATCAGCCAGTTCAGCGAGAATACTGCTCGCGAACTGAGTCGTGCGGTTGACGAGCTGCAGGAAGCGAATGGCGGCCTGCTCCAGGGGTTGGTGCTCGACTTGCGCAATAACCCGGGAGGGGTTCTGGAATCGGCTGTCGACGTGTCCGACCTGTTCCTTAATTCGGGTGTGATTGTCACGGCGGACGGCCGCTCAATCGATTCACGCTTTACTCGCTCTGCACATCGCGGCGACATCCTGGATGGCGCCACAATGGTCGTCGTTGTGAACAAGGGTTCCGCGTCCGCATCAGAAATCGTCGCGGGCGCCCTTCAGGACCATAATCGCGCACTTATCGTGGGCACCGAGACGTTCGGCAAAGGGCTCGTGCAGACCGTCGTGCCGCTGTCCAAAGGCCGGGCCATCAAGCTCACAACGTCGCGCTACTACACGCCGTCGGGCGACACTATCCATGACGTCGGCATTACGCCGGATGTTTATGTAGAGGACAAGCCTGGTTACCCCGACCTGAGCCTGTCCGGAGTGCTTGATCGCGAGTCGGACACGCAGCTCGCCGAAGCCATCGAACACTTGCAGATTCGCCCGGTGATGCACAGCAACGCGCAATAAAGTGGTGTTGCGCAGCCTGGTCCTTTCGCTGTTCCTGCTTTCCTCCGGGGCGTCCCTGGCGGACCCACCGCGAATAGCGATCATTATCGACGACCTTGGCTATCATTTTGCGAATGGCAAGCGCGCGATCGACTTGCCGGGTTCGATTACGTTCTCGTTCCTGCCCGGCTCGCCGCGCGCCCAGGTACTCGCCGACCACGCACACGCCAGCGGCAAAGAAGTGTTGCTGCACCTGCCGCTACAGGCCCATTCGAGTGTCGACCACAACGAGCCATCAGAGATCGGTCTCGACATGAGCCGGGCGCGCGTAGGGGATGCGTTCACACAGGCGCTCGAAGCAGTTCCCCACGTGGTTGGTATCAACAGTCATAGAGGGTCATTATTGACGCGGCACCCGGGACATATGGCCTGGTTGATGGAAGAGATAGCCAAGCGTGAGCAGTTGTTCTTTATCGATAGCTATACGACGCATCACAGCGTCGCGATGCAGATCGCCAGGGAGAGCGGTGTGGATGCTGTAAAGCGCGACGTGTTCCTGGACCCCGATCGTTCGCCGGATACTGTCGCACGCGAATTCGAGCGCATGAAAAAACTTGCACGCCAGCACGGGCAGGTTGTGGCGATTGGTCACCCCTATCCGTCTACGCTGGAGTTGCTTGAGCGTGAGTTGCCGCGGCTGATCGAGGAAGGGTTTGAGTTGGTTAACGTCAGTGAGCTGGTTCGATGAGTTTTTACGACGACCGCATTCTGCCCCGATTGATCAACGTTGCTTGCACAAGTAAACCGACACGAAAGCAGCGCGAAAAGATCGTGCCGCGAGCTTATGGGGACGTCCTCGAAATCGGATTCGGCGGCGGACTAAATCTGCCGCACTACGATCGAAACAAGGTGCGCCGAGTGTTCGGGCTGGAGCCCTCCGACGGTATGCGCCGCTCCGCCGTGGGGAACATCGAAGCCTCCGGTATGGACGTCGAGTTGATTGACTTGCCGGGCGAGGAGATACCGCTCGATGACAACTCGGTGGATTCTGTTCTCGTAACCTACACGTTGTGCACTATTCCCGATGCTGTAACGGCGTTACGCGGCATGCGTCGGGTCCTGAAGCCGAACGGCCATCTGTTCTTCTGCGAGCACGGCAAAGCGCCTGACGAAGACGTCCGCAAGTGGCAGCGGTGGTTAAACGGTGGTTGGCGCCGGTTTTCCGGCGGCTGTAATATGGATCGAGACATTCCCAAGCTCCTCAGGGAAGGCGGCTTCGACATAGAAGACGATAACCGCATGTATATTCCCGGAATTCGCGCCCTCAGTTACAATTTTTGGGGTGCAGCGCGTTGAACCTGGCCGGCCAATCGTGCTCTAAGACATTTATGGATATTCTTCATCGCATGAAAACGCGTCACCTGATATCGGCCCTGCTCCTCGTTGCTGCTGGACCTGCGATGGCCGAGGAGCTTGCGTGCACAATGCAATACGACCCCGTGTGCGGCGTTGACTGGCAGACTTACAGCAACGACTGCGTGGCACGAGCGGCAGGCGTCGAAGTCGCGAGCCTGGGGCGGTGCCCGGATGATGAGTCCGCGGCCGACGACTGTTCCGAGACGTTCGACCCGGTGTGCGGCGTCGATGAGAACACGTACATTAATGAGTGTTTTGCCGCGAAATCGAATGTGGAAATAGCGGGGCTTGGTGCTTGTACGCCGAACGGCTGCCCCAGCGTCTATGAGCCGGTTTGTGGAATGAATGGCAGGACATTTATCAATCGCTGCGAGGCCGGCGTCGATCGCGTGCCCGTGCAACGCAAGGGGAATTGCGATTTCGATAATTGCCCGAAGGTGTATGCGCCCGTCTGCGGTGACGACGGCAACACGTATGACAATGCGTGTTTCGCAGATGCCGCCGAACTCGAGTCATTTACAGAAGGTGCCTGCGATGTGCGGCCGTGTCCTATTCTATTCGTGCCGGTGTGCGCTGCCGATGACATGACCTACAGTAATGCCTGCCACGCCGAGCGCAGAGGTGTTCGCGTGGACTATGCTGGGGTGTGCGAGGACCTCGGTCGAAACTGCCCTGACGAATTCTCACCAGTCTGCGGCATGGATGGCGTGACGTATGATAATGACTGCCAACTCGATAACGCGAGCGTCATGAAAGCCTATGCTGGTGCCTGCATAGGGGATTGATCGCGTCTCCGCTCAACCCTCCGATTTTAGAAGCCCGTTCAGATGACTGTGGAAACTACCTAGCTACGCTCCAGTTGTGACCCAATCCACGCTTCGGGCCGTCCAAAATCCCTACGATTGCCACATGGAAACGGTTCCCGAGGGAAATGAAATGATGCTCAAGGTAATTAAATTTTCGACATCCATCGCATTGGTTGCTTTCAGTCTGGCCGCGTTCGGCGCGGTCGTCTTCGGGTAACAACTAGCGCCCCCAACCCGCATAGCGTGGAGTTTTGCTTCGAAACTCCACGTACTGCTCGCCGAACACTCGACGCAGATGCTCCTCCTCGACCAGGACGAGCAAATGCAGGCTGATCGCCACAACAAACAGCGCCGCCAGGCACCAGGGCGACCAGTCGTTTAGCGCGAAACCAAGCAAGAACAGAAAATAACCCACGTACTGCGGATTCCGGCTCCATCGGTACACCCCGGACGTGGTCAGAGGGCCTCTGTCAATGCAGAGGATCTTCAGCACGGAACGAAAGGTAGCCATGCCGTACAGGCACAACACCGTTCCGATAACGCCCACGAACACACCGAAATAGTCCAGCGGTGTGTGCGGCATCTCGTACGCGAAGGCGTAGTGAAACACGAGATTGGGCATGAACAGCATGGCGCAAAGTAACAGCAGTCCGAACAGGGTCAGCTCGCCACGTTTGCGATATTCCCACCGGGCATACAAGAGTGCGACTGTCGTCACCGGAACCGTCAGGGCGAGCAAGAAGGGCAGCATGACGCTCGAAACCGTCGTGACTTACCAGGCCGGCCTTAAGCGACCTTTGTCATCCGCCGTGTACGGCAACCACGCAAGGCCCGTGACGGCGACGTGAATATCTGTGCTCTTGGCGCGGACGACGATCTCGTCGAGCTCTTCTGCCTGCGCATCGAATGCCGTGTCGAGATCTACGACCTCTTTCTCGAGCTCTTTGTTAAGAGCCGCGATGTCGACCTTCACTTTCTCGGCGGTCTGTCGAGCGCGATCGACGTCGGCAGCTTCTTTGCTCGCACTGCCCGCCGTCTTGATCGCGGAGCCGATTTTCGTTGCGGTGCTGCTGGACAATTTCTTGCGCCCGAGTACGGCCCCGAGAATAGCGGTACCGAATGAAATTGCCGTATCGAGTTTCTTCTTGGTCGATTGTTCCTTCTGCACGGCAATGGTCTGTACGGCACGCATCAGCCGGTTCTCCAGCGTTGTCGTCTTGGTCGCGTAGCGTTTGCGGATCTTTGCGATCGCCGCATCGCGCTTCTCGCTCGCCGCATCCTGTAACCGTGCACGGAAGTCGCCCTCGGTTTCAGTCGCTAGTGACGTCAGCTTGAATTGCTTGCTGCGGAACAGCGTGATGTTCTCGTTCTGTCGCAGCCAGCGCTTGTAGTCCTTGCCCCAGGAGGCATATGACCTGACGTTGGCCGCTGCCGCCGGACAATCGGCAAACGATGCGTCGTTGTCGCCGTCATCGCGGAGGTCGTCAATCGACAGGTCCAGCGTCTCGCTGTTGTCCCAGTCGGCATCGACCGGTCCGTCCTCGAATTCGACCGTATGCAGCACAGCGCGCTCGTCCTCGATGTTGTAGCGCGCACTCGTGAACACGACATCACCGCCCGCGATAAGCCGCGGATGGTAGACGATGTCCTCGCCCGAGCCGGGCACGAAGAACTGGTCGATGGATGGCGGGAGTGCCGGCGCCGCAGCAGCGCTTTTGCGTTTGGGCTTCGAGACCGCTTCAGCCGCAGCCGAGAGCTTGTTCTTCGCGGTCTTCATCAATGTGCGAATGTGATCGCGCGTCAGTGGGCCTGCCAGGTAGGACAGCACCCAGCGCGTGTTGAACACGACCGGCTCGTCCTCGTGAACGTTGTGCAGCAGGAAGCGGCGCTTACCCAGTCCCGCGATTGTGCGTTCCATGGCCTGCTTGTTGAAGTTTCCAGCGGTTGCCCCTTCGAGCCCCTCCATGACTCGCGCCTTGTCGCGCTCGGTCTGCAGGCGGCCGATGAACCAGGTGCCCGTATTCGAGAGCCCCTTGTAATCGAGGTCCACCGGGTTCTGCGTCGCGAGCACGAGCCCGAGGCCATACGCGCGAGCCTGCTTGAGCAAGGTCAGGAACAGCCTTTTCGACGGCGGGTTTGCGACCGGCGGCATATAGCCGAAGATCTCGTCCATATAGAGAATCGCGCGTAGCGACGATGTGCCTTGCTGTGCGCGCATCCACGCGATGATCTCGTTGAGCAGCATCGAGACGAAGAACATGCGCTGTGCATCATCAAGGTGCGCAATTGACATGACCGAAATACGCGGCTTGCCCTCATCCGTGTAAAACAGGTTCTTTGCGTTGAGCGGCGTGCCGTGCATCCAGGCCTCGAAGCCTGGCGCTGCCAGCAGGTTGTTGAGCGCCATCGCGAGCTTGAAGCGATCCTTCGCGGGAAAGAACGAATCGATGTTCATGACGCCGACTTTAGTGATTGGCGGATCCTGGATCTCCCCGATCAGGCCGGGCACATCAAGGCTACGGCCTTCTTTCCACGCCTTGTCGAGCAGGCGCGATATAAGGATGTGTTCGCGGCTCGAAACCGGGTCGGCGTCCATATCGAGCAGGGTCAGGATGCCCGTCGCCGTCGACTGCACGCGCTCGCGATACAGGTCGATGTCGTCGATGAGCTCCTGTGCAGGCGCATCAAACGAGTGGAGGACAGAAACGGGCAGGCCCGAATTACTGCCCGGCGTGTAGATCGCCAGTTCGACGTTTTTCCTGAGCTGTTCGATACGCTTGCCGGTCTGGCCCCACTGACCGAGGCCCTTCTTCCACAGCGCCGCTTGTGATGCGGCAAATTCGTCTGGAGTCTGGCCCTTGTCGAGCGCCGTCCGCGTATTGATCCAGGGACGGAAATCCTCGGGCTTCAACTGCGGGAACGTCAGCAACAGGTTGCCCATGTCCCCTTTCGGGTCGATTGCGATCACGGGAATGTGATCGAGCGCCGCCTCTTCGAGTATGCCGATACCGAGCCCTGTCTTGCCGGAGCCCGTCATGCCGATAATTGCGGCGTGGGTCGTCAGGTCCTTGGAGTCGTACAGGACAAGGTCTTCCGTGAGCTTGTCGGCGTCGGTGTCGTGGCGCTTACCGAGATAGAAAGCGCCAAGTTTCTCAAAGTCATGCATGTGTTGTCTCTAGGTAGGCGGATACGTGTAGCTGGCCGCGAAGCCGAGCGGCGCGCCGACTGCGTAGTAGATAAGTAAGAATATCGTCCACGTCAGCAGGAACCACATCGAGTACGGCAGCATCATGGCGGTCAACGTGCCGATACCGGTGCCCTTCACGTAGCGTTGGCAGTAAACAACGACGAGCGGGAAGTACGGCATCAGCGGCGTGATGATATTCGTGCTGGAATCACCGACACGGTACGCAGCCTGCGTCAGGTCGGGCGAGATGCCCAGCGACATGAGCATGGGCACGAAGATCGGCGCAAGCAGACCCCACTTGCCGCTGGCTGAGCCAACGAAGATGTTAACGACGGCAGTCAGAAGAACGATGCCGACGATCGTGATCGACGCTCCCGCATTCAAGGCCTTCAGGAACTCCGCGCCTTTCAGCGCAAGCAATACGCCAAGATTCGACTCGCCGAATGCGTACACGAACTGTGCGATGAAGAACATGATGACGAGGTAGTACGACATGCCATGCATCGAGTGCGTCATGCCTTCGATCATGTCCTTCGAGCTCTTCATCGAACCCGACACGATGCCGAAGACGACGCCGGGTACCAGGAACAACAGGAAGATGAGCGACACGATCGCGCGCATCATCGGTGCTGTCGAAGCGGTCAGGTCGCCGTCCGCAGCTCGCCATGCAGAGTCTGCAGGCAGCGCGGTCACGATGAGGATACCGATGCCGACGACCATCGAGATCAGCGCCCAGCGCAGACCCGTGCGCTCGTGGTCCTTCAGATCATGCATCTCAGGCAGGTCTTCGGCGTCGCCGTCGACTACGGTCGCCTGGATGCGCGGCTCTACGATCTTGTCCGTGATGTACCAGCCAAGGCCAATGATGAGCACGGAAGAACAGGTCGTGAAGAAGTAGTTGTTGAGCGGGTTGACGACCACTGAAGGATCAAGGATGTGCGCGCCAGCCTGGGTCAGGCCCTGCAGCAATGGGTCCAGCGAACTCGGTACGAAATTGGCCGAGAAGCCACCCGACACACCGGCAAATGCGGCCGCGATACCGGCGAGCGGATGCCTGCCCGCCGCGTAGAAGATCACGCCGCCCAGCGGAATGACGAGGACATAACCGGCATCAACTGCTGCGTGCGAAACGATACCGACGAGAATCACCATCGGCGTCAGCAGTTTCGCGGGGGTCACGTTCAACAACGAACGGATGGCCGCGTTTATGAAGCCGGTGTGCTCGGCCACGCCGATACCCAGCATGGCAACCAGCACCACGCCGACCGGGTGGAAGTGTGAGAAGTTCGTGACCATGACAGACAGGAATTCAGTAAATGAACGGCCTGTCAGCAGGTTCTGAATGGTCAATGCCTCGCCCGAACGCGGGTCGATGACGTCAAACGTCACATAGGACAACATCCAGGAAAGTGCCCAGACAATGAACAGCAATGCGATAAACAGCACGGCTGGGTCTGGAAGCTTGTTGCCGACTCGCTCGACGGTGCCGAGAAATCCGCCCGGAGCGGCGGCTTGGTTCTGATCTGACATGAGACATCCCCATTCTTGTTATATCGTGGAGTTTACTCAATCGGGCCCCAAAAAGGGACAACACGGATACCGAGGTGCCTAAAACTTCGTGATAACAGCCACGCCGTTGGTATCGAAATTGTTCATTGATGTGAGCTCGGCGATCGCTTCTTCGAGGCAAATTGTCTTTCCAATCAGCCGCTCTGGCGCCAGTCTGCCGGCCATAATCATTTCCAGCATCTCAGTGTAGCGCCAGGCTTGCATGCCGTGGCTGCCGAGTATTTCCAGTTCGTTGGCGAGGACTTTGCCCATCGGGACACTGGGATGGCTGTCATCTTCCACCATCAGGCCAACCTGAATATGTTTGCCACGCTTTCTCAAGCAATCAATGGAGTTGAAGCAGACGGCGGCGTTGCCTATCGCATCTACTGAAACATGCACACCACCATCCGTCAGGTCGCGAATGCCTTCCGCCACATCGGATGTTGAGGTCGCGTTGATGGAGGCTGCCGCACCGAGCTGCCGAGCCAGGGCCAGCTTTTCCTCGGCGATATCCACGGCAACAACATTGGCGCCAAGCGCGCGGGCAATCATGATTGCGGATAACCCGACACCGCCACAACCATGTACAGCAACCCACTGTCCCGCGGCGACCTGGCCCTGATCCACGATTGCCCTGAATGATGTCGCGAACCGACAGCCCAGGCTGGCCGCCGTCTCAAACCCCATCTCATCCGGCAGCCGGACGAGATTGGTGTCGGCATAATGAATGCCGACGTATTCGGCAAACGAGCCCCAATGAGTGAAGCCCGGTTGAAACTGGTGGTCGCAAACCTGGTGGTTGCCCGAGTGACATTGCGGGCATCGGCCACAACCCCCAACAAACGGGACGGTGACGCGGTCACCCGCTTTCCAGCGCGATACGTCCTTGCCAACCGCCACGACGACGCCGGCCAGCTCATGGCCTGGAACATGCGGAAGTGAGATGTCCGGGTCATTGCCCCGCCAGCCGTGCCAGTCGCTGCGGCAAACGCCGCTTGCCATGACCTCCAGAACCACACCGTCATCGGTGGGCGTTGGATCCGCGACCTGCTCGATCTCGGGAAGGACAGAGAAGGCCCTGTAGACCAGGGCTTTCATTACCAGCCGCAGGTTCTCTCTGCGTTCTGCTCTTTCAGGTATCCCCTCAGCGGCGCGAAGTAATCGATGATTGCAGTAGCATCCATCTCGCGAGTACCTGTCATCAGCTCCAGCGTGTCCTGCCATGGCTGGCTCGCACCAGCTTCCAGCATGGCGTAAAACTTGTCGCCGGCCTCTTTGCTGCCGTAGATCGAGCATGCGTGCAAATCACCCTCGTGCCCGGCTGTCTCGCAGAGTGAACGATGGAACTGGAACTGCAGAATGCGCGCGAGGAAGTAGCGTGTGTAGGAGACGTTGGCCGGGATGTGGTACTTTGCGCCCGGATCAAAATCCGCCTCGCTGCGCTCGACCGCCGGGGCGATGCCCTGGTACTTCGTGCGCAGGTCCCACCAGGCCTGGTTGTAATTCTCCGGAGTAATCTCGCCCGAGAACACACCCCAGCGCCACTCGTCGACCAACTTGCTAAAGGGCAGGAATGCGATCCCATCCAGCGCCATCTGCATCTGGCGATTGAGGACGGTGCGTGGATCGTCTTCAGCTGACTTCACGAGTCCGACTTCGGCGAGATAGCCCGGCGTCATCGACAGCACGACCGTATCGCCGATCGCTTCGTGGAATCCACCGTGAGCAGAACCCTGGAATAGCGGCTCCTGGTCCTTGTACGCGCCCTGGTAGTAGTTATGGCCGAGCTCGTGATAGATAACGCGCAGCTCGTCGTAGGTCTGGTTGATGCACATCTTGATGCGCAGGTCGTTACCACCGTCGAGTCCCCAGGCGCTCGCATGACAGACGACGTCGCGATCTGCGGGCTTCGAGAACATCGACCGCTCCCAGAACGTATCAGGCAGTCGTGGCATGCCGAGTGAGACGTAGAAATTCTCAGCCGAGCGCACCATCTCCTGCGGGGAGAAGTTCTTGGTCTTGAGCGTGCTGTCGACATCGATGTCGCCTACACCCGGGTACGGCTCGAGTATGTCGTAAATCTGTGACCATTCCTGCGCCCACATGTTGCCGAGCAGGTGCGCCGGGATCGGGCCGTCCTGCGGCACTTTGTCCTCACCGTAAACGTCGCCGAGCTTTGCACGAACGTGGCAATGGAGCTCGTCGTACAGTGGCTTGACCTGTTCCCATAGCTTGCTGGATTCGGCCCGGAACTCACCCGGAGTCATGTCGAAGTTCGAACGCCACATCTCGCCGAGGTTGCCGTAACCGAGTTCAATGGCGCCTTCGTTGGCGAGCTCGACAAAGCGGGCGTACTGGTCGCGCATCGGCACAGATATCTGACGCCAGCCGGTCCAGTAGTCGAGCAACTCGTCGTAGTCGCGAGTATCTTTCATCAGTTGCTCAAGCTCGGAGCCCGAGAGGCAGTCGTCACCGCGGCAGTACTCGCCCGCGCCGTAGGCGCCTTCCATGTCCGTCGAAATCTCCGAGATCTCTTTGCGTTTCGCGGCGTCGTTTGGCGCAGGTACCGAGGTGTCTAGCTTCAGGAGATCGAGTGCCCGGCGCGTTGCCGCGTCAAGCTCGACGGCGTCGTAGGCGACAGCCTGCTGCACCATTTCACTGTGCCACTTCGCGTACTTTTCGCCGGCTGCCGAGGCAATGATGGCTGTGTCCTGGGTGATGTAAGTTGACCGTACCCAGCCGGCGGCGCCGAGCTCCCTGCGGAGATCTACCAACTCCGCATTGGCGCGCGCGACGAACTCTTCAGCCGTCTCGGTTACCGCCACGGCAACGGGTTCTTCGGAGGCCTGTTGTGAGCAGGCAGCAAAAAGCGATACGAGCGCGAGACTCGCACAGAGTTTGATGAGATTTTTCATAGTTCTTCCAGTACTAGTGGATACCACCCATCCAGCGACGCAGGATCGGCGAAATAATAATCATGATTGCACCAGCACCTATACCGAACCACATCAGGAATTCGAAGAGTTGGGTATACGTAGCCAATGCTGTTGCCGCGTCCGCGGTTTCACCCGCTGACGTGTCGATGGCCGCCAGTTTGCCGATGCGTGTTGCAACCGTTTCCGACAACGCCGTGGCGAGGAACCAGGTGCCCATGCTGACGCCGACCACGCTGCCGATCGACAGCTTGGTCACGGCCGACAGGCCAACCGGCGACAGGCAGAGCTCGCCTGTCGTATGTAGCAGGTAAGCCAGCACGAGCCAGATCATCGCAACCTGCCCCGCCGCATTCGGAGTCTTCGCACCCAAAACGAGCGCGCCGAAGCCGAGGCCGGCCTGCAGGATGCCAAGGCCGAACTTCACTGGCGTATTGGGTTCGAGATTCCTTTTCGCGAGCCAGGTCCAAAGTGCCGCAAACGGAATCGCGAGCAACATGATAAAGCCGGCATTCAGCGACCCGAATTGTGCCGCAGTGAATGTCGTGTCGCCAATGGAACGATCGACAACCCGATCCGCGTAGAGCGTCATCGAGCCAGCCGACTGTTCGAACAACGCCCAGAAGACGATCGTCGAGAGAATCAGAACCATGAGGACGACTGTACGGCCGAACTCCTCCGAGTAATGCGTGAGGAAGCCGTAGATCACGAAACCAATGATCAGGAACATTGAGAGGTACAGAATCTGATCAGCATAAGCCTCTATGCCGCCGATCGGGTGCAGGTTCGCGATGACAGCAAGAATGCCAGAGATAATCGCAACGGCCGCGATCACGTACGCCACCGTGTTGTTGTGATCCTTCTTCGTGTGAACCATCGAGTACAGAATCAGGCTGACAATTGCGACGATCAGGAAGACATTTTGGGTGATCAACACAACCGGCTCGTGCTGTACGAGCAGCCAGAGCACACCGAGGACCGGCAAGCTGAGAAGGTAGATCGACCATTCGACATTGATAGGGCCGAGGAAGCTTTTCTTGAGTCTCTCGGGTTCGCTCGGTTCCGCATGTCCGTGCAGGAATCTCTGGCCGTAAGTGAACGTGATGAGGCCGATGATCATGCCGATTCCGGCAGCACCGAAGCCGTAGCTCCAGCCGTAGGTCTCACCCAGCCAGCCACACAGCAGGGTTGCCGTGAACGAACCGATGTTGATGCCCATGTAGAAAATCGTGAAACCGGAATCGCGACGGGGATCGTCCTGTGAGTACAACTTGCCGACAATTGTCGAGATGTTTGGCTTCAGGTAGCCGACGCCCATCACGATCAATGCGAGCGCGAAGTAGAAGACGTTCAATGCGGCGGTGTCGCGCATCATGATGTCTTCCGTCAGAACCGTCCCGGCAGCAAGCATCTCACCGGAGGCCAGTGTGAGGCTCTCCGTTAGCGCCGTACCGGCGGCGTAGAATTTCGCCTGGTAGCCTTCGACCGCCATCAGGATATGACCGAGCGACAACATGATGCCGCCGAACAGAACAGACTTCCTCATGCCGAGGAAGCGATCGGCGATCATTCCACCGATAAGAGGCAGCGCGTAGACCAGGCCGGCGTAGGAGCCGAGGACGTCGAGGCCCATCTCGTCGGTAAACAGGTGATACTTCGTGAGATACAGGAGCAGGAGGTATTTCATTCCGTAGAAAGAAAAGCGCTCCCAAAGCTCTGTTGTGAAACAAACGTACAGGCCTTTGGGATGGCCCAGGAATTCGTCGTTCGAGCGGTCGTCCGCGGTAGCGGCTACGGAATCGGTCATTTATCCCCCGGTGGGCGTCAAGCGCCCTTGTACTTATATAACCAGTTACTTATTTCGTACCGGTAAGGTCAGGCATTAAACACTATTTGACTCGTCTTCTGCCACATCCTTTCCTGAACGGCGCACGATACGAGACATAAGTATGCCCATTTCGTACAGCAGATAGACCGGAACAGCGAGCATGGTCTGGCTGATAATATCCGGTGGCGTCAACAACATCCCGATGACGAAAGCACCCAGGAATACGTATGGGCGCGCCTTGCCCAGCTTCTCGGTCGTCGTAATGCCGGTCATAACCAGCAGAACCGTGGCGATCGGTGTTTCGAACGCCAGCCCGAACACAAGCACGACCATCATGACGAAACTGACGTACTCGGTCATGTCCGGCTGGTAGTTGACCGTGTCGGGCGTAAACGCCGACACGAAACCAAAGATCAGCGGAAATACGACAAAGTAAGCGAATGCCATGCCGACGAAAAAGAGGACGACGCTCGTTCCGAATAACGGAAAAGCGAAGTGTTTCTCTTTTTTGTAAAGTCCCGGCGCGACAAACGCCCAGACCTGGTAAAGGACAACGGGCATCGCAATGAACAATGCGATGTAGAACGTCAACGCAATGGTTGCGGTCAGCGGTGAAACGGGACTCAGCGCGATCAGCTCGCCTTTTGGGACGACACTGACCAGTGGTGCCGCCACGTAGTTGAAAATCATTTTGGAGAAAGGCAGCAGCGCGAGAAAGACGAGGAATACAGCGCCGAAGATCCAGAATAGACGCCTGCGCAATTCAACAAGGTGCGAAAGCAGCGTCCCCTCAGCCAGGTCTTCGTTCTTTTCGTCAGCCACTACGAGGACTTCTCGGTATCTTCGGCCGGCGTGTCTGTCGGCGTCAGGGAGGTATCTTCTTCGACGTGCAACGGTGAGTAGTTATCGTCGTCGCGCGGCGTCAGCAGCTGTTGCGCGTCCAGGTTCTTCAGCTCTTTGGGATCAAAACCAAGGTTCTTCTCCACGTCGAGCTCTTCCTCGAGCTGGCGTTGAAACCCGCGCGTGATCTGACGCGCCTTGCCAACCCAGCGGCCCAACTGCCGGGCCACGCGCGGCAGACGCTCGGGCCCCAGTATGAGGAGCCCGATCAGGCATAGGAGGATGAATTCTGAACCACCGATTCCGGACATGGTGTGCTCCGGGGCCTAGCTTTCTTTATCTTTGCTCGGCTCTTCGGCGGGCGTGGTGTCAAAATCGGCGTCTTCCGGCGAGTCGCTGATTTGCTCGGCTGTTTCTTCAGCCTCGCTCATCGCTGAACGAAAGCCTTTGACGGCACCACCGAGGTCAGTGCCAAGGTTCCGGAGCTTCTTGGTTCCGAAAATAGCCAGCACGATGACCAGAATGATCAGCAATTGCCACGGACCAATATTGGCAAACATCTACTTTCTCCTGGGGTGGGACCCCATAAATACAGGTGCGCATCAGGCGCGAATTATGTTCATGATACCCCCGCGGGCGCAACAAAACCGTACCCGCGTCACAGCTCCCAATAAGGTGACAGTTACCTAATCAAGGTAACTGTCACCTTATTGCGTATCCAGCCAGAAAGTAACGGGACCGTCATTGGTCAGGCTGACTTGCATATCGGCACCGAATACCCCGGTCTCAACGGTGTCCAGCTTCTCGCGGCAGGCCGTCACGAGCTGATCGAAGTACTCCGAGGCCTTCTCGGGCGCCGCACCCTTCGTAAAGCTCGCGCGCGTGCCCTTCTTCGTGTCTGCCGTAAGCGTGAACTGAGGCACGAGTAGCAGTCCGCCTCCAATATCCCGAACACTCCGGTTCATACGGCCCTCAAGGTCGGGGAAGACCCGATAGCCGAGCAGGCGCTCCGCCAGGCGGGCTATATCCGTCGGGGTGTCGTCGCGATGTACGGCCACGAGGACCAGCAGGCCCGGGCCGATTTTCCCGACAATGTCGCCTCCCACTCGTACTTTTGCGCGGCTGACGCGTTGCAGCAATCCGATCATTTCTCGTTGGAATCCTCGTTTTTGGTCGACTAACCGCTTTTGTCGACGCAAGCCGCAGAATGATAAGCCACAAACGATGTGGCTGCGTGAGAGACTCTTTTGACCGGCCGGTGGGAAAAATGACCGGGATTGGCCCACCCAAAAATACCACGGAAGGCCAATTGGGTGGGGTTCTACCGGCCGGACCACGGAGGGTGTGGCCCTGGTCCCGTGATCAGGGCCTTTTCCCCATCAATTTGAGCTCACTGGCAAAGAAAAACGCGGTATAACGCCTATTGGTGGGAAATACAAGCAATCACAGCCTCCCACCTATGAGGCGCAAGGCCATACTGGCAATCCGCTGATCGATCAATACACTAGCCTGACCCCCCACATCGGGACTGAAGATGAAAAGAAGAGAATTTGTCGGCGGCCTGGCCGCTGCGACCGGACTCGCGGCCTGCGCACCGGATGAGAGCAACTGCCAGAATAAAGGCGCAACAAGTGCCCAGACCTTTGAATGGTCCTGTGTGACCTCCTGGCCGCCAAAATTCCCAGGGCTGGGTATGGCGCCGGAGAATGTGGCAACACGGGTTGAAGAGGCCTCCGGCGGTCGACTCAAGATCAAGGTGTACGGTGGCGGCGAGCTTGTTCCGGCATTCGAGGTGTTTGACGCGGTCTCACGCGGCACGGTGGAAATGGGTCACGGGGCGTCGTACTACCACAAGGGCAAAGTCGACGCGGCTCAGTTTTTTACGGCCATTCCGTTCGGAATGACCAATACGGAACTCAACGGCTGGCTCTACTACGGTGGCGGTCTGGATCTGTATCGCGAACTCTACGAGCCGTTCAATCTCGTGCCGTTCCCGACCGGCAATACGGGCGTGCAAATGGGAGGCTGGTTCAACAAGGAGATTAACTCGATCGATGATCTCAAGGGGTTGAAGATGCGCATCCCCGGGCTCGGCGGCGAGGTATTGCGACGCGCCGGCGGAACGCCGGTCACGCTGCCTGGCGCAGAGATTTTTACGGCCCTGCAGACCGGCGCCATCGATGCCACCGAATGGGTCGGCCCGTACAACGATGCTTCATTTGGCCTCCACAAGGCCGCGAAGTACTACTACTACCCCGGATGGCAGGAGCCGGGCCCGGGTCTCGAGACCATCATCCACAAGGCGGCCTGGGACTCATTGCCGCCTGACTTGCAAGCAATCGTGAGCATCACATGTCAGGCGATTACGACCGACATGGCCGCCGAGTACACACATGGCAATGCGATTTCGCTTGCGCAGTTGCAGGCCGACCCGAATGTCGAGATCCGCCCGTTTCCTGACGAGGTGATGGCGCTGCTCAAGTCCACTACGGAAGAAGTCGTCGCAGAACTGATGGCCAACGACCCGCCATCTGCGAAGATCGGCAAAGCCTACTTCGAGTTCCTTGAGAAAGTGTCCGCCAACTCACACATCGGCGAAGGCGCGTACCTGAAAATACGTGGCTTATAACGAAAAACCGCGCATGCTCGAAAACATGCGCGGCTGATTTTCTTTGATACTGATACTTAGAAGTTGTAATTAGCTCCAACTGACCAGTACGCACCGTTAAAGCCAAACGGTGCAGAACGACGTGAGTATTTGAACACTGTCGGGCTGCCCATATCCATCAGGCCCGGCGCAGACTCGAAGTTGCCACCCCTGGAACCGGAATTCGTTACTTCGTCAGGTACGGTGTCGAAGATGTTGTTGCCAGAGACGTAAACGCTGAGGTTGTCATTCAGCTGATAGCTGCCGCGGAGATCCACAAGAACTTCTGCGCCGTAAGTCTGGCTGCCAGAGTCGACCGTTGTGTACTCGCCGTAACGTTGAATCGCGAGGCCCGCAGACCAGTCGCCCTTCACCCAGTTTGATGTAATGCTGATGCGATCTTCCGGCTGCCAGGTCTCGATAACGGAAGGCTGGAAGCCGCCGAAAATCGTGCTGGGTGGCAATGCACCAATGGTTGATGAGGTACTGAAGATCCTCGAGATATCGGTTTCCGTGAAGTTGGCTGCAAACGTGATCGACATGTATCCACCCGCGAGCCCGATGTCCGAAAGTGTCGAAACGATGTCGATTCCCGTGGTCTCGGTATCAATGGCGTTCAGGAAGAACTGCCCGCCTCCGGAACCGCTGGCAAGCAATGCGGCATCAAGTGCCGGCGATAAACCTGGGCCAAGATTGCTGCTGAGAACGACACGGTCGTCAATGCTGATGTCGTAGTAATCAACCTGCAGGTCCCAGTTTTCAGTGATGTCGACAACAGCGCCGATGCCGAAGCTGGTCGACTCCTCTTCCTTGAGCTCCGGAATACCGATCGCTTGCGCGACCGAGCTGTCATTGCGGAATGTGCCGGTCTCGACCTGTACACCGCCAAGAAACTGCGTGCTGAAGCTGCTGAAATAGAGTTGCTGCATTGATGGTGCGCGGAAGCCGGTACTTGCTGAAGCGCGCAGTCGGAAGTTATCCGTTACCCTCAGGTTGCCCGCTAACTTGAAGTTCGTCGTATCACCAAAGCCGTCGTAATCGTCGTATCGAATAGCCGCGTTGACCATCAGGTTGTCTGACACCTGATGTTCAAGATCGCCATAGAACGAAATCACGCTACGTTCTTCGTCTGCTGCGTTAGCCGGGCCAATGCCTGGAAAGCCCTGCATGCCACCCGACGAATCTTGCGCATAAAGCGGATTACCGACGCTGTCCGAGTCGTAATCCGTATACGAGTACTCGTCACCCGGTGTAATCATATAGGTGTCTTCGCGAATCTCAGCACCTAGCGCCACAAACGTATCACCAAACGATGTGGTGTAGTCGACGTTAATCGTCTCCAGCGACATCTCGATACCATAAGCATTGGCCGAGCGAGGAATCTGTGCCCGAATTTCTGCGTCGCTTAAGCCAACGCCGAAGTTAAGTTCGTTAACGAAAGAGTAGTTAACCGAGTTACCGGTTATGTAATCAATCGAGTTACGGCCACTCGAGTAAGACAGGTCAAGTGTTGCACCATCATCAAATTCGCTGCGGTAGCCAAAGGTGTACGAGCGATCGTTGGTTTCGCTGTTGATCTCCGGCCGGAAGCCATCAACCACTACATTCTCGCCATCATCGAGCGCAGCGCCGCCACTCGATGGATTACGATAGAATGCCCCGGAATTGCCGTCTCGGCCTGAGTAGGTGATAAAGCTGTACAGCTCGCCATCACCCAGCGGCAATCCTGCGTTGACGACAATAGCAACCTGTTTGGAGTCGGCATCACCAATGCGGAAGCCGTTACGCGCCGGCCCGCTGACCTCACGTGTTTCGTTGCCCGGCGCGGGCTCGAGGAAACCATTGCCATCCGTGTCGACGCAGCCACCGTACATACAGCCACCCTGAGGGTTTGCCCGAGAGGTTCTCTCGCGATCTCGGAAGTTCACCGTTACGCCCATGTAGCCATCGCTGCCGAGACTGAAACCCTTGTAGAAATCGACATTCGTTGCCTGGCCGTCACCCTCGGTGTATTCGCCAACAGACAAGCCGAGTGAGCCACCATCAGTATCGTCCTTCAATTGAATGTTAATAACGCCGGCAATCGCGTCTGATCCGTATTGAGCGGCAGCACCATCGCGCAGGACTTCAATGCGCTTGATTGCAGCCGCGGGAATCGCGTTCATGTCGGTACCCGCTGTACCACGACCCACCGAGTTGTTGATGTGAATCAACGCAGCCTGGTGCCGACGCTTGCCGTTAACCAGGACCAGAGTCTGGTCAGGGCCAAGGCCGCGCAGGGTAGCCGGACGCAGCGCGTCAGTACCGTCTGAAATAGACGAGCTGGAGAAGTTAAACGAAGGCGCGAGTGCTTGCAGCATTCGACCCACTTCCGTTTGACCGGTAGCGGCCATGTCATCCGCAGTGAGCGTATCAACAGCCACCGCGAGATCCGCGCTTACGCGCCCCGGGGCGCGTGTACCCAGCGTTACGATTTCCTCAATAACGTCGTCATCCTGTGCCATTGCGATGCCTGGCGGAAGCGCGACCGCAAACAACAGTGCGCCTATTGCCACTTTTCGTGTGTTCATTGGATCCCCCTCACTAAGAGTATTCTTGTCTGGTTGTTAGTTGTTAGTTGTTAGACCGTTTCAAACTACGCGCCACAACGTGACAATGCAAACGCCGAGTCGCGTTTCGCCGCCCAGTGCGCGCCTCCTACTCGTTGTTGTAGATCTTGTCGGGCAGCCAGGTAACGAGATCGGGGAAGGCAGCGACTAGCAGCAGCGCGAATATCTGGATGGCGACAAAGGGCATGGCACCGCGATAGATCTGCGCGGTGGTGACCGAGGGTGGTGCCACACCTCGCAAATAGAACAATGCAAAGCCAAAGGGCGGCGTGAGGAATGACGTCTGCAGGTTGATCGCGATCATGATACCGAGCCACACGGGGTCGAGGCCCATCGCAAGCAGTACTGGCCCGACGATCGGGACGACGACAAATGTTATCTCAATAAAATCGAGCACAAAGCCGAGCAGGAACATCACGAGCATCACAACGAGCACGGCCCCGACGACACCACCCGGTAACGCCTCCAGAATCGCCCGTACGCCATCATCACCACCATAGCCGCGGAAAACGAGCGAGAATATCGACGCTCCGATCAGGATCAGGAACACCATACTGCTGATGCGCAACGTAGCCCGCATGATGTCCTGCATTCGCGGCAGGTTAAGCTCGCGCCTGGCAAGCGCAAGCAGCAGGGCACCCATGCCACCGACGCCGGCGGCTTCGGTCGGCGTCGCGAGTCCCTTGAGGATCGAGCCAAGCACCGCGAAAATAAGGAGCAATGGCGGTGCCAGCGCCTTGAGTACCTGTCCGATCGAGATTGTCTGTCCTTCCTCCATTTGATGCGCCGGCATTGTGCTCGGGCGGAACCATGCGGTCAGGAGGATGTAGACGACATACAGGAAAACCAGCAACAAACCGGGAATCAGCGCGCCGGCGAACAAGTCACCCACCGAAACGGTCTTGGGCGAGTAGACCCCCATCTCCAGTTGCGCTTGCTGGTACGCCGTCGTCATCACGTCGCCGAGCATCACAAGAATGATAGAGGGTGGAATGATCTGGCCGAGGGTCCCCGATGCGCAGATCGTTCCGGCGGCGATCTCGGGCGCATAGCCCCGTTTGATCATCGTGGGTAATGACAAGAGCCCCATCGTTACGACCGTGGCGCCGACGATGCCGGTACTGGCGGCCAGCAACATCCCGACCAGTGTGACCGATATGCCGAGCCCGCCCCGCAATGCCCCGAACAGGCCGCTTAGCGTCTCAAGCAAGTCCTCGGCGATGCGTGCCCGCTCGAGCGTGACCCCCATAAACACGAACAGCGGAACGGCGACCAGCGTTTCATTGGTCATGATGCCGAACACGCGGTTCGGCAAGCCCAGCAGCAACGACTCGTTGAAGCTGCCCCCGATGATGCCGAATCCCGCGAATATCAATGCCGTCCCGCCCAGCGTGAACGCCACCGGGAATCCGGCCAGCAACACAATGATGACCGTGACGAAGAGCAGTGCGGCAACCCACTCCACCTTCAGTTGCCCCGCAGCGTCTTTAGAGAGTTGAGGAGCAGCGAAAAACCCTGCAGCGCGACGGCGACCGGCATCAACAGGAGCACCGACTTCAGCATCGGGATCAACGGATACGGCAAGCCACCGGATTCGCGTGACGCTTCCCGGACGCCCCACGAGGCGGCGACGAAGTCGAACGACGTCCACGCCAGGAACAGGCAGAGCGGCATCAGGAAAATGAATACACCGATGAGGTCCACCCACGCTCGACGCCGTTCACCCATGGCCCTGTAAAAGATATCGACCCGAACGTGCTCCTCGTCGCGCAATGTATACGCCGCGCCCAGCATGAAGACGACGGCGTGCATCCAGACAACCGATTCCTGCACCCAGATCAATCCGGCATCGAACACGTAGCGCATCACTACGACAATGAACGTGACGATAACCATGACGAGAGTGAGCCAGGCGGCCGCGCGACCCGAGACAGTACTAATGCGATCGAAGACGTTTTGCGGTCGTTCGTCGCTCAAGGCTCAAGTGCGCCAGAACGTTGGCGTTATGAGGACAAGCAGCGTGAAGATTTCGAGACGCCCGAGCAACATGCCGGCAACGGAGATCCATTTGGCAGCGGTGCTCAGATCCATGAAGCCAGAGGCGACGCCGCCAAGGCCGGGGCCCAGGTTGTTGAGCGTCGCGGCGACCGCCGAGAACGCTGTTACCTGATCCAGCCCCGTTGCCATCATGGCTAGCAACATGCCACTGAAGACGATGATGTAGACAGAAAAGAATCCCCAAACCGCCTCTACCACACGAGACGACACGGCCTTGTTGCCGAGCTTCACCGGGATCTCGGCACTGGGGTGTACAAGTCGGGCGATTTCGCGCACGCCCTGTTTGTATATCAGGAGGCAGCGAATCACCTTGATACCGCCGGCTGTCGAACCGGCCGACCCACCAATGAAGCTCGCGAAAATCAGAAGCACTGGTAGTGCCGCAGGCCAGATGGCGAAGTTCTCCGTCGTGAAGCCCGTCGTTGTAGCGATGGATACTGACTGGAACAGACCGTCGAGGAAGGTGTCAACCGGGTCGGCAAAGCCGCGGTAAATGAACAGCGACCCGATGACGATGCTGGACACCGCTATCAGCATAAAGCTGTAAGCCCGAAATTCCGGATCCCGGAAATAGTGTTTCACGGAGACATAGCGCCACGCGAAGAAGTGCAGTGAGAAATTGATGCCCGCGACGAACATGAAGAATACGGCGATCAGATCGATTGACGCACTATCGAAATACGCGATGCTCGCGTCGTGCGTCGAGAAACCCCCGATCGCAACAGTAGAGAATGCATGGCAAAGGGCGTCGAACCAGCCCATGCCCGCGAGGCGATAGCCGATCATGCAAGTGATTGTGAATGCGAGGTAGACGTACCACAGCGCCTTGGCGGTCTCGGTAATGCGCGGCGTCAGCTTGGTGTCTTTGACCGGCCCCGGTGTTTCGGCGCGATACAGCTGCATGCCGCCAACGCCGAGCATTGGCAGCACGGCCACGGCCAAAACGATGATACCCATACCGCCGAGCCACTGCAGTTGCTGGCGGTAGTACAGGATCGATACGGGTAACTCATCAAGACCGGTCAATACGGTTGCGCCGGTCGTCGTCAAGCCGGACATCGACTCGAACACGGCGTCGGTAAAAGACAGGGACAGCGCGTCCGAGAAGAACAGAGGGGCCGCGCCGAAGGTGCCCAGTACCGTCCAGAACGCCGCAACAACCAGGAAGCCGTCGCGCAGACGCAGGTCTTTCTTCGATCGGTGTACAGGTAGCCAGCAGACAAAGCCGGCGGCGAGCGTCAGGCCAAAACCCTCAACGAAGGGCAGCCAGGAGTGATCGTCGTAGTAAAGACTGAACAGAATGGGCGGCAGCATCGTAAAGCTGAACATCATGAGCAGCAGGCCGAGGATGCGTTGTACGACCGTCCAGTTCATAACGTGCAGTCAAGTCTCATACAAACGAGACGCCAACCTGGAACAGGCTTTCGAGTTTCTCGATTTTGCGCCTGTCGGTCATGAACAGGATGACGTGGTCGTCTGCTTCGACGACCGTATCGTGATGCGCGATCATCACCTGATCATCGCGGACGATAGCAACGATCGCCGTGCCCTTGGGTAGCTCGATGTCCTCGATCGCTCGCCCGACAACCTTGGAGTTGTCCTTATTGCCGTGTGCGATAGCCTCCATGGCCTCGGCGGCACCGCGTCGTAGTGAGTGGACCTTGACGACATCGCCGCGGCGCACATGCGACAGCAGTGATCCGATCGTGACCTGCTGTGGTGAGATGGCGATGTCGATGCTGCCCGCTTCGACAAGGTCCACATAGGAGGCACGATTGATCAGCGCCATGGCTTTGTGCGCACCCAGCCGTTTCGACAGCATAGAGCTAAGGATGTTGGCTTCTTCAGAATTAGTCAGTGCACAGAAGACGTCAACGTTGTCGATGTTTTCCTCAAGCAACAACTCCTCGTCGGCCGCGTCACCAACGAGCACAATGGCCTTGTTCAGTTGTTCCGAAATCACACGCGCACGCACAGGATCGCGCTCGATAATCTTGACCTGGTTGGTCTGCTCAAGGGCGAGCGCAAGCCGCACACCGATGTTGCCGCCACCGGCGATTACGACGCGTCGGACCGGCTCCTCGAGCCGCCGCATCTCACTCATGAATACGCGGATGTCCTTGCGGTCAGCGATGAAGAAGACCTCATCGCCTTCCTGGATAACCGTTTCTCCATCGGGAAGCATCGCGTTGCCCTGCCGGTAGATAGCGGCGATGCGTCCCTCAGTATTGGGGATGTGGTCCTTGAGCGTCGCGAGCCTCTGGCCAACGAGCAGGCCGTCGCGGTCGGCCTTGACGCCAACGAGACGGACGCGACCATCCGCGAAGTCGAGTACCTGTGTTGACCCCGGATAAAGAATGAGCTGCTCAACGAACGTACAGACGAGCTGCTCGGGGCTGATCCGGACGTCGATCGGGATCGCATCCTGCGTGAACAGCTTGTGGGCGTTCATGTATTCGGCGGAGCGAATCCGCGCAATCTTGGTCGGTGTGCGGAACTGCGTGTACGCGACCTGGCAGGAGACCATGTTGGTCTCGTCCGAGTCGGTCAACGCGACGACGATATCGGCATCGCTCGCGCCAGCGCGCTCAAGCACTTCCGGATAGGCTGCGTGTCCGACAACCGTGCGGATATCGAGACGATCCTGCAGTTCGCGAAGAACGTCGGGCCGCTTGTCGACAACGGTAACTTCGTTGGCCTCTTCACGCGACAGGTGATAGGCCGCGGATGACCCTACCTGACCTGCGCCGAGAATGAGTATTTTCATCGCCGCTAGTTTACATCAGATCGAGATTTGCATAGCTCAGAACAAGCCATTTTGTGCCGGCCGTCTCAAAATTCACTTCGACACGCGCATGGGCGCCCTGACCCTCGCAATTCAGGATGACGCCATCGCCAAATTTCTTGTGGTGCACGCGCTGGCCAAGCCGGATGCCGAGCTCGTTTCCAGGCGAGGATGCGGCCGATTTGCGCCGCGGTCCATACGAGGTGTGCATCGGGCGTGATACCTGTACACGCGGGCGAACCTCCTCGATATGTTCGTCGGGAATCTCGGCGATGAAACGCGACGGCTGCGCGAAATTATCCATGCCGTGCAGGCGTCGTTGTTCCGCGTGCGTAATGTAGAGCGTTTCCTTGGCACGCGTGATGCCGACGTAGCACAGGCGGCGCTCTTCTTCGAGACCGTTCGGGTCAGCGATCGACCGCTGGTGCGGGAACAGGCCGTCCTCCATGCCGCAGAGGAATACGAGCGGAAACTCGAGGCCCTTGGCGGAATGCATGGTCATCAGCTGCACGCAGTCTTCCCAGGCGTCGGCCTGGCCTTCGCCTGCCTCGAGTGCTGCGTGTGACAGGAACTCGTCGAGCGGCGCCATCTCCTCAGCGGGGTCCGGCGTAAAGCTCTTCGCCGCACTCACGAGCTCGAGCAAGTTCTCCACGCGAGTCTCGCCTTTCTCACCCTTGTCCTTCTTGAAGAAGTCGACGAGTCCACTCAGGTGAATGACGTGGTCGACCTTGTCCTGCAGGTCGAGCCCGTTGGTCTCCCGTGCCATGCGCTCGATAAGTGACATGAACGCGTTGACGGCATTGGCGGCGCGCCCGTTCAGGTCGTCGCTGGCGATCGCTCCGGCCGCGCGCCACAGGGAACAGGCGTTGGCGCGCGCGTATGAGCGCATCATGTCGATCGTGCGCGCGCCGATGCCACGCGTTGGCTTGTTGACGATTCGTTCGAACGAGCTGTCATCGTCGCGGTTTGCGATCAGGCGCAGGTAGGCCAGTGCGTCCTTGATCTCCATGCGCTCGAAGAAGCGCAGGCCGCCATATACGCGATACGGAATGCCTGCATTAATAAGAGCTTCTTCGAGCACGCGGGATTGCGCGTTCGAGCGATACAGAATGGCCGAGTCCGCCCGCAGGTTGCCCTGATCGATCCAGTCACGCAGCCGTCCGATCACGAAGTCGGATTCATCGCGTTCGTTGTAGGCTGAGTACACCTTGATCGCTTCGCCTTCGGCGCCCTCGGTCCAGAGGTTCTTGCCGAGGCGTGAAGCATTGTTGGCAATAACAGCGTTGGCCGCGTTCAGGATTGTCGCCGTCGATCGGTAGTTCTGCTCCAGCTTGACCACGCGCGTGCCCGGAAAGTCCTTCTGGAACTGGTGAATATGCTCTACGCGCGCGCCGCGCCAGCGATAGATCGACTGGTCGTCATCGCCGACGACGAACGGCACGCCGTCACCGCCGGCGAGCAAGCGGAGCCAGGCATATTGAATCGCGTTGGTGTCCTGAAACTCGTCGACGAGCAGGTGCTGGAATCGCCGCTGGTAGTGCGACAACAGCTCTTTGTTATCGCGCAGCAGTTCGTGTGCGCGCAACAGTAGCTCCGCAAAGTCGACGAGACCGCCTCGTTGGCATACCTCTTCATAGGATTGGTACAACGAGATCATCTGCCGTCGATTCGGGTCGCCACCGTCATCAATGTGCTGCGGCCTGAGGCCCTCGTCTTTCTGCGCATTGATGAACCACTGGATTTCTTTGGGCGCCCAGCGACTGTCGTCGATCTCAAGATTCTTGAACAGGCGTTTGATCAGCCTCAGCTGGTCGTCGGAATCTATGATCTGAAAATTCTGCGGCAGATTCGCCTCGCGCCAGTGGCGCCGGAGCATGCGATGCGCCAGTCCGTGGAACGTGCCTATCCAGAGGTGCTGCACAGGTAAGTTGAGCAAGGCCTCAATGCGGTGTCGCATCTCCGCTGCCGCCTTGTTCGTAAACGTTACCGCGAGCAGGCTCTGCGGGGAGACGCCTTCGACGTCGATCAACCACGCGGCCCGATGCACGAGCACGCGCGTCTTGCCGCTGCCCGCGCCCGCTATGACGAGGGCCGGTTCTGCGGGTGCAGTTACCGCCTGACGCTGTGCGTCATTGAGGCTGTCGAGTATTGGTGTGACGTCCATTTTGCGCTGTCGAAAGCGCGAAAGTGTATCAACTTATTGTTCCCAGCGGACGCCCAATAGGTACTGTGTTCGGTCATATTGGATGCGGATGTCGTTGGATACCGTTTCTTTTAGCCTGGCTTCGGCAACGAGGCTCAGGTGGCGTGTTATGCGGTACGACGCTTCCACTTCGGCAAGTAGCGATTCCTGGATCTTGCTGCCTGCGACAGGGTTGTGGAATGCGAATGCGTTAGGGAAGTCGTAGAGCCTGTATTCACCGCTGGTCTCGAAGTCGAAGCGACTGCCCGGCGACCAGTGGAACTCGAAGCCAAAGCTGTCGCGCGTGTAGTCGTTGTAGCCGACGTACTGGTCCGTTCGCTGAGTGCGCTTAACGTCAAATCCAAACCACATATTGTCCGTTATTCGTTGCCTGGCGCGCAGCCCCAGAGCAATGTAGTCGTAGCGAATATTCGGATTGCCGATCACCTGTGTGCCGTCGACGTCGAACGACGGTCGATCACCGAAGCGTCGACTGTAGTAGTCGGCCGAGAGGCGTAGCAACGAGGTGCGCGTGAACTTGAACTGACCAAAGGCGCTGACCAGGAAAAATTCGTGGTCGTATTGGGGAAGCGCCTGAATCTCCTCATAGTTCCAGAGTTGGCCCCTGACCTTTAAGCCAATCGAGAGCTTCTCTCCGGACTGCCAGGCTGAAAACTCAGGGCCATAGCGCAGATAGTTCATGCGGTCGTCGACATCGGCGCCATTGATGATGCGCGAACCGCCATCGTCCGGGTCGTAGTAAACCTCGTCATGGTGCGCGATCTTGAATGCGCTGTGGACGTAACGTTCCCGGTTGTCCTCCTTGCGTCTGTATTCGCTGCCAAAGCTGGCTTCGTGAAGGTACTCGTTGCCGTTCTCGAGTTCCTCATCCACGTAGTAGCGCCCCGCAAGCCGGTAAGCACCGTAAAAGCCTTCGAATGGCAAACTGTGGATCATGTATTTGGCCGAGAGGCTCACGGGCACGAACGCACCGCTCTGTACGACGGGCACAACGATCGGTTGCGCGGGGTCCGAGAGGTCGATGTAGGGTCGATCTGGCGAACGAAATACGTTGCTGTCATTGCCGTAGCCAACGCGGGCGCGCAGCTCGAGATTGGTGAGCTCGCGCTTCTTCTCCTGCTCAACGACGCGCTGCTCGGGCTCGGGTGGTTCTTCCTGCTCTATGCGGATGCGCGAAATTGCGACAACGGCAAATTGCTGCAGCTTCTCGTTTTCGTTCTGGTCACGTGCAAGCCGGAACCATCGCAGTGCCTCGTCGGTGTCACCGAGCGCGTAGGCGTTCAGACCCAGGTTGTAATGGCTCGCGACGCGAAGCGACGGATCTTCGAGCGCGCGCAACAGCGATTCGCGGGCGCGGATGTGTTGCTGTGCCCGGTAATGCGCAATGCCCGTGTTGTAGTGAAGCAATGGTGTGTCGAGGCCATCTTCCTGCGCCTGGCTGTAGCGCAGCAAGGCGGCCCAGTAGAGATCGTCCCTGAACAGGCGATTGCCGTCGTCAAAGTACTGCTGGGCAGTCATGGCGTGCGCGGGCAGCGCCGGCGCCAGCGTAACGATAGTGGCGACAAGGGCGAGTAGCGCGCTTGTGATTGTTCTGTTTTGCATGGAATCCGGGAAAAGCGTTATGTCAGGTACGCAATTATGAGCATTCTGACGACCGAAACTATGACGTGGCGCAAAAAAATCCCCCCGAATGCGTCACAAACGGAGGGATTGGGCTGTTTTTGACGTTCGGCCGGGTTTCAGCCGCCGCCAGGAAGCTTATTCGACGTCGTCGTCATCAGAGGAGTCATCGTCCTCTTCATCGTCCATTTCGTCCTCTTCGTCCTCTTCGTCGTACTCGTCTTCGTCGACGTCTTCACCGTCCTCGAAGTCGTCTTCCTGGTCCATCTCGTCTTCTTCGTCGGGTTCGTCGTGCTCGAATTCGTCTTCACGCTCGTCTTCGAACGCTTCCTCTGACTCATCCTCGAATTCTACTTCCGACTCATCGTCGCCTTCTTCATCAGACTCGTCGTGCTCTTCCGCGTCTTCCCAGTCCTCGTCCTTAACGTCATCGTCATCGGGGCCATCCATTTCCGCGATGGTCCCGTCGAGATCGCTTACGTTATCGAGAACTTCCATCGTCACGGCGAGGTCATTCATATCATCGTCAGCGCGTGCGGCTGCCGGTGCAAAGGCCACCATGGTTAGCACGAGGGCGGCGAAAAATACGTTTAGCTGTTTCATTGACCTACTCCGTTAGCTCACTTCTATACGCAATCGAAACGTCCTGTCACGATTGTTATGTTCAAGGCGCGCGAGCACTTCGCCACCAACAGGTGTCAGTGCGACGAGTTCGAGCGGTAAATAATTCTTGCCTTCGACGAGGCTTGTTTCCCAGGCGATTTCGCGCTGCCCCGGGAAGCCGGCGAGTTCGATACCGTCCGGCAGTGTGACGGTCAGGGTCGCGGATTCGAGGGCCGTTGCTGACGCAAACATCAGGTTTATTGTGCGCGGCTCTTCGAGCGTCATCGCGATACCGGGAATAGAGGCATCAGGCTCCGGCAGGTTCGGCGCTGTCATGAAGAAGCCACCGATCACCCACAAAACGAGACCCGCAGCGATCGCAGAACCAAATCCGGTCATGACCCAGCGGTTGCGCTGGCGGCGCGTTCCCTCGTGGGTGGCACGGGCCAGGGCCTGATCGTAAAAACCTGCAGACGCGTCGGTCATCGGATAGTCCTTTAACAGCTCGAGGACCTCCTGATCCCGTTTGTCCGAATGTTTGTCGATATCGCTGATGTTCATAGTTTTTTCCTGCCTGATCCCTACACGAGCGGGCTCAGGAAAAGGTTCCCCCTTCGGTAAGAATCTCGCGTAGGCGAGCGCGGGCACGGTGTAGCCTGGATTTGACAGTACCGATCGGAACACCAATAAGATCTTGAATTTCAGCGAGTTTATAGCCCTCAGTATCGTGTAGCAGGACAATCACACGGTGTTCATCGCTGAGCTGTGCGAGGGCCAAATCCAGCAGTTTGAGCTTCTCGAGTCGCTGGTTGTCACGGACCGGGTCGTCTGTTCCGGCCAGCCCTTCCAGGCCATCGCCGGGCAGGAAGCCCTCCTCGACCGTGTGCATGCGGCGCCGGGCGAAACGGCGCCGCTCGTCGATGAACAGGTTGTACATGACGCGCGACAGCCAGGAGCCGGGCTCGTCGATCGCGACGAGATCATCGAGCTTGCCGAAGGCCTTGATCAAAAGTTCCTGGAACAGGTCTTCCGCTTCAGCCTTGCGACCGGTCAGGCGAAACGCGAGGCGGTACAGCCGATCGAAGTGCGGCCGCACGAGGGTTTCGAAGGCATGTTTGTTGGTTTCGGAGCTCATACTCCCTTTGTGATCCGCCTAAAGGCTGATCTGGAACAGAAGGTAGTGATCGACCAGCAGCGCGGCGAACAGGAAGCCGAGGTAGCTGATCGAGAACCTGAACATCTTCATCGGTAGTTCCATGTCGTCGGGAACACGATACATGCGGATCGCGTAGTACATGAAGTACACGTCGAGGACGATCACTGTCAGCAGGTAAATCACGCCGCTCATACCGATCAGGTACGGCAGGATCGTAACCAGCACGAGCAGGATCGAATAAAGAAGAATATTCAGACGCGTGTAGGCTTCACCGTGTGTGACCGGCAGCATCGGAATGTCGACCTTGGCGTACTCTTCCTTGCGTGCGATGGCCAGCGCCCAGAAATGCGGCGGTGTCCAAACGAACACGATCAGGAACATGAGAAGTGCACCGGCTGCGACCTCATTGGTGACGGCCGTCCAGCCCAGTATCGGCGGCGCGGCGCCCGCGGCCCCGCCGATAACAATGTTTTGCGGCGTCGCGCGCTTCAGCCAGACCGTGTAGATGACGGCATAGCCGATCAACGACATGAAGGTCAGGATCGCGGTTAGTGGGTTCACGAGGAACCAGAGAATCAGCATCGCGATGACGCACAACATCGTCGCGAATGTGAGTGCGGACCTCTCTGTCAATTTTCCCTGCGGCAACGGCCGGCCCCGCGTTCGCATCATCTGGATGTCGATGCGGGCATCGAGTACGTGGTTGTAAACGGCTGCGGAAGAGGCTGCGAGAGCAATGCCCAGCGTGCCAAATGCGAGCGGCACGATGCCCGGCCATCCGGGTACCGAAACAAACATGCCGACGATTGCGGTGAACACGATCAACATGACGACACGAGGCTTGGTCAGCTCGTAGTAATCGCGCCAGTCTGTGTAGGTTTCTACTCTCGTATTCAAGGTGTCGTCCATTCAGCCGATCCGCGACAATTCAAGGAGGTGTTTGATGTCCTCAACCATGGCGCTTGGGTCGATATCCGGCCGGAAATACATAACGAGATTCCCGAGCGGGTCGACGAGGTAGTAGCCGCCAGCGTCGAGGTCCATAGGCTTCTTGTTATCCAGCAGTTCTTTGAGACTGCTGTCCTGCAGCGTCACCAGGCCCTTGTGCTCATCGGCAAGCAGCACTGTATCCGGCGCCGTATCGCCGCGCAAGAAAACCCGGACCAGTCGGTCCATTTCCTTGCCGAGCATGAGCCGCGACTGGCGAAGCGTGTATAGCGAGTGAGCACAGGCCTCGTCGCACACGGTATCGTTGGCATACAGAAGTACCCAATACCCGTCGTTGTGCGCATGCAGCGGCGATTCCGGCAAGGCGTCTACCAGATTGGCGATCGGTTGCAGCAACGCGCCATTATTGGTCCGGCCTACGGGCGTGAGGTCCTGGCCAGCGAAGTACAGCCACGCGGCGAGCGCCAGCGGCCCGAGAAAAACAGCGGCAATCAGCAACAGCTGAACGCGGCCTCTGCCAGTCTTTTGAGCAGTCATTATTTGAAACGCTTCTTGCGGTAATTCCAGACCAGGAGGCCCGAGAGAACGGCGCCCATCGCAAACCATTGCAATGCGTAGCCGAAGTGCTTACCGGGCCCGAACTCGGTCGGCACCCAGTGACGGAAGAAGCCAGGCTCTTCCTCGTGATCCATGAGCAGCACGAAAGGTTGAACCGCTGTGCCCAGCTCGGCAGCGACCTCTTCCGCTGACGGGTATACCGCGCCCTTCGGCCAGTCCTCGCCAGGGCGGAAGGCATCGCCCATTTTCATACCAGGACGAGGCAGGGAACCGGCTCGGCCACGCACGGTTACCGGCCCCCGTGGAACGTCGAGCTGTGTCAGGCCGAGCGGCTCGCTGGTCTTCTCTATCCAGCCACGGTTGATCAGCAACACGGGTTCATCATCGAGGCCGAGCAGCGGCGTGATGACGTAGTAACCGTAGCGGCTGTTGACGATGATGTTCTCCAGCAACACCTGGTGTTCGGCGTCGTAACTCCCGGTCGCTTTGAGTCGCTGGTACGGGCGGATTTCCATGCCGTCGTGCCAGGACGCAAACCCGGTTTCATCGCGGAACAACTGCTGGTCGGCCCGCTTTTCCATGCCACGGCTGATCTGCCAGGCGCCGAGTCCCGCAAACTGCGCGACGAGCAGGGCGCCCACGACGAGCGGCAACCAGGAGGGCAACGGCTTTTTCGATTTGGTGTTCACGTTATACTGCGCGACCTGAGGAGATCCTATGAAATACGTCGTTTTCGCTCTGCTGGCCGCCATCGTGATCAGCCTGGGAACCGGTCTATTCTACCTGCGTCGCGAGGACGCTGACTCGCCAAAAATGCTGCGGGCCCTTCAGGTTCGCGTCGCGTTGTCGCTGGTGCTGATCGTGGTACTCATCGCGTCCTACTTCCTGGGCTGGATAAACCCTCCAACCTGACAAAAGCGGGCGCCGAAGCGCCCGCAATCAATCACAATTGGTGACAGTTACCTTAGACTGAGTACAAGGTAACTGTCACCTTTTGTGCGAATTACATCCAGTAGACGAAGACGTACAGGCCGATCCAGACTACGTCAACGAAGTGCCAGTACCAGGCGACAGCTTCAAAGGCGAAATGCTTGTCCGCCGTGAAGTGTCCCTTCAGCACCCGGAAGAAGATAATCGTCAGCATGATGGCGCCAATCGTCACGTGCATGCCGTGGAAACCAGTCAGCATGAAGAACGTCGAACCGTAGATGCCTGACGTCAGAGTCAGGTTCATGTCATGGTACGCGTGAACGTACTCGACACCCTGCAAGTAAACGAACACGAAGCCGAGCAGGAACGTCGCTGCGAGGAAAATCCCCAGCTGCATGCGTTTGCCGGTGAGCAGCGCATGGTGCGCAATCGTCACGGTGATCGATGAGGTCAGCAGCAGCGCCGTATTGATCAGCGGCAGGCCGAACGGCGGCATCGCGTCGTACTCGCCACCGATGTTGCCCGGGCCGTTGGTCGGCCAGGTGCTCTCGTAGCCTTCCCACAGCAACAGGTTCGTGAAGAAGTTGTTGCTCTCGCCGCCGAGCCAGGGAATCGACATATTGCGGGCGTAAAACAATGCGCCGAAGAACGCCGCGAAGAACATGACTTCCGAAAAGATGAACCAGAACATTCCCTGGCGGAAGGACTTGTCGACCTGCGCGTTGTACAGGCCACTCTCGCTCTCGCCGATAACCGTTCCAAACCAGCCCGTGATCATGAAGATGATCGTAACTAGTCCGGCCAGCATCACGTAGAAGCCGAAGTCTGCGCCGTTCAGCCAGCTCGATACGCCGGTCATCAGGAGCAGCAGGCCAACCGAGCCGACGACGGGCCAGTGGCTACCGTGTGGGACGTAATAATGTTCGTCTGTGTGAGTCGTCATGTTGTATCTCTGGTGCTTAGCAGTATTTAGTTGTTCGACGCCACGCGTGCGGTGTCAAAAAATGTGTATTGCAATGTAATCGTGTCCACGTAGTCCGGCAGGTCCGGATCGACGATGAACTGCAACGGCATTGCCCGTTCTTCGTTGGCCGCGAACTCCTGGCTGTTGAAGCAGAAACACTCGATTTTCACGAAATGCTCTGCGGCAACACCCGGCGCTACGCTGGGTACGGCCTGTGCGATCTTGTCCGTGTCCGTCAGGTTCTTTGCGGTGAACGTGGCGAAGTACATCTTGCCCGGGTTCACGGTCATGCTGTCAGCGTCGGCACCAAACTCAAACGGCGCATACGAATTCACTGTCGTCACGAACTCGACACGAATCTCACGCGTCAGGTCCGGCGTTTCTTCGACAGCAACGGCCTCCACATTGGTGCGGCCACCGAAGCCTGTGATCGCGCAAAACACGTCGTAGAGCGGGACCAGGGCAAAGCCGAAAGCGAACATCGCTGCCGCCATGATCAACAGGCGCCCTGTCAGGGAGCGGTTCTCGGATTTTTGCTGTTCGGACTTCATATCGATATCAGGAGCGCATCACGCCCATCATGATGAAGCCGACGTAGAACGCGAGAGCAACCGCGGTGACAATCATGGTCGTGCGGCGGATGTTCTTTTTGCGCTTGAGTTCGTCCATGGCTTATTCGAACGCCTCGTCAGCGATACGCGCTTTCGGCGGTGTTGTGAACGTGTGCCACGGTGCCGGTGACGGTACCGTCCATTCGAGGCCATGCGAGCCTTCCCAAACGCGATCCGTTGCCTTCGCGCCGTTCTTCGCGGTCAGGATCACGAGCACGAAGAGCAGCTGCGACAGGCCAAAGCCGATGGCGCCGATGCTTGAAATCAGGTTGAAGTCAGCGAACTGGACTGAGTAGTCCGGAATACGGCGTGGCATGCCAGCCAGCCCCAGGAAGTGCTGCGGGAAGAACGTCAGGTTCACAAAAATCGTCGACGTCCAGAAGTGCAGCTTGCCGAGTTTCTCGTTGTACATGTGGCCGGTCCACTTCGGCAGCCAGTAGTAGGCGCCTGCCATAATGGCGAAGACGGAACCCGGGACCAGTACGTAGTGGAAGTGAGCCACGACGAAGTAGGTGTCGTGGTACTGCACATCTGCCGGCTGGATCGCAAGCATCAGGCCCGAGAAACCGCCGATCGTGAACAGGAACACAAACGCGAGCGAGAACAGCATTGGCGTTTCGAACGTCATCGAACCGCGCCACATCGTTGCGACCCAGTTGAATATTTTCACGCCCGTCGGGACGGCGATCAGCATCGTGGCGAACATGAAGAACAGCTGGCCCGTCAGCGGCATGCCCACGGTAAACATGTGGTGCGCCCAGACGATGAACGACAGGAACGCGATGCACGATGCCGCATAAACCATCGAGTCGTGGCCGAACAGTTTCTTGCGCGCAAACGTCGGGATAATCTCTGACACGACACCGAAGGCCGGCAGAATCATGATGTAAACCTCGGGGTGTCCGAAGAACCAGAAGATGTGCTGGAACATGACGGGGTCACCGCCGCCGGCCGCGAGGAAAAAGCTCGTGCCGAAGAACTGGTCAGTCAGCAACATGGTAACCGCGCCGGCCAGTACAGGCATGACCGCGATCAGCAGGTACGCCGTAATCAGCCAGGTCCAGACGAACATCGGCATCTTAAGCAACGTCATGTCCGGCGCGCGCATGTTGATAATTGTCACGATCACGTTGATGGATCCCATGATCGATGAGATACCCATCAGGTGAACCGAGAAAATCAGGAACGGAAACGCGTCGCCAGTCTGCAGGACGAGCGGCGGGTACATCGTCCAGCCACTGGCCGGGCCACCGCCTGGCATCAGCAGTGTCGAAAGCAGGATGCCGAAGGCAACCGGCAGGATCCAGAACGACCAGTTGTTCATTCGCGGCAACGCCATATCGGGCGCACCGATCATGAGCGGAATCATCCAGTTTGCGAGTCCAACGAAAGCCGGCATAACCGCGCCGAATACCATGATCAGGGCGTGCATCGTCGTCATCGAGTTGAAGAACTCGGGATGCACGAACTGCAGGCCGGGGATGGCGAGTTCCGAGCGAATAACCATCGCCATTGTGCCGCCAATAAAGAACATGACGAGGCTGAACACGAGGTACATCGTGCCGATGTCCTTGTGGTTCGTCGAAAACAACCAGCGCTTGATGCCCTTGGGCGCGCCGTGGTCGTCGTGGTCCGCGGCGTGTGCGTCTGCAACTGCAGTAGTCATACTTTAATACTCCGAATTCTGTTTACTGTGCGCTGGCGAGTTTCGCTTCGCCGTCTTCGTGAGTGTCGACCCAGGCCTGGTAGGCAGCGGGTTCGACAACCTCGACAACGATCGGCATGTAGCCGTGATCCTTGCCGCACAACTCGGCGCACTGGCCGCGATAGGTGCCTACTTCGTTGGCGTTGAACCAGGTTTCGTTGACGATGCCCGGGATAGCGTCTTTCTTGATCGCGAGATCAGGTACCCACCATGAGTGGATGACGTCGTTCGACGTCAGTAGCAGGCGAACCTTCGAGCCCCTGGGCACGACGACGGGGCGATCAACCTGGAGCAGGTAGTTCTCGACGCTGTTTACGTCGACGCCGGATTGCTTGCGGCGAGCGTCAACGCTCGGACGAGCGAGGCTGGAGTAAAACTCGATTCCCTCGTCCTGGTACTTGTAGTGCCACTTCCACTGGTAGCCCGTGACGACAATCGACAGGTCCGGGTCGCGCGAGTCCTCCAGTTTGACCATCGTCTCCGCGGCCGGTACCGCCATGATCAGGAGGATGACGACCGGGATGGCTGTCCAGATGACCTCGGCGGTCGTGCTATGCGTGAACGACGCGGGTTCAGCGCCCTTTGATTTACGATGCTTGAAGAGAGAGATGATCATCACGCCGAATACGACGATGCCGATGGCAACACACCACCAGAAGACCATCATGTGCAGATCGTATGTCTCGACGCTGAGGTCGGTTACACCCTTGGGCATGTTCAGCGCCCAATCGGCATTCGCGGTGCTTGCCAAACTTAAGGCCAGCAGGCTAAAAAACGATTTTCGTATCATTAGTTGTCCACCCTGCAACCGCCGCAACGATCGCAATCATTTCAATTTCCGGATGTGGCAAATACTGGAATTACCAGCGTCCTGCTGGCCCGGTGACACCGGAGATTCGCCTATCGGCCGGTTTGACCACCCTCACGGTCAAAAAAGCTCGCGCAGTGTACTCAAATCGCGTCTGCCATGCAATGCTGAGCCCCGGATTCTTGTTGAGATTAATTCTTATTTAACAAGGGCTTAGCGACGCGTGGGAATCTGGTTTGCATCGATTCGATAGTTGCCGGGGTCATTTTTGGGGCCGGCACCCCAGCAATGGCCGTATACGAGCTCCAGATCGAGCGTGATTTTGCCCCGGTCGTCGGCCAATGCGGCCGTCATTGCTTCGAACTTGCCCCGCCCGGCCAGGCCAGCGGAGCGGCCAGCCAGCGCGTTGCGCGCTCCTGCGTGGGTCAGGTCCGCGAAGAGCTTGCTCGCGTTTTCGTAGCTGACCTCCAGGCGATCGACGTCCAGCACCGGGTCTCGTAAGCCGGCCCGCACGATGCCATCACCAATGTTGTGCATGTCAGCAAACCGGTTGACGTGAACGCCACTATCGACGCTCGCCCAGGCCTGGCCTATTTCCCGCAGGCTGTCCGGCCCGAGCGTTGCAAACGCGAATACGCCGCCTTTCTTCAGAACACGCGCCACGGCTTCGAATACCGGTTGAGGCTCCGGCGCCCAGGGCAACAACTGATTGGCGACGACGATATCGAACGAGGCATCCGCGAACGGCAGGTTGTGCGCATCACCCTGAACGAATGACGACCGCGAAAACCATGATTTGCGCCCTCGTCCCTGTACGAGCATCGCCCGACTAAGATCGAGTGAGACGATGTGAGCGCGCTTGAACCGCTTGCGAAGCTGGCGACCAGTGGCACCCGTGGCCGCACCGAGGTCGAGTATTGTTGCTGGTTCCAGTAACAGCGGTTCCAGCCTCGCGATCAACCCATCGCGCGTTATCTCATGCACAAAGTCGGTGCTATCAAAGCTGGCGGCGGCACGGTCAGATCGGCGCTGAATGTCTCGCAGTCGAAGCATGGGCGAACGGTATCACGCTTTTTTCCACAAACTCCGGTGAAACGGCATTGGCCACAGGGCTGTAGCGCACCTGAAGATCCGGTGATGCTCTTGCGCGCTTTTGACAATGCGATCATGCCGCTGCGATGCGTTTTCTGCGGCGCGCGAACGCAGGAGCCCGAGCAGCACCTCTGTGCAGGTTGCGATGCCGATCTGCCGCGCATCGAATCTCCGCCGCCACCCGTGTCATCGCCACTCGAATATGACGTCGCGCCACTTGCGTACGAGTTTCCAGTCGATGCGGCGATCAAGGCGCTGAAGTTCCAGCGCACGTTGTTCTATGCACCTGCACTTGCAGAGTTGCTTTGCCGCGAATGCAGCAGTTTGCCCGACGACATCGATGCCGTGCTACCCGTGCCACTGCACTGGCGACGGAAGTGGTTTCGAGGATTCAATCAGGCAGACGAAATCGCAGTACCTGTCGCCAAGCACCTTGGCGTCCCTTTGGTCCGCAGCGTGAGAAGAGTTCGCGCTACGCCGTTTCAGTCCGGGCTCAGCGCGAGGGAGCGCGCAAAAAACTTGCGTGATGCGTTCGTGGTGCGTGGCGCAGTGTCCTGGCGCCACGTGCTAATCGTTGATGATGTGATTACGACTGGGACGACAACGCGACAGCTGACGAAAGTTCTTTTGCGCGCCGGCGCGCACAAGGTGAGTGCTCTTGCGGTGGCGAGAGCGTGATGTTCAGGCGGTCGTCACGTGAACGTCCGGTTTCACCGAAAGCGAACGGTCGAGAGGTGAGGGAAAGGGGGCTTCAACCCTTCACTGCATCCAGCAACACCTTTACCTGTTCACTTTGGACGCTTAACTCCTTGTTGACTCCCGCCACAATCGCTTGAAAACGCACGTCGTCCTGCAGACGATACCAAAGTGGGTCCGTTTCAAGCTGTTCGGCTATCCGCCAACCTTTGTCAACAGCTTGCTGCAATTGCGCGATGGCATCGTCGGGCTGTCCGAGCAACGAGTATACCTGCGCCGTACGATAGTGAATCGTCGGTGTGGCCCATCCCTGGGCCTGTGCCTCGGTCGCCAGACTCAGGCACTTGCGCAGCAACTCATCCGCTTCGTCGTCACGGCCTTGATGCTGCAGCGCGTATGCGATGTACTTGATCTGTGTGATGCCATCGTAGACCAGGTTCTCAATTCCGGCGGGGCCGCCCGCGGCATTCGTGAAATCGTCGATCGCCCGCACATAGTTGCCCTCGCTGATCGCGGCAATGCCGTGCCAGAAATACCTCCCTTTATTTGTCGGTGAATGGCGGGTCGGGGCCAGTTGGTCGACTTTTTTGAACTCGTCCGTAACGAGTTCGACGAATCGGTTCTGGTCGCCAGTACGGAAATAGAGGTCGGCAGCCCCGTGGAAATATTCGATCTTACCCGGCGCTTTCTCGCGGGCTAGAGAGATTGACTCCCAAGCCTGATCCCACATCCCCAGATTCCCATATATCGTGACCAAAAATGCCGGAGCACGCGTTGAGTCGGGCCGACGTTCCAGCAATCGAACGACCCAGCGCGCGGCTTCTTCGTAGTGGCCATAGGTGATGGACCAATGGACGATGTTGCCTTCTGTACCGATCCGATCCGGAGCCAGCGCGATGACCTTTTCGAACGTGGCCAGCCCTTCTTCGAAGTGTCCGGTAAGCATTCTCAGCGCGCCGATGTTGTATAGGCCGGAGTCATCAAGAGGATCGAGCGATTCGGACCTCGCGTAGGCTTCGGCCGCTTCATTGAGGCGGCTTTGACGAACCAGGGAGAAGCCCAGGCTCAACCAGGCCGCGGCATCATTCGGCCTCAGCTCAAGCGCCTTTCTGTATCCCGCATCCGCGGCCACAAAGTCTCCCACTAATAATCGTACGGATGCGCGAACTGTATGTGCATTTGCGAGTTGTGGGTTCAGTTCCAGTGACTTCTCGATCAGTGGGTTGGTCAGTTCGACAACGCGCTCTGGCGACATATCACCGTAGTAGGCCTGATACAGGTGACTCGAGGCCAGCGCTGTATATCCGAGTGCGAACCGATTATCGATTTGCAGTGCCTTGTTAAACAGTTCGATCGACTTTTCAAGGGACTCAGGATTGCGCTTCTCGCGGTGAAACTGGCCCAGCAAGTAGTAATCATAGGCATCAAAACTATCGGTGTTGACCGCGGCGACTCTGCTCGGCGTCTGGCCGAGGACTTCGACCTTGAGAGCGTCTTTAATTGCCTCGGCAATTTCTTCCTGGATCGCGAAAATATCACCGACCTCCCGATCGAAGGTGTCCGACCAAAGGTGATACCCGTTGGCCGCATTGATCAATTGCGCCGTAATGCGAATCTTGTCTCCAGCCCTGCGAACGCTGCCTTCCAGGACTGTGCTTACGCCAAGCTGCCTGGCGATCGCTGGAATCGGTTCACTCCTGCCCTTGAAATAAAATGACGAAGTGCGCGCTGCAACATGCAACGTTGTCAGATTCGCTAGCTCATTCAAGAGTTCCTCAGCGATACCATCACCAAGGTACTCACCGCTGGGATCATCGCTCATGTTGACGAAGGGTAGTACGGCGATGGACTTCTCTGGCAACTCCGGTACAGACCACTTGTCGTAAGCAAAAATGATGAGCGCGGCGGCCATTAGAGCGATTACGAGGAAATCCAACCGCCGACCGGTGACGTGAGTAATAGACTCGCCCGGTGTTACGTCTTTTTCGAGGCTGACGCCCTCGGGCGTGATCTCGAAGAACCAGGAAGAGATCAAGGCGATCGGGAGACCGACCGCGAGTAGGATAAGAGTGGTTGGCCCGATCCAGTCCGGAAGTTTGGCGAGAGCGATCAGGACCTCTGCCACCTGCATGATCAGCCAGGCAGCCACCACGTAAAGCACCACCATACGGATGACATTGCGGCGCCTGAGTTCTGAAACCAGCCCCATAGAAAAGCTATAGTCCGGTTTTACATTGGCCGCAATACGGATCGACCGCAGGACGATGTTGTTTGCCCCCCCGGGATCGACTCGGGCCTTCGGATCCTGGCTACTTTGGTGTCCGCTTTTCCCGAAACTGGCCGTTCAAACGTCGTGTTTCAGAGAATCTGACCGTCTGCTTTCGGCCATAAGCAGACGCTCCGTCAGAATGTCAGAACCCGTCAAATGAGTCGTTAATTGCGTTTACTAACGTATCCGGAGTTACGCTATCCCCACCCCCATCATTTTGGCGGATGTTTGCGTTTTGCTCGATATGCAGCCACCGGGAGTCGGCAAAACCCGACGCGCCATTTTGGCAAGGATCCGGTTGACCATTGATATACCGGCCAAGCGTGTTGGTCGTACCACACAGCTGCTTGTCTGCGACCGGCTCACTGCAGCTCAATGATGACCCTAATTGAAGCGGCGATAATTCCTCGTTCAATTCTGTATTGAGAACATTGACGAGTTCTGTGGCAGGCAGGTCGCTCGTCGTGCCCGCGCTCAATCGGGCGACGATATCCGCATCGTCATTGTTCGCCGGGCATGCGGCCGAACCGCAGCCATGTAACTGCATCGTGTGAGTGGATGCGCTGCGGTCATGGACGACCTTGCCAAAGTGATAGAAAAAAGAATTGACGTTGTGTGCCGCGTCGGAGACTTTGTAAGCACCAGGCGCCCCACAGGCAGTTGTTGTCCCTGAACATGATGATGACACGGCGTTCGAACACCGATGGGTCGACGATAGCGAGAAGAACCGTGCGCCAGTGGCTCGCATGATTGTCACAGACTCGACGTTTGTGTTGCTGTCGAACAGTGGGTGAGGTACGGAAACATGGTGTGAGTTCAAGGAATCAAAATCTACACAGTAGAACCCTTGTCCTCTCAGGAGGCGCTCCTCAAGACAATACAATTCGTTGTTGCTGGCACCACTGTCGATGATCCTGATCAACTGAAAGTCAATGTCGCCTGCGGCTGCCCGAACGGCTTCCAGGTTCTGGTTCATGAGACCAATGACCAGTGAATCAAACCGATTCAACGCAGATGCCGTGGGAACCGAATAACCTTCGGAAAATGCCTGCACATACCTGAGCGAACCGCTCACATAATCCGAAAGGTCCGCGGTCCGTGTCTCGATGACAGGTTCCGGATCAGGAGCAGGAACACTATTTCCGCCACCGCAACCGACAAGTGTTGCGAAAAGTATAGAAAGAATAACGGCCCGAATTATTGCGCCTGCATTCATGTTTAAGAATGTTCCAGTGCCTTGCTTGAATGGCTGCTTTGGGTCAGTAGCAGTCGTTCGGAAGTTTAACAGCCCAGGGGCTGGTTTCGGCCACAAGCGGTCGTTGAAGGTGCAGCGCGTTGTTAGGGATTTCTTACCACAACGGTTCCAGCAATGTAGTCATGAAGCGCTCTCCTCTTATCGTTGAAGAGCATCGTGATAATCTCAAGGGCGAACCAAATGAACGCTGCGAAGCTCAGCAAATTGGCAGCCCACAAAGGTATATTCAGCCCACCGGATGTCAGTAGATCAGCGGAAACTGTAGCCCAACCGATCAAGAGTAATACGATATACGGGCTCTCTCGAATTACAGCCTGACGGAATGAGATAGGAACTTGACCACTATACGATAGTACGGTCACACCAGTGAGCATCTTGCCCACTGTTTGCCCGTATCGAGCATGCATCAAGACTACATATATAGAAAATGCAAGGTAGCTGACCAGGAGCCAAACCGACAATAATGTCGACGGCAAATTAAGGGACTGCACCTGTGCGTCAATCCAGCCAAACGGCCAGAAGATCAAGCTATCGAGCAATCCAGCCCAAAACCTTCGCCAAAACGTATGGTAACGCGCATTGCTCACGGAGATGCCCAACTACTATTAGTGCTCAAAATGGATAATAACAACCGAACGGAGCGACACATCTCGACCGTCTGCTTTGGGTCAGTAGCAGCCACTCAGTAGCTTAACACTCGACCGGCTGCTTACGGTCAGAAGGGGCCATTCGCTACTGATTGACGACGTATTCTTCCATCCATTGGACGAAATCAGGATCGAATGAGTGCTTTCTCGATTGCCATACTCGATCATATTCCGGAGAGTTGGCGAAATTGTATCGCTGCACTTCGCGGATCTGAATGACTTCGGACGAATCTCTTGGAAGCTCACCAAACGCCCACTCGATTGTGACGAATATCGCCATAACTGCAGCGTCGATCTGCCTGGTCTCGGCACTGCTTAGAGGCTCGCCTCGTTTTTCCTTTTCTCTCAGCTCGGTAAGTTCGGGGTTTTCGGCCGTGGAGCGCCACGCATCGATCGCCAAAATTGTTCGATTGAGTCGAGCCTCCGCCTCCATCAACTCGTTGTTCTGGCTTAGCTCATAGGCCAAGAAGAAGATTCCGAGTATCACGCCAAGATTGGCGATGAGAGTCACTACTTGCCCGGGCTCAATTTTCTTCATTCGAAACTCTTGTAGGACATAAGCCGTCATCGTACCTCAGGTTACTCGACAGTCGGCTATACAGTGCTTGGCAGTCGGTCGCACAGATCGTCCACTGGCGTGCACTTATAGCGGGCTAGCGCCATAGAAATACGCGAGCAGGACGAGCACAAGCAAAACAATAACGAATACGAGGATTCTTAATTTGAATATTCGGTTTGGCAATTGAGTATCCTTTAGCGGCTGGTTTCGGCCATTAGCAGACAAAAAAACGTCCACAACAACGATCTTCAGATAGGCCGCAAGCGTTATTGCTGGCCTAACCGGCTTCTTTGTTCTTGCGAGTTTTTTGCGCGTACATTTGCTTATCCGCGGCACTCAGCAAGTCTTCGACATTTCGGTGAATGTCGGGATCAAACCTGACCCGTCCCACGCTCCAGCCCAGGTGCTGGCTAAAGTTTGACTCCTTGTCGTCGGCCAGCGCACGCAATCTGGATAATGCGGGATCGGCAGATACACGCTGGCTTGCCATCATGACCGCAAACTCATCTCCGCCAAGACGCGCGACGACGTCGGAGTCGCGAAATCCTTTAACCAACAGTCCGGCAAACGTTTGCAGAGCCTCGTCACCCACTTTGTGTCCAAACTTGTCGTTAAGCGCTTTGAAGCCGTCGAGATCGAAGAACAGCACTTCTACATCCAACTTGTTACGCACACACAGTGGCAACAAATGGCGCGCGACCTGTAGAAACCCACGTCGATTCGCGATTTTGGTTAATTCATCGACATTAATTTTCTCCGCAGAAGCAAGTTCCTCGTCAACCAGCGCCGCAAAGTCCTTGAGCGTTTGTTCCTCGTCTGCCGAAAAGCTGCGCGGCTCTTTGTCGATCAGGCACAGGGTGCCGATACGATTACCGTCCGGTGCGTGCACTGGATAGCCTGCGTAAAAACGTACGGTTGGATCGCCGGTAACGAGTGGGTTGTCGGCGAAACGCTCATCAACGTGCGCGTCCTCAACGACAAACGTGTGCTCTTGCAAGATCGCGTGGCCGCAGAATGATACTTTTCGCGGAGTCTGACAGGCATCGAGCCCCTGTTTCGATTTAAACCACTGGCGATCCGAGTCGACGAGACTAACCAAACACATATCGACTTCGAATACGCGTTGCGCCATGCGGGTGACCCGATCAAAGCGTTCTTCGGGTGCGGAATCCAATATGCGCAGCGAGTGGAGGCTCAGTAGACGTACAGTCTCGTCCAGAGGCACTGGTGGTTCTTTCATTCGTATCAACCCTGCCGGCTCGATGATCGGACAAGATTACAGTAGCCTCAATATTAATAGAAGCAATCTAATTCAGTCTTAATGATTGTTCACAATTGGCCGCGACTTCACGCAGAAAGTACTTTTCTCGACGCTCACTGGCGACCGTGAGCGTAACGCGGGGCCGCTCTCTTATTCCGGAGAGTCTCGCGCTGATCACGCCCAGGTCACGAGGCCGATGATGCCAAACCACGCGAGATAGGCCGCGATAACGCAGTGCAGCGCCGAGCTCGTGGCTGCGAACCAATAGTTGACCCGGTTCATCGGCGCGTTCCGTTCCTTGACCGCGGTAAACATCCCAAACGCGGCGAACAGCGCGAAAGCCATAGTCAACAACATGATGCCGATCGAGATGGCTGTCGGCTTGCCCAACGAGCTGAACGGATCGCTCATGCCCGCTGTAAACAGGGAAAGGAAGGCGATGACCGATATGCTCGCTAGCAATGGCCACACGCGTACACGGATCGTAGGGCCGGGCGGGATCTTGCCTCGCAATCGGCGGAAGCCCCAGACAAGAAAGTACGGAATCGAAATCGCGATGGTCAATCCCCACAATGCAGCGATCGCCAGCCGCCCATAAGCTAACGCGGCCGAGACAGGTTTCAGCACCAGGGTACCGAAATGAACCACGGGTCCGGCCAATGGGTCTTCAACTCTCGAAATGCTGATAAGACCACTCTCCTTATCGCGGTAGAGACTCTCTGACTCGGCAACGAAGTCTGCGAACGTCGCCGCCGAGAAGGGGTTTAACCTGCAGCTCGTTTCCTTCGAACCCAAGCTTAAAAATGCCGAGTGGTTGTTCTATGAAGCGCGCTACTTCCTGACGCGGATTGACTGGGAAGTACAGGCCGGTCATGGATTCATGCGCCGGGCCGATTGTTGTGGCAATCCGTTCCTCGGACACGGCCAGATTGCGCGTCTCGTAGTCACGTACCAGATCCGAGATCTCCCTGTACGCTGCGCCGGCGCCCGAGTTGATCATGATCGCGTGGCCTGCTTTTGCTTCGGGCAGGTAAGAGAATTCTGTCAGGCCACCATTTACTCCGCCGTTATGTTCGCGATAGACCCAGCTCTTGTGCCTCGACGAATAGTTGTTCAGCCCGTAACCGGCCTCCTGGCCCGCCTCGCTGGCGGGGGTCGTCGCGGCAAACTCCATACGCTGCAGCGACGCCTCGGAAATAATTTGCACGCCGTTTACGTTGGCGCGATTAACGAAGAAACTCGCGAACTTCGCCATGTCGACGGGCGATGCGTTAATCGCCCCGGAAGGTCGCATGACGATGTGCCAGTATTCTTGCGGTGTGTCGCCGTCATACAGCGTGACACCTTTGTTCCTGACGTCGTCGTTAAGTTGATAGGTCATGGTGCCCATACCCATCGGTTCCCAGAAATTCTGGCGAACGTAGTCCTCGAAGTCCTGCCCGGTGATTTTCTGCACGATGTATGCGGCAACCGGTGGTCCCGAATTGCAATACGACGAACGCGTGCCGGGCATCCATCGCGAAATGCGAGAATGCGGGTGGAAATCGAGACCTTCACGGAGTGTCGCCGGCGCCGGGTCGTTATGCGCGTATTCGGGCAGATGAATGTCGTCCCACCCGGTCGTGTGCTCCAGCAGATGTGCGAGGAGTAACGGTCTGGTGTCCTCCCACGGGTTTTCAAACTCGATTTCCGGCGCGAGATCGGCCAGCTTGTCATTGAGACTGAGGCGCCCTTCTTCGACGAGCTTGAGAACCGATAGCGCGACGAACATCTTTGACGTCGAGCCAATACGGAACATCGAATCGACATCGGCGTCGATATCTTTCTCGACGTCGGCCTTGCCCCAGGCATCAACCAGTACGGGGCCATTCTCATCGACCATCGCGATGCCGACAGCCGGTACATCGTACTCTGCCATGACCTCCGTGATCGCAGTTCGGAGCTCCTCAAGCGATTGTGGTATCGGGCGCTCCTCCTCTTCGTCTGCAAGCGTGGGCGTAATCAGGCCGAGGAAAAAGACACTTGCGAGAACGAGCACAAGTTTGTTCATGTGATTACCGGGTTGAAGGTGTAATGCAGCACGATGCCAATGAAGATCACCATGCCGATCAGGTGGTTTTTGAGAAAGGCCTGGAAGCAGCCGGCGGGCTGGCGGTCACGAGCGAGCCACAGGTGCCAGGCCATCATTGCGGCCGCGACTGCCACCGACAGGTAATACCACAAGCCGAGCTCGGCACGATAACCGATGAGTATCAACGCAACGATCATCAAGAGCTGCAGGCCGGCAATGACAAACAGGTCAACCTCGCCAAACAGTACGGCAGTAGATTTCACCCCGATTTTGAGATCGTCCTCGCGATCGACCATCGCGTAAAACGTATCGTAAATAACAGCCCAGATTAGTGCAGTGCCAAATACCAGCCACGCAAGCTCAGGCGTGCCGCCCGTTTGTGCAGCGAAGGCCATCGGCGCGGCCCAGCCAAATGCTGCGCCGAGCACAAATTGAGGAATGGAGACGAATCGTTTGATAAACGGATACGCGATGGTGAGACCGGCCGCGACAATCGCAAGTAGCTGCGCCTGCTCGTTGAGCATGCTGGCGAGACCGACAGCAATAAGCCCAAGCGCTACAAACAGAGTAATCGCTTCGAGTGGTGCGACGGCGCCTGTGGCCAGCGGACGCGTACGCGTGCGCTCGACGTAGGGATCTATTTTTCGATCAGCGTAGTCGTTGAGCACGCAACCCGCCGAACGCATGATGAATACGCCGACGGCAAAAATTACGAACAGGCCCTGGTCAGGCGTACCCTCGCCGGCCAGCCACAGCGCCCACAATGTCGGCCACAACAGGAGCCAGATACCGATCGGTTTATTGACGCGCATCAGCTTGCCGTAGTTGCGCAGCTGGCTGGTAATTTCGGGCGCGTATTCTGCGAGGTTAAACGTCTTCATGTCGCGAATTCTACTGCAGTCGCCAGCAAGCTGCCTCCTACACTTTGCCGTAGCGCCCGGCGTCGCCTAGCCAGCGACGGACTATCGCCGCGGCCCGCGCCGCCGACGACTTGCGAATCGCCTCGGCCGTGATCTGCACCTGGGGCATGAGTTCGGCATCGCGCACCAGGTTCGCTACCCGGTAATCGGGCAATCCCGTTTGGCGCGTGCCGAGCATTTCACCGGGCCCCCTGAGTTCCAGATCACGCTGTGCGACAACGAAACCGTCATTGGTATCTCGTAACACCGCAAGCCGCTCCTTCGCGACACGACCCAGCGGCGGCTTGTACAGCAATACGCAATGACTCTGTGCTGCTCCACGGCCAACTCGACCGCGCAACTGGTGCAGCTGCGACAGACCCATGCGTTCGGCATTCTCGATGATCATCAGGCTCGCGTTCGGCACGTCAACGCCGACCTCGATAACCGTAGTCGCAACGAGCACCTGGATCAGCCCTTCTTTGAAGGCCTGCATCCCTCGCTCTTTCTCTGCCGGCCGCATGCGGCCATGCACAAGGCCAACACGTAGTTCGGGTAGCGCCTCGGTCAGCATCTGGTAGCTCGCTTCCGCAGCCTGGTAGTCGAGCACCTCTGACTCCTCGATTAGCGGGCATACCCAGTAAGCCTGTTGACCAGACGCGCACGCTGCACGCACGCGCTCGACGATTTCGCCGCGACGCGAATCGGGCACGGCGATTGTCGACACGGGTTGCCGGCCCGGCGGTAGCTCGTCGATGACTGATGTGTCGAGATCTGCGTAAGCCGCCATCGCCAGCGTGCGTGGAATCGGCGTCGCCGTCATGACGAGCTGGTGCGGATGGCCCGCTTCGCCTACACCCTTGTCACGCAGCGCCATGCGTTGGTGAACGCCAAAGCGATGTTGTTCGTCGATAACGACGAGGGCAAGCCGGTTGAATTCCACGCCCTCCTGGAACAGTGCATGCGTACCGACGACCAGTTTCGCGCTGCCATCAGCGATTGATGCAAGCGATTCGCGACGCGCTGCAACTTTCTGGCTGCCGCTCAACCAGGCGGGCTCGATACCGAGCGGGCGAAACCAAGCGGAGAAATTTCGATGGTGTTGCTCAGCGAGAATTTCGGTTGGTGCCATGATTGCCGCCTGCACGCCGCACGCGATTGCCTGGAGACAAGCGATTGCCGCAACAACGGTCTTCCCCGAACCAACGTCCCCCTGTATCAGGCGCATCATCGGATGCGGTTGGGAAAGGTCCGAGCGAATCTCATCGACGACACGTGCCTGCGCTCCGGTTAATTCGAACGGCAGGTTACGAACAAAATTTTCGACCCGACCCCGTCCGCTGGTGAGAGCTATAGCGTCTTCTGTTTCGGCAAGTGCGCGCAAGCTGCGCAGGCTCAGGTAGTGCGCCAGCAGTTCTTCGAATGCGAGGCGCTGCTGGCATGGGTGCTTACCGTCCAGCAGCTGCCGGATCTCGGCATCGGGTGGTGGTCGGTGCAGGTACCGAATCGCGTCAGCAAGCGACGGCATACCCAGTTTTTCGGTGATAGATGAAGGTAGTAGCTCTGCAGGCGGTTCTTCCTGCATCGCCCGCAGTGCCTGGTCTGTCAGGTTTCGCAACCGGCCTTGTTGTACGCCCTCGGTCGCCGGGTAGATCGGGGTTAGTGAGTCACTCATCGCGGTGCCCTGATCCTCACGCAAGATCCGGTATTCCGGATGGATCATCTCGAATCCGGCCGATCCGCGACGAACCTCACCGAAACAACTAACGTGAACGCCGGCGTCGAACTGCGCCTGCTGCTGACGCGAGAAATGAAAGAACCTCAACGTGAGCTGACCACTGCCATCGCTGATGCGTACCAGCAGGTTGCGACGACCGCGAAAGGCTACCTCGGACAACAGTACTTCGCCGGTGACAAGGCAGCGATTGCCCGCAACGAGTGAGCCAATCCTGACGAGTTGAGTCCGATCCTCGTAGCGCAGCGGCAACAGGAACAGCAGATCCTCGACTCGATGGAGGCCCAGTTTCTCGAGCTTCTTCGAGAGCGCCGGCCCGACGCCCTTGAGTACAGTTAGTGCGTCAGAGAGCAAGGATCGCGTCGGCCTCGACGTCTACGCCCTTCGGTAGTGCCGATACCTGTACGGCGGCACGTGCCGGATACGGCTCGTCACAGTACTTGGCCATGACTTCGTTTACAGCGGTGAAGTTGCCAAGGTCGGTCAGGAATATCGTTAGTTTGACCGCATCATTCAGGCTGCCGCCCGCCTCCTCGGCCACGGCCTTGAGGTTCTCGAAAACCTGGCGTGCGCGGGCCGTGAAATCGCCGGCAACGATTTCCATCGTTCCAGGCACAAGTGGGATCTGTCCCGAGAGGAATACGAAGTTGCCGACTTTGACGGCTTGCGAGTAGGTGCCGACTGCTGCCGGCGCATTATCTGTGTGAATGGTCTCTTTGTTCATTTAGAAAACTTCCGGAGAGAAATGAATTACGCGCATTCGCGGAAAACGCGAATTACATTAGGCATTTTGCGAACAGTGCGCATGATCTGCGCAAGGTGAATTCGATCGTGAACCTGTAGGAGGAAGGTCAGTACTGATACGTCTTCGTGTCGCGAGACGACCTCGACCTGTTCAATATTCGAGCCGCTGTCGGCGATCATTGCTGCGACCTCGGCGAGCACGCCCGTGCGGTTGCGCGTTTCGCACTGGATCTGGCACTGGAACTCGCGACCGACATTCTTCTCCCAGGTTACCGCGATCCACTTCTCTGGCTGTTTCCGAAAATTCGAGAGGTTGCCGCAGGTATTGCGATGAATAACGACGCCGCGCCCGGCCGTCAGGTAGCCCATGACGTCGTCACCCGGTAACGGGTAACAACATTTCGCGTAGCTGATGACCATGCCTTCGGTGCCCGCAATGACCAGGCTGGCAACCTGCTCATCTGTCTCACTTTCCTCGGACACTCCGACCAGGAGGCGCGCCGTCAGCGGGGCGAGCCGCTCGCCAAGTCCGACCTGTTCAAACAGGTCCTCGGAATTGTCGAGGCCAAGTTCCTTGAGGGCCTCTCCCCGGCGGACCTTGCCGACCTTGCGCAGCGAAGAGCCTATGTCCTTGAGTGACTTATCGAGCAGGCGTTTGCCGAGGTCGACAGATTCGGCCGACCGGAGGTTCTTCATGTGATTGCGAATCGCTGTCCGCGCTTTCGCCGAACGCACGAACGTCAGCCACGTTGGATTCGGTTTTGCGCCGCGCGACGTAACAATCTCGACGGTCTGGCCGTTCTGCAGCGGTGTGCGTAGAGGCACGAGTCTGCGATTGATCTTCGCGGACACTGTGCGATTGCCAATGTCGGTGTGAACCGCATACGCAAAGTCGACCGTTGTGGCGCCCTTGGGTAACGGCATGATGTCGCCCTTCGGCGTGAATACGTAGATCTTGTCGGGGAACAGGTCGACCTTGACGCTCTCAAGAAACTCCTCCGACGTTCCAGACTGTTGCAGTTCCGCGAGATTCGAGAGCCACTCGCGGGCGCGACGCTGCGGCGTCGCATCAGATTTTTCGTCGGCCTTGTATATCCAGTGTGACGCAACGCCGGACTCAGCAACGCGGTCCATATCGCGTGTGCGAATCTGTACTTCGAGCGGCAGACCCTTCGGCCCGAACAGCGTGGTGTGCAGCGACTGGTAGCCGTTGATGCGCGGTATGGCGATGTAGTCCTTGAAACGGCCAGGCATGGGTTTGTACAGCTGGTGTACGAGGCCCAGCGTCTGGTAGCAGGTGCTGACGTCGTCGACGATGATGCGAAAACCATATACATCGACAACATCGGAGAGCACGCGCTTTTTCTCAGCCATCTTCCTGTAAATGCTGTAGAGGTGTTTCTCACGCCCGATGACCTGGCCCTCAATGCCGTCTTCCGCCATCGCCTTGCCAAACTGGTCAGAGATGCGTTTGACGATTTGTTTCTGGCTGCCCTTGCTCTTTCTGAGCGCGTTCTCGAGGACGCGGTAGCGGAACGGGTGCAGGTGCTTGAAGCCGAGATCCTCGAGTTGAATCTTGAGACGGTTGATGCCGAGGCGATTCGCGATGGGCGCATAGATGTCGAGGGTCTCGCGCGCAATTCGCTTTTTCTTTACCGCGGGCATGGCGCCGAGTGTCTGCATGTTGTGCAGGCGGTCGGACAGCTTCACAAGGATCACGCGGATGTCCTCGATCATCGCGAGCATCATTTTGCGAAAACTTTCTGCCTGCGCTTCGGCACGGCTGCGGAACTGGATCTGGTCGAGCTTGCTGACGCCGTCAACGATCAGGGCGACTTCTTCGCCAAATTTTTCCTGTATCTCGCCGAGTGTCGCCGGTGTGTCTTCTACTACGTCGTGCAGGATGGCCGCACAGATGGCTTCCGAGTCGAGGTGCATCTCCGCCAGTTCCTGGGCAACGGCGACGGGATGCGTGATGTACGGTTCGCCCGACTTGCGGCTCTGACCCTTGTGGGCGACGGCGCCAAACTCATAGGCCTCGAGAACCTGGGCGACCTGGTCGTCGGGTAAGTAGGATTCGAGCGTGTCGACCAACTGTCGCACACCCTTATCCCTGCGCGAGGCGCCGGGGAGTCTGGACAGAATGGTTGCCGCGTAATCCATGCCCCCATAGTAACGGGGTCGCGGGACTTTTTGGACTAGTCGCCTATGGAGATTCCGCGGACCGGCAGAATCTCATCGGTGGCTTCAGGTTGCATCAGGTCGTCGACGACGGGCTGGTCGATTTCTTCGAGAATCGATGACGTCACGAGGCCTTCGGAGATCTCACGAAGTGCGATCACGGTCGGTTTGTCATTCTCGAGCTCAACCATCGGGTCTGCGCCATGGGCGATGCGACGAGCTCGTTTTGCGGCGACAAGCACCATCTCGAATATGTTCTCAACGTTGTCGAGGCAGTCTTCGACGGTAATACGGGCCATGACGTGTTCCTTAAATGTGCGGCGATAAGCAAGGCGGACGAGCATAGGCCAGGAGACGGGCCCGGCGTCAGCCTATATAGCTAAACGTTATAAAGCTAAAAAAAAGAGCAATCAGCCGACGATTCGCGCAACGGCGCGGCGCAGGGCTACATTCGAGGTCGCCGAGGCGTCGCCCTCGCCCGCCAGGACGTCCTCGAGATCGGAGATCGCCTGGTTCAGGTCGTCATTGATAATGACGTGGTCGAATTCATCCCAGTGCGACATATCCGAGAGCGCATCGCGGAGGCGGCGCTCGATAACCTCGGGCGCATCGGTGCGCCGCTCGCGCAGGCGCCGCTCAAGCTCCTCAACCGATGGCGGGAGAATGAAGATCGTGATGCATTCGGGCAAAGACTCACGAACCTGTTGCGCGCCCTGCCAGTCAATTTCCAGGATCACATTGCGGTTGTCCGCCAGGTGCTTCTCAACCTGGCTGCGACTCGTTGCATAGAAGTTGTCGAATACTTCGGCGTACTCAAGCATTTCGCCCTGGTCGCGAAACTCCATGAATTCTGTTTTCGTAACAAACAGGTAGTCGACGCCGTCCGCCTCGTTCTTGCGCGGTTTGCGTGTCGTGTACGAAATCGAAAACCTGAGCTCCGGGTGTTTGGTAACGACAGCGTGCACAAGAGTCGTCTTGCCCGCGCCGGACGGTGCGGCAAACACAAAGAGCTTCCCTTTTTCTTTGGGCAAGATTCTTACTCTACGTTCTGTATTTGTTCGCGCATTTGTTCGATCAGCACTTTCAGGTCGACGGCCGCCTTGGTCGTTTCCGTATCCGCCGATTTGGACCCGAGTGTGTTCGCTTCGCGATTCAATTCCTGCATCAGGAAGTCGAGGCGACGGCCAACGGGCTTCTTATCCTTAAGGGCGTCGCGGATCTCGACGAGATGGCTTTCGAGGCGGTCGAGCTCCTCGTCAACGTCAATCTTCGTTGCGAGTAATGCAAGCTCAACTTCGAGTCGCGCCGGGTCTGCGGCTACGTCGAGATTGGCGATACGCTCCTTCTGTTTGGCACGTGCGGCATCGAGAACTTCGGGCATACGTGCGCGCACAGTTTTGGCGATAGCTTCGATCTCGGCACAACGCGATTCGAGCATGTCGGCAATACGGGCGCCTTCACTCGAACGCATTTCGCCGATCGCGGTCAACGTTTTGTCGAGCAACGCACCTGCTTCTTTAAACAGCGGTTCCACGTCGAGTTCAGTTTGTTGCACGACTCCTGGCCAGCGCAGGATGTCGATCGGGTTCACGGCAGCAACATTCGACAGCTTGGCCGTCAGATCGGAGATGCGATTGCCGATCAGTTCGACCAGACCGGTGTCGATCTGCATCTCATTGCCTTGTTCGAATGCGCGCCGGAAATAAAGTGCGCACTCAATCTTGCCGCGACCCAGTGACGAGCTCGCCTGCTGGCGAAATGTCTGCTCTTTTGGTCGTAAATCCTCAGGCAGTTTGAACTGCACATCGAGGTAGCGGTGGTTGACCGCGCGGATCTCCCACGTAAGGGTACCGATCGCGGTTTCCGCAGACTCTCTCGCGAAGCCTGTCATACTGTGTAACATCTGTACCGAACTCCTGTGCAGGGCTGCGATAGTGCAGCCTGCGTCACGTTTTTGTGAGGATCGACATTCTAAGCTGTGGCCGCAGTTGAAGGCCACTGACCACCGAAGTCTATGCAAATCGAATACGCAAAAGTTTCCGCACTTGGCGATCGCCAGGACAATCAGGACCGTGCGGCCGTGGTCGTTTCAGACGAATCGGCGCTCATGCTGGTCTTTGACGGAATGGGCGGACACTCCGATGGGGCCAAGGCGGCCGAAACCGGAATCAAGGTGGTGCAGGAGCTCTTCATGGCGGCGCCGCAGCCAATTTTCGACCCGCAGGGCTTCCTGTATATGGCGCTCTCCAAGGCGCACGATGAAGTGGTCTGCCTGGGCGCTGATCTCGCCGTCGATTTTCGTCCGCGGGCTACTTGCGCGATTTGCCTCGTTCAGGAAGGCGGCGCGTTCTGGGCGCACATTGGTGACAGCCGCATCTACCAGGTACGCGATGGCGACGTGCTGACGCGCTCGCGCGACCACAGCCACGTCGAGGTCCTGATCCAGGAAGGTGCCATCACCGAGGAAGAGGCGCAGGACCATCCAATGCGCAATTTTGTCGAATGCTGCATTGGCGGCGACGCGCCGGTACCCGACATGAGCCTCACAAATCGTAAGCGCCTGGAGCGCGGTGATGTGCTGCTGGCTTGCTCCGACGGCTTATGGTCCGGGCTTAGCGACGGCGATATGGCAGAAATTGGCAACCCCGGTGATAACACTCTGGTCGAGAATCTCAAATCGCTCAGCATGAAAGCGTTGAACGTCAACTCTCCCTACAGCGACAATACGACCGGTACCGCACTACGTTGGCTCGGCTAGTCTGCCGCGCCGACAAATAGTCAATTCCTCTTTTTAGTTCTTCTTCTTAGGAGAGTCAGAATGCGCCCAAGTGGCCGCGAAGCATCACAGATGCGCGAATTGCGCTTCGTCCCCGATTTCACTATCCATGCCGAGGGCAGCGTAATGGCTGAATTCGGGAATACGCGTGTGCTTTGCACAGCCAGTATCGAAGAGCGTGTCCCGGGCTGGATGCGCAACACGGGCCGCGGTTGGGTGACAGCCGAATACGGCATGTTGCCCCGCTCAACGCACACACGATCCGGGCGCGAGGCGTCGCGCGGCAAGCAGGGTGGGCGGACGCTCGAAATCCAACGCCTGATCGGACGCTCGTTGCGAGCCGTAACGGACCTCGAAGCGTTGGGCGAACGCTCGGTAACGCTCGACTGCGATGTCATCCAGGCGGATGGTGGAACGCGCACGGCGTCGATCTGCGGCGCCTACGTTGCGCTGGCTATCGCGATTCAGCGCATGCACAAAGCCGGAAAAATCAAGAAGAACCCGCTGTATGGACAAGTTGCCGCGATTTCTGTCGGTATCTATCGCGGCACGCCCGTGCTTGATCTTGACTATCCTGAAGACTCCGAAGCCGAAACCGACATGAACATCGTTATGAATGATGCGGGTCGATTCATCGAAGTGCAGGGCACCGCCGAGGGGCACGCGTTCACCGATGACGAGCTCGCCGCCATGATCGGTTTGGCACGAGAAGGCATTGCAGACATCATCTCCGCGCAGAACGAGGCTATCAAAGCCGCGACATCGTGAGTCAGCGCCCAGGCAAAATCGTCATGGCCAGCGGTAACCCGGGCAAGATCCGGGAAATTTCGCGCATGCTTGAAGGATTGGGCATTGAGGTCGTTGCGCAGTCAGAGTTGGGTGTGACGGATGCCGACGAAACCGGCACGACGTTCGCTGAGAATTCACTCATCAAGGCGCAGCATGCGGCTGACGCAACCGGGCTTCCTGCAATAGCCGACGACTCCGGGCTTTCGGTCGACGTGCTCGATGGTGCGCCGGGCGTCTATTCGGCACGTTATTCGGGGCCCGATGGTGACGACGAAGCAAACAACGACAAACTGCTTACTGAACTCGAAGGCGCCGCAGATCGCGGCGCTGCGTTTCACTGCGTAGCGACTCTCGTGGAACCAGGTGGCGGCGATCCGTTGATTGCCTATGGTGAATGGCGCGGTTCGATCCTGCACGCACGTCAGGGTGACGGGGGCTTTGGATACGATCCGCTGTTCTTCGTACCCGACTGCGGCTGCAGTTCCGCGGAACTTGAGGCAGACCAGAAGAATGCGCGCAGCCATCGCGGGCAGGCCCTCAGAAAGCTCGTTGAGTTGCTCGAACAGAAATACGCGTGAATACACTGCCGCTGTCCCTCTATGTGCACCTGCCCTGGTGTGTACAAAAGTGCCCTTACTGCGACTTCAACTCGCACAAAGCCGGCGATTCGCCTCCAAAGCAGCGTTACGTTGACGCGTTACTCAGAGACCTCGATCGCGAAACCGAGAGGGCCGGGGGACGAGCCATCGAAAGTATATTTCTCGGTGGCGGTACACCGAGCCTGTTCTCGCCCGATGAAATAGGGCGGCTGCTCGACGGAGTGACGAAGCGATTCTCTGTCGCTTCGGATGTCGAGGTCACGATGGAAGCAAATCCGGGCACAGTGGAATTTGGTTCGCCAGCCGCCTATCGAGAGGCCGGCGTCAATCGGCTGTCGATTGGCGCACAGAGCTTCGATGACGACGCACTCCAGCGACTCGGGCGAATTCACAGCAGTGACGATATTCGTCGCACGGTGGACGACGTGGTTGCCGCTGGTTTCAACAACTTCAATATCGACCTGATGCACGGGCTGCCCGGCCAGACTATTGAAACTGCCAGCGCGGATATCGAGGCAGCCACGGCTTTGGGGCCGGCACACATCTCCTGGTACCAGCTGACGCTCGAACCCAATACCGTTTTTTATGCGCGTCCACCAGAAGGCCTGCCAGACGAGGAAGTCGAGTGGGAGATACAGGACGCCGGCGCAGAGCAGCTCCTGGCGCTCGGCTATGAGCAGTACGAAGTGTCGGCCTGGGCCAAAAATAGCCAGCGCTGCAGGCACAACGTCAATTACTGGTTGTTTGGGGACTATCTCGCCGCAGGTGCCGGGGCACACGGCAAGGTGAGCGGTGCCGAGGGCGTCTTGCGCTACCGGAAGCCGGCCAATCCACTCCAATACATGCTGGCGATGGAAGCGGACGGTGGCGCCCCGGAGTCCGGGCTATTGACCGATGACGACCTGGTGTTTGAATTCATGCTCAATGCACTGCGACTCAATGATGGCTTCTTGGAGGCGCTGTTCGTCGAACGTACCGGCCTATCGACCGGGCGGCTTGCCGCCGCGATGAGCCGCCCACTGGAAAAAGGCCTGGTGGAGCGCGAAGCGGATGGAACCTGGCGACCAACCAGCCTCGGCAGACGATTCCTGAACGACCTGCAGGCCGGTTTTTTGCGCAATTCCTGAGCGCTCATCGGCGAATTCCAGCATCGTCAGGGGGCACTTGGACCAAGTCAATTATGCACAAGTCATCGGCCAACCCTGTATTTTTAGCACTTGAAGGCCCTCATCTCATTTCGAGTGTCGAGAAGGTGCTATAAGTCATTGTTTTGATTAAACTAACGAAAATGGACACAAAATAGTCATATTGAAGACGCTGCTTGAAAATCCGCACCTTACGGCACTCGTTCAATTTCCATCCACAGTCTTATCCACAGGTTCTGTGGATAAGATTCGAGGGCTTGCGGATACTGCGTCTTCGCTATATGATGCGCGACCTTTTTCGCGAAGTAGCGTGCTCCGGAGAGCAATCATGAAAGCCGATATTCACCCCAATTACGACACCATCAAGGTGACGTGTAGTTGTGGCAACGAATTTGAAACGCGCTCGACGCTCCGCGAGGATCTCCTTATCGAAGTGTGCTCCTCGTGCCACCCGTTTTACACGGGCAAGCAGAAGATCGTCGACACCGGCGGTCGCGTTGACAAGTTCCGTAAGAAGTACGGAATGGGCTCCGCAAAGACGGACTGAGCCAGGGCCAGCCTCGCCTGCGCACTCCCACGCGCGGTTGCCTGGTGGCCCTCATATAGTGTTCTTCCACTACTCCGTTTCGCGGAGCGCGATGCTATGCTCAGCTGGTTCTGATGCAGGCATAAAAAGAGGAAAGACATGAGCCAGGAAACATATCGGCTGATCAGCCCAAACGGTACCGAGTCAGAGTTCCCCGTACATACCGGAACCACCGGTCCGGATGTCATCGACATAGCGCGACTGTACAAAGAGCAGGGCGCATTTACCTATGACCCGGGATTCGTCGCAACGGGAAGTTGCAAGTCGGATATCACCTTCATTGATGGTGAAAAAGGTGTCCTTATGTACCGGGGCTACCCGGTCGAGCAGCTCGCGAAAAACTCGAGCTTCATGGAAGTGTGCTGGCTGCTGCTCAACGGTGAGCTCCCACGGGAAGACGAACTCGCCAGTTTCGAGGAGACGATTCGCCGTCACACCATGCTCAACGAGGGCATGCTGAACTTCTTCAAGGGTTTCCGCTACGATGCCCACCCGATGGCCCAGTTGTCGGCTGTCGTGGGCTCGATGTCCGCGTACTACCATGCCGAAATGGATGCTTCGAACCCGAAGCATCGCGAGATTTTCGCGCACCGGATCATTGCCAAGCTGCCGACGATCGCTGCGGCCGCCTACAAGCTCAACGTGGGTCAGCCGTTCATCTACCCGCGTAACGATCTCAACTACTGCGACAATCTCCTGCACATGCTGTTTGCCGTGCCGGCGGAGCCTTACGAGATCAACCCGACGGCATCTGAAGCCCTCGACCTGCTTTTCATCCTGCACGCCGATCACGAGCAGAACTGTTCGACGTCGACGGTCCGCATGGCCGGCAGCTCCGGCGCCAATCCGTACTCGGCAATTGCTGCTGGCATCGCGGCCCTCTGGGGTCCCGCTCACGGCGGCGCCAACGAAGCTGTCCTCAGGATGCTCGATGAGATCGGCGACGTCAGCCAGATCGGCAAGTACATCGAGAAAGCCAAGGACAAGGACGATCCATTCCGCCTCATGGGTTTTGGTCACCGCGTGTACAAGAACTTCGATCCGCGTGCGACGATCATTCGCGAGATGTGCCACAAGGTCCTCGACGCGCTCGACAAGGAAGACACGCCGCTGTTCGACCTCGCTCGCGAGCTCGAAGAGGTTGCTCTCAGCGACGACTACTTCAAAGAGAAGAACCTGTATCCGAACGTCGATTTCTACTCGGGCATCATCTACAAGGCGCTCGGTATTCCGACATCGATGTTTACGGTCATGTTCGCGCTCGGTCGCTCTGTCGGCTGGGTCTCACACTGGCGCGAGATGATCTCGGATCCGAAAGGCAAGATCGCGCGGCCGCGGCAGTTGTATATCGGTGCGGCGAAGCGGGATTACCTGGATATAGCCAAGAGGTAGGTGAAGAGGGGACATGCTATTGCGTGTCCCCGATTGGCAGGGATACGTAATTCGCTTTCTAAGAACTTACGGCGCGTATCGGAAGCACCAGGGGACACTCAATAGAGTGTCCCCTCTTCTCTTTAGTCATGCGCCAGCAGCGCTTGAACACCTTCGGAATCAATACGCTTCATCGGTTTGCCATCAACCGGGCTCATCGGTGCCTGGCGAATTCCATCGACCGGGAAAACGGTCGCCTGGATGGTCTCGTTACAATGACTGAACTCGAAGCCGGGGTACAACTCGACTTGTCCGCGGCGACTCTTCAAGCGTCGTTCGTAGGGTCGAAATTGAATCCCCATGTCGCCAATTTCCATGGCGACCATTTCCGCGCTGTCTGTGAACACGTGCAGATTGACGGCTGAATTTTCATCCGCGGTGCCGAGCAGCACGGGCCCGACCAGCCGAGGCGAGAAATCGCCTAGCAATTCCATCGCTGCAAGCGCCGCTGTGCGCATAAGCCGCAGCAGATCCGCGTGCGACTCACCGCCAAAAATTTGCAGGTGGTCGACGACGGCCGCTTCAATCTCGGCATTACCGGGCAGTGAGCCGCGGGAGCCGACCCCGAGTCGTTCGGCGGCTTTCTGCTTCGCGACTCGATAGTCGCGTACACCGTGGTCAACAATGATGCGCGCGGCTTCCTGCGCCAGAACCTGGCGTGCACGTTCTGTTTCGTTATTGCGCTTCCTGGCCATCGATCAGAACAACGACTCGCCGTCTTCCTCGGATTCTTCTTCAAGCTCCGGGTCGATGCCGGACGCATCGTTAAAGATGTTGGGTGCGTCGTCGATAATGTCACACTCGGGCACGTGCCCGTCGCGGAACACCTCGAACACGACATTGCGCTGGCCGGCGCGAGCAGGACATCCTGTTTCACGGTCGATAAGTTGCGAGACGATACCCTCGGGCATTGGCATCTGGTGCTCGGGCACGCCCTGCAGTGCGATACGCATGAACTCGACCCAGATAGGCAGCGCCGTGCGGGAACCCTCTTCACCCGGGCCCAACGGCAGGTCGTCGTCATAACCAACCCAGACAATGCTGGCAATGTCGCCATTGAAACCACCGAACCACGCGTCGCGGCGATCGTTGGATGTGCCGGTCTTGCCGGACAAGTCGTTGCGGCCCAGCACCATCGCGCGCCGGCCGGTGCCGAGTTTCACGACATCACGCATCATGTCCTGCACGAGGAACACGTTCTGCGGTGAGACAGCCTGCGGCGCGATCACGACATCTTCGAATAGCTCGGGTGCCACCGTCGCGTCGGGGCGATACACGGTGGCGATCTCAGCCATTTCGTCGAGTGTCAGCTGGTCTCGACGTTCATAATCGAACGTAAACCCGAAGTTTTCCGCTGGCACGCAGGCGTCGCACACTATTGCCGGTTTGGCACGATACAGCGTCTCTCCCTCGGGGCCGTAAATCGCGTCCATGACATAGGGCTTCACGGCATGCCCGCCGTTTGCGAGGACCGCGTAGCCCTGGGCCATATCCAAAGGCGATGCGGCACCACCGCCGAGAGCCAGTGAACCGTTATGGGGCAGGGCGGCACCACCGAAGCCGAATTTCTCGATGTGGCGCACCGCGTTGCCGACGCCAGTCTCGAACAACAGGAGACGAACGGAAACGAGATTCATCGAGCGCTTCAGCGCTTCGCGCATGCGCGTCGGACCATAGAATCGACCGCTGTAGTTAATCGGCCGCCAGACGGCCTCGAGTTCTGATGAGTTGATTACGACCGGGGCGTCGAGAATCACGGTCGCTGGCGTGTTGCCGTGCTCAAGTGCTGCCGAGTAAATAAAAGGTTTGAACGACGAGCCCGGTTGCCGAAACGCCTGGCGTGCGCGATTGAACTTGCTGGTAGTGAAGTCGAAGCCGCCAGTCAATGCGCCGACAGCACCATCAAACGGGTCGATGGAAACGACAGCACCCTGGGCTTCGGGTACCTGCGCAAGCGCCCAGTTACCCGTCGTCGTCGGCATTACATAGATAAGGTCGCCGGCCAGGAGTACGTCGGCTGCAGTTTCGGGTTCGGGTCCTCTCGTCTCGCGATCGATGAAGGGTCTCGCCCACTTGATACCAGACCACGGCAATGTGTCGGCAATGCCACCACGCAAAAGTATAGAGACGTTGTTGTCTTCGCCAACCGCCGTCACCAGTGCGACGGAAAGACCGCCAGGTGCATATTGCTCGAGTAGTTCACGAACCTCGACCGGCCATTCGGCGAAAGGTGTTGCCAGCAGCTCATTCGTGAGCTCCATGTTCTGGATCGCGCCGCGGTAACCGCGACGCCGAGTGAACTCGAGCAGGCCGTTGCGCAGGGAGTAGTTCGCAGCTTTTTGCAGGCGCGAGTCAAGTGAGGTGACGACCTGGTAGCCATCGGTGTAGGTACCTTCGCCATAGCGCTTGAGCATCTCACTGCGGACCATTTCCGCGACATACGGTGCACTGAGTTCGATAGCAGCGCCGTGGAGGTGTGCTTCCATAGGCCAGGCCATAGCGTCGTCGTAGGTCGGCCCGTCGATAAAGCCGAGATCAGCCATTCGTCCCAGCACATACCCGCGCCGAGTTTCTGCGTTCGCTGCGCTATACACCGGGTTGTAGCGTGACGGAGCGGGCAATACGCCGGCCAGCGTCGCAGCTTCAGCTGCATTTATGTCGGCAAGGCTCTTGTTGAAGTAAACCTGCGACGCAGCTGCGACACCGTACGCACGCTGCCCGAAGAACATCTTGTTGAGGAACAGGGCCATGATCTGTTCCTTCGTAAACTCCTGCTCAATCTTGTAGGCAAGAAACGCTTCGCGAAGTTTGCGCGTGAATTTCTGTTCACGCGTTAGAAAGTAGTCGCGCGCGAGCTGCTGCGTCAGCGTACTGCCACCGCTCGAGATATCGCCGGTCACTGCCAGTTGCGTGAATGCGCGCAATATACCGCGGTAGTCGATACCTGGATGTACGAAGAAGCGCTGGTCTTCAGCCGCCACGAAGGCGTCAACGACATGTTGGGGAAGATCTTCGTAGGTAACGAGGATGCGGCGTCGCTCGCCGATCTCGGATATCAGATATCCATCGCGGCTGAATATTCTGAGCGGAATTTGCAGCGGAATGTCGCGAATGGTCTCTGCCGCGGGCAATCCCGGCTGGACGTAATAATAGGCGCCGACCACGCCAGCGATCGCGCTGATACTGCCGATAGCGCCCAATCCCAGCAGCACAACCAGCGCCCGAATCAGCTTATGTCGTCTTATGTGACGTGCGTTGGATTTTTTTTTCGTTGAATTATGCATAGTTACAGGCGTTTTCGGTGGAACACCCCGGATTCTGAAAGCCTTACAGGGCCTTATTAGAGAGTAACGTGGTGTTCAATCGGTGACGAGAATGTGGCTTTTCTGGGGCAAAGACTCAGCGAAGCAGGAGTATGGTCGCGATGATAGTCATACCTGCCTGAACGCTGCAATAACGAGTCTCAGGTCGCTGCGTCGACTGGTTCACGGAAACTGGTCCGACAGGCGCTTAACATACGGATTGTCGGATCGTGAACACAGTCACGTTTTATTTAACATTTTATTGATATATAGTTAAATCGCTTTGCTCAGGTCTGACTTACATTTGACTCGCAACTTACCGACTTAGAAGGAAAAATACGTGCTTTTTGGCAACAAATCACAGCCATTGCTGGGCCTCGATATCACGACATCGTCGGTGAAGCTGATAGAGCTCTCGCAAAGCGGGAAGCGCTATCGGGTCGAGTCCTATTCAGCAGAGCCTACTCCCCCGAGTTCGGTGAGCGAAAAAGCCATCGTCGACGCCAAGGCGGTCGGTGAAGCCATTCGCCGCGCCGTTAAGCGTGCGGGAGCCAAGGCAACCGATGTGGCCGTCGCCATCAGTGGTGATGCGGCCATTACTAAAGTTATCCAGATGCCCTCGAGCCTCTCCGAGAGAGATCTCGAAGGCCAGGTCGAGATCCAGGCGGACCAGTACATCCCCTTCCCGATGGAAGAGGTGAGCTTCGACTACGAAGTTATTGGCCCGAACGACAAGGATCCCGAGCTAATGGACGTGTTGCTTGTTGCGACACGCACGGAGAACGTCGAACAGCGTCAATCTGCGGTTAGCGCCGCGGGTCTCGCCACGCAAATTGTCGACGTTGAGGCATTCGCGCTCGAGAACGCCTGCCGCCTGCTCAGTCACCAGATTCCTGACGGTGGAATAGGGCAGTCGGTCGCCGTTGTCGACATCGGCGCGTCCAGCACGACCTTCAGTGTGCTGGCGGATCTCAAAGTTGTATACACGCGTGACTTCAACTTCGGCGGCCAGCAGCTGACCGAAGAGATCATGCGTACATACGGCTTGTCGATGGAAGACGCCGGCCGCGCGAAGAAACAGGGTGGCCTGCCGTCGAATTACCAGCCCGAAGTGCTGGAGCCGTTCATCGACGACATGACACAACAGGTCAGCCGTTCGCTGCAGTTCTACCTCGCCTCGGGCGGCGGTCGCGAGCAGCCGGACATGATCCTGGTATGTGGCGGTTGCGCCAATATCCCGGGTATTGCAGACGTCATCTCAAGCCGCGTAGGTATCCCGACAGAGGTGGGTGATCCGCTCGGCCAGATGAAGATTTCATCCAAGGCAAAATCACAGGGCGTGCATAAAGATGCAACAGCACTTCTCACCGCCTGCGGCCTTGCACTGAGGAGCTTCGACTAATATGCCAAGTATTAATCTACTCCCCTGGCGCGAGGCGGAACGCAAGAAACGCCAACGAGATTTCGGGGTCGCCATGGGCGGTGCCGTTGTCGTGGCCATCGCTGTCGTCATGCTGACGATTCTCGCTTTCTCACAGATGATCTCCGGACAACAGGGGCGTAATGATCGCCTGACAGCCGAGATTGTTGAGCTCGAAAAGAGTATCGCCGAGATCGACGGACTTGAGCGACAGAAGGAACGACTGCTGGCGCGCATGGAGATCATTGAGGAACTGCAAAAGAGCCGTCCGGAGATCGTGCATCTCTTCGACGAGCTTGTTCGTCAGTTACCCGAAGGTGTTTACCTGACCGGAATGAAGCAAACAGGATCACGGGTCGAGATTCGCGGTGTTGCCCAGTCAAGTACGCGTGTTTCCGCATTGATGCGGCAGATCGATTCGTCCGAATGGATGGGCGACCCGGAAGTCGAAAGGGTTGAGACCAAACAATCAGGCGCATCTCGCCAGTCCGAGTTTGTCGTCTACCTGAAACAGGTGCGATCGAATTCTGAAATGGAGGACATGGAATGAACCTCATTGAAGAACTTCAAAGCCTGGACGCGAATGACGTTGGTCGTTGGCCGTTACTGTTCCGGGCCTCGGTTATCCTGGTTGTTTTTGTCCTTGTCACGGGCCTCGGTATTTACTGGTTCATCGTAAAGGACAAGGCACCGCAGCTCGAGCGCGAGCGCGGCGAGGAAGTAGAGCTGCGTCTTACGTTTGAGAACAAGCAAAAGAAAGCGGCAAACTACGACGCTTACAAGGCACAGCTGGAACAGATTGAGCAGTCGTTTGGCACGATGCTTCGCCAGCTTCCGGGTGAAACAGAGATCCCGAGCCTGCTCGTCGATATATCACAGACTGGTCTTGCCGCTGGCCTGCAGGAAAAACTGTTCGTACCGCAGCCGGAGATCCCCAAGGACTTCTATGCTGAGAAACCGATCCAGATTCGCCTGACTGGCAGTTATCACGAGATCGGCAACTTCGTAAGCGGTATCGCGGCACAGCCCCGAATCGTGACGTTGCACAACATCAATATCACGCCGGAAAGCCAGGAAAGTTTCGATAATTTGAGCATGGAAGTAACCGCTCAAACCTACCGTTACATTGACGAGGAGGCAAACTAATGCGCGCTTCCCCAAGAATAGAACGCGTCATCAAACACGGCCTGGTGTTGATTCTGGCAACTGTCGGTCTCGCGGCCTGCGGCAGCGATATGGATGATCTTGATCAGTACATCAACGAGATCAAGGCGCGCCCGGGTGGCCGCATCGATCCGTTGCCTGAAATCATGCCGTACGAGGTATTTGCATACGTCGCCGATGTGCAGGGTTTGCGGTCGCCGTTTATTCCTGACACGCCGCAAGCAAGTGGTTCAGGAGTGGGAGGCACGCGCCCCGATGCCGAGCGGAGCCGCGAGTACCTCGAGAGCTTTCCGCTGGACACGCTGGGTATGGTTGGAACGCTTTACATCGGTGAAGCGATGTACGGCCTCGTACAAACCGCAGACGGTCTTATTCACCGCGTCGTTCCCGGTAACTACATGGGACAAAATGACGGACGAATCACGGATATTTCTGAATCAGAAATCTTACTGGTGGAAATTATTTCTGATGGTATCGGCGGCTATATCGAAAGAGACGCCGGCGTTGGTCTCTCGGACTAACACCTGAATGGAACTGGGAGTAAAAGGAATGATGCTCAAAACTAAACGGACGGCTGGACATCGCGTAGCGACGTTTGCCGCATTGGCACAGGCAGTATTGCTGCTCTTCTGGGGTGCTTTCGCAAGCGCTCAGGAAGGTAACCGGCTGCAAGACATTCAGGTGCAGAGTCTGCCCGGCGAGCGCGTCGAGCTGAGGCTCATCATGAGCGACACGGCGCCGGAGCCGCTGGACTTCACGATCGAGAATCCTGCACGTATCGCACTCGACCTGCCGAACACGGCGCTGGGTCTGACATCGCGTCGTCGTGACGTGAACATTGGACCGCTGGACACGGTACTGACCGCAGAGGCCAACGGCCGTACGCGCGTTGTGCTGAATCTTGGCACCATGGTCCCTTACGAAACCCGCCGCAGCGGAAATACGGTAATCGTCACCCTGGGTGACGGAGATGACTACAGCGCAGGTACTACCCAGTTCGCCAGTGCGCCAGCATCTGAATCCCGTTCCTATGCTGCTCCGGGTGCCCGGGCCATTTCCGCCGTCGATTTCCGCCGTACTCGTGAAGGTGGTGGTCGCGTGATCATCAACCTGACCGACCCATCCACTCCTGTCGATATTCGCCAGGAAGGTGGTCGTATAGTAGCCGTGTTCAAGGACACGAGCTTGCCGGCTGAGTTGATGCGTCGCCTCGACGTCAACGACTTTGCGACGCCGGTGACGACGGTCGACGCCCTGCGTACCAACATGGATACGCGTATCGTTATTTCAGCTAATGGCAAGTATGAGCAGCTTGCATATCAGTCGGACAACGAATTCACGATCGAAATCAACCCTGCGGCGGAACAGAGCCAGGCCGAATCGAGCCTGTTCTCGGAGACGAAGGAATATGAGGGTCAGCGCCTGACGCTGAACTTCCAGGACATCGAAACACGTGCAGTACTGCAGCTTCTGGCTGAGACATCCGGCAAGAACATCGTTGTTTCGGACACGGTACAGGGCAACGTCACATTGCGTCTGCGCAACGTTCCGTGGGATCAGGCTCTCGATATCGTCATGACGACGAAGGGTCTCGACATGCGCCAGAATGGCAATGTCATCATGGTTGCGCCTGCCGAAGAAATTGCAGCACGCGAAACCGCGGACCTCGAAGCTCAGTTGGCGATCGCCGAGCTGGAACCTGTTTACTCAGAGTTCTTGCAGGTGAACTACGCGAAAGCCGGGGATCTGTCTGACCTGATTACCGGTAGCGATGGCGGCGGCATGCTTTCCGAGCGCGGGAGCATTGCGGTCGACGATCGCACGAACACGCTTCTCGTACAGGACACTGCTGAGCGTTTGCAGGACATTCGCCGCATGGTTCGTACGCTGGATATTCCGATCAAGCAGGTACTGATTGAGTCGCGCATCGTTGTCGTTAACGATGACTTTAGTCGCGATCTGGGTATTCGCCTGGGTGTTACGGGAGATGACCTCAGCAATAATCGCCTGATTACGTATTCCGGTTCAGGGGCGGGCACCGACAATATGATCGGTTCGTTCCTCGACAGTCTGCAGGGGCCGAACCCGATCCCGTCGATCGAGCTCCCTTCACTCGGCGACCGTTATAACGTCAACGTACCGATTGCCGACGCGGCTGGCCGCTTCTCACTGGCAGTACTGGGAAGCGATTACCTGGTCGACCTCGAGCTGACAGCTCTCGAAGCTGAAGGCCGCGGCGAGATCGTTTCGACACCGCGTGTGATTACGGCGAACCAGAAGGAAGCCAAGATCGAGCAGGGCGTCGAGATTCCGTACCAGCAGTCGGCATCCTCAGGTGCCACGACGATTCAGTTCAAGAAGGCGGTACTGAGCCTGACGGTTACGCCGCAGATTACGCCGGACAACAACATCATCATGGACCTGAAGGTTCACAAAGATAATGTTGGTGACATCATCTCGACGGGTGGTCTGGGCGGCACGGTACCAAGTATCGATACACGCGCGGTCGAAACGCAGGTTCTTGTTGCTGATGGCCAGACAGTTGTACTGGGCGGTATTTACGAGACCGAGCGTCGCGAGACGATCAAGAAGGTACCGTTCCTGGGCGATATCCCTGTCATTGGCTACGCGTTCAGGAGCAAGCAGCGGGTGGACAACAAGGCCGAACTGTTGATCTTCGTTACACCGCGTATTCTTGAGGAAGGCTCGAGCATTTACTAAGCTGGCCATTCTTGATAGAACCGGGAAAGCCAACCTTCGGGTTGGCTTTCTCATTGAGGGCCCCGATACCCGCCTATGAAACATCCGAAGAACATCTTCCTGGTTGGCCCCATGGGGGCGGGCAAGTCCGCCGTCGGTCGACATCTGGCGCGTGCCCTGCATCTGACTTTTGCCGATAGCGATGACGAGGTGGAGTCGCGTACGGGAGTCGATATCTCGTTCATCTTCGAGAAAGAAGGTGAAGAGGGGTTTCGCAAACGTGAATCCGCTGCAATCGATGATTTGACAAAGATGGACGGCGTCGTGCTCGCGACGGGCGGCGGCGCCGTGATCAGTCCCGAAAACCGCAGCCACCTCGGCGGACGCGGATTGGTTGTGTATCTCTACACTACGGTTGACCAGCAAGTGTCGCGGACCGAAAAGGGACGCGAACGGCCCTTGCTCGAAAGCGGCGATCGCCGGGACATTCTTGAGGACCTCCTACTACAGCGCGATCCTTTGTATCGTGAGGTCGCCGATATCGTCGTCGAGACCGATGGCCGAAAGGTGCATTCGGTGGCGAACGAGATCATCGAACAGATATCTTAGAAGGGGGGACACTCTATTGAGTGTCCCCCTTTTGGTTGGGACACGTAATTCGCTTGCTAAGAACTTGCGGCGCGTATCGGAGACAAGCAGGGGACACCCAATAGGGTGTCCCCTCTTCTTTTGTGAGGTAACCTACGGCGCATGAGTTACACCGTCGACGTTGATCTAGGCGATCGCAGCTATCCGGTCGTGATCGGGCGTGGCCTGCTGGACGGCGGCTTCGACCTGTCAGAATTCGTCAGCGGCTCCGATTGCCTGGTCGTGAGCAACGAAACTGTCGCACCGCTCTACCTTGAGAAGCTGCTGCCAAATCTTGCGGGCCGTGAAGTCTCCAATGTGAATTTGCCGGATGGCGAAACGTACAAAACCGTTGCGACGATGCAGGTCATTCTCGACAAGCTGGTTGAGACCGGTGCCAATCGCGATACGACGGTCGTCGCGCTTGGTGGCGGTGTAGTCGGCGATATCGCGGGCTTTGCCTCGGCGTGCTACATGCGGGGCGTCAACTTCGTGCAGGTGCCAACGACATTGCTGGCCCAGGTTGACTCGTCCGTCGGTGGCAAAACAGGTGTGAACCACGAGAAGGGAAAGAACCTGATCGGCGCGTTCCACCAGCCGCAAGTCGTGCTTATTGATACCGGTACGCTTGAGACGCTTCCGGAGCGCGAACTCAAAGCCGGACTGGCTGAGGTCATAAAATACGGTGCGATCTGCGATGCCGAATTTTTCGTCTGGCTGGAGGCGAACATGGCGGCCCTTCTGAAATGCGATCCGGATGCACTCGCGCATGCGATTCGCCGGTGCTGTGAAATCAAAGCCGAGGTCGTTGCAAAAGACGAGCGCGAGGTCGGCCGTCGGGCCATCCTCAATTTCGGCCATACGTTTGGACATGCAATTGAGCATTGCCAGGGATATGGCGAGTGGCTGCATGGTGAGGCCGTCGCGGCCGGCATGGTCATGGCAGCTAGACTCAGCGGACTTCCGGGTGACGATGTCGAGCGCCTGGCTGATCTGATCGCCAGTGCGGGCCTGCCCGTTGAGCCCCCATCGATTGGGGCGGATGACTGGACTGGTGCCATGGGCCTCGACAAGAAAGTGCAAGGCAAGAAGCTGCGTTTCGTTTTGCTTGGCGCCATCGGGGACAGCTATGTGACCGCGGACTATGACCAGAGCCGGCTTGATGAAATCATACGCCGCTAACGAGTCGCAGAGCAGCGGCAGACTATACAACGAACCACACCCGACCTACCGCGGCGAATATCAGCGCGACAGGGATCGGATTATTCACTCAACCGCCTTCCGCCGCCTCGTGTACAAGACGCAGGTTTTCGTAAATCACGAAGGCGACCTTTACCGCACCCGGCTGACACATTCGCTGGAGGTGTCACAGATTGGTCGATCCGTTGCGGTTGCCCTGAACCTGAACGAACCCCTGACCGAAGCGATCTGCCTGGCGCACGACCTTGGCCACACCCCATTTGGTCATGCAGGACAGGACACGCTGAATAACTGCATGCGGGACTATGGCGGCTTCGAGCACAACCTGCAGTCGCTGCGCGTAGTCGACGAGCTCGAGGCGAAGTACGCGGACTTCCCGGGCCTTAACCTCATGTTCGAAACACGGGAAGGTATCCTCAAACACTGTTCGGCGCGCAACGCAGGTGAGCTTGGAGAGATTGGCAAGCGATTCCTGGAACGCAAGCAACCCGGGCTCGAGGCGCAGATCGCCAACCTCGCGGATGCGATCGCTTACAACAATCATGATGTTGACGACGGCTTCCGGGCGGGCCTCCTGACCCTTGCGCAGCTACGCGAACAGCCGCTGTTCGAAACACAGTATCAGCGAGTTCGCGCCCGCTACCCTGACCTCGAGGATCGGCGCCTTATTTACGAGATTATTCGTCGCATGATCGGAACCGTCGTGACCGACCTGATCGAGGAAACAAAACGGCAGGTCGGCGCATCGGGCGTATCGACGATCGATGATGTTCGCGAGGCAGGCAAGCCGCTCGTCAACATGTCGCCGGGCATCTACGAGCAACATGTGTCCCTTAAGCGCTTCCTCAACGAGCACCTGTACAGGCACGAGCAAAAGCTCGAAATGACAAAACGCGCGCAGGCGATTGTGCGGGATCTGTTTGTTGCCTACTCGGGCAACCCGTCCCTGATGCCGCTCGAGTTCGCGGAAAAAGCGGCCAGTCTCGATGATGTAAGCCGGGCGCGCGTGATCGCCGATTACGTCGCCGGCATGACGGATCGTTATGCGATCGCCGCCCACGAGGGCCTCGCGGGCTGATAGAATGCCGCCGCGCATTACAGAGGAACACCTGTGCAGCACAAAGATATTCCAAACAAAGACCGGCTGATTTTCGCCATGGATGTCCCGACCTGTGATCGGGCCAGGGAACTTGCCGAGGAGCTCGGCGACTCCGTGACCTTCTACAAGATTGGTCTGGAGCTCATGATGAGCGGCGAGTACTTCGACTTGCTCGACTGGTTGCTGGCTCGCGACAAGAAGGTCTTCTGTGACCTCAAGTTCTTCGATATTCCGGCAACAGTGGGTTCTGCTGTTCGCTCGCTCAAGGATCGCGGTGCGACCTTCGTGACGGTGCACGGCAATCGCTCGATCATGGAGGCAGCCGCCGAGAACAAGGGCGACAGCCTCAAGGTCCTGGGCGTGACCGTGCTAACGAGCCTTGATCGTGGCGACCTGGATGATCTCGGCTTTGAATGCAATGTCGGCGACCTGGTGTTGTCGCGCGCAAAACAATGCCTCGAGTCCGGTTGCGACGGCGTCATCTCGTCCGGTCTCGAAGTACCCGCGTTGCGAGAGTTTGTGGATGAAAAGCTCCTGGTGGTATCGCCGGGCATTCGTCCTGTCGACAACAAGCCGGTCGGTGACCAGAAGCGTGTCGTCACTGTCGAAACGGCGTTTCAGAACGGCTGCGATCACATCGTCGTTGGTCGCCCGATTCGGGATGCCAAGAGCCCGAGAGCCGCAGCTGAAGCCATGCAGGCGTCGATTGTTGAACAGGTAGGCGCCCGATGAGCGAACTCAAGAACGATCTGTTTCTGCGCGCACTGATGCGCGAACCCGTATCACGCACGCCGCTCTGGATCATGCGTCAGGCGGGCCGCTATCTGCCCGAGTATCGCGCGACGCGAGAGCAGGCGGGCGACTTCATGAGCCTGTGCCGTAACCCGGACCTGGCTTGCGAAGTTACGATGCAACCGTTGCGACGCTATGCGCTGGATGCGGCGATCCTGTTCTCTGACATCCTGACGGTCCCCGACGCTATGGGTCTGGGCCTGTACTTCGTGACGGGGGAGGGTCCGAAGTTCAAGAGCCCGGTGCAGACGGCGGACGCCATTCGAAATTTGCGCGTTCCTGACGTTGAGAAAGAACTTGGTTATGTGTTCGACGCGGTGCGAACGATCAGGCGCGAACTGAACGGCAAAGTGCCGTTGATCGGATTTGCAGGCAGCCCGTTCACTTGCGGCACGTACATGGTCGAAGGTGGCTCGAGTCGGGAGTTCCCGACAATCAAAGGGCTCGCAAAAGAAGCGCCCGAAGTGCTCGATGAACTCATGGACAAGGTTGCCGAAACGACAACCGAGTACCTGAACGCCCAGATCGAAGCCGGCGCGCAGGCAGTCCAGATTTTCGATACCTGGGGTGCCGCACTCGAACCCGATGATTTCCGCCGCTTCTCGCTCGCGAGTATGCAGAAGATCGTCGATGGCCTGACCCGTGAAAAGGATGGCCGCAAGATCCCGGTTATCCTCTTCACCAAGGGCGCAGGACCCTTACTCAAGGACCTCGCCGATACAGGCTGCGACGCGCTCGGTGTCGACTGGACGACCGATCTTGCGCAGGCGCGCGAGTATGTTGGTGACAAGGTAGCGCTACAAGGTAATCTCGACCCGGCGACATTGCGGGAAAGCCCGGAAGTGATCCGTGAGGGCGTCGCGACGACGCTGGCCAGCTACGGCAATGGCCCGGGTCACGTGTTTAACCTCGGCCACGGCATCACGCCTGATATCGATCCGGATAACCTGGGCGTGCTGGTTGACGCGGTGCACGAGCTAAGCCCGAAATACCACAAGTAGACAGAAGTGGGGACACCCTATTGGGTGTCCCCTTTTGGTAGGGACTGCGAGACGTTCTACCGGAGCGCGGCAGGGACTGAGAGACGCACTATTCGAGCGCGGCGCGTATCCCGATCGAAGAGGGACACGCAATAGCATGTCCCTCCTTCTACTACCGGAGCGCGGCAGGGACTGAGAGACGCACTATCGCAGCGCGGCGCGTATCCCAACCGAAGAGGGACACGCAATAGCATGTCCCTCCTTCTGCTACTCGTCGCGCAGGGCGCGTCGCAGAATCTTCCCGACGTTGGTCTTCGGCAGCTCGTCCCGGAACTCGATGAGTTTTGGTCGCTTGTAGCCGGTCAGGTTCTCGCGGCAGTGGTCGATAATGTCCTGCTCCGTCGTGGACTCGTCCTTGCGCACGACGAATATCTTGACGATCTCGCCCGCACGCTCGTCTGCAATGCCGATAGCGGCTGCCTCAAGTATGCCGTCGAGTTCGACGACAACGTTCTCGATCTCGTTGGGGTACACATTGAAGCCCGATACCAGGATCATGTCTTTCTTGCGATCTTCGATCCACGTGTATCCGCGCTCATCCATGCGTCCAATATCGCCGGTTCTCAGCCAGCCACCCGGAAGCATGACGTCAGCCGTCTCTTTGGGTCGTTGCCAGTACCCTTCCATGACCTGCGGGCCCTTGATGCAGATTTCGCCTACCTCCCCGATACCGAGGTGGTTGCCATCGTCGCCGACGATTGCGATGTCGGTTGACGGCACCGGCAGGCCGATAGAGCCGTCGAAATCGCTGTCGACTCTGCAGCAGATGGCAACCGGGGACGTTTCGGTTAGTCCGTAACCCTGCAGGATCGTGCGACCGGTCTTTTGTTTCCATTCTTTCGCGACAGCGGGTTGTACGGCCATTCCACCCCCGATGGACACGCGGAGGTGGCTGAAGTCGATTTTCGAAAAACTCGGCGTGTTCATGAGCGATGCAAACATCGTGTTCACACCGGTAAACAGGTTGAAGTTGAAGCGAGCGATCTCTTTCGCAAAGCCCTCGAAGTCACGCGGATTCGTTATCAGCACGTTCTCACCGCCCAGCGCCATCACGCTCAGGCAGTTCCCCTCGAGCGAAAAGATGTGATACAGCGGCAGCGCCGTGATGGCGACAACCTGGCCGACATCATCGTAGACGTCACCCTGCCAGGTGATCGTCTGCTGAACGTTGTAGACCATGTTTCGGTGGCTGAGCATCGCGCCTTTTGATACGCCTGTTGTGCCGCCCGTGTATTGCAGGTACGCAATGTCGGCAAATCCGATGTCGACAGGTTCCAGGTGCTTGCCCGCACCAGCTTTCAGTGCACGTTTGAACGACGTGCTTTTGGCAAATCGATACTTCGGCACGGCTTTCTTCACATGGCGCATGACCAGGTTCGTCATCGAACTGCGTGGCCAGCCCAGAAGGTCGCCAAGCCCGGTTGTGACGACGTGATCAACGTCGGTATCGGCGATGACGTCTTCGAGGATGTGCGCGAAGTTCTCGAGGATGACGACGCAGCGCGCTCCGGAATCTCGCAGCTGGTGCCTGAGTTCCCTGGCGGTATACAGCGGGTTGACGTTCACGACGACGAGGCCCGCCCGGAAGATGCCGCACATGGCGACGGGGTACTGCAGGATGTTGGGCATCATGATCGCGACGCGTTCGCCGCGAGTCAGTTCGAGGTCTTGCTGCAAGAAGGCCGCGAACCGCATCGATAACTGGTTCAGGTCGGCATAAGTGAGCGTCCTGCCCATGTTCGTGTATGCGGGTCTGTCCGGGTACGCAGCGAAACTGTGCTCGAAGAGGTCACGTACTGACCGCCAGGGCGGCGTAGGGACTTCCTCCGGCATACCTTCCGGATATGATTTAAGCCAAATTTTTTCCACGGTGGTCTCTCTTCTTTTACTGCCCGTCTAGTGTAGCGCGGATTATGGGCCAGGCGTTATCGAGCAGGATGGGCTGTGCTTCCACATTGGGGTGGATCCGGTCTTCCTGCAGTAGCTCGTCGTTAAGCGCCACGCCATCCATGAAGAACTCGATCCATTTAATGCTCAGTTCCTCGGCGACTTGGGCATAAACGGCCTCGAAAGCCTGCGTATAACGCGCGCCATAGTTGGTCGGTATGCGGATTCCGAGGAGCACGACGTCGGCGCCGGAGTCCCGGGCGCGGCGAGCGATTGCTTCGAGGTTGTCCTTGATGCGGCCTGGCGGAAAGCCGCGCAAGCCATCGTTGCCGCCAAGTTCGAGTATGATCAGGTCGGGCGAGAAGGCACAAATCGCACTGTCGATGCGCGCCGCGCCGCCCTCCGTGGTCTCGCCGCTGATACTGGCGTTCACCACGCGATGTTCGTACCCTTGACTCTCCAGTCGCTGCTGCAACAAAGCGGCCCAGGATTGGTCAACGTCAATACCAAAACCTGCACTCAAGCTGTCGCCGAATATCAGGACGGTCGGTGAATCAGCCGCTTGCACATTGGTTGCCATTAACAAGACAACAAGAGTAAGAATTTTTCGCATGTCAGATCATTCAGTAAGCAGGGTGCTTGAAGCACACCGGTTAAGTAAGAAGGTTAGCAGTCCTGAGGGGACTCTGACCATCCTCAGGGACGTCAGTTTCAGCATTGATGCCGGAGAAACCGTTGCCGTCGTCGGGCCATCCGGGGCCGGCAAGTCGACACTACTGGCCCTGCTGGCAGGGCTGGACCTGCCGACGAGCGGACATGTGGGCCTGAATGGCGCCAATCTGTCAGATCTCGACGAAGATGGCCGGGCGCTCCTGCGTGCCGAGAGCGTTGGCTTCGTATTCCAGTCCTTCCATCTCGTGCCGTCGCTTAACGCGCTGGAGAACGTCATGTTGCCGCTCGAACTGGCGGGACATAGTGATGCACGTAAGGCAGCGCGCGACATCATCGATAAGGTCGGCCTGGGCGATCGCTGGAGTCACTACCCGGCGCAACTCTCAGGTGGTGAAAAACAGCGCGTCGCGATTGCGCGTGCGTTCGCGACCGAACCGGCGGTGCTGTTTGCTGACGAGCCAACCGGCAACCTGGATAGCCGCACCGGCGCCAATATCATGGAGCTCATGTTCGAGCTCAATCGCAATTCGTCGACGACGCTAATCCTCGTCACACATGATCACAGCCTGGCGGAACGCTGTGATCGAGTGCTCGCACTCGATAGCGGCAGCCTCGTAAGTGACAGCGGAGCCCCTGCGTGAAACCCATCCTCTTTGCGCTGCGCAGCTTCGGCCGCGAACTTCGCTCCGGCGAAGTCCTGGTGCTGCTTGCGGCGGTCAGCCTGGCTGTAGCAGCGCTGACAGCGGTTGGTTTTCTCACGGACCGCATCGGCAAGGCGGTAGCAAGGCAAGCCAATGAAGTCCTGGCCGCCGATTTGCGCCTGCGCTCACAAGAGCCCGTGCCGGACGAGTGGCGCGAGTTGGCCGCGGACTACGACCTGCAGACAGCGGACACGATGTCGTTCCCCTCGGTCGTGTTCCATGGCGATGAAAATGCTCTATCCACGATCAAGGTTGTCAGCGATCAGTATCCGTTGCGCGGTTCCGTCCGTGTTGCGGACGAGTTATTCGGTGAGCAGCGCACCGTGGACGAGATACCCGCCCCCGGGGAAGTGTGGGCGGATGGTGCATTGCTCGCTCGAGTGGGTGCCGACGTTGGCTCCATGCTCGACATCGGTGAATTGCGGCTCCGGGTCACTGCTGTCCTGACGTATCGGCCCGACCAGTCGATTGGTTTTGCCTCGCTCGCGCCGACCGTGATTGTGAATATCGCCGACATTGGCTCCAGTGGTCTTATTGGCGAGGGCAGCCGTGTGCGCTACGCGCTGCTCGTGGCCGGGGACGAGTCGGATGTGGCCGGGTTCAATGAGGCCATCCAGGATCGACTGCCGGACGAGATTCGTGTGCGCAGCCAGGAAGAGAGCGGTGAGCGTGCGTACAACGCAGCGGATCGTGCTCAGCGGTTCCTTTCGTTGACGGGCGTGATCAGCCTGTTGCTCAGCGCTGTTGCTGTCGCCATGTCGGCACGACGCTTCGCGACGCGCCGCATGGACACAGTCGCGCTCATGAAGAGCCTCGGGGCGACGCAGCGCTTCGTGATCACCGTGTCGCTCGTGCAGCTCATGTTGCTGGGTGTGCTGGGGATTATCGTGGGCAGCGTGGTCGGTTTTGCAGCCGAAGAAATTATTGCGGGCATCCTGTCGGACCTGTTGGCCGGAGATTTGCCGGGCAGCGGAATGCGTCCCGTGATCCTCGCGAGCGGTAGCGCGCTCGTACTGATGCTGGGTTTCGCACTGCCGTCGATGATTCAGCTGCGCAATACGCCACCGCTGCGCGTCTTGCGGCACGACGAAATGCCTCCGGCGCCATCGCGCCTGCTGGTTGGTGGGCTGTCACTCGCGGCAGTCGCTGCATTGCTGTATCGCTCTGTCGGCGATCCGCGCATGTTGCTGATAATGATCGGCGGTATCGTCGTTATTGCGGGAGCGTTGTACCTCGTGGGGCGCGGCATGGTCGCGATGATTGGCCGGGCTCGCTCAGGCGTCGGTGTCGCCTGGCGCTATGGCCTCGCGAACGTCGCCAGACGTGGACGCGACAGCGCCGTTCAGGTCGTTGCGTTCGGGCTTGGAATCACTGTCCTGCTGCTGCTAACGCTCGTGCGCACGGACTTGCTTGAAGGCTGGCGGCAGACGCTCGACGAGAATGCACCCAATCACTTCCTGATTAATATCCAGCCGCACGAGGTCGATCAGGTTGGTGCGCTGTTCGTCGCGAACGGCCTGGAGGTACCAGCGTTCACGCCACTCGTACGCGCGCGCATGACTTCGATCAACGGCGAGTCCGTCAAGGAGCGCACGTATCCGAGCGAGGAAGGTAAGTGGCTCGCAAATCGTGAGGCGAACCTGTCCTGGTCCGCGGAGTTGAGTGCGAGCAACGAAATCCTGCAGGGCGAGTGGTGGCCAGCTGACTACGCCGGCCCGCCGCTGGTATCGATCGAGGAAGAATCAGCAACTAACGCGGGACTGACGATCGGCGATAGCCTGAATTTCTTTGTTGCAGGGCTCGAGGTTGAGGCTGAGATCGCAAGTATCCGCAAAGTGAATTGGGATTCGTTCCAACCGAACTTCTTCCTCGTACTCTCACCCGGTGCGCTCGACAATATGCCGACAACGTTTATTTCGAGCATGCGTATCAGTGAGGAGAAACAACCGATGCTCATTGAGTTGATGCGAACGCATCCGAGTATTTCGGTGATCGATCTGGGCGCGATCCTGGAGCAGGTGCGCGGCATCATCGAGAAAGCCAGCCTTGCTGTGCAGGCTGTGTTTGTATTTACACTGGCCGCCGGAATCGCCGTCCTGTTTGCTGCCGTGCAGTCGACTATTGACGAACGACGTTTCGAGAGTGCGATGCTGCGTGCGTTGGGCGCTCGCCGAAGAACGGTGTTCGCCGGCGTTATGGCGGAGTTTGCGGCTCTTGGTGCCGCGGCCGGGATTCTCGCCTCAGCGGGCGCGTCTGTCCTCGCAGCCGTGATTGCCGTACAGCTGTTTCAGTTGCCCTACCAATTCAATCCGCTGATCTGGATAGCGGGCGTTGGTGCAGGGATCCTGGTTGTGTGTGTCAGTGGATTCTTCGCGGCGCGTGGCGCGGTCAATGCGGCCCCGGTTGACGTATTGAGAGGAGCACCGGGATGAGTGATTCGAGACTGTCCTGTGGGGTCGTCGTTGCCCGGAAGACCGATGCTGGCTGGGTGACCCTGATGTTGCGCGCGTTTCACCACTGGGACTTTCCCAAGGGGATTCGCGAGCCAGGCGAAGAGCCAATGCAGGCTGCGGTCCGCGAAGTGGGCGAAGAGACCGGAATAACCGAACTGTCGTTCGACTGGGGTGATCGGTTCTTCGAGACGGGCCCGTACAGCCGCGGCAAGATCGCCCGTTACTTCATCGCGACAACGACCCAGGAAGATGTTGCGATGGGCATCTCTCCGGAGACGGGAGAGCCCGAGCATCACGAGTGGCGTTGGGTTACGTTCGACGAGGCGTTTGATCTCGGCGCACCGCGTGTGCGCCAGATCGTGCAATGGGCTCGCCAGAACATTGGCACCTGATCAGACGACGCGGTTTCTCTTCTTTCCATCGAGGAATGCGGCGATGTTCGCCGTGAGTTCGTCGATGGCTCCCTGGCGGGCAGTCAATGTTCCCCACGCGATGTGCGGCGTTACCATGAGGTTGCTGCCCTCGTAGTCGAGTAGCGGGTCGCCGTCAGTGGGTGGCTCTTTGGGCAACACGTCGATTGCCGCGGCCGCAATCTCGCCAGTACGCAAGGCATCCGCAAGTGCCCGTGAATCGACCAGTCCGCCGCGTGCCGTGTTAATGAGAATGGCGGTCTTTTTCATTGCCTCGAATTCGGCTGCACCGAACAGATTGCGCGTCGTATCGTTGAGTGGGCAATGCAGCGAAATCGCGTCCGCGCGTCGCAAGAGCTCTTCCATAGAAACACGACCGTCGGGAGTCTCGTTGCTGCCCGGACGCGCCGCCACGATTACGTCCATGTTGAACGTCTCGGCAATGCGGGCAACACCTTTGCCCAACTCTCCATAGCCGACGAGCCCGAGTGTCATTGCCGACAGCTCATTGATTGGATACGTCAGCATGCAAAAGTTGTCGGCTTCCTGCCAGGCGCCGTCGCGTACGTCAGCAACGTAGGTACTCAGGTTGTGCGCCAAATTCAGCAGGCAGCCAAATACATGCTCGGCGACTGACTGAGTGCAGTACGCGCGAATATTGCATACAGCGATGCCACGCCGCCTGGCCGCCTCAAGATCTACGTTGTCTGTACCAGTCGCCGTCAGGCCAATCAGGCGCATGCTCGGGGCGGCATCGAACAGCTTTTCAGACAAGATCACCTTGTTGCCGAGGACGATTTCGGCTCCGGCAATGCGTTCTGCCATCTGGTCGTCATCGGTATCATCGTAGATCTCGAGATCGGGCAGCAACGCCGTCATCTCGGTGATATCGAGGTCCGGGCCCATCGTCGCCCAGTCGAGTAAAACGGCTTTCATGTGGATATTAAATCCGTGCTGTCGCAAAGTACGGGACGATGACCGAACCTTTCTGGAAACGCAAATCTCTCACCCAGATGAATCGCGAAGAGTGGGAATCACTCTGCGATGGCTGTGCGCTGTGCTGCCTGCACAAGGTTCAGGACGAAGACACCGACGAGGTGTTCTACACGGACGTTGCTTGCCGACTACTCGACATGGAGGCTTGCCGGTGCAGCGATTACGCGAATCGCGCGAAGGAAGTTGTGGAGTGCCTGGTGCTTGTCGCCGATCGACCGGAGGCGTTTCAATGGTTGCCGGCAAGCTGTGCGTATCGCAGACTTTCGAAAGGCCGGGGCTTGCCGGATTGGCATCCGTTGATAACGGGTGACCCGGACAGCGTACATGAGGCCGGTATCTCGATACGCGATTTCGCCGTATCCGAGAATGAAATGACAGAGTGGAGCATCGTGCAGGATCTCGGTGCGAACGAGGATTAATGTGAGCGACTACCCGACTATTCCGCTGGACCAGTATCGTGAGTTCCCGATCGAAGAAATGCGTGCACGCCTCGAAGCGTTCTATGCGGACATCGACCGGCGGCGCACTGTACGGGAGTTTTCGGACCGACCCGTGCCGCGTGACATCATTGAAACCGCATTGAAAGCGGCCAACACTGCGCCGAGCGGTGCCAACCTCCAGCCCTGGCATTTTGTTGTGATCAGTGGGCCCGAGACCAAAAAGAGAATTCGCGAAGCAGCAGAAGTCGAGGAGCGTGAATTCTACGAGCACCGCGCTTCCGAGGAGTGGCTTGCCGCACTGGAGCCACTGGGCACAGACGATCACAAACCTTTTCTCGAAACCGCGCCATACCTGATCGCCGTGTTCCTTCAGAAGTACGGCGAGCTGCCCGATGGCCGCAAAGTGAAGCACTACTACCCGGCAGAGTCGACGGGCCTCGCGACTGGCATGCTGATCACGGCGCTGCATCGTGCCGGACTCGCGACGCTAACGCATACGCCGAGCCCAATGAAGTTCCTGAACGAGATCCTCCACAGGCCGAAGAGCGAACGACCGTTTCTGTTACTCGTGGCCGGTTACCCTGCGAGTGATGCGAGAGTGCCGGACATTGAGCGGAAATCGCTCGATGAGTTTACGTCCTGGATTGAGACGTAGCTGCGGCTTCCTAACCCGTGTTCTGAAGTGCCTGTGCGATGCCGTTAACGGTTGCAAGCAGGGCATCGAAGACCTCGTCATCTTCGTGGTTCGATGCACGCCAGCGTGACAGCAGGTCAACCTGCATCAGGCTGATCGGGTCGACGTAGGGGTTACGCAGCATGATGGCGCGTTGCAGTGTCACATCGCCCTGGAGGATCGATTCGTGTTCCGAGAACTCGAGAATCGTGTCACGAGTCAGTGCGAATTCCGCGGCGATCGTCGGGAAAAGCTGTTCATGCAGGTCCCCCGATAGTTGCGAATACAATTCGGCGATTCCGAGGTCCGATTTCGCGAGCACCATTTCAGCGTCAGCAACAAGCGATCGCAGGAAAAACCATTCACGGAACAGTTCGCGGATAGCATTCTCGCCATACATGTCGATGGCTTTGCGGAGCCCGGTACCAAGGCCGTACCAGCCAGGCAGGATGAAACGCGCCTGCGTCCACGCGAAAACCCACGGTATCGCCCGCAGGTCCTCGATGCCCGACTGCGATCGCCGCGACGACGGTCGGGAACCGATGCGCATGCGCTCGATCACGTCGATTGGTGTCGCCGTGCGGAAATACTCGTAGAAGTCTGGCGTCTTGTAGACAAGCTTGCGATACGCTTTGCGGCTCTCCGACGCGATTACGTCCATGATCTCGTGCCACTCGGCCATATCGTTGCCGCGGTGACGGGGCATGGCCGTGGCTAACGCGACAGAGCCCGTAATCTGTTCCAGCGTGCGTAAAGCAATGCCGCGCAGGCCGTATTTCTCGTTGATGATCTCGCCTTGCTCGGTAACCCGAAGTCGACCATTGACTGTTCCCGGCGGGGCGCCAAGCACGGCGACGTGCGTCTTGCTGCCACCGCGACTGATCGTGCCGCCGCGCCCATGGAACAGCGTGAGCTCGATGTGCTCAGCGTCCATCGCGTTGACGAGCATCTCCTGGGCGTTCTGGATGGCCCAGCGAGACGACGCCAGACCGCCGTCCTTGTTGCTGTCCGAATAGCCAATCATGATCGTCTGCCGGTTCTTGCGGCGCTTCACGTGTTCTCTGTACAGGTCAACGCGCAACAACGACTCAAGGATTTCCGGCCCTGCGTGCAGGTCATCGACCGTCTCGAGCAATGGTGCAATGTCCAGAGGGACCTCCCCACGGCGATTGTGCAGCTCGCCCCACTGCGCGAGCAGCAATACCGACAAAATGTCGTCGGCGCCGCCGGTCATACTGACTATGAATGCGCCTATTGAGCGCGGGCCGTATTTCCGACGGCAAAATGCGATTGCCTGGAATACGGCGATCGTCTTGCGTGCCAGCGTGCTCAGCGTCATCGGAGCGTTCTCACGCGTGTTGATTGCCTCGATAATGCGCTCAGCCCTGTCCTTGGCCGACCGATCCATCCATTCGTCCTCGCCCAGGCATTCGCCGATAACCTTGCGATGGACTTCAGCATCCTGGCGCACATCGAGCGTGACCATGTGGAAGCCGAACGTGCGAATGCGGCGCAGCAGTCGTCGCACAACAAATAATCCGGCATGCCGGCCTTTGTTACAGGACAGACTCTCGGCGACTAGTTCGATGTCTTCGATCAGCTGTCCGACTTTCTCATACGGGAAAATGTCGTCGTCGTATGTGGACTGCAGGCGTTGCTGCACAAGCCGCAGGAAGACGCGGTAAGGCATCTCGCGGTGACGCGCCGGCACGGCATGGTAGGCATTCGGGAATATGCCGCGGTATTCCTCGAGCTTGTCGAGCATGCCCTGGCTGAAGGTGGCACAGTCAGCCGACTGGCTCAGCTTGGCCGAGATCGCAGCGCACTCATTAAAGTACAGGTCGAGGATCAGCGAGCGTTGTCGTGCCAACGTTGCCCGGATGGTCTTCGCGTTAACGTTGGGATTGCCATCCATGTCCCCGCCAACCCAGGACGCGAAATGTACGAGGTCCGGGATTTCGAGTTTCTTGCTGTCGTCGCCGTAGACACGATCGACGGCGGAACGGATGTCTTCGTAGAACGGCGGCATCGCGCGGTATAGCACGTCCGTCATGAAGAACAATACGTGCTCGAGCTCGTCGGCAACCGTCATGCGCTCGGTTGGGTGCTCGGCTGTCTGCCAGCCGGTCGTCGCGAGCATGCGAATATTTTGCAATGCGGCCGTTGTTTCCTGCGGTGTCATTGACGGGTTTAGCAAATCGACGAGGTGTCTGACGATGTTCTGCTCTTTGCGAAGTATCGTCCGGCGCGTGGATTCGGTCGGATGTGCCGTAAACACCGGTTCGATCGACATCGAATTGAGTAGCGCCTGCACGTCGTCGATTGTCATGCCCGATGCCTTGAGCTTGACCAGCGTATCTTCGAGTCCGCCGGGCTGGTAGATGGCAACGTCGCGCAGGTAGTCACGCCGCCTGCGCATCCGGTGCACCTTCTCGGCCGTATTGACCATCTGGAAATAGGTGGAGAAGCCGCGAATCAGTTGCGAGGCCGTGCCCGGGTCAAGATCCCTTACGAGTGCCGCAAGCCCTTCGCCCGGCTTCTCGTTTCCTTCCCGCCGGCGGATCGCTCGCAGTCGCGCGTTCTCGACCATCTCGAAGAGATCGTCACCGTTCTGTTCGCGAATAAGGTCGCCGACCATGGCGCCCAGCGTGCGCACGTCATCGCGCAGCGACTGGTCTTTTTCCTCGAACGTGATGTCCTGGCGTCGTAACGACTTGTGAATTCCGGTATCCATTTGCTTTTGCCTGGAACGAACCTGGCGTTAGTCCCGGAAGTTCTCGTATTGCAGCGGCAGGCCTATTTCGGTTTCTTTGAGCATCGCAATGACTGCCTGCAAATCGTCCCGCTTCTTCCCGCTAATGCGTAATTTGTCGCCCTGGATGGCGGCCTGGACTTTCATTTTCGCGCCCTTGATTTGCTTGACGAGTTTGCGCGCACGGTCTGTGTCGATACCCCGTCGCATGATGACGTTCTGTCGCGCTTCACTGCCCGAGAACTCAGGTTCCTGTTCATCGAGGCAGCCAATGTCGATGCCACGCTTCGACAACTTCTGGTGGAGGATGTCCATCATCTGTTTGAGCTGGAAATCGGACTGCGTGGTCAGTGAGATAACCCCGTCCTCGAGCTCGTATTTCGAGCCCGTTCCTTTGAAATCAAAGCGTGTAGTAACTTCGCGATTCGCCTGGTCGACACCATTGCTGGCTTCGTGCGAATCAAAGTCGCTGACTACGTCAAAAGACGGCATGTTCGGGTCCTTCTTGTACGAACGTGCAAAGGTACACCCGTGCAGCGATGCGCACCACCCCTGCCGATCGGCCGAATCTGGCGAAGCTGCCCACTAACAGATACGCGCCGGGGGGCGAGCGTTCTGCAGAATGAGCCGCATGTACTTTGTTGTGGATCCGGACAGGGAGGTCTCGCCGCAGCAGTCGGCGCTGGTGTGGCAGCGCCTGTGGGAGATGCGGGACCTCGCCCCTATAACCGCAGTGTTGCCCGCGGTCGTCTCGTCGCCGTGCCCGCTATTGCCTGACGAGACGGCGGATGCAGTCGTCGTCTCGACGCGAACGCAGGTTCCCGAAGACTCTGCGTGGGTACCGCTGGAAGTCGACATCTCGAAATACCTGCGCAGCAACGGTGAGTTGCGCCTGGCACTGCTCGAGGCCGCACTGCGCGCGCGTGTGGAAGAGGGCGAGCAGCGCCATGATCAATCAAACTGGTCGAGCCCTGCACAGCGCTACGACAGCTGGCTCAACCGGCGGCTTTCCATATTCGTTCGCGGATGGGGTGATGTCATTGCTCAACGTGGCTCCGACCCCGAGTCAATGGAGTCGCTCCGCGAAATACGCGCGATCGCCGGGCATGTGGCGACTACGCTGGCCGATGCATCACGAGTTATTGCCGACCGAAACGGTTACTGTCCAGCTCTCGATGTTGCCGGCGCACAGGTTATGCGGCACGGAACGGAAATGGATGTGCGTTGGCGCCGTGCTGTCGCCGACAATGCGCTTCGGCACAGGAATCTCATGACAATGTCGCCGTGGGATGTCTTTCCGCGACACAAACCGGCCGATCTGCGCCACCTGAACCTGCTGCCGATACTCGTTTGCGCGAATTCGGTTTCGTATCGTCGCGATGTCGAAATACGTCACTGGAATGTCAGTGAATTCAAAAGCTTCTATACGCGGGTAGGCGCAATATTGCGGCGTTCCAGCGATGTTTCTCTGATTGCGAAACAGGTGTGAACTAGGATACGGTCTACCGTCCTTCAGCGGAGCGGCAAGGGGATGCTTTGCAGCCGATAACACCTGACGTACATGGCATTGCGGTTCTGGTTCTGACCGTCGTCGCGCTGTACCTGTTTACACGCGACAACATACCGCTCGAGTCGTCGTCACTTGCGATCCTGATCCTCCTGACGGCTGGCTTCCAGTTGTTCCCCTATGTAAAAGATGGCGAAGTCGCCGTCGGCCCTCTCGATTTCTTCGCCGGTTTCGGCAACGAAGCCCTGGTCGCGATCTGTGCACTCATGATGGTGGGTAAGGCACTCGAGACTACCGGTGCTTTGCAACCACTTGCGACGGTCGTCGGTCGTGCCTGGTCAACGCGCCCGGTGCTTGCGCTCCTGATCACGCTCGTTGCGGGTGCGATTCTTAGTGCGTTCATGAACAACACGCCGATCGTCGTGTTGCTCATGCCGATTATTGTTGGTGCCTCGCTGCGTTCTAAATTCCCGGTCTCGGGCGTCATGATGCCGATGGGTCTCGCGACGATTATTGGTGGCATGTCGACTTCGATCGGCACCTCGACCAACCTGCTGGTCGTCGGTATCTCGCGGGACATGGGCATGCACGAGTTCGGCATGTTCGAGTGGGTACTGCCAGTGGCGATTGTCGGTGGCGTCGGCATCTTGTTCCTGTGGCTGGTGTCGCCCCGTCTGCTTCCGGATCGTACGCCTCCGATGGCCGACACGACGCCACGAATTTTCAGTGCTCAGCTCCACGTCAAGGAAGATGGCTTCGCCGACGGCAAGTCGCTGTCAGAGATACTCGCAAAGGCAGACGGCAATTTGCGCATCGACAAGATCCAGCGTTCGGAGTCGCTATTTCTTGCGAAACTGCCATCGGTAATCATCCAGCCCGGTGACCGTCTGTTCGTCAAGGACTCGCCCGAGAACCTTAAGCACTACGAGCAGATTCTGGGGACAACGCTCTTCAACCTGACCGACATTGAGCATCCTGTCGACGAGGACACGCCGCTCGAAGCTGAGGGGCAGCAGCTCGCTGAAGTCGTCGTTACGCGTGGTTCGCCATTGCACTTGCGCAGCCTCGCAGCGGCTCGTTTCACGAGCAGCTATGGACTGCTGCCGCTGGCAGTGCATCGTGCTCGTGCACCGAGCTCGCAGGTTACAGGCGACCTGAATTTGATTCGCCTGCGCGCTGGTGACGTACTGCTTGTGCAAGGTACCCGCGAAGCGATCGCGCAGCTTAAAGACTCGGGTTCAATGCTCGTGCTCGATGGCACGACGGACCTGCCGCATACGCATCGCGCGAAACGCGCACTCTTTGTAATGGGCCTGGTTGTCGCGGCGGCCGCGTTCGGCATCTTGCCGATATCGGTCAGCGCGCTTGTTGGTCTCGGGCTCATGATCGCAACGGGTTGTCTGACCTGGCGGGATGCGGCGACGTCGCTCTCGATTCCTGTTGTCATGATTATTGTCACGGCACTGGCCCTGGGTAAGGCACTACTCGGCACCGGCATGGCGGATTTCCTGGCCGTCTCTTTCGTCAATAGTGCGTCCGGACTGCCAGCGCCTGTGATTCTTAGTGGGTTCATGCTGCTCATGACGGTCATGACCAATATCGTGTCAAACAATGCGGCGGCGGTCATTGGCACGCCGATTGCCATCAGCATAGCGACGCAACTCGGTGTCAGCGCGGAGCCATTCATTCTTGCCGTGCTGTTTGGCGCGAACATGAGTTTTGCGACACCGTACGGATACCAGACCAACCTCCTCATAATGACAGCCGGTGGCTATAAGTTCGGCGACTTCCTCAGAGTCGGAATCCCGCTGACCATAGTAATGTGGATTGGCTTTTCGCTGACCCTGCCGATGCTGTATCAGTTGTAACCAAACCGGGGTTGACGGCTGACAAGGACATGGAGATACTCGCGCACATGAACGCTCAGAGCATCAACAACTGGTGGTGGCTGCCCTCAAAGGAGATGGCGGCCGGCTGACCTGTAGCTGAGCGAAACGAACACCGAAGCCCATCTCTGCCGAATACAGGGATGGGCTTTTCTCGTTATGGAACCAATATGCAAGCACCCTTCGACATTGCCGCCGACCTCGATACTCCGGTATCGGCTTATTTGAAACTGAAAGCGCTACGCCCGCGCTTCCTGCTCGAGTCCGTGGAGGGCGGTGAGCGTCTGGCGCGGTATTCATTCCTCGGTTTCGGCGATGCGCTGGAGGTTCGCATGGACGCGACGTCGATGCGTGTCAACGGTGATGAGCGCCCGCGACCGCAGAACCAGCAGGAGTATCTTGACGCACTGCGTGTTGCGCTGGAACAGGCACCGCAGCCGCAGCCCGCCGATGACCTGCCGTTTGCGGGCGGGCTTGTCGGCGTATCCGGTTATGACGTCGTACGCCTGTTTGAGAAGCTGCCCGTCGACACAGTAAAACAAACGAGCGTTCCCGACGCGGCATTCGTCGCGCCGGCGTCCCTGCTGGTCTTTGACCACCTGACACGTCGTGTTGCGTTGCTGCATGACGGCCCTGAAGAAGAGAGGCAGAAACTGCGCGAGGACGTTATTGGGCAGCTGCGGGGGCCGATTCCCGCTAACGGGCATGACGTGACAATCTCCCCGGTTGAGGCGAGCTTTACCGAGGAAGAGTTCGCGGAACGCGTCAATGCGTGCAAGGAATACATCGCGTCGGGCGACATCTACCAGATCGTCCTGTCAGTCCTGTTCAGGGGCAAGACGGATGTAGCGCCTTTCGAAGTCTATCGTGCGCTGCGCCTGCTCAACCCATCGCCATATATGTTCTTCTTCGACTTCGATGACCTGCAGGTCGTTGGCTCCTCCCCCGAAGCGCTCGTCAAACTGAACAAGGGCAAAGCATCGTTACGACCGATCGCCGGTACCCTGCCGCGTGGCGCGACACGCGAAGAAGACAACGCGAACGAAAAAGCGTTGCTGGCCGACCCGAAAGAGGCGGCCGAGCATGTGATGCTCGTCGACCTCGCGCGCAACGACCTTGGCCGCGTCGCGAGTGCGGGCAGCATACGCGTCGACCCGTACCGGGCAATCGAGCGCTACAGTCATGTCATGCACATTGTCAGCGGCGTGCAGGGCCAACTCGATCCAAAGCATGACCAGTTCGATCTCTTCGCAGCCAGCTTTCCGGCCGGCACGCTCGTTGGCGCGCCGAAAGTCCGGGCGATGGAGATTATCGAAGAGATGGAGGGCGTGGGCCGGGGGCTTTATGCGGGCACGGCCGGCTATTTCGGGCTCAGCGGCGACATGGACCAGGCGATCACGATTCGCACGCTCGTTTTTTCAGGAGATGAGTATAGTTTTCAGGCTGGTGCCGGTATCGTTGCCGACTCGGTCCCCGAGAAGGAATACCAGGAAGTTATGGCGAAAAGCGCAATCTTGCGGAGCGCACTCGAGATCGCCGGAGAGGGTTTGTGATGGCGGGCGAAAAGTCCTTTGATCACGTGCGCATGCTGCTGATCGACAACTACGACTCGTTTACCTACAACCTGGTGCAGGCATTCGCGGCGATGGGGGCGGACGTCATGGTGTATCGCAACGACGCGATCACGGTCCGGGAGGGCGTTGACCTCGAGCCGACCCATCTGGTGATTTCGCCGGGACCAGGCCGACCTGAAAAAGCAGGCGTTTCGCTCGACATGATCGGGGCATTCGCGGGCAAGCTGCCAATTCTCGGCGTCTGTCTTGGCCACCAGAGCATCGTGCAACAACACGGTGGCAAGATCGTGCGGGCCGAGCGGCTCATGCACGGCAAGACGTCGATGGTGAAGCATGACGGCCAGTCAATTTTCGACGGCCTGCCGAACCCGTTCGAAGTCGGGCGCTACCATTCGCTGTGCGCTGAAGAGGAATCGCTGCCCGATGAGTTGATCGTCACAGCGCAGACTGATCGTGGCGAGATCATGGGAGTGCGCCACCGATCGTTGCCAATCGAAGGTGTGCAGTTTCATCCGGAGAGCGTGCTGACACCCGAGGGCGAGCACCTCATGGCAAATTTCATGCGCCAGGAGGCTCGGTGAGCAAGGAATACACCAAACTGCTCGATAGCCTGCTCAACGGCGAATCTCTGTCCGAGGCGCAGGCCTACAACCTCATGCACAAGCTGGCCGAGGGAGAGTTACCTGCCGCCCTGGCGGGCGCGTTGCTCGCCGGACTCAGGGCCAAAGGCGAAACTGCCGACGAGATCAGGGGATTCGCCACGGCGATGCGTGAGCTGGCGTTACATCCCAAGATCCCGGATGGCGCACCGACCGTCGATACGGTGGGCACTGGCGGTGACGGCTCCGGTAGCCTGAACCTGTCGACTGGTACGGGACTGCTTGCTGCCGCGTGCGGCTCGCGAGTCGTCAAGCACGGTAATCGCTCGGTATCGAGCCGCTCGGGCAGTGCCGACATGCTCGAATGCCTCGGCGTGCCCTTGCCGCTGCATGAACAGCAGGCGGTCGACTGCCTGCAGGCAACCAATTTCACGTTCCTGTTCGCGCCGGCGTATCACCCCGCCATGAAGGCCGTCGTGCCGATACGTGGCGCATTGTCGGTTCGTACCGTATTCAACGTGCTGGGTCCGCTAACGAACCCTGCAGCGCCACCGTTCCAGTTGATCGGCGCCTACAGTAAGGACGCCGCGAAGCTCATGGCGGAGACACTGGCCGGCATGCCGCTCGAACGAGCGTTTGTTGTGCACGGCGAGCCCGGTTGGGATGAGGCCACACCCGCCGGTGATTTCGTGCTTTACGATGTGCGACCCGGCAGCGTTACTGAAATGACGCGGTCACCTTCGGACTATGGGCTTGCCGTGTGTTCGCCCGAGGCGCTCGAAGGCGGAGACGCACCGAACAATGCCCACGAACTGGTTCGCGTGTTCACGGGTGAAGATAGGGGCGCGCACCGTGACGCATTGCTGATGGGCACGTCGCTCGTGCTCGAGGTACAGGGCGTCGCAAAAGATCCTGTCGATGGGGTGCAGCAAGCGGCCGCGGCGATAGATGACGGTCGCGCGGAAGCATTCCTGGCGGGGCTCAAAGCACACTTCGAAGACTGATGAGCGATTTCCTGAAAGGTATGGCGGAAAGTAGCGCGGCAAGGGCGGCCAATGCGCTGTCGTTCACAGATGCCGATTTCGACAAACCTGTGGTGCCGCTGAACCTTGGCGCGTTCGATGTGATCGCCGAAATCAAACAACGCTCCCCCGCCGAAGGCAACCTCCTATCCGGTACCAGTTACCCTAATTCCAGCCGAAGTGAGCGAGCGAAGGCATACGCGGCTGGAGGCGCTGCCGCGATTTCGGTTCTGACTGAGCCCAGCCGATTCGACGGCGAGCTCGCGCACCTTGAAGAGGTTGTGTCGGCGGTGCCCGCCACACCGGTCATGCGCAAGGACTTTCTCGTCGAGCCTGTGCAGGTGCTCGAGGCCAGAGCATCTGGTGCGAGCGGCGTGTTGTTGATCACGACCATGCTCAACAATACAAAGCTACGCGAAATGACTGACTGCGCCTGGGAGCACGGGATGTTTGTGTTGCTCGAATCGTTCGACGCGGAGGACCTTAAACGCTCAGCCAAATTTCTCGACGGAGCCGGCCAGCTTCTAATCGGTGTAAATACACGCAATTTGCGAACACTCGAAGTAGACGGTGAGAGGCTGCGTAAACTTGCGTCGTCGTTGCCCGAGGCTACTTGTGTCGCCGAGAGCGGCTTGCACGTCGCTGAAGACGCAGCGCGAGTCGCGGGTTGGGGTTACTCGATGGCACTCGTCGGTACGGCGCTGATGCGCAGCGATGATCCGACCGCGCTGATCAGCGCGATGCGCGAGGCGGGAGCGGCAGCATGTTCGTGAAGATCTGCGGCCTGAGTTCTGAGAAGCATGTGCAGGCGGTCGTTGAGGCTGGTGCCGACGCAGTTGGGTTCGTGTTCGCCGAGTCAGTTCGCAGGGTTTCGCCGGCCCATGCCGCCGACATCGCAAATAAGGTACCGGGAACCGTAAAGAGAGTGGCCGTCATGCTGCACCCCTCAGACGATGAGTGGCAGGCCGTACTCCGTGACTTCACACCCGACGTTCTGCAAACAGATGCCGACGACTTCGCCAGCCTCGATGTGCCGGATACGATCGAGTGCTGGCCCGTCTACCGCGAAGGAAAAAAGGTAACTGTCACCTTTGGGGCGGGTACAAAGGTGACAGTTACTTTCGTGTATGAGGGAGCGAAGAGTGGGCAGGGTGAGACCGTTGACTGGTCGCGGGCCGCCGAACTTGCCGCCACGGGCAACATGATTCTCGCGGGCGGCCTCGGTGTTGGGAACGTGGCCGAAGCAATCGCGACCGTGCGCCCGTACGGTGTCGACGTGTCCAGCGCCGTCGAGTCCGCCCCCGGACAAAAAGATTTACAGAAAATCAGGGATTTCATCAGTGCAGCGAAAGCTGCGGGGAACAACTTATGAGCACACTGTTTGCTGCCGAGGAAGCGCAAGCGCTGCTCGAGGCAGCTATCAAAGGCGAGATGCCAGACGAGCGAGGCCGCTTTGGTCCGTTCGGCGGGCGTTACGTACCCGAAACGCTGGTGCCGGCATTCGAGCGCCTCGAAGAAGGTGTGAAACAGCACCTGCACGATCCGACCTTCCAGGACGAGTACCGCAGGGAGCTGCGCGAGTGGGTCGGCCGACCGACGGCACTGACCTTCGCACCGCGGCTTTCCGAAATCTGGGGCGCCGAAGTGTGGCTCAAGCGTGAAGACCTTGCGCACACGGGCGCGCACAAGATCAACAATGCGATCGGCCAGGCAATCCTCGCCAAGCGCCTCGGCGCAGAGCGGATCATCGCCGAAACAGGCGCGGGCCAACACGGCGTTGCATCGGCTGCTGCCTGCGCGCGAGTCGGCCTGCCTTGTACCGTATACATGGGTGCCGTCGACATAGAACGACAGGCGCCGAATGTCGACCGCATGCACCGCCTTGGCGCGGAAGTCGTTGCCGTCGAGTCGGGCGACAAGACATTGCGGGCAGCAATCGACGAAGCGTTACGCACCTGGGTCACGGACCCGGCTGGCATCTACTACATTGTGGGTTCAGTGGTTGGTCCGCATCCGTATCCTTACCTGGTGCGAGAATTACAGAAGGTGATTGGCGAAGAGGCCCGTCGCCAGATTCTGGACCAGGCTGGTGGTCTACCTGATGCGGCATTCGCCTGTGTCGGCGGTGGTTCGAACGCCATTGGCTTGTTCTACCCTTTGCTTGGCGACGACATCGAACTGATCGGTGTCGAAGCAGGCGGCACCGGTACGGGACTTGGCCAGAATGCGGCGACACTCGCTACAGGAACGCCAGGCGTACTGCAGGGTTCGTACACGATCATCCTGCAGGACGACGATGGCCAGGTGCAGGAGACACACTCGATCTCCGCGGGCCTCGACTACTCGGGCGTCGGACCGGAACACGCATTGCTCCAGGCGGCAGGTCGCGTGAAATATATTTCTGCGGAAGATGACGAAGCACTGGAGGCGCTCGAAGAGCTGTGCGCGACCGAAGGCATCCTGACGGCGCTGGAAACGGCGCATGCTTACGCAGCGGCGAAAGAGTATGCGAAAGAGAACCCGGGCAAGAGAATTCTGATCGGCAACTCCGGCCGCGGCGATAAAGACATGCCGACACTGACCAAATACCCGGCGAGGACTCGCAGCCATGCAGGCGCATGAACGCATAGGGGCGGCGCTGACAGCCGCGAACGACGCAGGCCATCCGGCACTCGTGCCTTTCATCACGGCGGGCTACCCGGAGCCGAGCGATTTCATTGCGACGCTCAAGGCGATTGCCGAGGTTGGCGACGTCGTCGAGCTCGGAATTCCGTTTTCGGACCCGATGGCCGACGGGATGACGATCCAGCGCTCGAGCTTTGAGGCTCTGCAGAAAGGCGTGAGTCTTAAATGGATCTTCGAGCAGCTCGATTCGGCGCAGGGCGAAATTAATGCGCCGCTCGTCATGATGTCTTACCTGAACCCTCTGCTCGCGTTCGGTTACGAGGCGCTGGCCGAGCGGGCGCTCGCCACAGGAGTGTGCGGGTTTATCATTCCTGATTTGCCGTTTGAGGAGTCGGCGGAAATACGCGAGGCCCTCGAAGCCAAAGGCCTCGGGTTGATTCAGCTCGTCACGCCGGCAACACTGGATGATCGCCTGCAGACGCTGTGCGAGGCATCGCGCGGATTCGTATACGCGGTGACCATCACGGGTATCACGGGCGGTGGCACCGGACTACCAGCAGACCTCACCGACTACCTCGACAAGGTATCGGGCATGTCGTCGATTCCGGTGTGCGCCGGTTTCGGAATTCGTGAAGCCAAAGATGTATCCGCGGTTGGCACGCATGCAGCTGGAGCTATTGTCGGTTCGGCGCTCGTTGAGGTGCTTGAGCGCGGGGACGACCCGCAACCATTCCTGAGATCGTTGCGCGACGAATGAAAAAACTCACATCAGCCGAATCGATCATCACGATCAACCACTACAAGAACCTGCTGGAGTCGGAAGGGATACCTACGGAACTCCGAAACCAGCACCTGGGGTCGATACTGGGCGAAGTTCCTTTCTTTGAAACGTGGCCACAGATCTGGGTGATTAATGACCTCGATTTCGATCGTGCAAAGCAGCTGATCGACTCAGTCGATGATGAAAGTCCGACTATGCCGTGGACATGCCGCAAATGCGGCGAGAGAAATGAAGGACAGTTCGCGGCTTGCTGGAACTGCGGGAGTTCGGCTGACTAAGGCATTCCGCGGGCGAGAAGTGATGTACCGGCGATTTCACTACGCAGAATCGCGGCGACTTTCTCCGGCCGCATCGGACGGCTGATAAGGAAACCCTGCGCCAGATCGCAGTTGCAGTCACGAAGGAACTCGAGCTGCGTCATGGTCTCCACGCCCTCTGCCGCAACTTCTATGTCGAGACCCTGAGCCATCGCAATAGCCGCGCGCACGATGCGCTGGTGGCTGTCGTTTTCATCGATGTCGGAAACGAGATCGCGGTCGAGAACGAAACTGTCGATGAAACCATTGTCGAGTGATTCGAACGAGACGTCGCAGGTTCCGAAGTGATCGAGCGACAGTCGGACGCCCAGCTTTCTCAGTGCCCGCAGCGTTTCGAGTTCCGAGCTACGCTGGCTAACGATGTTCTCATCACTGATCTCGAGTTCGACACAGCCCGGATCAAGCAGGTTGTCGCTCAACGTCTTCTTGACTACGTCCACGAGCCGCCGATGCATGAGTTGTTGCGGCGACAGGTTAATAACGATAGAGAGATCCGGTAATTCGAATCGTTGTTGCCAGCCAGCCAGCTGACGACAAGCGGTTTCAACCACCCACTCGCCGGTGGAATGAATCAGGCCGCTGCTTTCGAGTATTGGCAGGAAGCGCGCCGGTGGAAGCAAGCCAAAGCGTGGGTGTTGCCAGCGCAGCAGCGCCTCGAGACCGATCAGGCGGTTCGACGCAAGGTCGATGCGCGGCTGGTAGTGCAGAACGAACTCGTCGCGGACCAGCGCGTGACGCAAACCGATTTCGAGTTCCTCGCGCTGCGCGAGCTTGGTATTGAGTGCGCTCGAGTAATACTGGAAACGGCCACCGCCACGTTTCTTCGCCTCGTACATAGCGACGTCGGCGGATTTGACCATACTCTCGGCCGTATCACCCGATTCCGGGTACAACGAAATGCCGATGCTCGGCGTCGCGTAAACTTCGCTGTGAGCGATCTCGAATTTCTCCGACAAGACAAGTAGCAACTTTTGCGCGGCGGCTGCCGCATTGCTGGCTTCGCCGAAGTCCTCAAGACACACCACGAATTTGTCGCCGCCCCAACGCCCGGTGAAGTCGCCGATTCGCAGGTTGCTCTTCAGGCGGTCCGCCACTTCGCAAAGCAAGGCATCACCGATGTCATGTCCAAGCGTCTCGTTCACTGACTTGAAGCGATCAAGGTCGATGAACAGCGCGGCAAGCGGTGAGCTTTTGCGTTGGGCTCGGCCGATCGCACGGGAGAGCTGCTCCAGAAACAGGCTGCGGTTTGCGAGTCCCGTCAACTCATCGAACTGCGCGAGCTTCTCAAGCGCAGATGTTCGCTGCGTGACCTCCGTTACGTCGCGGAACGTGATGACGCCACCAATCAGCTCACGGTTGCCGTCAAACAGACCCTGGCCGTTAATGCTCAGAACCGCATCCGGTTGTTCGGGCGTTCGGTAGATCGCGACCTGGTTTGTAAACTTCTCGCCGTCGCGTGCGCGAACCAACGGCAACTCGTGCGAATTACGGTAACTGACCCCGAACTCATCAATGCAGCAGAACGTCTGCTCCCAGGTGGGATCGGGTTGCACGCGCGGTCCAAGGCCGAGGATGGTCCGTGCTGCCGGATTGATGTCCAGCACATGGCCGGCTTCGTCCACGACGATGACGCCGTCATTTATGTTGCGGAGTATCGACAGGACCGTTACGTCGGTGTCCGACAGGCGCTGTTGCAAACGACTACGCTGCACGGCATGAGCGAAAACCGCATCCTGCGCTTCGACGCTTACGTCGTCGACGCAGATGTAGCCTTGCGTGCCGGCACGTATCGAGGCTATGCCGCGATGCTCGTGTTCTTTTTGCGTGAGTGCGACGACCGGGTAGGGTTCCAGCGACTGAATGAGCGCCGCGAGCGACTGGCCAGACTGCGCGATCATGGGTCCCGCCTCGAGTAGTACGAGGTCGACAACATAGGATGCGTCTTCGGGTAATTCGAGCGTATTGCTGCGCGTGAGCATCGTGCAGCAGGGCAGCGTTTCGAGTTCTGACAAGTAGTCGGCGGCAAACTCACCGCGGCCAAGATAAAGAATGGAGTGGCCCGACATCTAGAAACTCGCAATCGTCAGGGGGCAGATGTCCGTCGATGAGTTAATCGAATCACAGGACGAACAACTTGGAAGACGTGCCATATAGTGCTTTCGGTGGTCGTTAGGCTCGTCGAATAATAACAGAATAGTAAGAAAAGACAGGCGCTTAAGCGTTTTTTTTACCGATCGGACCGGGGCAATTCAAACCCTAAGGCAAGCACAGGCATCCAAAGGTCGAGATAAGGGGAGAAAAGGCATTTGGAAGCGCTTTTGACCGCACGAAGCAGCGACTATAGTCAGGGGATGGTTATTACCGAAACCGACATGGTCGCAGATGAAGAGGCCTGGATACGCCAGGCACAGCGATCGGATGCGCGGGCGTTTGAGGCCCTTTATCGGCTGCATATAGATAAGGTTTATGGACTTTGTCTGCGTATGACGGGAAACGTAAGCGAGGCCGAAGACTGTGCGCAAGAGGCATTCATCCAGGCCTGGAACAAGATGGACAAGTTCCGCGGTGACAGCGCATTTGCAACCTGGCTTCACCGTATTGCGGTCAACGCTGTTCTTGGCAGGATTCGAAAGTCGAAGCGAGAGCAGGACAGGATCCAGGCCGTCGCGGATACGCGCCCGCCACCCCTGACCACCGGCGACACCGGCGAGCTCAGGGATCTGGCAGCAGCAGTAGACAGGCTGCCCAAAGGAGCGCGACACGTTTTCGTCCTGCATGCAGTGTACGGATACAGCCATGACGAGGCTGGCAAGATGCTGGGCATCGCGACAGGAACGAGCAAGGCACAACTGCACCGGGCAAGGAGGCTGCTGGTGCAACAACTGGAAGAGCAGGGATACGAGGAATGACTGAAGAATTTGACAACAAGCTGGATCTGGCCGCACGGCAACTGGCGACGGAGATCAGCCCTGAGCGGGATCTGTGGCCAGGCATCGCGGAGGCGATCGAGAAGCCACGGCGAATTCCTCAGCAATCACGGTGGATCCCGGTACTTGCACAAGCTGCGGCGGTCGTACTACTCGTTGGCGGTTCGTCGGCTGTAACTTACTTTGCAGTCGTGGACAGTAACGGTCCCGTTACGGCCGTAGCGCCAGAGCTTGTGTTCGAGCAGGCGTCGTTTGGCAATAACTACAACCTCGGGCCAGGGTTCCAGGATGCTCGCAATGGTTTGCGGACCGAACTCGAGGTTGAGTTGGAACGCTTGTCGCCCGAAGCGCAGACTGACATCCAGGCAAATCTCGACCTGATCCACAATGCGATTGTCGAGATCAGCACGGCGCTCGATGGGGAACCCGACAGCGTAATGCTGCAGCAGAAGCTGCTGCGTACCTATCGTGAAGAATTGACGCTGTTGCGCCGGGTCGGCGGCCTGACGCGCAACATGATGATGAGGAATGATATCTAGTTGGCGCTCCGTCGGCTGGAACATGAAGAGAGAACGAAAATGAAAAGACTGACTGCAATTGTTTTGAGCGCCCTGCTGGCGATGCCCGTTGTTGCCGAGGAAGTGGATGAAGCACTTGATGCAGCTTCCGATGGCCATGTTCATGTGTCGAACATTTCAGGTTCGGTAACGGTAAACGGCTGGTCGCGCAGTGAGGTTGAGGTCACTGGTGAGCTCGGCCGTAATGTCGAGAAACTTATTTTCGAACGCGACGGCGACAAGATCACGATCAAGGTAAAGGTCCCGCGCAATGGTGGTCGCAGTATCGAAAGTCATCTTCACATCCAGGTGCCGCAGGGTAGTTCACTTGATGTTGGTACGGTCAGTGCAGACATCGATGTCGAGGACGTACGTGGTGAACAGGGGCTCAACACCGTGAGTGGCGATATCACTTCGGAAGGTGGCGAGTCCGATGTATCGGCTGAGGCAGTCAGCGGGGATGTCCAGATCAACGGCGAGCGCAAGGAAGCCGAAACGCGTGCGAATACAGTTTCGGGAGACGTCACGTTGTTCCGCGTAGCCGGTAAGGTGTCCGCCGAGTCTGTCAGTGGCGACGTGATAATTGACGAGGGTGCGTTCGATCGTGTCGCGATGAGCACCGTAAACGGCGAGATTCTGTTCCGGGCACAGCTGCGGGATGATGGCAAGCTGACGGCTGAGACGGTGAATGGCAGCGTTGATCTCGATTTTGCTGACGGCGTTACAGGTCGCTTTGAAGTCGATACCTTTAACGGTGATATCGACAATTGCTTTGGTGACAAGCCCGAACGCACGAGCAAGTACACCCCGGGTTGGGAGTGGAGCTTCCAGGATGGGAAAGGCGGTGCGCGCGTAGAGGTGTCGACGCTGAATGGGGATGTCACGATTTGCCGCTAGTCCCAACAGCGACAGCAGCAATATTTGATGAATCGGGCCGCAATTGCGGCCCGTTTTTTGTTGGATTTGATACTCTACGACTCCACTATCGATAGGTGTCCTGATGTCCCGCCTAAGCAAAATAATCGTCTGGCTGATCGCCGGTGTCGTCGCTGTGTTCGCGATGGCTGCGATCGCGTTCTTCCTGTTCTTTGATGCCAATGATTTTCGTGAAGATATTGCTAAAGCGGTCAAGGAGGCGACCGGGCGCGACCTGGTCATAGAGGGCGAGGTCGACCTGCAGTTGTTCCCGTGGCTGGCCGTTGAGCTGGGGCACACGAGACTCGGGAACGCTCCGGGCTTCGGCGATGAACCGTTTGCGGAGCTCGATCGCGCCCAGCTGAGCGTCCGATTGTTGCCTTTGCTGCTGCGCCAGGAGGTGGCGATAGGAACCGCTGAGGTCGACGGCTTGATCGTGAACATCGAGGTCAACCGTAACGGGCTCCGAAACTGGTCGGACCTTATCGAATCCGATTCGGGGTCAGTTACCGAATCGGGTTCGGAAACTGACCCCGAACCTGGCGGGGCGTTCGAGATCTCGGGGCTGGAGATCCGCAACGCAACGATTTCTTATGCACATGCACAGAAGGGCGATAAATATGACCTGACTGAAGTCAACCTGTCACTCGGCCGTATAGTCGCGGACGGCGGCGCCATCCCGGTGCGCGGTGGCCTGCGCTACGACGTTCAGCCGGCCGCTCTCTCGGGTGAACTGGAGCTCGAAACAACCGTCAGTTTTGATCGTGACGCTGGCCTTATCAGCTTTGGTTCCTCGGCGCTACGTGGTGTCGTGAATGGGATCGCTGCGTCACCAACGGAACTCGAATTCGAAACAGCCGGTATCGACGTCGATACGGTCGGCAAGACCACTGCCGTGCAGCCTGTCCATATCTCGGTGCTCAACATCGATGTCAGCGCCGAGTTGCAGCCGTTTTCCTATGCCGATGAGATTCAGCCGAACGGTTCGATTCGTATCGACGAGTTCTCACCGCGCGAGCTAATGGCGTTGTTGGATGTAGTCCCACCGGAGACGGCCGACCCGGATGCGTTGAGCGTCGTCGCCATCGAGGCGAATGCCGATTTTCGCGAAACCCACGTCAGCCTGAGCGACGTCAACTTCAAGCTCGACGACACAACGTTTTCGGGCGGCATGACCGTGCCGTTTGAATCCGACGGAAGGTTCCTCATCGACCTCAGCGCTGATGCTATCGATATGAATCGCTACATGGCGCCGAGCGAAGAGTCGGAAGGTGCCGGCGAAGGGGACTCCGCACCTGTTGAGATTCCCGCGGAACTCATCAAGGCGTTGAACGTACGAGGTGACCTCAGTGTGATGTCGGTTCTCGTTGGCGACTTCCAGCTCGATAACGTAGTACTTGGCCTGAACTCTGCGGATGGTCGCTTGCGGATCAACCCGATTACATCAAAGTTGTTCGGTGGCAGCTACAGCGGCGATGTGCGTCTTGATGTGTCCGGGTCCGCCCCGGTGCTTTCGATGAATGAAAGTCTGCAGAATGTCGACCTCGCCAGCCTGGGGCGTGCGATGGTTGAGGAAGAGAACATCACGGGTTCGATGAGCGGCAAGTTCAAGCTGCAGGGACGCGGCCACGACACGGATGAAATTCAGAAAACGCTCAGCGGCAATTTGTCGTTCGAGCTCAAGGATGGCACGTATGAAGGTACCGACATCTGGTACGAGCTAAGACGCGCGCGGGCGCTGCTCAAAAGTGAGGCGGAACCTGAACCCGTCCTGCCGGCACGCACGAATTTCAGCTCGGTTACGGCCACCGGTGTCGTGAAGGACGGTGTGATGCGCAATGACGATCTTGTTGCTGATCTATCCTTCATGCAACTCGCCGGTCGCGGTAATGTCGATATCGCGGCAGGCACCGTTAACTACGATCTTCGCGCCAAAGTCTATGACACGCCCGAAGCCCTGGAACAGGCTACGCAGGAAGAGATCAACGACTTCAAGAAAGCGGAGATCCCGCTGAAAGTCACCGGGTCGCTGGCATCGCCAAAAGTCAGGCCGGATGTGGAAGCACTCTTGCGTCAACAAGTGGAAGACGAGATCAAGGACAAGCTCGAGGACAAGTTAAAAGACCTGTTCAAGCGATGAGTGAAGCTCCGGCTTTTGCGGAGCGGTTGCTCGACTGGTTCGATGCGCATGGTCGCAAGGATCTTCCCTGGCAGCACCCGAAAGACGCCTACCGGATCTGGGTGTCCGAAATCATGCTGCAGCAGACGCAGGTGCAGACGGTCATTCCGTACTTCGAGCGCTTCATGGCCCGATTTCCGGATGTAGCGAGTCTGGCCGGCGCGGCGCAGGATGAGGTCCTTCAGCACTGGTCCGGGCTCGGTTACTATGCGAGGGCGCGTAACCTGCACCGTGCGGCGCAGATAGTTCGCGATGGGTTCGGCGGCGAGTTTCCGGATTCGCTGGAAGCGGCGATGGAATTGCCAGGCGTCGGCAGATCAACTGCTGGCGCGATACTGTCTCTCGCGTTCGATGAGCGGCACACGATTCTCGACGGTAATGTGAAGCGCGTGCTCGCACGTCATGGCGCAATAGGAGGTTGGCCTGGTACGACTTCTGTTGGGAAGAGGCTCTGGGATATCGCCGAGCGGCACACGCCGGCAGATCGCACGGCCGCCTACACCCAGGCGATCATGGATCTGGGCGCGACCTTGTGCACACGCAGCAAACCGGCCTGCGATCGCTGTCCTGTAGCCGTAGATTGCACCGCACACAATTCGGGGTCAGTTACCGAATTTCCCGGCCGCAAACCGAAGAAGGAAAAGCCGCTGCGTGCGACGACGATGGTTATCGCGAGACACGACGGACACGTGTACCTCGAGCGCAGACCGGAATCCGGCATCTGGGGTGGTCTCTGGAGCCTGCCTGAGATGCAGGGCGATGCTGTGGATGATTGGTGTCGTGACATGCTGGCAAGCGGTGCGGCCGACATCGAGCCGTGGCAGTTACTGCGCCACAGCTTCAGCCACTACGATCTCGATATTCAGCCAATAGTCGTGCGAGTCGAGACGCCTTTGAGTAAAGTAGCCGATTCCGACGATGCCACATGGCATCGAATTGGTGACGAGCCTCCGGGCGGCATGGCCGCGCCGGTCCACAAACTGATAGAGCGACTTAAAGATGGCACGTACGATTAAATGCGTCATGTTGGGCGATGAGGCCGAGGGTCTCGACTACGCGCCGTACCCGGGCGAGCTGGGACAGCGGATCTACGACAGTGTTTCGAAAGAAGCATGGCAGCGCTGGCTGGCTCACCAGACGATGCTCATAAATGAGTATCGCCTGACTCCAATCGAGCCCGACGCCCGCAAGTTTCTCGAAGCAGAGATGGAGAAGTTCTTTTTCGCAGGCGGCTCCGCGGCCCCGAAGGAATTCGTACCGCCGAGTTCGGATTGACTTTCTAATTCAGTCGCGCACGCAGTAATGCACGCCGAACCATTGTTTGGGATCCGTCCAGACCTTCGCGACCGAGAAGCCGGCTGCCGCCGCCATGGTCTCAAAATTATCGAGCGTGTACTTGTGTGAATATTCGGTTGTGATGGCCTCACCGGCGTCGAACTGAATGCAGGCGCCCCCAATTCGCACAACCTGTTTCTCTGCACTGACGAGCTCCATGACGATGCGCCCGATATCTGAGTCGTATGTTGCACGATGCGTAAACGAGTCCATGTTGAAGTCGGCGCCGAACTCGCGATTGAGGTGTCTCAGCATGTTGAGATTGAACCTGGCAGTTATGCCGGCGCTATCGTTGTAGGCTGCGGAAATTACCGCCGGGTCCTTCTGCAGATCCACACCGATAACTAAGGCTCCGTCGGCCCCCGCTTCCTGGTACATAACGCGAAGTAGTTCGATCGCTTCGTCTCTCTCGAAGTTGCCAATAGTCGAGCCCGGAAAATAGACAATGTTTCTAAGTGGCAGGGTAGTCGGATTCGGCAGGTCGAAAGCGTGTGTGAAGTCGGCAACGACGGGAATCACTTCGACGTCCGGAAAGTCGGCCTTGATGCTGCGCTGACTTTCGAGCAGGTGTTCCTCGGAGATATCTACAGGCACATAGACGGCCGGCGAGCGCAAGTGCTGCAGCATCATTCGAGTCTTCATGCTCGAGCCGCTGCCAAATTCGATCAGGCTGGCTCGTTCACCGGCAAGTTCGGCTATCTCTTCGACGCAGGCTTCCATGATGCCAAGCTCGGTATTCGTCAGGTAATACTCGGGAAGCCGCGTAATGTCCTCAAACAGTTTCGACCCTGCCTCGTCATAGAAATATTTCGGCGAGATCGATTTCCTGGGCCGACTCAATCCGGTGACTATGGCTGTGATTTCGTCAGGCATGCTCATCCTTGGCAAGCCGGAAGCCGAGGAACTGCCAGCGCGCATCCGGGTAGAAAAAGCTCCTGTAGGCAGGTCGTATGTGGCTGTCCGCTGTAACACATGATCCGCCGCGAACCGTCATCTGGTTACACATGAATTTGCCGTTGTACTCACCAAGCGATCCGGCGAGCGGGCGAAAACCGGGGTAGGGTGAGTAAGCTGACGAAGTCCATTCCCAGACGTCGCCAATGAACTGTTTGCTGTTGCTCGCGACCGGTTGCCAAAACCGGCTACCAAGGAGGTTGCCGTCGACCGGTTCGCCAATCGCGGCGCGTTCCCACTCAAATTCTGTCGGAAGCCTGTGCCCGGACCAGCGCGCGAAAGCATCTGCTTCGTAGTAGCTGACGTGGGTGACGGGCGCATGCTCGTCTATTTCTCTGGGCCCGGCCAACGTGAATTCCGTCTCGAGCCCCTCATCCCAGTATAGCGGGCGGATCCAACCGTTCTTCCGGGTGGTGGCCCAGCCATCGGACAGCCAGTGCGCTGGTTCATCGTAGGCGCCAGCCCTGATGAACTCGCGGTATTCACCGTTGGTGATAAGCCGGGTGCCAATACTGTGCGGATGCAGCAGAGCGTCGTGCGCCGGCGTCTCATTATCGAAACAAAAACCGCTGTCGTGGTGGCCAATTCGTCCGATTCCATGTTCGCCGCGGATGAAGTCATACTCGGTTGCCGTGGCGTTCGGCGATCGATTGAGGTCGTGCCTGGCGGCTGGTCGTAGCGGGTTGCAGGACAGTACGTGCTTGATATCGGTGAGTATGAGTTCCTGGTGCTGCTGTTCGTGATGTAGCCCAAGTACCAGGACGTTCCTGGTGTCATCAGGAATTCGGTCCGCGCTGAGGAGTTCGACAATCTTTTCGTCAACCCGCGCGCGGTAGTCGAGAATTTCGGTGAGCGTCGGTCGTGACAGCACACCACGCAGTGCCCGCGGGTGCATCTCACCCACCGAGTTGTAGTAGGAATTGAACAGGTAGTGAAAATCGTCCCGGTAGCGCTCGACACCACAGGGCTCCAGTACGAAACGCTCGAAGAACCACGTGACATGTGCAAGATGCCACTTGGTCGGGCTGACATCGGGCATCGACTGCACAACCGTATCCTCGGGCTGCAGGTCGGAAACCAACGACAGCGTAGTAGCGCGTACCTGCTCGAATTGGTCCCTTAATCCCTCGGGCGATTTTTTGACGATATCAAGCATCGAATCATGGATGTCCTAGCGTAGTGGTAGTTCAGTTTTTCTCTGTACAGTCCGAATACCGAAGCTCGAATTTACCCTGGCCACGCCCGGCAGCCGGGTCAGCTCCGTCTTGTGAATGCGCTCAAAGTCAGCCATGTCGGCGACAACCACGCGTATCAGGTAGTCGAACTCACCTGACATCAGGTAGCACTCCATAACCTCTGGAATAGCGAGAACCGCATCTTCGAATGCGGCCAGTTCACTTTCGACCTCGCGGTGCAATCCAATCTGCACGAATACGTTGCCGGGCAGGCCTGCGGCGTTCTGGCTGACGAGGGCCACGTAGCGGTCGATCATACCGGACTCCTCAAGGGCCCGGACTCGGCGCAGGCAGGCAGACTCGGAGAGGTTGATCTGCTGGGCCAGTTGCACATTGCTGATGCGCCCGTCTTTCTGGAGGGCTTCGAGGATCAATTTGTCGTATCTGTCGGTTGGCACGGCAGAATCCTGCGTTAAAAAGTTAACTAACCGCAGAAAATGCCACATTTCGAGTGAATTGTCACCCAAGACGCAAGCGAGCGTCGCCCTAACGCGCGTATGATGTCCGTCTACTAAGAACGATTTCAGGTCTGGAGAGAGCCATGAAGATCGGTGTACCCAAAGAGATTAAGACCCTCGAGTTCCGCGTTGGCATGACACCGGCGGGCGTTCACGAGGTAATTCACGACGGCCACGAAGTCGTTGTTGAGACCAAGGCAGGCGCCGGCATTGGCGTCACCGACGCTGACTACGAAGCCGTCGGCGCCAAAGTTGTTGCCACGGCAAGAGAAGTGTTCGACGAGGCGGAGATGATCGTTAAGGTCAAAGAGCCGCAACTGGTCGAATGTGAAATGCTCCGTCCCGACCAGGTGTTGTTCACCTACCTGCACCTCGCACCCGACCCGGCGCAAACCGAAGCACTCGTAAAATCTGGCACGACGGCGATCGCCTACGAGACGGTCACGGCCGATGATGGCTCGTTGCCATTGCTGACGCCGATGTCGGAGGTCGCTGGTCGCCTTTCGATCCAGGCGGGTGCTTACGCACTTCAGAAAGCCAATGGCGGTTGCGGCAAGTTGCTCGGCGGTGTGCCGGGTGTTGGACCCGCAAACGTACTCGTCATCGGCGGTGGCGTCTCGGGCGCACACGCCGCCGACATGGCCATTGGTCTTGGCGCCCACGTCACGATCCTCGATCGTTCGCTGCCGCGGCTGCGCGAGCTCGACGATATCTGGGGCGGTCGCGTCACCACTCGTTTCTCGACCAAGCACGCGATCGAAGAACTCGCTCTGCAGTCCGACCTTATTATCGGCGCAGTCCTGATCCCCGGCGCAGCGGCGCCGAAGCTCGTGACCGCACAGAACGTCAAGGACATGGCGGCCGGTTCGGTCATGGTTGATATCTCCATCGACCAGGGCGGTTGCTTCGAGACGAGCCATGCAACGACGCACGCTGACCCGACCTACGTGGTTGACGATGTTGTGCATTATTGTGTCGCGAACATGCCGGGTGCAGTCCCACGCACCAGCACATTTGCTCTGACGAATGCCACATTGCCGTTCGTCAAGTCTCTGGCCGATCTGGGCTGGGTGAAAGCGCTCAAGCGGGATCCACACCTTGCCAATGGCCTTAACGTTTTTGCAGGGCACGTAACTTACGAGGCTGTTGCCCGTGATCTCGGCTATGACTATCTCTCCGCCGAGGATGCCCTGAAAACCGCCTGATCCCCTTGTAGACCCCCTTCAGGGTCAGGCTTACCTTGAGGCCGGGCGTTTGCCCGGCCTTTTTTTGTACCTTTCACGCGCCTTTATGCCCGGTGAATTTTTCTTGTCTTCCCGAGAAACCACACTATTCTTAAAGGAACAATGGTACAAAAGGACTTGTCGACTCAAGACAGTACACAAAACACCAGGGGGTAGATCATGAACAGTAGCGAGAAAACAACACGGTGGTATGTCGTGTTGCCCGCAACGATCGCGTTGTTGGGCTTGTCGGGCGGTGCGTTGGCGCAAGTGCTCGAAGAAATAACGGTTACGGCGACGAAGCGTGAAACCACGATTCAGGACGTACCTTTTTCCATCAACGCACAAACTGAGAAGGACATCATTCGTACCGGGGCAACGAACCTCGAAGAATTGTCGAGAAACGTTGCCGGCCTTACGGTACAAAACCTCGGACCGGGCCAGACCCAGGTCGCCATTCGCGGCGTCTCGGCAGGCCAGATCGTTCGCGACCAGCCGGGCGTAAAAGAGCAGGTCGGCGTCTATCTCGACGAGTCGGTGATCTCGTTGTCCCTGTTTACGCCGGACTTTGATCTCTTTGACCTGAATCGGGTAGAAACGCTTAGAGGCCCGCAGGGCACATTGTTCGGATCAGGCTCGGTCGGCGGAACGATTCGCTACATCACGAACAAGCCCGACCGGGACGCGTTTGACGCGAGTGTCGCGCTTGATCTCAACACCATCACGGATGGTGATACGGGTGGGTCGATCAAAGGTATGGTCAACATACCGTTGGGTGACGGCAACGCGGCATTGCGTCTCGTCGGCTACACGACCGAGTACGGCGGCTTCATCGATGCTCGCAAGGAGTCGGGTGGATGGAAGTCGGATGTTAATGGCGGCAACCGGACCGGTCTACGGGCGGCCTTGTCATTTGATGTCGGCGACTCAATCACGATCACGCCACGCATCGTGTACCAGGAGATTGACGCAGATGGCTTCAACAGGCAGGAAGTCTTCAATCTGTATGCGAATCCGTACACGACAGGTGCTTCCGGCACGCCGCGTGAGCCGTTTCAGCTCGGCGAGCGCCAGCAACATTTGCTCCTCGATGAAGAATTCACCGATGAGACCCTGCTCGCCGACGTCGTGTTTGAAGCAGCATTCGATGCGTTCGACTTTACGTTCGTTGGTAGCCAGATGGATCGTGAGATTCTCGTCAGCCGCGATGCAAGCGCGTTGACCGGAAGTGTGTCGGTCGACCTCGGTTATCCAGACGCGGGCGTCTTGTTGCCATCAAACCTGCGCGACACCACGGACCTCAAGCAGACGACGTTCGAGGCACGCGTCAGCTCGAATAATGACGGTCGGCTCCAATGGTTGGTTGGTGGATTCTTTTCCGATACTGAGCGCCAATACGGACAGTACCTGCCGACGCCAGGCTACCAGGCAGTAACCGACCTGACTCTTGGTGCGGGCACTTCTGCCGCCGTGGCCAATGGCTACCCGGACCTCAACTCGCCTTACAACGCGAGCCTGCCGTACGACATCGAGCAATTTGCGTTGTTTGGCGAAGTTAACTTCGATGTCTCTGACGAACTGCAACTGACCTTTGGCGGTCGCTGGTACGACTTCAAGGAGTCGCGTCGCTTCTACACGGGCGGCCTGTTCGCGAACGGTGATGACCAGACTGACACCACCTCGTCCGATGGCTTTACGCCGCGCATCATGGCGAGCTTTGACCTCAGCGACGCAGTAACTCTGAACGCCCAGGCTTCGCAGGGCTTTCGCCTCGGTGGTGTGAATGACCCGCTGAATGCGACGCTCTGTACGCCGGAAGATCTGAGTATCTTCGGTAGTTTCCAGTCCTACCAGGACGAGAAGATGTGGAACTACGAGGCCGGCATCAAGTCTGGTTTCGGCAACGGTGTGACGCTCAATGCCGCCGTGTTCTACTCGGACATCGAAGACCTGCAGGCAACGTTGGACGCAGGCTCCTGTTCGTCACGCGTGTCTTTCAACGTGCCCAAAGCGCACTCGCAGGGCATCGAGTTTGAGCTGGGAGCCAGCCCGAATGATTCCTTGTACCTTTCGCTGGCCGGCAGCATCCTCGAGTCGGAATTCGATTCGACCGTGGTTGACGGCAACGGCGACGTGATCGGCGGCCTGCAGGCCGGCAATCGTCTGGCATCGGTTCCCGACTTCCAGATCGCGGCATCCGGCAGCTACTACATTCCGGTCGAAATGTTTGGCGGATCGGAGCTTTTTGTGACGGCTACGATTCACCATGTCGGTGACCGTATCACGCAGCCGAGTGACCAGGTCTCCGGCGCCGGCGAGTTCACGTCGGGCCTGGCGTTTGGTGGCGCGATGGGTGACGAGACCACAACAGTGGATCTCAATCTCGATCCGTACACGATTATCAATGTGAGTGGTGGCATCGAGAAAGATGACTGGTCGGCGGTGCTCTACATCCAGAACCTAAGTGATGAGAATGCCAACCTGTCGTTTGATCGAGAGCGCGGTGGTCGTGCACGACTCGCATTCCGAACCAACAAGCCGCGGACGATTGGCATTACGTTCCGCAAGAATTTCTCGGGTATGTAGAAATTCGCCAGCCCCAGCTGGCATTGCGCCCGGTCAGAAATGGCCGGGCGTTTTTTGTTAGAGCACCAATTCCATACGAATTAGGGGGCGTTCGCCATCCCATAATTCTTCGCGTGTATTGGACGTGACCTCGAAACCGATCGTCTCGTAGAGCTGCTGCGACTCGGGCAGACCGTCCGTGGTTTCCAGAAAGACGCCGGAGCAGCTGTTGTTGCGAGCGTAGTTGAGGGCGCGGTTGACAAGGTCCTTGCCGAGACCGATGCCGCGGGCGGACGAATCGACAAGTACCCATCGCAGCTGGCCGAGGTCCTGGCCACGCAGCACCATGGCGGAGCAACCAAGCAGCTTGCCGTCACGCTCGGCCAGCCAGATGCGACCGAGTCCCCCGGTGTCGAGAACGTACTCTGCGACCGTGCGAGCGACAAAGGCCTCGAACGCCAGGCCGAATCCAGGCAGGCTGTCATACACCTCACCATGCAGCGAGATAATCCTGCCCAGGTCGCCGACGCGCAGGTCGTGGCGGATGCTGATGTCGTGGGTCATACGTAAATATCGGGAAGCTCTTGAATTCGAGAGTATAAGGCGAACGCGTCTTAACTACCGGCCGTCAATCGGCTTCGGAATTTCTCCAGCAGGCGCTTGGTGGTTGCTGCATTGCTGGGGCCCATGCGTAGCAGCAACTTTTGCCCACTCGATAGCGCTTCGAGATCGGGATCCGCAAACACGTACAGAACGTTCGGCCGCAGCAGCACGATCGGCCCGTCGGGCTTCGGTGTGGCGAGCAGGTGATCGATGACCTCGACGAGGCGATCGTTAAAGTGCGCGTCGGGATAACCAAGTCGTTCATAAGACTTGTTAAACAACGGGTAAAACCGCCGATACGTGTCATAGATCGCGTCGATGTCCGCGTAATAGATCTGTGCGATAAGCGCGTCGTAGCGGGCGTAGCTTGAGATGCCGAGCACGACTGCGCCGTCGTCGCTGGTGTCCGTAACGAAGGCTTCCCCAAGACGTCCGACGGGGCGGATCTTCTCCGAGAGCTCACGACGAGTCAGGTTGTCGACTGTCGTGACAAGCTTGTCGATCACAGCGTCGCGCGTGAGCAGTGACTCGATGGCAGAGCCGAATGTAGCGCCAATCTCCAGCAGGAAGTAGGCGTCGCTGTCGTCCAGCGGCGGCAACGGCACGAGGAATCGAATCACTTCGGGGCTAGCGCTTGTGTCCGGGATTGGATACCGGGGGCCCGAGTCTGCCTCGGGCTCGGTCAGCGCAGGCGCCACAACCACCGGGGCCGGCTCGGTCGCCGGAAACAGGTCGTCCCAGTAGTACCAGGCCGCGGCTCCCAGCACGATCGCTACGACGACTCCAACCAGCCATTTGAGGTCTGGATCGTCCATGCCTTTACTGTACTCCGAAATCTCCGTCCTCGCCGACGCACTCGCAGGCGAGCAGCATCTCGGTGAGCGCGTGGTAGTTGAGCGGGTCGAGGCCCGTGAGCTCCCGAATACGGCGCATGCGTGCGTAGATCGTGTTGGGGTGAATACCAAGCGCTTTGGCAGTACGCAGGGCATTCATGTCGGAATCAGCGTAGGCCCGGAGGGTCGCAGATAACACACCATGTGACTTGTCGTTATTCATCGTGAACACATCGAGCCAGGCGGGCAGGGCCGATTGCACGGACTCGCGTGCTTGCGTGACCAGCATCCGTCGAAACGGGATTTTCGAAAACGGCATGACGCGGTTGGCGACGTCAGCGAAGTCGAGTGCGAGCCGAGCCTCACTTGCCGCGCGCGGGATATGCGAGGTCGACGGCACGTCGTTGCTGAGCCCGATTACCGCGGCTGGTCCTAACTGGCGAAGTAGGGGGTAGGCGCGATCGGCGACCAGCGATTGCGGTGCCGTCCACCCGGAGATGCGACGAATGCCTGAGACGATAGCAATGACGTGATTGTCACGGACACCGATCAGGTGCCGCAGTGCTGAGCCGGCCAGGACGGCGGCGATGGCGTCCGCCATGCGTTCTGCGCGTGCTGCATTTTCCATCTCGCGCGGGTCAACCGAGCGGGCCACAGCAACGCAGTACGACTGGCGTTGCTCCAGGTAGCCAGCGCGGCGCAGGAGTCGGGCCGCAATACGGTCCGACTCGTCATAGCCACTTAATAATGTGTCCATGAGGCGAGTTCGCCGATCGCCTTCGGCCTCGGCAAGGACACGCGTGTATTCGACGTACTCTGTTGTGAGGAGAGTGCCGAGTGTGCCAGTGAACTCAACAGCAAAATCGGAGACTGTGGCGACGACACGGCGGACCTGCGCCGATTCGTCGGCGGCCTCCAGCGCCGCGTCTCGGACCCACCGCGACAGGTTGCGGTGCACGCAGCGGTAGGCATGGAGGACGGCATCGAGTGGAAATTTCTGCTCGGCACGCCGGCGGGCGTGCTCGGTGACGAAGTCGAACGAGCGGCTTCGTTCGCCAGAGAGAAGCTGACAGGCCGTGGCGACCACCTCGGCGATGTGCGTATCGAGTTCCGGAATGACCTCGGGATTGGCAGATTCCCGGTAGGCCGGCACCTCTTCGGCCACCGCGGCGATAAGCTCCGTACAGAATGCATCGCGCCGGGCCAGGAGCGAAGAGGAGACGCCCGGCACAACGCCGTGTCCCCGCAGAGCGGTGAGCGTAGCTCGCAGACTGTCCAGATCCGTCGGTGTGGGCATAGAATGTGTAGTCTACACAATAATTACCGCCGAACTGCAGCAATATAGCCGAAGTAAGGTTATCAAAGTGTGTGTACTGTTTAGTCTACACCACGAAACATGACTAATCAGGAGAGGACAATGGCGAAGTACCTGTTTGTGTACCACGGCGGCAAGGAATCGGAGAGCGAGGAAGAGCTGGCCAAGGCGTTGGACGCCTGGGGCAACTGGTTCGGATCGATGGGCGCGGCCGTGATTGATGGCGGCAACCCGGTCGGCGATTCAAGTACGGTCAATCCAGACGGGACGATAGCGGACAACGGTGGCGCCAACCCGGCGAGCGGTTACAGCCTGATCGAGGCTGCGAACCTGGATGAGGCGTTGGCGAAAGCGAAGGGCTGCCCGATCCTGGTCGGCGGCGGCTCGATTGAGGTGGCCGAAGCCATCGATATGTGAAGTCGCGCTATTAACGCCCGGAAGTCGGCAGGCGCAGGAGTCCGGTGGCGAGTGCGGTGCCAAGCAGGATCACGGTACAGCCGACAACCATCGAGCCGGTGATCGGCTCATCAATGACGAGCGCGCCAAGCAGCATGGCAAACAACGGGATCAAATAGGTGACGGTTATTGCGTTGGTCGGGCCGGTGTTGGCGATCAGGCGAAAATACAGTATGTAGGCCAGCGCAGTGCTGAACAGGCCCATGGTTATGGCGGCGGCCCAGGCCGTGAGTGAAATCGGCGTATCCGGCCAGGTGAAGATGGCCACCGGCAGCAACACCAGCGCCGCGCCGACCAGGCTGCCGGTGGCAATAACGAGCGGTTTGACCTTGCTGGCGTAGCGCCGCGTGAAGTTCCCGCCGATGCCGTACAGAAATGAGCCGCCCAGCGCTGCGACGACGGCGAGCGTGGTGTCGCCCATCGACGCGCCGACCTTGTCGCTCACCAATAACCAGACACCGACGGTGCCGACCAGCAAACCTGCGGTTCTGCTGATCGTTAGTCTTTCGCCGAGCCATGCCCACGCGACGATGGCCGCGAAGATCGGTGCGGTGGCATTGAGGATTCCGGCGATACCTGCACTCAGGAACAGCGTCGCCCAGGTCAGCAGGAGGAACGGTAGCGCGGTGTTGTGTATGCCGAGGATGCCGAGCGTGATCCAGTTGTCGGTGAGCTCGCCGCCCTGACCTCGTGCGAGAAGCATCGGCAAGAGCACGAGTGCGGCGATCGCGACACGGACTTCCACCAGGGCGAATGCACCGAACTCCGGGCCCGCGATACGCATAAACAGGAATGACGCGCCCCACAGGAAGCCGAGCGCGATGAGGTCGACGAGGTCACGGCCCTTCATAATTCGATTCGAATGAGCATGGCTCAGGATACCCTGAGATTCACGGTAAATCCGGCCTTGACTGGGCAGGCCGAGACCGGTCTAATACTCCGCCCCACCTGTAGGAGCCCGCCTCGCGGGCGACCAAAGCAGAGGCCAGGTAGCTCAGTTGGTAGAGCAGCGGATTGAAAATCCGCGTGTCGGTGGTTCGATTCCGCCCCTGGCCACCAGAAACAGAACAGGCCCCTCGATGAGGGGCCTGCTCGTTTCTGAAGCAGGGCGAAATCGCCACTGAGTCATGTTCCCTATATATGGCGGCTTCCCCGAAACCATGGTGCGTCCTATCTACGACAGGGCTACCTCATAGCCACCTGACCGGTCTCGATTTGAAAGAGCGTCCCATCGCTTTAGTCGGTTCGATTCCGCCCCTGGCCACCATATACAAGAAGGCCCCCTTTCAGGGGGTCTTTTGGCATTTGAGGCAGGGCTACCTCATAGCCACCTGACCGGTCAGTACGCCACCGAAAATCGCTGCTTGTTATGCGCGGCGCTTTCGGCCTCATTAATCAGCGCGACCGCGAAGTCCGCCCGTGATATTCGGGTCCTGCCTTTCTTGTCTTTCAGAACCGCATCACCACCAATCCGGAAAACGCCGGTGCGCGGACGATTAGTGAAGTTCTTGGCAGGCGTGGCATAACTCCAGTTGACGTCGGTTACCGAGCGCAGGTACTCGAGCGCGAGTATCTGGCCCTGGATTTCCAGCTCAAGACTTTTTGGTATAAATATTTTCGGAATCTTGTCTGCATACAGCACGCCAGGCTTCACTTCCAGCGTCCCGGAGCCACCCACATGAATCAATCGCGGTGCCGCCTCGCCCATGTCACGCAGAATATTGACGACGTTTTCTACCGCTATTCTCTGCAGAGCATTTTCGGGGTCCTTCGATTTCCCAATAATTCCGCGTACAGAAATGATGATGACGTCCTGCCCGGTTGCGAGACTCCTGATACTGGTGGCATCGAGCAGATCGCCCTTTACGGCAGAGAGATTCTCGTGCCGCTCGGTAATACTCGCCGGATCTCGCGATACCGCTACGACCGTATGGCCGCGTTGCAGCGCTTCTGTGACCACGTGCGTCCCTACTTTCCCCGTCGCGCCGTAGACGAGAATGTCTAACTTTGTGTCAGCCTCTTCTGCGCCATACGTAGAAAGGCCGAGAAGCAGCGTCACGACCAGTACCAACATCCCGGGCCAGATCTTTACGCGCATCCAATAATCCTCCGTAAGTTTTGAAGCGTATGTATCGAGGACGACTACTTCCGGACACGGCAATAACCGGCGCAGATGTTCGTCACTTCGCCCACGCAACGGCCAGGTAGCTTAGTTGGAAGAGCAGCGAATTGAAAATCCGCGTGTCGGTGGTTCGACCCATTGCCAAAGTGAAGCCTCTTTTGATGCTGCAAACTTGATCTATGTCTCATTTCTTCACCAAACACATGGTCAACTCGGAGAACTTGCCAGACAATTTAGCATTCGTATCAATTGCTGGTAGGAGCCTAGATGAATAAGCCGAGTGCGCAGACCAGCACCGGTACTCCCGGAAACGCCGAGCCTCAGGACAATACTGGTGGCAATACCGAGACGGCTGCGGCCGACACGAACGAGGTTGAGCTGGCACGTTCACCCGGCGCGGAATGTTCTGAGTTAGCTATTGGAGATTCGGTGCTCGTCCTTTCCCGCGATGGGACGATAATTGGTCTGCAATGCCCCCCGGATGGGGTTTCAGACGATCAGGCAGCAGCGGTGGCCGGATGCCCGGTCGAGTCTCTGTGGCCGGGTAAGTTGGCAGCACTGCTGCATTCAAATATCAAGCGCAGTCTTCGAAGTCGCCAGGCGCACAGCGCCGAATTCGAGGACGGCAGCGACGGCCGGATCTATGAGTTAATTTTTATTGCCCAGGGGCCTGATCGTGTCCTGGTGGTCGTACGTAATATCTCCGAACAAAAGTCAGCCATTTCCGAGATGCAGCAACTTGCATACGTTGACGCGGTCACCGGATTGCCGAACCAGAAATATCTTCTTAAGGAACTGAACAGGATCGCGGTTGGCCTGCGGCTAAAAGGCGGGCGGGCAGCCGTGATTTGCATTGACATTGATAAAACCGATTTCGAGAACATCGCGCCCGGCAAAACCAAGCAAGATGCGGTCCTCAAAGAACTGGCGAGTCGTCTCATCGGTGGACTACGTGGCGTCAATCAGCCTGATACCCCAGACGACGAACGGTATTCAATAGTAGTGCGCCTTGATTTTCGTCAATTCGCCGTGGTGCTACCAATCATCGAAGACGGAAGTGACGCAGAGGCAGTCACTTCGCGCTTGTCGGGGAGCCTGGAGAAGCCGATCGAAATCGGAACCAACATCGTCAGAGTAACTGTAAACGCCGGCATAGCTCTGTTTCCGCAAGATGGGACTGACGCGATGACGCTTCTTGAGAATGCGCATGCGGCGATGGAGGATGCGAAGAACAGTCAAACGATGCAGCGATTTCACTCTGGAACTGTCAAGGTGCGGGCGCTGAAGCGCCAGGACATGGAATTGGAATTGCAGGGCGCACTCGATCGGGAGGAATTTCATCTGAAGTATCTGCCGATCGTGGAGGCCAGCACGCGAAACGTGAGGACTGTAGAGGCTCTTCTGCGCTGGCCACAGGAAGTGTTCGGATCGAGACCGATTCAACAGGTGATTTCGCTGGCTGAACACACCGGACTTATTGTGCCGATCGGCGAATGGGTCTTGCGGCACAGCTGTGAACAACTTCATGCCTGGCACGCGTCCGGCCATTCGGAACTACGTCTTGCTGTCAATCTGTCAGCGCAGGAATTTTCCCGGGCCGACCTGGTCTCGCGAGTCGCGGAAATTCTGAGTGCCAGCTCGATTAAACCACAATACGTCGACTTCGAAATTACGGAACACGTACTGTTTCGCGATGCGTTGAGGGGCTTCGCGATGTGCAGGGACCTCAAGGAACTTGGCGTTGGGATTGTTGTGGATGACTATGGAACCGGGGCCTGCTCGCTCGCGCACCTGTCCAGCAGTCCGGTTGACACGGTAAAGATCGATGGCGGCTTCGTTGTGCACTCGGAGACAAACCCGAGCGACGGGGCAGCATGTGCTGCCGCGACAGCGATGGCGCGCGCACTCAGCCTCAAGGTGGTTGCGGAGAGCGTCGAAACAGCGGAACAAGCGATATTCATGCAGGAACTGGGTTGTGATTTTCTCCAGGGATTCCTGTTCGGCCGGCCCGCCCTGTCAGGCGAATTTACCAAGTACCTCGCTTCATCATCTAAGGGGCCATAGTTCAACTAACGAGGCGATGATGAGCGAGAAGTCTCATTATCGCCCGGGCTGCGGCTCAGAAAGGGTTTCAGAATGACCGATAAAGAACCAATAACTGCTTCGGTACAACCCGATGACGATCTTGATCTCACCAGGTCGATCAAGATGTTATCCGTGCCGGTGGCGCCTGCTGACGCGGGCGGGGATCCCGACATCGGATCGCGGAAGGTGTTGATTGTGTGCCGCGATAGCGCGTCCCGGAAGTGGGGGCCGAAATGGCTCAAGCAGTCGGGCCTCGAAGTTACTCTCGTTTCGGAACCTGATGTGGCGCTAAGTGTAGCGAGATCCACGAGCCCATGCATAATCATCGTCGAGGCCGGGTTACGCGATCAGAGCGGAGCACCCCTGTTCGAAGTCTTTCAGAACGCCGCCGACGTTGCCGCGCCAGTCATCGTCCTTTGCTTAAATACGAAAGACGCGAAGGCGGCACTCGATGCGCGTGTTTTCGACGTCGTTCGCAAGCCGATCGACTGGGAACTTGTAGGTCGGCGGGCAAACAACGCGGCGAAAATCGGCTGTGCAGAGGCACAACTCAGGCAGGCACAGAGCGTCGCGTCGCAGGCCGTGAAACTTGCCGATCGTGCACGCAAGCATCTGCGCAGCCGCGAGTCGTTTGAGCCCGTTACCGGCCTGCCGAACAAGTCGAAGTTTGTCGACTTGCTCAGTCGAGGAATGAGCGCTGCCGAACGTGACAACAACTCGCTCGCGGTATTCGTTGTCGGCTTCAGCCGGTTTCGGCTCGTTGTCGAAGCGATGGGACAGGAAAGTGCAAACCATGTTTTGGCGGAAGTCGGCAAGCGGCTACAAACCTCTATGCGGGACGCCAGTGTTCTTCAACGGCAGACATCCGGGCTGAAAACCGCCGCTGCTGCGAGCATCGACCAGAGCCATTTCGGACTCATGCTCACCTGCACGGCGGACGCCGCGGAATTGTCAGAAGTTCAACAACGCCTGGCCGCAGATCTGTCGCGCCCGGTAGAAGTATCGGGCCAAACCGTATATCTGTCTGCCTGCATCGGTGCCGCTGTCTATCCCCGGGATGCCGATGGAGCCGACAGCCTGCTGCAACGAGCTGATAATGCGATGCGCGACGCTCAAAGTCGTGGTGGCGGCTTCAGGTTTTACTGTACTGAGACAGACGCCGCGGCAGCGCGCAAGCTCAGGATCGAACATATGCTCCACGAGGCGTTCGAACGTGGCGAGCTACGACTTTCATATCAACCGCTGATCGATGTGGCCAGCGGTCGGATACTCGGAGCGGAGGCACTGTTGCGCTGGCAGCAACCGGACAAGAGCTATATATCACCGGCTGAGTTTGTACCGATTGCCGAGCAGTGTGGCCTGATGAATCGAATCGGTGAGTTCGTGCTGGACGAGGCATGTGGTCAGCTCAAAGCCTGGCGACTCGATGGATTTCCATCGTTTCGCATGTCCGTCAACGTCGCCAAGTGCCAGCTCATGAGCGGCGGGTTCGTCGACACGGTGCGGCGCCTGGTGGAAAAGCACGGCGTGGATACTGCCTGCCTGGACCTTGAGCTCAGCGAGCGCGGTGTGCTGTCAGGCAACTACGATGTCATCAGCCAGCTTCATGAACTCAAGCGACTTGGTGTCAGACTATCACTCGACGACTTCGGCACGGGCGACTCAGCCATAGCTTATCTGAAAGACTTGCCGATCGACGGGTTAAAAATCGATCGCTCATATATAAGCGGCCTGACGGAAAGCGATAAGGATGCCACTATCACGTCGGCAATGATCGCGCTGGGCCAGAAACTCAATCTGACCGTGGTAGCCGAGGGCGTTGAGACATCCGAACAACTGGCGCTTTTACATAATCTTGGTTGCGATGAGTACCAGGGATTCTACTTGTCTCCGGCGATTTCGAGCGATGAATTCGTCAAACTGATGCTGAAGACCAGCAAAAAATAGCATCGCCAATGCCGGACTTGACCGGCACATTATGTGACCGGCGTCACAATAACATCTGGCCTGCCAGCTTAGGACGCACCTCCGTTTAGTGCCCTTGTTTGTTGAAATGTACCCATCGTTTCACAACATCGAAAAACCAATCGGAATGGGTGCTCGTCATGAACCGCAAATCAGCTTATTCGTTCATCGCCATCTTCAGCTTCGTTGCCAGCATCGGCTATTTTTCGTCGAATCCGGCGTCTGTCGAAGAAACGCTGGTCGTCGACACGACTTCTTCGTACATCGTGCAGGGCCGGTCAACGCAGGCCGTTGCCACGGCCGTACGCTCTGTCGGCGCTGAAATTACGCATGAGCTGGGCATCATCGATGGTGTTGCTGCGACATTGACGGCCAGTCAACATGCAGATCTGCGGGTTAACTCGGCGGTGCTCAGGATTAGCGAAGACGGTGCCGTCAAAACGGCCGGCGGTGTTGCCGGTGGCTCGCCCAGCGAATACGTTCATTTTCCGACGCTCGTTAACGCCGATTCCCTGCATGCGGAAGGTATATCCGGTAGTTCAGTCACGGTGGCCATTCTCGATAGTGGTATGAATGCCCAGGCGGAGCTGCAAAAAGACACGAACCGCGTCTTTCGCGTACCAAACCGTTACAACGCAATCACCGATATCGAAGGTGAAATCCTTCTGGACAAATACGGTCACGGTTCCCATTTGACGAGCATCATCTTAAATACTGATTATGCTGACGATGGCACGATGCGTAGAAACAGTATTTCACCAGACGTCAAAGTCGTTCCAGTCAAGGCATTCAACAAAACCGGCCAGGGCAGCTATGCGAGCGTCATTCGCGGTCTGGATTGGATTCTTGACCACAAAGACCAATACAACATTCGCGTATTGAACCTGTCGTTCAGCGCACCTGCTCGATCGCACTACTGGGATGACCCGATCAACCAGGCAGTCATGCGGCTCTGGCAAGCCGGCGTCGTTGTTGTGGCCTCAGCAGGTAACACGGGTCCCGACGCTATGACGATCGGCGTGCCCGGAAATAATCCTTACGTCATCACGGTAGGGGCAATGTCGGATAACTACACGCCCGGCGATGCAAGCGACGACGTCCTTGCTTCCTTCTCTGCAGCAGGACCCACCGTCGAAGGTTTCGTCAAGCCTGAAGTTGTCGCACCGGGTGGTCATCTCGTGGGACGAACTCGAGTGAAAAGCAAGATCGCGCTCCAGCATCCGGAGTATCACGACAAGGGCTATTACTTCAAGATGTCTGGCACATCGCAGGCCGCGGCCGTCGTTAGTGGCGTCGCCGCGCTGGTCCTGGACGCAAATCCGGGCATGTCCGCTGACGATGTGAAGTGCCGGATTATGGCTTCAGCAAGACCGGCCGTGGATGATAACGGGCGACTCGCCTACAGCATTTTCCAGCAGGGCGCGGGCATGGTCGACGCTTACGAAGCTGTTCATGGAAGAGCATCTGGCTGCGCCAACGTCGGTCTCGACATCAACATGGATATCACCGGCCAACTTCACTATGGCGGTGCGGCCAACAGGGACGAAGACGGCAACTACTACATCATGGGTCTCGAAGGCTACATATGGACCAACGGCTATGTGTGGACCAACGGTTACGTGTGGACCAACGGCTACATGTGGACCAACGGTTACATGTGGACGAATGCCTACATGTGGACGAATGGCGCCGCCGATGCCAATGGCTATCTCTGGACGAATGGTTACATCTGGACGAACGGCTACATGTGGACCAACGGTTACATGTGGACGAACGGCTACATCTGGACAAACGCACTGACCGAAACGGCTGGCGTAAACCACTGGGTTGATCAGGAATAACCTGGATCACAAGGTCGGGATGAGCTGTGAATAATCGGGAGCATGGAATGATGACCGTATTCTGGAGCCAGGCAGTTCGCGTTGCAGCGCTTGCATTGATAATCTGCTCTGCCGCGACTGCCGCAGATACCGAAAGCCATCCCATGCGTTTTGATGGACTGACGCTTGATGATGGATTGTCACAGAGCACCGTGATCAGGATCCTGCAGGACTCGAGAGGCCTGATGTGGTTCGCCACCGAAAACGGTCTCAACAGCTACAACGGCTACGAGTTCGAGCACTTTAAACGTGAACGCGGAAATCCGGACGCACTCGTCAACGACTTTGTTTATGACGTCGTTGAAGACAGCGACGGGAATCTCTGGCTTGCAACGAATGGCGGCGGCCTGGCTATGATGGAGCGCGACAGCAAGCGTTTCACATCTTTCCGGCACGACCCGGCCGATTCGAACAGCATTGCCAGTAACGTCGTACGTAGCTTGATGATCGATGCCGATGGAATCCTCTGGATCGGTACCAGGGGCGCCGGACTGGATCGCTTCGATCCCAGCAGCGCCGAATTCACGCACTATCGCTTCAGCCAGGATGGATCGCAGTCGCAGGATGCGGACGACGTCTACTCTGTTTATGAAGATAGCGACGGCATGGTATGGGCAGGCAGCGAAGGTGGCCTGTACAGACTGAACCCGGAGTCGGGAGCAATAGACGTTTACAAAAATGACCCGGAAGACGCTACGACGCTCAGCGATAACGCTATCAGGGCGATTCATGAAGACGGCCGCGGTGATCTCTGGGTAGGCACCTACGGTGGCGGCCTGAACAAGTTCGACGGAAAAGCCGGTTCCTTCCAACGTTTCAGGCACGACGCCAACGATGCCGCGAGCATCAGTCATGATCGTATTGCGGCGATCTTCGAGGACGCGGATGGTCGTTTCTGGATCGGCACGTCACAAGGTCTGAACCTGATGAACCGTGACAGTGGCGAATTCACTCGCTACCTGCGCGACGAAACGGACGCCAGTAGCCTGAGTGAAAGCGCGATCACTTCATTGTTTCAGGACCGTGGTGGAATTCTCTGGATAGGCACGCAGTCTCAAGGCGTGAATAAATGGAATCCTGCCACCTGGGCGCTCGGACTGGACAATGCCAGGCAAATTACGGCGGACCAGAAGTCACAGCCAAACGTGACCGCAATTGTCGAAGACGATGCGGGGATCCTCTGGGTCGGCACTTTCGGTGATGGCCTGAACGCCATGAACCGAACTGAAGATACCGTCACGCGGCTTCGGCACGACCCGTCGGACCCAAACAGCATCAGCGACGACAGGGTAATGAGCCTGATGCAAAGTCGCGACGGTGCGCTCTGGATAGGCACGATGACCGGCGGCGTCAATCGACTGCAACCTGAGAGCGGCACCAACGAGATATTCAGGCATGATCCGTCAAACCCGCAGAGCCTCGGCGCGGACGGCATCATGGCATTGTTCGAAGACAGCAGCGGCCTGGTCTGGGTGGGTACATTCGGCGGCGGCATTAGTCGATTTGACCCGGAGACCCGCCAGTTTACGAACTTCACGGCAGATCCGGAAAACCCGAATGCGCTCAGTAGCAGCCGGGTAACCAGTTTCGCGGAAGATAAGAACGGCCGGATGTGGATCGGAACGGACGCTGGTGGCTTGAATCTGTTTGACCCGAAAACGCAGAGCTTCCACCACTTCCGTAATGACCCGGAAAACCCGAAGAGCCTGGCAGACGACACGGTTTACTCACTGAATGTCGATGTTGACGGAACAGTGTGGGTAGGAACGCGTGGCGGCGGCCTGGACAGAGTCATCGGTGACGCAGCCTCTCCTGCCAATATCTATTTCTCGAATCTGTCGGAGACCGATGGTCTTGCCAACGACGTAATCTACGGCATCAAGATCGACAACGCCGGCGAGTTGTGGATGAGCACGAACTACGGCATCAGCCGCCTCGATCCCAAGACCGGCGACGTCAAGAATATGCATCGCAGCGATGGCTTGCAGTCGGAAGAGTTCAACTTCGGCGCACACCATCGTAGTGAGAGCGGCGAGCTTTTCTTCGGTGGTCACAACGGAATTAACGCGTTTCATCCGCAGGATGTGCAGGCCAACAAGCAAGTTCCAATGATCATGCTGACGGGGCTCTATAATGCCGGTCAGCCGATCAAATCCGACACGCCGGTCGACGAAAACGAAGGCATCGAGATCAGCTATCAGGACGACGTTGTAAGCTTCGAATTTGCCGCTCTGGACTTCGCCGACTCTGCCAATAACCAGTACATGTACAAGCTCGAAGGATTCGACAAAGACTGGATAGACCTCGGCAATCGCCGGACAGTGACTTACACGGACCTCAACGACGGTAACTACCTGCTGCGCGTGAAAGCGGCGAACAGTGACGGTGTGTGGAACGATGCAGGCTTCTCAATGCCCTTACGTGTCACACCTGCGCCCTGGGACACCTGGTGGGCGTACCTGGGCTACCTGGCTATGTTCGCCCAACTCATCGTCGCTCTGTGGTTAGGTCACCTGCGCAAGATTCGCCGTGAAGAAGAGTACAGCCACAGGCTCGAAGCGGACATTCGGGACCGGACTGCGGAACTGGCAAAGCGCAACGAGGAGCTCAAACAAGTCAATCAGTCACTGCAGGAGAGTAGTCTCAGCGATCCCCTGACTGGCCTGAGGAATAGGCGATTCGTTTTCGAAGAGGTGTCTCGTGATCTCGAAGTCGTTCGGCGCAAGTACGCCGATCAGGACTTGGGGGTTGATTCCAAGAACGCCGCCGATCTTGTCTTCATGATGATTGATCTCGATAACTTCAAGCCGATTAATGACACCTATGGACACGCGGCTGGCGACCAGATGCTGCTCGAAGTTCGCGATGTGCTCCTGAGTACCTGTCGCAGGTCAGACTTCGTGATTCGCTGGGGCGGCGACGAATTCGTAGTGATCGCCAAGCAAGCGAATCCAGGTGAGTCAGAAGCACTTGCCGAGAGAATCCGCGCCAACATCGCCAACCATAACTTCTCCTTGGGCGATGGACAGATTGTAAGCACAACCTGTTCCATCGGATTTGCCGCCTACCCGCTATTCCGCGCTCAAGCCGATGGGTCGTCACTGGAGCAGGTCATAAATCTGGCCGACAATTTGATGTATGAGGCGAAGCGAGAACGCAACGCGTGGGCCGGCATGCTCGGTATTTCTGATGCTGCGACGAGTGCGGATTTCGACGTCGATTCGATAGATCCTACGTCATTACTGTTTCGTGCCCGACGCGAAGGGCGGCTGATACAGCACCCTTCAGAATCTGAACACAAGAACACGTCGAGCAAGCTAGGCGTTGCGAGCTGAAACGTCCTGCTATGTGTCTCCGATCCTCCCACGTCGGCGTAGTGCCCACCAGGAGACAATCGCCAGCACCATGAAGAGTGCGGCCATCACCGCATTGCCGGCCACACCGCCCTCGATCCTGACATGTGACGGTGCATCAATGGCGCGATAACTACGCACCAGAGAAATCGCCGCAAATAATGCAAGCACGGCGGCCGAAATCTGGGCGGCCAGGCGATGGCGACGATGTGCGACCAAACTGCCGACGACACCGCCTCCGTACCACAGCAGGCTCACCGTCGGTGCCGTACCGAAGAACACCGGTGCGGCGAACAGGATCGGAACCAGATAAGGAGGTGCGTCCTTTGATCTGACCGCATGGAAGCACAGTGCGAAATTCATTGCCGCGCCTGCAAAGAACAGCGTGTACTTAATCACGGGCATGACATAGTAGTTGATGGCATCGGTGTACAGTGCCGCGACCAGGACCATGCCGTGAATCAGGCCGAACAGCAGGAACTTACCTGCGTATCCATCGATGAAAAACTCTTGCGCCGACGGTGGCCAGCGATTCTCGTGCATTCGCAGCGCGGGAATGCCGAATACCAGCCCCAGCGTGATAAGCCAGGTGATCGCAATCGAGACGAGCGTGAAGAGTGGCGCTTGTACAACCAACGCAAACAACGTGGGTGTGACAGCGATGCCATGCCCCACCAGCACACCGGGGGCGCATAGAAATGCAATCAAGCTTGCGCGAGCAACGCATCGAATGATCATGTTCCTGATGGGGCCACAGGCGTACCAGCCAATGAAGGCGACGATTACACTGGCGGAATAGAGTACGAGGAGGTTCATATCACCAGTATAATGGAGGTCTGTAACAAGCGGCCTCAAAGGGACAGAAAAATGCTGACTCGACGTGAATACCTGAAATATGCAGCACTGGCTGGGGGAGCCCTCGCGCTACATCCGGGTCTGCTCAAGGCATTTGAAAGTGGCAACCTCATTACCAGGGCGATTCCTTCCACGGGCGAAAAATTGCCGATCGTTGGTCTGGGCAGCTCGGCGACTTTCAAATCAGTTGCCGGCAGTGAAGACATTTCCGCGTTACGGAATGTTATGAGTACGTTGTTGGAGAACGGCGGCACGGTTCTCGATACCGCGCCGAGCTACGGCGCCTCGGAGGAGGTCGCAGGCGGTATTGTTCAGGAACTGGACGCCACGCGGAAAATATTCTGGGCAACGAAACTCAACGTCGCTGGTCGCGGTGGCGGCAAGGCTGACCCGGACAAGGCTCGCGCGCAGATCGAAAATTCATTTCGCCACATTGGCAAGGATCCAATCGATCTGATCCAGGTACACAACCTCGCGGATGTGCCGACGCAAATGGGTATCCTGAAAGAGCTCAAAGAAGAAGGCAGGGTACGCTACATCGGTGTGACCTCGACCCGTACCAGCCGTTATTCGGATCTTGCCAGGGTCATGCGGGACGAACCCATCGACTTTATCGGCGTGGATTACGCCGTGGACAATCGAGAGTCGGCGGAGATGATTCTTCCGCTGGCAAAAGAGAAAGGAATAGCGACGCTGATCTACGTACCTTTTGGTCGCAGCCGACTCTGGTCCCGCGTCAAAGGGCGGGCAGTCCCCGAGTGGGCACAGGAGTTCGGTGCCAGCACCTGGGCGCAGTTCTTTATTAAGTACATCGCGGCAAACCCGGCCGTAACCTGTGTCACCCCGGCGACCAGCAAGCCAAAAAACATGCTGGACAACCTGGGTGCGGCTTACGGAGAACTTCCGGACGAGGCCACTCGTCGTCGCATGGAGAAGGTGGTCGACGCGTTGCCGTCAGCTTAGCTCGAGAAGCAACCCGTACGTTTTATTCTCACCAATAGTCCGGCTCGTTGCCCGACTTCCACTTGATGCTGCAGCCGATACTTGGCCGCTGATTCTCACTCACGGGTTGCCCGGCTAAAATGGCATCCAGAGCCGCGCGCAGGTCCCGGCCATCTATGGGCTTGTTGTTCGATGGCCGGCTATCGTCCAGCTGCCCCCGGTAAATGAGACGCTGCTCGCCATCAAACACGAACAGGTCCGGCGTGCAGGCTGCGCGGTACGCTTTCGCGACCGACTGGTCTTCGTCAAAAACATAGGGAAACGCCAGGCCCCACGCGGCGGCCGTCTTCCTCATGTTCTCAGGGCTGTCAGCGGGATACGCATCGACATTATTGCTGTTGATCGCGATGATCTGGACACTCTTTTCGCTGTAGTCGCGACCGATACGTGCGAGCTCGTCACGTACGTGAACGACGAAAGGACAGTGATTACAGATGAACATCACGACGTAGGCGCCCGCGCCCTGGTTTAGTTCGTGAACGCACCCATCCGGGTCCGGCAGTGTGAATTGCGGCGCTCGCGTTCCAAGTTCGAGCATTTGTGATTCGACGGCTGGCATGTGGTAATAGTAAGTCCGAAACGCGGACAACGCACGTCATTGTCTGCACAGCGCTCACCAATCAAGGCAAAACATTGAAAGACCAAACGCTCGCCATACATGCTGGCTTCAAGTCAGACCCTGAAACGAAAGCAGTCTCTGTGCCGATCTACCAGACCGTGGCTTATGAATTTGAGAGTGCGCAACATGGTGCGGACCTCTTCAACCTGGAAGTTGAAGGCAATATCTATTCGCGCATCATGAACCCGACTGTCGACGTTCTGGAAAAGCGGTCTGCAGAACTCGAAGGCGGTATTGCGGGCCTTTGTCTCAGCAGTGGTAGTGCTGCGGTGAACTACGCGATTCTGAACATTGCCGAGAGCGGCAATAACATCGTGACAGTGCCGCAGCTTTATGGCGGCACTTACACCTTGTTGCAGCATATGTTGCCGAAGCTCGGAATCGAGGTTCGCTTCGCGGCCGACGATTCGGTCGAGGCGATGCAAAAGCTCATCGACGATAAGACGACGGCTGTGTTCTGTGAGTCAATCGGCAACCCGGCCGGCAATATCGTCGATATCGAGGCCCTGGCGAACATGGCGCACGAGGGCGGCACACCTTTGATTGTCGATAACACCGTGGCAACACCAGCACTGATCAAGCCGATCGAGTGGGGCGCCGACATCGTCGTCGACTCGCTGACCAAGTACATGGCCGGGCACGGCAATTCGCTCGGCGGCGTGATCGTCGATAGCGGTGAGTTTCCGTGGGCGGAGCATGCCGAGAAATTCCATATGCTGACCGAGCCGGAGGCGTCCTACCATGGCGTTGTCTATACAGAGGCTCTTGGGGCGGCAGCCTACATAGGACGTGCTCGTACTGTGCCGCTTAGAAATACCGGATCGGCGCTCAGTCCTATGAACGCGTTCCTGATACTGCAGGGTCTTTCTACATTGCCGCTGCGCATGGAGCGACATTGCGATAACGCGCTGGCTGTTGCCGAATACCTTGAAAAGCACGAGCGGGTCGAATGGGTAAGCTATGGTGGGCTTTCATCGTCGCCTTACTACGACCTCGCTCAGAAATACACCGGCGGAAAGCCGTCTGCCCTGCTGACCTTTGGCATCAAGGGTGGGTTCGATGCAGGCGTGAAGTTCTACGATGCCCTGGATATGTTCTTGCGCCTCGTCAATATTGGCGACGTCAAATCGCTGGCAGCACACCCGGCGTCAACGACACATCGGCAGCTAACGGATGAAGAACTAAAGATGGCGGGCGTGACGAAGGACATGATTCGCCTCTGCATCGGTATCGAGCATATCGACGATATTCTTGCCGATCTCGATCAGGCGCTCGCGGCGTCATCTTAGCTCGCAAAGCTACCTGCGTGACCTATAATCACGCCGGTCATGCTCGCGCTCACTAACATCGCTCTGCGTCGCGGCCGCAAGGTCCTGATCGAAAACGCCAGCTTTCAGATTCATGCCGGACAACGCATGGGTGTGATCGGTGCCAACGGCTGCGGCAAGTCATCGTTGTTTGCCATGCTCCTGGGCGAGCTGGAACCGGACGATGGTGAGCTCTCCCTGGACCCGAAGGACGTAATCGCCCACGTCGCGCAGGAAAGCCCGCACGGCAGTGGTGCCGCTGTCGACTACGTAATGGATGGCGACCATGAATTGCGAACAGTGCAGGCCGCTATTGCCGAGGGTGAAGCCGCCGCGGACAAACCAGATCTTCACCTTCACTACGAACGTATGGAGGCCATCGACGGTTTTACAGCCGAGTCGCGCGCGTCGCGACTGCTGCACGGTCTCGGTTTCTCGGCGGACGAATACGCAAAACCCGTCAAGGAGTTTTCCGGTGGTTGGCGCATGCGGCTCAATCTCGCCCGCGCGCTCATGTGTCGATCCGACATCCTGTTGCTCGATGAGCCGACCAATCACCTCGATCTTCCGGCTATTTTGTGGCTCGAGCGCTGGCTGAAGCGCTACGAAGGCATCTTGTTGCTTGTCTCACACGACCGGGACTTTCTCGACCAGATCTGTACGCGTGTTGCGCACATCGAGAACGAGGCGATCAGCTTGTTCACGGGCAACTACAGCCAGTTTGAAACGCTGCGTGCCGAGCAGCTTGCGCAGCAACAGTCGATGTACGTTCGACAACAAAAGCAGATCAAACACATTCAAAGCTACGTCGATCGGTTTCGTTACAAGGCTACGAAAGCGCGCCAGGCCCAAAGCCGGATCAAAATGCTCGAACGCATGCAGCAGATCGCTCCCGCACACGTCGATTCTCCGTTCCGGTTTCATTTCATCGAGCCAAAAAAGCAGCCGCAACACCTGCTCGGTCTTATAGACGCTGCAGTTGGCTATGGCGACGACGTCATTCTCGACAATATCAACTTGAACCTGTCGGCGGGTGACCGCGTAGGCCTGCTTGGCGTAAACGGCGCCGGCAAGTCAACGCTCGTCAAAGCCCTTTCGACCGGCAGCACGTTGCTCAAAGGTGAGCGGCTTCTGAGCAAGGACACGAAGATCGGCTATTTCGCCCAACACCAGCTCGAGCTACTGCGTCCAGAGCACAGTCCTATCGATCATTTACGAGACTACGCGCCAGACGACCGCGAGCAGGATCATCGCAATTACCTGGGCCGCTTTGGCTTCGGTGGAGAGCGAATCTTCGAACCGGTTGCGCCGTTCTCCGGTGGCGAGAAAGCGCGGCTGGTATTGGCGTTAATGATTCGTCAGGGGCCTAACCTGTTGTTGCTCGATGAGCCTACCAACCATCTCGACCTCGAAATGCGCCAGGCCTTGAGCGTCGCGCTGGTTGAGTACACTGGTGCGCTGGTCGTCATATCCCATGACCGTCATTTATTGCGAAGTGTTTGTGATGAACTGCTTATTGTTCACGATGGCATTGTCGACCGATTTGATCGCAGCCTCGATGATTACCCGACGTGGCTCAGGGAGCAGGAAGAAAAATCCGAGCAGGCCACGGCCAAATGGCAAGATGGCCCCGCGAAAAGCGTGAACAAGAAGCAGCAGCGACAGGAACAGGCACAGCGACGACAGCGCCTGAAACCACTGTTTGACAAGGTTCGGAATGTGGAAAAGGAACTTGCCGCACATCGGTCCAAACTGACTGAGCTCGACGCGCGACTTGCGGACGAGTCGATTTACGCCGACCAGAGTCGGAAGGATGAACTCACTCAGCTTGTTCGGGACCAGGCCGCAGCAAAGGCAACGATCGAGTCCCTCGAATGGGATTGGCTCGAGGCAAGCGAAAAACTGGAGCAGGCCAACTAGTTCAGCATCAACGCACGCATTGTCTCGTCTTGCTCGCTTTCTGGCACGAGTTCGCCATCGTGATAGAACATGACGAGGCGCAGCGGTACGTTGTTCCAAGCCATCTGTGCAACATTATCAGGGCTGATGCTGTGGCGGCCGAGGACGGCTTCTGTCGGCCAGTCGAAAGCCGGGAAGGAAACGTAAGCAAGTTCCGAACAGACAATCTTGTCCGTCGTGTTGACATCAAAGTTGAAGTCGTACTTTTTGCCCACCTGACGGAATGCCATTAACAGGGCCTCCCGGACGTCCTCCTGTTTCGTGCCTTCATTGAAGATGGGCCGAAGAATGACAAGGTCGTCAACGTTCATGAACTCTTCAAGTCGGCTGAGCTGCACGCCGCTCCGAAGAGCCTCTATTATTCGGTGCTCACTCTGAAGGTTATCGGCATACTGCTTGACCATCAGTTCATCCCAGACACCGGCATCGACCAGTTCTGCCTGTGTGCCCGTCCAGATCGCGACGTGCCCGAAGTGACCGGGAATAAGTTTGTCCGTTAGCCGAAACGGCGTCTTCTCAAGCAGGATGTCGAGCGGCTGCAGCTCTGCCTGGATCTTCCGCAACGCTTCCTCGTCACCAAACAATTTTCCCTTGCGCGATTCGTAGAGCCCAACCGAATTGCCGAACAGGCCGCTAATCAGGTCAACTCCACCCGCTGCTCCCTCAGCAGTTCTGTCGACAGTGATTCGTTCAAACGCCATGAACTTATTGCCGGCGATCTCGCCCACGCGAATTTTCTTCACATAGTTGTACGACGGGCTGGTCTCGATCAGCTGCATCAGGTACGCCTCGTCGGAATCCTCGTGTGCCGCCTCAAAAAGTGCTTTCTCCTCTTCATAGAAGTCGATCGCGCGTCGCGCGCGGTGCCTGACTTCGATCGAATTTGCTGCAAGTGTTGCTTCAGCCAGCTTGTTGGCGACCAGCCCGAAACCCATGTCCGGGTCGTTGATTATCCTGCGCAGTCGTTCGTCCTGTTCGAAATACGCAACGCCGTACAGGTAGTTGTCATACAGAGTCAGTGCGGCGCCCAACGAAAGCATCAGCGCCTTCAGACGTAGTTCCGGGCTGACGTCGAATGCTTGTAGCAATTCCGGTTCGGCATCGACGGCGCATTCGTAGGCATTTGCGATGTCATAGAGGGCCTCGCGCTTGTCGAGATACGCTTCCGTGCCGCTCTTCAGCGTTACGAGGTCGCGACTCGACAAGGGCGAGTCACTGTCGAGTCGCAGACGATTGGATACGAGCAGCATCTCCGAGCGTGCGACGAGGCTCTGTTCCACGAGCAACTGCAGGTCCGAGAGCTTTTGCTGGAATACCCTGCTCGGATCGACGCCACTGTCGAGCGTTGCCGCAAGTTGCTCGTAGCAGGCGGATGTGCGTTCTGCCGTATTTGACGAGACGTCGCGCCATGTAAATGCCGATTACGGCGACGGCGGCGGCTGTAACTACAACAGTAACTTTGACTGAGCGCTTCATGGTAGTTTTCCCTTACACCACTGCACTCTAGCGTCTTTCCACACGATTCAGAAGTAACAGGCATACCCAAGATGACGAATCGTTCTGAGCGGAGGTCGCCAACCGAGTAACGCCGATGTCTTCTGAATTTATGCTTATCTCGTCGATCCTGCTTCTGGCGGGCGTGATTGCGGTGCCGATTGCCTCGCGACTTGGCCTCGGATCGGTACTGGGATATCTCCTTGCTGGTATCGCGATCAGCCCGATTCTGCGCTGGGCCGGGACCGATGTAATCGGCCTGCAGCACTTCGCCGAGTTCGGCGTGGTCATGATGCTGTTCCTGGTTGGCCTGGAAATGAGCCCCAGGGCCTTGTGGGAGATGCGATCGCGAATCTTTGTGCTGGGTGGATTGCAGGTCACTGCGACGACAGTTCTTGTTGCTGCCATCGCCGTATGGCTGGGCCAGACCTGGACGGTGGGGCTCGCCATAGGAATGGTGCTCGCACTCTCGTCGACAGCAATCGTCACTCAAACTCTGGGTGAGAAGGGATTGCGACACAGCGACGGTGGCCAGGCCAGCTTTTCCGTCTTGCTCTTTCAGGACATCGCCGTCATCCCGATGCTGGTGTTTATTCCCTTGCTCGCTGTGGTCGAGCTACAGGACGCGATTGCGCCGGCCCAACACGCGTCGGACGGTCATGGACTGAATCTGAGCCTGGTCGATGGATTGAACGGCTGGCAAACAGCACTCATCTCTTTGGGCACCATCGGAATCGTCGTCGCGGCAGGCCACTACCTCACTGATCCGATCTTTCGTTTTGTGTCCCGCGTGCGATTACGGGAATTGTTCGTTGGCACTGCCCTGATGCTCGTGCTGGCCATTGCGCTGCTAATGACGATGGTGGGTCTGTCGCCCGCGCTCGGAACGTTTCTCGGCGGCGTCGTGATGGCCGGTAGTGAATACCGCCACGAACTGGAGAGCGACATCAGTCCCTTCAAGGGCATGTTTCTCGGCGTCTTCTTCATAACCGTGGGAGCCGGGATCAACTTCACGTTGCTATCTGAAAATGCCGCGCTCGTCCTGGGGCTTACATTCGGCATGATCGTTCTCAAGGCGGGACTGTTGTACGGGCTGGCGCACCTGTTCCGAATTCAGTGCGGTGATAAATGGCTGTTTGCTCTCAGTCTCGCGCAGGCCGGAGAATTTGGTTTTGTGCTGCTGTCTTTCACTGTGGCGAACGCAGTAATGCCGGTCGACGTCGCAGATCTCCTGCTGCTGGTCGTGGCGCTGTCGATGTTGTTGACGCCGCTGTTGTTCATTTTCTACGAGCGGGTCATCGTTCCACGCTATTCGCAGGGGCTGGAGCGGGAAGCAGATGCAATCGAGTCCCCCGCAAAGATAATCATCGCGGGGCACGGTCGTTTCGGTGGAATTGTCAATCGGGCCCTTAGCGCTGCCGGTTTCGAGACTACGGTGGTTGACTACAGTTCGGAACAATTGGCCATGCTAAGGGGCTTCGGCTTGCGCGCATACTTTGGTGACGCGACTCGCGCGGACCTGCTTCATGCGGCAGGTATTGAAGATGCGAAGGTGCTGGTGATTGCTATCGATAACAAAGAGTCCATCACCCAGTTGACTCGATATGTTTGTAGTCACTACCCCGATATTCATGTTGTTGCGCGGGCGTTCGATCGGATGCATGTCTATGATCTCTGGTCAGTCGGTTGTCGCGATATCATTCGTGAGACCTACGACAGTTCGCTGCGCGCCGGGCGCTCGGCTTTCGAAGCACTTGGGTTCGACAGAGCTCAAGCGACTGAGATGATGCAGGCCTTTGAGGAAATGGATCGCAGAATCATGATCGACCTCGCCGAACACCACGACATCGACGTTCCCATAGCGGAAAACGAACCATTCAAAGCGCGGTATCGCAAGATGAGGGGCGAGTGGGAGCACGAGTTGAAAGGAAAGATGGGCGTGACCAGGCCCTCCGGGCCGTCCAGATAGACCAGCGCGTCCCGGACCTTTTTCGTGCTACAGACATCACGTTTCGGCTTGACCGGATCGGGCATACTTTATAGCTGTGAAAAACGAATTCATCTATTCCACCTTGTTGCTGGCTGCAGCAGTCGTCGCAGTGGCCGTTGCTGGCACAGACAACGGCCTGCTCGCGGGCGAGTACGGTCCAGGTGCCGCCGGGTTTTTTCTCGTCTTCGGATTGTTCACTATCGCGACCGGATTCCCGCATCCGGTGTTCGGCCACGTGTCCTTTGATCGCATCGCACAGGTCATGAGCATCCTGATACTGGGGCCGGTCGATGCAGCCTGGGTGAACGGACTTGCTTCATTCATCTATCCCTGGCAGCGGCTACGCCACGGCGTCCCGCTGCGGCTAGTCCTGACGGCGGCCCTGCACAACTCCGGGTTGATGATGTTCATGATATTGGGCAGCGGAATGCTGTACCTGTATCTCGGAGGAGCGGTACCGCTGGTAGCGCTCGATGCCAGGGCAGGGCTGCTTCTCTGCGCGCTCATCGTCGCAATGCAGTTCATCAACGACGTGGGCATGATGCTCATGCTGTACCTGAAACGCATGGACCCGCGCCAGGTCTTCAACCGATTTACGGCTACTGTTGAGTTTGTCGCAGGTGCCGCGGGCGTGATACTGGCAGCCGTGTTCACCAATCTGTCGATGCCGTTTTTCGTGCTGCTGTTAGCCGTTCTCACGGCAGGCATGCTGGTCATCATGCAGTACGCAATCATGCGCGACCGGCTCGAAAAACTCGTCGATGAACGAACCGAGGCCCTGAAGGTGCAGGCAGACGAGTTCGAACGGCAGGCTACGCACGACAAACTCACGAAGCTCCCCAATCGGCGCTGTGCCGACAATTTCCTGCAACAGCAAATCGACCTTGCAGAGCGCAACGATCACATGGGCGCGGTCGTACTTGCCGACATCGATCATTTCAAGCAGATCAATGACAATCACTCGCACGCGACCGGCGACAAGGTCTTGCGGCGAATCGCACAAATCCTGAGCGACGGCTGTCGAAAAACCGATTTCGTCGCGCGCTATGGTGGTGAGGAATTCCTGCTGTTCCTTCCCGATACCGAACTCGACCGAGCACGCCAGGTCTGCAGCGACTTACGCCGCGCTGTCCAGGACGCCGACTGGTCGGACATAGCGCCAGCTTTGCGAGTGACCGCCAGTTTCGGGGTGACAGAGATTAAGAGCAGCTTGCACTCCACGGCAATCCTCAAGGAAGCCGACATGCGCCTGTATCGTGCCAAACGCGAAGGTCGCAACCGCGTTATCGCGGCCTAGCTGACAGATCGAAGGCACTAACCAGCAGGTATTTCCGCGATTTATGTTCCGATTTCTAAGATGTAACTTCCGCTGGATTGCCGGCGGGTTCATGCTCACGTATTTCATATCGGCGTCTGTTTCAGAATGGCAGGCCGCGTTTGATCTCACCCATGGCGAATTCGGACGCCTCTATATGTTCGCTACGCTGGCGAGTGCGGTTTGTCTGCCGTTCGTTGGCAGGCTCGTTGACGTTGTGCCAGCCCATCGCATGCTGCTTCTGGTAATGCCCGTTCTCGCCGGCGCCGCAGTCATGGCCGGTTTTGCGTCGACGTTGCCCGTGCTGTCTCGCTCGTCGTGCTGGGTCACCAGGGAGGCGAAGCCACGATCCCGATGGCATTCGCTGCGGTTACGATCGCCTACGGATATCGTGCAGGATGGGCCGGTGCCGCGATCGTGTTGCTTGTCGTCGGTCTTCCTTTCGCCTGGTGGTGCTACCGCCAGCCTCGCGTACCTCATGGGCAGTTATCGAAGGAGAAAGGTCGTCTGCGGGAAACGCGCAGCTGGTTATGGCGCTCACCACAGTCGGTTGCGCCTTGCTCACCGGAGCCGTGATCGATCGTTTTGGGGCAACCCTGGTTCTTCCCTTCTTCCTGTTGCCGCTTGCAGGCGCGTGTTTTGCGCTGGCCTACAGTGGACCGGAGATAACGCTGTTCCTCGTCATGGTTCTGCTCGGCATTAGCTACGGTATCTCGAGCACGTTGTTCGGCTCGCTGTGGCCCGAAATTTACGGCCTGGCCAATCTGGGTGCTGTTCGCTCCGTGACGGTCTCGGCCATGGTCCTGGCCACAGCCGCCGTGACGATAGCGTCGGTGTTATTGCGACGGCGCGTCTGAGGCATCGTAGTCGATCATCGCTCCGGCCGCAGCATGGCAACCCTGGCACTGCTTGTTGATTCGCCCTGCCGCCGCGCGCGCGACGTCAATATCGTTTGATTTCTCAACATCGATGGATGCCTCGCGCATGCCGTCCATATATTGTTGCCATTCGGCTGGGACGCCCTCAACCGAGTCGTGCCGCGACAACCAGTAGGCGGGCGTCATGGCCGCGATGATATCGCCGTCCGCGAGGGCATTATTGAGGTCGTCGAGCTGATCCGCGTGGCGGTGCATGTGGTCTAGAAACTCGGCATTCCGCCATTCTTCGACCTTTGCCGGAGATGCTTCGGCCGCTGGCGGGGGTGCTTTCGCTTCGTCGACAGCCTGTTCTTTCTCGGCACAACCGGACATGCTCAATGCGAACCCGACAATTAATAGCGTCTGCAATTTCATGGTTTCTCCCAAGCTGGCAACAGGCCAGGCGAGGCCTAAGGATAGCCTTAAGTGGGGCCGCGAGCCAGTTCGGAAAACCCCGGTATAGGTGGTTTGGCGGGTTGCTACGCCGCTAATACGTCCTCGATCAACGGTTGGTGCCTGTCAATGAATGTCCCAAACGCGTCGCGTGCCTTGGTCAGGTGAGACTCGTCCATCGGCAGCGACAGGAATAAATCGCCGCGTTTACAAATGAGTACACCTTCAAGCAGCATTTCCATGTGCAGCAACGGCCGCAGCGATTGGCAGCCTGCCGTGATATCTGTCGGCCTATTCGTCGCTATTTTCGAGAAGTGAATCGCGATGATTGAGCCCATGCCGTTGGCAAACAGCGGCACGTCCCTTTGCGCGAACATCTCGTTGAGTGACAAACGAAACGCCTCCGACCAATCGAAAAACTCTGCGGCTCTTGCCGGGGTAAAGACTTCGCCCATCGCAACGCAGCCGGCTGCCATGGCGCAGACATTGTTATTGAAGGTCCCGGCATGATTCCAGCCACGGCCGTGCCGCGGGTCGAAGCGCGCCATGAGGTCGGCACGACCGCCAAACGCACCCGTCGGCAACCCACCGGCGATAAACTTGCCCAGCGTTGTGAGGTCGGGTGTGACATCGAGCATGCCCTGAACCCCGGCCGGCCCGAGGCGAGCTGTCTTGACCTCGTCAAAGATCAAAAGCGCCCCGACGTCCTCGGTGCGTTCTCGAAGCATTTCCAGGAATTCCCGGTTGGCCTTGATGTTTCCACCCGCACCGAGGATCGGCTCGACGATGACGGCGGCGAGTTCGTCGCCAAGTCCACGAATCAGCGCAGCTGTCCCTTCGACATCGTTGAAGTCGCCGAGTACGAAGTTGTAGGGGACATTCAACTCGCAGCGGCCGCCCGGAAACTTTATGACACCCCCGTGGTATGACCCGCGAAAAGCGAGCAGCTTGTCGCGGCCTGTTACTGCGCGAGCAGTTGTCAGTGCCATCAGGTTGGCTTCGGTTCCCGAGTTACAGAAACGTACCTGGTCGAGTGCGGGATAGCGCTCACACAACAGGCCGGCGAGCGTCCTCTCGTACTTCGTGGGTGCTCCCATTGCGATGCCCGAGGCCAGGGCTTCTTGAATCGCGGCTATGACGCGCGGATCGGAATGACCGAACAGTCCCGCTGAATATTCGCCGACGAAATCTACGTAGCGATGGCCGTCGAGATCGGTTAGTTCCGCGCCTTCTCCGGACACCATCGTCAAAGGGAAGGGCTCATAGTGCAAGACCGAACGGGTATTGCCGCCCGGCAGGTATTGCAACGCGTCTTCTTCGGCCGCGTCGCTTAGAGGGTTTGCCGCCGCGTACCGTGTACATGCGTTCTCAATGGCGTTCTTTAGCGCATCCATTCTTTTCGCCTACCTCTGTGACTCGATAACCATGGCAATGCCCTGGCCCACGCCGATGCACATCGTGCACAGTGCGAGCTTGCCACCACCGGTATAAAGTTGGTCCATTGCTGTGATCGCCAGGCGGGCGCCACTCATGCCAAGCGGGTGGCCCAGCGCGATCGCGCCGCCGCGCGTGTTGATTCTCGGATCGTCGTCTGCCAACCCGAGTTCTCTCGTGCAGGCGAGGGCCTGCGCAGAAAATGCTTCGTTGAGTTCGAGAACATCGAAGTCGTCGAGCGTCAGGTTCAGGCGCTGCAGTAACTTCTGCGTCGCCGGGACCGGACCGATGCCCATGATTCTTGGTGGCACGCCCGCAACGGCCATGCCGAGTACGCGCGCCTTCGGCGTCAGGTTGTGTTTCGCAGCACCGGCCTCTGATGCCAGCAGCAAAGCTGCCGCACCATCGTTGATGCCAGACGCGTTGCCCGCCGTCACGGTTCCATCGGGAAACAGCGACCGCAAAGCGGCGAGCTTCTCCAGCGACGTACTGCGCGGATGTTCATCGGTATCGACAATGAGTGGGTCCTGCTTGCGGCGTGGCACCGACACTGGCGTGATTTCGCCGGCAAGGCGACCATCTTCCTGGGCAGCGGCTGCCTTTTCCTGGCTCCACAACGCGAACTTGTCCTGGTCTTCACGGCTGATCGACTTTTCGACGGCAAGGTTCTCCGCGGTCTGCGGCATGGCATCCGTGCCGTACTCGGCGTCCATCTTCTTGTTGACGAAGCGCCAGCCCATCGTGGTGTCATACATGGTCTGTGCCCGACCGAACGCGCTGTCGGACTTGCCGATGACGAATGGCGATCGCGACATGCTCTCAACGCCGCCCGCGATCATCAGGTCGCCTTCACCGCAGCGAATAGCATTGGCACAGCTGCCCACGGCATTGAGTCCGGAGCCACAGAGACGATTGAGTGTGCTGGCCGGCACTTCCTGCGGGAGTCCGGCGAGCAAGCTGCTCATGCGTGCAACATTGCGATTATCTTCACCAGCCTGGTTGGCGCAGCCGAGAATCACATCTTCAACGGCCGACCAGTCGACGCCTGAATTGCGTTCCATCAGTGCCGTGATGGGTATTGCTGCCAGGTCGTCAGTGCGAACGGCCGCGAGGCCACCGCCATAGCGTCCGACCGGAGTTCGGATGCCATCGATCAAGAATACGTCAGTCATATTGGTTTCCTACCGGCAGAATGGGTGCGCCGGTCTTTTCCTGTACTTCTTCGAAAGTCACGCCGGGCGCCAGCTCGACGACCTGGAACCCTTTGTCTGTAACGTCAATCACGGCAAGATCGGTAAAAATACGAGACACAACGCCCGCACCGGTTAACGGATAGGTGCAGTCGTCGACAAGCTTCGGGTCACCGGTCTTGGTGGTGTGTTGTGTGATCACGTAGATGTGCTTCACGCCCTGCACGAGATCCATCGCGCCGCCGACAGCCGGTATGGCATCGGGCGCGCCGGTGGACCAGTTGGCGATGTCACCATTGGCTGCGACCTGCATCGTGCCAAGAACGCAGACATCGAGGTGGCCACCACGAATCATGCTGAAGCTGTCGGCGTGATGAAAATAGGCGGCGCCGGGCAGTGCCGTCACATACTTCTTGCCGGCGTTCATCAGGTCGAGGTCGCGTTCTTCCTCAGTTGGTGGCGGGCCCATGCCAAGCAGCCCGTTCTCGGTGTGATAAATGAACTCCCGGCCTTCGGGAACGAACTGGGCAATCAGCTCCGGAATACCGATGCCGAGATTGACGTACGAACCGTCCGGGATGTCTTGTGCAGCTCGAGCTGCCATCTCTTCTCTGGTCCAGCTCATGGGTAAGTCCTCCCTTCGGCAATAAGGACGTCCTCATGATCGGGGTCAATTACCTCAACTATCCGATTAACGAAAATGCCCGGCGTAACGACGTGCTCGGGGTCGATGTCGCCGCGAGCAACCAGTTTTTTCGTTTGCACGATCGTCGTTTTCGCGGCCATACACATCAGCGGGCTGAAATTGCGTGCCGTCTTGTTGAACATCAGATTGCCGAGCGGGTCCGCAACTTCACACTTTATTAGTGCGAAGTCTGCCTTGAGCCACGGCTCCATAACGTAAGTGCGCCCGTCGAATTCACGGTGCTCCTTGCCCTCGGCCAAAACCGTATTGACGGTCGTGGGCGTATAGAATGCCGGCACGCCGGCACCCGCCGCACGAATGCGTTCGGCCAGTGTTCCTTGCGGAACGATGTCGAGCTCGATCTTCCCTGCCCGGTACAACGTCGGGAACACCTTGGACTGGCTGGATCGCGGGAAGGAACAGATCATTTTCCTGACTTGCCCATTGCCGATTAGCGCGGCCAGTCCCACTTCGCCGTTGCCGGTGTTGTTATTGATCACAGTGAGGTCACTCGCACCGTGGTCGATCAATGCATGCAGGAGTTCTATCGGACTGCCCGATGCACCGAAACCACCAACCATGACGGTCGCTCCGTCGGGTATATCCGCCACCGCTTCTGCGACCGATGTGTATTGCTTGTTAATCACTTCCTGCTTCTCCCGTGTAATGAACGACTACACGAACGTTTCTGTCTGGTCCCAAAGCGCTTCGATCCGATCGATCCGGTCCGTCGCGACGTCCTGAAGTTCCCGGGCGACCTGCGCGACGACGAGTTCGCACATCGCAACGATGGGCACTGAACTATCGAACGGGCCGACGGCCGGCACCTTGATCTGGCTCCAGGTATCGGCTAACTCGACCAGTGGGGATAGTGGACTGTCTGTTATGGCCACGACGGTGACACCGGCATCAGCAAGAACACTTGCAGCCAGGGTTACCTGTTTCCTGTAGCGCGGAAAATCAATCACCACGGCCGTGTCGCCGGGCGTTGCGTCGCTCAGTTCGGTTCCGAACGAGTGCTCCTCGAGCCAGCGCACGCCGGGTCGCACCATCGATAAACCACTTTGAAGTGCGTGAGCGCCGGCCAGCGAGGTTTCTCCCGAGAGCACCCAGACTTTCCGTGCCTGGACGATCGGCGTCACCAGTGCCGCGATGCGATCGCCTTCGACCGCGTCGAACACCGACGCGATGGCCTCATTGATTGACGTTCTTGCCGATGCACCCTGACCGCCGCCGCTCCTGATACGTTCGCTCGGCCGCGAAAGGCGGCGAGACAGGTCATTGCGAATGTGTTGCTGGAGGTCTGCGTAGCCCTCGAACCCGAGCTTGGTCGCGAAGCGGACGATCGACGGGCGGCTGGTGCCGACCCGGTCGGCCAGGTCGGAAACCGTGCCAAAGGCGAGGAGTGTGGGCTCGGCCAGCGCCGCCTCAGCGATACGGCACTGTGTGGGCGTCAAATCGCTGCTGACGGCAGCGATATGGTCCAGGGTGGACACTGCTGGAACCGGCCTGTTCATATTGTTACATTAGCACAAATATATAGTGCAATGTGTTACATTGGTCTCAATTGGCAACACGTAATTCGAGGTGTGACGTGGCAGCATACGTTCCGACAGAAAGAGAGCAGGCGTTCAGGGATACGATCGAGAGCCCCAAGTACGAGCGCGAGATCATCAACGGCCTGAAGCCGTTCTTTGACGAAAAGGCGCCGGATGCCATCAAGGGGTTTTACTCCAAGGCTGAGCTGACATCATTGCTGGAGCTGAAAGGCACGGAACGCGACGTCGAGAACCGTATGCCGGTGAAGATGACGCGCCACTTCTACGAGATGGCCCGGAACAGCATCCCGCTGCAGAATCTCGTCAAAGCCAACCCGGACGAGACGCTGAACCTCGCCGGATCGGAGGACCCGGGCTACCAGATGGACTTCGCCCCGGTCGAAGGAATGCTGCATAAGTATGAGATGGGCCTGCTGTACGCCGTATCCACGTGCTCGGCGCATTGCCGCTTCTGCTACCGCGAAGAGTTGATCAGCCAGAAGGAAGTCGAACGCCAGGACGGCACCGTTGCCAAGAAAGGCCTGGCGAAGATTCCGGAAGTGACCGACTACATCAAAGCGCACAACAAGATTGTCGACGCGAACGGTGGACGGCACCCGGATACCGGTCGCGAGAAATTGCGAGAAATCCTGTTGTCGGGTGGTGACCCGATGGTGTTGCCGAACCACAAGGTCGGTGCATGGATGGGCGCTCTCGCTGAGGCAGGCGTGGAAGTCGATTCGTCTCGGCACCAAGGAAATGTCATTCCATCCGAAGCGCTTTGACGAAACCTTCCTCGCGATGTTGGATAACTTCCACGAGGCTTACCCGGATGTCGGTTTCCGACTGATGATTCACTTCAACCACCCGGACGAGTTCCTTCTCAAAGGTGACGATGGTGAGTATCTGCAGAACCCGAACGGTTCGCTCATGTGGCATCCGGACACCAAGAAGGCCATCGAAGGCGTCACAGCGCGCGGTTGGATCGTTGTCGAAAACCAGGCGCCGATCATCAAGGGCATCAATGATGACGCTGACGCACTACGCGTCATGCAACGTGCCCTGTACCGGGCCGGCGTTAATAACCACTACTTCTTCTGCGGTCGCGACATCGTCGCGTACCGGCACTTCAATGTGCCCATTGAGACAGTCTGGAACCTCCTCAACGAATCGCAAAAAGGTCTATCCGGCGTTGAATCACATGCGCGCCTGTCGATTACCCATTACAAGGGCAAGACCGAGGTGGCTGCAGTCACCAACGAACCGATCCCTGGTATTCCGGGAACGGAGAATGGCGTCCTTGATCTTCAAGATCCTGCGCAACGCATTGGACGCTCCGGATCGCGGCAAGGTCTGCATCGTCGGACGCAACCCGGATGCGATCTGGTTCGATGACTACGAAGACCGCGTCATCTACGACGAAGCTGGCCTGTACGAATACGCGCGAGTGGACAAGAAGAAGATAGAGATCGAAGCAGAAGCGCTGGAGGCTGCTGCGGGCTAACCGCGCTGCGCCAGTCCACCGAGTCTGTGAAAGATTTCACCGACGACTAGGCGGCTTGCCGGCAGAGCGGCAGTTCAAATTCGAAACGCGTTCCTGCGTTGAGTTTGCTGCTTACGGTGATGCGACTGTCGTGCAAGTCCAGAATTCGTTTCACTATCGCGAGGCCCAGGCCGGAAGAACCTGATCTGGATTCTTCGCCCTCTAAAGCACGATAGAACCGATCGAAGATCCTCGGAACATCTTCCTCGGCAATGCCAGGACCAGTGTCGGAGACCGCAATGGCGACTGTTTCGGGTCTCTCTGTAATCGAAATTGTGATGTCACCGCCTTCATGCATGAACTGAATGGCGTTGCGCACCAGGTTCTCCAGAACTCGTTGAATCAGACCGATGTCACCCATCGTGATTGCAGCGGCGGCGTCAACTTCGACGTGCAGGCTAATGTTCTTGCGTTCGGACTCGAGTTGGAACTCCTGCACGATATCCTGCACAAGCTCCGGAAGCGAAAAAGACTCCACGCTGGGCGCAACGCTACCGGAGTCCAACTTGGATAGTTCAAACAGATCGCCAATGAGTGAGCCCAGCCGAATCGTATGTTTCTGGGCGATGCGCAGGTAGTGCAGGCGCTCCTCTGCAGACATCGAGTCACTCTTTATCAAAAGCGTCTCGATATAACCTTGTATAGCCGAAAGTGGCGTGCGCAAGTCGTGCGAGATGTTCGAAACAAGTTCGCGGCGGAGGCGGTCGTTTTCGGTCAGCTGGTCGATCTGCTTTCGGATCTGCTGCGACATATCGACAAACGCGTTTGACAGTGAGTCTATCTCGTCGCCATGCCCGCTGGTCTTCTCCAGTGTTGGCGCGACCGTAAATCTCGATTCGGTGGTACGCAGGATCTCGTGGTTGAGCCGTTTGAGGCGACGCGTGAGAAGACCAAACACAAGCACGCCAATCGCAGCAACAAAAACAGCAATGCCGGCAATCGCGATAAGGCTGACTTTGGAGACATACGAGTCGCCGATATTGCTTGCGAGCTCCTCGTATTTCTGGCCGCCAAGAATCACGTAGAGATAACCTTCAGTTCTATTGTCTGTCGTAACCGGCCAGGCGGAGAAAATCTTCTTGCTCGCGGCGCCACGCGGATCATCGCCGCGTAGCGGAAAATGCGTTTCACCGGCAATCAACGATTGCACGGGCCCCAGGTCGACCCTGGGCCTGATCACGCTTTCGGCGTCGAGGCTGTGGCCCAGGATATTGCCGTCGATATCCAGCAGGTAGATCTCTGCTGTCGGATTGATAACCATGGCATGGGAGGCCAGTTCACGCAGGCTGTCGAGATCGGCTTCACCGTCTTTAATGAGCTGGCGTTGGTTCGTCACGTACATGGCTATCGGCGCGTTCAGGTGCTGCGACAATTCTTCGTAGTACGCACGCGTGTTCAGCCGGTCAACGATAAGAAATGCGGCGACCAGCACGGTAACGACGGCCAACAATGCAGCTGACAGTTTTGCAAACAGAGTGTTCACACACGTTGCTCCGATAACTTGTAGCCAACGCCCCAAACCGTAACGATGACTTCTGGTCGTGTGGGATCATCTTCTATCTTTGCGCGCAGACGATTGATGTGTGAGTTCACAGTGTGCTCGTACCCTTCATGGCCATAGCCCCAGACTCTGTCGAGAAGTTCAGCGCGACGGAATACCCGGCCAGGATGACGCGCGAAATAGGTGAGCAGATCGAATTCGCGCGCAGTGAGATCGATGGACTCACCTGCCAAAGTGACGTGACGCTTGCTCGGATCGATTTGTAACTCGCCAGCCTGAATAGGCGAAGTGACGTCTTCCGATGCGGCGGCTGGTTGCAGGTTTTGCACTCGCCGCAAAATGGCCCGTACTCGCGCGGCCAGTTCAAGAACGCTGAAGGGTTTGGTGAGGTAGTCGTCGGCGCCCGTTTCGAGGCCAAGCACCCGGTCCAACTCGGCCGACTTTGATGTCAGCATCAGAATGGGCTGATAGGCACGTTCGCGGCGCACGGCCCGGCATATCTCGAGGCCATCCGGCCCGGGCAATCGCAAATCGAGAATAACCAGCGACCAGTCCTGCATCGTGGCCTGCCGTAAGCCCTCGTGGCCGTCACTGGCGACAACGATCTCGTCACACAGGTCCTTCAAGTGAAGCACAACGAGATCAGCTATGTCCTGTTCGTCCTCAACGAGCAATATGCGTCGCGAATGCATCGGTCCCACCTCTTCCGTACTGCTGGTTGGAGAATAGACCGTAAACTTCACGCAAATATCACAGGAAAAAGGCCGGCAAGTCGTTTTTGACCTGCCGGCCCAGGGCCCTAGTTGATTCGCTCGATGCGTATCTGAGCGATCGGATTGTCGAAGCGGTGCTGGCCAGTGAGGTCGGACGTGGCAAAACCATCATCCTGCCCGACCACGCCAGTGTGCATCGCGACCCGGTCTGCCCGGTCGTCACGGGCCGCATTGAAACCCTCGCCGCCACCGGCCGGGCCCGGAATGTGAGCGGCCGCCTCGGTATTGGCTTCGGTTCCGACATCGTAAGCAATCGACCGCATTGTCCTGCGGTCGCCCGCCGCGAACGCACCAACCGGCACAGCGTTAACGCCTGTAACCGCATCGTTGGTGTTGACGAGCATCGAACTGAGACTGATCGTCAGGCCCGGCAGTTCGCTCTGCAGTACGGTGACAGTTACCGTCTCGGAGCCAGCCGGCCCGATCGGCGCCGCGCCGGAGGCCGAGGCCATTACCGCTGCATCCGCGTCTGCCTCAGCAAGCAAAGCGCTGTTGTCGCCACCTTCGGCCAATTGCTCGAGTCCTGCGGTCGCCGCACTACCGACCGTGAACACCGAGTAGGCATCCTGATGGGCGATTACAGCAATCGGAGACAGTGGCTGGCCGTTCGTAAGGTTGGTCAACGTGACCTCAAAGCTTGCCATCGCCGGAGGTGGTGGCGGTGGAGGGGGCGGGACGAAATTGTCGCTATCGCTGCAGGCCGAAAACAGTGTGGCGGCCAACCCGACAGCAGCGAAACGCAAGATACCTGTTCGATTCATAAACATCATGATTCCCCTACTGGACCGTGATCGTCACGCGAATGACGGGGTTCAGCCAACGGTGCACGCGGCTATCAAGATCGCTGGTACCACCAGCGGCATCGGTGTCACCCAGCGAGCCACGGTGAATGTGAACATTGGTGTTGGCATCAGCACCGGCAGCACCGGTACCGTTCATTCCCGCGAGACCACCTGGATCGGCCGGCATACCCGGGGCGCCCGGCATGCCGCCACCAGTGAGCAACTCGTCATTGGCCTCGGTGCCAGCGTCGTAGGCTGGAACGTTGTAGGTGTAGGATCCGGGCTCAGTTGGGATCTCTATGGCATTCAGGCCCGCAAATGCATCGTTGGTCGGAAGCAGCATCGCGACAGCGCTCAGGCGGTCATTCGACGTGCCGTCGGTATTCATGCTGAAGCTGATGCTAGTCGCGGGTGCGAGCAGACCGCCGGCCGGGTTCTCGACAATGGTCGCGCCAAGCGTTGTGACCTCGGTGACAAGACCGTCAATGCTTCCGCCTTCGGCCATCGCCTGCAGGCTGGCTGACGCGGGCTGACCCGCAACGAACAGGTTGTTACCAGCGGGATGGGCGGCCACGAGAAATGGTGTGAAGTAGATGGCGTTGCTGAGATTGGTAATCTCAACATCAAAATCGACGGCATTCGCCGCAGGTGCCGCTGTCAGAGAGGCCGCCAGCGCTGTGGCATACAGGATTTTCTTCATTGTTTGACTCCGCAAGATTGGGTGATTGCATACACAGCCAAGCTTCGAGCCCAGATCTCACGCCGAGATCACGGTGGTGTCATATTTTCGTGGAGAAACAACAAAAGGGGCCGCAACAACAAAAGGGGCCGGATACGTTTTTAGCCCTAAAAGGGGCCGGATACGTTTTAGGTTGGATCTTTTCTAGGCCGGCCTTGCTTGCCGCTTCCGAGGGTAACTGACAGAGCCTGTTCAATGTTCGCCCGAAAGACGTCACTTCCGGTAGGCAGCCCTTTGGCTATTCCGTGGCGGATGGCGTCAATTTCACGCTGATCAAGCGCAGTGCTAAACATTTTCAGATACGCGCGTTTTCGGCGTTTGGGGTTTTCCCCCAATCCAACCCACGTATCGTGTGGCGTAACAAATGTGTTCGACACGCCCGATGTGTTACTTCTAAAACTCGACCACGGATAGTCCCCGGGATGTTGAACGATGCCTGCCCGAACGGGGTTGAGTTCAATATAGCGGTAACAAGCCAGGCAATACCGGTCCGTATCCACCAGTGAAGATTTAAATCTGCCTTCCCACATCGTGCCGCTTCGCCCGTGCTTCTTGTTGATCGTCCGAACATAGTCCCGGCCCAAGTCACGCATGGTGAGAGACGCCCCTTCCGGGATCTTGGGAGTAATGAGTAAATGCACATGATTGGTCATTAGTACATAGGCGTGAAGTTCGCACTCATTTCTTTCACAGCTGGCAGCCAGTAATTTCAGGTACAACCGGTAGTCGTCATCCGCAAAAAAACAGATCTGGCGATTGTTGCCTCGTTGAGTTATGTGCTGAGGTATGCCCGGTAGGTTCAGGCGTCCAGGTCGCGGCACTGGGATCACTCCGATGTAACGAGTACCAACTTTGCGTCACCAACGCTGACATAGACATGGGTGATTCCTGACGGAAATGACCAGAAACTGTATCCGGCCCCTTTTTTTGGAGAAAGGGTTGCGGGTTATAGCCCTGCGGCGAGTCGACTACCCTGATCAATCGCGCGCTTGGCATCGAGCTCTGACGCGACATCAGCACCGCCAATGACATGTGTCGAAATACCGGCGGCCTGCAGTGGTTCCTGCAACTCGCGAAGCGGAACCTGTCCGGCGCACATCACGATGTGGTCGACATCGATCCAGGTCGGGTTTTCACGTTTGTCGCCGTAGCTGATCAACAGACCGTCGTCGCCAATACGCTCGTAGTTAACGTCACCGATCATCTGCACATTATTCATCTTCAACACGGCACGGTGTATCCAGCCGGTGGTCTTGCCCAGTTTGGCGCCGTGTTTTCCGGCTTTACGTTGCAGCAGGGTGATTTCCCGCGTGGCTCTGGCCGCGTTCGTTGCGGTGACAATGCCGCCTCGAGCTTCGGCCGGATCGACGACACCCCATTCGGCTAACCATTCGTCGAGATCCAGAGTGGGTGAATGTCCGTCGTGCAGCAGGAATTCTGCGACGTCGAAACCGATACCGCCGGCGCCGATAATGGCGACGCGTTTACCCACGGGTAGCTGCGTTGCGAAGAACATCGATATAGCTGAGCACCTTCGGGTGATCCTGTCCTTCGATCTTCCGGGTCTCGCGGTGTGACGCCCGTGGCGATGATCACACCGTCATAGTTCCTGGTCGTCAGCGTCATCTGCACTAACGCGAGCGTTCAAATGTACTTGCACGCCCTTGAGCTCGATCTGTCGCTTGAAGTACCTGCAACATCTCGTGAAATTCTTCCTTGCCGGGAATGACCTTGGCCATGTTCAACTGGCCGCCAATTTCAGCCGCCGCCTCATACAACTCAACCTCGTGGCCACGCTCGGCCAGCACCAAAGCAGCAGAGATGCCCGCGGGCCCTGAACCGACAACGGCGAACTTGCGGCTATCCGCCGCCTTGATGTAGTTCAACTCCGTTTCGTGGCAGGCCCTCGGATTCACAAGGCAGCTGCTCATCTTGTTGGCGAAGGTGTGATCGAGACAGGCCTGGTTGCAGGCGATGCAGACATTGATTTCGTCAGAACGACCTTCGCGCGCTTTTCGAACAAACTCCGGATCCGCCAGCAGTGGGCGCGCCATAGAGACCATGTCGCCACAGCCATCGGCCAGGATCTGTTCCGCCGTGGACGGCAGGTTAATCCGGTTGGAAGTCACTAATGGGATGGTGACCTCGCGTTTCATCTTCTTTGTAACCCAGGCGAATGCACCGCGAGGAACTGATGTCGCGATGGTTGGGACACGCGCTTCGTGCCAACCAATTCCCGTGTTGATGATCGTGGCGCCGGCGACTCGATCGCCTTTGCCAAGCGTCACTGTTTCTTCCCAGCTGTTGCCGTCGGGAATCAAGTCAATCATGGACAGCCGATAGATGATGATGAAGTCTTTGCCAACCGCTTCCCGGGTTCGTTCGACAATCTCGACAGGTAAGCGCATGCGTTGTGCGTAGTCGCCACCCCACTTGTCGGTGCGCTGGTTCGTATGTGTGACCAGGAACTCGTTGATGAAATAACCTTCCGAGCCCATGATTTCGACGCCGTCGTAACCGGCGTCACGCGCCAGCTGCGCGCAGCGCACGAAAGCGTTTATCTGTTTTTCAACGCCTGCAGACGATAGCTCGCGTGGTGTGAAGGGCGTAATCGGTGAGCGTATCCTGGAAGGTGCTACCGAAAACGGATGGTAGGCATAACGTCCGGCGTGCAGAATCTGCATCGCGATCTTGCCGCCTTCGGCGTGCACTGCGTCTGTAACCTCGCTGATGCTTTCTTGCCTCTGACCGGGTAGTGAGTTTTCCCGCGAAAGGTTTTACGCCGCCAACCCGGTTCGGTGCGTAACCGCCCGTAACAATCAGACCGACATCACCCCGGGCGCGTTCGGCAAAGTAGGCCGCGAGACGGTCGTGTTTGTTGCCGTCTTCGAGCCCTGTGTGCATAGAGCCCATGAGCACCCGGTTCTTCAGGGTCGTGAAGCCGAGGTCGAGCGGGGCGAACAAGATGTGGGTAACTACGAATGTGGCATGGGCGGTAATTTGGCACAGAAAGGTGGGGAATGCGATGTATGAAATCGATTCAAGCATACGTTCGATTTATCGCATATTGCGACATAAATATTCCATCAAGTCGATGGTCTAAGATGCGCTTTAATGTCACTGTAGTCGCAGTCATTCTTATTCAAGGGGAAAACCAATGCGTAAACAAACGATGCCTTTGCTCGTCGCTTTAACTATAGCGATGTCAGCAATGGTGCCATCAAACTCGGCTTTTGCTCAGGGTGAGCCGAAGTCGAACCAGTTTTGGTGGCCCGAAAACCTCAACCTTACGCTCTTCGCGATCACGGCGTTGAATCGAACCCATGGGTGAAGACTTCAATTACGCCGAGGCGTTCGCGAGCCTCGACCTCGATGCCGTGAAAAAGGACATCGAGTCTGTGCTGACAGACATCGCAGGACTGGTGGCCAGCAGACTACGGTCACTATGGTCCGTTCTTTCATTCGCATGGCCTGGCACAGCGCGGGAACCTACCGAGTGTCTGACGGACGCGGTGGCGCCGGTGGCGGTCAACAGCGTTTCGAGCCGCTGAACAGCTGGCCTGACAATGCCAACCTGGACAAGGCACGACGCTTGCTTTGGCCGGTCAAGCAGAAGTACGGTCGCAGCCTTTCATGGGCCGACCTGATGGTCCTGGCAGGCAATGTCTCGCTGGAATCCATGGGCTTCAAAACCTTCGGTTTTGCTGGCGGTCGTGAGGATGACTGGCAGGCCGAGATGGTCTATTGGGGTCCCGAGAGCGAGTGGCTTGCAGACAAGCGTTACGAAGGCGAACGCGAGCTGGAGAAACCGCTTGCTGCTGTTCAAATGGGTCTGATCTATGTGAACCCGGAAGGCCCGAACGGCAACCCGGATCCGCTGTTGGCTGCAAAGGACATTCGCGACACGTTCGGTCGCATGGCGATGAACGATGAAGAGACCGCAGCACTGATCGCGGGCGGACACACATTCGGTAAAGCGCATGGCGCGGCACCTCCCTCTGGTTGTGTCGGTGCTGAGCCCGCCGCTGCAGGCGTCGAGGAGCAAGGCTTCGGTTGGACAAACAAGTGCGGTAGTGGCAAAGCCGGTGACACGATTTCCAGCGGCCTCGAAGGCGCATGGACCGTCAACCCGGTTGCCTGGACCCACAGCTATATCGTGAATCTGTACACCTACGATTGGGTGCAAACGAAGAGCCCGGCAGGCGCGACCCAGTGGATTCCTGCGAATAATGCCGCATCTACCCTGGTTCCGGATGCTCACGATCCGTCGAAGCGACATGCGCCGATCATGTTCACAACTGACCTGTCGCTGAAGTTCGACCCGGCCTATCGCAAGATCACCGAGCGTTGGCTGGAGAATCCTGAAGAGTTCGAGGACGCGTTTGCCAGAGCCTGGTTCAAGCTGACGCACCGCGACATGGGTCCGCGTGCACGCTACATCGGTGCCGGCGTTCCTGAAGAGGAGCTGATCTGGCAGGATCCAGTTCCGGCGGTCGATCATGAGCCGATTGATGCAGACGACATTGCGAAGCTGAAATCTGAAATCCTCGATTCGAAGCTCACCGTATCTGAGTTGGTCCGAACGGCCTGGGCATCCGCCTCAACGTTCCGTGGCACCGACATGCGCGGTGGCGCAAACGGCGCGCGGGTTCGTCTGGCGCCGCAGAGCGATTGGGACGTCAACAATCCGAAAGAGTTGGCCAAGGTGCTGAAAGCGCTGGAGAGCATCCAGAAGGACTTCAACAAAGCGCAATCCGGCGGCAAGAAAGTATCGCTCGCTGACGTGATCGTTCTCGGCGGCGCTGCAGCCATCGAACAGGCTGCCAAGGCAGCAGGGCACGATGTTGTCGTTCCGTTCGCGCCGGGGCGTACAGATGCCAGCCAGGCGCAGACCGATGTTCAGTCTTTTGCCGTGCTTAAGCCGATGGCAGATGGGTTCCGCAACTACTTCGGCGAAGGCAACGCACGGTCACCGGCGGAAATGCTGGTCGAAAAGGCCGACCTGCTCACGCTCACCGCTCCCGAGATGACCGTTCTGGTCGGCGGCATGCGAGCTTTGGGTGCGAACGCGAAAAGCGCCAGTTACGGTGTGTTCACGGATCAACCCGGAACGCTAAGCAACGATTTCTTCGTGAACCTGCTCGACATGTCGACGAAGTGGACGAAGTCATCGGAAGCCGCTGGCGTTTACGAGGGACATGATCGCGTTACCGGCGAGTTGAAATGGAAGGCAACGCCTGTTGACCTCGTGTTCGGATCACACGCGGAGCTTCGCGCTATCGCAGAAGTCTATGCAGAGAACGGTGGACAAGAGAAGTTCGTCGCTGACTTTGTTGACGCATGGACGAAGGTGATGACGCTCGATCGCTTCTGAAATAGAGCGGACCAGGCAGGAAATGAACGGCGGCGCTTAATGCGCCGCCGTTTTTTGTCATAGAAGATTCAATCTTTCCAGCAGGTCATCCAGACGGGGGTCGCCTTGTAGCAACTCGGCAATGGCCGTGCTTCTCTTTATGTAGATTATTCCAGGGTCGCGAACGGCGAAGCCACGCTCAAGGGCCGCGATGGTTGCCTCTTTGTCACCCCAGTGGGCATAAACCCGGGCCGCTTGCCACGAGGCATCATCGCCAAAATCATCGACGAGTTCCTGCATCTTCTGCTGTGCTGTCTCGTATTCACCTAACTCATGATAAAGAATCGCTTCTAGTTCCAGGCGAAGAAACCCGAAAACTTCTTTTTCGGCGGCGGCCAAAGCCTGCTCCAGTTCTCCGCGACGGAAATGCACAGACCCCAGCGCGTAATTGACGCCACCACTCTCCGGGCTGGTGTTCGCCAACAGCGTCGCTTCTGCCAGAGCTTCATCCCATCGCCCTAACCTCGCCAACATGCCGGTGCGGGTTCGTTTGAGACCGAAGTTCAGCGGGTCTCGGGAAAGCGCTTCCTCGATATCCGCAAATGCGCTGAGGTTGTCGCCTTTGACGCTCTTCAGATGCGCCAGTTCCACCACAATATCAGGATCGCCAGGGCGCAATGCGTACGCGCGTTGCAGTGATGCCTCGGCGCCGTCCCAGTCCCAGTCATATGAGACTTGCACTTCGGCCAACGCGATGTGGGCGTCCGCAAGGTTGGGATCAAGTTCCAACGCCCTTTGAGCCATTAGGCGCGCCTTCTCGAAGCCTTCTGCAAACTCGGTGCCGAATCCCGTTCTTAAACTATGAGCCCGCGAGAGTCCGGCCCAGGCGAGGGCCATATCGGGGTCTTTCTCCACCGCGAGCTGAAACTGCTCAATCGCCTTGTCCCAGTCCTCCGTTGTCCTCTTGTTGAAGTACGACAAACCGAGGAGGTATGCGTTATAGGCTTCGAAGTTTCTCGTCGTATTACTTGCGTGAACTTCCTCGCCAAGCAGGCTCTTACGCAGAGCGCCTGCGACAGCCTCGGCGATTTCATCCTGCACGACAAAAATATCGTTCAGATCGCGATCAAAGGTCTTTGACCAAAGGTGATAGCCATCCTCAGTGTTGATCAGCTGGGTCGTTATACGGATACGGTCACCGGCCTTTTGCACGCTACCTTCGAGGATGCTGCTGACATTGAGCTGTTCCCCGATTTCTCTTAAGTCTGTATTCTGGCCCTTGAAGGCAAACGAAGACGTGCGGCCGGCAACCTTGAGCTCCCGAATCTGGGCCAGAGCATGCAACAGGTTTTCCGTCAGTCCATCAGTGAAATATTCCTGGTCTTTCGCAGGACTCATGTCAACGAACGGCAATACCGCGATGGAATTGGTGTTGGCGGCCGTCGCTACAGAAGCAGGAGCGGTGTCTTCCGATTGCAGTACAAACTTGTCAGCCAGCAGCATGCCGACTGCGATCACAAGAACGCCGATGATCAGCGTATTTAATTTGCGCCCGGTGTCGTGCGTAATCGACTGGCTGCGGTCGACGTCCTTTTCTTTTTTCAGACCTTCTGGCGTTAGCTCGAATGCCCAGGCAAAGAACAGCGCAACGGGTAAGCCCAAAGCCAGCAGCAGCAATACCGCTTTGATGACCCAGCCGGGAGCCTCAAAACTGTCGAGCGCCAACTCCGCCACCTGGGCGAGGAGCCAGGCGACCAAAATGTAAGCAACACCTACGCGAACGACGTTGCGGCGCTTGAGTTCATTGAAAAGTTCGCTCAAGAAAGCTTCCCCACGCCAAAAGGCGACATGCCAACAGCTTGAAAGTATCGCAGATTTTCATAGTGAACGGCGGCGTTTAGTGTACTGCCGGCGTTGCTCGGCACGGGTGCGCAAAGCCTCAAGTCGAGCAGTGCGAAAGTTGGCGCGCCGATCCAGCCCACCTAGTGCGCCGAAAAACCAAACCACTGTGGGAAAAATACCAGGATGGCCAGCACGATCATCTGCAGGACGATAAAGGGCGTGACGCCATAGTAGATATCCGTGGTTCGGACTTCGGGTGGCGCAACACCTTTGAGATAAAACAGACTGAAGCCAAATGGTGGTGTCAAAAACGACGTCTGCAGGTTCATCGCTACCAGGATTGCATACCAGACCGGGTTGATGCCCAAACTGGCGGCGATGGGCACCAGGATCGGCACAACAATGTAGGAAATCTCGACGAAATCGATAAAAAAGCCCAGTGCCATGATGATCAGCATGGAGAGGATCAGGAAGCCCCATTCTTCTCCCGGCAGACTCAGCATGAATTCCTCAATGATCCAATCACCGCCCGTGTAGGTGAAGACCATCGAGAAAGCGGTCGCGCCGATCAGGATCGCAAAGACCATGGCAGTAATCTTGACGGTCTCCAGCGAACTCTCCCAGACCATGCGAACCGAGAACCGGCCATACAGTGCAGCGAGGAGGATCGCGCCAACGCCGCCGACCGAGGATGACTCCGTCGGTGTTGCCACACCGGTGAGGATTGAGCCGAGTACCAGGATGATCAGCACGAGCGGCGGAATGACCGCCTTCAGCGCGTGAAATACTTGTTGTCTTTTTGAGCCCGTCGCCTCCTCGAGTCGGATTGGCGGCGCCAGGTCCTTTTTTACCAGTGTGATGATGACAATGTAGGCGATGTAAAAGACGACCAGGGACAGGCCCGGCCAGAGAGCTGCCTTGAACAGATCGCCGACAGGTTCCTGAAAAACATCGCCGAGGATGATGAGAATAATGGATGGCGGAATGATCTGGCCAAGGGTACCTGCAGCACAGATGGTTCCGGTGGCCAGGCGTTTGTCATAGTTGTACTTGAGCATGACCGGCAGGGAGATAACCCCCATCGCAACCACGCTGGCACCGACTACGCCCGTGGATGCCGCCAATAAGGCGCCCACCAGAATCGTTGAAATGGCGATGCCGCCACGAATCTCGCCGAATAGAAAACCCATCGATTCGAGCAGACGTTCGGCCAGATTGGATTTCTGCAGCACGATGCCCATAAAGATAAATAGCGGGATGGCCATCAGGATCGTGTTGTTCATGATCGACCAGATCCGGTGTGGCATCAGCGAAAAAATCTCCGGCCCCTCGGCCAGCAGGCCAAAGAAAACCGCGACTCCACCAAAGGTAAACGCCACAGGAAAGCCGACAAGCAACATCAACAGGGCAACGCCGAACATGATGAGTCCGATCATCTACAGAATCTCGTTCTCGATGCGACGTTCGGGCGGATCGACGACACCCCGAAAAATATTGATGTTACGGATGACAAACCCGGTTGCTGAGACAATCAGAAAAACAAAGGAAGCCGGGATCACGAGCTTGATCAGCCAGCGATGGGGCAGACCGCCCGGATCACCACTAACCTCACCCATACTAAACGCCTCCTGCACGTACCAGACGGATCCCTCGATGACCAGCACGCTCAGCGGGAGCAACAACAAAACGGTGCCACCAATATTGACAATGGCTTTCCAGCGGGGTGAGAAACGATCGTATAAGACATCAACACGTACGTGACCGTCTTCCTTCAGCGCGTAGGCAATGCCAAGCAGAAAGACCATCGCAAACAGATGCCACTCCATTTCCTGCAGGGCAATCGAACCACTGCGAAAGAAATACCGCATGATCGAGTCGTAGAAGACGTTGAGCAGCATGACCAGGTTGAGAATGCCGGCGATCCACCCCATCAGGTCGGAGAAGCGATCGAAGATTTTCTCTAGCCTCAGGAGCATGAAGTGCCTTTACATCACAACGAAGGACTCCCGGCGGAAGCCGGGAGTTCAGGTGGGACTATTCGATATTGTCCTTGAGATAGGCGTAGTCAGAAATCTCGGTCCACTTGCGCGCCATTTTCATGTAGGCGTTTTGTGAGTCAAGGATTTCCTTAAAGGTCGGATCACTGGCTGCACTTGCCGCCAGCAGGTCCTGGTTGATCTGCTTCATTGCAGCAATGATTTCAGGAGAGAAGGTGCGGATCTTAACTTCCGGATATTCCTTCTCGATGGAAGCCCAGTTGACTGCACTTTCATGGTAGGAGCGGGCATACATGTCATAGGCCGCGAACTCCATGGCAACCGTCAGGATCTCCTGCAAATGTTCGGGCAAGGCATCGAACTTGGCCTGGTTGACCATAAATTGCAGTTCCGTCGCCGGCTCATGCCAGCCGGTGTAGTAATAGGGTGCAATTTTCTGGAACCCCATGTTGAGATCAAGGGATGGCCCGACCCATTCCAGGGCATCAATGGTGCCGCGATCAAGCGCTGTATAGAGTTCGCCAGGGGCGATGTTCGTTACTACGACACCAAGATGGGAAAGGACCTCGCCGGCAAAGCCCGGGACACGCATCTTTAGACCGTCAAGGTCGTCGAGGGTGTTAATTTCCTTGCGAAACCAGCCGCCCATCTGGTTACCGGTATTGCCACCAGGAAAGACATAGACGCCGTGCTTGTCGTAAACCTTCTTCATCAACTCCATACCGCCACCGTAATAAAACCAGGCGTACTGTTCCGGGGCGATCATGCCGAAGGGCATGGTGGTGAAGAACATGGTATTGGCGTCCTTGCCCTTCCAGTAATAGGAGGCTGAGTGACCCATTTCATACTGACCGGCATTGACCATGTCGAGGATTCCGAATGCCGCCTTGTGCTTGTTCGCGGAGTCGATCCGAATTTCCAATTCACCGTTGGACATCACTTTGACCATGTCGGCCATCTTTATGACGGCGTCGCCAAAGATAGGGAATCCCGTCCCCCAGGTCTGGGCCAGTTTCCAGACAATGGCTTCCTTGGCAACTTCGCTGGTCTCCGGCGTTGTTGCCTGTTGTTTTTCCTCACAAGCCGCCAGGGCCAGCAACGAGACGAACCCCACCAGGCCGGTAAGCAGTTTCATAGCATGCTTCAGCTGTTTCATTTCGTTCTTCCTTTCAGACAGAAGGAAATGAAATACTATCGCGTTCTCGAGGAAAAAGGGGCGTGAAGGCCCGCGCACTAATGCGCCCGGCCTTTTCTAATGTCGCTATGGGCCGTTGCTCGAGTACGAAGTCTCCTAGTTCTCGACACGCACTCTCGGGTCCGTGCATTTATCGCCGATCTTTATGCCATACCTATAGTCAACGCTTGTATCAAGTCCCATCGGCACATCAATATAAATGTAATTCGCGTTTACATCATTCTTGCCACTAAGCCAGGTGTGGTCAGGGTTCTTCGGGATTATCTCTGCATCGCCGAGTGCCGTGCCGTTTCTCGGAGTAAGCCTGAACACCAGCTCGGTGCCGCCATCTGCCTTCATGCAGAAAGGGTCGGCCTCTAGCTTGGTCGCGTTCGTATTGATACTTGCCGTTGGCGCCTGCGGATCTTTGTTTCGACACCGTTTCGCTCTTTGAGTGTCACAGTTTTCCAAGGCAGGATTCATGCTTTGCGGTGTTTCTACGCAGCCGACTAGCAAGACAAAGCAGGCTAGCAGGAAGGATGTCTTGATCATTGTTTATCTCCTTCGTTCAATTCGCCCTGCCGAGGCAGAGTCCAAGAAAGCAGTGTTCCGTTTTTCTGACGCGCCAAATCAGCCGCCGCTGATTAGTGCCGAAAAACGCGGATTGTTTCTGAGGTCGGCGAGATGTGGTTCTGCGCCGAGCAGAAGCCTGGAGTAGCCTTTTTCGACCGCAATTTCGAGAGCGGCGATTGCTGCGTCTTTGTCACCCGCCCGCAGAGACACCATGCCGTCGTAGTAATACGTGTACGGATCGTCCGGCGCAAGTCCGCGCGCTTTATCGATCAAAACCCGGGCCTTATCATGCCTGTCGAGCATTGCTCGAATCCATGCGAGGTCCATCATCGAAAATGGGTCGTTCGGATTCACGTCGAGGGCAGCTTCGGCCATTGTCTCCGCCTTGCTGAATTCTCGGCGCGCCGCTTCCTTGCGATCGGCACTCCAGAGTGCATCACCGAGATTTGAACGGGCCAAGTGATCATTGGGCTGTAGTTCGATCGCTTTGTTATGACTCGCGATAGCGGCATCGAGATCGCCAAGGTAGTAGTGCATCAGACCCAGGTTGCTATAAACGTTTGTTGTCGGATCAATGTCTATGGCGGCCTGGTAGGCGAGCGCGGCCGAGGTGAAGTTGCCGGATAGCATGTAGGCCCCACCCAGATTGGCATAGCCAACCATGTCGTTCGGTTCGAGCGCCACAACATACTCGTATTGTTCAACTGCCTCCTGGAAGCGGCCCGTCTGGAAATAGAAAACACCAAGCCGGTTGTACGTTCGACGGTCTCCGGGGTGTATGTCTACCGCCTTGCGCAGGCTTGCTTCCGCTTCCTCGAAGCGCTTCTGGCGGGCGTAGACTATTCCCAGCCCGGTTAGTGATTCGGAGCTCGAAGGATCTATTTCGAGCGCCCGGTTATACGCCGCCTCAGAATCCGCGTATTGGCCTGTGTCTCTATAAAGGTCACCGAGAGCGACGTGCACGATATCGAGATTCGGATTGAGTGACAGCGCGCTTGCGCATGCCGATTTGGCCTTGTCGATAAACGACGCATCATCCATCTCGTCGTAAGCCTCAACGTATACGGCGCATTTTCCGGCCAATGCCGCCGCGTACTGCGGATCGACAGCCAGCGCCCCGTCAAACCAGCCCAGCGCCGTTGCAATCGTGTCCATCGAGACTGGCTGTCGAGATGCTTCGACGCCTTGTCGGTAAAGGACATACGCATCCAGCGACGGGTCTTCAATAACCTTCAGCGAAGACGCACGAAGGTCGGGCGGCAGCGCAACGCGAACATTGGCGACGGTGAGATTGGTGATTTCGTCACGCACCTCGAAGAACTCACTGCGTTGTTTGTCGAATCGACGGGAAAGAATATGAAAGCCCGTCTCGGAATCGATCATCTGTACGGTGACACGCAGCATGTCCTGCACCATCTCGACGCTGCCCTCAATGTACATCTCGACCCGCAGGCGATCGCGTACGGTTTTCGACGTGCTGTTCGGTGCCAGAGAGAATGCGTCCCCGCGTGACGCGACGCGAAGGCCCGGGACGCGAGAAAGCTGAGAGATGACATCGTCGACGAGGCCGTCCGCGAAGGTCTGGGTTTCGCTACTGCCGTCGAGGTTTACGAACGGCAACACCGCAAACGAGTTCTCTATTATCGGGGGCAATTCCACATTGGGCAGTGCGATCTCCGTAGCAGTCTGTGCGGCACGTGGCAGACCAACGCTCTTGTCATAGGCATAGACGCCGACTGCGGCAAGTGCCAGTGCGCCAATTACAGACATATAAGTGCGGCCGAAACGGCGTTTGCGGGCATCTGCCGCAGAGAGTTTGTGGACAACGGCACGTCCGTCGCGAAACTCGAGAAACCAGGAGAGCACGATAGCGATCGGGAACCCTGCGATCACCAGAACGGTGACAAATGTCGCCACCCAGTCCGGAAGGTGTAGCTGCGCGAAAACGACATCCGCGATCTGTATCAGTAGCCAGCCTACGATCAGGTAGGCCAGCACCGTCTCCAGAACACCTCGCCGCTTCAGGTTCTCGAAGAGGCCAATGTCACCTACGTGGGCGCCGTCTTTCGCGCCGATGACAATGCTGGAACTGTGCTCGCTGGCGAGTATCGGGTCGATTGCAAGACGATAGCCGCGCCGGGGCAGGGTCTGGATGAAAACGGGATTGTCGGCGTGATCGTCGAGCGCTTTGCGAATCTCACTGACCGCGTGGCTCAGGCTCTCCGAGCTGCCGTGACCGGCTCCCCAGACCGCGGCGATCAGGGTCTCTCGCGTTACCAGGTCCCCGGGGGCCCCTGCGAGGCACAAAAGTACCTCTATCGCCTTGGGCTGGAGGCGATGAGACCCGGCCCGCCCCGTTACCTGTCCCTTCAGCGGTTCGACAAGAAAATCGCCAATATAGAAGCCATGTAGAAGATCTGAGCTCAATGCCTGGCCTCTGGGTATAGTCACACTCAGCATAGCACCGCTCCAGCCCCTTTTCCCTAGACTGGCAAGTGATCGACCGGTCTTATACCTCGCTCGATCAGGCACTTGCAGGACTTGTAGGAGCCGGCCGGAGGCCGCGACATCTGAGTCGCGGACGAAAGATCCGCTACTTGTGTCTACGAATAGCACACTCATAGAAACCCCGCCGGAGCGGGGCTTTTAACATATTCCTTGGTAAGCTTGTGATTAGTCTCACAGTTCCATTTGACGATTACGTCTACATTCAGTGCCAGACTCCGGACGATATCTAGCGATATGACCAAACCACTCAAGCTACTTCCTCTTACAGCATTGCTCCTCGTTTCATTGGCAGCTCAAGCCGATGAGGGAGATTGGTATATCGCACCGTCGTTTATCTACGCTGATGACGATCCCGACCGCGCGGTTACAGACGCCTTTGCTGGTCTCTCGTTCACTTTGGGACGCAACATGACCGAGCACCTGTCCTTGGAGGGCATGCTCGGCTACAACGATTGGGACAGCTGGCTTTCCCCTCCAACTGCGAGATATCCCGACCAGTTCGCGATTGACTTGAGCGCCAACCTGCTCTATTTCCCCAATCGAAAAATGACGTTCGCGCCTTACTTGCTGGCTGGCATTGGCTATCTTGGCGTCGACCGCACACCGGGTAGCCCTGAAAATAATCCGTCTGCAACGGCTGGCGTCGGATTTAACTGGCGCATGGGCCAGAGCAATTTTTCTATTCGCGGTGACGCCCGCTATCGCCACGCGTATGACACTTGCAGCGCAAATTGCCAAAGCAGAACCGACTTCATTGGTTCGCTCGGCATCCAGTACTCGTTCGGCGGCGATTCCGACTCGTCGATACCGGTGGCAGCTACCAGCGCACCGGAACCTGCTGCCTATCAGGACAGCGACCACGACGGCGTTACGGATGACAGGGACCGGTGTCCAGGTACCGTGGCAGGCGCCAAAGTCGACCTCAATGGCTGCGAGATCCCAGAGGTAATCGACCTCAAGAATATCTACTTCGGATTTGATTCGGACGTGCTCCACCCGGCTTCGAAACGCCTGCTCGACCATTCGGCATCAATCTTGTCGCGCCATCCCGATCTGCAGATCGAGATTGCAGGCTACGCGGATATTTCAGGTCCCGAACGCTACAACATGGGGTTGTCGCAACGTCGTGCGGAGGCCGTGCGTGCATACGTTGAGCAGGCGGGCGTTAACCCGGCAAACCTGACGGTCCGTGGCTACGGTGAATCCAATTCGGCGACCCACGCCGAAAACCGACGCGTGGAACTTCGTATAACGAAGCGCTGATAAGGGGACAGCAGTGGGTCAGAGCCCATTTGGTTGCTGCCCCCTTTCAATGTCGATTGGTCATTGCTTTCCTGGCGATATCACACGCACCAAACGTGTGTTCAGATATCGAGAATAAACACGCAATCAAAGACGATAAATCCACCCTCTGGAGTCAGAGCACTCATGTTGACAGCGCCTGACAGGCGGACCGAACCATTAGCTTTGTTGAACTTTCCGTCACCATACCTCACGTTATTCTCATACGGTGACGGCATTGCGCCGGTGATGTGGGTGAACTCAGTTGAACCGGTAGTTACCGGCTGCACCGTGACCTGGCCCTCCGATATCAGGGTGCCACCCGGGAAGTAGAAAAACGTGGTGGCGGTCAACTTCAAACCATCGCCGCTTGGCTCGACACTTGACAGGCAATCACTGCCATTACCGATCACGTTACCCGTCTTGGCATCAATCAGGTTCATGTCGAAGCAGGTTGCACCCAAGGGCTCCAGTCCAAACCGCTTGAACTGTGCATCACCATTATAAGCTGACCCGGTACCCGCCAGGACAACGACGATATTCTTACCAATACCTGCAGCGCTGGCCCCGCTTGCTGACAAAAGAGTTACTAAAATTACTAAGAAAATATTCGTTTTGATTATGGATTTCATTCCATATCTCCAATTGGTTCCAAGATGCATGCAGTAATGCTGCACAGACGAAGGTATTTCTACAGCCTGCAGCAAGCGCAAACATGGAGAAAGTATGAGGATTTGCCGGAGGATTCAGGGCTGAAGCGAATCCATTCCGCCCGCCAAATGAGCGCCCTGGCAATAACGAGGAGCCAACGCAGACGCGCGATTTCTGTGATCAGCTCAGGCGCCGAACTGTCTGCGAACGTGTCGTAAGAGCTGGCGTCCGCGACAAAACGAAACCCCTTGCCGTGGATAGTCTTGATGAACCGCTGTGCTTTGCCGCTGTCACCGATGGCCTTGCGGGCGGACTTGACCCGGCTCGTTAGCGCCGAGTCGGTCACTACGCGCCCTTCCCAGAGTTTCTCGAAGAGTTCGTTCTTGGATACCAGCCGTTTGCGATGCTCGATCAGGTAGGCCAGCAGGGTGAAAACCTGCGGTTCGAGCGGCGAACAGCGCCTTCCTCACGTAGCTCGAAACGGGCCATGTCGAGCTCAAATTGGTCAAATGGTAAATCATTTTGATTCCCTGACTGTCGATCCATAATTGGTTTCTCCTCGTCGCTACCGTCAATGGTATAAATGAGAAGACGCGCCTTCTTCTACACTTGCGGTAGCTTTCCGCCAGCGACCCGGCCAATGCTCAAAAAACCGGACGAGTGCAGATTAGGTTTTTGCGCCTGTTGCCGTGTGAAACTCGCATGAAGTTTGTGTGAAGTTTCGCTTGACCCTTTAAAATCAAGCACATAGACGGCGAAGAATCATGGTCGAGCGAGCAGAAAGACCTGGAAATATGGATCAACAGCAGCCAACCAGCGGACGCCTTCAGATAGGGGATCTGGTTCTCGATACAGGGAAGCGGCAGGTGCGCCGTGGGAATGCGGTTCTTGATCTGCCGAGGCTGTCCTATCAGCTGGTACTGGCACTGGCCAGGGCGGCCCCAAACCTCGTGACGCATGACGAGCTGGTCAAACTTGTGTGGTCAGGGAAATTCGTCAGCCCGGAGACAGTCACTCAAAGAATCAAGCTGGTTCGCCAGGCTCTCGGGGACAATGCCAATTCCCCGCGTTACATCGGTTTGGTCCGGGGCGAAGGCTACAGGATGCTTGCCGAAGTCCGGGAATTGTCCGAACAGGACGACGGTATCACGCAGCACCTTTTTGCCGAGTTGGGACGCCGTCGGGTACTGCAGACGGCTCTACTATACGCTGCGGCTGCCTGGAGCATCACGGAGGTTCTGTCATTTCTCATTGAGGCATTACCGGTTTTTCCGGAAGGATCGAAGTCCTTTGTCGCAATTCTTTTCGTCGTTGGCTTTCCCGTTACGATGTTTTTGGCATGGCGCTTCGACATCGGGCCAGGCGGCATAAGGCGCGCCCATGCCTCCAGCGCTGAAGGACGCCTCACCATTGTGGCAGCCACAGTCCTGCTCATCGGTGCTACGGCGGGCCTGTTTTACCTTGTCTATCCGAGAGTCGTTGGACTGGAGGAATCAAGGACAGCCCAGCTTGAGAATCGAGAGACCCCAGCCGCAAACACGATTGCCGTTATGCCATTTGAGAACGCGAGCCAATACCTCGATGACGACTACATACCCAAGGGGCTGAGCGACGAGCTGCGAGATCAACTTGGCCGAATCGGCGGCATGCGGGTAGCCGCCAGATCTTCCTCTGTGATTTTTCAGAACCAGACACTATCGGCGCCGGAAATCGCGACCAGGCTTGGTGTCGCCCAATTGATCGAAGGCACAGTGAGGCGGCAAGACGATGTCCTTCATATCACGGTGACAGTAATCGATGGCGAGTCTGGATTTGGGGACTGGACCAGGACGTTTCAGAAAAAAGACAATGACTTGTTGACCGCCCAACAGGAAATAGCGACAGAAATTGTGGCACTGCTGATGCCGGATTCTGATCCGTCGTTGGGCAGGTCTACGCTGGCAACCCTTGATGCGTCGGCCAACGAACTTTTGCAACTTGCGCGCACAACGTTTCAGGATGTCAAAGATCAGCCGACGGTAAGAATAGAGCAACTAATGATTGCAACCGACCTTTATCGACAGGCAACCGAAGCTGACCCAGGCTCAGCGCTGGCACATAGTCGCTACGCTGACGCGTTGCTCTACCTGGGAGATGTTGAGAGTGCCGGCGCGGCCATTGAAAGGGCGTTGGAGATCAATCCGGATCTGTCTGAGGTCCAACACACGCTGGGACTGTACCGGTGGATTCGCTTCGAGAACGGCGCCGGCGAGGCGCACGCGCGTGCAATTGAGCTCGATCCATTCAACGCCGATGCGTTGGCAGCCTATGGACAATGGTTGTGGCATCAACCCGACGTCGATGCGTCCGAAGAATATTTTTTACGAGCACTGGAGCAGGATCCGGAGTCTCTCTTACGTTACCGAGAGCTCGGAAACTACTACGGTGTTTCCGGACAAAGAGACAAGGCGCTTGAGATTGCTGCCGATATTCAGGAGCGCTTTAGCAAGTCACCCCAAAAGGCGGTTGCCTTCCTGGAAGTGGCGCGAATACACGAGCTTGTTGGAAATCTGGATGTCGGAATTGCCTGGGCGATGCGCTCAAGAGCAGCAGATCCTAAATATCCGGACGCGCTTTGGGCATTGGCAGACCTGTACGCGCGAATCGGCGACGAGGAAGGCACCAGGTATTTCGACCCGGACATGTCGTTTCCCAATCTGTTTTGGCTAAGACGATATGAGGAGATGATCGAGGTTGGCGAGGAGCTGGTCTTTGAGAATCCCAATCAGGTTCAGGTTTGGTACGGACTGGCGCGGGCGCACCTGGCACTTGGCAACTACGAGCAGGCAATCTACATACTGGATCAACAAGGCCTGCCCGAGAAAGTCTTTGTCGATTCCAGGCGCGCTAACGGCATTGAGACGCTGATGACGTTCGCTGATGCGTTAAATGCAAACGGGCAGGCTGAAAAAGCACACGAATATGCCGAATTTGTAATTGGGATAATGAGTCGCGTCATTTTGACCGGCGCCCCAAAGGCGTGGTGGCCAAACCTGTACGAGGCCTGTGGGCAATCGATACTGGGAGAGGATGAATTGGCGCTGGAAATCCTTGAACGAGTTGTGGAGAGCCCGGGGTTGCTCTGGTACCCGGTTCTGGTTGACTCACCTTGTTTTCAGAAGTTCAAGGATGAGCCGAGATACCAGGCTGTTGTCCAATCGGTTGAGCGGAGACAGGAAATTCTGCGTGATCGTCTGCCAGATACCTTGCAACGCCTGAGAGTCATGCAGTAGGCGTTGCCGATTTCCGTCAAAACGTCCGGGCGATTGACAGGGTAAACGCGTATTCGAGGATATTCACCTGGTCTTCCCAGATCATCTCCATGTAATTGGACGAGACACTGTAGTGGTCGTTCAAAACCCAGTCGAGGCCGATGCCGATATTCATATAGTTATGTTTGAGCATACGATCATGCTGGTACCACAACTCGTCAGTCAATTGACCAGGGAATCCGGGATAGTCGGTGGGAACCGCGTTTCCAGACCCTTTCTTCAGAAGGCCGAACAGCCTGCCTGTAAGACGCGGTCCGAACTGATAACCGGCCTCGGCGCGAACATTCCAGTAATTGACGCTAACGCCAAGTGTTTTCTCCACGAAAACATAGCCGATATCGGCGCTATAGTAAGCGTTGGACAGGCCCGGGTACCACATTAAGGACGACCCGACTTGAAGTCGTGTTAACTGCTGACCGACGGCCGCATTGCCATAGAAAGGGTACTCGTGACTCGGGACTCCGAGGTAAACAAAGGGTTCAACGGAAAAGGCGCCTTCCCTGACCCGGTATTTCGCACCAATGTTGAAGTCCTGAAAATCAGAATTCCAGTCACCCTGATCTACGTTCTCGATATAGGGTCTCGGCGGATCGAGCAGCAACGGGTCGTGTGGTAGCGGGCCGTTGTTGTACCGCTTTCTCACATAGGGAATACCGGCAATGACAGTCAGGCGATCTGTAAGCGCGTACTGCAGCTCGAAATTCATCACATGGGTATCGATCGAGCCAATCGGCAGGGCACCAATGTCGCTCTCGAAGCCGTCAGTCGCATTGAACTGGTAAGTCAGTACGAATTGACCGCTACCCTTCCGGGATTCAACCTCTTTTGCATTGACGTTCGGGGTCAGTAGAAGGAGCGAGCCAATGGCCGCCGTTGTCGACAGCAGAACGAACCGGAGCGGAGTGCCATTCGGCGCGCCGCCAGTTAGATTCTTCATGAATCTGTCTTCAGCGTCCTGTGAATCGTCTTCAAATACTTCAGAATGCTATCTTCGTTGGAAAGCGATCGCTGATAAAGCTGGCCGGCGTCGGAGATTTCCTCGGTCCCGTGCATTGCGACGGGAATGTAGGCGACACTCGTCATTGACGACATTTCGTCCTCAACCTCTTCCCGTGCGCTGTAGTACGCAAGGACGACATCGATATCGTGGTTCTGAAGCTCCTCGCCAATTTCTGACGGGTCTGATACGACGTGAATGTCGTGACCGGCAGCTGCCAGTTGCTCAACTAACGCCAATTCTGCTTCCGTGTTTGCGACGACCAGAATACTTCCAGGAAGAGGGGCAGTGTACTCGCGAAACGCTACGCCTTTGCCGACTCTGAAGAGGCTCTCGCCGCAGGCGAATGCGTTGCCAGCGAGTAGCGCCAATATGCAACCCGCGAGGGTCGTTAGGGTCATGGTCTTTTTCATTGCTATCTCCGGACCGAAGTCCTCATGTCTTTATGTTTGAGCATTTGACATAGACACTCTCGATTCTAGCACAGGAAAAACGGGTCCTGACAGGATTAGCGCGGGCTCGGCGACTATGGACTGATATTTCCCCTACTGATGATCGAGAATAAAGCCACGACATTGCGTCTAAAGCGTGGTGCCGATTTTGGTGCCCAAACCAGGATCACCTACCGTCACTCAGGTGAACCTACCGGGTTATTGATAGGTTCGAATCGCCTAAAGGTAACTGTCACTAATTCAGCCGGGAGGCGGGTTGGTGAACTGCAGGAAACCGTCCTCCAACGGACCCTCGCCAATGATCTTCTTGTCCAGCGCATAGTTTTGCGTGTTGACCCAGGGCGGCTGGTCTCCCTGCTTGGGGAGAAGGTGCGTCTTTCGCTGGATGTAGCCCGACGAAAAACTCTCGATCCAGTCTTTGCCGGCCATGTCCCGTTCGTGGTCTCGCAAGCGTGGCGTGCACTGGCGCATACCCGTATCGGTCATGTGATTGAGCAGGCGGCAGGAGAACTCGGCCGTAAGGTCGGCTTTCAGCGTCCATGATGCGTTGATGTAACCGAAGGTCGAAACCAGGTTCGGCACATCGGAGAACATCATCGACTTGTACGAAAACGTTTTGGAGATGTCCACTGGCCGATCGTCCACGCTGATATGCACATCGCCGAGCACGCAAAGATCGAGTCCGGTCGCGGTCACGATGATATCGGCCTCAAGCTCTTCCCCTGATCCGAGGCGTATGCCGTTCTCTGTGAACTCGGCGATGGTATCGGTGACGACAGATGCACGACCGTCGCGAATCGCATGGAAGAAATCGCCGTTGGGCACGAGACAAAGGCGTTGGTCCCACGGGTCGTAACGCGGTACGAAGTGCTTGTCGAAGTCGACGTCCTTCCCCAATTCCTTACGCGCCATCTTTAGCAGCTTCTTGCGTATTCTCTGCGGCGCTGTTCGTGTCTGCCGGTAGATCCAGCGCTGGAACTGAATGTTCTTCCACCGGGTGATCGCATAGGCCGTCTTTTCCGGCAGCAGCCATTGCAGCAGCCTCGCTATCCAGTCGGTGTCCGGTGCCGAGGCCATGTAAGTGGGCGAGCGCTGCAGCATCACGACGTGCTCTGCCTCTTTGGCCATCTCCGGGACCAGCGTCACTGCGGTTGCGCCCGAGCCGATGATGACGATCTTCTTGTCGCTGTAGTCGAGGTCCTCTGGCCAGTGTTGTGGATGTACGATCTCGCCCCTGAAGCTGTCGCGCCCCTTGAACTCGGGCAGGTATCCCTGCTCGTAGTTGTAGTAGCCGGCGCACATAAGAAGAAAGCCGCAGCGAATCGTGACTATCTCGTCGGTGGCCGCATCATGCGTTGCAACGGTCCAGGCGGCTTCTTCACTTGACCATCTCACCGAGGTCACCATCTGTTGATAGCGAATATTACGGTCGATACTTGCCCCGGACGCTGTTTCCCTGATGTAATTCAGAATCGAGGGACCGTCGGCAATGGCCTTGCCTTCCTTCCATGGTTTGAAGTTGTAGCCGAGCGTGTACATGTCGCTGTCCGAACGGATCCCCGGGTAGCGAAACAGGTCCCAGGTGCCGCCCATCGATTCCCGCCCTTCGAGGATCAGGTAGCTTTTGTCGGGGCACTTGTCCTGCAGGTGCCAGGCGGCACCGATGCCAGACAGCCCGGCACCGACGATGACGACATCAAAGTACTCTTCGGCCATAAGCGGTAGGATGCCACAAATGCCTATGACCATTATCTATGACCAATGCGGCTAACAAGACAGTCCTGATTACCGGTGCCGGCGGCGGCTTCGGTCGGCAAATGGTGCGCCAGTTTCGTGCCGCGGGCGCGAAACTGATACTGACAGATGTCACCGATAGCGCACTGCACGACGTTGTTGATGATGCCGGCGACGACCTTGTCGCCTCGGTTGTCGCCGACCTTGCCTCGGAAGCGGGATGCGGCACGGTCGCTGAAGCTTGTGCGTCCCGAGACGTGGTACCGGATATTCTGGTCAACAACGCGGGCATTGCTTTCGCCGGGCGGCTGGATAACGTCCCGCGGGACCACTGGGAAAACCTCATGCAACTCAACCTGCTGGCGCCGATGAGGCTCTGCAACCTGCTTCTTCCGGGGATGATCGAACGCGGTAGCGGACATATCGTCAACGTATCGTCCATCGCCGGATGGCTCGGCGCCAAAGGACTGTCCTCATACTGTGCGTCGAAGTTCGGGTTGCGTGGATTCGGTGTTTCGCTGGCCGCTGACCTGGAGGGCACCGACGTTCATGTGACCAACGTCTACCCGTGTTTCAGCCAGACGGCTATTCTCGATTCGCCACAATATGGATACGAGGAGCGACGGATCGTACCCGCATACCTGATTTCGGAACCCTCAGACGTCGTTGCACGGATGATAGAGGGTGTCCGCCGCAATCGACTTCATGTGTTTCCGGACAAGCACGCGCGCCTCATTCACTACATCACCCGATTCGCACCGTGGCTCATGCCGCTGCTCGATCGCCGTATGCAAGCCGAGGCGATCGAGGCGGGTAAGGAGGCGGACTGAAAATCCGCGTGTATGGCTAATTCATTGACACCTGCTTGCCAAGAGGTCCCCATGCTGGAATCGTTCTGGTTCAAGGCCGCCATGTCTCTTTGTTGCCTGACCTTGGGCGCTTGTGCGTCTCAGCAGGGAACTTACTCGGATGCGCCGTTAAGCAACGCAAGTTACTTGCCGGAACCGGACATCGCGGTACAGATCTCGTCACTGAGCAATTGCACGGTCGCTGAGAGCGACGAACTTCGTCTGAACTCCCATGAGCCCGTAACGATCATCGTGCATGGTTGCTTTTCGTCGGCTGGCAGGTTTCGTTCCCTGGCCGATGTGTTCGCATTTCACGGGCAACAAACCGTCTGCTTCAACTACGATGATCGTGACAGCCTGGCGAACTCTTCGCAGCAACTGATAACGGCTATCGGAGAATTGTCTGCCTTGTTGGAGGCTCCCGACATCACAGTCATTGGACACAGCCAAGGCGGGCTGGTGGCGCGTCATGCGCTGACTGATGACCGAGTAGACCGCCTTGCCGTTGACGATATCGAGATTGACCTGGCAACCATTTCGTCGCCCTTTGGTGGTATCAGGGCTTCGGCACATTGCGGGTCGAAGGCCATAGCCTGGTTGTCGCTGGGGCTCGTTAAGCCGATTTGCTACATCGTCACCGGCCGTAAGTATCGCGACATTCCTACCAACTCTGATTTCATTGTAAGGCCAGGTCAGCTAATCGCTTCCGTTAACAGGCACGTCAAGATCGTGACGGACGAGGTTGGTACGTGTCGTGTTTACGACGAGCGCGGTATGTGTACCAAGGATGATTTCGTCTTCAGCGTCGAAGAACAGAATCAACAAATCGTCGACGCACAACGCGGTTTGTTGCCGCTGATCGTAAAGGCGGGGCACGTGGAGATTGTTGGTGATGGAAATACAGTGCCGGAAAAACTAATCGGCATACTGCAACATCAGGGAATCCTGAAAGCCACGCGGAAAGAGGACGCTGAGGAACTGGCGAAACTACTTGTGAGTCTGTACTCGGCACCAGAGCCCTCACCCCAATAGGTGGTGTCGTCCGGTAACGTTCGCGATGCCGTGATAAAATCCGATGGAACACCATAGCTGTACTGGCGTACTTTAGATAAGGCAGTGCCAGGTCCATTCGAAGGAGGGCCAAAACCATGGGTAAAGAACAGAAAAGCAACAAAGAGACCAAGAAGCAGCCGGCAATGACGGCGAAAGAGAAAAAGGCTGCGAAGAAGGCGAAGAAGAACGAGAGAGCTCGCATCGGCGAATAAGGTCACTCACTCGCTGGCGATCAGCAGGCGCACGATATGTGCTGCCTGTTCGCCGTCGGCGGCGGTGTATCGCATGACGAGGTCGGAGCGACCATCGCCGTCGATATCCTCGGACGCAACCAGGTCCCCATTGCGAGGCAGATCCACCTTTATCACGGTCGATTCGTCGGCAAACAGATTTGCGTCTGCGATCCCTCGGGACAAGCTCAGTTGGTCGGGCCGCGTCTGCATCATCAGGTCCTCGAGCCCATCACCATCGAAGTCGGCCACCGCAATCGCCGCAATATCGATTTGGCCACTGGCCATGCTGAAATGGACATTGGTCCGGGCCACGTAGTTGGGTTCCTCGGCGTATCCACCGTCGGGTGTCATGCGGAAAAAGTTCAGCCGCAGCGACACGTTGCCGGATAACAGCGCTCGGATTACGCGCGAGAAACTCAAACGAACTTTTCTTACGACCAGGTCCTGCAGACCGTCGCCGTCGATGTCGGTCGTGACCATTCCGTACTGCAGGCCTTCGGACGCGAGCAGCGCGTCTGCGGCTTCGCGATAGACAAGCGACCCGCCCTGGCGACGGCCCAGGTGCAGGCTCAGGGTGTTGCGCTTGTCGAAGACGCCCATGCTCATACTCGACTCGATCAGTATGTCCGGCAGGTTGTCGTCGTTGCGGTCCTCGATCGAGATAATGCTCTTCTGCGTGAGCCCGCGCTGATCTACGGACCCTGCTCCTGCGTCCAGTGCCCTGAGTTCGGCCTCGGACAGCAGCCCGAGTCCGAGTTGCACAGTGTCGGGCTTGCCCTGGTAGCGGTGGCCGGGCAACTGCGGGTAGACGCGCAGAGTGTTGCCGCGCCACACGCCGAGGTCGGTAAGGCCGTCGAAGTTCGTGTCGCCGCTGAACAGCGGCCGGCTCTCGAATCTGACCACGCCGTCCGTTACGGCCATGCGGCTGCTTTCTTCGAGCAGCGATTCCTCGCCGAGACTGCCGTCCGGCTTTTGCAGCCTGATCCTGTACCCGGCCGTATCGGGCACGATCAGGTCGTCACGACCGTCGTCGTTAATGTCGCGGAAGAAATCGATCGGCAGGATGTCGCCGGACCGCTGTTGACCGTAGATCGAGCGGATCTTAAGGACCTCGACAAAATCGCCGTCCACAAAGCTGTATCGCAGTACACGGCCGGGCTCGATGAACATCAGCGCGTCGGCGTCACCCAAACGTCCCACGTCGTAAGCGATAAGGTTGAGGCCGGGGCGCAGGGTGGTCAGCGGCTCGGTGCCGAATTCGCGTATCGAATCCAGTGAGTAGATCGCCAGGTGTTGTTCGTGGGAGTCGTCTCGCCCGGCGATCAGGATCTGCCGGCGCCCGTCTCCATAAAGATCGGCCACGAGTACGGGCTGCTCGACGCGGAAACCGGTATCGACCACGAACTCGTCGAAACCGTTGCCAGAGGCACCAGCAGCGCCGCAAGCAAGAATGAGAAAACTGAGGGAGAGAATACGCACGGCGGTCAATATAACAGCCGTTTGTCGATGGTTCGGCTGATTTAAGAAAAACGCCCCATGATGGGGCGTTTTCGTATCTGCAAACAGCTCTACGGAATCGGAACTGGAACGTAGTCCTCAACAACGTCCTTCCAGCCAAACTTCGACTGGCGCTGCCCGATGCGGACAAATTCAGTGGCCCACGTGGTCAAAAGCGTACCGTTCGCCTCCCGCATGTAAAAAGAAAATGGCTGCGGGTAAGGGAAATTGGGAGTAGGAGCCGTTACCTGAACAGCGCCGTGCGTGTCATCGCCGCTGACGATGAAACGCTTGTAACGTCTCGGGTATGCCTCGTTTAGCGCACCGTGCTCGGCGAGTATCAGCCTACGGTAATCCTCCGGGTCCATTAAAGAGCCGTCGCCCTGGGCGAAGAACCGATTGGTCCGGTCGGAGTCGGTCTCATAAAACCCCTCGCGGATGGTCGAATCGTTTTCAAGCCTCCAGTCGATAATCCCGGTCTGCTGGCCAAAGGCATTGCAGCGGCCGTCGTCGATACAGCTTTGCGGGTAGAACTGCTGGAATTGCCAGTCATTCTGACGTGCCCAGACTGACAGCCAGGGGACATCGGGACCGTCCGCGAAGGGTGGCGGTGGCGTGCCCAGGTTGACCGCGATAGGCCCTGCGTCGTTGTAGACGGTGAGCTTGGTGTTGTTACCGAATGCGAAGCGGGTCAGGAAAGGAGCGAAGGCTGCAGCGCCGACACCACCGGCACTATGGCCCATAACCGTTATCTGCTTGGCTTTCGGGAACATGTCTTTCGCGACATCCATACCGGCGCTTACGTTGCGAAGCCCACGGTGGTGGCGGGTCGGACCGAATGGAAAGTCGGCATCGTTCACGTCGTTGTCGCCGCCGAAGGTTGAACCGTCACAGTACGGCATGTAAACAACCGAGTAGTCCGCAAACGGGTTATCCGGCGAAGTGGAGTCAAAGACTCCCGGAAAAAAACCGTCCGTGGGAGGCGTCTGAGCTTCGGCCAGGACTTCGCAGTTGTAGAAACCCTGCCAGCAGGCGCCGCCACCCTGCAGGAAGATCAACAGCTTTTTGGGGTCACCTTGCCGGGTAAACACGGAGTAGTCGGTACCCGCGATGCAAACCGGGCCGTCCGGGCGTATCCCCCGAGGGTAAGTCGGATCCAGTACATACTTGGGATCAAAATCATGCCTGGTCCATACGCCATGGTCACCGTCGATCGGCTCCGACGTTCCCAGGTATTTGTCGACGCCCGCGTCGTGCAATTCGGCCATTGCATCGGCATTAAGTCCGGATACGTCGGCTAGCGCCGTGCCGGACGCAATGGAAAGGCAAACGGTGAGAAATAGACCTATGCTTCGTTTCATTTCCTTCTCCCCTCGAGAATTGTTGGTATTGTTTTCAATAGCATCCGTGCGAACTTAGTATAGAACAAAGTTGCCAGTTCTCCGACCTGTGTCAATCTTGTGTTAAATCAACCGCTAAGGGATACGTATAAACCCTCTTGTCCACCCGCTTGGGCTTAATTAGTGTCGATCGGATAGGAGGCCGCCATGCCTATCGGAACGCCGTTTCACCCTCGGACCTCGGAGCTATGCACCAGCCTCTTCTACAAGGACTGGGCGGGCTATTATACGGTTAGCTCGTACGACACCTGCCACGAGCGCGAGTACTACGCGCTGCGAAATGCGGCCGGCCTGATCGACGTAAGTCCACTCTTCAAATATGACATTTGCGGCAAAGACGCGGCCGAATTTCTCTCCCGCGTGATGGTCAAGGACGTTAGCAAGCTTAAAGTCGGGCAGTGCGCTTACCTGTGCTGGTGTGACGACTACGGAAAGGTGCTCGATGATGGCACCGTGTTTCGTCTGGACGACGATCACTATCGCGTCGCCGCTGCGGAGCCAACGTACTCCTGGCTTGTGCGTCAATCACGACGGTTCGACGTCTCGATCGAAGACAGCACCACCCGCTTCGGAACGCTCTCGCTTCAGGGTCCAAACTCTCGCGACATCTTAAAGAACGTCAGTGATGCAGATCTGGACAGCCTTCCATATTTCGCATTGACGAAAGCAAAACTCGACGATGTCGATGTCGTTATTTCTCGAACGGGCTACACCGGCGATCTCGGGTACGAGGTCTGGGTCGAGTGCGACCAGGCCCTCAAGGTCTACGACGCTATTATGGCCGCCGGTCGCGACTACAGAATTCAGCCCGTTGGCCTGGATGCGATGGACATCACACGCATTGAAGCAGGCTACATCATGAACGGTGTCGACTACTTCAGTGCAAACGCCTGTTTGATTGAATCCCGCAAGTCGACGCCCTATGAGATTGGCCTCGGCTGGACGGTTGACCTCGACCGCGGCCCATTTATCGGGCAAGACGCCCTCAAGGCCGAAAAGGCAAGGGGACCGGAATGGAAGAGTGTCGGGCTCGTCTACGACTGGCCGGCTTTCGAACGCTTGTTCGATGAGTTTGGATTGCCACCCGAGCTGCCGGGCGGTGCGTGGCGTTCGGCTCTCCCGGTCTACGATGACGAAGGCAAGCAAATTGGCCAGGCGACCAGTGGCGCGTGGTCCGCGATTCTGAAAGACAACCTGGCACTGGCGACAGTCAAGTCCGCCTATGCGAAGCCAGGCACCGTCCTGCAAATCGAAGTCACCGTCGAGTATGAGCGTCGACGCGTGCCAGCCATCGTTACAAAGACTCCGTTCTTCGACCCCCCCAGAAAGAAAGCGTGAGGACTGTGATGAAATTCAAAACCAAGGCAGACCACTCGCGCTACGACGCCATTGTTGTTGGCGGCGGGCACAATGGACTCACCTGCGCGGCTTACCTCGCGAAAGCCGGCAAGAGCGTCCTGGTACTCGAAAAACGACCCGTCGTTGGCGGCTCTGCAGTCAGCGAAGAGGTTTTTCCCGGGTTCACCTATACGGTGTGCTCCTATGTCGTGAGCTTGTTCCGTCCGCATATCGTGCGCGACCTGGAATTGCCGCGCCACGGCCTCGAGATCATTCCGCTTGAAGCGTCGTTTTCGCCGCTACCCGACGGAGACTCACTGTGTCGCTGGTCAGATCCTCACAGGACGCGTCGCGAGATCGCACGTTTTTCGGCAAAAGACGCTGAGATATATCCCGAATTTTCGCTGGCAATGTCGCAGCTTGCTCGCTTCACCAAATCAATCATCGATAATCCGGCACCGAATCCGGCATCGCTCAACCCGGGCGAACTCGTTCAAGCATTACGTTCCAGCCAGGGCCTCAGAGAGGCGAATGCGGACCAACGCTTCACCTATTTGAAGCTACTCACAATGAGTGCTGCAGACTTCCTCGACCAGTGGTTTGAGAGCGATGTACTTAAGGCACCCATGAGCGTTAGTGGCATCATCGGCACATTCCTGGGTGTACGTTCTCCGGGAACAGCGTACGTATTGCTGCATCACTATATGGGTGAAATCGATGGTGCAATGCGTGCATGGGGTTTTGCCAAGGGCGGCACTGGCGGTATCAGCAACGCAATTGCACGCTCCGCGCTTTCTTACGGAGCAGAGATCGTCACAGAGGCCAGTGTCGGCAATGTCATCATCAAAAGTGGCAAGGCCGTCGGCGTTGCACTTGAAAATGGCGACGAGATTCACGCTGATACGATCATCTCCGGACTCGACCCGCGTCGAACTTACCTCGGTCTTGTCGGGGAAGAGAATCTCGAGAGCGAATTAGTCACGCAACTGAATCACTACAAGTTCCGCGGTAGCTCCGGCAAAGTGAATCTCGCCGTCGACAAGCTGCCCGATTTTGCCAGCCGGCCCGGTGACGGACCGCATCTTTATGGCGATGTTGCCATTGCGCCGAGCATTCAGTACCTCGAGAAGGCTCACGACCAGGCTAAGTATGGCGACTTCTCAGAGCGGCCCTATATCAACATGGTTATCCCCACGTTGGTGGACCCGACAATGGCTCCGCCCGGCAAACACATAATCAGCTGCTTTGTGCAGTACGCACCTTATGACATTAAAGAGGGTGCGTCGTACTGGCCGCAGCGACGCGAAGCATTTGGTGATGCCGTCGTCGATACGCTCGAGGAATACATCCCGAACATCAAAGACACTATTCTGCACCGTCAGGTGTTGACACCCTGGGACCTCGAACAGGAATTCGGCCTGACCGAAGGCAATATCTTCCACGGCGAGCTGTCACTTGAACAGCTGCTCTATCTGCGGCCAGCGGCTGGCTGGGCGAAATACAAGACGCCCGTGCGTAACCTCTGGATGTGTGCAGCCGGAACCCATCCCGGTGGCGGCATCATGGGCGCCTCAGGTGAGATGGCGGCGAAAGCCATTCTTCGGCGGAGCGCAGCATGAACGAACAATATGACGTAGTAGTAATTGGCGGCGGCCACAATGGCCTCACTGCGGCGTGCCTGGTGGCAAAGACAGGCAAGCGCGTCGCGCTTGTTGAACAACGCGACACACTCGGCGGGCTGGCAGCGTCGGTCGAGTTTGAGCCCGGCTTCAAGAGTGCTGGCATCTGGCACGGCACCGGCAGTGTATCTGCGAAAGTCATGAACTCATTGGGTCTGGATGGGCTCGTCCAGGAAGAGACGCCAACGGTGTACGCACTTGGCGAATCAGAGCTCGTCGTTCCTGTTTCCGGCGCCACCGATCGCACGGCGTTCGGCATCACGCAGCACTTTCCGTCCGATGGTCGAAACTACGCACGCTATTGTGCTTTTATGAATCGTATACGGCCGGTTATTGCACGGTTTCTTACACGTCGGCCATTCAATTTTCTCGAGGTCGAACGGGAGTCGCCCATTGAGCTCCTGACGCGCGCGCTCGGACTGCGGCGGCTCGGGTCGCACGACATGATCGAGTTCCTGCGTGTTGCGCCGATGCCCGTGCGTGATTTTCTGAACGAGTATTTTGAGTCAGACCTGATCAAAGCAGCTATATCGATGGATGCCGTTCTTGGCACGTTCACGGCACCACGCTCCCCTGGCACCACGATGAACCTGCTCATGCACGAGTCGCTTGCCGGTCAGTCAATCAAGGGCGGCAGCCTGGCGCTGACAGAAGCCCTGATTGCCAAAGCGCAAGAGCTTGGTGTGCACGTTGAATGTGGAAGTGGGGTAACCAGGATTCTCACTGATGGCAACTCCGTTAAAGGTGTTGAACTCGAAAGCGGCGAGATAATTGAAGCGCCTGCCGTGAGCGCCAGCTGTAACCCCAAGACGGTGTTGCTCGACTTGCTGCCGGTTGAGGCGTTGACACATACCACCGAGCATCGAATTTCGAATTTCAGGACCGCCGGTACTACCGCGCACATGCTCTTCGCGGTCGATGCCCCGATGTCGTTCCAGGGAGCTTCCGCGGATCAGAACGTGACTCATGCGCGCATCGCACCGACACTGGACTACGTTGAGAAGGCGTTCGATGCCATCAAATACAATGAATGCTCAGACGAGCCGATACTGGATATTCTAATTCCATCCATCGACAATCCCGCCCTCGCACCCGCTGGCAAGAGCGTCGTCAGCGTTCTGGTTGGCTATGCACCGTACAAGCTCGATGGTGGTTGGACAGATGACGCGAGGAGCGATCTGACCAGGAAAGTCACCGAAACGATTGCCCGCTATAGTCCCGGGTTTGATAAAAGGGTTATTGCTGCAACGCTCTCAACACCCGTCGAGCTCGAAAACGACTATGGCCTGACAGGCGGGCACTTGCACCATGGCGAACCAGGACTCGACCAGATCATGGTTCGACCCATCCCGGAATGCTTCAGTCACCAGACGCCAGTCGACGGACTGACACTCTGCGGAAGTGGAACGCACCCCGGGGGCATGGTTTCATGTATGGCAGGCGCCTTGGCAAGTGTGAGATCAGTCGCCTGAAAAACCCTGCCGATCAGGCAGTGGTGTCGCGCGCGCCCGGGGCACAACCCGGACGAAACACGAGGTTGAGGAATTGCAGAAGGACTATTTTCAAATGCGGGCGCTTGAGCTGGCGCCCCAGGTCTATGCTACCGGGCAGTTGTTTGAGCAGGACCTGAAGCTGGTGGCCAAAGAGGGTGTTCGCAGCATTGTGAACACAGGGTCGGATGGTGAGCCGTCGGGACGGACATCATCGGCGGATCTTGCCAAGGTCGCAGAGGAACTCGGGATGACGTACGTGCATTTTCCTGTCGAGCCTAAAGCGATCACAAAGCAAGACCTGGAGGCGTTTGCGAAGATCTGCGACGAGCTCGAGCGACCTCTTCTGATAGCCAGTGCTTCCGGGGGGCGCTCGACCCAAATATGGGAGATGGCCGAATGAAAAAACTCATCTACGTCCTCGTAATCGTCGTCGCGTACGCCGCCTACGAGCGATTCCTGATCCCTGAAGTACCGAGCAGTAATTCTCAGACCAGCATTGCTCAGACGAGCAGTGCAGAGACAAGCAGTGCAGAGACGAGCACGCGCAGTGAGCAGTGGCGCGCCGGACAACAGGTAAAAGGTAGCGGCAGGGTGGTCCGAGTCCTTTCAGATGATAATGACGGCTCTCGCCACCAGCGCTTTATCCTGGAGATGAGTTCCGGGCAAACACTGCTGGTCGCGCACAATATAGACCTGGCCCCGCGGATTTCGTCGCTAACTGCTGGTGACACCGTAGAGTTCTATGGCGAATTTGAAACCAACTCACAAGGTGGTGTCATTCACTGGACGCATCACGATCCACAAGGGCGTCATGTTGCAGGTTGGTTGGAACACCGAGGGCGGCGATACCAGTAACAGTGGCTAGCGGACTGCAAATCCGCGTGTCGGTGGTTCCATTCTGCCCCTGGCCACCATCTTCTCCAAGAAAACGCGCAGCGAGAAGATTCCCGCTGCGCGATAAGTTTTCCGACTCGGTGACCCGCTTTCTGACTAGGGCGGACCCGCAGGAACCGGCGCCAGCTCTAGATCAACATTGACCTGGCCAGCACCCAACGCCATTGCTTCAGAGGCAGCCATATAGTCAACGCCGGGAGCCGGCTGGTACTGCCCGCCTCCCTCAACATACAAGGTTGCTATCACGTGGTAACTACTACTGACGCCGACATCTTCCATGGTGAAAATGAAGTCCCGTCCTGGTCCAAGGATCTGATCGACATCCAGCAGGCCATCGCCATCTGCATCGACATTGTCGATGGTCGCCAGGATCGCCGCTGGCGCGCCGGTGACAGGAAGCTGTGTTGCCAGAGTGAACATTAGCTTGGTGATGTTGCTGTCAAATGCGTCTGGCAGGCTGACTGTAGCCACCAGGCTGGTGACTGGCGCCACCTGCTCGACGGTGTATGCCTGGCCCCGTGTCATCGAGATCCCCAGCCAATCAAGGTCGCCATCATCATCAATGTCATTCATGGCGAAATCGCCCGGCAGGCGGATATTTCGGAAAATCAGATTGCCCTGCCATAGCGTATTGGCACCAACGCCCGGATTCTTGTGCCAGACGCCGCGATGGGCCGTATGGTCGGCGCTGATCACATCCATCAGGCCATCCTCGTCGATATCGGCCAGCCACATATCACTGGGTGACGTTAGCCCGGAGATGATCACTTCCTGTGGCCAGGCTGCACTGAGGTCAGCACCCGGATTGGTATAACGGGTCACCGTCGAATCAAAGATCTGGTTGGCAATCAAGTCAGGATAGTTATCGTTGTTAAAGTCATGTAGCCACATATCTGCCGAGGCCCAGTTGTCGTCGTCGATAACAATTCGCTGCCAGTTTTCAGTCCAGCCGGAGGGTCCTGGATTGACGGCCAGCCAGATTTCACCGCGGTAACGTGGTGGCGTGGTATCCGGGACATCGAACATCCCGTTGTACATCACGTCAGGATAACCATCGTCATTAACATCACCACATTTGTAAGCCAGCGTGCCGCGGATATGCGGTGGTGTATCGGCTGCTGCGGGCAGCAGGTGTGCTGTCCAAGGGTCGTCAACAAAGCCGGTGTTTTCCATCCAGCTGCCCAGGCTGGAGGTGGTAAACGCACCGCTAAGCACGAGATCTTCATCACCATCCTGATCGATATCGCAGGTCACTACGATCATCGCGTTATAGCTTTCAACGTCAGGTTGCGGATTGATCCGCAGGTCAGAACGTACCCAGTTTCCATCGACTTCACGGTAGGAATAGATATTACCGGTACCTTCCTCGAGCGGCGCCAGTCCGGGTATGTTGGTGCCGACGATGATCATCGGTGCGCCAGCATGGTCTATGACCCTTACGCCCCAGGGACTGTAAAGCGCCGGATCGGCCTCAGACCAACTGTCGATGATTTCCATCTCACGCACGGTGTGGTCGGTGTTGAGGTAGTAAACGCCGAGTCTTAAGGCGGTTAGCGGCAACTCTGGTATTTCAAAATGGGGTTCGCCAACAGTGACGATATCGTCGACGCCATCGCCGTCGATATCCGCATCTGCCATATAAACTGCGCCGGGTACAAAGTCCTGCTCGCCGAAGAAATGCTCTTGCCAGAAAAGCCCACCGCTAAGACAACTGGGGTGGTAAGGATTGAGCTCACAGGTTTCGCCGGCCGGCAGGCTCAGCACTAAGCCGCCGAAGTGAAGCGGTTGTTCCGCATCGTACACAAGCGTCGTATCTGAGAAACCCCGAGCATCCGTTGGATCAACCACGAAGTTCGATGACACACCGGTAACGATAGCCAATCCCAGTCGGGCGCCGTCGAGCGCATCATTGGAGAAGGCGAACAGGTTGTCAGCCAGCGGAATGCGAATGTGCAATGGGTAGCTATCCGGGAGGGGGTTTTCCTGTACCACCCAACTCGGAGTGGGCAGTGACCTGAAATCCTGCGGCCAGTCTTCTTCGGTCGCGATATAGAGCATCAAGGTCAGCTCTTCACCGACGACGTCTCCAGCTGTGACTGTGACGCAGATTTCACCAACCAGGCAGGTCGGATCGAACGTATCACCGCCGCCGCCGCTACCGCCGCCATCGCCGCCGCCACCGCCGTCGCCGCCGCCACCGCCGTCGCCGCCACCACCACCATCGCCACCACCGCCGCCACCGCCGCCGGTGCCATCGCCACCCGGGACGGCCGGCAGATTTTCACTGTTGGCGGCCTGGGCGATGACTTGCATCGCCCCGATCTGGCCCATAAATCGCAGGCCATCACGATAATGCTCACGCCCAACATCAAGATCGGCAAAACCCTGCGCGGTGTAATACACCTTCATGCCGGATTCGCGCGTATGAACGATCACGCCTTCTGCGGGCAGTGCCGAACGCCCAACCGCAGCGTTCGCGACGTCCCATTGCGTATGCATTGCCGCGGTGGGAAACGCCGATGGCGTCACCATCAGGTGCTTGACGCCGTCGGCCTCCATCGCGCCGATCGATTCTTCGATGGAGGGTGTGGAATAGTTCATCCGCCCGGTACGGGATTGCCAGGGCAGGCGCGCGGACAGCTCCTCATGAAAGGCATCTTCGGTCGGGATCAGGTTGGAATAGATTTCTCCCTCTTCCCAGCCGAATGCACTGTGCGGTGGCACATATGGACTGCCGTGAGAGGCCAGTAGTACGCCCACCTCGTCATCTGGCGTGTCTGCAGGAATCGACTCGTACAGCTGGTGGGCCATCGACAGGACCGCATCGCGAAAACGCTCGCGCATGTAGGGAACTTCGTAGAACGGCTCTGTGACCACCACCTCCATGTCGGCGAGCAGGCCGGCGGTTTCATGAATCTGATCCTCGACTTCCAGCGTGTGGGTCGAGCTGGCCAGCAGCATGGGCACAACGACTAACTTGGTGTAGTCACCGGCCTGAGTGAGCTCCCAAATCGTATCGGGGATCCGGGGAACGGCATCGAGATAGGCCAGGTAGGTGTCAATCTCGACACCGTCGACCTTCAGATCCAGGCTCTCCACGTGGTCACGTATGGAGTCATTGTGTGGACTGTAGTCTTCGAATGACTCGTAGCGCTGCTGAATGTCGGCATGGAATGCTTGCCAGGTAAAAAATGGTGGCACATCACCAGCGGGTGAGATCGCCATCTCGTGTTCGGCACCGTTGCCGTTGATATCCCCAAATATATAGGTCATCGCCGTGGCGATTTCCTCGTAGGCAGCGGCCCATTCGGTGTATTGGTACTCAACCGGGACGCCAATCGACACCCCATGAGGGCCGAACTCGCTGCCATCGGGAAAGCTGACCGGTACGTCGCCTTTTTCAAACACGGCGGGTTCGCCGTGACCTACATAGATCACCGCTATCCGCTCAATTTCCTCTCCCGGATCAGGATTTGAACTACTTGAGCAAGCGGTTAGAGATACCGCCAATACAACAGCAAGAATAAGCGAACGAACAGTGATGGTAGCCATAACTAGCTCCTTGAGGCCGGCTATAGTGTTTTCAGGCGAACACGCGTAACGCAAATGCTGTTAGGGGAATCCATGGAGGCGAGGCAGTGAACTTGCTGCCGGTTTCATCGCAGAGCTTGTTCGCCTGAGCAAATGGAGTGGCTATCAACCCAACTTCTGTCAAGAGGAGTTGTGTTGTAAGCATCGATTCCCCTTCTATTTATTCTTGTACTTTATGATGCCCATGAAAGGGGGCAGCGGGAGTCCGGGATGTACCTATAGTTCGCTGTATTATCCAAGCGTCTTACGCATATCCTGAGAAGTTGGATCAACACAATAGATCATTATGTTAAATCCGGGCCTTATGGCTAAGTGAGGCGCCTGGCTTCGAACCAGGATGTTGACTTGCTAAGAACTCGCGTTCGGCAATGCGCACTGGATCACACAAGTTATGTCAAATCAGGCCGATACTGCACTGGACTAAAACGGTTTCGGAGATGCGGCATGATTAAGCCTGACACACCAAGCGACGAGACTCGCCGCTTACAGACGCTGCGCGAAATGAGACTTCTGGACACACCTCCCGAAGAGCGCTTCGACCGTGTGACACGTCTCGCCAAGCAGCTGTTCTCGACCTCGATCGCTTTGGTAAGCCTCGTGGACGCGGATCGACAGTGGTTCAAGTCTCGCCAGGGTCTCGACGCCGAAGAGACGCCCAGAGACCTATCTTTCTGCGGTCACGCAATTCTCGACGACGAGATCATGGTCGTTAACGATGCCGAACAGGACCAGCGGTTCTGCGACAATCCGCTGGTCTGCGGGGATCCGAGCATCCGCTTCTACGCCGGTTATCCACTGGCGGCGCCCGACGGGAGCCGTGTTGGAACACTTTGCGTCATCGATGACAAACCGAAAGACATTTCCAAGGAGCAGTTACAGCTGTTGAGTGAGCTCGGACGTATGGTGGAGGAAGAGCTGATTGCGGCGAATGACTCCACGATCGATCCGATAACAAAGATCTCGAATCGCAACGGGTTCCTTGCGATCGCTGACCATCTGTTGTCGTTGTGCAAGCGCAAGAGCGAGCCCTCAACCTTGATGATGTTCCATCTGGAAGACCTTCACTCTCTCGAAGAGCGTCACGGGCGTTACGAAGGAGATACAGCGGCGGTTGAACTCGCACATCTGCTGGCGACCAGTGTCCGTGAATCGGACATTGTTGCACGTCTCTCCGCGGACGTTTTCGGTGTATTGCTTCCGAGCACGGATCTTGATGGCGCGGAAGAGGCGCAACGTCTTTTCGATAAGCAGCTCGGTAAACGCAACCTCGACCCGAGCCGCCAACATATGATGCGTGTCGGAGTTTTTACTGTTCCGTACGAAGACGGCAGGCACGGCGATGCGGAATCACTACTGCGGGATGGCGAGGTTCGAATTGTCGGGGCTCAAGAGCAACAGGCCGCAGAACTCGCAGAAGTCACTGCTCGGCCTTCAGCGTCTGTCGGCGGTTCAACTTAGGGACCTTCAGGTACTCTCAGTCAACGCCCTGAGTTCATCCCAGTTGCCGCTCTGCTCGGCTGCGGAAACGCGCTGATGCATCACCTCGACCGCAGCGTCGAGTTCTTCGACCATCGCCTGGAACCCGGGCTGGTCGCGTAACGAATCAAGGTAGGGATCGACGGCCAATGGCCAGCCATTCGAGGCGACGGTTCCCCGGAATCCTGCATCATCGCATCGCGGAGCGCAGTAAGCGCTTCCCGAGTCTTTCCCTGCAAGGCCAGGATTTGTACATCACGTATGCCGTGCCCGGCGAACCCGATCCGAGGTAGGGTTTGAACGACCTCCAACGCGATGTCGAGCATTGTGTCCGCACGCTCGTTCTCGCCGAGGTTCTGCAATATAAACGCATAGCCGATCAGATGGGCCACGTTGCCCGTATTCACCATCGGGTCCGCGTCCGCCGAAAATTCCGGATTGAGTTGCTCCGAATACTGACGCGCCTTCTCGAAGTTGCGGTCTAATATGGCAAACGCCGCTATCATGGACAACTGAACCTGCCTGGGATTCCGACGCCCTCAATCGTCTTCTCCATTATTGCGATGGCGCCCGCGTAATCGCCTCGCACCGCCCTGTCCGTGCTGAGACCGATTGCGTAAGCCGGGTGGCCGGGTGTGATACCGGGAAACAGGCCCAGGAGTCTGTCGTATTCGCCGAACTCCATATACGCCATAGCCATCACTGATCCGGAGAGCGGATCGATACTGAATTCCTGGCCCTTCATCGCCCATGCAACAGCCTCATCCATCCGGCCGAGGCCGTTCAATTGCAACGCCAGGTCCTGGTAAGCCGTCGGCCATTCGGGATGAATCTCAACCGCTTTGATGTACAGATCGAGCGCTTCCTTATTCTGTCCACGCTGTGCGTACAGGCCCGGAAGATTGGAATAAGGAATTTTTCCCAGCGGGTCTACACGAAGCGAATCATGATAGAGGTCAATCGCCTCCTCAAATCGACGCTGTGTTCGCCGGACGGATGCAAACCACATATAGGCGCTCGCGTGGTTGGGGTTGAGATCGAGCGCCGCGAGAAAGCTGGCCTCAGCTTCCTCGAGCCCGGGGCCGCTGCGAGTTTCCTGCCACTCCAGCTGCTTCAACAGGCCAAGAGAGGCGTGCGCGTCCGCCAGATCGGGATTCAACGACAATGCTTTATCGAGCGATGCTTCGGCAACCCCGAAGGCTTCGTCAGTCGAAACCGCCTGGTGATTGTTCAAGAGCAACAACACACTCTCGGCGAGCCCCGCGTAAGCCTCCGCATAATCGGGATCCAGTGCGATCGCTTCCTCGAATTGTTCGCGCGCTTTTTGCATCGTGTCGAGACGCCGCGTGTAGAGATTGTCCCGACCCTTCGTGTAGAGACTGTAAGCGGCCATGCTGTCGGTGGGTATGATCGCAAGACGCGACTGCTCTTCGTCGGTGAGTGTCGCTCTCATCGCCCGCGAAATTTCCTCAGAAATCTCGCTTTGTATCGCAAACAAATTGACCGCACTGAGTTGCGCGGTCATACGACTTCGCCCAGATATGTTCGTCGGTGGACGCATCGATCAGCTGCGCATTGATCCGTACGCTGTCGCCCACTCGTTGCACCGCGCCTTCGAGTACGGTCCCAACGCCAAGCTCCTCTGCGATTTGCCTCAGGTTCTTGGTGGTGTCCCTGTATTCCATCATTGATGTGCGAGAGATCACTTTCAGCGACCCGATGTTCGCGAGACGGGTCAGCAGGTCGTCATGGATGCCGTCGGCAAACAACTGGTTTTCCGGGTCCGTGCTGCGACTCGTGAAAGGCAGGACGGCGATCGACGAGCGGTCGATGGTCGGCGGCGCCGCCACTTGGGCATCCCGCATACCGGTGACATTCAACGTAACGGATATTCCCAGCGCAATGACGAGCAAACCGATGAAGACGAAGTCCAGTCTTCGGCCGGTCCTTCGGGGTAATCGACTCCGAACGATCGACATTCTTCTCAAGCTTGACCCCGTCGGGTGTGACCTCGAACACCCAGGCCACGACCAGCGACACGAGAAAAGCCAGCGTGACAAAATGACGTAAGCCGAAGCACCGTTGCCGGCAGCAGCCAAGGTCGACAACAGCACTGAGCCCGCCTCGATGATGATCCAGGCGACGACCGCATAGGTAGCGGCAACGCGCAATACGTTGCGCGCGTCTGAGTTCTGCGAGAGAGATGTCATGGATCGGATTATCGCCTACAGCATGTCGCCGTGTACATTGATGTCGTGCTGACGAGTCGCTTCACATACCCAAAAAGGGTACTAATATACCCACTTTGGGTATGTGACTGATTCATATGGCAGTGTCAGCCGACAACGTGCGTTCAAATACCTCTGAACGACTCGGAGCAGCTCCCTTGCGGACGCGCTTTTTACCTCCACCCAGCAAAGGGTGCTTGGTGCGTTGTTTGGGCAGCCGGACAGAGTTTCTTCGTTACCCAAATAATGGAACTGGCC
>CAVWAH010000023.1:0-18401 GCA_963752875.1 uncultured Gammaproteobacteria bacterium | reverse complement strand
AGGTCGGCGACAGTATCGGCGGTTTAGACGTTCACGCGATCGATCGGCCCTCGTTCGGCTCGGTGGATCGGGTGGCCTTCCGGGGCGACATAGCCGGCGGGGATGCGGTCTTCACTCGGGACGCGTTAGTCGCGGCCCCCTTCACCGTGATCGACGGAGAGTCCTTGGAGCGGTTCGATAAGACTGCGATCAATAGTCGCGGCGACGTCGTGTTCGTGGGTCTCTTCAGGTCGACACAATGGGGCCTTTTTTCCCCGAGTGTTCTGATCGCGACGGCCGGAGACGAGGTCGACGGCGTCGAGTTGAGAGGCGTCGGGAGGCAGATCGCGATCAACGACGTCGGCGAGGTCGCTTATATAGCTCTGATTCGGCCTGTGGATAATGAGGCGAATATCCGTTGGGGATTCTCTTCACGTAACGGAAGGCGACGATGTCGACGGCTTGATCCTAACGAATATCGAGGACTTCTCACTCAACGACCTCGGCGAGGTGGCGTTCGGGAGTGAATACGAGAGCCTGACGGGTCAGGAGAACGGCATCTTTTGCGAGGGCGAGGTCGTTGCTCGGTCCGGATCGATTGTTGGGGGCGGCTTGTTGGCCTCCGTTAGAAACCCCTCGATGAACAACGCCGGCGAGATCGTCTTCTGGGCGGATTTTCTGGATCAGAAGCGGGCGATCATCAAGGCGACGCCGATCGACCCGGGCGACTTCGATACCGATGGCGACGTTGACGGCGACGACTTTCTAATTTGGCAAGCCGGATTCAACGTCGATGATCGCGGTGATGCCGATTGGGACGGTGATACCGACGGCGATGATTTCCTGATTTGGCAAAGTCAGTTTGGCTCGGGCAGCGGTGCCGGTGCCGTTGTGCCGGAGCCAAGTTCGATGGCGTTGTTGTTCGCCCTGGGGTTGGCACTCTGCTTGACGAGGCGATCCTTACGTCAAATCTGTCTCTAAAGCGGCGTAGCTCGTGGCGTTGGACAAGATCGAGTGCGGCGTGCGAATCCGCACAAAACATATCTGCTCTTTCTTTCGACTTTCTCTCTTCAGCAAATTGACCCGGTGTGTCGAAAGACCGATAATCAGCTTCGATAGCTTCTCTGCAACGTCGCTCGCACGCTGAAAGGGGTGCCTCATGGGTCGGACTACTCTGGCGTCCATCTGGTATGTCATTCTTCTACCTGTTGCGCTGCAAATGCCATCACAATTGACACCGTCCCGATCGGTAATCCGGGCAACATTGGCGATGAACAGGGGGTCGGTAGTTATGGTTCCGTGGCAAACACTTACGAGATTGGCACTACAGAAGTGACCATTAGCCAGTATGTCAGTTTTCTGCAAACGATGTCGACCCGAATGGGGTTAACACATTGGGTCTCTACAGTCCGTTCATGGTGAATAACTACGCAGGAATCGACTTTGATGGTGCCGGTGAAATCGGCTCTAAGTACAGTGAGCGGATCGGCCGAGAGGAAAATCCCGTGAATTACATCTCGTGGTATGATGCCGTTCGGTTTGCGAATTGGCTGCACAATGGACAGGATGGTGGTGATACCGAGTCCGGCGCATATACACTTCTTGGCGGCACACCGATTCCCTCAAACGGGCCTGGTGTAATACGAGAAGCGCATGCACGGTGGTTTCTGCCCGACGAGAACGAATGGCATAAAGCGGCATACCACAAGAATAACGGGACAACGGGTGACTACTGGGATTATCCGACCGCCTCAGATACTAAACCAACGGCTGAGGGCCCACCCGGCGGCGCGAATTCCGCGAATTATTTGCATGCGGTTGGGCTTCCTGTTAACGTGGGCTCGTACACACAATCCACAAGCACATACGGTACAGTCGACCAACGTGGCAATCTTTGGGAATGGACAGAGACGATCGAAGTCGATTTTAAGAGGGTCTTTAAGGGCGGTTCATGGGCCGACAACTCAACGCCTTGCTTCATCAGAGCGGACATATGTCAGTCCGGACAGCGAAAGCCTGTATATCGGTTTCCGTGTCGCACGCGTCTCTGAATTAATATCCGCTGACTTCGACCTTGATGGGGATGTTGACGGTGATGACTTCCTGTTATGGCAGGTTGGCTTTGGCGGTTCGCAATCAGGCCACGGTTTCGGCGATTCCGATTACGACGGCGATGTTGACGGCGATGATTTCTTGAATTGGCAAACCCAATTCGGCACGGGTGGCGGTTCGGCAAGTGCGACAGCGCCGAGCCGGCGTGCATCGTGCTGCTACTTGCAACGCTCATCGGCACGGTATTCACCAAGCGGCGATTCTAACGCACGCTTGCCGGATTCGACCTATGGTATCGGGTCATGTGGTGCAAACGCCCGTTAGGGGCGACCCTGTGGCTGCCATAAGCGGTGATCCGTCACATCGGCCACCGAAAGGGTCGGAATGTGTGCTTCGGGCCTCAAACGCATCAGCAATCTCAGTCGGGTCGCTGCCTTTGTGGCGGGCTCCGGATGTCAACGATTCGGGTTTTCTTGGTGCTTTCTTGTCCATGGCCACCCGAACTAGGCGTATAATGCCGGCGCGTGTGTCTTCGACACTCGCTTCTTCTCGCACGCTGAAAGGGGTGCCTCATGCGTCGGACTACTCTGGCGATTCTCGCCGTGTTGACGGTCTTTTCTCGGAGCGTTCGGCGAATGGGACCTGTCGCTGATCGCCAAAGTCGGAGATGCGATAGGAGGAAGGACGCTCACACGCGTGTCATCGCCGTGCATCAATGATCACGGCGAGATCGTGTTCCACGGAAGGTTTTCGAATGGAGAAGGGATCTTTAGTAGTCATTCTGCTTTAGTATTGACTGGCGATCCGATTGGTGGGCGGACTTTGGCAGCGATAGGAATCCCCTCACTCAGCAATAATGGAACAGTGGTGTTTCACGGCGAATTTGGCGGTAACGGGGAAGGTATCTTCACTCAACATCACATTGTTGCTGAGGCAGGCGATAATATCGGTGGCTTGGACCTGTTAGGATTTGAAAACCCCTCGATCAATGCATCTGGAGATATTCGCGTTGTCGCAAAATTGCCGGCGGCAACGCCGTCTTCACGCCGGACAGTCTTGTCGCCGCACCGTTCACAATAATCGATGGGAATACTCTGGCCTCCAGCATCCGGGATCAGGCGTTGATTAGCGACTCAGGCCGTATCACGTTCCTTGCAGAGTTTTCAGGACCAACCTGGTCGGGCACTGGGTTGTTTTCACAGGACGTACTCTGGTGGACTCGCCGGATATGGAAATCGGAGGGAGTGAGGTCGGCCCGTGGCACTGGTCTGCGGTCAACGACCCAGGCCAACTTGGACTTCACGCTGTTACCGGTAACGGCCCCCAAATCTATGTCGACGGCGAAGTCGTAGTTTCGGCAGGCGACACGATTGACGGTTCTGTTCTCAGCGGAAGCGACTGGGCGTTTTATGAAACTCTGAATGATCATGGCACGCTGGTGTTTTCTTCACGAGGGACTTATCGACGGCATCTACACACCGAACGAGCGTGTGGCCGGTGCCGGTTCGATCGTGGGTGGGGGGATATGTCGAGGGATTTCCTTAGCCCTTCGATAAAATGAAGATGACGATGTTGTTTTCACAGCAGAATATTTGGATGGAAAAACTGCAATTATTCTGGCGACTTGGATCGGCCCGGCTGACTTCGACGCCGACGGAGATGTCGACGGCGACGACTTCCTAGCGTGGCAAGCCGGATTCGGTCTAACGACCGGTGCCAAGCGAGCGGACGGTGACGCCGATACCGACGGCGACGTGGACGGCGATGACTTCCTCATTTGGCAAAGTCAGTTCGGCTCGGGCGGCGGTGCCGGTGCCGTTGTGCCGGAGCCATCTGCGGTCTCACTTTTCTTGCTGGGCTTCGTTGCGTGGTGGCGTTGCAGGCGACGGTTGGCGTAGTAATCGTTTCAACTCAAATAAGGGAGCAGGACCAATGAACCGTCCAGTTTCTTGTGTAATCCTTCTGCAGGTATTTCTCTTCCAGTCAATCGTGGTTGAAGCAGACGCGACGGTCGTGACTGCCGTCGGCGGGAGTGGGGCCTTCTTTCGAAGCGTCGACAGTGGTGAGACTTGGGAGCTGGGCGGGCTTGAGCCTTGGCAGTGTGCCCCGACGATTAGGCATATAGACTGGATCGATGAGGATCTTGGGTGGTTTGCTGGCGACAAAGACGGGGCGGTTCCGACTCTCTACAAAACCACCAATGGCGGGGAGAGTTGGGGCTGGGTCAGCCTTCCGCCGATAGCGGGCTCACCTGGTCATGGGGTGAGGAGTGTTGACTTCATCAACGCCGATGTCGGCTGGGTCGTTGGCGGGCCGAATCTGATTTTTCATACGACCGACGGCGGGTCGAACTGGGTCCAACAACCAAGCGGCATGGGCTCGCAGGCAGTATTCTATGATCTCCAATTTGTCGACGAGAACCACGGCTGGATCGTCGGTGAAAGGGGGGTGCTCCACACCTCGGACGGCGGAGAGAACTGGGTCACTCAGATCGCAGGGGAGTCGATGATCTCTATCTCGGGATCGACTTTCTCAACGCCGAGGTCGGCTGGGTGTCTGGCAACCGGGGGGTGAGGCATACAACTAACGGCGGACGCAGACCAATGTAGCGTCCCTGATGCTGCAGGTCCTCGCTGCGCTCGTTCCGGCGGCGCTCGCCCATGTCTGGTACTTCGGACCCGGATTTATCTTCAACCTGCTGGTTGCAGGAATTTTCGCGGTCGCGGGCGAAGCCTTCGTCATGTGGTTGCGAGACCGCCCACCTGAAACAGCGTTGACCGACTACAGCGCGCTCGTTACCGCCGCGTTGCTCGCCTTTGCTGTGCCTTCCCTGACGCCCTGGTGGGTCACGGCCACCGGCGCGTTGTTCGGCGTCGTCGTCGCCAAGCATCTTTATGGCGGGCTCGGCTTCAATATCTTCAACCCGGCTATGGCGGGCTACGTGGTCATACTGGTCGCGTTCCCGATGCACCTGAACCTGTGGGTCGCACCGCGCATGGGCGACATCGACTACCAGTATCTGACCATTATCCAGACGGTCACGTACACGCTGACCGGTAACTTGCCTGACATGCTTGGCTTCGATGCGGTCAGTCGCGCAACGCCGCTCGACGTCATGAAATCAGGTCTCAACAATCTGGCAACCGTCAGCGAGATACGAGCCAATCCAATCATGGGCGATTTCGGCGGCCGCGGCTGGGAGTGGATCGGCAATTTCCTCGCCTTCGGGGGATTCTGGCTGTTGATCAAGAAGATCATTCGCTGGCAGATTCCGGTCGGTGTGGGCCTCGGGGTCCTGGTTCCCGCCACCATCATGTATCTGCTGGGTCCCGGCACGAACCCGAGCCCTGGATTTCATTTGTTCGCCGGCGCAACGATCCTGTGCGCATTCTTCATCGCCACAGACCCGGTGTCCGCCGCGACGAGCCCGAAAGGCCGCCTGATCTACGGCTTCGGCGTCGGTTTCCTGATCTGGTGTATCCGTCGCTGGGGCAGCTATGCCGACGGCGTCGCATTCGCTGTGCTCATCATGAATATGGCAGTACCGGCCATTGACTACCTGACGCGACCGCACATTGTCGGCCATGACGAGGGAGACGAAGCCAGTGACTGATGCGCCTGTCATCAAGAGTGGCATCACGCTGGCGGTCATAGCAGCGGTTTGCACGGCGCTCGTCGCTCTGACTTATCAGCTGACTCATGACCGCATTACCGCAAACGAACAGGCATGGCTCGAGCAAAGCCTGCAACCCGCCCTGTCGGGTCTGTTCTTCGACAGTGGCGTCAGCGAGTCGAAAATAACGATCCCTGCCCCGCATGAACTGCCTGGCTCTGAAGACGCTGTGATCTACCGGGTTTTCTCGGGCGATTCGCCCGTCGCTGCGCTGTTTGTTGTCAGTGCGCGCGATGGCTATGCCGGCGCAATACGCCTGCTGGTTGGAATCGACATCGACGGAGCCGTCACGGGTATCCACGTACTCGCGCATCGGGAGACGCCGGGGCTCGGCGATCAAATCGAATCGACAAAGTCTGATTGGGTACAGCAATTTAGCGGCCGCTCGCTTGGGGACCCCGAGACCAACGGCTGGAAAATCAGGCGGGATGGCGGCGAGTTCGACCAGCTCACGGGTGCATCTGTAACGCCGCGCGCAATCATCAAGGCGATAAAGGAAACGATGATCTACTTCGACGCCAATAGCGTCGTCGTGTTCGCGGCTGCCGCTGATGAACAGGAGGAGGCGAACCAATGAACACGCCAACACTGATCGATCGCTTCAAAACGGGCCTTTGGTACGACAACCCGGGGCTCGTGCAACTACTCGGCCTGTGTCCCCTGCTCGCCGTCACCTCCACGTTTATCAACGGTCTCGGACTGGGTATCGCCACGTTGTCGGTAATGGTCGTCTCCAATGCGCTCGTGTCATCGACGCGCCGCTGGATACGTCGCGAGATTCGCATTCCGATTTACGTCTTGATAATCGCCAGCCTGGTTACATGCACCGAACTGATCTTCAAAGCCTGGTTCCCCGCACTCGACCGCTCGCTGGGCATTTTCATCCCGTTGATCGTGACCAATTGCGCGATCGTTGCACGCGCCGAGATTTTTGCATCGCGAAATTCGGTCGGCGCGAGCATTATTGACGGCCTCGTGATGGGGACGGGATTTGCATTGCTGCTCATGGCCATCGGGGCGTTTCGCGAACTGATCGCAATGGGTTGGCTACTCGCGATCTTGCCACCTGGTGCATTCTTCAGCCTCGCACTGGCGATCGCGGCCAAGAACGCTATCGATGGGCGCAGACGAACGAATCGATGAACAAGGAAAAACGTACAGCGATCTACAGCACGCTGCGTGCGCGCATGCCGGCACCAACGACAGAATTGGAGTATGTGAATCCGTTCGAGTTACTGATCGCCGTCATTCTCTCGGCGCAGGCAACAGACATCAGCGTTAACAAGGCGACAAAGAAACTGTATCCGGTTGCAAACACACCGGCGTCGATTCTTGCACTTGACGTCAGCGGACTGAAACCGTACATCCGCACGATCGGCCTGTTTAACAGCAAGGCTGAGAACATCATCAAGACCTGTCGAATACTTCTGGAGGAACATGACGGCAAAGTACCGCGTACGCGCGAGGAACTCGAAGCGCTGCCAGGGGTCGGTCGTAAGACAGCAAATGTCGTGCTGAACACCGCATTCGGTGAACCGACGATTGCGGTCGACACACATATATTCCGTGTCTCGAATCGCACGGGTATCGCGAAGGGCAAGACGCCGCTCGAAGTCGAGAAGCGCCTGGTGAGATTGACGCCCGACGAATTCAAGAAGGACGCTCATCACTGGCTGATCCTGCACGGACGTTATGTATGCAAAGCTCGGAAGCCGTTGTGCGGGGAATGCCCGATCGTCGACTGGTGTGAGTTTACGAAGAAGGAATTGACATGATTTTCGGCCAGGATCGCAATGAGCTACGCAAGATGTACGCCGACGCGTGGCAAAAGCGCTGCGACAAGACGCCAGTCTCGCCGCTCGAAGCGCAGATCGCCGACGTCGTCGAGATGCATCCGGAGTACCACGACGATGTGACCAGCGACGATCTGGACCGCGACTACGCGCCGGACGGCGGCCGGACCAACCCGTTTCTCCACATGGGGCTGCACCTTGGCATCCGCGAGCAGGTATCGACCAACCGACCGGAAGGTATTGCCGCGGTATACAAGGCCGTAACCGCGCAAAAAGGTGACATTCACGCGGCTGAACACGAGATGATCGAGTGCCTCGCCGAGACGCTATGGGAGGCCCAGAGCCAGAACCAACCGCCCGACGAGCTAAAATACCTGGAGCGCCTGCAGCGGCTCTGTAATAAACAATGACCGTGCACGGTCTGATCTGATAACTCTTTTCGGGAACATCATGAGCGACCAGAAACGCCAGAATGCATCGCAATACCCGGTTCACGGTGCTGGCCTGGGCCTGCGCCGGCCGCTGGCCGATAAACTCATGGCCGATCCGCCGACGGACGTGGATTTCATGGAAGTCGCCCCCGAGAACTGGATTCATGTCGGCGGCAAGCTCGGCAAGAAGCTGCGTTTCTTTACGGAACGTTATCCGTTTTTGATTCACGGCCTGTCGCTTTCGATTGGTGCACCATCACCACTCAACGAGCAGCTGGTTCGCGATATCAAGGACTTCATGGCCGAGCATAAGATCCGCATGTACTCGGAGCACCTGAGCTACTGCGGCGACGACGGTCAGCTTTATGACCTGATGCCAATTCCATTTACCGAGGAGGCCGTCCACTACGTGGCCGCACGCGTGCGCCGCGTACAGGACATCCTTGAACAACGCATAGCACTCGAGAATGTGAGCTACTACGCGCCCATTGATACATCGATGAGCGAGCGCGAGTTCCTGTTGGCGGTATTGGAAGAAGCCGATTGCGACCTGATGCTCGATATCAACAACATCGTGGTCAACAGCATCAACCACCGTTACGACGCGAACGACTTCCTGAACGCAATGCCGGCAGACCGAATTCGCTACTTCCATCTGGCTGGTCATTTCGTCGAAGACGAAGATTTGCGTATCGATACACACGGTACTCCGGTCGATGCGCAAGCCTGGGCACTGCTCGAAAAGGCCTACAGCCTGTTTGGACCCGTCCCGACCCTGCTCGAGCGCGATTTCAATTTCCCGCCCATGGATGAACTGCTGGACGAAGTGCGCCGCATTAAGCAACTGCAGATCGCATCCCAAGGCCGGAGCGCGGCCAATGGCTGACTCCCAGGCTTTCAAAGACAAGCAGTACGCGTTCGCGGCGCACATCCGCGATCCCGAAAACGTCGCGGCACCGGAAGGTATCGAATCGCGCCGCATGGCGATCTATCGCAAGCTGTTCTTCAACAATCTTTACAACCTGCTGGGCACGTTTTTTCCCGTGCTGCGCAAGATTCACAGCGACGATCAGTGGCGCCGCTTTATTCGCGGTTTCCTGCAACACCACCAGGCCCAGACGCCCTACTTCCTGCAACTGCCCGAGGAGTTCCTGGGCTACCTGCAAAATGAGTTTAAGGCATCGGACGATGACTACCCCTTCCTGCTCGAACTCGCTCATTACGAGTACGCAGAGCTCGCGCTGTCGGTGTCTGAAGAACAGAACGACATCGTCGGGCGTGGACCCGAATGGTGACTTGCTGGCCAATGTCCCCGCGAAATCGGCATTGTCGTGGTCGTATGCCTACCGCTATGCGGTGCATCGCATTTCGCCCGCTTTCCTGCCCGAGCAACCGGAGGAACAACCGGTGTACCTGGCCCTTTATCGCGGCAGCGACGACTCCGTCGGGTTTCTCGAGCTCAACGCTGTTACGGCGGCGCTGCTCGATGCGATCGAATTCAATGAAGACAATATGACTGGCGAACAGCTGCTGCACGCGCTCGCCCGGAAGATCAATTACCCCGACGCCGATGCACTCATTGCACACGGTGCGGACGCCCTGCGGGAAATGCGGCAACTGGAGATACTCTCCGGCACGCGCGACCCGGCTTGAAGGAGTTCCCGATGAGTGCCCTCGTCAATCTGAAAAACCGTATTACCGATATCCTGGATCCGGCCGGCCACTGGGTTGCCTTACTGCCGATTCGCCTGCTCATGGCGTGGGAATTCGGGCGTGCTGGCCTGATGAAACTGAACGGCACGAACTGGTTCGCCAACGTGCAGGACAATTTCCCGTTTCCGTTTAATGTCATTCCCGTGGAAATCAGCTGGTTCCTGGCCACCTGGACCGAAATCCTGGGAGGCATCGGTCTCGTGCTGGGCCTGTTCACGCGCTTCTGGGCATTCAGCCTGATCGTCCTGACCGTCGTCGCGATATCCGGCGTCCACTGGCCAGCCGAGTGGGACAGCCTCGCGGAACTCTGGAAGGGCTATGCGATTTCGGACAAGGGCTTCGGCAACTACCGAATCCCGTTGTTGTTTATCGCGATGCTGTTCCCATTAGTGTTTGCGGGTGCCGGAAAGCTAAGCCTCGATCACATCCTGGCAAAGAAACTCGGCAGCCTCTGAGGCACCTGTTTGTTTGCTAGTATCAGGTGAGCCGTTCAGTCATCTGAGAATAACAACATGGGTTCAGGCGCACGCCTCAAGCGTGATATCGGTTTCATTGGCGCGGCATTCCTTGTACTGAATTCCGTTATAGGCGCCGGAATCTTTGCCCTGCCCGGCAAGGTCGCCGTCAACGCCGGGCTGTTTAGTCCGTGGCTGTTCCTGATCGTCGGTGTGCTGTTCCTCGCAGTAGTGCTGACGTTTGCTGAACTCGCCAGCTACTACGACCAGACGGGCGGCCCGGTTCTGTATGCGAGTGACGCGTTCGGGCCTATTGCCGGATTCAGCACCGGCTGGTTGATCTTCCTGGCACGTATGACGGCATTCGCCGCGAATGCCAATGTCATGGCGTTGTACCTCGCCTCACTGTCGGATGTGTTCGCCAGCGACATCGCCCGGACAGCAATTATCACTATGGTTACTGTAGGGCTAACGTGGGCTAACGTTCTCGGCGTCAAAGATGGTGTTCGTACGATGGCCGTCCTGACAGTACTCAAAGTCGTACCACTGGTGTTGCTTGTATTACTCGGACTGCAACACGTTACCGGCGAAACACTCATTCCGGGCGGCAACTTCCACGTTGACGATCTCGGCAGCACCACGCTTCTGTTGATCTACGCCTATGTTGGCTTCGAGACGATCGGTGTCACCGCCGGGGAAACCAGCAAGCCGAAACGTACCCTGCCGCTCGCACTCGTCAGGACGGTCATCGGAACGGGCGTGCTCTATTACCTGATTGTGCTCGTATTCATTTCGGTGATTTCCGCCGAGAACTATGCGGACGCGACGCTCGTCGACGTCGGTCGTGCACTGGCTGGACCAGTCGGAGCAGTAATAATCACGCTCACAGCCGTGTTTTCGATTGGCGGAAACCTGGCTGGCTCGATGCTGGCCGCGCCACGACTGATCTATTCATTGGCCGAAAATCGCCTGTTACCTCAATGGTTTGCGCACATAAGTGAGAAATATTCCACGCCCGATCGATCCATCCTGGTCATGGGTGCAATGGCACTGGTACTCGGCCTCTCGAGCAACTTCGTCGAACTCGCGGTCGGGAGCTCAGTTGTTCGCCTGCTCGGCTACATCATCTGTATCGCCGCACTGCCGGTAATACGCAGGAACGCCTCACCAGAGGCTCAGGAGGCAGCCTGGCGCCTGCCGGGTGGCTATGCGATACCTCTCGTCGCATTGGGAATCTGCATGTGGCTCGTCGCCCAGTCCAAAGGAGACGACTGGATCAATGTGTCGATCCTCCTTGCGATCGGCATCGTCCTGTACCTCATTGAACGGTGGTACTACTCGCGTAGATAACGATCGTCGGGAAAGGATTTGAAAGCGAAACGATGGTTGCTGAGGACCACTGCTCGCTGACTAGCGCTTGCGCTTCTTGGGAATATAGAGATCCGTCAGCGTTCCTTCGAACGCCTCGGCCGAGAACGCGATGGTCTCAGACAGAGTTGGATGTGGATGGATCGTCAGGCTGATATCTGCAGCATCCGCACCCATTTCTATCGCCAGGCCGATCTCGGCGATGAGATCACCGGCACTTGGCCCGACAATGGCGCCACCAAGAACCCGATCTGTCTTGGGATCGAACAACAGCTTCGTGAATCCTTCTGCGCGGCCTAGCGACAATGCCCGGCCACTGGCTGCCCACGGGAACTGTGCCTTCTCGTAGTCGATGCCCTGCTCTTTCGCCTCGAGTTCGGTCAGCCCAACCCATGCGACCTCGGGATCGGTGTATGCGACTGACGGAATGCGTGCGCGCATCGAAGAAACTCTTTTCGCCGAATGCCACTTCCGCAGCGATCTTCGCTTCGTGCGTCGCCTTGTGCGCAAGCATCGGCCCACCGGCGAGATCACCAATGGCAAAGATATGCGGCACATTGGTCCGCATCTGCTTGTCGACCTCAATGATGCCGCGATCATCGACTCGCACACCGGCCTTCTCGGCGTCCAGCTTGTCGCCATTCGCGCGACGACCGATCGCCACGAGCACGCGGTCATAAACGCCAACCGACTGCGCCTTATCGCCATCGAATTTGACCTCAATGCCCGGCACCGTGGCGCGCATGCCCGTCACTTTGGTATTCACCATGATCGCCTCGTAGCGATCCTTGACGATCTTCATGAATGGACGCAACAGGTCTTTGTCGGTTCCTGGCATTAGCTGGTCCATGAGCTCGACCACACTCACGTCGGTACCCAGCGCGCTGTAGACGCAGGCCATTTCGAGACCAATGATTCCGCCACCAACAACAAGCAGGCGCTCGGGAATCGGCGCGAGTTCAAGTGCGCCGGTCGAATCCACGATGCGCGGATCGTCCGGCAAATTCGGCAGCATGACGGGCTCTGAGCCGGCCGCGATGATGCAGTTCTCGAAGTCGACCGTTTCGTCATTGTCGAGGCGCAAGCGATTCGCCGATTCGAACTTCGCAACACCTGTAATCACTCGTACCTTGCGCTGCTTGGCCATCGTCGACAGGCCACCCGTCAGCTTGCCAATGACTTCGTTTTTCCAGCCAACCAGCTTGCTCGCATCAATTGTCGGCTTGCCGAAGACAACACCGTGTTCCGCCATGGCTTCGGCTTCGTCGATCACTTTCGCTGCGTGTAACAACGCCTTCGACGGGATGCAACCGACGTTGAGGCAAACGCCGCCCAGCACGGGCGAGCGTTCAATCAGAATAACGTCCATGCCAAGGTCGGCAGCGCGGAACGCCGCAGTATAGCCACCCGGCCCTGCACCAATAACAACGAGTTGGGCGCTGTGTGCCGCGTCACCCGTCTGCTTGGTCGCCGCCATGATTTCAGGAGCCGACATAGTGCGTGTTGCTTCGGTGTTATCGACAGTCACTACGGAATTGCCTGCAGCAGAGATTCGACATCAGCCAGTTTCTGACCGAGAAATGTCGTAAAGCGCACAGCCTGAGCACCATCGATGACGCGATGGTCGTACGAGAACGAAAGCGGCAGCATCAGGCGCGGTTCGAATTCAGAGCCGTTCCAGACCGGCTGCATTGACGACCGTGATACACCCAGGATCGCCACTTCGGGCGAATTGATAATCGGTGTAAACGCCGTTCCACCAATACCGCCAAGGCTCGAGATCGTGAAACACGCTCCCTGCAACTGGTCGGCCTTGAGTTTGCCCTCGCGCGCGAGCGCCGAGAGTTCGCCGAGTTCCTGTGCGATCTCGTATACGTCCTTCTTGTCCGCATCGCGAATGACAGGAACCATCAATCCCTGCTCCGTGTCGGCCGCGAAGCCGAGGTGCACGTACTTCTTGTAGACGAGGTTGTCACCATCCTCGGACAGGGACGAGTTCACCTTTGGGAATTCCTGCAAGGCGGCGACGCATGCTTTCATGATGAACGCGAGCGGTGTTAATCCAATGCCACGTTCTTTTGCCGGTCCCTTGAGCTCCTGTCGCTTGGTCTCGAGTAATGTTATGTCGGCGAGATCATGCTGCGTGACGTGCGGCAGGTTGATCCAGCTGGCCTGCAAACGCGGTCCCGATATCTTCTGGATACGCGTCAGTGGCTGAACGTCGATCTCGCCGAACTTCGCGAAATCAACGACGGGAGTCGCCGGCAAGCCGCCTCCCACAGCACCAGGTGTCTGTCCTGTGAGGACTGCCTTGACGAATGCCTTCAAGTCGTCGTGCAGGATGCGGCTCTTGAGTCCCGAGCCTGTTACCTGGACGAGGTTGACGCCCAGTTCTCGTGCGAGCTTGCGTACCGATGGACTCGCATGGGCCTTCGAGAAACCCGCCTCATCGATCTTCGGGAGATCGCCTGTGGGAGGGACCTTGGTCGCGACTTCTGTGGGAGGGACCGCTGTGGGAGGGACCTTGGTCGCGACTTCTTTATCCGCCGCAGGAGAGTCGCCAGCAGGACTGCCTCCCACAGCGTCAATCACAGCGATCGATGCGCCCTCCGATATCTTGTCGCCAATATTCACGAAAACCGACTCGATTGTGCCAGCCACAACTGCGGGCACATCCATTGCGGCCTTATCGGTCTCAAGTGTGACAAGAGGATCTTCGACTTCGACAGTGGAGCCTGCAGAAATGTGTACTTCGATCACTTCGACGTCTGAAAAATCACCGAGATCCGGTATGACCAGCGTTTGCTTGCCACCCGACTTCTGTTTTCCGCCAGCAGGCGTCGCCATGACAGTTGTGTCGCCTGTCGGCGTCGATGCCAGTGCCGGCGCAATTACGACCGTGTCGCCAACCTCCATCGTGAGTTGGCCGATCACATCACCTGTGGATATCGTGTCACCGACGCTGAGAGTCAGCTTGTCGATGACGCCATTTTCCGGTGCCGGAATATCCATGGATGCCTTGTCCGTCTCGACGGTCACAAGACCGGCTTCGCGCTCCACGGTATCGCCTGCACCAACCAGTACCTCGATCACCTCGACGTTGTCGAAATCACCCAGGTCCGGGACCACTATGTCGATTTTCTTCGTCATGTGAGGTCCTCCGGCTACAGGGTCACTGGATCAGGACGATCCGGATCGATGCCGTATTTTTCAATCGCCTCGGTGACCGTCTTCCTGTCGAGCACACCGTCCTCTACCAGGGCATTCAAGGCCGTAACTGCGATAAAGCGGCGATCGACTTCGAAATGTTCGCGCAGCGCTTTGCGCGCATCGCTGCGGCCATAGCCATCGGTTCCCAGCGAATAAAAGTTGCCGGGTACCCATCCCTGGATCTGGTCAGACACAATTTTCATATAGTCTGTCGCCGCAATGTACGGGCCAGGGCGATCGCCAAAGCACTTTGCAACGTACGACAGGCGTTGCGGCTCATCCGGGTGCAGGTGATTCCAGCGCTCGACCTCGAGCGCATCACGACGCAATTCGTTAAAACTCGTAACAGACCAGACGTCAGCCGGAATGCCAAAGTCGTCCATCAGCAGTTCGGCTGCAGCAATGACCTCACGCAGAATCGTGCCCGAGCCCATGAGCTGCACACGAATCTTGCCGGGGCTCGCGTTAACGTCCAGGAGGTACATACCGCGCAAAATGCCATCCTCGACGCCAGCTGGCATCGGCGGGTGCGCGTAGTTCTCGTTCATGCACGTAATGTAGTAAAAGACGTCCTCCTGCTCTCCGATCATGCGGCGCAGGCCGTCCTGGACGATCACGGCGAGCTCGTACGCGTAGGTCGGGTCGTAGGAATGACAATTCGGTACGGTCGATGCTGTGACGAGACTATGCCCGTCCTGATGTTGTAACCCCTCGCCTGCCAGTGTCGTGCGTCCCGCCGTGCCGCCAATCAGGAAGCCACGTGATTGCATGTCGCCGCCAGCCCAGATGAAATCGCCAACTCGCTGGAACCCAAACATCGAGTAATAGATGTAGAACGGCACCATCGGCACGTCGTGGTTCGAGTAGGAGGTGCCCGCGGCGATCCACGAACACAAGGCGCCGCCCTCATTGATTCCCTCTTCGAGGATCTGGCCGCTCTTGTCCTCGCGGTAGTACATGAGTTCGCCCGAATCCTGCGGCTCATAGAGCTGGCCCTTGGATGCGTAAATTCCGATCTGGCGGAACATACCTTCCATGCCAAAGGTACGCGCTTCATCCGGAACGATAGGCACGACGTGCTTGCCTATCTGCTTGTCGCGTGTCAGCGCAGTCAGCATGCGCACGAATGCCATCGTCGTTGAGGCTTCGCGCTCGCCCGTACCGTCGAGTTGCGTCTTGAACGTCTCGAGTGGCGGCACCGGCAACGATTTTGACTTGGCCCGGCGACGCGGCAGGAATCCACCCAGCGATTCGCGCTGATGCATCAGGTATTCGAACTCAGCACTGTGGGCATCCGGCTTGCAGTAAGGAACGACGTCGCCGAGCTGATCGTCGGTCACAGGAATATTGAACCGGTCACGGAAGGTCCTGATCTCCTGAAGATCCATCTTCTTCTGCTGGTGCGCCGTATTTTGGCCCTCGCCAGCCGAGCCCATGCCGAACCCCTTAACCGTCTTGGCGAGAATTACAGTCGGGCCGCCCTTGTGTTTCGTCGCAGCATCGTAGGCCGCATAGACCTTGAGAGGATCGTGGCCACCACGATTAAGGCGCCAGATCTGATCGTCCGACATGTTGGCGACCATCTCCGCCGTTTCCGGGAACTTGCCGAAAAACGTATCGCGTACATATTTACCGTCCATCGACTTGATCTTCTGGTACTCACCGTCGACGGTTTCCTCCATGACCTGGCGCAAATGCCCGGACTGGTCTTTGGCGAGCAGTGGATCCCACCTCGATCCCCACACGACTTTGACCACGTTCCATCCGGCACCGCCAAAGGCGGCTTCGAGTTCCTGGATAATTTTGCCGTTGCCACGCACCGGGCCATCAAGACGCTGCAAATTACAGTTGACGACGAACACGAGATTGTCGAGTCCCTCGCGCACCGGCATCGTGATCGCACCCATGGATTCAGGCTCGTCCATCTCGCCGTCACCGAGGAACGCCCACACCTTGCGGTCGCTCGGTTTCATCATCCCGCGGTGTTCCATGTAGCGCATGAAACGCGCCTGGTAAATCGCCATCATGGGGCCGAGGCCCATCGAGACCGTCGGGAACTGCCAGAAGTCTGGCATGAGCCATGGATGCGGGTACGACGAAAGACCACCACCACCGACTTCCTGGCGGAAACGGTTCAGGTCTTTCTCACCAAGGCGACCCTCAAGGAACGCGCGCGAGTAAATGCCGGGTGACGAGTGCCCCTGGATGAACACCAGGTCTCCTTCCTGCTTTTCGGTCGCACCGCGCCAGAAATGGTTGAAACCAACCTCGTAGAGTGTAGCCGACGAAGCGAAACTCGAAATATGGCCGCCATACTCCGTGTTAATCCGATTCGCATTAACGACCATCGCCATCGCATTCCAGCGCAGGTACGCCTCGATACGCCGCTCAAGCGAGCGGTCGCCCGGATATTCTGGCTGGCGAGCCTTGCCTATCGTGTTCAGGTAGGCCGTATTCGGGCTGTAGGGCAGGTACGCGCCGGAGCGACGCGCAAAGTCGATCATCTGGTTCAGCAGGAAATGTGCGCGCTCCGGACCGTGCTGCGAGAGCACTGAGTCAATGGACTCCAGCCACTCGCTGGTTTCGGTCGGATCGATGTCATCGAAGGGATTGAAACTGCTCATATTTTGTCCGCCCGGCCTGTACCCAGGTTCCGCTGGTCTGTGCGTGAATTACGTGATGCGTCCTGCTAGGATGCCCGCATTCTTGCACGGGCTGATCGGGTCGCATATGGGGGCGACATATTCGGTGTTTGTGCTGCAAGGGTCAAGCTTCCCATGGAGACTAAACGTCGATGCAAAACCTGTTACCCGACACGCATGATATCCGTATTTATCAAAAACTTGGCCGCGTAGACGCCAAATCGCTCGAGACCGTCGATCAGTTACTTTTGATACTACCTGCCAAGCCCTCGAAGGCTGATTTCGCAATGCTCCCACAAGGAGCCGAAATGCACGCCGTTTATCGTAAACACGCGGCGGACGCGACGCCCTCATTTACGACTCGGCTGGCGAATAACAAGCAAACTCTCGTCGTTGGCGGCACAATCGCTGCAGATGCAAGCACGTTCGAGCAACTTACGCTCGGCCGCAAGCTCGTTGCGGCAGCCACGGGTCAGAAAGCCGGGAGTCTGGGTATCTGTGCGGTCGGCTTCACTGCCGAGAAGCAAGCGCAGCTCATCAACAGCATGCTCGCTGCCGCTCTTGCCGCAGCGTTCAACATGCCCGCGTACAAGACCAAGCCGGACCCGGCCAAGATCAAGAGCATCCGGCTATTGGGCGTCGATGCAGAAATCGACACGGGCCGCGCTGAGGCCGAAGCCAAAGGGAACAACCTCGCGCGCTGGTTGACCACCCTGCCACCGAACTTCCTGAATGCCGTGAGCTACGCCGACCTGGTTCGCGACATGGCCAGGGAACACGGGTGGCAGTTCAAACGCTTCGGCACCAAGGAGCTCGACAAGCTCGGTTGTGGCGCGTTCCTGGCCGTCGCACAAGGCAACGACAACGACAGTGCGAGTATCGTACGACTGCGGTATCGCCCCGCCGCAAAAAGTGCTGCGGCGGACCTGAGCCTTGTCGGCAAAGGCATTATTTTCGACACAGGCGGTACGAACCTGAAGCCATTCGAGTTCATGCTCGATATGCACGCCGATATGCAGGGCAGCGCCGTGGCCCTCGGCACGTTTCTCGCGATCAGCACGATGCAGCTCCCGATTGCGGTCGTT
>CAVWAH010000022.1:0-83846 GCA_963752875.1 uncultured Gammaproteobacteria bacterium | reverse complement strand
GTCATCGTCCTGGCTTGTCGGCAGCGGCGGTCCCGCCGTCCTTCCAGCGCATAGTCGGCGGCCAGATGAACTTCATGCGCAGAACCAGACAAACACGATCATTGCGATCGTTGTGCCGCCCTGGGTCATATTAATGTCCACATTTTTCTCCTGGCACCACGGTTACCTGCAGTGCTCGGGTGATTTCAGGCCAGGTGGTTCTTATCCCGCGCCGGTTGCTGCCTGCAGCTGACCACGGGTTTGCAAAAGCGAAGAACAGTGCGATACCAACACCGATCATTGCAACAGCATCAAGCAGCGCGACAACGATGAACATCTTCGTCTGCAGCATCGGAGCCAGTTCCGGCTGACGTGCAGCACCTTCGAGGAAGCGGCCACCCAGAAGGCCCATACCAATACCAACGCCAAGGGCGCCGAGGCCAATCAGAAGTGCGACAGCAATTGCCGTGAAGCCAATAACAGTTTCCATCAGTTTCTCCTACGGAGGATCAAGTCCAAATATTGAAAATTAAAGTAAATCGATTAATGCGATTCCGACGCAAGGCTTAAATAAACTATGGTCAGCATCATGAAAATAAACGCTTGCAACGTCACGATGAGCAAGTGGAACACCGCCCAGCCGAAGTGCAGCGGCAGTTGCCAGATACCCAGCAACGCAATAAGAATAAAGATCAACTCACCGGCAAACATGTTGCCGAACAGTCGTAAGGACAGCGAAATGGGCTTGGCCAGTAATGCGACACTCTCGAGTAGCAAATTGAATGCAATGATGAGCGGCGCGGCAATCAGACCGAAGCCTTTGGTTGGCGGAGCAATCGGATGCAAAGTCAGCTCACCAATGAACCCCGTCACGCCCTTGTTCTTGATCGTGTAGAAAATGATCAGGAAGAAAACGGCAATCGACATGCCGAACGTGATGTTGACGTCTGTCGACGGCACGACCTTCATGTACGGGATACCCACAGCGGCCGACGCCATTGGAATCCAGTCGACCGGATAGGTCCATGAGATTCATGAGGAACACCCACACGAAAATTGTCAGGCTAAGGGGTGGTATCAGGGCGCTGCATGGAAGGTGTCTTCGACGCTGGTCAACCTTCGACGATGATCCCCACCACGCCTGCAACTCGGTGGGCTTGGGGGTCGATGACCTCCTGCGCCAGAACAACAGACAAAAGAGAAACCTGAGAAAGACCGACCAGAACATCGAATCGACGTTGATACGCGTTGCGGCGCAGGCGTTCCACACCCATGCGCCTGCTTCGTCTTTGCAGACCTAACTTTTGGAGCACGTGTCGATACCACCTGCTCGATGGTTCGCCGTGTCCGCCTTCAGCTGCCATTGACTTGTTTCCTGTTCCTGTTCGCCCCGCATAAGGAAGCCCGAGAAGGCGACCAACTGCGTGAGACGAACCTGAAAGCGCCGCTGCCAACGTATCAGCGCGACCAACGAGCGTAAAGAACAACACGGTCAACGCCAGCTTTCCTGTCTCACCTATCCAGGTGGCCGCCCTTAAAGGCGCCTGCGCGCCAGGGTCTCGCGGCACAATCAATTGAAAGTGCCAGGAAGCCATTTGGAATCACGGCAGATCAGGCTTCCGAGCATTGCCGAATAACCCGCTACGCCACCAAATATGGCCCCGATAGAACTGCCAGGACCACCCAACGACGAGGGATAGTGAGATCCATTTCTCTATGCCTCCGGCAACAAAAACGCCTCATGGCCGCTCCGGGCGGGGCGGTGGTGCATGCGGCGGTGGGCCTGTGAGCAGCGTGCGCATTATAGGAGGTATGGGGCATGGCAACAAAAACCTACCCTTTAAAATGCCCCGAAATGTACCCCTTCAACGGGTGGGTTTTTTGTTGCCATGCCCCATACCTGCCTCTATAATGCGCACGCTGTTCACAGGCTCGCCTGGAAAAACCACACCACATGCGCCACCACCCGCCGGCCAGCCCCGATGGAAGTGGCGTTTTTGTTGCCGGAGGCATAGAGAAATGGATCTCACTATCCCCCGGGTACTGATGTGGCAATTCGTGGTTGGGGTGGTCCTGGCCGCAGGTCTCTGGGGCATATTTGGTGGCGTAGCGGGTTATTCGGCAATGCTCGGAAGCCTGATCTGCGTGATTCCAAATGGCTTCCTGGCACTTCGATTGATTGTGCCGCGACGAGACCCTGGCGCGCAGGCCCTTTTAAGGGCGGCCTGGATAGGTGAGACAGGAAAGCTGGCGTTGACCGTGTTGTTCTTTACGCTCGTGTTCACGCTGGTACGGCCGCTGTTGGCAGCGGCGCTTTTTGCAGGATTCATTGTCACGCAGTTGGTTGCCTTCTCGGGCTTCCTGATGCGGGGCGAACAGGAACAGGAAACGAGTAAGACGAATGGCAGCTGAAGGCGGACACGGCGAACTCACGTCGAGCAGTTATATCGAGCACCATCTGCAGAACCTGCAGGTCTGCAAGGACGAAGCAGGCGCATGGGTCTGGAACACCTGCGCCGGCAACCCGATGGCGATCAACGTCGATTCGATGTTCTGGTCGATTTTGCTCGGGCTTGTCTTCTGTCTGTTGTTCTGGCGCGTCGCCAGGAAGTCATCGACCGGCAAGCCCACCAAGTTTCAGGCGTTCGTCGAGATCATCGTCGAATTCGTTGACTCGAGCGTCAAAGACACCTTCCACGGCAAGAGCCGCCTGATCGCGCCCCTGGGCCTGACGATTTTCGTCTGGGTGTTCCTGATGAACCTCATGGACCTGATCCCGGTCGACTGGATTCCGATGGCGTCGGCCGCGGTGGGTATCCCGTACATGAAGGTTGTGCCATCAACCGACGTGAACATCACGTTCGGCATGTCGATTGCCGTTTTCTTCCTGATCATTTTCTACACGATCAAGAACAAGGGCATAACCGGCTTCATTGGCGAGCTGACGCTGCACCCGATCGCGCCGCCGACCAGGGGTCTCGGCCTGATCGCAGCACCATTCATCATTGCGTTTAACTTCATTCTCGAAAGTGTCGCGCTGCTGGCCAAGCCGGTGTCGCTGTCGCTGCGACTCTTCGGCAACATGTTTGCCGGTGAGCTGATCTTCATCCTGATCGCGTCTGTTCAGCGGCAATATTTTGATTGGCGCCCTGGCGGCTGCCCATCTGGGCTGGGCAGTTTTCCACGTCCTGATCGTGACGCTGCAGGCCTTTATTTTCATGATGCTGACGATCGTTTACCTGAGTCTCGCATCCGAAACACATTGATTTAATTTGAACCTCCTTAGGAGAAACTGATGGAAACTGTTATTGGCTTCACGGCGATCGCTGTCGCACTCTTGATTGGCCTCGGCGCCCTTGGCGTTGGTATTGGTATGGGCCTTCTGGGTGGCCGCTTCCTCGAAGGTGCTGCACGTCAGCCGGAACTGGCTCCGATGCTGCAGACGAAGATGTTCATCGTTGTCGCACTGCTTGATGCCGTTGCGATGATCGGTGTTGGTATCGCCCTGTTCTTCGCCTTCGCAAACCCGTTCATCGGTCAGCTGCAGGCAGCAACCGGCGCGGGATAAGAACCACCTGACCTAAATCACCCGAGCACTGCAGGTAACCGTGGTGCCAGGAGAAAAATGTGGACATTAATATGACCCTCATCGGCCAGACGATCGCAATGATCGTGTTTGTCTGGTTCTGCATGAAGTTCATCTGGCCGCCGATTCTCAATGCGCTCGAAGAGCGTCAGCAGCAGATCGAAGAAGGTCTTGCCGCTGCCGACAAGAGCCAGGAGAAACTGGTTGAGGCGCAGGCGCAGGCCGACGAGATCGTCGGCGAAGCTCGCCAACAGGCAACCGGCATCCTTGACCAGGCTCATGCCCGCGCAAACGAGATCGTTGCGGACGGCAAAGGCGCCGGCGTCAAGGAGCGCGAGCGTCAGCTTGCTGCTGCCAAAGCCGAGATCGAACAGGAAGCCAACAAGGCTCGCGAAGAGCTACGTGGCCAGGTCTCGGCGATTGCTATTGCGTCTGCCGAGAAGATCCTGAATCGCGAGATCGACGGCAAGGCGCACCAAGACATCCTGGGCAAGCTTGCGCAGGAGATCTAAGCCGTGGCCGACAACAACACAGTAGCCAGACCGTACGCACAGGCGATCTTTGAGGTCGCGGTCGAGGCGGGCGCACTCGGCGATTGGTCCGGGTCTCTCGGCATTGCCGGCGCATTGCTGGCTGACAGGGGGCTGGTTGAGTACCTGCGTGCACCCGAGTTCAACGATGAACAGCGACTCGAGTTCCTGACGGGGCTGTTCGACAAGGCAGGCGCTGGCCGGCTGGCCGGCAAAGACGACAAGGGCACCAACTTCCTGAAGTTGCTGCTCGAAAATCGTCGGGTCGCAGTACTTCCGGAGATCTCCAAGCATTTCGAGGCGCTGAAAGCCAAGGTCGAGAACAGCGTCGACGCGGTGGTTACATCCGCTGCGCCCATGAACGCCGAACAGCAGAAAGAGATCGCGAGCGCGCTCAAGGAACGGCTCGGGCGCGACGTGCGGCTCACGACGGAAATTGATGAAACCCTTATTGGTGGTGCAGTGATTCGCGCCGGCGATGTCGTAATTGATGGATCACTGCGTGCAAGGCTCGAAGGCCTCGCGAACGCACTGACCAAGTAAAGAGGAAAAGGAAATGGCACTCAAAGCTTCTGAAATCAGCACGCTGATTAAAGAACGCATCGAGAACTTCGAAGCATCCGCGGAAGCGCGCGATGTCGGCACCGTAATCGCGGTAACCGACGGTATCGTTCGCATTCACGGTCTGGCCGACGCACGTTACGGCGAGATGCTCGAGTTCCCGCAGAACACCTTCGGCATGGCGCTTAACCTGGAGCAGGATTCGGTTGGCTCGGTTGTCCTCGGTGACTACAAACACATTTCAGAAGGCGACACGGTCAAGACGACCGGCCGCATTCTTGAGGTGCCTATTGGTGAAGCGCTGCTCGGTCGTGTTGTTGATTCGCTGGGTAAACCGATTGATGGTAAGGGCCCGATCGATACCGATCTGTCCGCACCAATCGAGAAGGTTGCGCCAGGTGTAATCGAACGCCAGTCAGTCAGCCAGCCGGTTCAAACGGGCCTGAAGTCGATTGACTCAATGGTGCCGATTGGCCGCGGCCAGCGTGAGCTGATCATTGGTGACCGCCAGACGGGTAAGACCGCTGTCGCAGTCGACACGATCATCAACCAGCGCGGCACGGGCATCAAGTGCATCTACGTTGCCATTGGCCAGAAGGCATCTTCGATCGCTGGCGTCGTACGCAAGCTTGAAGAAGAAGGCGCGCTGGAGCATACGATCATCGTTGCGGCCGCCGCAGCCGACAGCCCGGCCATGCAGTACATTGCACCGTACGCAGGCGCTTCGATGGGCGAGTACTTCCTCGACAAGGGCGAAGATGCGCTGATCATTTTTGATGACCTTACCAAGCAGGCATGGGCCTACCGCCAGGTATCGCTGTTGCTGCGTCGTCCGCCGGGTCGTGAAGCCTACCCGGGTGACGTTTTCTACCTGCACTCCCGTCTCCTCGAGCGCGCGTCTCGCGTGAACGCTGAGCACGTCGAAAAAGTGTCCGGTGGCAAGGTCAAAGGAAAGACCGGCTCAATGACGGCACTGCCGATCATTGAGACGCAGGCCGGTGACGTATCGGCATTCGTACCGACCAACGTTATTTCGATTACCGACGGTCAGATCTTCCTCGAGACCGACCTCTTCAACGCAGGCATCCGTCCGGCCATTAACGCTGGTCTGTCGGTATCTCGTGTAGGTGGCGCGGCGCAGACGAAGATCATCAAGAAGCTCGGTGGTGGCGTACGCCTCGCACTCGCTCAGTATCGTGAGCTCGCGGCATTTGCCCAGTTTGCATCTGACCTCGATGCGGCGACACGCGCACAGCTCGAGCGCGGTGAGCGCGTTACCGAACTGATGAAGCAGAAACAGTACTCGCCGTTGTCGGTTGCTGAAATGTCACTGTCGCTGTTCGCGGCTAACGAGGGTTACCTCGATTCCGTGGAGGTAGCGAGAATCGTCGACTTCGAAGAGGCGCTGCATGACTTCGCTCGTGCGAACAACCAGGCAGACCTCGACGCGATCAACGAGTCGGGCGATTACAACGACGACGTCGCAGCGACGCTCAAGGGCATCTGCGAAGCGTTCGCCGAGAAAGGCGCTTACTAGGAGCCTATAGATGGCAGGCGAAAAGGAAATCCGATCGAAGATTGCTTCTGTAAAGAACATGCAGAAGATCACGAGCGCGATGGAAAAGGTCGCGGCGAGCAAGATTCGCAAGGCCCAAAAGCAGATGGAAGCATCGCGTCCCTACGCGCAGCGTATCCGTCGTGTCATTGGTCACCTTGCGCATGCCAACCCGGACTATAAACATCCGTTCATGACAGAGCGCGATGTGAAGCGCGTCGGTTACATCGTGATCTCGACGGATCGCGGTCTCTGCGGCGGGCTCAACGCCAACCTGTTCAAGACGATGATCGGTGAGATCGCAGACGCGCAGGAAAAGGGCGTCGAAGTCGACCTGGCGCTTGTCGGCGCGAAGGCAGTCGCCTTCTTCCGCCGCATGGGCGGCAACGTCCTTGGTACGGCAACGCACCTCGGCGACAAGCCGGCGGTCAACGACCTGATCGGTTCGATCAAGATCATGCTCAATGCGTACGAGGAAGGAAAGATCGATCGCCTGTTCCTTGTGCACAACGTGTTTGTGAACTCGATGACCCAGACACCGGTTGTTGCGCAATTGCTGCCAGCCAGCGGTATCGGCAATGACGACGATGAACTGCAGGCCCACTGGGACTACATTTACGAGCCCGGCGCCAACGAACTGCTCGATGACGTATTGATGCGTTACGTGGAGTCGCAGGTGTATCGCGGCGCTGTTGAGAACCTCGCGTGCGAAATGGCAGCGAAGATGGTTGCAATGAAGTCGGCTACGGACAACGCGGGCGACATCATTGACGGACTGCAGCTCCAGTACAACAAGGCTCGACAGGCTGCGATCACACAAGAAATTTCAGAAATTGTCGGCGGCGCTGCTGCCGTATCAGGTTAGAGGACCTACTAATGAGCACTGGAACTACTGTGCAGGTAATTGGCGCTGTTGTGGACGTTGAATTCCCGGCGGGCCATATCCCCAAGATATACGACGCATTGATGATCGATGATGCCGAAATCACACTCGAAGTTCAGCAACAGCTGGGTGACGGCGTTGTCCGCACGATCGCGATGGGTTCATCGGAGGGTCTGAAGCGTGGCATGGATGTCACGAATACGGGCTCGGCCATCACGGTGCCGGTAGGCGTGAAAACGCTGGGTCGCATCATGGATGTGCTCGGCAAGCCGATCGACAACAAGGGCGACATTGGCGCCGAGTTGCATATGCCAATTCACCGTACTGCACCGTCTTACGAAGACCAGGCCGCGACGACTGAGCTGCTCGAGACCGGCATCAAGGTTATCGACCTGATCATGCCGATCTCCAAGGGCGGTAAAGTTGGTCTGTTCGGCGGTGCCGGTGTCGGCAAGACCGTAACGCTGATGGAGCTAATTCGTAACATTGCTCACGAGCACTCGGGTTACTCAGTATTTGCCGGCGTAGGTGAGCGAACTCGTGAGGGTAATGACTTCTACCACGAGATGACCGAGTCGGGCGTTATCGACAAGGTATCGCTGGTCTACGGCCAGATGAACGAGCCTCCTGGTAACCGTCTGCGTGTTGCGCTGACCGGGCTGACGATGGCCGAGGCGTTCCGCGACGAAGGTCGTGACGTTCTCATGTTCATCGATAACATCTACCGTTACACGCTGGCCGGAACGGAAGTGTCCGCACTGCTGGGCCGTATGCCGTCAGCGGTTGGCTACCAGCCGACACTGGCCGAGGAAATGGGCATTCTGCAGGAGCGCATCGCATCGACGAAGACGGGTTCGATTACGTCGTTCCAGGCCGTCTACGTACCTGCCGATGACCTGACCGACCCGTCTCCGGCAACGACCTTTGCTCACCTTGATGCAACGCTCGTACTGTCGCGTAACATCGCCGAGCTGGGTATCTACCCGGCTGTTGACCCGCTCGACTCCAGCTCGCGAATTCTCGATCCGCTCGTTATTGGCCAGGAGCATTACGACTGTGCACGTGGCGTACAGGCGGTACTGCAGCGCTACAAGGAGCTGCAGGACATCATCGCGATTCTGGGTATGGACGAGCTGTCAGAAGAAGACAAGCAGATCGTTAACCGCGCCCGCAAGATTCAGAAGTTCCTGTCGCAGCCGTTCTTCGTGGCTGAGGTCTTCACGAACTCACCGGGTAAATACGTAACGCTGGCCGAGACCATTCGTGGCTTCAACGGCATCGTAAACGGTGACTACGACCACATTCCGGAGCAGGCGTTCTACATGGTTGGCACGATCGACGAGGCTGTCGAGAACGCCAAGAACTTCACGTAAACCGAGCTAAGAAATGGCAACAATCCAGGTCGACATAGTCTCCGCAGAAGGCGAGATTCATTCGGGCGATGCCGCGATGGTTTTCGCACCGGCATCCATGGGTGAGGTTGGCATCGCGCCGCGTCATGCACCGATGTTGACGACGCTGAAGCCAGGCGAGGTTCGAGTGCAGGACGCCGATGGCAACGAAGAGGTGTTCTACATCACGGGCGGCATGCTGGAGGTGCAGCCCAATCGCGTCACCGTCCTGGCCGATACGGCCCTGCGTGGCGACCAGCTCGATGAGGCGGCGGCGCTTGCTGCTCAGCAGGATGCCGAGAAAGCGCTTGAAGGTGCGTCGGAGCAGACCGATGTTGCCCGCGCGCAGGCCGAACTCGCCGAAGCACGTGCCCGTTATCGCGCGGCCCAGAAGCTCAAGGGCAAGCGCTAGCGCAAAATCCCGAGACGATTATCGAGGGTGACTTCGTTGCCTTCGTGATCGACGAGTTTGCGTGGCGGGTCAATAGACTGTGTCAGTGGTGTAACGACCAGCATCGCAACGAGTGACACGAAAAAGCCGAGCAGGTCAGCGGGCAGGTCCGGACGCAGCTGCGTTACGACGAGCCAGACCGCAATGCCACTCCACATGGCCGCCAGGGCGCCCGCCCGATTGGCCTTTTGCCACCACACCCCCAGCACAAATGGCGCCATGACGGCCGCGAGAATCAACAGATTCGCGTCGAGAATCGTGTCGAACACGACCCCGGCATTGAGCGCGCCGATCACTGCAAGTACACCGGCTATAGGAATTGCAGCGCGAATGACGATCAGGCGCAGTCGATCGGATGGGTCTCGCTTGATCAGCGGGAGAACGTTAGTGCTAAACACCGTTGCCACTGCGAGGATGGCGCTGTCACAAGAACTCATGATCGCCGCAAGTAGTGCCCCAACGAAGATCGCGATGGCGAGTGGGTGCAGGTGTTCAAGTGCAAGCACCGGTATGACGGACTCTGAATTATCGAGGCCCGGCATCGTGACGCTCGCAATGATGCCAAGAATCACGGGTACGAGCCCGAGCGCAAGATACCCGATCGTGGCGAGGTAAAAAGACTGCTGCGCGACGCGCTCATTCTTCGCGGACATGGCTCGTTGCAGAAGCGATTGTGAGGCGATATCCGCAAGGCCGAAGATGAGCCACGCGCGCAGGTAAACGAGCCAGCGGTCGATCGTGTGTTCCAGCGGGATCATGCGGAACGTGTGCTCCGGCAGTTGCGAGGCAATTGCCGACCAGCCGCCAACATCGATGAGCACGACGACGAGCAGGATGATAAGTCCCACAGCAATAATCACCATCTGCACGAAGTCCGTAAGCGCGACGGCAAACATGCCGCCAATCGATGTGTAGACCACGACGATCAGTGCGCCACCGACGATGCCGACGGCGAGCGGAATGCCCGTCAAGGTTTCGAAAATCACGCCAAAGGCGACCAGCATGCCCGCCACCCACATGATGCTCGACGCCAGCGATATCACGGTCGTGATAACACCGGCGCTAAACCCGAAGCGCTGCTCGACGAATTCGACAAACGAATAGAACTGGAGGCGCCGAAAAAGCCGCACAAAGAACATACCGATGAGGAACAGGCACAGTGCGCCACCGAACGGATCGGCGATCACGCCAAACATGCCTTTGTCGTAGGCTGCTCCAGCACCCCCGATCATCATGCCGCCGCCAAACCACGTTGCGATGATGGTCGTCGTGCACAACCACAGCGGCAGGCTGCGACCGGCCACGGCAAATTCGGCAATCGAGTGAACCTTCTTCGAGGAGTAAACGCCGATCACGATCATGATCGCGACATACACCGCCACACCGGAGAGGATGACCGTTTGGGTAGACATTCCTGTTCTTCTTATTGAGCGCAGCGCACAGCATAGCATCAGGAAAATCTCTGGTTTTCATCAGCCTCTTGCCCCTCCAGCCAGCGAAGATTGCTGTGGGCCGAAACGCCCGGAGGAGGAAAAAGACATGTTGATTACCACGCGTACAAAATCCCTTGTTGTTGCCATTCTGACAATGGCGCTGGCCGTACCTGCCTTTGCTCAGGATAAGGCCAGCCTGTTCGTCGGTGCGACGTGGGACATCGGCGCGGCAAGACCCAACAAAAACAGCGGGTTTTTCATAGGCCTTCGCGTGCACTTTGCCGATTTTGGCCCGGTTTACGACGCCCAGTACGTCGCACCTTTGCTCGGCCCTGATGCCGGGAATCTTGACGGGCCTTTGTACCTGATCCGCATCGGCTATAGCGGACGATAGTTCCACGAACCGATGATGCGAGTTGCGGGCTGGTGTCCACGCAGGTTCTCGCGCTGCCAGGCCCGGAACTCATCGACCCTGACCTCGACGGGTACCTGCCAGTGGTGCTGCCCGAAGTACCGCACTACGTATTCGTCGAGGAAGCCGGCCTCCCGGACCCTCAGAAGGTCGTTCAGGTAGCGGTCGGCGGCGCCGGAGTGCTCCTCGCGCTGGGATTCCCAGGTATCCAGCAGGTGCTGCCGGGCCGTGAATTCGCACCCGTAATCGCTGTTCCGGGCCGGGTTTTTGCCGCCGATTTCGAGCTGGCAGGTGCTCTTCATGAGGCTGTACGCGACCCAGCTCTGCAGAACCGGATCGTCGTCCGAGAGGGCCTGCGGCGCCAGGTAGAACGTATCGCCATCCGTGACGCCATCACGCGTGAATATCTCGCTGCCAAGGGCAACCAGCGGCAGCAAGGTCAGGAGGGCCAGAATTCGCATGGTTTCAGCATACGTCACACAAATTAACGAGACCTGAAGCCAGTTCGCCTTTCCCGACTTCATGTATCATTCGCAGGCTAAGAATCAAGGAGTTAGGTGGCTTGGGCCTAAGTACGATCATCCTCGCAGCAGGACAGGGAACGCGCATGCGCTCCGACCTGCCCAAAGTTCTGCAGCTACTCGCTGGAAAGCCACTGCTGGGGCACGTGCTGGATTGTGCGGCCGCGCTCTCGGCCGACGACATCTGCGTGGTTTACGGGCACGGCGGTGAGGCCGTCCCGAACCAGTTTCCGGCCACGTCGCTGCGTTGGGCGCTGCAGGCCGAACAGCTCGGTACCGGCCACGCCATCCAGCAGGCTATGCCCGAGACGCCCGATGACAACCGCGTGCTCGTGCTGTTCGGCGATGTACCCTTGCTGCTGCCCGTGACCTGCCAGCGACTGCTCGACGAGACCCCGCTGGACGATGTGGCCGTCCTGACCGTCGACATGGATGATCCGACCGGATACGGGCGCATCGTTCGCGAACACGGCAGCGTGAGCTGCATAGTTGAAGAGAAAGATGCGGGGCTGGATGAAAAAGCCGTGCGAGAGATCAACACTGGCGTGATGGTCTGCCCAGCGGACAAATTGCGAACCTGGCTCGAGAATCTTGGCAATGATAACGCTCAGGGGGAGTACTATTTGACCGACGTTATCGCCATGGCCGTTAACGACGGCGTTACAGTGCACGGCATCAAGGCCGACACCTGGACAGAGGTAATGGGTATCAACGACAAGAAACAACTCGCAGAAGCCGAGCGTGCCCTGCAGGCGCGACTCGTTGATGAGCTAATGAAAGAAGGCGTTGGCTTTGCGGACCCGGCGCGCGTCGATATTCGCGGCACGCTCACGTGTGGCAAGGACGTCTTCATCGATGTGAACGCGGTATTCGAAGGCGACGTCGTGCTTGGTGATGGCGTGAAGATCGAATCGAATAACCTGGTGCGCGACAGCAAACTGGGTGCCGGAACCGTTCTCCACTCCAATTGCCACGTAGAAGGCGGGACGACCGGAGGCAATTGCGAGATCGGTCCGTTTGCCCGCATTCGACCCGGTGCCGAACTGGCTAACAACGTCAAGATTGGCAACTTTGTCGAAATAAAGAAGAGCACCGTTGCTGATGGCAGCAAGGTGAATCACCTGACGTATATTGGTGATGCCGAGATCGGCAAGGGCGTCAATGTTGGTGCCGGAACCATCACGTGTAATTACGACGGTGCTAACAAATACAAAACGACGATCGGCGATGGCGCGTTCATCGGTTCGGGCGTCGAGCTCGTCGCGCCGGTTAACATCGGTGCCGGTGCAACGGTAGGCGCTGGTGCGACAATTACTAAAGACGTTGGTGACGATCAGCTCGTGATCGAGCGCTCACGTCAGAAGGCTATTCCGGGATGGAAGAGGCCGACAAAGAAGGGAGCCGATTGAATGTGCGGAATCGTCGGCGGGGTTGCCGAAAGAAACGTCGTACCGATACTCATGGAAGGGTTGCGTCGACTTGAATACCGGGGATATGACTCTGCTGGCATAGCAATTCGCGTGGACGAAGGAATTTTGCGCATCCGTCGCGTAGGTAAAGTCCAGGAGTTGCAGAACGCGCTCGACGAAACACCGGTACGCGGTGGCACGGGCATCTCGCACACGCGCTGGGCGACGCACGGCGTGCCCAACGAAGCCAATGCCCACCCGCATCTCTCGAGCGACAAGATCGCAATCGTTCACAACGGCATCATCGAAAACTACGAAGAGCTGCGAGACGACCTGAAAGAAAAAGGTTACACGTTCACTTCCGAGACAGACACGGAAATCGTCGCTCACCGCATTCACTACAACCTGCAAAGCGCAGATGACTTTGCAGGTGCGGTTCGCACGACAGTTGCAGAGCTCGAAGGTGCCTATGCACTCGCAGTAATGAGCGCCGACCACCCCGACCAGATCGTCATGGCACGCGCCGGTGCGCCCGCAGTCATTGGTCTTGGTATTGGCGAGAACTTTGTCGCTTCCGACGTTGCCGCGCTGTTGCCCGTGACACGCAATTTCATATTCCTCGAAGAAGGTGATGTTGCGCTCGTAGAGCGCAAGCAGGTCACGATCTGGGATGAGAAGGGCAAAGTCGCGGAACGAAAAGTCAGAGAATCCTTACTCGATGCTGATTCCGCCGAGCGCGGCGAATTCCGGCATTTCATGCTCAAGGAAATCTACGAGCAGTCGGAAGCGGTTGCCCGCACCCTGGATGGACGGATCGCTGACGGCCGGGTACTCGACGCGTCGTTTGGCCCGCTGGCCAATGATGCGCTCGACAAGACCAGGGGCATTCATATCGTCGCTTGTGGAACGAGTTACCACGCGGGTCTCGTGGCACGTTACTGGATCGAGTCCCTGTGCAGACTTCCTTGCACGGTGGAGATCGCCAGCGAGTATCGCTATCGCTCGCCAGTTGTGCCAGAGGACACGTTGTTCGTGACGATCAGCCAGTCAGGCGAAACGGCGGACACACTGGCAGCGCTGCGCGCAGCGAAAGAGGCCGGCTACATATCGACGCTGACGATCTGCAACGTGCCCGAGAGCTCGATGGTCCGCGAGTCGGACCTGACGATGATGACGCATGCCGGCCCCGAAATCGGCGTGGCATCGACGAAGGCTTTCACGACCCAGCTCGCGGCACTCGCGTTAATGACGATCTCACTGGCGCGTCGCAACGGACTCGAAGAGCGTCAGGAACGGGCGCTTGTGGCACAGCTTTCCGAGTTGCCGGACCTGATCACACAGGTTCTGGCCCTTGATCCGTCAATCGAGGCGTTGGCTCAGCACTTTGCGGACAAGCACCATGCCTTGTTCCTTGGGCGTGGCGTGCAGAACCCGATCGCTATGGAAGGTGCGCTGAAGCTCAAGGAAATTTCCTACATTCACGCCGAGGCCTACGCAGCCGGCGAACTGAAGCATGGGCCGCTCGCGCTCGTTGACGAGGACATGCCGGTCGTTGCGGTAGCACCGGACGACGACCTGCTCGAGAAGCTCAAAAGCAATTTGCAGGAAGTACGCGCGCGCGGCGGTGAGCTTTACGTGTTCGCAGATCCGCGCGTTCAGTTCGGGGATCGCGTGGGAATTCACACAACGCGCATGCCAGCCCTGATTCAGGACTTCCAGGCACCGATCCTGTACACAATCCCGTTGCAGCTACTGGCTTACCATGTGGCTGTGCTCAAAGGCACGGATATCGATCAGCCGAGAAACCTCGCCAAGAGCGTGACGGTCGAGTAAACGCGATGTGCGTCGCGCCGTGTTGAACCTGAAAAATTAACTCTGTCACAAAACAATTAACTCCGTCACTTTCGAGGTCGTAACTTATTGAAAGCAGGTGGGGGGTATCGGCCAGAACTTCTCACTCGCGATATCCACATTCCACCCAAAACTTGCCGCTCGCAAATGGCCGCTTTCGGTGAATGGCGAGTGGCCGGTGTGCGCCGCAAGCAGCCGCTCAAATGCTAGTATTGAGCGCATTGGAAAGGGCCGCTTGTGACCCAAAGCGGACGCTCATAAAATCGCAAACATTACTGAAGAACACTGGTAACTTTGCGGGTCAAGCGACTGATTGATTTCGGCGAAGCTAATCAAGAGGTGCAATCACGATGAAGCGCGACTTGTTAACCTGGACTTCAGCAAACGCCCTCGGGCTCGGATTAGGCTTCGTCGCGATCCTGCAAACCGGAATGCTAATCGAGCTTGGCTTTAACTGGGAGATGCACTGGGTCTGGATTGAGGACCCAGTGAGCCAGGATGCGAAGCCATACGTCTCTACCCTCATGGGTTTTCTGGTCGGAGGATTCATTCTTGGTTCGGCTCAGGCTCTTTTCCTTCGATCGAGAAAGGTCGCGGTAATAGGCTGGATCGTTGCCACCGTTACCGGACTTGGCGTCCTCGCAGTAGTTGTTGACTGGCCTCTCATCGCTTTGGGGCTTTTGGGGATCTTGCCGGGCCCGGTCGAGCCAATAATCGCGACGGTCGGCGGCGGTACCTTTGCGGGCATATTCCAATACTTAATGCTTCGTAGTCAGGGAATCAGTGCCTCGAAGTGGGCGATTCGCTGGGTCGTTGGACTCGTCGTAGGTCTCTTACCGATGGTTGTCCTTTTCATCACGCTCGAAGAGCTAAATATATCCATCAGTTGGCCAGTGGAAGTTTTTGTCAGCGGTTTCATTGTTGGCGGCGTGGCAGCCCTCGTTAGTGGGAGAGCGTTGTTTCGCACATTGACCGCCCGGTCTGATAGTTTCAGTCGCGAATAATCTTGCATTGCTAATGCTGCGTTTGAATGGCCGCTTCTGGCCGAAAGCAGAAGTTCGAGTGTTAGAATCATGAACGACTACTACTGACCCAGAGCGGACGTTCGTGTGGTCAACTCAGCTTCTGTACTGAGGGGAGACTGGAGGGTAAACCATGCTGGTTGCTGTGATTGGTGCCAGTGGCAAGACCGGGAACAGTGTTGCGGAGCGAGCCTTAGAAAATGGCCATGATCTGCGAGCCATTGTTCGGAAGCCCGAATCCTGTGTGGACCTGGCTCAAAACGGCGCTGAGATCGTTGCCTGCAATCTCGACGATTGCGAGAGCGTCTTTTCCGCGCTTGTTGGCGCCGAAGCAGTCTATTACTGCAGTCCTCTTCCCGTTGGCTACGATCACCCGTTTGCGGTCGAGCAATCCCGGGGGCGCAATGTAATCAATGCGGCCCTGTCTGCCGGTGCAAAACACTTCGTACTGCTCTCGGCAATTGGTCCGGAAACAGCGCCGGGTGTCGTGTTGATTGAGACGAAACGTGCCATAGAGCGAGACTTGGTGGCCAGCGGCGTCGCGTATACGATCCTACGGCCGAGCATGTTCATGGACAATGTCGCAATGGCGGGCCCAGAAGTATTACTGGGCATTGGCCTTACGTGGCCGTTCTCCAAAAGCGCCCTGATTCAGCCGATTGCAGCGACCGATATCGCGCAAGTTGCGTTCCAGGCAATGATGAGTGGCCCTCGAAACAGAGCATTCGAACTCGTGGGGCCGGAAGCACTCAGGTTCCCACAGATAGCCAATGAACTCGGTCGCGCAATGGCTGCCGAAGTGCATTTCACTGAAATCAGTGATGCTGTCTTCACCGAGCACGTAGGGACCGTCATAGGATCGACGAAAGTAGCGCAGGCAATCGCAGGCGCCTACAGGCTTTGGGAACGCGATGGTAGCGGAACCGGTGACGCCTCGATTCTCGAACGCGACTTCGAGATATCGCTTACGCGCTTTCAAGATTATGCTGCCAACATAGTGGAGACCTGGAAACGCGAAGGACTGATCTGAGTTTCAGACATATCGTCCGCTTCTGGGGCCCGCCAGCTTAGGTCAGCCTTGCGATACGTTAGCGTCGATTTGTTCTTCCTGCGGCGCTTTTCGGAAAGCCCGGCGCATCACGAAGACATGGATGGCGCGCGCGGTGCACAGGACACCGGTACCGAAGTAGACCCACGTCAGGGTGTAGCCAAAGCCCAGGTAAATACCTGAGGACATGAACAGCAGGCCCAACAGTAACCAGAATTGGGGAAGGCGCTCGTAAACTGGAGTTGGAATCCACACTGTCTCTCTCACAAAATAACGGCTAATCGCGACCATATGGTGATTGGTGACAGCACAATCCGTCGGGTTGTGTGTCACAAACTGGGCGAATCAGCCCAGGTTTGTGTCGAAAATGTGATCCGTTCGACATAACGTGGCGGCCTTCAGGCGCTGTCCGCGTTGAGTGTCTTCACGAGCGCGACCGGAATCAGGATGAGCGCGCAAAGTACAGAGCAGGGTCAGTCGATAGTAAGAACGACCGCTCCCCGAATACTGCCTCGTTCGACCAGTTCGTTGCTGCTGGCAATGTCCGCGAGCGATAACGTGTGCGCGATGCGGTGCTGCAGCTTGTCCGCCGACAGCGCGTTCTCAATATCGGCGATGGCGTGTTCTTTGGCTGCCTCGGGCATCGCGTAGACGATTACGCAGCGAATCGTGATGTCCTTGTACATCATCTGGAAGAACGGCAGCGTCGGCTCCGGTACGGCTGTCGACGCGTACGACGCTATCGTCCCGCCAATTCGCAACACCTCGACTGTAACGGGCAGGTTGCCGCCAAACTCAACGTCGACGATGCGATCGACCAGCTCACCGCCAGTTGCCTCCAGAACAGCACCGACAACATCGTCGCCGCGATGATTGACAACATGGGTGGCCCCGGCGGCTTCGCAGACAGCCTTGTCCTCTTCGTTACTGGCGGTTGCGATAACCGTTGCCCCAGCCTGGCTGGCCCATTGCACGGCGTAGTGGCCGACGCGACCGGCGCCGCCGGTCACGAGTACGGTCTGTCCGGCGACGTCGCCATCCGCAAAAACACACCGATGCGCTGTCATGACAGGAATGCCGAGGCAGGCACCGACTTCGAAGCTCGCGGTATCCGGCAACTTCGGCGCACGACGTGACTCAATCGCCACGTATTCTGCGGCCGTGCCGAAGCGTCGGCCGTACTGTGCCTGGTAAATCCAGACACGCTCTCCAACACGACCCGCATCGACGCCCTCGCCGACACTTTCGATCACGCCGGCGCCATCACTGTTCGGGATAACGAAACCACCATCAAGAAGATTCGGAAACGAGCCTGCCCGTTTTTTTACATCAGATGGATTCACGCCGCTGGTGGCAACGCGAACAAGGACCCCACCAGGGCCGGCGACCTGTGTTTCTTTTTCGCCAAGCCGCAAAACGTCCTGTGCGGACCCAAATGAATCAAACCACGCTGCGCGCATTGCGGTGTACTCCTGGTCGGGCCCGGATCAGTCGAGCCAACTGGAAAGCCCTTCGGTGTGGCCGTCGACCGAAATCGACTGGCCCGAGATGAGGACGATATTCTTGTTATTTGCTGGCATAGTCACTGGCAGGAATTCTAGCATTGCCACCGACCCGGCCTACAGAACGACCGATGAAAAACAACCCCAAGCCCCCATCCCTGCGTCTGCGCAAAAAGCATGGCGATGGTCGAAAGGTCGACGCGACCGCGCAAGACGGAGCGCGCCTCGATCGCGCACAATCGTTTCGCGGTGCCGTCATGGCGGGCCTGATCGCGCTCATCGTGTTTTGCCTGCTGTGGGTCTACTTGTCGTCGCTAACCAACCGTGTTTTTCCGTGGATGACGGTCGTGCTGGGCGGCATGCTGGGCATCGCAATTCGACGCGCCGGGCGAGGTCTCGACTGGCGCTTCCCGACGCTGGCGGCCGCCATGACCATTGCCGGATCAGTCATTAGTAACATCGTGGTCGCCGCATCGACCACGGCCGCTGATTACGGAACCGGAACACTGCATATCCTGCAGGGTGTCACGAGCATGACGTGGCCTGTGTTCTTCGATGAGGTGTGGAATGTGGCAGACGGATTCTATGCTGTCGTCGCGGCGGGTTTCGCCGCGTTTTTTGCAACTCGTCGGCTGACGCGAGCCCAGTTCTATGCGCTGCGCCTGTGGCGCGAGGAATCAGATCGGCATCAATAGCGTGTCGTCTGGCTTGATGGCGGTTCCCTTGAACGTCGCGAGCTGTGCGGCGACCAGTTTTTCGATGTCCTGCACGGCTACGGCCAGACCCAGAAAGCAGGCTGGTTTCCTACGCAGCAACGACCAGTCGCCGGATTCGATAACCTGGACCAGGTGCGTGATGTTCGCGCGGATCGCGTCGATGTACGGATTCTGACCGTTGTACAACACTTCGATATAGCGGTAGACGCGATTGAACTTTGAGTTCAGGCGTTCGCGCATGACGTGCTGGTAAAATTTGGGCGTCTTCATAAGCAGGTCTTCGCCGGACTTATAGCGCACCATGTGTTCGCCGGGCCTGGTGTTCTCGACCGCCACGCCGCCGACAACAAATTCGTTGTAGAGCCGGTCGCGGCATTTCTCCAGGTAACAGCGGTCGGCCATCTGCGCGAGCATGTCGGCCGTGCCGATCAGGTGGCCACAAATAATGTCGCGAGGGTCGTCCAGCTCGATGTTGTCGAGGTCGAGTTCGTAGCCCGTGAAATGCACGATCATGCTCGACACACCAACGTCCCTGGCGAGACCGAGTTCGGGCAGGTAGCGCCTCAGAAAGTCCGCACTGCGCGATACGTGATAGAGCGTGAATTCAGCACCGTTGGCAAAGTTCTTATCCCGAGTCTCATGGCGTATGTAGCCGGAATCGTGAAACAGCGATGTGATGATTGCCATCTGTGCGCGTGCGGCCCCGAGGCGATCAGGTGGTTCGACACTGCGCTCGTAGCCGGACACGAGGCGAGCCAGGGCCAACGTCATATCCAGCGTGTGCTGCATGTCGTGATAGGTGGTATCGCAGCCGGAGTAGCCGGGATAGCGACCCGTGAACAAGCGCTCAAAGTCGTAGAAAGCGAGCCAAAGCTTGTCGAAAGACATGCCGGGAAAGGTCTCGGAGAACAATTCATGCACAGCATTGCGCACCGAAACAGGATCGCTTACCTGCACGATGTTCGTTACGTCGTAGTCGTTACGGCGGTCCTGAGACATATTCCCCTGCGCTTTTTTGTTTTCCATTTTAGCAGCGCCTACCAGGGGCGACAGCGACAAAATGCGGAATATGTAAGATGAGGTTCAACCGAGATCGAACTCTGCAACGACCGGTGCGTGGTCCGATGGGCGCTCCCACGCACGCGGCTCCTTGTCGACATAGCTCGCGGTGCAGCGCTCAGTCATAGCGCCGCTGGTCAGGATAAGGTCGATACGCAGACCCGCGTTACGTCGGAAGCCGGCCGCTCGGTAGTCCCACCAGCTGAACGTCTTCTCGGGATGATCGAACAACCGGAACACATCAGTGAGGCCGAGTTCGATGAGTTCGCCAAGTGCCTGGCGTTCGAGGGGGCTGCAGAGAATTGCCTCGCCCCATTTTTCCGGGTCATGAACGTCCGCGTCGGCGGGCGCGATATTGAAGTCGCCGAGCACAACGACGTTCTCGTGCTGTTGCATCTCGGCTTCGAGGAAGTTACGAAGCGACTTCAGCCAGTTGAGTTTGTACGCGTACTTTTCCGAACCGACTTCCGAACCGTTCGGAATGTAGAGATCCACTACACGTACATCGCCGACCGTGCTGGCAAGAATACGGCGCTGCGGGTCGTCAAGGTCGGGAAAGTCGTAGACAGGATCAGCCGGTATCGCCTTGCTGATTACGGCCACGCCGTTGTAGGTCTTCTGCCCGCTCGCGATCGAGTGGTAGCCAATCTCCTGCAACGCCTCGGTCGGAAATTTTTCCGCGAGCTGCTTGATCTCCTGCAAAACGAGCACATCAGGCTCGTGGTTCTGCAGCCACTCGACTACGTGCGGTTCGCGCACGTTCATCGAGTTGACGTTCCAGGTCGCTATCTTCATGAAACCTCAATGCCCGTTTGTCGCAGCAATGCGTCGATGGTTGGCTTACGGCCGCGGAATGCGATGTAGGCCTGCATGATGTCACGACTGCCGCCGACTTCGAGAATTTCCTTGCGGAAACGCTGCGCCGTAGCGGCGTCGAAGATGCCGGCCTCTTCAAACGCGCCGAACGCATCGGCAGCGAGCACCTCGGCCCACTTGTAGCTGTAGTACCCCGCCGCGTAACCGCTGGCGAAAATATGTGAGAACGCGTGCGGCAGACGATTGATATCAGGGTGCTTGATCAGTGCAACTTCATCGCGAACCTCGGCGAGAGTCTGCAGCACGGGAACGGGCGCCTCGGGGTCGTATTCGGCATGCACACGAAAATCGAACAGGCCGAGTTCGAGCTGCCGTAGCATGGCCAGCGCGGCGCCCGCATGGCGACCTGCATCGAGCTTGTCGAATAAATCACGTGGTAGCGGCCTGTTGAACTGGTGGTGCAAAGAACAGCGAGTCAGTACGTCGTAGCTCCAGGCGAAGTTCTCCATGAACTGGCTGGGAAGCTCGACCGCATCCCAGGGCACGCCATTTATCCCCGAAACGCTCGGAAAGCCGACTCGCGTTAGCAGGTGGTGCAGCATGTGGCCGAACTCGTGAAACAGCGTGACGACATCGTCGTGAGTCAGCAGCGATACGCCCCGGTCATCGGGCGGCTGGAAATTGCAGACGAGATAGCCAACGGGCTTGGCAGAGAAACCATTGAGTTGTTGTCGTGTGACGCACTCATCAATCCATGCGCCGGTCCGCTTGCCGTTGCGCGCGAACAAGTCGGTGTAGAAACCGCCAAGTACTTCACCATCCTGGCGCAGGTTGTAATACCGCACGTCCTCGTGCCACGTCGTAACGCCTTCGTCCTGCGTGAGCTCCACCCCGTAAAGTTGTGAGGCTAGCTCGAACAGACCGTCCTTGACTGTCGCGGCCGGAAAATATGCGCGCAACTCCTCATTCGAAACCGAATACTTGTCCTGCTTGAATTTTTCGAGCCAGTAGGTGATATCCCAGGCTTCGATACGCGCGCGGGCAAATTTCGTCAGCTCCGCGAGTTCCTGTTCAGCCGCTGCGCGCGAGTGCGCCGACAACTCACGCAGGAAACCAACAACCTGCTCCGGTGTGTCTGCCATCTTCGTCGCGAGCGAGTACTCGGCGTAGGTTGCAAAGCCGACGAGGTTCGCTGCTTCATGCCGCAGTGCGAGAATGCGCTCGATGATCTCACTGTTGTCCCACTTGGGATCTTTGCCAAGATCGGAGCCGCGCGTAACCCAACCCCGGTACATGGCCTCACGCAGGTCACCGGAATCGGCATGTTTGAGCACGGCGTCGTAAGTCGGGAAATCGAGGTACAGCATCCAGCCCTTGAGGGACTTCTTCGCTGCATCATCTGCGGCGCGGGTAACCACCATGTCCGGCAGGCCACGAAGGTTGTCCGGGTCGGTAATGTGTAGCGACCAGGCGTCCGAGGCATCCACCACGTTGTGTTCAAACGTCGCCTGGGCGTCGGCGAGCTCCTGCATGATCGCTTTGAAGCGGTCCTTCGCTGACTTCTCGAGATCCACGCCGGCCAGGTGGAAGTCCCGCAGCGCGTGCTCGACTGCGCTGCGGCTTTCGGCGGAGGCGTCATCCGGCAGATTCCGGTCAACTTCGGCATAAGCGCGCTGAAGTTCGACGTTCTGTGACAATTCCGTGCCGTACTCGGTCAGTAGAGGTAGGGCCTGCTTGTAGGCCTCACGCCAGTCTGTGGACCCAAGTACACTCTGCAAATGGGATACCGGTGACCACACACGGCCGAGTTCGTGATCCATTTGTTCGATCGGCGCGACGAGCACGTCGATATCAGGCTTTATTCCTGAACCGAGAATTTCGTCGAGTCGCGCACGATTGTCTGCGATTAATTGTTGAATCGCGGGCAAGACATGTTCGGGCTGAATCTCGTCAAAGCGTGGCAACGACGACGTATCGAGTAGCGGGTTTGTCATGGGCCGGTTGATATCCTTTTCTGGCGCCGCATATTAGCACAAGCGTATTTTAGGGCTCGCGCCCGAACAAGAAGCAAAAGGGAGACACAAGGTGACAAATCGGTTCGACCTTCTGGTCATAGGTGGCGGTAGCGGCGGGCTCGCGCACGCGCAGCGCGCAGCCGAATACGGCAAAAATGCGGCAGTCATTGAATATGGGCCTCTCGGTGGCACCTGTGTCAATGTCGGCTGTGTCCCGAAGAAGGTCATGTGGTACGCGGCGCATCATGCGCACCAGTTTCATCACGCACCCGAACTATGGCTTTGACGTCGAGGTCAAAGGGCACGACTGGAATGCGCTCAAGGCTCGACGCGACGCGTACATCGAACGCCTGAACGGAATCTATGAGAACAACCTCGACAAACGGGGCGTCACTTACATTACTGGCTCCGCCAGCTTCGTTGATGCGAACACGGTCAGCGTCGACGGCCGCGAATACAAAGCGGACAGCATTGTCATAGCGACAGGCGGCAAGCCAATGGTTCCCGGCATTCCCGGCGCTGAGCTCGGCATTACGTCCGACGGGTTCTTTCAGCTCGAAGAGCGCCCACAGCGCGTCCTGATTGCCGGAAGCGGGTACATCGCGGTCGAACTGGCCGGCGTATTCAACGCCCTCGGGTCCGACGTGCAACTTGTCGTACGCAAGGACGGCATCCTGCGCAGCTTCGACTCGATGCTTAGCACCCAGCTCATGGAGGCGATGGACAAGAACGGCATCGAGCTCGAAACGGGTGTTGTTCCGGCGTCGGTCGAGCAGACAGATGCGGGCATCGTCCTGCACTCAGAGGACGGCCGAAGCTTCGGTCCGGTTGATAGCCTGGTTTGGGCCATCGGGCGTTCGCCGAATACCGAAACCCTGGCCACCGAAAATGCCGGCGTCGAGCAGGACCGGGACGGTTTCGTTCCAACCGACGAGTTTCAGCAGACTAACGTCGACAACATCTTTGCCCTGGGCGATGTAACAGGACGGGCAGCGCTGACTCCGGTCGCAATCGCGGCAGGCCGCCGCCTGGCTGATCGGCTTTACGGTGGCATGGAGGGACGTCATCTTGAGTACAACCTGATTCCGACCGTCATCTTCAGTCATCCGACCATTGGTACGATCGGCCTGACAGAGGACGAAGCGCGCGCCGAATATGGCGACGACGTCAAAGCCTACTCATCAAGCTTCATCGGCATGTACTACGCACTGGGTACCGACAAGCAGCGCTCAGTCATGAAACTCATTACAGCGGGTGCCGACGAACGCGTTGTTGGATGTCATGTCATCGGTGAGGGTGCTGACGAGATGATGCAGGGCTTCGCTGTAGCCATGCGGATGGGCGCCACGAAAAAGGACTTCGACGACACGGTTGCTATTCACCCGACGAGTTCGGAAGAGCTGGTTACTATGCGGTAGGAAAGGCCTCTTTCCCTCGAAATATCATAGCCTTAGGCGTATACTGTATGTATTTACAGTATACGATTTTCCAGGGAAATAGCCATGTCGTCCGCCATCATTCCTATTCGGAATCACCCTCAATTCGAGCAGTCAGACAGTGAAAAACTCAGTGACGAGATCACCGAGCTTTGCGCTTACATCTACGCCGCCACACATCACCTTCTGGAGTTGATTCGCGAGTTTGACGAGAAGCGGTGCTGGGCCGAGCTCGGCTTCCATTCCTGTGCGCACTGGCTCAACTTCAAGTGCGGCTTCGGCATGAACTCGGCGCGCGAGCGCTTGCGAGTCGCGCATGCACTGGCTGAGCTACCGAAGATTAGTGAGAAGTTCTCGGAAGGGGCGATCAGCTATTCGAAAGTTCGTGCCATTACGCGCGTGGCGGACGAGAGCAACGAAGATTACTTGCTGATGGTTGCTCACCATGGCACCGCGCATCACGTTGAGCGACTGGTTGCTCAGTACCGGCGTGCGAAGAAATTGCAGGATGCGGAGTTTGCGAACGACCAATACCTGAAGCGCGAAGTCACCTACTACTACGATCACGATGGCTGCCTCGTACTCAAAGCGAAGATACCGGCGGACCAGGGCGAGCTCATCGTGAAGGCACTCGAGATGGCGATGGACGATGCCCCCTGTGGGAGGCAGCTTGCTGGCGACCCAGACGAACTCGAACCCATCGCTGCCCGCCGTGCCGATGCCCTGACCGAAATCGCCGAGACCTACATGAACAACAGCGAGAACTCGGGATCAACCGCCGATCGCTACCAGGTAGTCGTCCATGTAAATGGCAGCGACAACCCCCACCTGGACAACGGCCCCCACGTTACCGCGGAAACATCTCGACGCATCGCGTGTGATTGTTCGTCTACCGTGATCAAAGAGGACGAAAACGGTGAGCCACTCTCCATCGGGCGACGTTCACGCACGATTCCACCGCCAATGCGACGTGCATTGAAGGCCAGGGACGGTGGTTGCCGCTTCCCGGGCTGTACGAATCACAAGTTCGTGGATGGTCATCACATCATTCACTGGGCCGATGGCGGTGAAACGTCCCTCCATAACCTGGTGCTGCTTTGCAGGCACCATCATCACTTGGTTCATGAGGGTGGCTTTGACTGCAAGCGCAGCAAGGATGGTGAGATCTACTTTCTGAATCGAAGGGACCGCCGTCTTGATAACTTTGCGACACCGCAGAGTGCCACGCTTGAAGAATCACTCGCGTGGATGTATCGAAAACATGCAAAAGCGAACATCACCAGCGAGTCTTGCGCTGCAAAGTGGTACGCCGGTGAACAAATGGACTGGGAGCATGCTGTCTGGTTGATGTTTGGCCAGAAGGGGGCTGCCGCAGATGACGCTGAGCGTCCGCTAAGGACCTGAAAGCAGCCGTTCAGATGCTAAGATCAAGTGAATGATGAACGGCTGCTACTGACCCAAAGCAGACGTTCACTCTGAGCACCGAGAGATGCCCATTATCGAATTCCTAGCAATCATTGTGGTCGGAGCCGTGATCGTATTTATCGGGTTCCGAGTTATGCGGGACGCTGCTGACGAACCGTTTATGGCTGCATTGATCCAACGATTTCGAGCCTCCGACGAGATTGCCCAAGACATCGAACTGAAAAGGCGTATTTACGGGTGGACGCACACAGGCAGTTCAGTCGCGAGGACAAGCGGCACCAGCAAGTTAGCCGTAGCCCATGACGCGCTTTTTATTGCTCAGCTCCCCTTGGTCAAAAGGGTGATTCCAACAATAGAGATTCCGCTGGAGTCGCTTTCTAAGGTCGATTCGAGGTTCTTCTGGTCGGCAATGTCGAGGTTTGATGTCTTCGAGATTGACGGAATCCCCGCTGGAAATCTGTTGCTTCCAATCGGGTTGGTCAGCACAGAAAGTCGAAAAGGCGATCAGCGTTCGCCAGCGACTTGAACGGCTGGTTCTGGCCGAAAGCGGACCCTCATCTTCCTCGAAAACTAGCTGTTTGAATGGCCGCTCTCGGTGAAAGCAGACATTCAAAACCACCAATCGGGAAACCAAGCTGGTGAACGGCCGGTAAGCGCTCGAAAGGAGCCGCGCGCCTGATATGATGTTGAGCGACTGCTACTGACCCAAAGCAGACGGTCGCTGTTAGCCGGACATAGGTAGGTTATGCGACGCTTTTTTCCATTTGTAACTAATCAGGTGGCAAGTCTTGGCATCAGGCAAACCGCTACTCTCAACTCTGAGTGATTGGTACTTCACGTCAAGGCCGCTCGAATTGCGTCGGAATGGCGAACTGTATGAGCGTTTGGGCGCCAGATTCTATAAGAAATACGTACCAACGTCAGGCGACGTAATCACTCGTTTTCGGAAAATAAAGAGGCTCAAGATCACTCAGGTTGGACGACGCCAGGCACTCGAAGAACACGAAATGCTTACGCGCAAATGGGAATGGCGGCACCTCGTTTCAGCAATAATCTTGCAAGCGTGGGCAATTTTCGCCGGATTCAGTATTGGGGCGGAACATTTTTGGATCAGCTCGACGATAAATCTGATAGTGAATGTATACCCGATTCTTGTGCAGCGCTTCAACCGAGCCAGAATAGTGCTCTGCCTCGGGAGAATGCAACCTGACAAATCGCTGTAGCGTCCGCTCTTGCAGCAGTCAATCTGTGCCTTGGACAAGACGCCTACTTTTACCTCGAGTTACCTGCGCCAACTGCAAGGCCAGACTAAGGTCGCATTGGATACTCGCGGTCTTTTTCGTTGGAGCGCCAATACCGGTCGCCGTTAGCAGAGCGGCACCAACCGTTAGTGCCTCATTCCTCCAGCCAATGCGGAGAAAACTACTAGTCCGCAAAAAAATGCGGTTGCAGCAAAGGCTACGATGGAGGCGAGGATCCGCAGCCAACGTCGTTGTGCTGCGAAGCCGGCAATGAGCCACGAAGATAAGATCAAGAACAATGGGATAAAGACCAGAGCGTAAGTATCTTCCCGATAGGCCTCATAGATCGTCGGCCTCCCGTTCTCCCCTATTGGCAAAAAAGGGAACAGGGTCCACCCGCTTGATGCGATTGTGGCAAGAAAGAATACAGCGAGCGCCGTAAAGAACGCGGGGTTTAGTATTTGAAACCCGGCTTGCCGTCGACTCGACTCCGTCGCGTCGGGCGAATCTTCATCCGATTGATCCAAGAAGCCTTCCTCGGTCACTTTATCTTTCCCGAGCCAAGTATATCCTGCTGCGGGAGCGAACAGTCGGTTCGGCCCGACTTCTCGGCGCTGCAGTGTGACGTAGTTACAAGGCGCAGGGGGCTCAAACGACTAATATTGCGGGATGTCTGCCGATGCCGTAATACAAATCCTTGTTCTCATCGCGGAAGCCGTGCTGGTCTGCGGCCTGCTACTCGTCTTTTTCAGCCTGCGCGAGCGTTTCGGCTATGCGCCGCTGTACGTCACGGTGGGTGGATTCCAGTATCTGCAGACTCTGCTGGCGGCAACCCTGTATATCGAGGTTTATCCCGGCATCGCCGTCACACCGGGGTCGGCCGTGTTGTTTACCGCGACGTTGTTCGCAGTACTGCTGGTCTACATCCGCGAGGACGCGGCTCAGACACGATCGTTGATCGTCGGCATCGTCGCCGCCAACCTGACGCTCAGCCTTTTCATCGGTTTGGCGACATTCCACATGGACAGCAATCTGCTGGTCGAAACCGGGTACGCGAGCGAACACTTGTTGCACTGGAGCATGAAGGCGTTCGTCATCGGCACCGCGACGCTGATTCTCGATGTCATCTTGATCATTGTCCTGTATGAGTTCTTCTTCCGGATAATTCCGCGCTTCTTGTTCGCGCGAATCCTGACGTCGATGCTGGTCGTCGTGCTGGTCGATACCGCGCTGTTTGTCACCGCCTCTTTCTTCGGCAACGAGAATCTAGCGCAAATATTTGTCTCCGGCTTGATCGGCAAGTCGTCAGTGGCGGTTTTGTATTCGGCCTTGCTAACCGGCTACCTTTGGTCGACGCGGCCGCACAAAGTTGACGGCAATGCGGTGCAGGAACACCATCACGATATCTTCCACATCCTCACGTACAAGCAGCGCTTCGAGCTGCTGGAAGAGGAGTTCAAGCGCGACGGGCTGACCGGATTGTTCAATCGCCGCTTTTTCGATGAGAATATGTTGCGGGAACTGAGCCGTGCGAAGCGGCTCTCGCATAGCCTGAATCTGGTACTGATCGACATCGACCATTTCAAGACGATCAACGACAGCTACGGGCATCAGGTCGGTGACCAGATCATCCAGGCGCTTGCCGATAGCATGCAGACGGCATTTCGTGCTGCGGATATTCCGTGCCGATACGGCGGCGAGGAGTTCGCAGTAATTATGCCGGACTCCTCCGTTGCCGCGGCATCGCGCGCAACAGAACGCCTGCAGACCGAGTTCACGGCATTGTGTGTCGCCCGGGAATTACTCGGCGCTGACGGTACGACGTTCACCGCCGGTATCGCGAACTACCCGACAGACGGCAGCACCGTCGACGAATTGATCGCGCGCGCCGATCAGCGCTTGTACAAAGGAAAGGAGCGCGGCCGCAATCGCGTGATGTTCGACACAGTCATAATGAAGTCGTTAATGACCCGTTGAACGTCGTTGGAGAACGTCCGCTTCCGGCCTGTCAGGCATTCAAGGCTACGCCGTAATCTTCATCTGCTTGAGTACTGGCGCCGTGTCAGGACGAACACCGCGCCAGATGTTGAATGACTCGGCAGCTTGCTCGACGAGCATGCCCCAGCCCATCACGGATTTTTCTGCACCTTGCTCGCGCGCCCATTCGCTGAACGGTGTCGGCTTCAGGCCATAGGACAGGTCATAGCAAAGGGTGTCTTTCGAGACCGCAGCGGCCGGGTATGGAGGCGCTTCCCCTCTGAATCCGGCTGACGTTGCATTGATGATCAGGTCGTACTCATCGGTGACCGGCACGGCACTGAAACGGCAAGCTGAAATCGGTCCCGAGCGTGAGAAGTGTTGGACCAGCGCCTCTGCTTTTTCGATCGTACGATTCGCGATACGAAGCGACGAAGGCTGCATCTCGAGCAACGGCCCGATGATGCCGCGCGTGGCGCCACCAGCGCCAAGGATCAGGATGTTTGCGCCTTCGAGCGTAATCCCGAGATTAATATCAAGATCCCGAAGCAGGCCGATGCCATCGGTGTTGTCGCCGAAAATCTCGCCATCACGAAATGACAGCGTGTTGACAGCACCCGCGGTGCTCGCTCGTTCGCTGAGTTGGTCGCAGAGTCTTGCAACCTCGCCCTTGTGAGGCACGGTGATATTGAGGCCCTTGCCGCCGGTGCGCTGAAACTGGCGCACCGCCGCTTCGAGCTTTTCAGGTGCCACCTGGAGTAATTCGTACTGGACGTTCTGGCTGGTCTGTAACGCGAAGAGCCTATGGATGACGGGAGAACGGCTGTGAGACACCGGGTAGCCCATCACTCCATAACGATCTATTGTCGTCATTCGTTTTCCGCGAGCCAGCGTGCAGCGTCAATTGCAAAGTAGGTCAAAATTCCATTGGCACCTGCACGCTTGATGCCGAGCAGTGACTCTAACACGACGGCTCGTTCGTTGAGCCAGCCGTTCTGGGACGCCGCCTTGAGCATCGCGTATTCACCGCTGACCTGGTAGGCGAACGTCGGCACCTCGTAGGCATCCTTCACGCGCCGCAAAATGTCGAGATACGGCATCGCAGGTTTGACCATGACCATATCGGCGCCTTCGTCGAGATCGAGGCCGACCTCACGTACGGATTCGTCGCTGTTCGCCGGAGACACCTGGTAGGTGTGCTTGTCACCACCCTTAATGTTGTCGGCGGAGCCACAGGCGTCGCGGAAGGGGCCATAAAAACTCGACGAAAATTTGGCCGAGTAAGCGAGGATGACGGTGTTGATATGTCCCGCATCCTCAAGCGCAGCGCGGATCGCGCCGATGCGGCCATCCATCATGTCCGACGGTGCAACAATGTCGGCGCCGGCATCGGCGTGGGATACGGCCTGTCTCACGAGCATGTCGACCGTGATGTCGTTGAGCACGTAGCCATTGTCATCGATGATGCCATCCTGGCCATGTGTCGTGTACGGGTCGAGCGCAACGTCCGTCATCACGGCGAGCTCGGGCAACTCCGCCCGGATTGCCTTGACCGTGCGCTGCACGAGACCGTCGGGGTTCGCACATTCGGCGCCATCGAGACTCTTCTTGTCCTGGTCTATGACAGGAAACAGGGCGACCGCGGGGATGCCGAGGTCGCGTGCGCCAGCGAGCTCCTTGAGCAGGAGGTCGATGCTCTTGCGAGAGACGCCGGGCATTGATGGAACATCTTCCTCACGACCTTCGCCCTCCAGGACGAAGACGGGGTAGATGAAGTCAGCGCTCGACAAGGTTGTTTCCTGGACCAGATTGCGAAGGGCCGGCGTGCGCCGGTTGCGCCGCATACGGATCCAGGGGAACTGTCCGGGGGACGATGCACTCATAACTATTCAGAATAAGAAAAAGAAGTACTTATTTTCCCTGTATTTAGGTAGGGTTTCCACGGTTTTCAGCCGATTTATGCCGTTCCGGTAATAAATATCAGCAGGAGTGGGTCATCTCGAATGACAAGTAGCAGCGTACAGGGAAAGCGGCGACAGCGATTTGATCGGCTCGTTACCGTTTTTCACCAGGACATGTACCGCTTCGCCGCCTGGCTTAGCCGGGACAAGGCCATAGCGGAGGATGTCGTCCAGGAAGCGCTATTGCGTGCCTGGAAATCCCTGGACGCCCTGCGCGATGACGACGCGGCCAAACAGTGGCTGTTGACCATCGTCCGCCGGGAGAACGCTCGCTACTTTGAAAGACGTCGACTCGAAACGGTCGATATTGACGATCTTTCGGCGTCACAGGCAGCGTTGCTTGCCGAAACGCCGAATGAAGAGCTCAACGATTTGCGAGAAGCAATCTTCGGGCTCGACGACGATTACCGCGAGCCGTTGGTTCTGCAGGTCCTGATGGGCTACAGCACTAACGAGATCGCCGAGATGATGGGCTTGAAGCAGGGCGCGGTACTGACGCGGTTGCATCGGGCGAGGCACAAGCTGAAGGACACCGTGGCGAAAGCATGACTGGCGAACAAGACAAGGAATTCCAGCAATATCAGGCACTGGACCTGAAGATCGCGAAAGCGCTTCAGATCGACGTGCCTGAGCTGACGATGCCAGAACTTCCTGATGTCGATACGTCGGGTGTAACGGCACTGCCTGAACGCAAGCGCTCAATGAAACCCGTGTGGTTCGCCCTTGCAGCAACCGTGGTTCTTGCCGCCTCGATTTCAGTCCGCATGTCGAGCGTATTTAAGGACTATGACTCGCTGGCCGAAGAGGTGCTCGCACACATCGATCATGAGCCGGGCGCGCTGCGGGTTACCGACGTCGCGATTGCGGATGATCGCCTGGCGCGAGCCGTGCCGGCGTCAATCGCGACATACGATCGTGGTGAGGCCCTGATCACCTACGCCCAGCCCTGCATTATTAACGGCAACACCGTGCCGCACCTGGTTATTCAGGGGCAATACGGTCCAGTGACCATCCTCCTGATGCCGGACGAAAAAGTCGCCGAAGCAATGCCGATCGACGGCGAATACCTGAAAGGGGTCATCTTGCCCGTCGGCCGTGGCAGCATCGCAATCGTTGGTGATCGTGATGAGCCACTTGAGTCGATAAAAAAGAATGTAGTGAACTCAGTAATGTGGACGACGTGACGTCCCGTACTGTTAATTAAAAGCCCGGACCCGGGCATCAATCCTGGTAGGAGAGAAGAAGATGGCAGAGAAGAAAGTAATTAAGCCGATTGCACTGGCTGTAGGCGCGGCACTGGCCGGTTCGTTCGCAATTTCAGGCGCAGTAAATGCAGCGGATACGGCCGAAAGCCCGTTCTCGATTTCGAACCTTGAGGTCGGCTACATGCTGGGTGAAGGCGAAGGATCTTGTGGCGGTGATAAGGGCGAGGGCGACAAGAAGGGCGAAGGCTCTTGTGGTGAAGGTTCTTGCGGCGAGAAGGAAGGCGAAGGCTCTTGCGGCGAGAAGGAAGGCGAAGGCTCTTGCGGCGAGAAAGAAGGTGAAGGCTCCTGCGGCGAGAAAGAAGGCGAAGGCTCCTGCGGCGAGAAAGAAGGCGAAGGCAAATGCGGCGAAGGCCACGACAAGGAAGGCGAAGGCAAATGCGGCGAAGGTAGCTGCGGTGGTTCAGCCTAAGCAATTCTCCATAGAAGTAAGAGAAAGCCCGCCTTTTGTGCGGGCTTTTTTCTGCTAGTTTGATTCGTATGAGCAAAGCAGTTACACGTTGCCGATGGGCCGAGGGCGTCAGCCTCGACTACATCCGCTATCACGACGAAGAGTGGGGCGTACCTGCCCGCGACGATCGCACGCAGTTCGAATTCCTGATTCTCGAGGGAGCGCAGGCTGGACTCAGTTGGTCGACGATCCTCAATAAGCGAGAGGGTTATCGCAAATTGTTCGCCGATTTCGATCCGGAAAAAGTCGCACGCTTCACCAAGAAGCGCGTCGAGAAACTATTGCTGGATCCCTCCATTGTTCGCAATCGACTGAAAGTCGAGTCGACAGTGACAAATGCGAAGGTATTCCTGAAAGTGCAGGAGGAGTTCGGCACGTTCAGTGACTATATCTGGAGCTTCGTTGACGGCAAGCCGATCCAGAACAAATTCAAGAAGGACAGCGACGTGCCTGCAACGTCACCCGAATCCGACGCCTTGAGCCGGGATCTCAAGAAGCGTGGATTCAGGTTCGTTGGCAGTACGATCATCTACGCGCACATGCAGGCAACCGGCATGGTCAATGATCATGTGACCGCGTGCTTCCGCCACCGGCCGTGCGTCGCTCTGGGTAAGTAGCCCGGCTCGCTGGCCTGTACGTTGTATTCCCGACAGAATTACCGATTACTAGTAGTATAGAAGCTGGAAATCAGTTTGCTGGAGGGGAATAAAATGTCAGAAGAATCACTGGTTAAGCCGTCGATGGCCTTCTGGGTGATCGGGGGCCTCTTGGCCGTCTGGAACCTGTCGGGCCTCTACATGTACTACCAGATGTCGATCACCACTCCCGAACAGCTGCAAGTCGCCGGGTATGGCGCGCAGCAAATTGCGCATATTCTGGAAACGCCCAAGTGGGCGCACTCGGCCTATGCTATCGCCGTGAATGCCGGCGTGCTCGGCGTAATTTTCCTGTTATTGAGAAAGGCCTGGGCGATTCCGATGTTCGTGCTATCGCTGGTCGGTGCATTGCTGCAGGACCTCGATGCCTACGTTTTACGTGGCGCGCTGGAGCATTTCGATGCGGTCTGGCTTGCGATACCGATCACCGTCATCGTGATCTGTGCATTCGAGATCTGGTATTCGCGCAGGGCCAAAGCGAAGGGCTTGCTGAGCTAGTTCCCGATCGTAATCAATGTCAGGCCTGACAGGCCCTGCGGCGTGTTGTGTGAGATGCCGCCCAGGTAGATCGTATTTGAGATCAGGCCTGCCCAGTCGACGCTTACGACACCCGTTGTGCCGGCGCTGACGAATGCCGGGCCACTGGCGTTCATGTTGCCATTGTCATCCGTGATGCCGAGGCCCCAGGCGAGTAGCTGGTAGTTCGCGCCAGGGCCACCCTGGATCTCATCGGTCTCGAATCCGTGTACATGCACGGCGTACAAGCCTTCAGCCGGCCGGAGCACGTCGAAACGCTCCTGTGAGGTCGGTTCGCCGCTTTCGCCGATCTTGGTGCAGCTTGAACCGTCGAGGCCACAGTAATAGACATACATGTCGAGGTCGTCATCGCCGTCCGTTAGCGAGTCAAACAGGGCGAAGCGGGCGTACAGCTGGCCTGCCGGCACCGAGATGGTGTGGCGGGTCACGCCCTCGATGCTGCGGAACGTAAACGTCTTGGTCGGATCGTTGTCGACGAAGCCGTTGAGTACGAGGGGTAGGTTGAGGCCATGCACACCCGCCGAATACCCCCCCGAATAGCCAAACTCAACATCGAAGCTCAGCGTGCCTGTTCCGCCGAATGTGGTGATTTCCTCGGGTGCGAGCACCGATGTTGGCTTAACGGTAATCGGGCTGTACACGTCATGCTCATCGGAGCGCCAGGTAAATGAACCGAAGCGCCAGAGATCCAGCGGACCGGATTCGTAGGTAATCGTGATATCGAACGTCGCCGACTCACCCGGCGCCAGTGACAGGCTGTTTGGAACGACATCAACTTGCATGCCCGGTGGCGGCGAGACCTCGACCAGGTACGTGCCGGCCTCATCGTCAACGTTGGTTACGCGCCGTGTGACCGTTTGCGTATTCGCGAGCTTCGACATCGAGACAGAAGGGAGGTTGAGCTGTCGTCCCTCGTTCTCCATGTCGGCGACAAACGTATCGTATTCGTCGTCGGTAATCTCGAAGACGAGGCCCGGATCGATCGCCGTGTTTGGAACGATATGACCGGCACCAAAATCGAATGGATTGGCACTGCCAACGCCTGAAGAAGACGTGATGTCCTGCCGCGACGTCGTCATGAGCGCCGATTTGACTGCCGCGGGCGACCAGTCGGGATGCGCCTCCAGGATCAATGCGGCAACACCGGCGACGTGTGGCGTCGACATCGACGTGCCGCTCAGGTAGGCAAAGTTTTCGCCCGGTGTCGAGTACGCTGAGTCGGGTGAAAAACCGGCCAGAATGTTCACACCCGGTGCAGTAACGTCGGGCTTGAGTATGTCAGGTATTGGCGCCGGGCCGCGCGCCGAAAACGTTGCCATCTCGTTGCCGTTATCGCTCGATGACAACAGGAAGCCTTTGTCGAGGACGACCGTGACGTCAATACCGGCGTCAAACTCGGCGAGGATCAGGTTTGCATCCGCCTGGCCCATCATGAGTGCAGGAATGTCAGAGAGTCCGGACTCACCGTGCATAACTACCGGGTCGCCTGCGATGTTGTAGACGATGGCGGCGATCGCGCCGGCGTCAGCGGCGTGCTCAACCATTGTGTCGAAGCGACAGCCCGTACGTTGTAGCAACGCGATGTTGCCGTTGATCTCGTCGTCATTCACCAATGCCTGGCAGGCGTCGGCCTCGGATCCGGTAGCTCCCGAGTCGAGAGATGTATTATCGTCGTCGACGAGGACGAGGCTCCCCTCGAGCGGATCCACCTCCTCGAGCGGCGGCGTAAAGACGGCTTCTTTCGCCGCGTATTTACCGGCAAGGCCCGGAGGTGCTGTGACCTCGAACGCTTCGACATTCGATTCGCCGTCGCGCGTGGAGGCTGCCGCTGTAATCACCCATGGGCCGCCGGCCGGCGAACCGATAGTGCCGAGGTTGGGGCCTTCGTTGCCGGCCGCAACGACAGCAAGCACACCGGCTTTGGCTGCGGCCAAAAGCGCAAGGTCATCCGGGGCCGTGGTGCGGGTTAGCGAACTGCCCACCGAGTAATTGATTACGTCAACGCCGTCGGCGACTGCTGCATCGATCGCGTTGGCAAGGTCCGATGTGTTGCAGCTCGCACGCGTATCGCCCGGCCGCAGCCAGCATGCCTTGTATGCAGCGACGCGAGCCCTGGGTGCGATTCCCTCGAGGTCGCCGATCAGCGTGCCGAAGATCGATGCACTCGTCCGATTGCCCGCAGCCGTCGTGGCAGTATGCGTGCCGTGTCCATCCGCATCGCGTGGCGAGCGAATCTCGTCTTCGTCGATCGGGCCCGTCTCAAGTGCGCCGTCGACAAACCAGCGCGCGCCAATCAACTTGTTGTTGCAGTCCGTCGTTTCAAAGCGCTCACCGGCGACGCAAGCGCCGTTCCAGTCTTCGGGTTCGTCGAATGCGACGATGTTCGGGAGCTTCCTGTAGCGTCGGCACAGCCACCTGCCGAGCAACGTCGTCTCGCCCCAGCTGCTGCGGCAAGCGCGCGGCTTGTCCGCTTCGCGCGTATCCTGCAACGCCGGGTGTTCAGGAGCGATGCCACTGTCGATGACGCCGATGACAACACCCTCGCCGGCGAGCCCCTCGGTGCTGCGTAGACCGTTTTCGGAATCGAACAGATCGAGGAATACCGGGCTATGGCGTGTCGCCATCGGTCGGACTTCATCCTCCCAGACGTTGAGAACATCGGCGTCATGTTCGAGTTTCTGCGCTTGCGCGACGCTCATGCGAGCGGCAAAACCGTTGAGGCCGTAACGATAGCTGTAGATTTCGCGAACGCCCGGACCGGCCTTGCCAAGGACGCGCCGCTGCTCGTCCTCAATCTCGGCCACCCACGCTTTGACGGTGGGGGTGTTCTTGTCGAATTTCTTTCTCGGGAGCGCGGCCTGACGCTCAGCGGCGGACGGTGAACGCAACTGCACGATATACACTTTTGTCTGCTGATCGTGCTCGCTTCCAGCCAGTTGCACAGGGACCTCACCGGCATTTCTCAATGCCGATTTTTCCTGTGCCAGTCCGTTGGCAGAAACGAACAGCAGGCTGCAGAGCAGTATCAGGCGTGCACTTGGCCGGGCGATTGTCTGAGCAATTGTCATCGTGTCAGTCGTTGAGGTAGCCGCTCAGTTCTTCATCGGAGAACTCGACGCCGAGACCGACGGCGATGCGATTCACGAAGTTGAAGTAGCCAACGATCATCGTCAGGTCCAGGATGTCCTTGTCGGACAGGTCCACGGCGCGAAGCTCACCGAGGTCGATTTCCGTCATGGCACCAGGTGCCATGGTTAGCTTCTCGGCATGACGAACGATGTTGCTGAGGCGTGGCTCCAGTGTCTCGAGACCGTCGGCTGTCATGAGCATAGTCAACGTTTCCTCGTCGTCGATGTAATGGCGCAGCGATTCCGCGTGATGATTGACGCAATAGGCGCAGTCATTGTTTGCGGACACCACCACAGCGATGGCTTCGCGTTCGAGGCGGCTGAGCCCCGACTTGCCGAACATCAGTGTGACGTAGAGGTCCAGATGGTCACTCATCGCGGCCGGGTTGAGGCTATGAACCTTGAGGATATTCGAGACTTTACCCCGCTGCTTCAAAAGCTGGGCGTACATCTCGGCGAGCTTGCCATCAGCCTCGCTTACTTCAATTTCTTCGATCCAGGACATGCGTGGACGTTATCACGGATACCGGGCCGCAAAAAGCGGTTAGCCCTCTCCAAGCCAGTCGCGCGGCTTCAGGAAATCCGTGTAGAGCTTTGCTTCCGGTGAGCCGGTCTCCGGGCTCCAGTTATAGGCCCAGCGGACCTGCGGCGGCAGCGACATCAGGATCGATTCGGTACGGCCGCCGGACTGCAGGCCGAACAGCGTGCCGCGATCATAGAGCAGGTTGAACTCGACGTAACGGCCGCGGCGGTACAGTTGGAAGTCTCGTTGTCGGTCGCCGTAACGATGTGACACACGCCTCTCGACGATAGGCCGGTAGGCGTTCAGGAAATTATCGCCAGCACTGCGTACGAATTCGAAACTCTTGTCGAAGCCGGCTTCGTTGAGGTCATCAAAGAACAGGCCGCCCGCGCCGCGCGTCTCATCGCGGTGCTTGAGATAGAAATACTCATCGCAGTTCTTCTTGTAGAGCGGGTACAGCTCTTCGCCGAACGGGTCGCAGATGTCCTTCGCGACCGTGTGCCAATGCACAACGTCGTCAAGAAACGGATAGTAAGGTGTCAGGTCGAACCCGCCACCGAACCACCACACGGGGTTACGTTCACCCGCTGTGAAAAAACGAAAGTTCGCATGCGTTGTTGGCACGTAGGGGTTGCGTGGATGCAGGACCAGGGAAACACCAACGGCCTGAAAGGCCTTGCCCGCGAGCTCGGGCCGGTTCCTGGTCGCCGAGGGTGGCATCTGATCGCCGAAGACATGCGAGAAACTGACGCCGGCTTGTTCGAATACGTCTCCGTCCGCGAGGACTCGACTTTCGCCGCCACCGCCACCCGGTCGCTCCCAGGCGTCACGCGCGAACGTCGCCTTGCCGTCCACGGTTTCGAGCTCAGCGCAGACCCGGTTCTGCAGGCTCGTGAAGTAGTCCTTTACGTCGTCGATATTGCTCATGATGTTCGGGGCCGTAGAGTCTTGCCGCTGGTGAAATCCCGGATCTCGGACGGGCCAGAGGCGGGTCCGCAGTCGCCGGGGACGACGTAGTCTACAACGTTGGCGAACTGGCGTTGCAGGACAAAACGGTTCCTCGCCGTCGGTTTGCCGCTCAGGTTGGCGCTCGTCGACACCAGCGGCGAATCGACCGCGCGGCAGAGCATTCGCGCGACCGGGTTGGTCGTAATTCGCACGGCGAGGTTCTCGTGGTCGCCGCGCAGCAGTGGGGTCACATGTGGTCCGGGCGGGACAATCCAGGTGATCGGATGTGTGGGATCTGCCTCCGGCAGGGACTTGCCCGCGGGTAGATCGATCCAGCCATCCAGCTGGCGGGCGTCGGCGGCAATCAGGATCAGTCCTTTGCTCGCGTCACGGCGTTTGATGTCGAGCAGGCGACGCAATGCGCGCTCGTCGTCGGGGAGACAACCGAGGCCGAATATACCTTCAGTGGGATACGCGATGACGCCACCGCGCAGCAGGACGTCGGCGGCGTGCAACGCAGCGATCACGGCCTAGTCCTTGCTGCTTTTCTTTTTGGCGACTTTCTTTTTGGCTTTTTTCCTGGCCTTCTTTTTCGTTGTCTTCTTCTTGGCCGCCGCCTTGGTCGCTGTTTTCTTCTTGGCCTTCTTCTTGCCACGACGGCCGCGCACAGGCGCTGCAGCCAGCAACTCCTTACACTCTTCCAGTGTCAGCGTCTTCGGCTCACGATCTTTGGGAACGCGCGCGTTCTTGGCCTTGTCCGTAATGTACGGACCGTAGCGACCGTTCAGAACCTGGATGCCCTCTTCCTCGAAATCGAGAATGAGGCGATTTGCGTCAGCGATCTTCTTCTCTTCAATGAGTTCGAGCGCTCGCGGAAGTTCGACCGTGTAGGGATCGTCCTCCTTCATCGACACGTACTTGTCACCATAGCGAATGTACGGACCGAAGCGACCGACACTCGCCGAGACGGCCAGGCCATCGTCTGTTTCACCGAGCTTGCGTGGAAGTTTGAAGAGCTCCATCGCTGTTGCCAGATCGATCTCGTTCATCTTCTGCCCGGGCCGAAGGCCTGCAAACTTGGGCTTCTCTTCGTCGTCCTTGGTGCCGATCTGCACGAACGGACCGTAGCGACCCATGCGCACCGTGACGGGCTTGCCGCTCTTCGGGTCAGTCCCCAGCTCGCGCGCCTGTGCGACCTGTTCGCGGGTAACCGATTCTTCTTTCTCTTCGCAGAGCTTCGCGAACGGGCGCCAGAATTCATCGAGCAGCGGTACCCAGTCCTTGTGTCCAAGTGAAACTTCGTCGAGATCATCTTCCAGTTTCGCCGTGAAGTCGTAGTCGACGTACTGCGTGAAGTGCTCGGTCAAAAACCCGATCACGATGCGGCCAATGTCGGTCGGCAGGAAACGCTTGGCGTCCATCTCGACGTACTCGCGATTCTTAAGCGTCGCGATGATACTCGCGTAGGTCGACGGACGACCGATGCCATATTCCTCGAGCGTCTTGACGAGACTTGCTTCCGTGAAGCGTGGCGGTGGCTCGGTAAAGTGCTGCTCGGGGCGTAATTCTTCGAGCTTGATCGTATCGCCCTCGGAGATGTCGGGCAGCAGGCGATCACCATCATCGTCCTTGGAGTCGTCCTTGCCTTCCTGGTACACAGCCATGAAACCGGCCTCGACCAGAACCGAGCCGTTGGCACGCATGCGGTGACCCAGGTCCTCGGCGCCCACCGACATTTCGATCGCTACCGTATCGAACACGGCCGGGACCATCTGGCACGCCATCGTGCGTTTCCAGATCAGCGCATACAACTTGTACTGATCCTCATCGAGCGAACCACGGATCTCATCGGGGATATGCACAACGGTCGTCGGGCGAATGGCTTCGTGCGCTTCTTGTGCGTTCTTTGATTTCGTCTTGAAAGTGCGCGGCTCGTCGGGCACGTTTTCTTTACCGTAACGCTCGGCGATTACCTCACGGATTTCGGCGACGGCCACATCCGCAAGTGTCACCGAGTCGGTACGCATGTAAGAGATCAGGCCGACCTGGCCTTCGCCCGGCAGCTCGATACCTTCATAGAGCTTTTGCGCAACGCGCATCGTGCGTTGCGTATTGAATCCGAGTTTGCGCGATGCTTCCTGTTGCAGTGTCGAGGTTGTGAAAGGCGCGGTCGGATTGCGACGGCGCTGGCGCTTGGTGACACTGATAACGTTGAATTCGCCGCCGGCAGCATCAAGGAGTGTCTTCTCGACGTCGCGCGCGGCGTCTTCGTTCTCAAAACTGAACTGTTCGACCTTCTCGCCCTTGTAACTCACGAGGCGCGAGGCGAACGGCTGTTCGTTCTTGCTGACGTCGGCTTCGATCGACCAGTACTCGCGTGCCTTAAAGGCTTCGATCTCGAGCTCGCGCTCGACGATCATGCGCAGCGCGGGACTCTGGACGCGGCCGGCCGACAGGCCTCGCTGTACTTTCTTCCACAAGAGCGGCGACAGGTTGAATCCGACGAGGTAGTCGAGTGCGCGGCGCGCCTGTTGCGCGCCGACCAGGTCACCCGACAGTTCACGCGGGTTGGCGACGGCGTCCCTCACCGCCTGTTTCGTGATTTCGTGAAAAACGACGCGATGAACCTCCTTGCCCTCGAGCACACCGCGCTCCTTGAGCAATTCGATCAGATGCCACGAAATGGCCTCACCTTCGCGATCAGGGTCAGTCGCGAGGTACAGGGCGTCGGCCTTCTTCAGCCCACGAACAATGGCATTGACGTGCTTCTCATTGCGCTCGATGACCTGGTACTTCATGGCAAAGCCATTGTCCGTCTCGACGGCGCCTTCCTTCGGGATCAGGTCGCGGACATGGCCATACGAGGCCATGACATCGAAGTCCTTGCCGAGGTACTTGCTAATAGTCGACGCCTTGGCGGGCGATTCAACAATGACGAGATTTTTAGACATTTGATCCTTGAGAACGAAAAACCGCGGTCTGTGCCGCGGTTGAATTACATGCTTGACCGCAAAGAGTCAAGGAAATCGGGTTTCGGCCTCAGTGAATCAGGTCCGATGTATCCTCAAAAACGAGGTCTTCCATGCGCGCGTAGTTGAGCTCCTGTCCGGGCTGGCTGAACAGGACCATGAGCACGACCCACTTGATCTGCTCGACATCGATATCGGTCGTTTCGAGCGCCAGCAGCCGATCCACGAGGATCTCACGCTGCGGTGGCGACAATATACCGATCTGCTCGAGGTAGGTGATGTAGCCCCGGCAACTCGCATCGAGCCGTTCATGTTCGAACTCGTTATAGATGCGGGTGCCGTGCGACGACTGGTTGCCATAGTTCAGGCATTCCTGCTGGTCGGTAAGGCCATCAAGCCATTCGAGCGCGCGCTCGATCTCCGCATCGCCAAAGCCGGCGCGCGAGAGTTCAAGGCGCAGCTCGCTCTGATCAGGTTCGGGGTCTTCTTCAGCGTCGACGTATGTTTCGAAGAGATACATGAGTACGTCGAGTACGTTTTCTTTCATGCCTGGAGCGGCTCCTTGCACATTCGAGGTCTGGCTGTCCGAGCTAGCCCGTCAGGGCGTAGCGTCCGCCGGACAAGGACTCCACTTCTCCATGGAGCTCCAGGATCAGAAGCATGGAGGAAAGCTGCTCAATCGTCAATCCGGATTGTTTCTCGAGATCATCAATGCTGGTTGGGTCATGGCTGAGTACTTTGCGCAGTTCTCTGTAGTCATCGTCGGGCTCGGGTGACGTTGATTCCTTGACCACTGATTCATCAGCATTTTCCAGCATGTGAGCGGCCAGCGGGCGCAGCTCGCTAAGGATGTCATCGGCGGTTTCAACGAGTTTGGCGCCCTGCCGAATGAGCTCATGACAGCCGCGCGCCAGTGCATTATGGATAGAACCGGGCAGCGCGAAAACCTCGCGCCCTTGCTCCGCCGCAAGCCTCGCCGTGATGAGTGAGCCGCTGCGGCGGGCGGCCTCTACAACCAATGTCCCTAACCCCAGGCCGCTGATCAGGCGATTTCGTTCGGGGAAGTGCCAGCGTTCTGGCGGTGCACCAAGCGGGTATTCACTGACCAGTGCACCGTGTTCGGCAATGGTGTGGGCCAGCTGGCGATTGAGCGCCGGATATACACGATCAATACCGGTACCGAGGAAGGCAACGGTCTGGCCGCCTGCATCGAGCGCGCCTTGGTGCGCGGCCGCATCAATACCCTGGGCGAGACCGCTAACGATCGCGAATCCCCGGCCGGCCAGGTGCTTCGCAAAATCGTGCGCGTTGCGCAGGCCTCCCTGTGTCGGGTTGCGGCTGCCGACGATCGCAAGAGCGGGCAGATGCAACGCTTCGACACTGCCGTTGACGTACAGAACGACCGGCGGCCCTGGAATCTGGCTGAACATTTCCGGATACGTATCCTCGCCCCATGCGACCAGATGGTGATTGTCGTATTCAAGCCAGTCCAGCGCGGTGTTGATGGCTTTCTCATCGGGAGACGCAATCGCGTCGCATTTCTCGGCGGACAGGCCCGACTCGAGCAGACGACTGCGTGGTTGGCCGACGATATCGTCGACGGTTTTGTATAAGTCGAGCAGTGTTTGGAGTTCGGCGACACGCAGGTAAGCGTGCGCGAGTACCAGCCAGGAGTGGTGAGGCGATTGCATCACAAAATAATACCGCGTCGGCGCATAGCGCCGCGCGGTATTAATTGTGAAGAACGAGTCTTTTTAGGTCGGGTTACGAATAGCGTCGTGAATGTGAATCGCCTGCGTAGCCTCCATGACCAGGCCGTAGCTTATCCGGTCGAAGGTCTTGAAGATCATGATGGTGCCAGCTTCCTCTTCAGGCAGGCGGACATTGCCACCGCTGAAGCGATCCTTAACAACGTTGCCAGTCTGGAAAACCGTCAGGACGTCACCGACCGACAGGCCGTTGTTCGTGCCGCGGTTCAGGACCACAACCATGTACTGGCCGATCTGCGTAACACCGCCGACAACCGAAATGATGCGACCGTCGATTGCGGTACTCGGTGCGCTGGGGAAGAAGTTGAGCGGTATGTCCATCTCTTCGGGAAGCAGGCGGTCACCTGGCTTGGCTTCCATGCTTGTGTCAGTCAGTGCGACCGTTGCCGGGTCGCCGCCGCGGCGCAGACGCCCTTCGCCAACCGCAATACCCTGGTAGCCAATCAGGCGATTGTCATCGGGGTCGTACAGCGGGTCGCCGATATGGACGACGTTGTAACGCACACCTGATGCGATCTCCGTCAGGCCGCGCACGTAAATTTCGTTGCCGGCTGATGCGATCAGGTGATCGCCACGCGTCTCGAGCAGGTACGGGAGGGCGTCGGCCTGATCTTTCTCGAGGATGACACCCGAAGTCAGGAACGCGGCCACATCTTCATACGCAATACTCGCGATCGCCTCATTCAGCGGCGTTACGCGCGCTTGCGGCGACATGCGGTAGGTCGATGCACGGACATTGGTGATTCGTGGCTGGCCATCGATGTAAACCAGGCCGAGCACGTCACCGGGGTATATAAGGTGCGGATTCACGATGTCCGGGTTGACATACCAGATTTCGGGCCAATACCAGGGATCCTTGAGGAACGTCCCGGCGATGTCCCACAGGGTGTCTCCAATCTGGACGACATATTCATTCGGATGGCCTTCGGCCAGCGGTACGGGCTGGTTGATGCGCTCGACGACGGGCTCAGAGTAACTACTCTGCGCAGCGCTGGTTGACGAGCTGCCGGACGTAGCGACCGGGGCTGACTGGCTGGCGGGCTCGTAGGCCGGCGGGTTGCCCCCGCACCCGGCAAGGGCCAGGGCCAGTGTGGCAGCGGTCAGCCGGAGGCTGTTGTTCAGGCTAGTCTTGCTCAGTGACATGTCGCGAGGGCTCCATACAAATAGGTTCGGGCCTGTACTTTCAAGGCGTTGCTATACTATGGCGATCCGGTACTACCTAGGCTGCCAATTACGTCACATTTCCGGCCCCCAAAACGGTCCGAAAGGGTGATTTTCTGGCGGCATTGTCTGACATCTTATTCAATAAAGTCAAACATTTAGGTCGTTCTTATAGCAATTTACACGAAAATGGCACCTCGGTGGGTGCCCGAAATTATGGCAAAACTGAACATTCTCGAATTTCCGGACCCCAGGCTTCGGAAGAAAGCGGCCCCGGTTGAAACCGTGGACGATGCTCTGCGCGTGCTGATCGGCGACCTGTTCGAAACGATGTACGAGGCCCCGGGCATCGGCCTTGCTGCGACGCAGGTCGACGTTCACCAGCGCCTGCTGGTCACGGATGTGTCGTCCGACAAGTCTGAGCCCTATGTACTCATCAATCCCGAAATCGTCGAAAAGGACGGCGTGACCGTCACCGATGAAGGCTGCCTGTCCGTGCCTGGCTATTACGAACCGGTTGAGCGCGCCGAACATATCCGCGTGCGCTTTCTCGATCGCAATGGCCAGGAGACGGAAATGGAGGCGGAGGGTTTGCTTGCCGTTTGCATTCAACACGAAATCGATCACCTCGACGGTAAGTTGTTCGTGGACTATCTCTCTGAAGCAAAGCGGCAGCGCATCCGCAAGAAGCTGGAGAAAGAACGGCGCCAAGCAGCGGTTGTGCTGTAGGGCGGCGCGCCTCCGCTGTACGAAAGCCCAATGACTGAACCCAGGCTCATATTTGCCGGCACACCGGACTTCGCACTTGCCTCGCTGCAAGCGCTGGTTGAGTCCGGACGCAATCCCGTGGCCGTATTGACGCAGCCTGACAGGCCGGCCGGCCGTGGCAAGAAACTGACGGCGAGTCCGGTAAAGCAGTACGCGGTGGAACAGGGCATACCGGTCCTGCAGCCCGTCACCCTTAAAGACGAAGAAGCCGTCACCCAACTCAAAGGACTGCGCCCGGACGTACTGATTGTCGCCGCGTACGGACTGATCCTGCCGCAGAGCGTGCTCGATATTCCGACACACGGTTGTCTCAACGTGCACGCGTCGGCATTGCCACGATGGCGCGGCGCGGCACCTATTCAGGCAGCCATACTCGCGGGGGACGAGACAACAGGCATCAGCCTGATGGCGATGAGTGCGGGTCTGGACTGCGGGCCTGTTTACACAATCGACGAAGTCATTATCGGTGACGACGAGACGGCCGAGGAGTTGCATGATCGGCTCGCTGCCCTCGGTGGAAGTGCGCTCGTTGCGCACCTTGATGACATTCTCGCCGGCGGTGCAACGTCGGTGGAGCAGGATGAATCACTCGTAACGTACGCGCCGAAAATCGTTACCAGTGATGCCAGAATCGATTGGTCTCATTCTGCAGATGAACTCGTGCGACGCGTGCGCGCTTACAATCCGTTTCCGGGTGCGTTCTTTTTCGCGGGCGATGCGCGCATGAAGATCTGGCGCGCAACCGCAGTCGAAGGGAACGCCGAGCCAGGCACCGTCATTCAGTGCGACCGCGACAGCGTCGTTGTCGCCTGCGGAGTGGGCGCACTGCGGCTCGACGAGCTGCAGTTGGCCGGTAAGCGTCGCGTGCGTGCACAGGAATTCGTCGGTCAACTCGACCTGTCGAACATAAGGCTGGACTGAGCATGGCAAACGCGGGGGCAAGAACACGGGCAGTCGCTGCCGAAATCGTCGATGCGGTCGTCGGTGGGCAGTCGCTGGATGCTGCCATTGCCCGGCTTGAGACCCGAGTGGGGCCGGATGAACGATCGTTGTTGCGCATGCTTTGCTACGGCACGCTGCGCAATCACTGGCAGCTGCAGGAATGGATCGGGCAGCTGATCGATCGGCCCCTTAAGAAACGCGACAGCGTCATCAATGCGCTGCTCGCAGTCGGTCTGTTCCAATTGTGCGACACACGAATTCCGGACCACGCGGCCGTATCACAAACGGTTGAAGCTGCGCGCCAGTTGCGTCGACCAAAACTCGCCGGTCTGTTGAATGCCTGCATGCGCCGTTTCCAGCGCGAGAACCTGGCAGAGGCGCGAGGCGATACCGACGAGGCAACATGGAATCATCCCCAATGGTTCATCGAGAGGCTTCGGGAGGACTGGCCTGACGACGGCGACCGGATCCTCGCCGCAAACAATGCGCGCGCACCGATGTGGTTGCGCGCAAATACGTCACACCAATCGGCCGCAAAATACCAGCAAAGACTGGCGAGCGTCGATATCGACGCTGAGCTGATGGAAGGCGTACCCGATGCTGTCCGACTGATCGAGCCTCAGGCAGTCGAGAACCTGCCCGGCTTCGCCGAGGGCGACGCATCGGTACAGGATGCGGCTGCCCAGATTGCTGCACGCTGGGTCATGGGCAGGTCACCGACTCGTGTACTCGATGCCTGCGCTGCGCCGGGGGGCAAGAGCGGCCATCTTCTCGAGCTCGGCGGCGGTGACATCGATCTGACGGCCATCGACAATGACGCGAAGCGCATCGAGCGCGTTCGCGAGAACCACGAACGACTTGGATACGATGCAACCATTACCGTCGCTGACGCATCGAAACCAGAAGAGTGGTGGGATGGCACGCCGTTCGACGCGATTTTGCTCGACGCCCCTTGCTCGGCGACGGGCGTGATCAGGCGCCATCCCGATATCAAATTGTTGCGCAGAGCCAGCGACATCGACGATCTCAGGGCCCTGCAGGGGACCATTCTGAGCGCGTTGTGGCCATTGCTCGCTCCCGGTGGGCGTCTGATGTACGTGACGTGCTCGGTCCTGACAGCGGAGAACGACGGCGTGGTACATGAGTTTCTGGAGGCCAATGACGATGCGGGAGAAGACCCCGTGTTGCCAAATAACAACATCCGCGATCTAATGCGCAGGATGGCATGCGGTTACCAGGTTCTGCCCGGAACGGCGGACATGGATGGTTTCTATTTCGCATGCCTCGAGAAGAAGGTCTCCTGAAGAAGACAATGTCGCAACGACCCGCAGGCACAGGTGGAATGGCCCAAAAGTACGCTCTGTTCGTGCTGCTGGCAGCGTTCGTCCTGGGTACGGGCCTGGCGCAGGACGATGTTGAGCGAGAGGGCTATTTCGAGGTGCGCTCGGCGTCCACGCAAATAGTCGAGGGAGTGCACACGCTCGACGCCCGGCTGCAACTCGTTCTCTCCTCCGAAGCGCTTGCCGCGCTTGAAAGCGGCGTTACGCTGACGATCGAACTGCAAATGCAGGTCATTCGTGCCCGTCGTCTCATTTACGACAGTGTCGACGCCGAGCTCGCAGTTCGTTACGAGCTCGAATACTCGCCGGTCAGCCAGCGATACGTCGTTCAAAATGTAAACAGTGGTGACCAGGATTCCTTCGCAACTCTCTACTCCGCGCTAAACAGCCTGGGCCGTGTCCAGGGATTGCCCGTCATTGATGACGCCGTACTGCCGGTCGGGCCGACGTACCGCGTTCGGCTAAGAGCCATGCTCAATACGGAACGCTATCCTGCCGCACTGCGCGTGCTGTTCTTCTGGCGCGGCCAGTGGCAGTTACAAAGCGAATGGTTTGAATGGTCGCTCGAACGCTAAAACGAGCCTTTTATCTACTCATAGCGACGTCCGGCGTCGGCCTCGCGCTTGCTGCGCTGTTCCTGCTCACTCAGACCGTTGAAAAGTCGGACGACTTCGATCGATTGCAGGATGTCATTCTCGCGATCAATATCGCTGGCGGCGTCCTGCTGATCGCACTGCTGATTGGCAACCTCGCTCGGCTGTTCCGCGACTACAGAACGAACGTACCCGGCGCTAAACTCAAAGCGCGCATGGTCGGCATGTTCGTTGGTCTCGCCGTCCTCCCGCTGCTTGTCGTGTTTTACTTCTCGATGCAGTTCATCAATCGCGGCATCGACAGCTGGTTTAACGTCCAGGTCGAAGACGGACTCGACAATGCGCTGGCATTGAGCCGCGCCGCGCTGGAATTGCAGAAACGCCGTAACTTGCAGGCGACTCAGAATGTCGCCCAGCGGTTGTCGATGGCCAACGATCGACAGATCGTTTTCGAACTCAGTATGTTGCGACGCGAAAGCGGCGCGAGCGAAATGACGCTCTATGGTGCCAACAATACCGTTCTCGCAACGAGTTCCGATAGCGCCATGGCGAGTCTGCCAAAGCCACTGACCGAAGAAGTCGTACTGCAGATGCAGCAAAGTCGCCCGTTCGTGAGCCTTGAATCGCTTGCCGAAGGGCGCGTCGAGATTAGAACCGCGGTTGTCTTTACGCACCGGGCGGGTCGGATACAGGAAGTGCGCGTTGTGCAGGGCTACTTTCCGGTCGCCGACCGCCTGGCCGAAATGGTCAGCAGCGTCGAGAACTCCTACCAGGAGTACCAGCAACTCGTGTTCTTCCGCGAAGACCTCAAGGACCTGCTGACCCTGACCCTCGCGTTCGTGCTACTACTCAGCCTGCTGGCTGCGATCTACGGCGCGTTCGTGTTGTCGCGTCGACTCGTCGCACCGATCCAGGACCTTGTGGCCGGCACGCGCGCGGTCGCCGCCGGTGACTTCGATACGCGCCTGCCAACGCCTACGCGCGACGAAATAGGGTTCCTTATCAGCTCGTTCAACGACATGACGCAGCGTCTCGCGACCGCACGGCGTGAGGCCAGCTTGAGCCAGGCGCTCGTCGAAGCCGAACGCACAAACCTCGAAGTAATTCTCGCGCGTCTTTCAACGGGCGTGCTCGCACTCGAGGCAGACCTGACCATCCGTACGGCGAACCAGGCATCGGGCTCGATCCTCGGCGTCGACCTCGAGCATCGTACTGGCGAGCCGTTGTTTGAGGTTGCAAAGGGGCACGTCCTGCTCGAGCAGTTTGTCGACGTTGCGCGTGTGCATCTCGATACAGGCGAAACAGAATGGCGCGAGCAAATCGTGCTACGCGGGGAGGTTGGCAAGCGTGTTCTGACCTGCGCGTGCACGACACTGCCGGGCGACGACGATCATGCGGCAGGTTACGTTGTCGTGTTCGACGACATTACGGCGCTGTTGCAGGCACAGCGCGATGCGGCCTGGGGCGAAGTGGCTCGACGGCTCGCGCACGAGATCAAGAACCCTCTGACACCGATTCAGTTATCGGCTGAGCGCATGCGCCATAAGTACCTGCATACGATGCCGGCAGAAGAAGCACAGATCCTCGATCGCGCAACGCACACGATCGTGCAGCAGGTCGAGGCGATGAAAGAAATGGTTAATGCATTCAGCGACTACGCGCGTGCGCCTGATATGGATTTCAGTCGATTCGATATCGACAAGCTTGCGCACGAGGTCGTGGATCTTTATCGGGCGCAGGAGAGCGAAGTCAAAATCGTGCTGACATCCGACCCAACAATACCGTTGATCGACGCCGACATGGGTCGCGTACGACAGATGTTGCACAACCTGATACGCAACGCGGCCGAGGCGCTGGAGAACAGGCCCGACGGGCAGATCGATGTGCACGTCAGCGCGGCGGAGATCGACGGCGTCGACATCGTACAGATCAAGGTTGAAGACAACGGGCCGGGATTCCAGGCGGGGTCCGTGAGCCAGATATTCGATCCCTATGTCACGACCAAGCCGAAAGGCACGGGACTTGGCCTGGCGATCGTCAAGAAGCTGGTGGAAGAGCACATCGGTTCGATTCGAGCCAAGAACCGCGACGATGGTGGAGCAATGATCAACATCCGTTTGCCGCTCAATGATGCGGCGCGTGAACAACTAATTACCAAGGCGCCGGGACGCGGCGAAACAAGGAGGGAACGGGCATGACGAATCCTCACGTACTGGTCGTTGACGACGAATCCGACATTCGGGCGCTGATCAAGGACATTTTAACGGACGAGAGTTATGGCGTTACGGTCGCGGCCGACGCGGGCGAAGCGCGCAGTGCGCGCGCCAGTCGCAAATTCGACCTGATCCTGCTGGATATCTGGATGCCGGACACAGATGGCATCACGTTGCTCAGGGAGTGGGCGGATGGTGGCGAACTGAACTGCCCGGTCGTCATCATGTCCGGTCATGGAACGGTCGACACGGCTGTCGAGGCCACCCGTCTCGGCGCATTCGATTTTGTCGAGAAGCCGCTGTCACTGGCCAAGTTGTTGCGCACCGTCGAAGCTGCGCTCGAATCGGCGGGCAAGCAATCAAGGACAGCGCACAGCCTGCTGCCATCGCTGCTTGCCCCGGTAGGCCGCAGCGCCCTGATGCAGGGCCTGCGCGAGCGCGTACAACAATACGCACGTCATGACGGCTGCGTATTGATGAGCGGCGAGCCCGGCACCGGACGCGGCGCGTTTGCTCGCTATATGCATGGGCTCAGTCGGCGTGCTGATGAACCGCTAACTACGCTGGCGGCCGCATCGATCACGGAAACGAATGTTGAAGAGCAGCTGCTCGGTAGTGAGCATGGCGGAGAGGTGATAGCCGGCGCATTCGAACGAGCATCGGGCGGTACGCTGGTTATTGACGAACTCGCCGACCTCAATACGACCGCGCAGAAAGTGTTGTTCGGCGTTCTCGAGAGTGGCGGCTTTGTCCGCATTGGTGGTACGACACCCATCAAGGTCGACGTTCGAATTGTCGCGACTGTGAGTCCCGAGTACGAAGCGCGAATCGTCGCCGGCGAACTGCGTCGAGACCTGGTTTCTCAGCTGAGCGAACTGTCGCTGCGCATTCCGCCGTTGCGTGAGTATGCAGAAGACGTGCCCGAGTTGCTGACCTACTACGTCGACAAGCTCGTCGATGCGGAGGGGCTGACGTTTCGGCGTTTCAGTGTGGCCGCGCAAAATCGGCTGCGTAATTATCCCTGGCCTGACAACGTTCGCGAACTTAAGAATATTGTGCGCCGCTTGCTGTTGTCCGGAAGCAGCGAGGATATTTCACTTGATGAGGTCGAGGCAGAAATCAGCGTGACGGGCCTGGCGGACGAGCCGCTCGTCAAGCAGGACCTGCTTGCGTTACCTCTGCGCGAGGCGCGGGAGCAGTTCGAGCGCGCCTATCTGCAGCAGCAACTCGTGCTGTGTGGCGGCAAGGTCGGGCAACTCGCAAAACGAGTTGGCATGGAACGCACGCATCTGTACCGGAAACTCCGATCACTTGGAGTCGACTTCAAATCTGTCACTTCAGACGATTGATGCTGAGTTCGTGACGGGGTACTTCAGGTCGGTCGGCTGGTAACACGGTTCCGTCTGGCAGGAATGTAAGGCCGGGCTCACCGAAGTCCTCGATGGACAGTCCCCGCATCAGGTTCAGTGCCCGTTGTTTCGGATCGATGCTCGGACCTGCCGGGCGAAGTTGAATTGTCGACACGACATCGCCTTCAACAAACCTTCCGTCCCCATCCAGCGTCACGGTCAGAATCGGAGCCATGCCCTTGATGCCGGCGACACTAATTCCGTAGTAGGTCGCGAAGTTACCGAGACTGTAGGCGATTAGTCGATCCTCATAACGCTCCATACCTCGAACGACATGCGGGCCGTGTCCGACAACGAGGTCGGCGCCAGCATCGACGACACCGCGCGCGAACCAGACAATATCGCCACGTGGCTCGCCGTAGTACTCCTCCTCGGCAAACGGCACGTGCGTTACGTCGACGCCCTCAGCGCCGCCATGAAACGAGACGACAACGATATCGTGGCTCGCGGCAAACTCCGCCACGGTTGTGAACGCGAGCTCATAGTCGAGCAGCATGTTGGAGTTCTTTGTCACTGCGTACGCGAGCACGGCTATCTTCAGGCCGTTCTGTTCGAAGCTGGCGAAGTCATCGACGCGACCTGAATGGTGCATGCCGGCGGCGGCGATCGCCTCCATGCTGCTCGTGCGACCCTCCTCACCGAAATCACGCGCGTGATTGTTCGCGAGGCTGAGTACGTCGAAACCGGCATCGCGATAGTGCTGCGCATAACGCGTTGGCGACCGGAACAGGTAGCAGGCACTCGGGTTGCTGCATTTCTTGCCGGGCTCACCGCCGTCGACGAGCACGCCCTCGAGATTGCCAAACGCGATATCCGCGGCGGACAGCACCGGCGCTACGTCGGCCAGGAAGCTGACGCCATCATCGTCAGGCAGGTGATTACGCGGGTAGTCCGTGCCGATCATCATGTCACCGACGGACGCGATGCTGACACGCATGGCGGATTTGTCCGGCTCAGGTGGAGGCGGTGGTGGCTCGACCGGCTCGACCAAAACGGGGTCAGGCAGCGGCTCCGGTGAAGGTTCGGGCGCGGTGGCGCAGGCCGCGAGCAGCAGCAGCGGGACTAAAACGAAGTGTGATCGGGCGCTAGTCACTGAGACGGATACGGAAGACATCAATCTTCGCGACGCGCAGGCGACTGCGCAGCATATTCAGTTCGTCGAGATCGTCCGTGGGCCCGATATACACGCGGTGGTAATTCCGGTCGTTGACCTTGACGCGCTGGATGTGTGATTCGATGCCATGCAGGGCCAGTTCGGCGCGACGCCGGTCAGCATCGGTATGCGTGGAGAATGAACCCGCCTGCAATACGTAGACACCCGGCTCGATCACCGCTTGCGGCGCCTCATCGGCGGTGACGTCGGGTTCGTCGTCCGGGGTCACAACCTCGAAGTTCGGCAGAATGTCGTAAAACGTGAAGCGCCTTTCTTCTTTTTCCACGCCCTCTTTCTCTGCGGCAGGCTCGGCCCCGGCAACAGGCACAGGACGTTCGCCATTATTATCGATCGAGCTTTGCATGCTTGCCGGTTCTGGTGTTTGTGTTGTCGCAACAGATTCCGGCTCGCGGTCCTTGACGTAAACAGCGACAGCGACGGAGAGGCCGACCGCGAGTCCAAACAGCATCGAGACGACGGGCGATACGCCTGAGCTCTTGCTTGAGCGGCTAGTACGGCTAGTACGGCTGGAACGACGTTTCTTGCGCTGCGCCATTACATTTTGTCCGGTGCAGAAACGCCAAGGATGCCAAGCCCGTTAGCGATAACATTGCGCGTCGCTGAAATCAGGTACAGGCGTGCGTCGCGCAGTGCCGCATCATCAACGATGAACGCGTGCGCGTTGTAATACGTGTGAAAGTCGTTCGCGAGATCACGCAGGTAATGCACGAGATGTTGCGGTGCACGGTTGTTCGCCGATAGTTCGACGACCTCGGGATAACGACTCAGTGTCGTCATGAGTGTCTTCTCTTGCGGCTCGACGAGCAGGCCGAGTTGTTGCCGGCCGTTGACCTGGTCCCACTGCAGCGACTTTTCATCGAGTTGGCGGAACACGCTCGCGACACGCGCGTGCGCGTACTGGATGTAATACACGGGATTGTCGTTCGACTGGGACCTGGCAACGTCCAGGTCGAAATCGAGGTGTTGGTCGTTTGATCGCGACACGTAGTAGAAACGAGCCGCATCATTACCTACTTCATCACGCAGCTGGCGCAGCGTGATGAATTCGCCTGAACGCGTCGACATTTGCATTTTCTCGCCGCTCCGATACAGGGACACGAACTGGATGAGCGGCACTTCGAGATCGTCACCCTTGTAGCCCATGCCTTCGAGACCCGCCTGCAAGCGTGGTACATAACCATGATGGTCGGCACCGAGGACATCGATCAATAGATCGAAACCGCGCTCGCGTTTTTCGAAGTGGTATGCAATGTCGGAAGCGAAGTAGGTCTTGACGCCATTTTCGCGAACAACGACGCGATCTTTCTCGTCACCGAAGTCGCTGGTGCGAAACCAGGTTGCGCCGTCCTTCTTGTAGAGCATGCCGCGGTCCTCGAGTACCGCCAGCGCTTTATTGATCGAGTCGTTTTTCGTCAGGCTTTGTTCCGAATACCACTTGTCGAAAATCACGCCGAACCCGGCAAGATCGTCTTCGATATCGTCTCGAATCGAGTCGAGCGATTGTTGGCGAATATGATCGAAGCTCTCGTCACCGAGCAGCAGTTTCGACTTTGCGATCAACGCATCGACGTAGGCTTCCTTGGCTGCCTTGGCATCATCGGAATCGCCTTCGCCGTCGGCTGGCAGGCCATCAACGACGTCGTCGGCCGCTACGTCAACAATGCCGTCCTTGTTGATCTCTGCCACGATGTCGCGAATGTAGTCACCGCGATAGCCACCCGATGGGAACGGGACCTTTTCGCCCTTGCTTTCCAGCAACCGCAGCCAGACGCTGACACCGAGTATGTCCATCTGCCGACCCGCATCATTGACGTAGTACTCGCGGTGAACCGGGTGGCCAATGGCTTCGAGCAGGTTGCCGACCGTCGCGCCATATGAGGCACCACGACCGTGCCCGACATGCAGCGGCCCCGTCGGGTTCGCCGAGATGAATTCCAGCAGAATCCTCGGGTGTTCTTTCGGGTCCTGGCGGCCATATCTGTCGCCAGCCTCGAGTATGGACTCGAGTTCGGCGTGGAATGCGACCGGGCTCAGGTAGAAATTGATGAAACCGGGGCCGGCGATCTCAATCTTGTCGACCTCGGCACTGTCACCCAGGGCTTCAACGATGCTGGCCGCGACATCACGGGGGTTCTTGCGAGCAGGCTTCGCAAGCCGCATGGCGATATTGCTCGCGAAGTCGCCATGGCTGGCGTCGCGCGTACGCTCGATCGTGCTTTCTATCGCAAGATCAGAAGCGATTTCTGCGAGGTCGGGCAGGTTGGCGAGGGCGCTGGAGACGAGATTGGCGACGATATGCTTCATGGCGCGCATTGAATCAGAACAATTCGATGGGGTCTACGTCGATCGACCAGCGCACCTTGCGAGCCGCGGGGTCCTGCTCGAGTGCGGGGCGCAGCTCCCGCAACACGCGGTGGAGTGTCGGCCGGTCACTCGATTGCAGCAACAACTGGGCGCGGTACCGTCCCGCCTTGCGGGCCATGGGGGCATCGACCGGACCGAGCACTCGCAAGCTGTCTCCACAGTGGTCCTGCAGCGACCGCCGTGCGACTTCGAGGAAGTTAAGCGCGTCGTCTCGCCGGTGGGCGGCGGACCGTATCAGTGCGAGGCGCGTGAATGGTGGCCAACGCGTGGTCTCCCGCTCGGCCAGAGCTTCTCTGGCCACCTGCTCATAACCACCACCGATTAGCGTCGCCCAGAACGCGTGCTCGGGAAATGCGGTCTGGATGAGGACCTCACCAGGACGGCTTTCACGCCCTGCCCGTCCGGCGACCTGGACGATCGACTGGGCCATGCGTTCGGCACTGCGAAAATCCGTACCGAACAGTCCCTGATCCGCATTAACGATGCCGACCAGCGAGAGCTTGGGAAAATGATGTCCTTTCGACAGCATTTGCGTACCGACGAGAATATCTGCCTCACCTTCCCTGGCCTGGTCGAGCGCCTTGTGCATGGCGCCTTTGCGTTGTGTGCTGTCACTGTCAATGCGCGTAATTGTATAGTTCCCAAACCGATCCCGCAGAGTGTCCTCGAGACGTTCGGTGCCCTCGCCAAGCGGTTTGACCGTTTCACCGCATTCGCTGCAATTCGCGTCCAGTGGCCGGATGTGACCACAGTGATGACAGCGTAGCTGCTGGCTGCGTGCGTGTACTGTCAGCCGTGAGTCGCAACGATCGCAGCCGGCAACATAACCACAGCTTGAACAGATGAGAGTCGGAGCGAAGCCGCGCCGGTTCAGGAAAATAAGGACCTGCCCGTCGGTTTGAAGGTGACTGCGAATCGCTTCGGCCAGTGGTTCGCTAATGCCATCGGTTGTGGGCGCACGTGCTGTGTCGATGAGATGGACGGCAGGTGGTTTCGCGCCACCCGCGCGCGAGGGCAGTCTCAGGTGCTGGTAGTTGCCGCTGTGGCAATGGTGGAGCATTTCCAGCGTTGGCGTTGCGGTCCCGAGGACGACAGGCACGTCGAGATGCTTGGCCCGGACGATTGCGAGGTCGCGAGCCGAGTAGCGCAGGCCTTCTTGCTGCTTGAACGAATGGTCGTGCTCTTCATCAACGACGACGAGCCCCGGGTTCCCGAGCGGTGTGAAAATCGCAGAGCGTGTGCCGACCACGAGTCTCGCGGCTCCCGACCGCGCTGCACGCCACGCGGCGAGCCGCTCGATATCAGTCAGCCCTGAATGCAGCAGCGCGGGCTCGATGCCGAGCCGTTTGCGCAGGCGCGCAACGAGTTGCGGGGTTAGCCCGATCTCGGGAACCAGGACGAGAACCTGCCTGCCCTCGTCGATAATGTCCTGCATGCGCCGCAGGTAGACCTCGGTCTTGCCACTGCCTGTAACACCTTCAATCAGCCAGGCGGCAAAACCGTCGCTGGATCGCAATGCAGTGATTGCTGCCTGCTGGTCTTTGTTGAGCTCTGGTCCCGGTAGCGCCTCCGGCGCAAGGGTTTCATCAAAATCTCCCGAGCGGGCATCGAAGCGCGCGATCAGGCCTTTCCCGAACAGCGCCTTGGCAACGCGGCGCCAGTTTGGCAGCAGTTCCGTTAACGGGTCCGCTTCGCAGCCGTTGCCGCCGGCATCGATCAAAGTTTCCAGTAACTCCGCTTGCCTGGGCGCGCGCTTTGCCAGTGACTCGATGTCCGCTGCGGTGCCCAGGTCGGTCGCAGCGATCGTCTCAACGACCGGGTGTAACGGTTTGCCTTGCCGCAAAATCGCAGGCAAGGCTGCCGCGACCACTTCGCCAATCGGGTGATGGTAGTAGTCGCTCGTGAATCGGATCAGGCGAAGCTCCGCGTCGGTCAACAGTGGCTCGTCGTCCAGAACGTCGTCGCAGCGGCGAATCTTGCCTGGCGCGAGCACGGACTCACTCGCATGGCCGAGTACCAGGCCAACCTCACGGCGTGGGCCGAACTGCACGAGCACACGGCACCCGGGTTCGGGCACTGGGCCATCCGCCGGGGGCAGGTAATCGAACTCCCGGGACAACGGTACGTTGACCGCGACCTTGAGTACGGGCTGCTGCTTGTCAGAGATATCACTCACCGAATTAACATAATGCGCCCAAAGAACCCTTTGATGCTGTCAACGGGACAATTGTTCAGGCGTTAAAACAGGAGAGACACGTTAGGTCAATGGATGACGGAGTCAAGGGATATGAGCGTCGAAACCGCCACTTTTGCGGTATCGTGGGTCAGCGAGCAATCGACAGGGACGCGGGCACTGCGACAAGAACAGCAACTCAACCGGTTTCTGGCCGAGGTGGAGCGACGTGCGCTGCGCATCGCTGAAATCGGCGTGCGCAACCGTGACGACGCGCTGGACCTGGTGCAGGACGCGATGATCAAGCTGGTCCGGAATTACAGCGACCGTGCCAGCAGTGAGTGGGCGCCGCTCTTCTACCGGATCCTCCAAAACGGTGTCCGTGACTGGCATCGGCGCCAGGCGGTACGCAATCGGGTCATGGTGTGGTTCGGGCGCCCCAAGCACGGCGACGAGGAGTTTGATCCCGTTGCGGCGGCCCCCGACCCGATCGGCCGGTCGCCCGATGAGGAGTTGCAGAACAGTGAGGCCATGGACAGCCTCGAGAACGCCGTTCACGGCTTGCCGGCAAGGCAGCGTGAGGCGTTCATGCTACGGACATTTGAAGGTCTGGATGTTGCGGGGACCGCTGTAGCCATGGGCTGCAGCGAAGGCAGCGTCAAGACGCACTATTCCCGTGCGATACACTCGCTCAGGGAAACTTTGGGAGAACATGGGCCAGATGGGCCCAGGGACTGAGGACGATGAAAGAGTCTGACGAGAAATTTGCCCAGGAGACGAAACGGCTGTTCGACGCATCGGTCGATGAACTCGATGCGGCGACACTGTCGACGCTTAACCAGGGCCGCCATCGGGCGCTTGCCAAGGCGAAGGAGCAGCCAGAACAGTGGCTGCGCTGGGTGCCGGCCGCGGGTATAGCGGTGGCAACCTTGGTGGCGGTCATGGTGATCCTGCCTGGCCCGACCGGCGTGGTGATGCCGGCGACGGTGACAGACATGGACATCCTGCTGGGCGAGGACAGCATCGAGATGCTTGAGGACCTCGAATTTTACGCATGGATAGACATGCTCGAACAGGACAACGATGTCGGCTGAACGGCACGTTGCAATGCTCGCCTGCGGACTGTGCCTGGGCACGGTTGCGGCCGCCGAGGAGGAACCGGCACCGAATGTCGATTTTATTGAATACCTCGGCATGTGGGAGCAGACAGATGAAGAGTGGCTGCTGCATGACAGTGAGGAGACAGCAGACGCCGATGAGCGGAGCGATCCCGCACCGGAAGGTGAAGAGTCGACGGAGACGAAAGATGAAGGCTAAAAGTATTGTTGCCACAGTCGCGGTTCTTGCGCTGCTGTTCGTTGGTACCGCTTTCGCGGATAGCCACGGCATTAGTTGGCAGGATTTGACCGAAAGCCAGCGTGCGGTGCTGAGCCAGTTTGAGGACGCATGGGAAAGCCTGCCGGCAGATCGGCAGATGCGACTTTCACGCGGTGCCGAGCGCTGGGACACGATGACCCCCAAGCAGCGGGAAAAGGCGCAGGTCCGATTCCAGGCCTGGCGTGAATTGCCGGATGACCGACGCAGCAGGATCCGTGAGCGCGCCGAGGAATTTCGCAAGCTGTCTCCGGAGGAGCAACAGCGTATCCGCGATAATTATCGCCGCTACCGCAAGATGAACCGGGATCGTCGCGATATGCTCCGGGATCGCTATCAACAGATGACGCCCGAACAACGCCAGCGTATGCGTGATCGCGCGCACACGCGCCCCCGAACCCGCCCGCGAGACTAGCAGGCGTTGCGGTAAGTCCTTATGAAAAGGCCTCCCTCTGGAGGCCTCTTTTCTTTGTGCCGGTTCGAGCCCTCCGATACACTGCCGCAGTCCTTTCGGAGGGATTCGTATGAAAATTGGTGTACCCAAAGAAATCTATGCTGGCGAGCGTCGCGTGGCGACTACGCCGGATGTAGTGGCCCAGTTGATCAAGCTCGGTTTCGACGTCGCAGTCGAGTCCGGTGCCGGTACGGAGTCGAGCTACTCCGATGAGGCCTATCGCGAGGCCGGCTGTGATGTCATCGGTTCGACCGATGATTTGTGGTCGCAGTCCGACATCGTCCTGAAGGTCAGGGCCCCGGAGGGAGAAGAGGCTGCGCGGCTGCGTTCCGACCAGACTCTGATCAGCTTCCTCTGGCCAGCCCAGAATCCCGAGTTGCTCAAGCAGCTGACCGAAAGCGGCGCAACAGTCATGGCCATGGACAGCGTGCCGCGCATCTCGCGTGCACAGAAAGTCGATGCGCTCAGTTCGATGGCAAACATCGCGGGCTACCGAGCCGTCGTAGAAGCTGCGCAACATTTCGGCCGCTTCTTCACAGGACAGATTACGGCCGCTGGCAAAGTGCCGCCGGCCAAGGTGCTCGTCATCGGTGCGGGCGTTGCGGGCCTCGCAGCGATCGGCGCAGCCAAGAGTATGGGTGCGATTGTGCGGTCTTTCGACACGCGCCCCGAAGTGCAGGAACAAATCGAGAGCATGGACGCCGAGTTCCTGTTGCTCGATTTTGAAGACGATGAAGACGGTTCGGGCGAAGGCGGCTACGCCAAGGTGATGAGCGAGGAATTCATCAAAGCCGAGATGGCACTGTTCGCCGAGCAGGCGAAAGACGTCGACATCATTATCACCACGGCGCTGATTCCTGGTAAGCCGGCACCTCGCCTGATCACGGCCGACATGGTGCGTTCGATGAAGGACGGTAGTGTCATCGTCGACCTCGCCGCCGAGCAGGGCGGCAACTGCGAACTGACTGAACCGGGCAAGGTTGTCGTCACCGACGGTGTTTCGATCATCGGATACACGGACTTGCCGAGCCGCCTGGCTGCTCAGTCGAGCCAGCTATACGCGACCAACCTGCGCCACCTTCTGACCGACCTGACACCAGAGAAGGACGGCAACATCGTGGTCGACATGGAAGACGAAGTCATCCGTGGCACGACCGTATGTAAGGACGGCGAGACAACCTGGCCGCCACCGGCGCCCAAGCTGTCGGCAGCACCGCCCAAAGCGGCACCTCAGCCGGCACCCGTCGTTAAGGAAGAAAAGCCGCGCTCCTTCGTAGGGACCGCTATCGGCATGGTCATTGCCGGTCTGGCTCTGCTCGGACTCGGTGCAGTTGCGCCGGCTTCGTTCATGGGCCACTTCACGGTCTTTGTGCTGGCGTGCTTCGTCGGTTACATGGTGATCTGGAATGTTACGGCCGCCCTGCACACACCGCTCATGAGTGTGACCAACGCCATCTCGAGCATCATCGTAATTGGCGCGCTAATGCAGATCAGTTCGGACAACAGTCTGACCATGTGGATCGCAGCAGTGACAGTCGGAATAACGAGCATCAATATCGCGGGCGGCTTCGCCGTTACGCGCCGCATGCTCGAAATGTTCAGGAAGTGAGGTCGACATGATTAACGCTGGAGTCGTAACTGTGTCGTACATCATGGCGACCATTCTCTTTATTCTTGCTCTCGGCGGATTGTCGAACCAGGAGACCGCAAGGCGCGGCAACTGGTACGGCATCATCGGTATGGCCATCGCGTTGATTGCGACGGTACTCGGTGTCGTCACACGGCAATACACAATTTTGCTTGTTGCATTGCTCATCGGCGGCAGCATCGGCCTGTTTCTGGCGAAGCGCGTGCAGATGACACAGATGCCGGAACTCGTGGCAATACTGCACAGCCTCGTCGGTGTCGCAGCTGTTGCGGTCGGCTACGTGAACTTCATGGATCCGACAGAGCACCTGGTGGGTGTGGAGTTGACGATTCATGACATCGAGACGTATCTCGGTATCCTGATCGGTGCTGTTACGTTCTCGGGTTCGGTCATCGCATTCGGCAAATTGTCGGGACGCATCAGTGGTAGTCCGTTGGCATTGCCGGCCCGGCACTGGTTAAACCTGGGCCTGCTGATTGGCGCAATCTGGTTTGCCCGCGAGTTTGTACTGCAGTCGGCGGCTGGTGGTGGCATGACGCCACTCATCATAATGACCGTCATCGCGCTGTTGTTCGGCATTCACATGGTCATGGCAATTGGCGGCGCCGATATGCCGGTTGTGGTCTCAATGCTCAACAGTTACTCCGGTTGGGCGGCGTCGGCGACGGGCTTCATGCTCGGCAACGACCTGCTGATCGTCACAGGCGCGCTCGTCGGTTCGAGTGGTGCCATCCTGAGTTTCATCATGTGTCGCGCAATGAACCGCAAGTTCCTGGCCGTTATCGCCGGCGGTTTCGGTACCGGTGGCGGCACGCCTGCGGCTGCTGGTGACGGCGAAGACCAGGGCGAAGTTATACCTGTCGACCCGCTGGAAACGGCAGAACTGCTTGCCAATGCGAAGGAGGTCATGATCATTCCGGGTTACGGAATGGCTGTCGCCCAGGCGCAGCATACGGTCTTCGAGATCACGCGCACGTTGCGGGAAAAAGGCATCAACGTACGTTTCGGTATCCACCCGGTCGCCGGGCGCATGCCAGGCCACATGAACGTTCTTCTTGCCGAAGCGAAAGTACCTTACGACATCGTGTACGAGATGGACGAGATTAACGAGGACTTCCCGAAGATCGATGTCTCTGTCGTTATCGGCGCGAATGACATCGTCAACCCGTCAGCACTGACGGACCCGGACAGCCCGATCGCAGGAATGCCCGTGCTTGAGTGCTGGAAAGGTACGACGTCGATCGTACTCAAACGCAGTATGGCAACAGGCTACGCAGGTGTACAAAACCCGCTGTTCTTCCTTGAGAACACGCGCATGCTGTTCGGCGATGCGAAGGCAACGCTCGATGAGGTTTTAAAGGCGCTCTAATTGCTGTAATAATGCAAACATGCTCGCAGGATCAACCTCCGATATATCGCAACAGGTTCTGAGAACTGACGTTGCAGGAATGCCACTCGAGTGGATTGACTACCGCGAAGCGGTGCGTCTCTACCACGCCGAGCAGGTGGCGTACGACTGCGGCACACGCCTTTACTCAGTGTTCGGCGGCTACAGCTCTATTGACGGTCGCCGCAGCCGCATCGACGTTAATTCGATCATCGCGACACACGGCACCAGCAAGAGTCTCTCGAAGAACCGCGATCACTACGTACCGCCGCTGAACAACCGTACGTTGTTCAAGCGTGACGCCAACCTCTGTCTCTATTGCGGTATGCGCTACATGACGCGCGACCTGACCCGTGATCACATTACGCCGGTGTCGCGGGGCGGCATTGATTCCTGGACGAATGTTGCGACGGCCTGCCGACGCTGCAACAACTACAAAGGTGGTCGCACACCTGAGCAGGCAGCGATGGAGTTGATCGCTGTTCCGTTTACACCGAACTATGCTGAGTACATCTATCTCAAAGGGCGTCGCGTGCTGACCGATCAGATGCAGTACCTGCTGGCCCACATTCCACGATCGAGCCCGTTACACGCGAGGCTCTCTGACCATCTCGAGAATGGTAAAGAGATCGTGGAAGTTCATTTCCATGATTAGGTGATCGCGGACAGGGTCCGCTCCAACAATGCAATATCTAATTGACGCCAGTGTCTACGTGTTTCGGGCTTACTACTCGATGCCCGAGGATATGGTCGACGATGCCGGCAATCCCATCAATGCGCTGTATGGTTTTTGTCGCTTCATCGGTGACTTCATGGAGCAGGTGACGCCCGAATACGTTGCCGTGCTGTTCGACGAGAGCTTGTCGAAATCTTTTCGCACGGAAATATATCCCGAGTACAAGGCGAACCGTGACCCGGCTCCGCCAGAGCTCAAGCGACAATTCGGACAGTGCCGGCGGTTTGTTCGCGCCATGGGTCTCTTGGAACACGCCAGTCCACGCTACGAAGCCGATGACCTGATCGGTACGCTGGTCGAGCACGGCAGAAGGCAAGGCCGGGCATCGACAATCATCACGCGCGACAAGGACCTCACCCAACTACTCACGAAAGATGATGTGTTCTGGGATTTCGCGGGTAAAGGGAAGCTGGGCTACAACCAGATTCCCGACTCATTTGGTGTCTGGCCCGAGCAAATCGCGGATTTCCTCGCACTGGCTGGCGATGCGGTCGATAACATCAAGGGTGTGCCGGGCGTCGGGAAGAAGACGGCGGAAGGCCTGCTCAAGCATTTCGGTAGCCTTGACGAAATCTACGACAATCTTGATCGTGTTCACGAGGTGAATGTTCGAGGTGCCAAGACGCTTGGCGCCAAACTCGAGACGCACCGCGATGATGCGATGCTCGCGCGCCAACTAACGGGGATCGCCTGCGATGCGCCGTTCGACGACGCAGAAGAAGCGCTGCAGCCGTCCGCACCGAAGCTCGGCGAAATCAACGCGCTCTATGACGAGGCAGGTATCGGGATGGCGCTGCGTCGCCAGGCCGAGCGCGTCTCGGATATCTACCGGCACTAGTGTCCTGTTTGCTTAGTTCGCTAACTCTCAGCGCTATTGGCAGCCCGTCGTGCGAGGCGCAGGAGTGCAGGATTAGCGGGCTACTTCAAGCGAGTGCAACGTGGCAGGACGGGCTGCCAATAGCGCCCGGAGGGAAAGCCTGCAAAGCGCTACTGCTGCGTTGCAGCCCTGGGTAAGGGCCAGCCATTACCGGCGGGCTGCGCCTTGCACTAGCGCTTTGCAGGCTTTCTGAAAGTAAGCGAACTAAGCGAACAGGACACTGACATGCCCGACTGGACCATCGTTTATTCGAACCTGCAGCGCGTGGGTGTGACGGTCAGCGACTCGACGCAACCGCAACCCGTCGGTGGCGGCGACATCAGTGCGGCATGGCGGCTTGAGACCAATGCGGGCTCCGTGTTCATCAAGACAGGGCCGGCGTCGTCGTATGACATGTTTTCCGCAGAAGCCGTCGGTTTGGCCGAGCTCGCCGCGCCGTGCGCTATTCGTGTCCCCGAAGTACTCGCATACGGAGTCGAAAATGAAACGGCGTTCGTCGCGCTGGAGTGGCTCCCGTTCGACAAGCCAACGCGGGACACGGAATGGAAGTTCGGCGAGCAGCTCGCGGAATTGCATCAGACGACGGCGGATCGCTTCGGCTGGCATCGCGATAACACGATCGGGTTGACGTCCCAGCACAATGCCTGGTCCGATGATTGGGTGACGTTCTTTCGCGAGCAGCGGCTGGGCTTCCAGCTTCGGCTTGCCGCAGAGAGAGGTTTCATCGGCACACTGCAGGAGCAGGGCGCACAACTCCTCAAGCGTTTACCCGTGTTCTTTGAGGGCTACGAGCCTACAGCATCGCTGTTGCACGGTGATCTCTGGAGCGGCAACTGGGCAAGCTGTAACGGTGAGCCAGTGATTTTCGATCCGGCCGTGTACTTCGGTGACCCGGAAACCGATCTGGCGATGACCCGGCTATTTGGCGGATTCGGCGCCGCGTTCTATGAGGCGTACGAGGCCAACGCTCCGGCGGCGCCCGGGCATCGTGAGCGCTGTGACGTCTATCAGCTGTACCATGTACTCAACCACCTGAACCTGTTCGGCAGCGGTTACCTGGGCCGGGCGCAGGAACTCATTCGCAATCTTCTGTAGAGACTATCAATGAACACTCGCTTTCTTATGGCGGCAACCTTGGCCGGTTGCCTGGCCGCGTGCACGCAATCAACCGTTGACCCCGAAGCTGAAGGTGCTGCTTTGCTGGCACCGTTCAAGCAAGACCTCAAAAGTGAACTTATGAGGGGTATGGAGTCCGGTCCTGTTGCCGCGATAAGTGCGTGCAGCCTCGAAGCACCGAAGATCTCCGGTGAGCTGTCTGTCGACGGCGTAGTCATGGGGCGCAGCAGCCACAAGCTGCGCAACCCAGAGAATGTCTCACCGGAATGGGTTTCGCCATATCTTGAGGCCTATGCGGCCGGTAAACAAAGTGGCCCTATTGCGATCAAGTTTGCAGAGGACCGGTTTGGCTACATCGAGCCGATCATGATCCAGGCAATGTGCCTGAACTGCCACGGCGCGGAGCTACACCCGGATGTCGCTGCGACGATCAACGAACTGTACCCGGATGATGAGGCTGCAGGATTCAGTGACGGCGATTTTCGTGGTGTCTTCTGGGTTGAGTTCCCAGGAACGGAATAGCGAGAGCTAGCCCGGAAAGTCGGCGGCATCGCCCGACTCGTCAACTTCGTAGGACTCGCCCAGGAAGTCCTCTTCGAACGCATAGAGTGTTGTACCTTCCGGCGCCGTGATTTCGACGAATGCACCCTCAAAGCCGGGGAACTTCTTGTGCGCCATGCCGTGCTGTTCAATGAGGCCCATGAGGCCATGACGATCGCCGCAGCGGAAACACAGCGACGGGCCTTTGAGCGCGATGCTCTCCGACAGCCCCAGCGCCACGCCCGTGGCATCGAAACGCATATGCATGGTTGGTTCTTCGCGCATTTCCAGCAACGTCAGTGCGACTGGTGCCCAGAACTGGGCGGCACGAACCGTGTCGCGCACCGGCAAGGTCAACTCGAACCAGCTGCCGCATAGCGAATCCTTCTCGGCGTCCTCGGTCACGTGAAAGGTACGAGCTTCTACCATGACCACGGAATGCCCATCGCGATCACGGAAGCCGAGCTCGTTGAATACGTCTTCATCGAGGCGCAGGAACCGGAAGTCGTAGCCGTGGTCGGTCATCGAGCGGGCATGCACCGCGAGGTCCTGTTGCACGAACGTAATCGCTGGTGAATCAAACTCTCTCTCATGCAGACCGATATTGAGCTCGCCATCGCTTACAACAGCGTACTTGTGGGTATAGACATCGCTGCTTTCGAGTTCGACAAATCCCAGGGAGTTGTAAAAGTGGAGCGACTCGAGGATATCGGGTGTGTGTACCGCGAACTCGAGGAAACGGCCGATCGTGCTCATTTCTCTCGCTCCCAACCTGCGATGTGCCGCTCGACCAGCCCGGCCAGGCATTCGATATGATCGCGACGCGCGTTCAGCGCCGGGATGTAATGCAGGGCGCCGCCGCCGGACTCCGTGAAGAATTCGGCGTTCTGCATAGCGATTTCCTCGAGCGTCTCCAAACAATCCGTCGAGAATCCCGGGCAGGCGACATCGAGGCGGCTAACGCCACTCTTTCCCAGTTTGGTGACGGTCTCGTCGGTGTAAGGTCGCAACCACTCTTCACGGCCTACGCGAGACTGGAAGGACAGGGTCCAGTCGTCCTCGCCCAGCTCAAGTGCCTCAGCGAGCAACCGCCCGGTCTTTTGGCAATGGCAATAGTAAGGGTCGCCACCATCCAGGGTGTACTGCGGAATCCCATGGAACGAGAACAACAGGTGGTCGCCGCGCCCATTCGCATCCCAGTACTCGCGAATGCTCGACGCCAGAGCAGCGATGTACGCGTCGTCGTCGTGATATTGGTTAATAAAGCGAGACTCGGGTACCCAGCGCATGGATTGCAGTTTGTTCGACACCGCGTCGAAGACCGAGGCGGTGGTCGTGCCGGAGTATTGCGGGTACAGGGGCAGAACCAGGAGGCGACGTGCACCGGCCGCTTGCAGCTTGTCGATGGCCGATGCGATGGACGGTTCGCCGTACGTCATGCCGAGTTCGACAAGACAAGCGTTCTTTCCTGCGATGCGCTCACGAACACCAATCTCGATATCGCGCGAATGCAGCAGCAGCGGCGAGCCATCCTCGGTCCAGATCTTTCGGTACGCTTCGGCCGAGCGTGAGGGCCGTATGCGCAGGATCACGCCATTGAGAATGAGCCACCAGAGAAGTCGTGGGTACTCGATGACACGTGGATCGGAAAGAAACGGCTTGAGAAAACGCCTGACAGCCGCCGTCGTCGGTGCTTCCGGTGTTCCCAGATTGACGAGGAGTATCCCCGTGAAGTCAGACGATCCGTGTTCGAACTCAGGCGTTGGCTGGTACGTCGGCATAATTCCGGAAACCGATTACGACCGGGCCAACAGTACTGGAAAGGTCAGCCTTGTTCCAGCACAAGCCGGTATAATTGCTTGTCTTGATTGAGATTTGTCCTGTGAAGCTGCTATGAATGAACTGCCCGAAACAAAGACCGACCTGCCCGACCGTTGGGTCCTGATCCGCGATGTCGCCGTATTCCAGGTAAAGCTCCTTGTCGATGGTCTGCGCGACCTCGTGCTTGTGCCCCTGTCCCTGATCGCCGGCCTCATGAGCCTTACCTCAGGCAAGGACGGGGTTCCGGGCACGCAGTTCTACCGCTTGCTTGGCGTTGGCAAGCAAAGCGAGCGCTGGATCAACTTGTTTGGTGCGATGACAAATGCGCCGCCGGATCTCGAGCAGTCCCTGCCGTTTCCGGACACGGATATGGACGAAATCGTCGGCAAGATCGAAGCGTTCGTTGTTGACGAGCAAAAGCGAGGCGGCATGACGGCGCAAGCCAGGGAGCGCTTCGACCAAGCGCTCGACGCAATACAGAAGCGGCGCTAGGCCGCTTCCATAATCGCGGAAACCCCCATGCCGCCGGCGGTGCACACGGAGATCAGGCCGCGGCCCGAGCCCTTCTCGCCGAGCATTTTCGCGAGCGTACCGATGATGCGTGCGCCCGTTGCAGCGAACGGATGACCCATGGCGATGCTGCCGCCCTTCATGTTCAGGCGTGACAGGTCGATCGGACCCATGGGTGCATTGCGGCCGAGCTTGTCGCGGCAGAATTTCTCGGATTGCCAGGCTTTGAGTGTTGCGATTGTCTGCGCCGCAAACGCTTCGTGAATCTCGTAAAAGTCGAAGTCCTGCAAACTCAGGTTTGCCTGCTTGAGCATGTCCGACACGGCATATGCGGGCGCCATGAGCAGGCCTTCTTCATCAATGAAGTCAACCGCGGCGGCTTTCACGAATGTCAGGTATGCAAGAATCGGCACGTTCTTCTTGCGGGCCCAGTCTTCGGATGCGAGCAATACGGCAGCGGCGCCATCGGTTAGCGGCGTGCTGTTGCCGGCCGTCATCGTGCCTTCCTCGCTGCGATCGAATGCAGGCTTAAGTGCTGACAGTTTTTCGAACGTGGTATCGCGGCGGATGTTGTTGTCTTCCTCCACATCTTCGAACGGAATGACAAGGTCCTCGTAGAATCCTTCGTCGTACGCGGCCGCAGCTTTCATGTGGCTGGCCAGTGCGAGCTGGTCCTGGTGCTCTCGCTGTACGTCCCACTCTTTGGCGGTCAGCTCCGTACTTTCACCCATGGAAAGGCCCGTGCGCGGTTCCTTTACACCCGGAAATTCGGGCTTCAGAAAACTCGGCCGGAAACGGAGCAATGGCTTTATGCGGTCGAGCGGCGAGCGCGCGGCGTGCATATCGAGGAGCATGCGGCGGTAGGGGTCGCCAAACACGATGGGTGCATCGCTCACCGTATCGGTGCCACCGGCGATTCCGGATTCAATTTGCCCAAGAGCAATCTTGTTGGCAATCATGATCGCGGCCTCAACGCTTGTGCCGCAGGCGCGCTGCAAATCAACAGCGGGCGTACGTATTGAAAGTCCGGATTCGATGACGCTCTCACGCGCGAGGCTCCAGTCACGGGAGTGTTTCACGACCGCTCCGAGCGCTACTTCGCCCAGCGTTTGACCCTTGAGGTCGAGTTTGTTCAAGAGCCCGTCGAGCGCCGCCGTCATCAGGTCCAGATTCGAGCAGTGTCGATATATGGAATGAGAGCGGCAAAAAGGAATTCGCGAACCGCCTACCACAGCAACCCGTATAGCTCGTCCATCGTGCAACATACCTAAATCTCCATTTCATTCTTATCTTGGGGGCGACGCAACTTTACACCATTCAAGGACTTGACCGTAGGTTAAGATGCGGCGATGGCAACGACCACCGAACACTGGAGGACCCAGTCCTCGTCGATTTTGCGCCTTGGTGGACCCTTGGTCGTCAACTACCTTGCCGTCGCCGGCATGGGCCTTGCCGACACACTAATGTCGGGACGCCTGGGCGCCTCGTCGCTTGCCGCCGTCGCCGTCGGCAACAGTGTCTGGATGCTCAATTTCACCGCATGCCTCGGCGTGTTGATGGCGATCTCACCGATCATCGCTCGCCTCTACGGCGCTGGCGAGCTACACAAGATCGGTCGCTATACACGGCATGGAATGTATCTTGGTTTCGTATTGGGTGTCGTGGTGCTACTCGTCGGTCGCTCCGTTGTACACCTGGTGCTCGAGGCGATGAGTATCGATGCGGGCTTCCGCGATCTGACGGTTGACTACACGCGTGCTCTTCTGTTCGGTGCTCCCGGGATTTTTATTTTTCTCGCCTTGCGTTTCACGACCGAGGGAGTGGGTTTCACGCGGCCGATCATGTTTACGTCGGTTTTTTCGCTGCTCTGTAATGTGTTCCTCAACTACGTACTCATGTTCGGGCATTTCGGGATGCCCGCGATGGGGGTCGAAGGCTGTGGTTACGCCAGTGCGATTACCATGTGGATTGTCGCGATCGCACTTGGAATCTACCTGACCCTGAGCCCACGCCTGCGCGAGCTGGAGATCTTCACGCGCTTTGGCCAGTTTCGACCAGACTTGTTTCGCGAAATCATCGTGCTCGGCGTCCCAATATCGATAACGATCACGGCCGAGGTCGGTCTGTTCTCAGCAATCTCGATACTCGTGGGCACGCGCGGCGCCGAGATCACCGCCGCACACCAGATTGCGCTCAGTTACGCATCAGCGATGTTCATGATTCCGCTCGCATTGAGTTCGGCTACGACCGTGCAGGTCGGTCACTTGCTCGGCGCAGGCAAACAAGGGCTGGCGCGCACCGCCGGTTTCGCAGGAATCAGCATGTGTGCCGGGTTCATGGCGGTTTCAGCAATCGTGCTTCTCATTTTCCGCGATGTGATCGTGACGCTATATACGGACGACCCGGAAGTTACGGGAATCGCTTTGAGCCTGATGTTTGTCGCGGCGATCTTCCAGGTGGCGGACGGCATCCAGATTGGTGCGGCGTCAGCCCTGCGTGCCTACAAAGACACGGCGTTTCCGATGGCGATCAACATATTTGCGTTTTGGATCGTGGCGTTTCCGCTTGGCTACATGGCCGCGATTACGTACCGGCTGCCGGCCAACCAGATATGGATGGCGTTCATCGTCGGTCTGGGATTGGCGGCTATCTTTATGACGTGGCGATTTAATCGCCTTTCAAAGATCTAGTGGGATAGGTCAATCGCGCCGGTTGCAAAGAGCTACCGATGTTTCCATTGCGGCTATTGAGTAAGAACACATACCAAGCCGTGATACTCATCACAACCATCTCGCCCCCATCCTCCACAGCGCCCAACAAGAAGCGGACTTTCCATCCCATCTTCACCGCAACGTGCAGCATATCAACGAAAATACCGAAAAATGCCAGCGCCACCAGAAGCAAGAAGAGATACGTTGATACCTCTCTGAATACGCCAGATCCACGTACATAGAACAAGGCAAGTGGTGCCAAAAATAAGGCCGCGGCGATTGCGGACACGGCCAGTTCTCCAAAATCCTGAGCTCGGAGACCAATGGCAGGAGCAAAGGCCATATTCGTGGCGATATAGCCACCAAGTGATTCATGGACGCTCAATGCGTCATCGAACAGTAGGTACAGGAATAGGAGAGACCACACGCTATAGCCGATCACTTTGGTTCTTGTGAATACGGAAAGCAGCAAGATGACTATCGAAAGTGTTTTTATGTACTGGTAAATCTCGGGATATCCGCGATCTCTTTCCAAAGAAAACATTGAGTTATCAAGCACGTCAAATAGTGGTAAGAAATGCAGGAAAACAAACGCGAGATCAACTGCAAGCAAGAACAGCAGGACAGTGGTTACGCCCGTGGTGCGGGGATCATTCCTCCATGAATCGATCAATCCATTTTCCTTCATAGACAGTAAATTGCGCGATCTGGCATTCGTCAGAAGCTATTATCGCATAGTCAAACTCAAGACCAATGATTTTGCGATGTCTGCTTTCAGGCGCTAAGCGTACTTTCAATCTGACCGAGGAAATACTCGTTGCTAACCGCCACAGCGCGCTAACAGCATCAATACGATGACGCCAATGATCGAACCGACATAGAGTTTCATAGACACGGTTTTTCCTTCCATGCTTGCCATCGCATCGGAAGCGCCTTTCTTGACACCGGCGAGAGCGTCAGGCCCCTTCGTGAATTTCGGGCCGCTGGCCGCGGAGTCCGGCGCGCTCTGTTCAGGAGCAGAGTCTTTTTCTGCATTCTTACTTGCAGGTGTTTCTGTAGTTTCGTTCTTTTTGTCATCGCTCACGGGTTGGTCTCCGATTGTATTGAGGCGGTACGGCTGTTGTTGGTCAGGATGTATTTTGGCACACCCTGACCGGGATAAAGTATGTGAATAGCGTCTCAGCATTCTAACAGCCGAGCGGCTGGTTTCGGCCAGAAGTAGTGAGTGAGGTAGAATGAGATAAGGGGTCTGACCCCTTATTTTCGGCCCGGCAGCGAGGGCTTGCATGAGAAATCGGGAAAGAGAGCGAGTGAACGCGCCTGTCAATGCACCAATTCCGAAGCGAGTGACGTCAACCCGCAAGCAGCTCGAGCAACTGGAGCTATTGCGCGAGGATTTCGGCGTCCGTGTAGCCAGTGAAAAGCTGAAGCTGTTGGCGAGCCTTGAACAAAAATCTCTGTCCCGGTCCTCCGAGGTTGAGCGTCTGCATGAGATTTTGTGTTTTATGCGAGCCTGGCCTGACAGCCCGAAACTTCTGGCGACTATCAATCGGATGTTAAGAAATTTCGATGCTCGAGAAGACCTGCAGAGGTTCGCCGGCAAGCTCGCCAACACCGGCATTGCTGGGACAGACATCCGGTTTCGATTCTACTTCGTTACCGCACGATGGCTCGCTATTCGTTGGCCCAACGCTTTGCGTATGGATTGGGAACAATTTGACGCGAAAGATCATCTGGCAAGCCAGTTGCGATGCCTTACGCTATTCGGCGAAAGGGCGGCACTGGAACAGTTTGACTACGACGTGCATGAATGGATCGACCAGATGCGTGGCGACGGAGAAACCGATGCCGTATTCCTCGTCAACCGCTATTCGGCATTACATGCAAGCGAAAGTCTGCGCGAGAGTTTGTTCGATGCGCTCGATCCCGCTTTTCACTTGTCGCCATCTACGACCACGCCGGCACGGACCCGCGAATACAGGCGGCCTAAAAACATTCAGTATCAAAAACGAAGAATCAGCCGCACCGGCATTGATCTGCGGCAGGCGGCGGACATGCGACTTCGTTTCGAAGCTGTTCATGTCAATCAGGCGAAACAACTCGTGGATCTCGCCAAGAGCGCAATGGTCTCGCGGTTACGTGACCTTGACGCAATCGCCTACGCCAATGTGGATGACGTGGTGCGGGTGCATTGTACGCAGGGCATACAAATCGTGCTCTTGGGCATGCTGCACGAGAGGCGCTATCTGCTGGAAAGCGAATACGGCTATTTGATGCTCAGAAATGGTGCGGTGGTCGGTTATGGAACAGGAACAGGATTATTTGGTACCTGCCAGATCGCTTTCAACCTGTTTCCCACCTATCGTGGTGCGGCGACCACCGAGCTCTATGCGTGCGTGCTGGCTGTATTCCGGCAACTATTCAATGCGGACACATTTTCGGTCGACAGCTATCAGATTGGGGCTGACAACGAAGAGGCGATCGACTCCGGCGCGTGGTGGTTCTACGTACGTATGGGCTTTCGTCCGCGTGACGCCGGTGCAATGAAGCTGGCAAAAAAGGAACTTCAAAATGCGCAAACGAGGGGCTATCGAACCGGCAAAGGAGCGTTACGGCGACTGGCCCAAAATCCCTTGTTCCTATCGCTGTCCGGAAAAAGACAGGACGTGTTGGGACCGGTATGCACTGACACCGTCAGTCTTGGCGTAATCGAATATGTGTCCCAACGCTTCGGCTCTCGGCGAGAGGCAGGCGAAAAGCAATGCTCGCAGGACCTGGCGAAAGCGCTCGGCGTCGATTCAGTCGCAAGCTGGTCCGCAGACGAACAACTGATGTGGCATCGTCTAAGCCCGCTCATCGCCGCAATGGGCGGCGTTACGAAATGGCCGAAGGCAGACCGAGAAGGCCTGATCGCAGTGATTCGGGCAAAGGGCGGAGCGCATGAGGCCGAATACGTGCATCTTTTTGATGCGCACAAGCGATTGCGACAGGCCGTCGCCAGATTCGCGAATAGAGTGGCCAACGACTAGTCATGTATTCCGTTGGCTTCCGGCCGTTAACCGCCCTGGCCGAAGTCGGGGCTGTCGCTCGCAAGGAACTCGTTTTCTTCGGCGGTGTTTTCACGGCCAAGCAGGCTATTACGATGCGGGAAACGCCCGAACTGGTCGATAATGTCCTTATGCAGCTCCGCGAATTGCGCGACGGTCAGGAATGTTTCCTGGTCGGTCGCTGAGACCGACTCGGCCAGGCGATTGTAGAGAGCGACTGATTTGGCCTGCACCTTGCGTGACTCGGCATGTTGCAACGGCATGTAAAAGAACACTCTCTGGATTGGCGTGAGTCCCTTGTCTTTCTTCTCCATGGCGCCTTCGACGCACAGCTTGAGTGCAATCCTGTCTTTGGAAAAGGCCTCTGCGGTGTTGCGAAAAATGTTGCGGCGAAACTGATCAATCAAAATGATCAACGCAAGGCGTCCGTGTGGCTCTGTGGCCCAGTGATCCAGCTTGCCGTCACAGGCCCTCTCGACGTCAGCGGAATATTCCTTCTCGATCTCGTGGTCGAAAACCGCGTCTTCGCCAAACCAGATGTCCATGCGCCGATCGATTTGCGGGGCAGACAGCTCCTGCTCCTTGAACCAGAACGACAGGATCTCCTCGATCCGGCCCTGATCTTCGTCGGTCATCGTGGAGCCCATGCTTTCGCTGAGAAGTTTTACAGACATAAGTGAGAACCCGGTCACAATTTGGGCGGAATCGACCATTTAAGGCCGTGGTTGCCAGTAGACTTTATCAGATGATGAACGGGCTCACTCGAACGCTGTGCACACTTACTGCCGCCGCAGTTGCGTTAGGGGCTTGCGGTGGGCCGGTGTCCGAGCCCGAGGAGGAGCTGCGCGCCTGGGTTGCCGCCGGCATGGAAGCGGCCACGAACAAGGAGCGCCGCGAACTTGTCGGCATGATCTCGAAGTCCTACGCCGACGCGCGCGGCAACGGGCGCAGTGACATTGAGAACCTGCTGCGCGTCTATTTCCTCAGAATGAGTCACATCAAGTTGTTGTCGACTATCGAGGAGATTACGGTGTATGACGAGACAGCGGCAAAAATGGTCATGACGGTTGGCATGGCCGGTACCAATGATGGTGTACTGGGATTTAGCGCAGACGCCTACCGGTTTGTGCTCGAACTTGAGAAAGACTCTGATGAATGGGAGCTTATCGCCGCACGCTGGGGTGAATTGGGTGATGAACTACACTAGACGACTGACGATGGCGGGTTTCATTATTGCGCTGTGCGGGCTCGGCGGCTGCGCGTCGCTTCCCGAGAACCTCATCAGCAAGCCTGAGGTCAAGCTGAGCAACGTACAGGTCGTCGGCCTGGGCTTCAGAGGCCAGACATTCCTGCTTTCCTTCGATATCAGCAACCCGAACCCATTTCCGCTGCCCGTTAGCCACGTTAGCTACCGCCTGAAACTGGATGGCCTGCGCTTCGCGAGCGGCGAGACGCCGAGCAACATCTCGGTGCCGGCCAGCGGCAAGACAGATTTCGCGATCAGCGTGGAGCTCGATCTCCTGACAACGGCACCACGGCTGCTCTCCATAGTGCGGGACAGCGTACGCAGCGAAATACCGTACGAACTCGAAGGTGAGCTTGGTATCGATATTCCGCTGACACCGTCAGTGTCCTTCGGCACGGACGGCTCGATACGAATCAACTAGTCAGTTTCCAGAGCAACCAATGCGATCACTTCGCTCGTGATTTATACTGATTGACTCGCGGCGCTCTGCGCCATCTCAATACAACTCTCCAATGGGGATCGCTCTCGGGCAATCTCTGCGGTGCGTATGACAGAGCATTCGGCAAAAAACCTGCTTGATCCGGCACTACATCGGGACAGTTGCGGCTTCGGTCTGATCGCAAATCTCGATGATATGCCGAGCCACTGGGTTGTCGAGACGGCGATCGAGGCGCTCGCACGCCTGACCCATCGCGGCGCGGTTGCCGCCGACGGCAAGACCGGTGATGGCTGCGGCCTCCTGATCAAATTTCCGGAATCATTCCTGCGAACCGTCGGTGAAGAGCTCGGATTCCAGCTCAACAAACGCTTCGCAACAGGCACCGTGTTCCTGAGTCGCGATGCGGCGACGGCAAGTGCTGCCCGCAAAGCGATTGACGCGGCGATCACAGACACCGGGCTTGAAGTGGTCGGCTGGCGCGACGTTCCCGTCGACCCGTCGGCCTGTGGCGAGCAGGCGCTGGCGACATTGCCTGGAATCCAGCAGGTCTACGTCAATGCGCCAGAAGGCATGGCGCGCGGCTCGTTCAATCGCAAGCTGTTTCTGGCAAGACGGCGTGCCGAAAACCGCATCACAGACGGCGAAACCTATATTGCCAGCCTGTCTTCCGTCACGATCAGCTACAAGGGCATGATCATGCCGGCGGCGCTGCCGGAGTTTTACCCGGATCTCCGCGACCCTCGTCTCGAGTCATCCGTTTGTGTGTTTCACCAGCGTTTTTCGACCAACACGCTCCCAGAGTGGCGGCTCGCACAGCCGTTCCGTTTTCTTGCGCACAACGGCGAGATCAACACGATTCAGGGTAATCGCAACTGGGCGATCGCCCGTGCCAGGAATTTCGTTTCGGACAAGCTCGACGATATTTCGGATCTCGACCCCATCGTCTCGCTGACAGGCTCCGATTCGTCCAGCCTCGATAACATGCTCGAGGTCTTGCGTGCAGGCGGCATGGATGTCATCCAGGCGATGCGGATACTCCTGCCGCCGGCGTGGCAGACCGTTGATAACATCGACCCCGACGTTCGCGCTTTTTATGAGTTCTACGATTGCCAGCAGGAACCATGGGATGGCCCTGCGGGCATCGTTCTGACCGATGGTCGCTACGCCGCGTGTTGCCTGGATCGCAATGGCTTACGTCCGGCCCGTTACGTCATTACCAAGGACCGTCACCTGACGGTGGCCTCGGAAGTTGGCGTCTACAACTATGACGAGAAAGACGTCGTCAGCAAGGGGCGCCTCGGCCCCGGCGAAATGCTCGCTGTCGACCTCGTTAATGGCACGTTGCTCGACAACGACGATATACACGACATTCTCAAGACGCGGGCACCCTACAAAAAGTGGCTGAAAAGGGGCGTTCGTTATCTCGACTCCCTGCTTATCGACACGCGCATTACCGCGGAACCGTTTGATGCGGAAACGCTGGCCAGCTACCAGAAGATGTTTAATCTCTCGCGCGAGGAGATTAACGAGGTCATCGCAGTGCTGGCCAAGGCCGAAATGGAAGCGGTCGGGTCAATGGGTGATGACACGCCGATGGCGGTGTTGTCGCAGAAGATTCGTTCGCCGTTCGATTATTTTCGCCAGCAGTTTGCGCAGGTCACGAATCCGCCGATCGATCCGTTGCGTGAGCGCATCGTTATGTCGCTGCAGACGAACGTCGGAGGTGAATCGAACCTGTTCGATATTGGCCCCGCCCACGCAGAACAGGTCATTATCAACTCACCTGTACTCTCACAGGCGAAGCTCCGTCAGTTGCTCGGTCCTGACATGTTCGAGGACCAGCACGTTTTCATCGACCTGAACGTTGATGAAAACCTGGGCCTGTCGGAGGCGCTCGACAAGATCTGCGCTGAGGCGGAACAAGGTGTGCGTGACGGCAACCTGCTCGTATTGCTCAGCGATCGCTACCTGGAGAAAGGCAAGCTGCCTGTGCATGCGTTGCTGGCGACGGGTGCCGTGCATCACCACCTCGTGCGAACCGGTTTGCGCTGCGACGCCAATATCATCGTAGAGACGGGTGTGGCGCGCGACGCGCATCACATCGCCTGCCTGATCGGCTACGGCGCGACGATGGTCTATCCCTACCTTGTTTACCAGTCGCTGCATGACATTGCCCAACGCGGCAACATTTCGAAGCAGCAACAGCTGGGCCGCGGCTACAGGCGTGGCATTCGCAAGGGCCTGTTCAAGATCATGTCGAAGATGGGTATCTCGTCCATTTCGAGCTATCGCGGTGCGCAGCTATTTGAGATCGTCGGCCTGAGTGACGAAATCGTCGAACGTTGCTTCAGGGGCACGACTTCGCGAATCCAGGGAACGAACTTCGACGACCTGCTTTACGACCAGAAACAACTGGCCGAGTCGGCATGGGAGCCGCGGCTGCCCATTGATCAGGGCGGACTCTACAAGTACGTGCACGGCGGCGAATACCACTGCTACAACCCGGATGTCATCGCGACGCTGCAGTCCGCAGTGCGCAGCGGGGATTTTGAGCGTTTTCGGGAATACTCGAAGCTTGTCAACGAACGGCCCGTCGCGACGTTGCGAGACCTCATGGGTATCAAGCCAGCAAGCGATCCGATTCCGCTGGACGAGGTGGAACCGATCGAGGCTATCCTGCCGCGCTTCGATAGCGCTGGCATGTCGCTGGGCGCGTTGTCACCAGAGGCGCACGAGGCGCTCGCCATTGCGATGAACCGTATGGGTGGCCGCTCGAACTCGGGCGAAGGTGGCGAGGACCCATCGCGCTACGGCAACGAGCGCATGTCGAAAATCAAACAGGTCGCGTCGGGCCGCTTCGGTGTGACAGCCGAATACCTCGTCAATGCCGAAGTTATCCAGATCAAGATCGCGCAGGGCGCGAAGCCGGGCGAGGGCGGACAGTTGCCAGGGCACAAGGTCAACGAGATGATCGCGAAGTTGCGCTACGCGAAGCCGGGTGTCGGGCTGATCTCTCCGCCGCCACACCACGATATCTATTCGATCGAGGACCTCGCGCAGCTGATCTTCGATCTCAAGCAGGTAAACCCGCAGGCACTGGTCTCTGTGAAGCTGGTGGCCGAGCCGGGCGTTGGCACAATCGCCGCCGGTGTGGTCAAGGCGTACGCGGACCTGATCACGATCTCCGGCTACGACGGCGGTACGGGGGCAAGCCCGCTGAGCTCTGTAAAATATGCTGGCAGCCCCTGGGAACTCGGTCTTTCGGAGACTCACCAGGTACTGCGGTCGCAGGACATGCGTCACCAGGTGCGCCTGCAGACGGACGGCGGTCTCAAGACGGGACTCGACGTCATCAAGGCGGCGATGCTGGGCGCCGAGAGCTTCGGTTTTGGCACTGGCCCGATGGTCGCGCTGGGTTGCAAGTACCTGCGTATCTGCCATCTCAATAACTGTGCGACCGGTGTTGCGACACAGAACAAAGTGCTACGGAGTGAGTACTTCATCGGTTTGCCGGAAATGGTCATCAATTTCTTCCGCTTTATTGCTGAGGAAGTACGACTCCTGATGGCGGAACTTGGCGTAAGCAAGTTCGAGGACCTGATCGGCCGCTCCGATCTTCTCGACCTCAAGGAGGGCGACAGCGTCCGCCAGTCACGCCTTGATCTGTCACCGATTATTTCAATGGACGGACTGGCGAAGGACGCGCCGCAGTTCTGCACTGACCTGCGTAACGAGCCGTTCGACAAAGGTGAACTTGCGGAGCAGATGGTAGAGGCGACGTTGCCGGCCATCGAAGCCAAAAGCGGTGGCCGCTTCGGTTTCGAAATTCAGAATTTCAATCGTTCGATCGGTGCGCGGCTCGCGGGTGAAATCGCGCGGCGATACGGAAACGAAGGAATGGCGGATGCTCCGCTGGACATCGTTCTGCGCGGCACGGCGGGCCAGAGTTTCGGCGCCTGGAATATTTCGGGATTGAACCTGACGCTAGCTGGCGACGCCAACGATTACGTTGGCAAGGGTATGGCCGGCGGACGTATCGTCATTCGGCCACCCGAAGAAGCGGGATACGTCGCGCGCGATACAGCCATCATTGGCAATACCTGTCTCTATGGCGCGACCGGTGGCCAGCTGTTCGCTGCAGGCGGTGCCGGGGAGCGCTTTGGTGTGCGGAACTCAGGTGCGACGGCGGTTATCGAAGGTACCGGTGATCATTGCTGCGAGTACATGACGGACGGTGTTGTTGTTGTGCTTGGACAGTCGGGTGTCAACTTTGGCGCGGGTATGACGGGTGGGTTCGCGTACGTGCTCGATATTGAGCGCGACTTCGTCGATCGCTACAACCACGAACTCATCGACATTCACCGCATCACTCCTGAGAGCATGGAGAGGCACCTGCACCACCTGCGCTCGATGCTCCGGTCGCACGTCGAGCTGACTGGCAGCGTGTGGGGTGAGGCGATTCTCGAAGACTACCGGACGTACCTCCCCAAGTTCTGGGTCGTTAAACCGAAGGCGGCTGAACTAGGCTCGCTGATCGCGTCGCTGAGGCAGGCAGCATAATGCCCAAGCATCCACTGCAATTTCTCGAGGTGCCTCGCAAGGATCCGGCAAAGGAAGTAGCCGAGCAACGTGTCGGGCATTTCGGTGAGATCTACGGCACCTATGACGGAGCGGATGCGGCTGCGCAGGCCGGCCGTTGCCTGGCGTGTGGCAATCCTTACTGCGAATGGAAGTGCCCGGTACACAACTACATCCCGAACTGGCTTGCGCTTATCGAAGAAGGCAAGTTATTCGAAGCGGCGGAGCTTTCGCACCAGACGAATTCACTACCCGAGATATGCGGCCGCGTTTGCCCGCAGGACCGACTTTGCGAAGGTGCCTGCACGCTGTATGACGTGAATGGCGCCGTGACCATCGGCAGTATCGAGAAATACATCACCGACGAGGCCATCAGCCAGGGCTGGCGACCCGACATGTCCCACGTAAGCGACACAGGCAAGCGCGTGGGCATTGTTGGTGCGGGCCCGGCGGGGCTTGCGGCGGCGGACGTGCTGGCACGCAATGGAATTCGTTCTGTCGTATTCGACGCGTACCCCGAGATCGGCGGCCTGCTGACGTACGGTATTCCACCGTTCAAACTGGAGAAGCAGGTCGTGCGGCAGCGGCGCGAGATCCTCGAAGGAATGGGCGTTCATTTCGTGCTGAACACGCGTATCGGTGACGACAAACCGTTTGTGGAATTGCTTGATGAGTTCGATGCCGTGTTCCTCGGTATGGGCACCTACGAGTACGTGACCGGTGGATTTGCTGGCGAGGATCTTGATGGCGTCTACGATGCGCTTCCTTACCTGGTCGGTAATGCTTATCGCGAGCTCGGACATGACGAGACGGATGCACCGTATATCGATCTCGAAGGTAAGAACGTTGTTGTCCTCGGCGGTGGTGACACGGGCATGGATTGCAACCGCACGGCGATTCGCCAGGGTGCCACCAGCGTGACCTGCGCCTATCGTCGCGACGAAGAAAACATGCCCGGTTCACGACGCGAGGTCGCGAACAGTAAGGAAGAGGGCGTGACATTCCTGTTCAATCGACAGCCGCTCGAAATAGTCGGGGATGGCGAAGTCACGGGCGTGAAGGTTGTTGAGACGAAGCTTGGCGGACCTGGTTCCGACGGTCGCCGCAGCCCGCAGCCGATTCCCGGAACCGAAGAAGTTCTGCCCGCCGATGTCGTCGTCATCGCATTTGGCTTCCGGCCGAATCCACCGAAGTGGTTAGGGGATCATTCGATCGACACGCTCGATAGTGGCCGCGTGCTCGTGAAATCGATGGGTGCCTGCCCTTACCAGACGAGCAATCCGAAGGTGTTCGCAGGCGGCGATATGGTTCGAGGATCCGATCTGGTCGTAACCGCCGTGCACGAAGGCCGCGAAGCGGCGCGAGGTATCACGCGGTTTCTTGAGGTCTAGCCGATCCAACCCTTACGTTCGGTGAGTTTCGAATACCAGACCAGGAATGCAGCGACTACCAGCGGCATTACGGCGAACGCGACAATTTCGCCGGTACTCAAATCATAATCTACGCCAGCTGTGTGAATCGCCGTCAAGATCACGCCTAGCAGTGAAACGATAAATACGTAGAACGCCGCCGACTTCTTGAGTAGAAGCAAGATGCTGCCAAGCGTCCCGCCAAACATCGCAATTGCAAAGCCCGCGGTAGCCCACGCAGGTCGACTCTCGATGACGGCGCGCTCTGCTTCACGGTACATGGCGAGCGTATCGGCGTTCACCTGCATCAGGTAATTGACGGCACCCAAGCCGTTCCAGAGCAACGCAAAAGCGCCGACAACCCAGAAGCTCCAATGAGTGCTACTAACGTTTTCTTCGGTCATTTGTTCTTATTCTCCGTTCAGGAAGATACTCACAATATCGTTCGCAAGCGGTTTCAGGTCTGCGGGTGAGGTATTGGTGACGATCGCGACGACAAACCCCTGGTCCGGGTAGATCCTCAATTCAGTTATCCCACCAACCGAGCCACCACTATGCCTGATCAGTCGACGGCCCTCTGCATCGGCTTCAATACTCCAGCCGATCCCGTACTCGGTCTCCTCACCGGTCGACGTTGTCAGCGAGGTCCACATCATTTCGATGGTTTCGCGACTCAGGAACCTGTCCGTCAGATGCGCCAGGCCGAAGCGCACCAGGTCGTCAGAGGTTGAGAGCAAGCCGCCGCCGGCCCACTTGTTGCTGTTATCTACCCATGGCGCATTGATCAGCTTGCCGTCATCGAGTGAGTAATAGCGTGATCGATTTTTGATAAGTGGGACAACGTAATCCGGGACCGTCGAACTCATACCGATCGGGTCGAATACGCTCTGCGACATCAGAGTTAGATACTCCACGCCGGCCGCGCGCTCGAGCACGGCGCTTAGCAGGTTGTAACCATAGGTCGAGTACGAGAATTTTGTGCCCGGCTCGAAAAGTACCGGGTCGTTGGAGAAAATGGACAGCGCTTCTGTGACCGACGAATAGGGTACTGCGCTAAGAAATTCCTCCGTGCTGCCGTAGTGGCGAATTCCCGCAGTGTGCCCGGCGAGCATTCGTGCCGTGATTTTTCCGGATTTCTCGGGAAACTCCGGAAGATACGTTTGAATGGGTGCGTCGAGGTCCAGCTTCCCCGCCTCATATAGCACCCCCAGCGCCATTGCAGTCATGGACTTCGCTGTACTACCGACACGAAATTTTGTCAGTGCCGGGTCGACGGGGACCATCTGTTCGACATCCGCAAAGCCGAACCCCTTGCTCCATGCCGTGCCATCAACAAAGCCGACACTAACAGTGAGGCCGGACAACCTGGTCGTCTCGACATACTGGTTTCCCAGCTCCACGAGGCGATCGCTCGTATCATCTCTCGGCGCGCAAGAAGCGAGACTCAGCCCGAAAGCAACGACGAGGAGGAATATTTTAGATCCGATACGATAGTTCATGGTTCGCGCTTCGCTCGTAAGTCTTGATCCAGTCTATCACTGCTATGCTGAGCTCATGAAAACATGGATAGCTCTACTTCGCGGTATCAACGTCGGTGGGCACAATCGCCTGGCGATGAAAGCTCTGTCACAAATATTCGTGAGTGCGGGTTGTGAGCAGGTACAGACTTACATTCAGAGCGGAAACGTCGTGTTTCGCGGGAACGTTAAATCCAGGGATCGATTTGGAGACGCTATCGCGGAAGCGATTGAAAGGGAGCATGGATTTCATCCGGCAGTTCGGTTGGTTTCTGCCGAGGAGCTTAGCGCTGCGATCGCTTCAAACCCCTACCCCATGGCTGCGTCTGAGCCGAAGTCCCTGCATCTCGTTTTTCTTGAGAGACCGCCGCAAGAGGAGCACATTAGCGCCGTCAACGATCTCGTCTCAACCACGGAGTCCATTACCGTCATAGATAGTCTGATCTACGTGCACGCGCCGGATGGGATCGCGCGATCAAAACTTGCCAATGGGATAGGTAGGGCGCTGCATATGAACACAACCGCTCGTAACTGGCGAACAGTCACAAAGCTCAATGACCTGGTGTCGATTATTTAAAACCCATGGCCACACTCGTCTAGCCTCATAGGATAGGGTAGAGGCGACCCCCAAGTATCCAAGATTCAGTTACAACGAAACGTGGCCATCCCATTCGGGCCATAGGCGACCCTTCAACATCATATCAGGCGAACGTCCGCACTCATCGAAAGTGGTCGTTCGGCCCCGAGTTGTAATCGTCTGTTTGGCGCCGGATACTGGATACAGATTAGATGGAAAGTCGAAATGCGAATCAGCTCGTCACGATGGTTGCTGACTGTATCGGCGCTAGCCTTGCCCGGTATGGCGTATGCCCAGAACATATCGCCGATAATCGCAGCTATGGCCTTATCCCCGCTATTGGTGATGCTGTTCGCCGTGGCTCTTGGCGTGGTGTCGCGCAGCTGGACAGTTGGCGCCGCACATGCCGGGTTAGTAGCGGTCTGGGTTTTGTTGTTCGGTGTCGCGTCGTATTGGGTAGAAAACGACTACGTAATCTGGACGCCGTTAGTGCTGTACGGAGTGCACGCAATTACTATGATCATCCTGATCGTCAAGGGCGTGCTCCGGCGAACCAGGACCTGAAGACGCACCCTGCGTCCAGCACTACCCCACTCATCCGACGGCAACGTCTGAAAGTCTGCTTGTACCGTTAGCGGACGGTGAGCTTCAACGAGGTGACCGGCTGCTAACGGCCAGAAGCAGCCGTTCGGTGGACCA
>CAVWAH010000021.1:0-141800 GCA_963752875.1 uncultured Gammaproteobacteria bacterium | reverse complement strand
GGACATACATCTGCCGCACACCTCGGCGGAATCACCTAACTAGAGGAGATCCTGTGCGGCCAGCATATCCTCGTTGATGATGACCTCGGCATCCTCGCGCAGTGCCTGCACGAACGCGACGAAATCACCCAGGCCGGACTGGTCAGTCAGCTGCAGCTTGCCAGCATCTCTCTGTTCCACTGGCAGCGCTTCCGGGCGGCCTGGAATGACAGCATCGACGCTGTACACCGTGTAACCACCATCGCCGTTGCGCGTGCTGCCTGTAGTCGGTGCATCCTGCATCGGCTTCACGGCTGCAAATACGGCGACTGAAATCAACTGGTCCGCGTCTTCGGCCGAACGGGACATCAGCACAGGCTCGGCCGGTGTCGCGTCAACCGCCGCAGCAGCTTCAGCAAACGCCGCACCGGCAGCCAATGCCGCAATCATCTCTTCAGCTTTCGCTGCCATCAGCTCTTCTGCCTGCTGCGCTTGAAGCGACGCGGCAACCTGCTCACGCACGTCTTCGAGCGGCTGACGGGTCGCCGGATAGTGCTTCGAAACTGCGAATACGGCCGAGCGGTTGGCGTCGATCTCAATGATCTCCGACATCTGCTCACCCGACAGGACAGTCTCGTCGAATACCGCCTCGATGATTGCCGTCTCGCTACCCAGCGGCGCGCCGCCGAGACGCGTAAACCCGGCCACTGCCTGGATATCAACACCCACAGCATCCGACAAGGAACGAAGGTCAGTTGCATCGAATAGTGAATCTGACAACTTGCGCTCGAGATCGCGGAAGAGGCTCTCGGCCTGCTGGTCCTGCAACTCGGTCGTCAGCTCGGCACGAACCTGCTCAAGCGGCAGCGGGCCCGGCTCAATGATTTTGTCCAGGCGCACGATGTGGAAACCGAAGTCACTCTTGATCGGACCTTCGACCGCACCTTCCGACATGGAGAAGACGGCACTATCGAGGCCGGTTAGCATCTGGCTGCGTGTCCGCGCACCAAGATCGCCTCCCTGTGCCGCAGTAACCGTGTCTTCAGAGTGTTCACTGGCGATGTCTTCAAAGGACTCACCAGAATTAATGCGTGCCAGCAGCTCATTCGCTTTCGCTTTCGCGGCATCTTCGTCGTCATTGAAGAGAATCATGATGTGGCGTGACTGGCGCTGCTCGTCCTGCTCGTAGCGATTCTTATTGAACTCGTAGTAGTCGACGAGATCTTCCTCGCTAACGCTCACCGTCTGCGCGACATCGCTACGCTGAATCTCGATGTACTCAACATCGGCTGACTCGGCCAGTTGGAACATCGTCGGATTATCATCGTAGAACGCGTTAACCATTTCATCCGTCACTGCGACTTCAGCGGCAACCATCTCCGGGTCAATCGTCGCAAGCGTCACGATGCGCTGTTCAGCCGCAAGATTGAGATAGCGGCGGTATGCAGCAGGCGACATGATTGCCGAACCGCGAATCGCGAGCTGCAGCTGGTTACGCCTTAACGTGACACGCTGAGCACGTTCAAAATCAGCTGGCTCATAACCGTTTACCGAAAGCAGTTCACGGTAGGTATCCATGTCGAACTTGCCGTCGACCTGAAACTCCGGCGTCCGCTGAATCATGGCAGTGATCTGCTCGTCGCTGATCTGGTAGCCAGCTTCAGTAATATAGTTGTCGATGACACGCTGCTGAATCAGCTGCTCCAGAATGTTGCTGCGTACCTGCGCACGAATCTCCGGACCCAACTGTGCCAACTGCGGGTTCTGCTGCACCTGGTCCTGGTAGGCGGCCTCGAACTGGCCGATACCAATTTCGGAATCGTCAACCTTGGCGGCGTAGTTATTGCCGACGAAGGCAAAGTTGGCGCCGCCAACAAAGACAAACGTAACGCCGATAACAGCCAGAATCGAGATGGCGATCCAGCCCGTAAATTTTTCGCGAAGTTTCTGCAGCATAGTTAAGACACTTTTATTGAATAAGGAGCCCGCTCTGCGGGCCTTCGTGCAAGGCGGGGGATTCTACTTGAGGCAGGTATAGAGGGGAACTACTGAACCACAAAAAAAGCCCCGAGTCGGATGACCCAGGGCTTTCCTTGATTCATGGCGGAGCGGACGGGACTCGAACCCGCGACCCCCGGCGTGACAGGCCGGTATTCTAACCAACTGAACTACCGCTCCGAATCTGGTGGGTGCTGACGGGATCGAACCGCCGACCCTCGCCTTGTAAGGGCGATGCTCTACCAGCTGAGCTAAGCACCCCGATGTGGGAGGGTCCTGGGACCCTGTTTTTACGGCCGAAGCCGCTCCCACAAACGCAATCGGAGCCTGTCCCGGCCCCGAATCGGCCGCTAGTTTACGGCATCCTTCAGGCCTTTGCCAGCCTTAAATCCAGGAACATTACTTGCCGGAATCTGGATGGTTTCACCCGTCCGAGGGTTGCGTCCAGCGCGTGCTGCACGAGCCTTCACAGAGAAGGTTCCGAAGCCCACGAGAGATACAGAGCCACCATTGGCGAGCGTTCCCTGAATGCTGTCGAGTACTCCGTCAACAGCCTTCGTTGCATCAGCGCGTGACAGACCAGCAGCACCAGCTACTGCGTCAATTAGTTCACCTTTATTCATGCTTTCACCCTTGCAGATTGATTAAAGAAATTTCGATCAATCCAGCGAGCTCCCCGTATGGCGCAATCCGCTAGATCACCGCGCGCGTCTCCGTGCTTATTAATTACCATTCACGTGCGGCTTCGACGTTTATACCTACTGGCATAAATACCGTCAAATATCCTTTAACCACGCGGGTTTCAGCGCATTAGTGAGCGCGGACAACGTCCTCGGTTTTTTGCTCGTCAGAGGGCTTTTTTGACTCGCTTTCGGCGTCCTTCTTGGAGCCTTCCGGAACCGGCTGACGAACGAGTGCGTGCTCCATTACCTGGTCTATCCATTTCACTGGAACAATCGTCAGCTTGTCCTTGATGTTCTTCGGTATTTCGGCGAGGTCCTTCTCGTTTTCCTCGGGGATAAGCACCTTCGAAATGCCGCCACGATGGGCCGCCAGGAGCTTCTCTTTGAGGCCGCCAATCGGCAGTACTTCGCCCCTTAGCGTGATCTCGCCAGTCATGGCCACATCGCTCTTTACGGGGATGTCGGTTAATGCCGACACCAGGGCAGTACACATGCCAACTCCCGCAGATGGACCGTCCTTCGGCGTGGCCCCTTCGGGCACGTGAACGTGCACATCGAGGTTCTGGTAGAAGTCCTTGTCGATGCCCAGGACGTCGGCACGGCTGCGAACTACCGTCATCGCGGCCTGGATCGATTCGGTCATTACCTCGCCCAATTGACCCGTATGAGTGAGCTTGCCTTTGCCCGGAACGGTCGCGGCTTCGATCGTCAGGCAGCTCGCCGCCAACCTCGGTCCAGGCGAGGCCGGTAACCTGCCCTACCTGATCATTATCCTCGGCCTTGCCGTATCGGAATCGGCGTACACCGCAGTACTTTTCCATGCTCTTCGGCGTGACCAGCACCCGGCTCTTGCGCGGCTTCAGCAGCAGCGATTTCACGACTTTGCGGCAGATTTTCGAAATTTCGCGCTCGAGGTTGCGCACGCCCGATTCGCGCGTGTAATGCTGGATGATGTCGCGTATGGCACCTTCCGTAATTTTCAGCTCTTTTTCCTTCAGGCCGTTTTCTTTCAACTGCTTCGGCACGAGGTACTTGAGCGCGATATTGGTCTTTTCATCCTCGGTATAACCCGGGATGCGAATGACCTCCATACGATCGAGAAGCGGCGCCGGAATATTCAGGCTGTTCGCAGTGCAGACGAACATCGTGTCAGACAGATCGAAGTCCACCTCGAGGTAATGATCGGCAAAGGTCGAGTTCTGCTCAGGATCGAGCACCTCAAGTAACGCCGACGACGGATCACCACGAAAGTCCATGGCCATCTTGTCGATTTCGTCGAGCAGGAAGAGCGGATTGCGCACGCCCGTCTTCGAGAGGTTCTGGATAATCTTGCCCGGCATCGAACCGATGTAGGTGCGCCGGTGACCGCGAATCTCCGCTTCGTCACGGACGCCACCCAGGGACATACGGACGAACTTGCGGTTCGTTGCACGCGCGATGCTCTGGCCCAGTGAGGTCTTGCCGACACCCGGTGGTCCCACGAGGCACAGGATCGGGCCTTTGAGCTTCTTCACACGCTGCTGTACGGCGAGATACTCGAGGATCCGCTCTTTCACCTTCTCGAGACCATAGTGATCGGCCTCGAGCACTGCTTCAGCTTTCTTGAGGTCTTTAAAAACCTTGCTGCGTTTCTTCCACGGCGCCTTGACGAGCCAGTCAACGTAGTTGCGCACCACGGTGGCCTCGGCCGACATCGGCGACATGAGTTTGAGTTTGTTGAGCTCGGAGACAGCTTTCTCTTTCGCGTCTTTCGGCATGCCGGCTTTTTCGATCTTCTGTTCCAGATCGGCAAGCTCGTTCGGCACGTCATCCATCTCGCCCAGTTCTTTCTGAATAGCCTTCATCTGCTCATTCAGGTAGTACTCGCGCTGGCTCTTCTCCATCTGCTGCTTAACGCGGCCGCGAATACGTTTCTCGATCTGCAGGACGTCGATCTCACCTTCAATGATGCCAAGCACCTGTTCGAGGCGGCTCTTGATGTCCTGGATCTCGAGGATGCGCTGCTTCTCGGAGAGCTTGAGCGCCATGTGTGCGGCAACCGTGTCCGCCAGGCGGCCAGGCTCGTCGATGCCAGACAACGAGGTCAGCACCTCGGGCGGCACCTTCTTGTTGAGTTTCACGTACTGCTCGAACTGCGTGATGATCGAGCGCACAAGCACATCGATCTCGCGCTCGTCATGACGATCTTCGTCCTTGAGCACCGTGATTTCGGCGGAGAAATGATCCTCTACATTGAAGCGGTCGATTAACGCGCGGTCGCCGCCTTCGACCAGCACCTTGACCGTACCGTCTGGCAGCTTGAGCAGCTGCAGGATCGTCGCGAGCGTGCCAACCTCATACAGATCCGAAAGTTGCGGGTCATCAAGTTCTGCGGCTTTCTGCGCCACCAGCAAGATGCGCTTGCCCACATCCATCGCCTTGTTCAGGGCGACAATGGATCTCTCACGCCCGACGAAGAGCGGAATGACCATGTGCGGGTAGACGACGACGTCGCGCAGCGGAAGTACCGGAACGCCAGACGAGTCGTCGACGACCGAGTCATCGTCGATCGAAGAAATCAGATCTTTTTCAGACATGCTGCCTCTCTAAATGCCGTCAGACCCGGTAGGCCTTTGCGGCTGCTCGATGTTAACGGTCGGGGTCTCATCCGACTCGTAGATTACGTAGGGTTGGGTCTCGCCGATTACGACGGCCTCATCCACGACGACCTTCTTCGCACTTGTCGAAGACGGGAGGTCATACATGGTATCGAGCAATACATTTTCAAGGATGGTCCGCAAACCGCGTGCGCCTGTCTTGCGTTCCATGGCCTTCTTGGCCACAGCGCGAAGCGCATCGTCCCGGAATTCCAGTTCGACGCCCTCCATTTCGAAGAGCTTGCGGTACTGCTTGGTGAGTGCGTTCTTCGGCTCGAGCAGGATTTGCACGAGCGCGTCTTCGTCCAGTTCCTCGAGCGTCGCGACGACCGGCAGGCGGCCGACGAACTCGGGGATCAGGCCGAAACGAATCAGGTCTTCAGGTTCGACGTCGTGGAGAAGCTCACCAATGCTCTGCTCCTCCTCTTTGGTCTTGACCTCGGCAACGAAGCCGATGCCACTCTTGGTCGAGCGGTCCATGATGATCTTCTCAAGTCCCGCAAACGCACCACCGCAGACGAACAGGATGTTACCCGTGTCGACCTGCAGGAATTCCTGCTGAGGGTGCTTGCGACCGCCCTGCGGCGGTACCGAGGCAATCGTGCCTTCAATCAGTTTGAGCAGCGCCTGCTGCACGCCCTCGCCCGATACGTCGCGCGTGATCGACGGGTTATCCGACTTGCGCGAGATCTTGTCGATCTCATCGATGTAGACGATGCCTGTCTGCGCCTTGTCGACGTCGTAATCGCACTTCTGCAGCAGCTTCTGGATGATGTTCTCGACGTCTTCGCCGACGTAACCGGCTTCGGTCAGCGTCGTGGCGTCAGCGATCGTGAACGGCACGTTGAGCAAACGTGCCAGCGTCTCGGCGAGCAGCGTCTTGCCGCAGCCCGTCGGCCCGATCAGCAGGATGTTGGATTTGGCGAGCTCGATGTCGTCCTTGGAGCGTTCGTCCAGGCGATCGTTGAGGCGCTTGTAGTGATTGTAGACAGCGACCGCGAGGACCTTTTTCGCACGCTCCTGGCCGATGACGTACTCATCGAGTACATCATTGATTTCCATGGGTTTCGGCAGCTTGTCGTGACCGGTCTCGCCCGTGTCCTCAAGCTCCTCGCGGATAATGTCGTTGCAGAGCTCGACGCATTCGTCACAGATAAAGACAGACGGGCCCGCAATCAGCTTGCGAACTTCGTGCTGGGATTTGCCGCAAAAAGAACAGTAAAGGAGCTTGCCGTCCTCGTTCTTACCGCGGATATCATCGCTCATACAAACGTGCCTTCGTAGCTCAAGAAATCAGTCGTTTACGACTATGGGCCGTAGTTTACATGGGCGCTAACAAGGTGCAAAGGACTGAGTCCACGGTATAGGGACAGTCAATATAACTATTTGATATTTAGGTAATTCTTGAGTGCTCTGTCGCAGGTGTCCGGAATATGGCGAATGAACATAGGCAGTTGCTCGTATGGTCCCGGTACCCGCAACTGGCAAAATACCGGGCAACACACCATCAAACGCAGAGAAATTCACGTGAAATCAATCATTTCAGTGCTCGCCGTCCTACTGACTGCCAGCCTGCTAGTAAGCCAGACCGGATGTACAGAGACCGCGAAAGAGCCGGCTGCCGAGAATCCGTTACTCGCCACGCCAGTACCTCCGGGAATGACTCGCGGCACGGTGCTCGAAACCATGGATTCAGGCGGGTACACCTACGTGTTGGTCGAGACCAGCCAGGACCAGACCAGCCAGAATCAAATATGGGCGGCCGGACCGCGGACCTCCGTCAAAGTCGGTGACGTTGTGGAGATCCCCCAGGGCATGCCGATGAATCAGTTCACGAGCAAAACTCTGAGTCGAACGTTTGACGTACTGTTCTTCGTGAACAGGATTTCCAACCTGACGACGCCTGCACCGACTGAAACCAGTGTCAGCAAGCCCGCCGTCGATAAGGTCGCAGACGTTGCAGACGTCAGCGTCGATGCCCTGGAACCCGGCCAGAATATCGCCTGGGTCTACGCCAACACAGATTCCCTGGCCAACCAGCCGGTCAGCCTGCGCGGCAAGGTCGTCAAGTACAACAGCAACATCCTGGGCTGGAACTTCATCCATATTCAGGACGGTTCTGGTGACGTAGCCGACCGCAACAACGATCTGACGGTGACCAGCAAGGCCACGACCGCCGTAGGCGAAACCGTGGTGCTAACCGGTACTGTGGTTCTGGACAAGGATTTCGGCAGCGGCTACCGCTTCCCGGTGCTCATGGAAGACGCCAGCATTACGACCGAATAGTCAGGATCAGTCTTCCGACTTGCCACCCATTTCGGCGCGGCTCGCCAGGACCGTGTCGATCAGCCCGTACTCGACCGCTTCCTTGGCGCCCATAAAATTATCGCGCTCCAGATCGCGCTCGATCGTCTCGAGAGGCTGGCCGGTATGTTTGGCCATGATTTCGTTGAGGCGACGCTTGAGCGCCAGCACCTCTTCGGCGTGGATGCTGATGTCGGTAACCTGGCCCTGGTAGCCCGCGCTGGGTTGGTGAACCATGACGCGCGAGTGCGGCAATGCAAAGCGTTTGCCATTTGTTCCACCTGCCAGCAGCAACGCACCCATACTGGCCGCCTGGCCAACACAGATCGTTGAGACATCGCAGTTGATGAACTGCATGGTGTCGTAGATCGACAGACCCGACGACACAATGCCGCCTGGCGAATTGATGTACAGGTGGATGTCCTTGTTCGGATTCTCGGACTCAAGGTACAGGAGCTGGGCGACTACAAGATTCGCCATTTGATCCTCAACCGGGCCAACGATGAACACGAGTCGGTCCTTCAGCAGCCTTGAGTAGATATCGTAGGCACGCTCGCCGCGAGCTGTTTGCTCCACGACCATTGGCACGAGATTCAATGAAGTTGCGCTCATAATGTTGTCCGTCTCCAGCCTTTGACTTAAGGCCTATTGTGTCACGAAGCAGGTGGGTTCATGTAGTCCTTGAACGAGACCTTTTTGGATTTGACCTTGCCGTTCTCAAGCAACCAGTCGATAGCCTTCTGTTCGACAACCATCGGCTCCACCTGTTGCATGATCTGCGGGTTGGCCATGTACATGTTGACCATGTCTTCCGCATTCTCGTAGCCCGCACACATTTCCTCGACGCGACCGCGCAGCGCGGCGTCGTCAACAGAAATACTCTTCTCCGAGATCAGCTGGCGCAGCAAGAGCCCAAGGCGCACACGCTTGTCAGCGGCTTCCTTGAAGTTCTCCATCGGCGGCGCCTGGTCGTGATCCTCGATGCCAAGGCGTTGCATGGCCTCGTGCTGCATCGTGTGCATTTCCTCGTGCACAAGCGCCTGCGGTACATCGATCGGGTTCTTCTCGATCAGGCCTGCCATCACCTGTTCACGAACATCGCCGTCAATCTTCTGTTTGGCCTCACGCTCCATGTTTTCGCGCACGTCGTTCCTGAACTGCTCCATCCCGCCTTCGGTGACGTTGAATGCTTCTGCAAACTCATCATTCAGTTCCGGCAGGATTTCTTTCTCGACGCGATGCGTGTTGATTACAAACTCGGCCGTCTTACCGGCGAGGTCCTCGGCATGGTAGTCCTTCGGAAACTTGACCTTGATCGTCTTCTCGTCGCCCGTCTTGACGCCCTTCAGGCCCTTCTCGAAGTCCGGAAGCATCTGCCCCTGGCCGAGAACCACCGGGATTTCCTTGCCCGAACCACCCTGGAATTCTTCGCCGTCGACCGTGCCCGTGAAGTCAACGACTACGCGGTCGCTGTCCTTGGACTTGCGATCGACCTCTTCCCAGGTCGCGCGCTGCCTGCGCAGACTCATCAGCATGTCGTCGAGATCTTCGTCGCCGATCGAAACATCGGGTTTCTCAACCTTGATCTTCTCGAGGTCCTTGAGCTTAACCTCGGGCAGAACTTCGAAGGTCGCGACGTAGGCAAAGGTCTTGCCGTCCTCGTCCTCAGCCTCGATTTTGGGGCCACCTGCCGGCTTCAGGTTCTCCTGCATTACTGCATCGGAGTAGCTTTTTTGCATGATCTCGCCGACGACTTCCTGGCGTACCTGCTTGCCATAGCGCTGGCGCACGACCCTCGCCGGAATCTTGCCCGGCCGGAAGCCCTTGATCTTGGCGGTCTTGCCGACCGACTTCAGACGTGAATCTACTTCGCTTTCTATGCGCTCAATGGGCACTTCGACGCGCATGCGGCGTTCCAGGGCACCTGTCGATTCGACAGTGACGTTCATTTCATAAATCTCTTAATAATTAATTAGTTAGGTATGGACTGGTGCGAAAGGGGAGACTCGAACTCCCACGGGTTACCCCACTGGCACCTAAAGCCAGCGCGTCTACCAATTCCGCCACTTTCGCCTGCGGTGCAACGTTGCTGACGCCCGCACTCATTGTCCAGCCGGGCATTATACCCGCAGGCTATTTGGGAATGGAACCGTTACCGGCCAGCTTTAGTGTTGCGGCAGTGATAGTCCGGACGCCTTGATGTCCGGGTCCGCTACGAGGAACGCTTTGGGGTACCCACCCTTCAGGGCTTGCATCGCGAATCCACGAGCCGCGTCCATGTCGCCAATGCGGGATGCGGCAACTGCAAGGTCATACAAAGCCTGAGGATCTCCGGCGCGCTCAGCGGCTAAGCGGTCCTGATACACCAAATGGCTTTCGTTATCACCGATGCTTGCATAGCCGACGAGCAGAGTGGTCGGCGCATCGTAGTTATCCGGATTGATCTCAAGCTGCTTCTTCGCGAGTTCGATCGCCTTCCTGAAAACCGGGTTTGCTGCGTCACGGCCATCGCGATAGTAGACGGCATCGCCAAGCCCGCGTCGATACATTGAATCGTCTGGCGCTGCCTCCACAGCATCTTCGTAGAGGCTGACAGCTCCCGCGTAATCACCTTCGAAGAACATCACCGCTGCGAGATTATTATGGTCCGCCCCGAAAACCAGCTTGTTGCGCTCAACGGCTTTCTCGAGCATCGGCCTCGCTTCCGCAAACTCGCCGGATAAAATGAGGTCCGCTGTGAGGTTTGAAACGGCGCGGCGGTCATCCGGGTCCAGTTGTACCGCAATACGCGCATTCTCTGTGGCCTCTCGATAGCGTCCCTGCTTGAAATACAGGTGTTGCAGACTGGAATACGCGAATGGGCTTCCAGGATGCTGCTTGATGATGCTCCGCAATTGCGTTTCGGCACGGGCGGGATCATCCTCGTGATACGTAGAGGCCATATCGACCTGCGCCAGAAGATCGCCTGGACTGATCGCTAACGACGCTGCAAATGCCTCGCGTGCACGCTCCAGAAGGCCACTCTCCTGGTAGAGATTGCCAAGCGCACGTTGCACCTCCGCAGATTGGGGATCGAATGTCCACGCCCGATGGCAGAATTTTTCGGCATCCTCAAAGTCTTCTTGCGCGCTACCGTGTCGATAGCGGCTGACCAGAACCTCGCAAAGGCCTGCCAACGACGGAGCGAATCGCGCATCCACTTCGATCGAGCGCCGATAAAGGGCCTCGGCTGCAGCGCCGCCATCCGATGTTGTTCGTTGTCGCCTTGCCTGCAGGTAGAGTTCGTAAGCTTTCGGATCGGATGCCACTTTGGGCAATGCGAAAGGATCGCCATCAATTGCGGCAACCAATTCGCTCGCGACGGTATTCAACGTTGCCTGGGAATGCGCCTTGTCGAATCGTTTTTGCCAGACCTGTTCCCCAGTATTGCCATCGAACATGGACACCTGGAGCCCAACACCGTTTGCCGTCGAGCTAATCGTCCCCGCGATGAGATAGCGGACACCGAGGCGCGCCGAATTGCCTATGACATCGGCGACGTCGGGCAAGGCGAGTACGGCATCATCGGATGCGAGACGCATTTGCGAATTACGCTTCAACAAGCGTGCCAGGTCACCGGACAGCTGCGCGAAAAATGGTGCAACGTCATCAGAGATAATCTCAAATGGCATGACGGCCAGTGAATTGCCGTCCCCGCCCTCGCCGCTTTGCCAGACAAACTTGTCAACCGCGAACCATGCGACAGCAAAGATCAGAACGCCAACGATGACAAAGTCCAGTTTGCGCCTGGTCTGAAACGTGATCGAGTCAGTGAGTTCGACCTCCTCCGTTCGCTTGAGGCCATCCCGCGTGAGTTCGTAGACCCAGGCACCAACCAGCGTTACAGGAAAACCGACTGCCAGCGCGATAATGATCGCCTGTATTACCCAAGGTGGGGTCGAAAATGCATCGAGCAGCACATCTGCAACCTGGACAACCACCCAGGCAAGAACCACGTAGGCGGCACCCGCACGAAATACGTTGCGGCGCTTCAGTTCGCTGAGGAATCCTTGTGACTGCAAGTCGAAACCCTACGCCAGGAATCGGAACCGGTCTGCCAGGCGCTGGTCGAGACTGTAGGCCCTGCCCGCGTGCACCGTCGCCAGGACGATGAAGATCATGAACCAGATCGAATCGTGATTCATGGCGCTAAAGAACCCCTGCCCCTTCGTGAACCAGAATGCGGCGACCATCAGCGCGCCTGCAACCGACGCCCAACGGGTCGCCAGGCCAACAATCAGCGTAATTCCGATCAAGAACTCGCCCCAGCCCACCATGATGGCGAACAGGCCCTTGTTGGGAAGCACGACGGACTCCAGAAATGGGCGGAAAAAACCAAATGCTTTGTCGAGGTTGCCTGTGACGAAGCCCGCCAACCCATTTTCAAACTCCGGGTTACGGATCTTTCCCCATCCGTAGATCAGGAAAAAAACACCCGTATAGACCCTGAGAAGGGCGATCGGCCATAGATGTGCGGTCTTCTTGTTGTGAAATTCATCGAGGTTGGTCATTGCAGTTCTCCCCCTGTGGTATGGAAGTCGACCGATCATAGCTCTATATTTGGCGAATGTCCGACGATACGAAGAACACACCCGACCACCACGGCATGAGCGTGGCGAATATGCGTCGCTCGGCAACTGGCTTCGCGCTTGATCGCGAAGACCTCGACGACGACCCGGTCGTGCAGTTCGAGGGCTGGTTCCGCCACGCCTGCGAAACGGTACCTCTCGACCCCAATGCTCTGACGCTGTCGACGGTCGACAGCAAGATGCGCCCGTCGAGCCGCACTGTGTTGTTGAAGTCTTTCGACGAAAACGGCTTCGTGTTCTATACGAATTACGAGAGCAAGAAAGCCGAGCAGATCGAAGAAAACCCCAACGTATCTCTATTGTTTTTCTGGTCTGATGCCGCGCGGCAGGTAAAAATCCGTGGCCGGGCAGAGAAGATTCCAACGAAGGACTCTCTGGCCTATTTTCTGTCCCGTCCACGTGGCAGCCAGATCGGCGCGTGGGTTTCTGCGCAAAGCAGTGTGATCTCGTCACGCTCCCTGCTCGAATCGAAGTTCCAGGAGATCAAGCAGAAGTTCAAGAACAAGGACGTAACGCTGCCCTCATTTTGGGGCGGCTACCGCGTCATTCCCGAGCAAGTTGAATTCTGGCAAGGCCGCCGCAATCGCCTGCACGATCGCTTTCAATACACGAAGCAGGACGACGGTAGCTGGGAGATCGAGAGGCTCGCGCCCTAGTTCGATTTGACTGCCCGTGTGCAGGCGTAGGGCAATTCAGCAGTGGGTGGACGGGTTATATTCTCGCGTTCCAACACAGCCATCAGTGCGGGGAATGGTGCCGGATCAAAAGTCGGGTAGAACAGCCAGTTCGCCATTAAATACGGCAAATCTTCAAATTCGAAATTACGCAGGACAACCACCGCCTCTTCTTCCTCGCCCAGCATCTTCAATACCAGCCAGGTGGGATTACCTAAATTCGCGTTGACAACACCGCCATATATCGTGTCAAGAATTTCACGGGTCCGTTCAGGACGATTCTCGGCGCAGGACTGCCGTGCCTCCATTAGCGGATGCAACGGAAACCGCTGCTCATACTACGCGCATTACATTGGCCGCCTCATCGACACGATTCGCGAACAACAGGTTTCGGTGCGTCTGGTAGATGATGTTCGCCATTGGCCAGCGTTCCATGGCGATCAACCCATAATCGGACCCATCGTTTGGCTCGAGATGCAGGTACGCATAATCCATAAAGGAATTGGCGGCCTCAGGTCGGGTCTTGCCAGCTTCACGCAGCACATCCAGCGCCTCATCAATAGCGGCCCTATCGGATGACATCGTCGCCACACCAAGATATGCCTCCCACGCAATGAGGTCATTCGGCCGCGCATCGATATAGCTTCGATACAGGCGCAAAGACTCTCGCAAGCGCAGGTCGACCGCTGCCCGCCTGGCCCTGAAATGCAGCCGGTCTGCCTCATGGATCGCCGTCGCAATCGCCGTGCCATTGCGCGTGTAGAAAGATTGCAGCATTTCAACCGGCGTCTGTAGCTCATTGGTATCCTGCAGAAAGGAAGTCAATGACATTTGCGTCAACCAATATCCTGCGGCGGCACTGTGCGCGGCTGAAAAATCCGGGTCCACCGCACGAGCTTCTTCGAAGAACTGGAAGGCTTCAGTCAACAGTCCGGGTCTATTTTCAAGAAGCGATCTCGCTCGAAGACCCGTGCCGTGAATATAGGCCTGGTAGGCGGCTACCGAGCTTGTCCCGACACGCACCATATCAGCGAGGGACTCGGGGTCCATCGTCGTTTCCAGCGCGCTGGCGATTTGAATGGCGAGATCTTCCTGAATCTCGATCACATCGGTCGCATCCCGGTCGTAGTTCTGCGACCAGAGATGGAAACCGTCAGCAGCGCGTATCAGCTGCGCAGTCACGCGAATACGTTCACCCGCACGCCGCACCGAACCTTCCAGCACATGTGCCACGCCGAGTTCTTTCGCAATCGTGGGAATGTCCTTGTCCGTCCCTTTATAAGCAAACGTCGATGTCCGCGCTGAGACCAGGAGATCCGGTGTGCGCGCGAGCGCATTGAGAATCTCTTCTGCGAGCCCATCAGCAAACCATTCCTGATCCTGACTCTGGCTGAGATCGGAAAACGGCAGAACTGCGACGGACTTGTCGACGGTACCGGTCTGAGTGATTTCCGACGCCTGGTCGCCAGACAACCAGATCTTGTCGACGAGCAGCACAACCACGGCAAGCGCCAGAGCACCGATGATCATGCTATTCAGTTTCTTCCCGGTCCGCGGAGTGATCGAAGAGGTTCGGTCGACGTTCTTTTCGAGCTTGACCCCCTCGGGCGTCAACTCGAGTGCCCATGCCGCGATGAGCGTCGGCACAAACAGCACGACAAGTAGAAGGAAAATGAACCGCGATACCCATTCGGGCAGCGTGAGCATCGGGATGAGGATATCGGTGAGCTGGATGATGAGCCATGACGCAACGAGATAGGCAATCCCTACCCTGAAGACATTCCGTCTCTTTAGCTCATCAAAAAAACTCATCGTCGCCGTCGTCCCTTGCGTCCCCGTCGACCAGCAACCGCAACCGGTGCCTGTGGCTCAGGCGGTGGTGGTAATTCGGGTAATTGCTCTTGTTGTTTAAACCCGTCAATCACTAATTGTCGCATAGCTGAGTCAATTTCGGAGTCTGTTTCGATGGGTGAATATTTGGCGAGCCGCGCTTCGACTTCGGCGCAGGCTCGATCCCACAACTGCATCGAACCGCCCTCTTCCCAGGTTTCACGGTTCAGACGGTCATAAACCGGGTCGGTCAGGTACAACTCCTTCGGCCAGTGCTCGAGCGTGTGCGGCGAGGTAATCAGGTGATCTTCCGCCATGAGCTGGTCGACGAGATGCTGCGTCGGCAGGTCATCGAGTACCTTGATCTCGCGCACGAAGTGCAGTGCCTGCCCGCAGACCTCGTTGTCGTGGACCAGCTTGGGCAGGCTGAACGTCAGCACAAAATCGAGCATTCCCGGGCCGGAGACCGAATTGACACCCGCAATCGCGGCAAGCAACGCGCTGCTGAATGTCTCGCCGCCACCCTGCGCGTCAAGGTGCTTGCCATCGCTGAGTGCCATGTAGGCCTGCGTGGGAAGATTGAGCGACTTTGCGATCTGCACGTACGCGACGTTCAGATGTTGTGCTTCGATTGCTGCCATCGGTGAACTCGCGGCCTTCATGTGGAAGGTCGCCGGCGCGCCACCAAAGAGCACAGGTGCACCGGGGCGCACGATCTGCGCCATCGTGATGCCGGTCAGGACATCGACACAATGGAACACTAGCGCGCCGACCAGGGTCACAGGAGCGATCAGGCCCATTAAGGTAACTGGTACTACTTCGATCGGGATGCCGGCCTCGACGCAGTCGAGCAGGTTCTGGCAGGAATCCTCGCCGTAGCGGAAGTTGCCTGTCGCCGTGATCGTGAAGATCGACATCGGTTTCTCGATAAGCTCGGCACGGTCCGCCCGGAACAACTCCATCATGGCAGCCATGCGCGGCACGCCCTCTTCACTGAACGCGCCCGACACGATTGGCTTCCTGGAAGTCGTCAGGCACATGTACATGCGCCACGCATCCGAGACCTGCGATTCGATGTCCTTGTTTGTCGAGAACGCGGTTGAGAGGTACGCGATGTGCTCGAGCCCGTCACAAAGTCGCGCATATTCGATAAAGTCGGTCGAGTCCGTCAGTCGTGTCTCGCCGGTGCGGTGATCCTGGATCTTGAGGCCGCTCGAACCCGGCACATAGTGAACGTTGTTGCCGCCGATTTCGGTGTACGGATTGCCATCGCGGTCATGCAACGTAAACGATTTCGGTGCATCTGCTATCGCGGCGTCCACAACGTCCTGCGAAAACAGGACGCGGCCATTGGCATCGGTCTTGAGCCCATGGTCGAGTAATCGCTGACGCAGCGTTTCACCACGGATTTCCATGCCCGTCCCGGCCATGATGCGTTTGGCCTCATCGAGAATCTGCTTGATGAGGTCGTCGGATAGAACACTGAGTGTTGGTCTCATTTGGTAATTTCCTCCAGAAACGCGTGACGCCATTGTTCGGTCTTCTCGACCTGGTTGAAGCAATAGATATGATGACCCTGAATGCCGTACACAGGGTCCACGAGGTACGGCACCAAATCGTGTAACAGATCGTCGGGGCGATATTCATTGGAGAACATCAGTTTTGCCGCAATTTTTGGATTTTTTTTCAGGTAGCGAAGTGAATCGCCGACACCGATTCGCATAGATGTCCTAAGCAGCGAGCTGCGGTCGGCCACACCGGGCAAACCAATCCACGCGGGAAGATGCACGCCGCGGTCGCGAATCCTCCGCAGCCACTCAGCGAGAATGTCTGCATCGAAGCACATTTGCGTAACCAGGTAGTTGGCGAATTCCTGCTTCTGAAGTAACGCGTTGATCAACACATCGTCACCTACCGTCGGATGCCCTTCGGGATGAGCCGCTACACCGATTTCGGTGAACTTATGATCGAGCTCCGCGATATCGCGTAGCAGGGAAAGTGCCGTGTCGTAGTCCCCGGTTGGCGTTTCAGCGTCGCCGCCCGGCACAAAGATACTGATGATCGGCAGATCGTTAAGATGCGCGACGATCTCGCGCAGATGCGCCTTGTCACGCACCATTCTTGCCGCGACGTGCGGCACAACTTTGAAACCACGCGCGGCCAGTCGCTCCGACATGTCCAGCGTCACATCGACACCCTTTGTCGGTGAACACGTCACGGCAACGTAGGAACCCGGCTCGAGCACATCGAGCTTTGCTTCGATCGAAGCCGTCGGAAAAATTTCCATGTAGGCCTCGCGCACCGTGTGCGCGAGAACCTCGGTCGTGTGGGCAGCAAGCTGCGTCATGCGCGTGTCCGGCGCCCGCGACGTTTTCTTCTTTGGTCAGGTGCCGGACTCTCGCCGCCAGGGATCGCCATCGCCGCAACGAAATGCTCCTGGAATCGAGGCTCGACAGCCGTCTCGATCTTCTCGACGTCACGAACCTGCTGTTCAATCCGTGCACGGGACTTTCGATCAAGCAGCGCAATACGCGCACCAGTGCCTGCCGCGTTACCTGCTGACGAGACCTCGTCGAGGTCACACTCCGGAATCAGCCCAAGCACCATCGCGAACTTCACGTCGATATGGGCACCAAACGCGCCCGCCAGTCTAATGCGATCGACTTTCTCAACGCCGAAATGGTCCATGAGGAGCTTCGCGCCCGCGTGCAGCGCCGCTTTCGCGAGTTGAATCGCGCGCACGTCGTTCTGCAGGATGCGAATTTGCGGATCTCCATCGTGCAGCACGTACGCCAGGGTTCGACCGTCCTCGACGACCCGCTCGGAATCCGACGCTTTGATTTTGCCATCCGCGCTGATGATGCCCGCCAGGAACATCTCCGCGATGACTTCGATGATGCCGGAGCCGCAAATGCCGGTTACCTGCTTCACCTCTTCTGCGAACTGCGGTTCGTCAGACCAGTGTTCACAGCCAATGACCTTGAACCTCGGTTCAAGCGTATCCCGGTCAATTCGCACGCGTTCAATGGCGCCGGGCGCCGCTCGCTGACCCGAGCTTATTTGCGCACCTTCAAACGCGGGTCCGGTGGGGCTCGACGCAGCTAACAGCCGCTCCCTGTTGCCCAGCAACAGTTCGGCATTGGTACCAACATCAACGATCAATGACACGCCGTCGTGCTTGTGTGGCGCTTCAGCAAGTAATACTCCTGCCGCATCAGCGCCAACATGTCCGGCGATGCAGGGCAATGCATAAACATGACCACCAGCATTGATGTTGATGCCAATCTCGGCCGCCCGCACGTCGACGCTGGAGTCCGTCGCCAGCGCAAACGGTGCTGTTCCCAGTTCGACCGGGCTAATTCCAAGCACGAGGTGCTGCATGATCGGGTTGCCGACCACGGTGATCTCAACAACATCGGTGACATCGGCATCGACCTGCTCGGTGACCTCGATGATAAGTTCATTCATCGCACGCCGAACAACGGATACCAGGTTCTCCTCACCACCCGGGTTCATCATGATGTACGACACGCGACTCATGAGGTCTTCGCCGTAGCGAATCTGCGGGTTCATTTTGCCGGCGCTCGCAACGACCTCGCCGCTAGCAAGGTCACAGAGATGCGCTGCGATTGTTGTCGAACCGACGTCGAACGCGATGCCATACAGCCGTTCCTTGAAACCCGGCCATACTGCGATCATTCGATTCCTGTTGCGAACCGCGACGGTGACCTGGCGTTTGCCGTCGGCCAGTGCTTGCTGGAGCCCACGCAAGACCGACGATTCGCAGCAGAGATCCTGCAGCTCCCAATCGGCCCTCAGGACCAACTGCAGTCGTTCGAGGTCGCCGAGCGCTTCGTGCAACGTCGGCTGGGGAACCTCGGCGAAGTAGGCATGGACGACCGGGTCGATCGTAATGTCGTGGTCTTCGTGCGGTTTGCGAACGACCTGGTGATGCACCTGCGAACTCGCCGGCACATCGATAACGACGTCGGCCTCGAGTTTGGCCTGGCAGCTAAGTCGCCGACCTTCATCAAGTCCGCGCCGCTCGCCATACTGCCCTTCCGCCTCACCCTGCGGCGTGACGTTGTCTTTCATCGAGTTGATGCCGTGCTTTGCGAAATCGCCCTCGGCGACTTCAACCTGGCAACGTCCGCATAGCGCACGCCCGCCACAAACCGAATCGACATCGACCCCCAGGCTCCGCGCGGCCTCAAGAACTGCTGTCCCGCGAGGAAACCGCCCGCGCTTGCCGGACGGCATGAAGACGATCATCGGCTCCTGACTTTTAGCCACGGCGTCTGCGTCGGTTGCCACGACGGCCACGGCGCCCGTCGCCGTCGGCCGCAGGTTCACGGTAGTTGGCGATCCAGTCCGAACATTCGGGGTCATTGCCCATGACGACGTTGGCGCCGCGTATCGATTGCATGATCTCGGTGTGCATTGGATTCGTGATCGCCGAGGTCATGCCGCTGGCAATCGCCATGCTAATAAACGCGGTGTTCAGTCCGTTGCGATTCGGCAAGCCGAAGCTCAGATTGGACGCCCCGCAGGTGGTATTGACCTTGAGCTCATTGCGCAAGCGTTGCACCAACGCCATAACTTGCGTTCCCGCCGAATTGATCGCACCGATCGGCATGACCAGTGGATCGACGACAATATCGCTGGCGGGAATTCCGTAGTCCTGAGCGCGTTCCACGATCTTCTTCGCGACGTCAAAGCGAACGTTGATGTCCTCCGAGATGCCGCTGTCGTCGTTCGAAATCGCGATGACCGCGCAACCGTATTTCTTAACCAGCGGCAGCACAGCCTCGAGGCGCTCCTCTTCTCCTGTCACCGAGTTGAGCAGCGCCTTGCCCTCGTACGCTTCGAGGCCCGCCTCGAGTGCCGCGACAATCGACGAATCAATGCACAAGGGAACGTCAGTCACCGACTGCACGAGTCGGATGCTCTCCGCCAGTATCGCCGGCTCGTCCGCGAGTGGAATCCCCGCATTCACATCGAGGATGTGTGCGCCCGCCGCCACCTGCGCAACGGCGTCCGCTTCGACGCGGCTGTAGTCACCGTTCTTCATTTCCTCGGCCAGGAGCTTGCGCCCGGTCGGGTTGATCCGCTCCCCGATAACAACGAATGGCTGCTCGAAGCCAATGATGACTTCCTTCGACTTCGAACTGATAACTGTATTGGTCATTCGGTGTTCCCTTTGTCTACCAATCCACCAGCCTTGACGACCTTCTCGAGGAATTCTGCGTTGAACTCCTGTTCCAGGACAACGACACGTTCATCGACGAGCATCTGTAAATCGCCCTCGACGTCCTCCGATACGCGCCGCCAGTCTTCAAGGTAGGCGTCGCTGGAACCACGACCGGCCCGCATCGCCGCACGATCGATTGCTTTCGCGAAGCGCGGTGCCAGCTCCTTCTTGAAACTCGACTTCCGCCCGGCCCGGCCGACGACCTGCGCCGGTATGTCACGCCAGTAGATACTGATCAGTTTAGCCATTGAACGACGTGCTCTCCGAAATTTCGGCCGACAGGGTCGAGCCCGGTGTGCCGATGTACATATTCAAGACCCAGGTAGTCAGCATGATTGCGCGCTGCCAGCTCCAGCTTCGGTGACTCTGTCTGCGACAGGTAGACCAACCGCCGGTAGTTGCCGAAATAGGTCGCCATCAGCTCCGGGTGCCGGTCGAGGCCCAGCCCTTTCTTTACGAGACGATCGAAATGCCGCGTCAGAAAATCCGTCAGGTAATACGTACCCGGTTCATCATCGGCCAACCCGGCGAATTCGGTAGCTCCCGTGTAAAACTCGTAGCAATGCGCGCCGGCCAGGCGCTCCACGCCGAATTCAGCCAACACCTTGTCCAAGGCTCCTCCCGTGCCGCAATCGGCGTACGCGACGAAAATATGCTCGAACTCTGCCCGGCGTTTCTCGATCTCGGCTCGTACAGCGCCGGGAATTTTTTCGGGCCGATTGTGCAAGTTGGCAGGCAGGCACTGAATCAGCAGGTGTGACCAGCCGTTCAGTTGCTTCAGCTCAACAACTTCCCTGGCGAGCGCGCCACAGGCGATGACGAGTACGGAGGCATTCGTCACCTCAGGAAGCGCGCTGTTCCAATACGAGCTTCTTGGCAATCTCGACGGCCGTCGCCGCATCGCGGCAATAGGCATCGGCACCGACGGCTTCGCCAAACTCGTCGTTTAACGGCGCTCCGCCAACGAGCACGATGAAGTCGTCACGCACGCCCTGTTCCTTCATCGTATCGATGACCACCTTCATATAGGGCATCGTCGTTGTCAGCAGCGCAGACATGCCGAGGATGTTCGGTTTGTGTTCCTTGAGCGCCGCAATATAGGCATCAGCGTCGGTGTTGATCCCAAGATCCACGACTTCGAAGCCGGCGCCTTCCATCATCATGCCGACCAGGTTCTTGCCGATGTCGTGGATATCGCCTTTGACCGTTCCGATGACCATCTTGCCCACAGGTTCGGCACCGCTTGCCGTCAGGATCGGCTGCAGAATCGCCATACCCGCCTTCATCGAATTGGCGGCCATCAGGACTTCGGGGACGAAGAGAATGCCATCGCGGAAATCGACGCCGACGATATTCATGCCGCCAACGAGTGCCTCGTCGAGGACCTTCTTCGCCTCCCAACCGCGATCCAGAAGGATCTGCGTCCCTTCTGCGATTTCGTCGGCAAGACCGTCATACAAATCATCGAACATCTGCTCGACCAGCTCGTCGTCGGGCAACTCAGCTAAAACGATGTCGTCGTCCTGATCCTGCGACATAGGCCTGTTCCGTCAATGGGTTAATTGCAGGGGATTCTACCGAGCATCGCATCCGGGGCATGGATCGGAATTCATAATGTGAAACGACGCACCCCTGATATGAAACGCAAAAAAAAGGCCCCCGGTTTCCCGGGGGCCTTCTGCCAGAGACTGGCTCCGTAGCTGCTACGGAATGTTGTTGTGATAGGTATAGCCATCAATAAGGACATCACCGAGCGGGAACGCTATGACTGCCCCTGGAGCCGTGTTGTGACATGTCATGCAAGCCCAGGCCTCATCGATCTCAGGATAGGCGAAGTTGCCTGCAGCGTTGAACTGCGGCCTCGTTGAATCCAGAGTGATCTTGAAGATGTGGGATTTGACGTCACCAACCGCTGGCCGCTCTGCTTCGCCAGGTGTCGCCACAGCTGATTTGGCAAGGTCCGGCATATGGCAATCGGCGCACGCGAGATTCAGCATGCCACCAGAGCGCAGCGTCGTGTCGTAGGTGCTATGGCATGCGAGGCACGCGTCGTTCGACGGGTCATGCCCAGCCACGCCCGTGTACAACGGGTTGCTAACGTTGACGGATGAGCCGTGCGGGTTATGGCAGGTCATGCAATCACCGTGTGTGGCCATGAACGCAGGCGAGCGGACCGTATCCAGGGTATCGGGGTCGATGCCGAGGATTTCGTCATATTGCTCGTGGTGCTTGATCAGGCCGCCACTTACGGCGATACGACCACCCATCTCATTCGGACGAGGATCAGGAGCACCGGCTGTTATCAGTGCATTGTCGTAGCCGCTCAGGTATGACGGATAATCTCGTTCACCATCGCGCGTGTGGCATTCGCCGCAAGCAATCGCATCACCAAAACCGGCGTCGGCAGCCGTCAGGTCGAGAAGCGTGCGCGGCTCAGCATCACGTGTAATCAGACCACTGAATTTTGCGTGCGCAGACCCTGCACCATGGCAGGCTTCACAATGTACGCCGCCCTCGAAGAACGTGCCGTCCATGAACTGCAAGCCATCTTGACGGTTGTCATTCAAGACGTCGTCCTGATGAACCCAGCCTGTCGTATGGCAGTTGCCGCAGTTATAAGGTTTGTCGGTTTCGTTATCGTGATAACCGGACATGGCATCAGTCTGGAAGTTGTACTGGACACTTGAGCCCGTAACAACGGCGCCGTTCTGATCAACAAGCCGTGCTTTCCAGAAATAACCGCCGATAACGTAGGAAACGTCGTCCCATGTAACCGGCGTGCCGAGCGTGTTGTCGGTGCCTGCCTTCGGGTCACCTGCTGCTCCGTCATCATCTGTGACGCGTTGCAGGAGGCCGTTCAGATTTGTGAACGGATACGTCGGTGGCATATTGCCGACGACTTTGTTCAGTTTGAAGGGGTGACCAGATTGTTCAAATGATGCGAACTGAACCGTGTGGCAAACTCCGCATTCGCTGCTACCGATGAACTCGCCATCGGGGATTTCAGGAAGATCAAAATCCTGCGTATTTGCAGCACCATCAACGACGGTGACCGGATCAACTGAAACATCCTCGTAACCAGGCCGACTTGCCATCGCTACGTAGTCACCTTCTGCTAATTCAACCGAGTACATACCGTTGTTCTCAACGTCCGCGCTGACAGCGGCTCCGCCGCCAACAGGCGTGAAGATAATCTCAACGAAACGATCAAGAGGGCCATTAGGCGTCGTGGCCTGGCCACTGACGACTACAGCCGTACCGGGCAGAGGCTCGCGACAGTCCAGCGTATCGACATTACCATCAGCATTCAGGTCTTCGCCTGGATCCGCTATACCGTTCTGGTTAAGATCCCAGCAGGAAAACCCGTCCGATCCGCCTGGGCCGGCCGCGCCAGCAGCACCTGCAGCACCGTCGTCGCCTTCGCAGCCCATAAACAGAAATGCACTTGCCGCCACCAGCAGCAACCGAGTGATTCTACTATCCATTGTGCTTCCCCTACTTTGGTCTTGAGAGCCTGACACGGGACAGCTTGAACGCCGTCCGCGTGTTTCCTGAAGTTGTTAGTGTAGGAAAACGGCAGATTCGTATCCCTGACATATGTCAGTTTCGGCGTCTTGATGGCCGCAGACAAGTAAGGGGAAGCCACAATACAGGTATTAAAAAGGGCCGGGAGATTGCTCTCCCGGCCACCTGTTGCTTTTGCCTTTTTCTTGGTGAAAGGCTGCGTTAATTACTCGAATATGCTCATGATCTTGTCGATGATTCCGAAGAGAACCAAATCGTCATCGTCATTCTCTTCCAACGTACCGAAGGCATCGGTATGCGCGTTGAAGGAAGCGAGATCACCCGCCTGATCTTCGATGATCATGTTAGCCCTGTGGCAACCGCCGCAAGCCCGTGAGGCCGGACCCGTGACGTACTCTGGGACTGTGCCAATGTTCCGATTCGCGATGTCCCAGGATGCTCTGAGTACACCCGGCATGGACTTGGACTGATCAGGCGCATTGTAGGTACCAGCGACGTGGCAGCCTTCACAAGCGAGCGCTGTGAAGTTCGGGAACACGTGGTTCTTGTGCAGATCGTTCCGGGCATTGAAGACCGGATCGTTTGCTGCTGCAACATCATCTTCATCGAACGGCTGGAACGTATGGATCGCGTGAACATAGCTGTCGATGCCGCGTGATGCCATTTCGAGGTGACTGCCTGGGAATGTCGTTGTATGGCAATGTTTGCAAACCTCGATGCCATCGCCGCCGCGGCCGCTTCCGTCATGGAAGGTGCTGGCCAGCGAATCATGGCAAGCGTTGCACTTGCCAACTTCGACGGTCGCATTGGCGCCCTTGAAGTAGTCGGCGACGAACGTGTTCGTACCGATATCGAAGGTTTCGCCAACCGCCAGGAGAACAACGTCCTGACCGCCAATCTCCAGTTCCGGCGTAATCGAGACTTCGGCTTTCGTGATTCTGCCGTCAGCGATCATAGCGGGGAGAAGATCAGTCTTGGTCAATTGCAGAGCGGACGTGTCCAGGGTTACTACCCAGGCACCCGGTACGCTGGCTGCATCTTCGGTGAACAACGGATTGGCGCTGCCACCTGAGCTCTCAGGTACATACTCCATCTTGCAACCTGGGCGGAAGCCCGCGCACGCCACGTTGCCATCGCGCTCATGCGAGCCAACGATAAAGTTCCGCGTATCCCAGCCGTAGAAGGAGACCAGGATCTCCGGAACGATGGCCGGATCGTTCGAGCTGAAGTTGATCGTCATCAGGTCGCCGGCCATTGTGACGCTGTCAACCGATACGGTGTATTGGTCAGCAAACTTCACGCCAGTGGCGTCATAGATGTGATCGTCGTAGCCCGAATGGTAGTCATCAAATGAGCTGATGTTACCGACGCCGTGGCACGCAGTGTTGCAGTCCAGATTTTCACTGTGGAATGACTCAACGCCGGCTCTCGTCCACAAGAACTCAAGCGGTGGGGGCCGATGCGGTTGTGCATACATGCCTTCCAACGTCGCGCCTGCATCATCTGGCCATGCGTCGAGACCTTGCACAACGTGGCAGCTCTTGCAGGTGCTGGCCGTGAAGTTGTCGTTATCCAGAACAGCGGCAAGGTTTGCGCCCATGTGGCAGGTCGAGCAATTGGCCATTGACTGCGGATACGGGAATTCCATGGCATGCGACATGTGCGTGTCGTTCATGAGAGTAGCCTGGTAACCATAGTCCGCTGTTATCGCTACACCGGTTGCCCAGTTGAACGGCTCATCGACCATGTACTGCCATTCTTCATGACCGCCAGACCGGTCGTCGGAATGGCAGGCTTTGCATTGCAGGAAGTCCGGAGCACCCGCTATGACGGCTTCGATGTTGCCGTGCTTGCGGTACGGTGCGCCGTGGCAGGCTACGCAGCCTTCGACGTTAGCAGCCGAAGAAAACGTGCCGATATTGCCGATCGGGAACGATGCGGTCGATAGGTCAGCGTACATCTTGACGCGTTTGCCAGCATCGACGGATTGTACTGTTTGTCTTCGATGTCGAGTTCGCCATTGGCAATCTTGCCGACGATCGCGCCGCCTTCGAACGACGATCGGATCGTAGCCAAGTGTCTTGTGCTCAGCATATACGTGCCGTCGCCATTACTTGACGCAAGCGACTCGTATCCAGTGACGGGAAGAAGCCGGAACCGGACCTGCTGAACAATCCGGTCCACTGTCGTACTGCACGACGTAGAAACTAATCGCGTCGACCGACGGTGTCGATCCAACCGGATCGATAAACGGCGCACCGTTATGCGTAATGCTGAAATCAGACGCTAAGTTGAAATCACCGCCACAATGCGGAAGATGATGACAGCTGTAGATGTCCAGCTCGAACGCACTCGCATCTGTGTACATGGCGTATTCGGCATAGTGCTGGTCGCCAGCGTCGCCGTGGCACGTGCCACAAGATTCGGCATCAGCATTAGCAATTTTCGCATCAATATCGTCAGGTGTTGGTCCCGGAGGTCCGGCAGGTCCCGCAGGTCCTGTGGCACCCGTCGCGCCAGCCGCACCGGCCGACCCGTCATCACCCTCACAGCCGCTGATCGCGAAAGCGAGTACAGAAATAACGAGGATCGAACAGGTCCGTGCAGATAGTTTATCGACCCAGTTCATAATAGTACTCCCCTATTGGAAAATTCACGTTTAGCCCGGTTGCGGCCGCAACCGTCATTGGTCGGTCGTCCGGAGCAAGAAAGAGAGTAGAATCTCGAGGCACTTGAAACACTGACAATTGTCAGTTTCGAAAGGTGGATTACACCTACGAATAATCGGTGATTCTGCGGCTAATCCGTACGTGGTTTTGGCCTCAATTGGAGACTGACAAATGTCAATTTCAGCTAAGTAGTAACCGAGACTCGGGCGCGAAAGCCCTTATCGACCCGGCGGCGTATTTTTGTTCTTATTTCCAAGGTGTTGGGGACAAGAAAAATGACCTGCGAAAATTGTGACTGCCCATTTCATGAGCTACAGGAGGAGAAGAGCCCTTTCTCGTCCGGTGATTTCCAGTGCATGATCACAGACGCAGTGAAACAAGTCAGTTTCGCGAAGGGTGAAGTACTTTTTGCCCAGGCAGAGCCGAGTACAGCCCTGTACTCACTATCCAGCGGCCTCGTAAAAATCACATCCCACTCCGAAGACGGGCGCGAGCAAATTGTCGGCATGTCGAGCCCGGGCAAGCTCCTGGTTGGCCTGCAGTCAATCAACGACGACTTCTATGAATATTCGGCTGTTGCGGAAACGGATGTGACGGCCTGCAAGATCAAGCATCGGGCGCTGCTTACGTCCGTGAGAAACCAGGGCGATATCGCAATACGCCTGATCGGCTCCATCAACGCACAACTCTCCCACAGCCGCTCGCTGATGCAGGTCATGGGGCACAAGTGTGCTGCCGCGAAAATCGCCTCTTTTATCTCACTAATTATCCCGAAGTCAGAACACGGTAATCGACGCTTCACGCTGCCATTCTCACGCGGTGAAATCGCCAGCCTGCTTGGGCTCAGTGAAGAAACAGTTTGCCGGCAAATGGCGAAGATGAAGCGGCGGGGAATTCTCTACGCGCCACGGGGTAAGATCGAGATTCTCGACTGGGAGCCCGCCACTCGGGCGGGTTTTTTTGAAGCTATGTGTATGGTTCAGATCTTACGTTTTCGCCTGGACATACCTATTCCAGCGAGGCCAAGTCCCAATAGTGCGAGAGTACCGGGCTCGGGAACTGATGTCGCGTACTGCCCATGTCCAAGTACCATACTGGTTCACGGCAAATCTGGCACATGCCACCTTCGCGGGGCACGATACCCTTGTAAAGGATAACGGTCGGATAGGTCGGGAAACATTGATCCGTCGGCTACCGCCAAAAAATGAGGACCGCGGTTGCCACCGTTGTTCGGGAAACCTAAGGCGTCTCCGACTGCGGTCGCGAACAGCAATGCAAGGTCGCTATCCTCGAACCAGACCTGACCCTCAAGTGTTGCTGCCAGCTCCGCAAACGTACCGGTTGCTGTAGTTACTTCATAAAACCCGTCGTTGTCGCCTTGGCCCGTAATTTCTATCAGAACGGCATTTGCCGACATCGGTGCCAGCAGTACAACAAACATAGCCAGATATATGCTCTTAATTCTCGTCATCGAACTCTTCCATAAGGCAGATGTGCCAGTTACCCAAAGAAGTGCAAGGATCGCGCCAATTTATTAACGTTATATTTTTCAATCACTTGGATTAGACTGGGCAATACGCCTGATCGGCTCCATCAACGCACAGCTCGCCCACAGCCGCTCGCTGATGCAGGTCATGGGGCACAAGTGTGCTGCCGCGAAAATCGCCTCTTTTATCTCACTAATTATCCCGAAGTCAGAACACGGTAATCGACGTTTCACGCTGCCATTCTCACGCGGTGAAATCGCCAGCCTGCTCGGCCTCAGCGAAGAAACAGTTTGCCGGCAAATGGCGAAGATGAAGCGACGGGGAATTCTCTACGCGCCACGGGGTAAGATTGAAATTCTCGACTGGGAGCTGCTACAGAGCATCGCCGATGACGCAACGAGTTTTGCTTGACGGAGTTTTGCTTGACGATACGCGGGGCAAGGTTATGACTGTCAAAAGTTTCCTGTGTTTCGCATGCGCATCATGCGCTTTCCTGATGGTCAACGGAAATACGCTTGCTCAGGACGTGACGGCGGATGATCTCGTCAATCAGCTCGAAGTAAAACCTGTCACTGAACCGGAGATTCGGACTCGGGGTATTCGACTCAATGTCGCAAAACCCGACCAAGGCGGGCGAGCAAGCCTGAACACCATTCAGTTCGAGCACAATTCGGCCAACCTGACTCCCGAATCGACGGGTCAGCTGATGGAACTTGGCACGGCCCTCATGCACGACCGGCTTCGCGACGAGTCGTTTGTGATCGAAGGGCACGCCGACGCGTCTGGCGACGACGATTACAACAAGAACCTTTCGCTCCGTCGTGCGGCAACCGTGAAGAACTTTCTATCTGTACAGCTCGGTGTCGCAGAAGACAGATTAGAGGTCATCGGCCGCGGCGAGGAAGCGCCAAAGACCGACGATCCGTACGACCCGGAGAATCGCAGAGTCGATGTGATCAACCTGAAGGTCTACGACCCGACCTAATTCAGGCCGACATCCAAAGACAAGATCGTGGCAGCCCAGCCGGGATTGACCGGTGTACCTGGAGTCCCAGGAGACGGCTGACTCGACTGGGAGTGCGCGACAGGGACGCTGCCGGGCGTGATATTCGTAAGGCCCCGAGTTGCGACCGGCACCACAGGCGCATCCAGCACCTCTCCTCGCTCCAGCTTCCTGACCTGCTCCCGGAATCGTTCGGCGCCAGCCAGCGAGCTGAAACAAGTCGCAACTACCCGATCAACGCCGCCCGGTGGCGCGTAATCGAAATGGAATCCGGCACTATTTTGGTCATCGAGCGTGTCCGGGATCAAGACGGTCCGATCGCCAGGAATCCGCCCGTCTACAAAGAAACCGCTTTCCTCTTGCCCGATGTTCGGAAACAGCAGGTAAGTGTCGCCATAGGAATCCAGCGACGCGAGGCTCAGGTAGCAACTGCGATTGCTGGAGATCTCCAACTGCAGGCTGTTTTGCCGGGTTCGGGGTTCACCTTCCTCGTAGTATCGAAGCCTGTGATTGGCGGTATTGACGCTAACCTTGACCGCACGTGTCGATGTTCTCTCGGAACGAACAACGTTCACACCGGCTGCTCTCATGGTCAGTTGAAGTCCCGAGCCCGGATTATCCAGCGACACCAGATCAGCCAGGGCCGGGGCATTTCTTATCGTGCCTTCGAGAAAACGATAATCCGAACGTGTGTTGCCACTGGCCAGGTCGTCCGCAACCTGAATTACTCCAGCTGGCCCGTAGACATCAAAACGTCCCTGCCCTACGGCGTCGATTACTGCGTCCGCGTCTTCGAGCGACCGCGCGACGCCTGTGCCGACACCCAGTGAATTGGCGACTTGTCGTGCCAGTTCAGGACTGTGCATGCCATTGGTCGTCGCATACAACGCCTTCATCGGACGATAGTATTGGCTACCACTTCCCTGGAACTGGGCGGGCGTAGTTTCGGGGACGACGGGTGGCGCATCATCCACGAACACAAACATCGGCCGCGCCTGTTTCTCAAGCGGCGCCTCCATGTTGGGTTCGGGAATCGGCATTCCGGCGGCACTCATCTTTAGTCCTTCGATCTGAGCACCAATGCCCGCGATAGCGGCCCGAGGCGTGATATCCGCCGGCGAATTGACCAGGACGCCAACCATCGCCGCGGTGAAAAGACCCAGGCGCAAATTGTCCGGTCCGAATGGACCATCAAGTTCACTTTCGAAATCTTGTGCGGCAGCAAAGAACACGTGCCGCTCGGATACCGGCAGCGTCAGTACCTGCCGTGTCTTTGGAGACCGGTAGAGGTCCTTGCGATTGTCCGGTGCTATCCATCGTTGCGTGACAAGGCCGGGCCCACTTCGGGTACCTGTTCCGGAATGACAGGAATCCAGAATTACAACGATCGACTGTGCCTCGATTCTTCCCACAAGGCGATTCAGTTCGTCATCAGTAATATCGGCGACGCCAGGGGTCCTGGCATCGTGCGGCACAATCGTCTCGTCGAAGCCGTCGGGCTCGTCACCGGTATCATCGGGCGCTTGCGATCCATGGCCCGAGTAGTGGATAAACACAATGTCGTCCGGTGCAGCACTATCGGCAAGCTGCTCAATTGCCGAAATGATCTGAGCCCGCGTGGCTTCCTGGTCCAGCATGATCCGAATATTCGACGGCTGGAACCCGTATTTCTGAACAAGTAGCTCACGGATGATCAGCACGTCATTTCGGGCGCCAGCAAGTGGCGTCAGGTTGGCTTCGTACTCCGATACACCGATGAGTAGTGCGCGCTGTGTCCCCGCATACGCGACTGCGGATGCAAGAAGTGCGAAAACCAGGAAACTGACTTTACGGATCAGCAACGTCTTGGCTTATTCGTGACTAAACCATCGTGAGAACGCAAGCTCACCGACCGCTGGCTCTGTGAAATACCGGTCCAACGGCACAGTCTGGGCCTGACTTGCGCCTGGCACTATGCCAAGCAACCCACGCTGACCGACGCTTGGCACAGATACCCTGGCCTGGTTGCCACGTGCACCGACTGACGCATTGCGCTCCATACCACGCAGCGGCTCAAGAGCAGCTTCCAGATCGCGATTTGGCGTGCGGGAAACCAGCACGAATACTGTCTCTACGCCACGAGCGTCATCCAGCCCATAGAGCTGCTCACTCGGCAGAATGACCTCCCTGCCCGAGGTGACTGGATTGGCATAGCCCGGTACATCCGGATACGGGAACAGTGTTTGTGCCCATCCGGTGGCGTCAACGTTGACGATATAGACGTAGGCCGGCTCATTTGTCGTGAACACGATGCCAAAACGATCTCCAGCCTCGGACCGACCGACACCATCGCGAAGACGAGCGCCGTCAGGCATGACCGCGAATCCGCCAGGAACGGTCTGCAGCATCGCGAAGTCTATCGACAGTGCAGTCGACGCCGGGTTCGCTCGTTCCTCAGGATCGGGGTAGGGATCGCCCCAGCTATCCCAGCTTTCATCCGCGTAGCCCGCGTCCTGTGGATACCCCTGGTCACCCGCTGTCTGATCAGGATAGGCAGGTGCAGGATATTGAGAATCCGGATACTGCGATTGGTCCGGCCGCTGCATTTCCTTGCCGGTGAACGCCGTAAATATTGTGTCTACGGTCTCGACCAGGGGGCCAGTATAGTTGAGCGCCGCCACCTGAAGAATCGTACCGCCAAGTTTCGCCCAATCAACCTGTCCGGTCGCCGTGCAACCGAACATCAAGACGAGAATAAGACTGAATACCGCTGTGCTTTTGTTGTTTTTGAACGAGTGCATTCGTTAATCCTCCCTGCGGCAGGAGATCGTGGGCCCACTGACGAACTCGTAGCCGATGACAACTTATCAGTAACTACGTCACGCGACCGCCGAGGTAAATACGGAACACTACTTAGCGATCCTCCTGAAACTTTTTAACATTCAGTATGTTAGGTGCAGATTCGGTTTGCCACTACAGAGCCCGTCGGATATCTCCGGTAGTCTGAGTCGGCGCGTCCCGCGCGAACCATCAAGGGAGGTGGACCATGTTTTCGAAGAAGAAACGCCAAATCCTGCTGGGGTTGGCCTTATCACTGGCTGTATTGGCTGCGCCTGTCGCCAATGCCGATGCCATCTACGTGGATTTTGACCGTGTTATCGAAGGAGATTCCACACGGGAGAACCTGGAAAAGACCGTTCAAGCCTCGAGTTGGAGTTGGGCGATGAACCAGACCGCAACTGACCTAAGTACCGGTCGCGTCAGCGTAGGAAGACCACAGATCCAAGCATTGGTGTTTTCGCATCGGATTGACAGGGCATCGCCCAAGTTAATGGAACATCTGGTCACCGGCAAAGAAATCCCGAGGGCCCGACTGCTCGTCTTCCAAAGTGGCACCGAAGCGAGGGCCCCCTATCTGATCATCGAGCTCGAAAAAGTCATGATCAGTTCAATCAAGACTGGCTCAGGCAATTCTGAGGGGGGAGCCGTCGAAAGTGTGGGGCTAACTTTCTCGAAATTTGCCTTCAAGTACACTGAGACGGATGCCAAGGGTACAAGGACAGGCGAACTCCGATTCCAGTGGGACTTGATGGCTAACAGGCCGTACTAAGGAGACCCTGCGTCTAGGGAGGCGGAATCGGGAAATCCTTGGGTTTTACGGGCTCGATGAAGTAGAACTCTTCGGTCAATGAGGAGTGATCCCACGGAATCTGCCGCCGATTGGTTTCGTCGAGCACGGACACACGGACCTGGGTCAGGATTTCACGAATTTCCTGGCCTGGCTCCGTGATATGCCGGAGCAGGCCTGTCGTGAACGGGCTGTTGCCGCCCTGCCCGTCCTCCGCGACATTGCCGGGCTGGGTTGCATAGGCGATCAGGGTGCCGACACTCGCGTGCATCTCGGCGAGTCCCTTGCCTACGTTGCTGACCTGTTGACGGTCGCCCACCTTGATAGCGCGCCCTTCCATGACCTGCCCCTGGATGACATCGGCAAGCGGATTGTTACGGCACGCATCGAGGAAGATCAGGTTCGTCGGCGTGAACTCCTCCATGCGACGCAGAAACCGCGTCAGGCTGACCAGCTGGCTGGAAACGTCAGATACGTTGTCGAAGGACGCGTCCACCGGAACCATGTAATTTTCGCCGTTGATCTGCATGCCGTGTCCGGCATAGAAAAACAGGCCGACGTCGGCTCCGCGCAACAGTCTCTCGGCATCATTCTGCAAGCGCTTGAGGTCCTGCCTGGTGGCATCGATCACGCTATAGACCTGGAAATCGAGCGACTTCAGTACGCGCGCTATTTCCCGTGCGTCGTTGGGCGGGTTGACTAGCTGCGATGTATTGGCGTAGTCGCCGTTACCCAAGATAATTGCGACACGCCGCGAGTCATCCTTCCCCCACACGGGATTCGACAAGACCAGGAGTGCCAAGACCAGAAAAATCAGCACGGCGTATTGCCTGCTTAAATGATAATCCATTCCGGCACTCCTGCTGCTCAATTAGAACCTGAACGTGAATGCGACTTCAGGCCCTTGCACTGTATCCTGCTGGGTCAGCTCACCGCTCGATCCTACTGCGATAACTCTGTAACGCGCACTGAAGCTCGTCACCTCGGTCATCACATATTGGTAACCAATATTGGCATCGACGATAAAAGAAGTACCATCATCAAGCTCATCCGGTGTGAAGACTTCAACGGCTTTGTAGTCAAAAGTTCCAAGACCAATCAGTAAATTGCCGAACATTGAATGGCGGCTGCCTTCGGTCACTTGTGTCGAGAATCCAACGGCAAATTCGCCCAGCGTAATTTCGGAAAAGTCTGTCTCCAGAAGCCCGAAGTCTGTGCTGATGTACCTCTCTTCAGCATCGACATAGCGTGCGCCGACACCTACATAAACAGGACTATCTTTCAAACGATAGCGCCACAGGACTTCATAGTCGGCTCGATCAATCTCGAATTTGCCACTATTTATCAGGCCCCAAGTATTATCTGACAGCAAGGTCAGGTCGGAATCGCCGCTACCGACGAGGCCATTGAACGTCAGATCCCAATTACCACCTTTGGGTCCAAACGTGAATGACAGACCACCGAGCGGCACGGTGGCAATTTCGGAATAATCACCTGTATCAATCGACGTTAGATAGGCGCGCGGTGAAATGGCAAAGCTCATGCCGTCTGCGGCGACGCTTGATGAGATCGGCAAGATCAATGACACCAATGAGACCAGAATAATGGGAATGCTTGTTTTTTGTATTCTTGAATGCGTAATCATTATGAAACCCCTGTGAGTGCTCTTCAGTCAATGCAAACCTACACATGCTCCTTATACGGGCTTCTAGATTGCTACTCCGGTCCCCAGAGTGAGTAAATACGGGCTACCACTTACTGGTCCTGGCAGTCGCTTGAAACCGGAGTACTTGCGCCTTGTCACAGCAGGACAGGTGTCGCTCGGTAATCCCTTATGGCAAATCGGGAAGTGATGGCGTAGTTAATATCGTCACCCTTTTGCAATTGTGCGTTCCGTTTCAGGCGACGGGATAACGGGCATTTGTAATGGAGGGAGATCATGAGAATAAGAATAAGCAAGAAAGGCGTTACCTCTGTCTTGGCGTCTACAGCACTTGGGGTATTCTTCCTGCTACCAGCGGCTGCGCAAGAAAAGACTGTTGAGCTAAGCCCCGCGCAGGAAGCACAGGAATACGCGGCAATCAATGCCGAACTTGAGGGAGTTGCGAGGGAAATCGCATCCTTGCTCAAGCATCCCGGGTTCCGCGGTCAGCTGCGTGGCGAAATCAACGGGGCCAAGACCAGTGAGAGCATTCTCGTGCTGGACAAGTTCCTCGCCAAAGTGGCGAAACAGAAGAAGGCACCCCCTGGTCTAAACAAGGCCCGTGGCGCATCCGACAAGGCCAGCCAACGAATCAAGAATTCGACCGCGTGGGCTTTTGAAGGTATCGACCTGTATTTTCCGGTAGAGGACCACAAGGCCAAGTGGAAGGGAAACGAGGATTTGCTGGTCGCTTATTCGCCGGCGCAGGACGAGGAAAACATAAAGACAATCATCGCCTACTCCGTCAAGACACAGAAAAAGGTCACACTGGACCCCACAACACCACCCGCCACTCCGGTGCTTATTGTTGCGCCAGAGGAGCATGATAGTCATGAAATGCCTGTTGCTGCCAGAGGCGTGGATCAGGCGCCGGCAGAACAAGAAGAGTCGCAGGATATGACCGGGATCGAATTCATCGACGGTGACGCGGAAGAAAAGTCTATCTCCCAGGAAGATGGCAATTCCTATGTTGGGCTCCGGCGTATGTATATGCGCGACGACAAGGAACCGTGGACAAGGGGAAGCCCAGAGGTCAAAGTCTATTTTGGCCAGAAGAAGGGGAACTACTGCCAGGCATTTTGGACCTCCTACAGCACGACCACGCTAAAATACTTTGATCACACTAAGAGCTGGAAAACGACCTGGTATGGAACGCCGCCCTATAACATCAGCGGTTATTGTTATTCCTCCGGCGGATCCGGCAAAGCCCCCTGCTATTACTTTGATACGACCTATGACAGCAAGATGGTTGTGTATATATATGAGCAGGACGGCGGTACCAGAGGATCTAAGCTATACATGCTGCACCCAGGTGTCAGCTGCAGCTGGGGACCGCACTATTCCGGCGACGACTACATGGATTCCGGAATCATGTATCGGAACAATTTCCCGTTCAATTATGACCAGGGCCACAACATGGGGAACGTGTCGGTACTCTGGCACAAGGTTCATTAGGGAGTTTGCCAAAACAACATTCGACATTTGGTCGCCTCGCATGGAGGGAATCATGACTATTAATTCTTACTTGACGCACCAAGTTCTAGTGCCTCGTCTGGCGATCGTCTTGTTCGGGCTATTTTCCGTACAGATTTCTGTGACGAACGCTCAACAGGTCGAGACACTCGAAACCTCGTTGCGCGCCGAAACGACGCCTGAGCCGCTACTTCCGTCCGAGGCCGTCGTACCGAGAACCGCGCACTTCTTTGCGCCCGACGGTGCCGACATACCGGTACCACCAGGAATCTACGCCGTGGAAAAGACGGATGATGCGAATCTTCGACTCATCCCCGAGACTGGCGACCCAATCGTTGTTGCCGCTCAACAAACAGAGCATGACGAAGAGGTTGATGACCTGCTGGCCGTCAGCGAGCAAGTCGCGGACGACGAATTTCATGTCGTTCTGTTGCTGCCTGATGCGATCGCCATTGACGCTGAAGCAACCTACAGCGGCATCACCACCAGGGCTACCCGGAAACGCATACTGAGAAAAGAGCGGATTCGTATCGCGAATACTCGTTACAAGCGGGTATCTGCCAGCGCAGCCAGCACGACCACAAATGTGCAAGCGGCGACAGCAAGTCCGGCGAAAGAAGCGAACTCACAACAATACATAGCCCCCGGCCGGACGGTTAGCTATCGCTTCGAGAAAGCTCCCGAGGTGAATGCCCACGGCGCCCGCCTGGTGGACCCAAAGAGCAGACGATTTATACCGTCGAACATTGCCACCGCCTCTGTTAAGCGAGGCGCGGACCGTAAGCGAAATACCAGCGGTCAGTATGTGCAGGTACCGTTTGTTGTGGTCACGGTAACAACGAGCAAGAACTTCCGCTACGGCGATTACCAGTTGTGGTTGCTGGATCGGAATGGACGGCCACTAACCAAGGCCGCAAACCAGAGAACGAGACGGCCTGCACGCGTCGCGCCGATGCGCGTGACTTCGGTAGCGGGCAATCACCCGGCACTCCAGCAACAAACAACGAAGACTGCGGCTACGATCGATCAAGCCGGGCGCACCCAGCTTAGTGGGCAGGTTATGGATCCAATCCGCGAATCCAACCGCGCCAACCAGGTAATGGATAAACTCGGCCAGATCGGGGCGGATGGATTACCTGGGCTGGAGCCAGGCAGCCTCGCCGGTAGCGGACTCCTGCTGGGGTTTGGTGAGGACTTGCGCGCTGGGTTTATCGACCAACTCGGCGAGTTCCCCGATGGTGATTTCACCGGGTTACTTGAAGGTGTTGCTGGCGGGGAAGGTTCTGGATCGATCGGGGGCGGCAGATTTCAACCGACCACCGGTAATCCGGCCAAGGACTCGTCACTTCTGCAGGGAGACAGACCCGTTGGCGACTCCAGAATAATGGCCGGCGGAGGCAGTTCGGGTGGAGGCAGTTCCGGTGGTACGTTCACAATTGTGTCGTCGAGCGAAGATACGATGTCAAGCAACGGGACGCAGAAGGTCACCGACAGCATCAACGTAACGCATGACGACGGAAGTTCGGCCTCGCACACGATGACGAGCGAAACTCACAAGGACGGCTCAACTACTGAAACTCAGAGCGCGTCGAGTACTGACAAGGATGGCAATACAGAATCGGAATCGTCGACGTCGACTACAGACACAGAAGGCAATACGACGACAACGACTACGAGCACTGACAAGGATGGTAATAAAACCACTACTACGACCAAGACGAAGGCCTCCGATCCCGCTTCTACACCGGACCCCGATGGTGGGGACTGCACGAGCGCCGGATGCGACGAGTTCATGGCGTTTACAGACGCTTTCTTTGGCGCACTCGCAGTCAACCAAATCGAGAGCCAGCAGACTGACTCTGGTTCCATGATGCAGCCCGGTGTGGGGACATCAACACCTGGTTCTTTCTCGCAAGCGGAACTCGACAGGATGTCAAAAGAGCGCCTGAACCCGTACATCCTGCACGACAATGCCGGCGATTCGTCGATCCCAATGCCCGCCGGGAGCGGCACAAGGCCAACATTTGACGTAAAGGAATCTCTGACTGACCCACCGCGTGATGGGGGCACCAGACCTGGTGGCGGCATGCCTATTCCCCGAGGCGCACCGACTGACGCGGAGGAATCGACGGATACAGACGAGGAAGAGAATCCGCGGGACTAGTAATAATAAAGGCCGGCCCTGTCAGAGGGTCGGTCTTATTGTTTACTAAAATCAGGAAGAAAGAGTGGTGGGCCCCCGGGGATTCGAACCCCGGACCGGCGGATTAAGAGTCCGATGCTCTACCAACTGAGCTAGAGGCCCACCTGTTTCGCGAATGAATCGCGAAGCTTCAAAAAGTGGGGTGGAAGACGGGACTCGAACCCGCGACGACCGGGATCACAACCCGGGGCTCTACCAACTGAGCTACATCCACCATTGATAATCAAATTGTAACGCCAAAATGGCGCGCCCGGCAGGACTCGAACCTGCAACATCCGGATTAGAAATCCGGTGCTCTATCCGGTTGAGCTACGGGCGCAAGTTTCAAGTCTAACCGGAAATCTGGCTGGTCGGGGCAGAGGGATTCGAACCCCCGACCCTCTGCTCCCAAAGCAGATGCGCTACCAGGCTGCGCCATGCCCCGACTCCAGATTTACCGCCACGTACTGCCAGGCCGGAGCCGGACTCAACGCGGGCTGCGATGATACGGGCGTGTTGGTTGGCAATCAAGGGTTTGCCTCGGGTATATTGCCGGCTCCAAACCAACTTTGAGACGTCGAATTTCCATGAAAAAGCCACTGATAGCCCTGATTCTCGCCCTGGCCTGCTCGATCGGCTGGGCGGCCGACAAAGTCCCGGCCCACCCGCACATTCTGGTCGAGACGACAGAAGGCAATTTCAAGCTCGAACTTGACGGCAAAGCAGCGCCTCTAACGGTGGCGAACTTCCTGAAACTCGTCGATTCCGGGTTCTACAACGGCACCGTCTTCCACCGCCTGATTCCGGGCTTTATGGCTCAGGGCGGCGGCTACAAGCCGGGTTTCAAAGAGAAAGAATCGGAGGACACGATTCCGAACGAGTCTGGCAACGGCCTGCAGAACCTGCGCGGCACGATCGCGATGGCACGGACGGGCGATCCGCATTCGGCGGGCTCACAGTTCTTCATCAACGTCGCCGACAACGTCAACACGAATCCTGATACATCGAATCTCGATCCGGTGAAGCACACGACCCAGGGTCGTTGGGGCTACGCCGTATTTGGCTTTGTATTCGAAGGCATGGAAGTGGTTGATAAAATCGTAAATGCCAAGACATTGAATAATGGCCCGGGCGGCGCGCCGGCGCCGGTCGTGCCGATCATCGTCAACAAGATGTCCCGCATAACCTACGAGTAACCATGTCCACACTTTTCATATCTGATTTGCATCTCGAGCCCGGCCGGCCCGAGATCGGCGAGCAATTCCTCGCTTTCATGGCGGGTCCAGCCCGCGAAGCCGACGCGTTATACATCCTGGGCGACCTGTTCGAAGCCTGGGTTGGCGACGATGACCCGAACCCGTACTACGCGCAGATGAAAGTGGCGATCCGGGAACTGGCTGACAGTGGTGTGCCGGTGTATTTCATGCACGGCAACCGGGACTTCATGATCGGCGACGCGTTTGCCGCCGAGACCGGCGTCACCCTGCTGGATGATCCACATCCGATCGACCTCCATGGCGAGAAGGTGCTGCTCAGCCACGGCGACGCGATGTGCACCGACGACATCGAGTACCAACAGCTTCGCGCCATGACGCGAAACCCGGACTGGAAGGCCATGATGATGGCCAAGTCGGTAAAGGAACGCATAGCTGTTGCGCTGCAAGCGCGCGAGCAGAGCGCGGCACGCTTCCAGACCATGGACGAAGTGATCACCGACGTAAACAAGGCTGCAGTGGATCAGACGATCCGTGAGCACGGTGTCGATGTTCTGCTTCATGGCCACACGCATCGCCCCGCCGTGCACCCGTTCCACGTTGACGAGCGACCCGTGCACCGAATCGTACTCGGCGACTGGTACGAGCAAGGCAGTATGGTCGAGTGGGACGAGGACGGTCCGCGGCTGGAAGTGTTAGCGCGGTAAGCCCGAGTGAAACCGGAACTCATCGTCCGGCCCTGAAATCAGTGACGCCTCGATCGCCTTGAGTTCCTCGAGACGTGCGTCGATCTCGCCTTCGTCTGCGCCGCATTCCGACTTCGCAAACGCGACGTAGTGTTCGAAATGGCGGGCCTCCGAAGCCAGCAGACCCCCATAAAACCTGCCCAGCTTCTCAGGCAAGCGCGGCGCTATTTTCGCGAAGCGCTCACAGGAACGAGCTTCGATCAACGCGCCTATCAAGAGCAGATCCAACAGCTTGTAAGGCTCTTCGTGCCGCACAGCCGCGCGCAGCCCTCCCGCATAACGCGAGGCCGACAAGCGTTCGAACGGAATCTCCATGTCGTCCATGATCGAGCGCACCTGTTCGAAGTGCCGCAACTCCTCCCGTGCAAGCCTCGACATTCGCTGCGCCAGCGCCGTCCGATCGGGATAGCGATACAGGAACCCAAGCGCCGTCGACGCGGCCTTGAGTTCACAGTTTGCATGGTCGAGAAGCATCTCGGGCAAGCGACCGCAGGCCTCATCGAGCCACTCATCCGGAGTCGCCGTGTCGAGAAACGCGGCGATGTTATCCGGAACGCGAGCGTCTACAGCCATTCTTCGATCTCCGACGCCGACTGCAGGCGGTCGCCAGGTGATTTGGCAAGCATCATGTTCAAGAGTGCCTGGTACTGCGCAAACCGGGTGGGCAGCAGCGGTATCGGGGCATTACCGTGCAGGTAGATAATGCCCATCGCCGTATCCGCCTTGAACGGTTTCTCCCCGGTCAGCATCTCGTAGAAAATAACTCCCAGGCTGTAAATATCGCTGCGCTCATCGACGCCAGTGCCATGGCCCTGCTCGGGACTCATGTAATACGGCGTGCCAAATATCTCGCCCTTGTCAGTGATCTCTCGCTCAAGCTTGGCCTTCTTGGCAAGTCCGAAATCGATGAGTGCTATCGAGCCATCCTTGCGCAACATGATGTTCCCAGGCTTGAGATCCCGGTGTAGTACACCCATGTCATGCACCGCCGACAACGCACTCGCAATTTGTCTCAGGTACTGCACCGCCGCATGCTCGGCGATGCCCTTGTCGATTCTGTGTCGAAGATCGCCACCGCCAAGGTATTCCATCGCGATGTGCGCGTGGTCGTCACTAACCCCCAGGTCGTAGATACGAACGATATTCGGGTGGCTCATATCAGCGATGGTCTCGTATTCCTGCAGGAATCGATCGAACGCGCCGATGCCGTCATCCTGGCCGGGCATTTGTCGCAGCACTTTCAGCACAACCTTGAGATGGGTCGACTCCCGTTCGGCAAGGTATACCCCCGAGTGTTCGGTGGATCCGAGCCTGCGCATGAAACGATAGCCCTTGATCAGCGGGTGAATGCCGACCCGCAAATCTCCAAGGAATAGTGACCCCGTCGAGGCCACCCGCTCCCGGGCGATGAGAACGTCGCTTAATCCAACGATCAGCGAATCATGACTGATGTGGTCGCGGATGAAATGGGCATCCGGCCCAAGTTTGTGCGCCTCCATCTGATCTTCCTCGGTGCCAAAATAGACCAGCGGCGGGAAATTCTTTTGCCTGATAAAACGCTGCAGCACGTCCACGCCATCCCGGTCTTCACCATGGCGGCTGCCGAGCAGGACGATGTCGTTACCCGCCCCGGAGAACTCGTCCGGAAGATGGCCCGCAACAGTCGGGTCATACGCGGAGATAATCGCATCAGGCCAGTGCGAGGTGACGTGGTGCATGAGCAGACTGCGAAAGTCCGCCTGCTCATCGATGATCATGACCTTGATACTCATAAGGAATTTGGGGTCAGTTACCTAATTCGTAAATTCTATGGTGCCAGAGCGATCACCACAACGAATTAGGTAACTGACCCCGATCTTCAGAGCGAAACGACCTTGGCGTCGCGCTCGCCCTCGTCTTCGCGGGCTTGCTTGGCCGCATCGTTACGTCGAGTTTCAAGTTCGTCGAGGTACTCTTCCGTGACATCGCCTGTCACGTATTCACCGGAGAAGCAGGACGTGTCGAATTCGGCGATAGCGGAATTATCGTGGCGTACCGAGCGAATCAGGCCGTGCAGGTCCTGGTAGATAAGCCGGTCAGCACCGATGAGCTTCTCGATTTCGTCATTCGTACGCCCATTGGCAATGAGTTCGGACGCGGCCGGCATATCGATGCCGTACACGTTCGGGTAGCGAACAGGCGGCGCCGCTGAGGCGAAATAGACCTTCCTGGCACCCGCTTCGCGCGCCAGTTTGATGATCTGTTTCGATGTCGTGCCGCGCACGATTGAGTCGTCGACCAGCAGCACGTTCTTGTTGCGGAACTCGAGGTCGATGGCATTCAGCTTGCGACGCACGGACTGCAATCGCTCCTCCTGCCCGGGCATGATGAATGTGCGCCCGATGTAACGATTCTTGATAAACCCTTCGCGATATTTGACGCCAAGGTGGTAAGCCACCTGCAGCGCAGACGTACTGCTCGTATCGGGAATCGGAATCACGACATCGATGTCATGATCGGGGAAGTCTCGCACCACCTTGCCGGCGAGCTGCTCGCCCATGCGAAGCCGCGTCTTGTAGACGGACAGGTCATCCAGAATTGAATCCGGCCGCGCAAAATACACGTATTCGAAAATACAGGGTGTGTGCCGCGTTTCGCCGGGGAAGTCGCGGGAGTTCAGAACGCCGTCGTTTTCGATATACAGACACTCACCAGGCTTTAGATCGCGTACCCGGGTGAACCGCAATGCATCGAGCGCGACGCTTTCAGACGCGACCATGAAGTCCTTGGTTCCGTCTGACTCTTTCTCGCCAAGCACCAGCGGGCGTATGCCGTTCGGGTCGCGGAAGGCAACGATGCCGAAGCCGATGATCATCGCAACGATTGCGTAACCACCTGTACAGCGTCTGTGGACCGCTTCGACGGCATCGAAAATGGTCTCGGGCGTCGGACGACCGTTCACGCGTGTCTGCAACTCGTGCGCGAACACGTTGAGCAGTACTTCGGAATCGGAATTGGTCGCGAGGTGACGACGATCTTCACGAATCAGGAGATCGGCCAGTTCATCGTAGTTCGTCAGATTGCCGTTGTGCGCAAGACAAATACCGTAGGGCGAATTCACGTAGAAAGGCTGCGCCTCAGATGACTTGGCACCACCTGCCGTCGGATAACGCACGTGTCCGATCCCGACATGACCTTTCAACCACTCCATGTGCTGCTGCCGAAACACATCGCGAACGAGTCCGTTGCTCTTGCGCTGCTTGAGCCCGTGCTCCTCGCTCCAGGTCACGATACCCGCGGCATCCTGGCCACGGTGCTGCAATACCGTCAGCGCGTTGTACAAGCCCTGGTTCACCGGCCGTGCACTTACGATTCCTACAACACCACACATAGATCAGTCTCTCTGTCAGACTTCGATCGGGATATCGACGGGCAGCGAGTCTGCGGCCTCGTCGGGAGTGATTATTTCGAGACCCTGTGGGGCCATTACCTTGATCCAGTCCGCGACCACCTGGACGTGCGGGATCAGCCTGGACTGCAGCCACCAATCATCATTATCAAAGCCCGCAAACTGGCCGCCAATGACGAACAGCGCGATCAAGACGATGCCCCGCGCGGCTCCAAACAGGCACCCCATCAGGCGATCTATGCCGCTCAGCACCGAAAGACGAACCAGCTTCGAGATACCCCAGCCGAGCAACCCACCGACGGACAAAATCACGGCGAATACGAGCACACGACCGAACCACATTTGCAGTTCCTCGGAGCTCAGCCAGCTCTGCGAGACATCGCCTACCGACGGACCGAAATACAACGCGGCCCAGATGGCAAACAGCAGTGCTGCGATCGAAATTGCTTCTTTGACGAAGCCTCGGATGAACCCGACCACAATGGATGCAACTATGGCGACGGCGATGAGAATGTCGATGATCGGCATCGGAGATGTCGTCTCAGGTCGGCAGGCTTAGGGTGGAAAGGGAACGAGATAATATCACGGGTGCGGCACAACCTGACCTTTGTGACCTACCTTTAACAGGCGGCTCGCCATCGCCTCGGCGCTCTCACGATCCTTTTGTGGTCCGATTCGCACACGATGCAGCTGCCCCCCGTTCTGAGCCAGCTGGCTCAGGAATGCGGCATAACCCTGCTTGCGCAGGTCAGCCGCCAGTTTCTCGGCGTTGTCCTTGTTCGAGAAGCTGCCGAGCTGGACGGCCCACATGCCCGTCGTCGACGCAGCGGGCTGCTCGGCAACCGGCTCTTTGACCGGATCGGGAGCTGGCTTCGGCGTCGGCGTCCTGGGTTCAGGCTGCTTTTGCTCCACAGCAACCGGCTTGGGATCCTCGCGGGCCGGCTCTTGCCTCGCCGGCGTGGAAGAGTTCGTCGCCGGAACCGGGTCTGTGCGGTCACGATCGAGCACGACCGTCTGCGTTTTCTGGTCATCCTGGCCAGGCAGCAGCACGCGCTCCGAGACAACCTCACTTTCATCAGGCGGGCCGTCGAGAAAAATCAGGTACGACGAGTACGACAACAATGACGAGTATGACTGCGCCGATAATGCGTTCTTTCAATGCACGTTCCATCATGTTCGGGGCCGCGAGTATAGCTGTTCCAGCACAGGACCAACCAGGTAGAACGATCCCGTGACGAGTATTCTGTCATTTATCGATGCGTCGCGCCGCGCTGATTCCATCGCATCCGCCAGCGAGTCTGCTATCTGGCAGGGGCGCCCACAGGCATTGGCAATGCGCCGGGCAAGCTCTTGCGCCGGAATCGCCCTATAGCTGTCTGCGGTAACGGCGATCCACTGATCAACGTGTTTATTGAGCGGCAAGACACTGCCTTCAACGTCCTTATCCTCGAGCATGCCGACGATCGCCAACGTTGCCCCGGCCCGCGCTTCTGTCTCGAGAGTTTGGGCCAACACCCCTGCCGCCGCTGGATTGTGGGCGACATCCATGAGCCATTCGACACCATCCTGCTCGATTAGCTGGCCACGACCTGCCACCCGGACCGTTGGCAGTACCGCAGTGACGAGTTCAGCATCCGTCGCAGCCTCCAGACCCGTCGCGTTCAGCAGCGCAATTACAGCCGCGGCATTGCCCACCTGGAACTCCCCGCGCAGACCTGGCTGGGGAACAGAATCAAGCACATAGTCCCTCCCGCGTAACAGGAGTTTCGCGCCGATTCTGTCCGCATGATCGGTGATCGCCTGCGGCACTTCCTCTGCACCAAATACAACCGGTATGCCGCCACGCATCGTGCCAGCCTTCTCCAGGGCGATAGTCTCAACGTCCCCGCCAAGCCAGCCACAATGATCCAGCGACACATTGCTGATCAGAACGCCCGTAGGATCGATGACGTTGGTCGCATCCAGGCGCCCGCCCATGCCGACCTCAAGTATCCACACATCGAGAGACGCCTGCGCAAAGACGACCAACGCAGCCAGCGTGCCGTACTCGAAATACGTTAGCGGCACGTCCGCACGCACAGCCTCGATTGTTTCGAAGGCGGCGACAATCTCAGCGTCATCCGCCAGGCGACCTTGTACCGCGATGCGTTCGTTGTAATCGATGATATGCGGCGAGGTGTACGCGCCGACACGGTAATTGGCTGCGCGCAGCAGCGCGTCTGCCATGGCGACGCTGGAACCTTTGCCATTCGTGCCTGCGATGAGCAGCACGTGCTCAGGAAATTCCAGCGAGAGTCGATCCAACACCGCCTGGACGCGCTCCAGCCCGAGATCGATCTCGTTGGGGGACAACGTCTCGAGCCAGGCCAGCCAGTCAGACAGCGGCGAACCGGTGGGCAGCATCACTCTGGAATCAGGACGCGGGAACGGGGCTTTGCCGGTTTTCGAATTTGGCAAGCAAGTCGGCGATTTCATCGCGCATCTTGCGACGATCCAGGATCATGTCGATCGCGCCGTGATCCAGCAGGAACTCGCTGCGCTGGAATCCTTCGGGCAGGCGCTCGCGCACCGTTTGTTCGATGACCCGTGGCCCGGCAAAACCGATCAGCGCGCCGGGCTCGCCGATGTTAACGTCTCCCAGCATCGCGAGACTCGCCGACACGCCGCCTGTCGTCGGATCAGTCAGAACAGAGATGTAGGGAGTTCCCTTTGAGCCGAGATTGGCGAGCGCGGCGGATGTCTTCGCCATCTGCAACAACGAGAACAGCGCCTCCTGCATGCGCGCCCCACCACTGGCTGCAAACGAGATCAGCGGCATGTTGTTTTCCGCCGCATAATTTGCGGCGCGCGCAAAGCGTTCCCCGACTACGGATCCCATCGATCCGCCCATGAACGAGAACTCGAACGCGCAGGCGACCACGGGACGACCCATCAAGGTACCTGAAACAGATACGAGTGCGTCCTTCTCGCCGGTCTTCTTCTGCGCCTGGACGATTCGATCTCGATAGCGCTTGCTGTCTTTGAACTTGAGCGGATCCTCGGGCTCAAGATTAGCGGACAGTTCCTGCTGTGACTCGGGATCGAGGAAGAAGTCGAGGCGCTTACGCGCGCCGATGCGCATGTGGTAGCTGCACTTCGGGCACACATGAAGGTTGCGTTCGAGTTCGTTGCGATACAGCTGTGCATCGCAGGTCGGGCACTTGATCCACACACCCTCGGGAACCGATTTCGTGCGCTTCTCGGTGCTGATGCGCGACGGCATTAATTTTTCGAACCAGCTCATTGGGGAATGATATCCATATCGCTCAGCAACAGCCAGCCGTTGGCATGTCAAACAACTCCGGGTATTCGACGCCCACGAGCGTCAGGCCGTGCGGTGGCGCTGCAATTCCGCCCTGTTTGCGGTCCCTCGACTCCAGCACGGCGGTAATCCAGTCGGTCGCCTGCTCGCCCTGCCCCACGGCTGCGAGCGTGCCGGTGATGTTGCGGACCATATGCTGCAGGAACGCATTCGCCGTAACCTCGAGTGTCAGCCAGTCTTCGCAACGGCTGACCGCGATATGGCTGATTACCCTCACGGCTGTATTCGCCTGGCAGCCGGCCGCGCGGAAGGCCGAAAAATCATGCTTGCCTACCAACCCTTGTGCGGCTTCATGCATGCGGTCCGCGTCCAGAGGCTCATATACCCACCAGGCGCGGTCACGATGCAACGCAGAGCGCTGCCTGCGATTGAGGATGACATACCGATAGCTTCGCGCCGTGGCAGAGAAGCGCGCATGGAATTCCTCGTCGACGGGTCGGACCCACGTGATGCTGATATCAGACGGCAAGTTAGTGTTTGCGCCCAGTAACCAGCCACGACTGCTCCGTTCACTACTCGTGTCGAAATGAACGACCTGACCCGATGCGTGCACGCCCGTGTCAGTGCGGCCCGCGCAGACGACCTCAATGTCCTCGTTCGCCACGATCGCGAGCGCCTCTTCGAGGCGCTGCTGAACACCGAGTCCGGTTTTCTGGCGCTGCCAGCCGTTATACGACGTGCCGTCGTATTCAATGCCGAGCGCAATGCGCATGAACGGTCGGTCTGGCTTGGATTAGCTTGGCAGCGAATCGAGCAGCTGCTGTGCCTGTTGACGCTGCCCCTCGTCGCCTTCATCAAGCACTTCGTCGAGAATGCTGCGAGCACCGGCCGGATCGCCCATGTCGACATAGGCACGCGCCAGGTCGAGCTTGGTGCCAACCTCGGTCATCGTGCGCGCGTCGTGGAGATCGTCGCTCATTTCTTCCGGGGCAATCGACATCGTCGACGCTTCTTCTGTCTCTCCGGCAATTGGCGGTCGCGGCTGTTCAACCGTCGCGTCGTCACGAAACTGTTCGACAGTATCGCCAATTTCGCTGACCGCCAGCGCGGCAGTCAGGTCGTCGAGGTCGAGGTCCACGTCCGTACCGGCAACCGCGGGCATTTCACCGGTCTCGTCAAGACTCGTGTTACCCGTGAATGCCTCAGGTGGCAATGCTTCGGTCTTGGCGAAGTCAAAGTCATCGTCGTCATCCAGCGGCGCCAGCATCGTCTCGGCATCACCGGACACTTCCGTATCTTCGTCACCGTAGTCGGACGCCATCATTGTCGCGTCGTCATCGCCGTAGTCGGACGCCATCATTGTCGCGTCGTCATCGCCAAGATCCGCATCAAGATCTGACTGCGTTTCAACGGCAAAGTCCTCTGGAAGAACCTGTGTGCGCCCCGTAGCCTCAAGCAGGTCGACATTAATCGAGGTATCGGTTGCCTCTTCTGCGTGGAGCATCGGACTAGCGCCTGTCTCATCGCGCGCCAGTCGCATGGCCGTCGCGTCCACGTCATCAAATTCGGCGAGGTCATCCAGACTGAGCGCCTCACCGATGCCGGTCGCGTCCGAAAGGACGTCGAGATTCTTGCCGGTGGCTTCGTCCAGATCACCCAGGGCTTCATTGATACCGGTATCGTCCAGCGCTTCGTTGGTACCTGTGATTTCGAGATCCAGGTCGTCGAGATTGATCTCGGCGGTCGCACCGGCGTCCTGTCCACTATCCGCAATGGCCGCACCCAGCGACTCATCAAGCGATGGCAATTCGGCCGTGCCGAAGCCTTCAAACTGTTGCTCGATCGTCGGTGTTTCCACTGTCGCTTCGACGCCAGCCGGCATTTCGGCGGTGACATCAAGATCCGGATCGGACTCGATCGTTGGGCTTTCCGCCGTGTCACCGAGATGCAGGTCGATCGATTCGTCTTCCGCTGCGTCAAACAGGAAGTCGACGCTGGCATCGCTGGCCGCATCGCCAGCTCCGAGATCGATAATGTCTGATTCGGCCGCGTCACCGCTGCCAAAGTCCATATCAAGCTCTGCTGCATCGTCCATTTCCGACTCGAAGGACAAGTCGACAGCCTTGGTCGCGCCGGCCACGCCTGCGCCTGCGAACAAGTCGTGATCGGCCGCAATCTGCTGCCCCATAATCACAATCTTGTCCCAGTCTGCGGATTCGCTACCGCCAATTGCAGCCTTGAGACGCGTAGCCGCGTCAACGAATGCGTCCCGGTTGCCCCAGACGAAGTAGATCTCGCATAACTTCGACATCAGTGCCTGGTCGTTCGGCTCTGCTTCCAGCGCCCCATTGACAAGGTCTGCCGCCTGATCGTACAGGCCGTAGGCCATGTGGAAGTCAGCTTCGGCAAGAGGGTCCGTCTGGTCGAGGTTGACGGCCGTTTCGCTGCTGAACGTATCTTCCAGCGATCCGAATTCACCCGTATCTCCGCCCGCTGCCTCGACCTCGTCTGAGGCAGCTGCGATCACGGACTCCGGTACCTCGATCGTATCGTCGTCCATCGGGCGAATACCCGAGTCCTGTTCGACCACTACGATGGATTCGTCGTCATGTGTTGGCGCGCTCAGCGAGGCAGTCGCAGCCAAAGCCCCGGCAGCCAACTCGTCGCTGTCCAGCGTTTCCCAAGGCCCGGAATCATCGTCTTCATCGCGCCCCCGGCGTACGAACCACAGCAGTACGCCTGCGACCAGTATCAGTGCGGCAACAATCTTCGTCCAGAAGCTGCTGAGGATCGCCATAACGCGGTCCATGATGCTCGGCTCGCTGACCCGCGTTGTGCGAACATCATCCGCCGGTGCAGGCTCGGGCTCGGCCGCTTCATCGTCCGTCGCCGTTGTTTCGTCAGCGGTCGCAGCATCTTCGGTGTCGGCAGTCAGTTCATCGTCTACGAATAGCTCGTCGACACTGGCTTCGTCGGCAGGCGGTTCGTATTCCTCACGGCGAATATCAGCCAGTTCCTGTCGTAACGTGGCCAACTCGTTGTCACGGATCTCGATCAGGGATTGCTGATTGGGAACGTCGGCTGCTTCCAGATCTGCAATACGGCTCTCGATCTCCTCCTCGCGGGTCAGCGCCTCGGCTGTTTCAAGGTCATCGTCGTAATCAATGCCTGCGGGCTCTTCATCCGGCGGCACCAGCGTCAGACTGGGACGGGTTTCCGCAGTATCTGCCGGCTCCGGCTCCGCGTAGTCCATGTCGGGACTCGTATCCGTGTAACTTGTATCGTCGTAGCTGGCATCCGGACTCGGGACGCCTGCGGTGTCGCTCCAGACAGCGTTCTGGCGTTTCACCTCGGAAAAAGCATCGCCTCGACTGATCTGGAAAACTTCATCGGCACTCGGAACACGCAATGAGGCACCAGCGCTGAGCCGGTTGATGTTGCCGGAGAACGCATCGGGGTTCGCCTTGAAGATTGCCAGCATTGTCTGGTTCATCGTCAGGCGGTTATCAGGACGCATACGGCTCGCAATACCCCATAGCGTATCGCCACGCTCAACGTAGACATCGCCGCCGGCTGTCGACGAATAATACCAATCCTGAACGGCAGGAGCGGGATCCTGGTCGCGTGCGGGCGTCGGTGGCGGCGTCACTCTCGGCTCTGCCGGCGATGGCGTTACACGCTGCGTCGGCTGCGTCTGCTGCGTCTGCTGCGTCGGCTGCGGTTCGGGCTGTCGGCGTTCGATTCGCGCACTGTCCGTCGTCGTGGCGCGTCGTGGCGCTTCTACGGCAGGTGCCTGCTGCACGGCGGGCGGAGCGTAAGTCGGCGGATCCAGAAGCACTGTGTATTCGCGTAACAGACGGCCACTCGACCATGTCGCCTCGACAAGGAACGTAAGGAAGGGTTCGGTAATCGGGGACCTCGAGCGAACTTGAACAACAGACCCGTTGGCGCCGTCGCTCACTACGTTGAACTCGATTCCCTGGAGAAAAAACGGCCGGTCGATCCCGTAACGAGCAAAGGTCTCGTCAGATGCGAGCATGACGCTCAGGTTTGCCAGTTCTTCCGGCGTGGCCGACAGCAACTCAATATCTGCACGCAGCGGCTCGTTGAGCGCTGAGTCGAGATTGATTTCACCTAGTCCAATGGCCCAGACCTCGCTCGACAGCAAAAGGACAAGTGCAAGCGAGATACGCGTGAAACTTCGCGACATAATGTATTTTCTCCAAACCCTCAAAGCCCCCCAGTAACGACATCCAGTCCGGGGCCGATGTGCCTGCGAACTATAGCCTAAAGATAGTTTTTTGCCAATATTTCAGCAATTTGGACGCTATTTAGAGCGGCGCCCTTACGTATGTTATCTGCAACAACCCAGAGGTTAATTCCACGCGGATGAGAGATGTCTTCGCGGATTCTCCCGACAAAAACAGGGTCCGCACCGGAGCTTTCGGTCACGGCGGTCGGGTATTCGCCTGTTTCGACCCCGTCAAGCACCTCGATACCCGGCGATCTGGCCAGTAATTCCGACACGTCAGCAGCAGAAATCTTGTCGCGCGTTTCGATGTGTACCGCCTCGGAATGGCCGAAGAACGCCGGTATGCGCACGGCCGTCGGATTCACGAGTATTTCCTCGTCGCCCAGTATCTTGCGCGTCTCCCAGACCATCTTCATCTCTTCCTTGGTATAGCGGTTGTCCAGGAAGACATCGATATGCGGGATAGCGTTGAAGGCGATCTGTTTGGCATCACCTTCGATTTCCAGTGGTCGGCCATTCAACAGAGTCGTCGTCTGGCGCACGAGCTCTTCCACAGCACTGCGGCCAGCACCGGACACGGCCTGGTAGGTGCAGACATTGACGCGCTCGATGCCAACAGCGTCGTAAATAGGCTTGAGCGCAACCAGCATCTGGATTGTCGAGCAATTCGGATTTGCGATGATGCCGCGCGTTTTGTAGTCGGCGATTGCATCCGGGTTGACCTCGGGCACGACGAGCGGGATGTCGTCGTCGTAGCGGAAATGCGAGGTGTTATCCACGACCACACAACCTGCGGCCGCCGCCCTGGGTGCAAACTCTTCCGAAATCGAGCCGCCGGCTGAAAACAGGCCGATCTGCACTTTGGAGAAGTCGAAATCCGCGAGGTTCTCGACCTCGAGTTCTCGATGGCCAAAACTGACGGTCTTGCCAAGTGAGCGCTCGCTCGCGAGCGCGTAGATTTTCCCGACGGGGAATTTTCGTTGTCTGAGTATATCCAGCATGGCTTCGCCGACGACGCCCGTGGCGCCGACGACGGCGATATCAAATTGGTCTGGCATGTTTCAAATTTCCGGTGTGTCCGACCTAACGTCGGCATTCTGAGCGCGGTTGCGCAAGAAGTGATCCATGATGACAAGTGCCACCATCGCCTCTGCAATCGGCGTCGCACGCAATCCAACGCAAGGATCATGGCGACCCTTGGTGACGATTTCGGTTTCTGAGCCGCTCTTGTCGATTGTCTTGCCAGGCTTGCTGATGCTCGATGTCGGCTTGAGCGCGATGCTCGTCAACAGGTCCTGTCCCGAGGAAATACCGCCGAGTGTCCCACCCGCATCGTTCTTGCTAAAGCCCGAGGCGGACAATTCATCGCGATGCTGACTACCGCGCTGCGACACGGCAGCAAAACCGGCCCCGACTTCAACGCCTTTCACAGCATTGATACTCATCAGTCCGTGAGCGAGGTCCGCTTCGAGCTTGTCGAACACGGGCTCGCCGAGCCCGGGCGGCAAGCCGCGGGCAAGAATGCTGACTTTTGCGCCGATTGAATCGCCCTCTTCTCGCAAGTCACTCATGAACGTGTCGAGCTCATCAAGCCTGTCGGGATCCGCGCAGAAAAACGGGTTGTCGTGGACGATAGACAGGTCGCTGGCCTGCAGCTCGATCGGCCCGAGCTGCGATACGAATCCGTGAATATCGATACCGGCGCGTTCTTTCAGGTATTTGCGGGCAATCGCTCCAGCGGCGACACGCATGGCGGTCTCGCGGGCAGACGAGCGGCCACCACCACGATAGTCGCGAATGCCGTATTTCTGCTGATAGGTGTAATCGGCGTGCCCCGGACGGAACTTATCCTTGATGTCACCGTAGTCTTTTGATCGCTGGTCCGTGTTCTCGATGATCAGGCCAATCGGGGTTCCCGTCGTCTTGCCCTCGAATACGCCGGACAGAATACGAACCTGGTCAGGTTCGTTGCGCTGTGTCGTGTGTTTGTTTCGACCGGGGCGACGGAGATCCAGATCGCCCTGGATATCGGCTTCAGATAACTCCATACCCGGCGGGCAGCCGTCCACTATGCAGCCGAGTGCAAGCCCGTGGCTTTCACCAAACGTTGTTACGACAAACGATTTTCCAAAACTGTTGCCCGACACTTTAATTACTACCTGATCTATTGTCTGATTAAGTCCAAATCTTTGCGGGTCAGCAGGAACACACCGGTACCGCCCTGCTCAAACTCGAGCCAGACCAACGGCAATTCCGGGTAAGCAGCTTCCAGCGCTGCCTGGCTGTTCCCGACCTCACAGACGAGTATTCCATTGTCCGTCAAGAATCGCGAGGCATCTTGCAAAATCTTGTGCACGGATTCCAGACCGTCTTCACCTGCGGCAAGCCCGAGTTCGGGTTCGTGCAGGAATTCTCTTGATCGCGCGTCCATGTCCGCCTGGTCGACGTAAGGCGGATTACTGATGATGAGGTCGTAGCGCGCGTCACCCAGCGCCGCGAAGAAGTCCGATTTGACGGTGCGAACGCGATTCTCGAGCCCGTGTCGCCGCACATTGATGTCGGCAACGGCCAGCGCGTCGTCGGAAATATCGACGGCATCCACCCTGGCGTCCGGAAACGCGTAGGCGGTCGCGATCGCGATACAGCCGCTGCCTGTTCCGAGATCCACCGCATGCCTCACTTCCCCGGCCGATATCCACGGCGCGAAGCGATTGTGGATCAGTTCGGCGAACGGCGAACGAGGTACGAGCACGCGTTCATCGACATAGAATTCGAGCCCTGCGAACCACGCCTGGTTGACGAGATAGGCCACCGGCACACGCTCGTCGACACGCTTCGCCGCCAACTCGTTGACGGCCGCGATGCCGTCATCGGCCACTGCGTTCGAATACACAGCTGGCGCGTCAGCATGAGACAGGCCGAGCACCGCGAAAACAAGCCATGCGGCCTCGTCGATCGCATTGTCGGTGCCATGCCCATAGCTCAGCTCCGCGGCCTCAAACCGGCGCGCGATATCGTGAATGAGTTGCTCGACGTTCATGCCGCGCGAATCTATCACGCTCATGGTCATTCTGCCTGTAGAATTGCGGCCTCAACCCCGCAAGTAATCCGCTATGAACTTAAGACAATTCATCATTGCCATCGCCCTTGGTCTGGCACTCGCCGCTGGCACATTTCTGGCACTGCGTATGCAGGCGCCGTCCGCGCCTGAGTTCGCGCTGGTCTTGCCGGCGCCAAACCCGGTGCCTGAATTCTCGCTCGAGAACCAGCACGGCCTGGCAGTCGACCAGAGTGTATTCGAGGGCCAATGGGACCTCGTGTTTTTCGGCTTTACGCATTGCCCGGACATCTGCCCTACGACGTTGCAGGTTCTGTCGGCCGCGAAAGCAGCGCTCCAGGAGAAGGGGCAATCGCCTCTGCCACGTATTGTCCTGGTCAGCGTCGACCCCGAGCGGGACACGCCCGAGGTCCTGGGGCAATACGTCGACTATTTCGGGGAAGGCAATCTCGGCATTACCGGCACGCTCGATGAAGTCACGAAGCTGACATCCGGACTGGGCATCTTTTTCGAGAAGCAGCCAGCTGACGGTGAGAATTACGCCGTTGATCACTCTGCCGCTGTTCTCGTTATCAACCCTGACGGCGGTTTCGGGGCGTTGTTTAGCGGCCCGCACATCGTCGAAAATTTCGTCCACGATTTGCCAATTATCATGGGAGGAACCTGATGCGTAGCGTCCTCTTCCTGTTGGCTGTATTGCTCGCAGCCTGCGGTGCTCCAGAGCCACCACTGGTCGTCAGTGAGTTGGAGATCACCAAACCTGTGCCGGGCATGCGAATGAGTGCCGGCTTTCTCGTCGTTACCAACAATACCGACGAGGAGACTCGCATCACTCACGTAACAAGCTCGCAGTTCGAGGCAGTTGAGATTCACGAAACGACAGTCACCGACGGAATCTCGCGAATGCGCGAGCTCGATGCCCTTGTGGTTCCCGGACGTACCAGCGTTGTACTTGAGCGAGGTGGCAAACACCTCATGCTGATGCGCCCTCAAGACCTGCAGGACTCGGTCACACTGCAATTTTTCAGTGGTGACCTCCCAGTGCTCTCTGTTGATTATTCTTTTTCGAAGGACGAACCGAAATGAAGGCGAGCGCGTTCGTCCTGCTGCAGCATATCCTCCCTCGCCATTGGCTTACGGCCATCATCTGGCGTATCGCCAGAATTCGCCACCCGGGCATCAAGGATTTCCTGATTACGCGGTTTGCCCGCGCATTCGATGTCGATCTCGATGAAGTGAAACTCGACGCCCCGGGTGACTTTGCAACATTCAACGACTTTTTCACTCGGGAGCTCGCGGACGGAGCACGGCCCATTGACGACGACACGAACGCCATCGTCTCTCCTGTCGACGGTACGGTTTCCGCTGCCGGCACTATTCGCGCCGACAGCATCTTTCAGGCCAAAGGTATCGACTACTCGCTCGGTGACCTGCTCGCCACGGATCTCAACGAAGTCGATCACTACATAGATGGCAGTTTTGCGACGATTTATCTCGCGCCATACGACTACCATCGTGTGCATGCGCCGCTCGCAGGCGAGTTGATCGCCGCGCGCTACGTACCCGGCGATCTGTTCAGCGTCAATGAAGCCACCGTGTCGCGGCTTGATGGGCTTTTCCGTCGCAACGAGCGCCTTGTTATGCATTTCCGCACCGAACACGGCCCTGCAGCAGTGATCTTCGTTGGCGCATTGAATGTCGGCAGCATCAGCACACCGTGGACCGGTGAGATTCGACCGCAGAAGACTGGCGTTGTCGATGTACTCGACATTACCCAATACCCGACCAAGGTAGCCAAGGGCGACCTGCTCGGCTGGTTCAACATGGGTTCAACTGTAATCCTGCTTCTGCCTAAAGACGTTTGCGAGTGGGACGACGACCTCGAATCCGGTGAGACCCTGCGCATGGGCGAGGAGATCGGCGAGCTGCGAGGCGATATCGAATGACAAGCTGGCAACCGGCCTCGGGGCCGCAGGCATCTGCGAGCCGGGCTGCCATGATGCGCCGCATCCGCGAGTACTTCCTGGCAGAGGAAGTACTTGAAGTCGACACGCCCGCGCTAGGTCCGTTCGCCGTCAGCGACACACAGATCGAGAGTTTCTCCATCGCCGACAGCGCGATTAGCGGCCCACCGCTTTACCTGCACACGTCACCCGAGTTCTGCATGAAACGCTTGCTCGCCGCGGGCTATCCGGACATCTATTCCATTTGCCGTGTCTTTCGCGATGGCGAAGCGGGACGCAAACACCAACCCGAGTTCACAATGATTGAGTGGTACCGCCTCGGGATGAGCCTTGCCCAGATCATCAGCGACGCTGTGCGAATCATTAACGAAGTACTTGGGGATACATTTTCTGCACCAGGACCGGTACTCATCGACTATTACGACGCGATCCATGAGGCGTGTGGCATCGACGCCGAAATGGCGGATGTCGACACTCTCGCTGAGGCCGTGAATGCCGACCACGCACTCCGCACAGCGATGGGCGATGAGAAAGATGACTGGCTCGATCTGCTGCTGGTGACGAAGATCATGCCGACGTTTTCTGCGGATCGCCTGACCGTCCTGCGCCACTACCCGGTCAGCCAGGCAGCGCTTGCACGAGTCTGCCCGGATAACCCGCAAGTTGCTGATCGGTTTGAGATTTTTCTTGGCCCCGTGGAACTGGCGAATGGCTACGTTGAACTCACGGACGCTGACGAACAAAGAGTGCGAATCGCACGAGATAATGAAAGCCGTGCACGACGCGGTCGCCCGGTTCGTCCCGTGGACGAGGACCTGCTGGCGGCGCTCGACGCAGGGCTGCCGAAGTGCGCTGGAGTCGCCATGGGATTCGAACGCTTGCAAATGCTCCATGATAAGACCGACGATATACGAGATGTAATCACTTTCGCTTTTGGCACAACGTATGAATGAAACAGACTACAAGCTGCTGAATTCGCAGCTGCACGCACTGCTCGACGAGGAGCCTGACGCTCTCGCGGCAGCAAGTAATTTCGTTGGCTTGCTCTACAACGCCATCGACGACATCAATTGGCTTGGCATCTATGTTCTGCGAGGGAATGAACTCGTTCTGGGGCCGTTCCAGGGAAACCCTGCATGCGTTCATATCGCGCTCGACGAAGGTGTCTGCGGCGCGGCTGCATCAACGATGCAGACGCAGCGCGTTGCCGACGTACACGCATTTCCCGGGCACATCGTTTGTGATTCGGAATCACGATCGGAGCTCGTCGTGCCACTGGTCACACACGGCGAGTTGATCGGCGTACTCGACATCGACAGCCCGATCACACGCCGCTTCACGGCAGCCGATCAGACTGGAGTTGAAATGTTGTGTGAGTCGTTCTGCACGCTTCAGGAAGCGCGCAAGTATTTTATTTGACGCGTGAGACGTACTCGCGCGAGCGAGTATCGACCTTGATCACTTCGTTCTGATCAACGAACAGCGGCACACGCACGACAGCGCCCGTAGACAAGGTTGCCGGCTTCACGCCACCGCTCGCTGTATCACCCTTCACACCGGGGTCGGTTTCGGTAATCTCGAGTTCGACGAAGTTCGGTGCCGTCACGATCAGCGGAGAGTTGTTCCAGAGTGTCACACCACAGACATCACCGTCACTAATCCAATCCCTGGCTTCGCCCACGGCTTTCGCGTCAGCCGCATATTGCTCGAACGTGTCCTGCACCATGAAATGCCAGAACTCACCATCCGCGTAGAGATACTGCATATCCGTATCCATGACATCGGCAGCTTCAACTGACTCGCCCGACTTGAACGTCTTGTCCACGGTCTTGCCGGTCTTGAGATTCTTGATGCGAACTCGGTTGAAGGCCTGGCCTTTGCCGGGCTTGACGAACTCATTCTCGACGATGATGCAGGGATCGTTGTCGATAATGATCCGCAGGCCGGACTTAAACTCGCTGGTGCTGTAATTTGCCATGTCTTTCGCTCTTGGACGTCGATCCGCCGGATGGCGGCGAGGCGTTATGATACCGGAGTCGCAGAGCGGTTCCAGTCGAATTTTTGGCCCTGTTTGGCGCCAATTCGGCCCGAAACTTGATTCATGTCACGGTTTTGACCTCCCGGTCGGGACACCCCTGTCTACAGTGTCTAGACTCCAAGGCTCTTGACAGAATATGGACATCACGGGAAACACCCGGTTTACCAAGGATTTGGATTTGAACGGGCGCCAGAGCATTTCAATTGCCGTCCTGACTGAAGATCAGGACGACGTAGAGCTGATTAACAGTGCATTGCGCGACGCGGGCCTTGCGGCGCATTGCCACTGGACGGCGAGCCCAAGACGGCTGGCTGATGCGCTCGTGGCCGAAAACATCGAACTCCTGATTCTCAACTGCGATAGTTATGCCGATTCGATTCGCCAGATCGTCAAGCAAAGGGACCGCTACAACCCCGAAGTACCGCTTATCGCCATGCAGGAGCAAGCAGCCGAAGCCGATATCGAGTTGGCCATGCGCTCAGGCGCCTGCGATCTCGTGTCCCTGGGGCTGAAAACTCGCCTTCAATCCGTCGTGTCTCGAGAGCTCCGCGCCCTGCGAGTCGAGCGTGCGTTGAATTCGACCTTACACACCGCGACTGAATACAGAAAACAACTCAAAGATCATATGGCCGTGTCGGCCAGTTCCTACGCACTTGTCCAGGAAGGCATCTTTACGGAAGTAAACGACGCCTGGCTGCAACAGTTCAAGATCACGGACAAGAATGAATTGATCGGCCTGCTTGTCATGGACAACTTCGAGCCGGAAAGCCAGGCGGCACTAAAGGGTGCCCTCGTCGCGACGATCGCGGGAAAATGGCAGAAGGACGAGAAACTCATCGTCAAGGCTCATATCGACTCGGGCGATGCAGAAGAATTGCACCTCGAATTCCGAAAGATCGACCTTGATGATGGTCCGTGTGTCCAGATTCGAATTGCTCCGCAACTCAAGGTCGCCGAAGAACCGACCAAGCTTGTTCATGATGCGCTCAAGCGTGATCCGACAATGCTGTTCTTCCACCGCGCACAATTTCTCGAACGAATTACCAAACGGCTGAAACGCAAACCCGCCCAGGGCACGCACTGCCTCGTCTACGTGAAACCCGATAAATTTGGCGAGATCCGTAAAAAGGTCGGGATCATCCAGTCCGAAGAAATACTCGCACAGTTCGCCGAGGTCGTGCGCAAGCGTATGCATCCGCGAGACGTCGCGGGGCGCTTCGAAGGCACGTCGATAATGTTATTGCTCGAGCGCGGCAGCGCACGCGATGCCCAGGTATGGGGCAAGCAGTTGATCGATCACCTGAAGGGCATAACGTTTGAAATCGGCAACTTGTCAACACAGGTAACGTGCACAGTCGGCGCTTGTGGCGCAAGCGAAGTATTCGGCAGTCTCGAAGAATTCGTAGCGGCGGCCGTCGATGCATACGATCTCGGCAAAGAGGCCGGTGGCAATACATCGTTCCTGAGCGAGACCGCCGACGAAGACACCAAGCAACGTGAATTCGATGCGATCTGGGTGAAGCACCTGAAATCTGCCCTTATGGACGATCGGTTCATGCTCGCGCAATTACCCATCGCCGGTTTGCGCAGTGACTCAATTCAAATGTACGACCTGCTGGTCCGCATGATCGATGAGCAGGGGAATTCAGTATTGCCTTCCGAGTTCATTCCAGCGGCAGAACGTAGCAATATGATGAAGAACATCGACCGCTGGATGCTGACAGCGTCGGTAGATTTCTGTCGCAAGAACGGGGCCGACCGCGTGTTCGTACGCCTGTCGAAGCAATCGATTACTGATCCGACCATGGGCGCCTGGATGCAACAGATGCTCGATGCAGACGGCTTCGACTGCTCACGCCTGGTCGTCCAGATCCCTGAGCAAGATGCGGCCAAACACATCAAGCAGACGAAGAGACTTGTCAAGCAGACGCGCAAGCTCGGCATCGGCTTTGCCCTTGAACACTACGGCACCGACCAGGACCGCTTCCAGATACTTGATCTCCTCAAACCCGACTACATCAAGATTGACGGCGAGCTCATGCATACGCTGATGACTGATGAATCCATGCAATCAGCTGTCAGCAAGATCGTGAAGGCTGCGCAGCAACGTGAGATCAAGACGATTGCCGAGCGTGTAGAGAATGCCAACGCGATGGCAGTACTGTTCCAGCTGGGCCTCGATTTCATGCAGGGACATTATGTTCACGAACCTGAGGTTGTCCTGCAGGCATCCGATGGCAGTGTGGCCAGCACCACTCTCGACAAACTCGCCGCGGCAAACGGCAGTTGAGCGCCATGAAAGTGTGACGGTCGTCACACTTTGTTAGTGGAACCACCCGCTAACAGCCTATACACGCTAGAAACTAGAATAGGTTCGTAGCTGCGAATACGCGTCAATACTAGTCTGCGTATTGCTAGATCACGGGGTGCCAGAAAGTGAATAAAGCTGTATACGACCACCATGCCAGGAACCGCGCCATGGCGCGTACTCTCTTGCCTCTCGTCGCCATTAGCGGCGGCTTGGCAGTATCGCCGGCAGCGGCACTGGAACTGGGGGAACTAACGGTTCAATCCAACCTCGGCCAACCGCTTCGTGCGAGCATTGCCTACGCACTGGCACCTAATGAAATGCTCAGCAACACGTGCGTGTCCGTCAGCGCGGGTCGCTCTACCAGTGGGCTGCCCAGTATTGGACGAAGCTCTCTGACGATTACGGAACGCGCCATCCTGATTAGCGGCGAGTCCCCGGTTCGCGAGCCAATGCTCGGGACACGGGTAACGATCAACTGCCCTTACACCCCGAACCTGAGCCGCGAGTACATGCTGTTCGTCGATCCGGCGAACACTGTGCAGGCACGCCAGGCTGAAGCCCCGATCGCGGCCGCTGCGCCAGTAGCTGCACAGCCAGTCGCACCTCGTGCAGTCGCACCTCGTGCGGCGTCCCGGACCGTGGATCAGACGCCGATCGGTCAGTCGACCCGCTACCAGGTTCAACCTGGCCAGACCCTGGGCGAAATCGTACAGCGCATCGAAAACCGGTCGATGAAACTGTGGCCGGCAGTGAACGTGATCTTCGACGCGAACCCTGACGCGTTCATCGACAGCGATCCAAACAAACTCAAAGCCGGCGCCTGGCTGACGATACCAAGCCTCGACGGCACTGTGCCTGTCGTGTCAACCGCGACTGAAACACAGACGACGCCGGCAGCTGCAGCAAGCACCAGCGTTGTGGAAACTGTGGACGGTGCCGTCTATGAACCACCGGTAATCGAAGACATCACCGACACGGTGATTGAGACCGCAGCAACCGAGACAACGAGCGAGTTACGCCCGGGCGATGTGATTTTCGATAGCGAGAATCCGTTTGTGGAGCCGGCAGCTGGGATGACAGAAACGATTATCATCCCCGACACCGAACTTCCTGGACCCGAAACAAGCTCAACGTCACCGAATGTCCCGACCGCGATCGTGAGCACAGGCTCGCGCAGCGAATCAACATCGATGTTTGCGTGGCTGATTGGCGGTGGCCTTGTGATTTTCGCAGCATTGATCCTGTTCGGTCGTCGTGCACGCAGTCTTTTCGGATCGACATCGTTTGGTGCGGCCACCGCGACACCGGCACATGAGGATACCGGGACCATTGAGTCAGCCGCAGTCTACGATATCGACGATGATTCTCCGACTGAGGAAAACCTGACACTCGACGCTGACCTGGTTCTGGGCACAGGCCTTGAAGAAGGCACCGACATGGATGTCGCTCAGGACTTTGGATTCGCCGCGACCACTGACCTCGACATCGAGTTGCCGTTCGAACCCGAGGCACCCAGCGCTGACAGCGAGACCGATATCATTCCACCTGTGGCCTCAGCGAACCTGGAGTCGATCCTGGAAAGCGAGGTTCTGCCGGAAGATGATGACTACGACATGTCGGTCATCATTGACGCGACCAAGATGCCCCGACCGGAAGACGTCACCGAACGTGACCTCATGGCCGTCCCGGTCGGCTCAGGCGACGAGACTCAGATCACTGATAATTACACGATCAGCAAGGAAGTCGATTACGACATCCTTGAGCAGGATTACCAGGAGGAGCTGACTGCCACGCAGCAACTCAACGAAGAGATCGCTCGTGCGGCGGCTGAGCTCTCGAGCACGCTCGACGATAAAGTTGAGGACGAAGAAACGTCTGCCCTGCCGCTCGCGACAGTGACCGAACTGGATGTGACAGCGCAGCTGCCAACGCACGACGACGAAACTGCTGAGATGGAATTGCCGCAGGATGAGACTGCCGAGATGCCAGCGCGGCACGATCCTAACGACACGGCCGCCGTTACGGTGAACATGACAGCTGACGAGAAGACCGCCGAGATGCTGGTCGCCAATGACGACGAAACCGCCGAAATGGAAATCGAGGGCGGCAAGATCGACACCCGGAAACGCTAGTACGTCACTAATTGCTTAGCTACTCGACTCCGGCCAGCCGTTCGACTTTGCGCCAGCCCTTCGGCAGCATCGTGCCGCGCAGCGCCCGATCTCCGTAGTAGTCGTCAAGATCATTCCACTTGATCGTCATCTTGCGTGATCCCGTGTAGACCTCGAGGTGCCCGTCTTCGGGCACGACTGCCGCCGCGATCATCTTCTCGTCGCCGTTCTTGTACTTCGGGCCCGGTATGTTGATGAGCTTGTTGCCTTTGCCCTTGGCGAGCTCGGGCAGATCTTCCATCTCGAATAGCAGCAAACGTCCGATTGAGCTAACTGCCGCGATCAGGCATTCCTTATCTCTCGGCACCGGTGCCGGGACGACCGCCTTACCACCCGTGGGGACGCGCAATATCGACTTACCTGCCTTGTTGCGCGACACGAGGTCGGTGAGCGTCGCGATGAAGCCGTAGCCCGCATCGCTCGCAAGCAGGTACTTCTGCTCGTTGTCGCCGATCATCGCTCCGCAAAACGCCGCCCCATCGGGTGGCTTGAAGCGACTCGACAACGGCTCACCCTGCCCGCGTGCTGAGGGCAACGTACCGGCCAGTACGCTGTAAACGCGACCCGTACTGTCGACGAACATCGCCAATTGATTGCTGCGCCCCTGCGCCGCCGCCAGGAAGTTGTCGCCCGAGCGATAATTCAGTGTTTCAGGGTCGATCTCGTGACCCTTCGCCGCACGCGCGTAACCCGCCTGCGACAGGACAACCGTTACAGGCTCACTTGCGACAAGCTGCGTCTCGTCCAGGGCCTGTGCCGCTTCGCGCTCCACGATTTCAGTGCGCCGATCGTCACCGTAGGCCTCGGCGTCCTCGAGAATTTCCTTCTTCATGAGCGTTTTCAGCCTGGCAGCGCTCTTCAGTATCTTGTCGAGCGAATCTCGCTCTTGTTGCAGCTCGTCCTGCTCACCCTTGATCTTGAATTCCTCAAGCTTGGCCAGATTGCGCAAGCGCAGGTTGAGGATTGCTTCGGCCTGGATGTCAGACAGCTTGAAGCGCTTCATGAGAACAGGCTTCGGCTCATCCTCTTCGCGAATAATTGCGATGACCTCGTCAATACTCAGGTAGGCGACGAGCAGGCCGTCGAGGATGTGCAGGCGGTCGTTGACGATCTGGAGTCGATGTCCCAGCCGGTTCTTGACCGTATCCTTGCGGAACGTGAGCCACTCCTTGAGCATCTCAACGAGATTGAACATGCGAGGACGACCATCGAGGCCGATGATGTTCATGTTCACGCGCAGAGTACGTTCAAGTGACGTCGTCGAAAACAGGTGCGACATCAGCTGATCGACGTTCACGCCGCGTTTCTTGCTGATGACGAGGCGCGTTGGCTCTTCGTGATCCGACTCGTCGCGAAGGTCATCAACCTGTGGCAATTTCTTGGCGCGCATTTGCGCCGCGATTTGTTCCAGCAACTTGGCGCCCGAGATCTGGTGCGGCAGCGAAGTGATTACGATATCGCTGCCCTCCATCTTGTACGAGGCCCTGAGTCGGAGCGTGCCGCTGCCTGTCGTGTAAATCTCCCTGATGTCCTCGGCCGAGGATACGAGTTCGCCGCCTGTCGGGAAATCCGGGCCTTTCACATGCTTCATGAGCTGTGTAACGGTCGCTTTTGGATTATCGATCAGGTGCACAAGTGCGCTGGCGACTTCGTTCAGGTTGTGCGGTGGCACATCGGTCGACATACCGACGGCGATACCCGTCGTGCCATTGAGCAGCAGGTTGGGCAGCCTTGCCGGCAACACGACAGGCTCTTTGAGTGTGCCATCGAAGTTTGGCGTCCAGTCGACCGTACCCTGACCCAGTTCCTGCAGCAGGCTCTTGGCGTAGGCTGCGAGGCGCGACTCGGTGTAACGCATGGCCGCGAATGATTTCGGATCGTCGGTAGAACCCCAGTTGCCCTGCCCGATCACAATCGGGTAGCGGTATGAGAAGTTCTGGGCCATGTGCACCATGGCTTCGTAGCACGCCGAATCACCGTGCGGGTGAAACTTGCCGATCACGTCACCAACCGTGCGAGCCGACTTCTTGGGTTTCGATGATGCCGACAGGCCGAGCTCGCTCATCGCGTAGATGATGCGACGTTGAACCGGCTTCAGACCATCACCGATCTGCGGCAAGGCGCGATCGAGAATGACGTACATCGAGTAGTCGAGGTATGCCCGTTCCGTGTATTCCTTGAGCGGCTGCTGTTCGACGCCCTCGAGGTTCAAACTGTTCTGCATGTCACTCATACTCCGGCAAGGTTGCCCTTGGTTTCCAGCCAGGCCCGGCGATCTTTCGACCGTTTCTTGGCCAGCAGCATGTCCATAAGTTGATCCGTCTTGTCGTGCCCACTGATCGTAAGCTGCACAAGGCGGCGAGTGTCTCGGTTCATTGTCGTCTCGCGCAGTTGCTCGGGATCCATCTCGCCGAGACCCTTAAAGCGCGTAACCGTTACTTTGCCTTTCTTCTTTTCTGCTTCGATGCGGTCAAGAATGCCTTTGCGCTCACCTTCGTCGAGCGCGTAATACACTTCTTTTCCAACATCGACGCGATACAACGGCGGCATCGCGACGTACACGTGGCCGGCAAGTATCAATTCGCGGAAATGTCGAAGGAACAATGCGCATAACAAAGTCGCGATGTGCAAGCCGTCCGAGTCAGCATCGGCCAGGATGCAGACCTTGTGGTAGCGCAAATTGCTGATGTCATCGCTCCCCGGGTCGACACCCAGCGCGACCGATATATCGTGTACTTCGGCGGAGGCAAGAATCTCGGCCGTGTCGACTTCCCAGGTGTTCAGGATCTTGCCCCTGAGCGGCATGATCGCCTGCGTGTTGCGATCGCGCGCCTGCTTGGCCGAGCCCCCTGCGGAATCACCCTCGACGAGGAACAGTTCACAAAGCTCCGGGTCCTGCGATCGGCAATCGGCGAGTTTGCCGGGCAATGCAGGGCCCGAGACAATTTTCTTGCGAACGACCTTCTTGGCCGACTTCATGCGCCGCTGTGCTTTCGTGACAGCGAGATTGGCAATCTGATCGCCAGTCTCCGGGTGCTGGTTCAGCCAGAGCGAGAAGTTGTCCTTGATAACCCCGGCGACGAAGGCCGCCGATTCACGCGACGACAGGCGTTCCTTGGTCTGACCGGAAAACTGCGGGTCCTCAAGCTTGGTGCTCAACACGAAACTCAGCCCGTCCCAGACGTCCTCGGGTGCGATGCTGACACCGCGTGGCAGCAAATTCCGGAAATCGCAGAATTCGCGCAGGGAATTGGTGAGCCCCGTGCGCAGGCCATTCACGTGTGTGCCGCCCTGCGGTGTCGGGATCAGGTTCACGTAACTCTCGGTGACGGATGGGCCACCGTCAGTGATCCATGCAAGCGCCCAGTCGACCGCTTCGTTGTTGCCGGACAGGCATCCCGAGAATGGATCTGCCGGCAGCGTCTCACCACCACCTATCGCTTCGAGCAGATACTCTTCGAGTCCGCCCGCGTAGCACCATTCGATTTTCTCATTGGTCTTTTCGACCTTGAGCTTCATCGTCAGTCCCGGACAGAGTACAGCCTTGGCGCGCAGTGCGTGCTTCAGGCTCTTGACCGAGAATTTATTGGAGTCGAAATACTGTTCGTCAGGCCAGAATCGAATCGTTGTGCCTGTATTGGCCTTGCCGACCTTGCCAACAACCTCGAGCTTGCCGCGCTTCTTGCCGCCGGCAAAACTCATGTTGTATTCCTTCGCATTACGACGAATCCAGATCTCGAGATTCTTCGACAAGGCATTGACGACGGAAACACCTACGCCATGCAGGCCACCCGAATACTGGTAATTATCCTTCGAGAATTTACCGCCCGCGTGCAGCCGCGTCAGGATCAGTTCGACGCCCGGGATTTTTTCCTTCGGGTGTTTGTCGACCGGCATGCCACGACCATCGTCGGTGACCTCGACCGAGCCGTCCTTATAGATCGTGACTTCGATTTTCTTGCAGTGACCCGCAAGCGCTTCGTCGACAGAATTATCGACAACCTCATGCGCCAGGTGATTCGGACGGGAGGTGTCGGTGTACATGCCCGGCCGACGCCGGACAGGTTCGAGTCCACTGAGGACTTCAATGTCCGCAGCGTCGTATCGTTTAGTCATCGATTCGATTGCAAGATTAGGATTGCCAGATTGTGCCCGGCAGAATTCTAGCGTTAATCGAGATCGTTGACGAGGGATTCGCGGATATTGGCAGGAACCGGGCTGATTTCGACCTGATAACTGTCATGATCGATGCCCGCGATGAGTGACGCGCCACCTTTGAGAGCCGAAGCTTGCTCAGGCGGAAGCTCAAATCGCAGGAAATGCACGGCCGACGTCTTTTCGGCGTCGGCTCGCTCGAGGTCTTCGTCGGCAACCGCATAGACACGGTCGAAGTCCGCGACATGTACATACACCAGATCCTCAATGCCGATGAGCTGCGTCAACATGACACGCCGCTCCTGTTCTTCCGGAAACTCGACCATGAACGTCGCTTTCCAGTTCGAGCCATCGGGAATCAGTGGGTTGTAGGCTTCCAGTTCTTCGTTGATGCCGTCGGCCTCGAAAATGCGCTCGATTCGCAACATCTCCTGGACCTGGTACTGCATCGTCAGCCGGTCTTCGAAATACAGTGCAGCGTTTGTACCGAGATCGAGGCGGCGGTTCTTCTTGTGCTCCAGCACTTTTTCCCGAAACGCCGGGCGCGTTTCTGCGTATTGCTCAAGACTGAACAAGTCGTCGCGAGATAATTTTTGCATCAGATTCCGTAGGCTTTGCGTAAAAGGCTCATTGGGTTATTGGCTTCGTGATCATCGAGGTCCTGCACGATCTGCTCGGCTGCCATCGGGCAGTCGCTGGCAAAATGGTCCGCCTCGCTTTTCTTCAGCTTGTTGACCACCGGGCGGGCAATCTTCTTCGAGATATCGTGGAATTCCTTTTTCACCGCGTACGTGCCGTCATGGCCAGAGCACCGTTCAATAACTTCAATGCTCGTATCGGGCACCAGCTGCAGCGCGTCGCGCGTCTTGAGGCCGATGTTCTGTACGCGCAGGTGACAGGGTACCTGGTAGGTCACCTTGCCCAGCGATTCCTTGAACGCGGTCTTCAGCATGCCGTCCTTGTGCCGCAACATCAGGTACTCAAACGGATCGAACATCGCGTCGCGCACTTTAATGACATCCGGATCATCCGGGAACATGAGCGGCAGTTCCTGCTTGAACATCAACGTGCACGACGGAATGGGCGTCACAATATCCCAGCCGGCATCGACCATCGCCGCGAGCACTGGAATGTTCACGTCCTTAGCCTTCGCGACGGCTTCGAGGTCACCGAGCTCGAGCTTTGGCATGCCACAGCACACTTCTTTCCCGGCCAGCGCCATCGCGATGCCGTTGTGCTCGAATACGGCCACGAGGTCTTCGTCGATCGCAGGATGATTGCGATTGCCATAGCAGGTCGTGTACAGCACGACTTTGCCGCGCGTGGATTCGGTTGCCTGGCCCTCAACCTCGCCGACGTCTTTAAGTCGCGCAAGGCGTTTTCTCGCCGTGTTCGAATGATACGGAGGAACCGGCGCATCGACGTGCACGCCCAGTGTGCTCTGCAACAGCTTGCGCCCGGTTTTGCTCCGGTTCGTGGCATTAACCGCGTTCACGACGACCGGGATGCCGGCGAGCTTGCCAACCCTATCGGTAGCGCTCAGAATTTTGTCACGCGTTGACGCGCCCTGCTTCTTGAAGCGCGCCGCTTTGGCACGCAACATCAGGTGCGGGAAATCGATGTTCCATTCGTGCGGTGGCACGTACGGACACTTCGACATGTAGCACATGTCGCAGAGGTAACAGTGATCAACAACGTCCCAATAGACAGACTTCGGGACCGTGTCGAGCTCCATACTCTCGGACTCATCGATCGCATCAAAAAGCGTCGGGAATGAGTGGCACAGATTGAAGCAACGACGACACCCGTGGCAGATGTCGAATACGCGCTCGAGCTCTTCGAACAACGGTGTTTCGTCGTAAAACTCAGGCGACCGCCAGTCGAGCGGGTGACGTGTCGGCGCCTCGAGGCTACCCTCGCGCCTGCCTTCAGGTTTGCTCATTGAAGTCTGGCCGGGCCTTGCGACCCGGCCATCCGTGACAATTAGTCGTCCAGCGAATCCAGGGCTTTCTGGAAACGGTTGGCGTGAGACCGCTCGGCCTTGGCCAGCGTCTCGAACCAGTCGGCAATTTCGTCATGACCTTCGTCACGAGCCATCTTTGCCATACCCGGGTACATGTCGGTGTACTCGTGAGTCTCGCCCGCGATTGATGCGGCCAGATTCAGAGACGTAGAGCCGATCGGCAGCCCCGTAGCGGGATCGCCTGTCTCCTCAAGATACTCAAGATGACCGTGCGCATGGCCCGTTTCACCTTCCGCCGTGGAGCGGAAAACAGCAGCGACGTCGTTGTAGCCTTCTACGTCAGCCTTGGCTGCGAAATACAGGTAGCGGCGATTGGCTTGGGATTCACCGGCAAACGCATCTTTGAGATTTTGTTCGGTCTTGCTGCCTTTCAGGGACATTGTTTTTCCTCTCGAATTAGAATCAGTCCAACAACCGCCTACTGTATGACCCGCCTCAATATCTGTCAATTGTGGCTCGCCGCAGGGCATTGACGACCAAAGGCTGGCGCTGTAGCTTGGCCTCGCACCTCAAGACGGAAACACGACATGAGCTCAACGAAGAAATTCAACCTCGAAAAATCGCTTGCCGACCTCGAACAGCTCGTCGAGGAACTCGAGTCCGGTGACCTGCCGCTCGAAAAAGCCATGAAAAAATTCGAGGAAGGTATCAAGCTCACGCGCGGCTGCCAGACGGCGCTCAAGGAAGCCGAGCAGAAAGTCGAGATCCTCCTCAAGAGCGCCGGCGGCGAAGACCTCGAGGAATTTGAGGTCGGAGACGACTGACGGCGGGGTCGCCGGCGAGCCGCCTCCCACAGACTGCCTATTCCTGCATCAGCGCCTTCAGCGCGACAACAGTAGACTCAACGCCCTTCGTCACCGACGGTTCCGGCGAAATCTTGAACAACGGCGAGTGATGGCTCGGTACGGGCTCTCCGCCAGCCGCTTCCACGTCGAACGCTTCCTGCGGTGTTCCGCCAATTGACCAATACACGCTCGAGATCTCGGGATCCATTGTAAAGAACGGGAAATCCTCGGCGCCCATGCCCTTGGTCGGGATATCGACGACCGCCTCGTCGCCCATATTCTCAACCCACGATGTACGCAGGCGCCGAACCAATGCGGCATCGTTCACAACGGGAGGCACGCTCTCGTTCGAGATGATGACCTCAGGGAGCTTGTCCTCGGGCAGTCCGGCTACTCGACCCATGTTGACTGCAATGCGCTGAATGCCTTCAAGCAGAATCTTGCGTGTCTCGGGGCTCGTATTGCGCACGGTCAGCTGCAGCTGCGCTCGGTCAGAAATAATGTTGTGCTTGGTACCCGAATGGAAAGAACCTACGGTCACTACGCCTGGGTCTCGCGGCGAGATCTCGCGAGCAACCAGCGTCTGCAGCGCCAACACGATCTGGCTGCCGAGGACAATCGGGTCCTTGCCGCGATGCGGGCTCGCGCCATGTGCACCCACGCCGTGAATAATGATGTCAACCGTATCGGCACCAGCGTAAGGGCTACCCTCCTGCACGTTGATGATCCCGGCAAGACCCGCTGACGAGACATGAAATGCCAACGCATAGTCCGGCTTTCCAAAACGCTCCCAGATATCGTCGTCACGCATCGCACGCGCGCCGAGCACTCTCTCCTCGGCAGGCTGCACGAGGAGCATCAGCGTACCGGTCCATTCATCTTTGTTCGCCGCCATGTGGCGCGCCGTGCCCACAAGGCTCGTAATGTGAACATCGTGTCCGCAGGCATGCATCGCAAATACGGTGTTGCCGGTGATCGGGTCGGCTTGCTGGGCACGCGATGCGTTCTCGAGACCTGACTTTTCTTCAACCGGGAGGCCGTCCATATCGGCGCGCATCATCACGAGCGGACCAGGGCCGTTCTCAAGCATCGCTACGACGCCCGTACCACCGACGCCTTCGGTCACCTCGAAGCCGGCCAGGCTGAGTTCCATGGCCATACGCCGCGCCGTCTCGTGCTCAATCGTCGAGAGCTCGGGGTTGCGATGGAAATGGTCAAAGAGGCCGGCCAGATGTTCGTCGTAATCGACTGAGACTGCATCCGACAACTCGCTCGCAGCTGCGGGCAAACAGAAGAGAACTGCCAACAGGCAGGTAGCGCGCTTGATCATGGGGATCCCCTGAATTGGTTATCCGGCGAGTGTAACCGGAAATCAGCCTCCGAAACTACGGATCGACAGGTGCAGTGCGAAATCCGGCGCGGCGCCCGCTGCAATGTCCTCGACGATCGCGAAACGCAGCAGCGTTCGCTCAATTCGAAAGTCGGCACCGAAAGCCAACTGAAAGGTGGTGCCGCCAAGCTCGTCCAGACTGGCATCGAAGTAAGGACCCTGGATATTCAATTGGGCTGCGAGCGCAAAGCGTGGTGTCGCGTGCCATCGAACCGCAGCTCCGCCATACGGCACGGTGCTGCGCTGCAACTCCGCCAGGACGTCGCCGTCGCCGAGAGCCAACACGCCCACGAATCCCGAATACGCGAGTTCGCGGTTGAACATGCTCGTGGCACCGCCACCGTAAACGCCGAGTGAGAAATCTGTGGCGCCGCTGCCAGTCAATTTGTCGGGATCACCGGTCGGTGCCTTGATACCGGCACGCAGTGTCGCTTTGCCGAGCCTCATCGCCGCTGATATTTGTACGTCACCGACGCCGGACATCGGCGCATTCGTAGCAAACAGCACGACGCCTTGCCGTTCGAAAAAGAGCTGAAACTCGTCCTTGGGACCGTCACGACTTGAGTTTGAAAGCCCAACCAGGTCATGGAAGTTGAAGATGAGACTATCGAAACTTCCGCCCGAATGCCTGATATAAGGCAGGTCCACGCGAACTTCGAAACGCTCGCTGATTCTGCGGCGGAGCGAGAGATTCAGGACGTGGCTTTCCGAATCAATAACCAGCCTCTCCCCAAGCCTGTCCGCATCATCCGCATCATTGGCGATGTCATAACTGATGCCGAAATCGAATCCGCCTGGCTCGGCGAGTTCACCATTCTGGAAGGCTGGTAGTCCGAAAATCTGCAGGAACGGGTTGTGGTTACGTATGGGGAGCGAATCCGCCGGGTAATCCTCGGCGCATGCTTCCCACGAGCAGCAGATCAGCAGAACGACAGACAGGACAATCCGGCACATGCGCGGATGATCCTGCCGCACGAAACCGGTTTATATAGTCGATTGTACCTAAGGCCGGACAGCGCTCAGGTATTCGGGCCGCCGCCGCCCTGCAGGCGCGTGATCAGCGAACGAAGGAAGACCTTGTTGAAGCGCAGCTGGCAAGCTGATGATACCTGCTCCATCAGCGTCGAACTCACACGCAGTATCGTGACCTGGCCCTCTGCCCTGATCGATGCCTGACGCTTGGCGCCGCGAACGTAACTCGTCTCACCAAAGCAATCGCCGTTGGACAGCGCACCGATCGAACTGCCATTCGACTGAACTTCAACAGAACCCGACACGATGATGTAGAACCGATCGTCGACCTCGCCCTCGCGCACGATGTCTTCACCGTCCTTGTACTCATGCCAATCGGAAGCACGCAGCACTTCCCAGATCTCGGCATGCGAGAACTCGTGGAAGAACGTGAGCGTGCGCAGGAGATCGAAATGCTCCTGGTTGTCGAGACTGTCGTATTTCTGGCGCAGGTCCTTGTAGACACGAGTCAGTTCGGCCGCCATCGCATTGCCGGTCACGATCCGTTTGTTTGGCTCCTTCTGCATCGTCGTCATGACAACGTGCTCGAGTTCCTCGGGCAGGTCGTCGCGATACGTGTGGATCGGTGGCGGCGTCGCATACACGATCTGGTGCAGCAACTTGGAAAGATTGTCGGCGCGGAACGGGCGGAATCCCGTGAGCAGTTCGTACATGACGGCGCCCAGTGAATACAGATCCGAGCGCGGTGTCAGCTCTTCAGACTGCACCTGCTCCGGCGACATGTAGCTTGGCGAACCCGCGATTCCTTCAATGCGCGAAACTTCCGAGTCGCTAACGATCGCAATACCGAAGTCGATAATGCGTACATCGTTGTCGATCGTCAGCATGACGTTCGATGGCTTGATGTCGCGATGAATCACGCCGCGGCCGTGTGCGTAGTGCAACGCCTTGGCGCACTTGTAGATGATCTCGACGACGTCATCGACGCGCAGCAGATTGTCGGGTCGGCAATAAGCGGCCAGCGTGCGCGCGCCCTGGATGTGTTCGGTTACGACGTAGTAACTGCCGTCTTCTTCGCCCGCGTCGTAAATCGGCATGATGTTCGGATGCTGGAGCATGCCGACCATGTGCGCCTCATTGAAGAACATCTTGCGCGAGACCTTTGCGCGCTCTGCGTCTTGGTCTTCTTCGATGTTGTAGACCTTGATCGCGACGTCGCGACGGTAGTACGGGTCGTGAGACAGATAGACGGTGCCAGTGCTGCCCTTGCCGATCTTATTGATAATGACGTACTTACCGATTTTCTCGAGCACGTCATTCGGGCGCTGAATTTCAGAAACCTTACGGGCCATGTTGTCTCACTAGTTAAGTCATTAGCCACCCGTACAAACCCAATAACAATGCGGCGTACAGCGCGGCTGCGAGGTCATCCAGCATAATTCCGACCCCTCCATGCAGTCTGTGATCCAGGTCTCTAATCGGCCAGGGTTTGACAATATCCATGACCCGAAACAGCACGAAAGCGAGCACGAATCCGACCACCGTCACTGGTGCAACCAGGAGTGTGACGTACATCCCGACGATCTCGTCCCAGACGATGCCGCCATGATCGTGCACCCCAATGCGCCGCGCGCTCTCGCCACAGATCCAGATGCCGACCAGGGCCATTGCCGCAGCGAAACCTAATTGAACATAAAGTCCGAAATCGAGTGTCAACCAGAACAGGATCAGGCCCGGAATCGACCCGAATGTCCCTGGTGCGAATGGCGCGAGGCCCGTACCGAACCCGAATGCCAGGAAATGGACCGGATCGGTCAGCACGGTGCGGGCGAGATTATCCGGGGCTTTATTCATGTGAAGTGACGGTACCCGCTGTCATCGACTTCCACAACGTCACCATCCCGCCGACATATAACACCGCAACCTTCCGTCACTGTTCCAATGGCGGTGATGCCATCGATACCGGCAACTGCATCAGCGGGCGCGGTGAAGCAGAGCTCGTAGTCGTCGCCACCGGTCAGCGCGAACCGCGTAGCCGAGTCCCGATCGAAGCGCGCAAGCAATGCATCCGACATCGGAATCCTGCCAATATCAATCTCGGCGCCTGCCCCACTCGCGTAGAGCATCTTGGCCAGGTCAGCAATCAGGCCGTCAGACACATCAATTGCCGCGTGTGCCCGTCCGGACAATGCCTGGCCAAGCGCGATGCGTGGCGTTGGACGCAGGAAGCGTTGCACCAGTTCATCGTCAGAGACGCCTTCCCGCAGCAACTCCAGTCCTGCAGCTGCGTTACCAACCGACCCACTAACGAATACCGTGTCACCTGGCTTTGCGCCCGACCGCAGGATTGCGGTGCCCTCGTCCACCTCGCCGGTTACGTGCACGGTGACAACCACGCCATCGCCCTGCGTCGTGTCACCACCGACCAAAGCGACATCGTGCTGCGCTGCCGCATCGAAAAGACCCGCAGCAAAGTCCTCCACCCAGGACTCATCCTTGTCCCACAGAGTCAGTGCGAGCGTCATCCAGCGAGGCCGAGCGCCCATGGCCGCAATATCAGAAAGATTGACGGCCACAACGCGGTAGCCGATATCGCCGGCGTTGACGTTGGCGGGAAAATGCACGCCTTCGACCAGCGTGTCGATGACCTGGACCTGCTGCGTTCCGGGTGATGGTTGCAGAACGGCTCCGTCATCGCCGACGCCGACAACAACGTCGGGGGAATGCGCGTCGCGTACGAAGTAGCGACGAATCAGGTCGAACTCATCCACCGCTTTTGGCTTGTACCTCTGTCTCACGCAATGACCGCGCTGCAACATCGAGACAAGCGTTGATGTACTTGTGGCCGTCCAGCGCGCCGAATCGTTTGGCCAGATTGACGCTCTCATTGATTACGACTTTGTAGGGAATATCGACGTGCGCTTCGAGTTCGTGAACACCGATCAGCAGGATGGACAGCTCGATCGGATCCAGCTGCTCGAGCGGCCGGTCGATCAGGTTGTCGATCTTCTTCTCGAGATCTGCCTGACCGTTACTGATTTCAGGGAACAGCTCCTCAAAGAACGCCTGGTCAACACGTGCATAAGCAGTGTCTTCCCTGAACTGGGCGACAAGCTCGGATGTCGTGTGGCCGGCAATCTGCTTCTGGTATAGCGCCTGCACCATTAGCTCGCGGGCGCGCGTGCGTGCGCCTGCGCCAGTCGAAGAAGACTTGCCCATCAGTCGATACGGCGTAAGAGGTTAACCATCTCGATCACGGCGAGTGTCGCTTCTTCGCCCTTGTTACCGGCCTTGGTGCCGGCCCGCTCGATGGCCTGTTCAATGGTATCGACTGTCAGCACACCGTTCCCGATCGGAACTCCGTGCCTTTGGCCGACTGAGGTGATGCCTTTGACGCATTCACCGGCAACATAGTCGAAATGAGGCGTGCCACCACGAATCACCGCACCGAGCGCGATGATGCCGTCGTAACGATGAGACGCGGCAACCTTCTCAACGGCCACGGGCATCTCAAATGCGCCAGGCACACGGATAATCTCGATGTCGCCATCGTCGGCGCCGTGCTGGCGCAGGCAGCGCAACGCACCCTTGATCAGCGACTCAACAATAAATTCGTTGAAGCGCGCTGCGACAATGGCAAAGCGCGCGTCGCGAACGATGACATCGCCTTCTGTTGTTTTGATTTTGTCCATGGGTCGCCGCTGCTCTTAGACGTACTCCGTAATCTCGAGATCGAAGCCCGAGATCGCGTACATTTGCTTAGGCGCAGATAATACACGGATTTTGCTGAGTCCGAGGTCGCGCAGAATCTGTGCCCCGATACCGTAGGTTCGCAGAACCTCGTCTCCACTGCGGCGATCTTCAAGCTCGTCGCGATGCTCGTCGAGCGCCTCGACAGAATCCATGAAGTCTCGTGACGTTTCCTGATCCCTCAGGACCACGATAACGCCCGCCTTTTCTGCAGAAATACGTTCGATCGCGCTATGCAACGGCCAACCGAGGGAATCACTCTGCACACCGACCACGTCGCCGAGCGTATCCTGCAGATGCACGCGCACCAGCGGTGCCTCCACGGATTCGAGGTCTCCTTTTACGAGTGCAATGTGCACCGAGCGGTTAACGTGATCGTCATAGCACATCATCGTGAACTCGCCGTGTTCGGTATCGATCTTTTGTTCCGCGATGCGCTCGACGTTACGTTCCTTCTCGAGGCGGTATCGAATGAGATCTGCAATCGTGCCGATACGAATGCCCCGTGCTTTCGCGAATATCTCAAGGTCGGGGCGTCGCGCCATGGTGCCATCTTCGTTAAGGATCTCGACGATGGCAGCTGCCGGCTCCAGTCCCGCGAGTCGGGCAAGGTCGCAACCGGCTTCGGTATGGCCGGCACGTGTCAGTACGCCACCTGGTTGCGCCATGACGGGGAAAATATGGCCTGGCTGGCTCACGTGCTCGGGCTTCGCGTCTTCCGCCACCGCTGCCAGGATCGTTTTCGCCCTATCGTGCGCAGAAATCCCGGTCGTAATGCCTTCGGCCGCTTCGATCGATATCGTGAAGTTTGTCGCGTGATGTTCGTCGGTGTCGCTGACCATGAGGGGCAGGCGCAACTGCTTGCAACGCTCTCGTGACATCGTCAGGCAGATCAACCCACGACCATGTGTCGCCATGTAGTTGATATCTTCGGCCCGCACCTTCGCTGCCGCCATGATGAGATCGCCTTCATTCTCGCGATTCTCGTCGTCGACCATGACGACCATCTTGCCGGCAGCAATGTCGGTAATGATGTCTTCAATGTTGCTGAACGGCGTACTGGCCGCGCTTGGGTGAATCGTCGTGTTGTCAGGCATAGCCATGGGCCTTTAGGAAATCGATGGAAATGTCGTCGTCGCCCCTGACCAGCAGGCGTTCGAGATATCGCGCAAGCAGGTCGACTTCGACGTTGACGACCGTGCCAGTGGCATAGTCGTCGATGATTGTCACGTCGGCGGTATGGGGAATGATATTCAATTCGAACGTATTTCCCGATACCTCATTGACGGTAAGGCTGACCCCGTCCACGCAGACAGAGCCTTTTTTCGCCACGTAGCGTGCATAGTCCTTCGGGATCTCTACGCGCAATCGAATCGAGCGCGCATCTGCGCTGCGGCTCACGACACGCCCCGTGCAGTCAACATGGCCGCTGACAAGATGGCCACCAAGGCGCTCGCCCAGGCTGATAGCCGGCTCGAGGTTGACCGGCGATCCTATGCCCAAACTGCCCAGGGCCGTCACGTCGAGTGTCTCAATCGACACATCCGTATCGAAGCCATCGCCGTGTAAAGCAACGGCCGTCAGGCAAACACCATTTACAGCAATACTCTCGCCGAGTTCGTAGTCCGACCAGGGCAAGCCGTCTGAACGTACAGACAGGCGCACGTCACCATCGCGCTTGTCCATTGCGCTAATCGTGCCTTTTGCTTTGATGATTCCTGTAAACATCAGCCTGAAATTCGTGCCGTTATTCTCGTGTCACTGCCGACGCGGCGCGTATCAGTGATATCCAGCGTCTTGCGATCCGCCAGCGCCGACCAGGCCGGCGTCATGAACATTCCGCGCGTGTTGGACCCCATTATGTGGGGTGACTGGTAAATGACAAGCTCGTCGATGAGGTCTTTTTCGAGCAGGTAACCCGCGAGCCGCGGCCCTGCCTCAACAAGGACATCGTTGATCTCCCGTTCTGCCAGTGCGGCGAGTACCTCGAACACATTGACGACGTCTCCGTGCGCGCCGAATTCCTGCACTTCAGCGCCGGCATCGCGAAGTCGTGACGCATCATGTTCGCCCGTGCAGCACAGGAGCGTTTCGCCGGGCAGCGTCAGCATGCCCGCTGTCAGCGGCATACGCAGATGACTGTCGAGTACGACGCGCAACGGCTGGTTGCCATGCGTCTCAACGGACGACGACCGCACATTCAAAGAGGGGTCGTCGGCCAGCACAGTGCCGATACCCGTCATGATCGCCCCTGAGCGTGCTCTCAGTATATGCACGTCCTCGCGCGCTTCAGGACCTGTGATCCACTGGCTTTCGCCGTCTGCCATCGCGATCGCGCCGTCGAGGCTCGCCGCAATTTTCAATCTCAGAAACGGTCGACCGCGCGACACACGACTGACGAAGCCGGTGTTGAGTGCTTCCGCAGCGACCTGCATGAGTCCAACGTCTGTCTCGATGCCGGCTTCGCTCAAAGCCTCGAGACCCCGTCCCGCGACCTCTTCGAAAGGATCATGCATGGCGGCGATAACCTTGCTGATGCCCGCTGCGATAAGGGCTTGGGTACAGGGCGGCGTCTTCCCGTGGTGAGCACAAGGCTCGAGCGACACATACGCCACCGCTCCATTGGCCTTATCGCCTGCTTCTCGAAGCGCATTGATTTCTGCGTGCGGGTCGCCAGCCCGCTCGTGCCATCCTTCACCAACAACCTCGCCATTATTGACGAGGACACAGCCCACCATCGGGTTGGGATGCGCCGAGTACCGGCCGCGCGCCGCCAGTTGCAGCGCACGCGCCATGTGCGCGCAGTCTTCGGGAGAGAACATAGTCAGGTCTTCTTCTTGCCGAGCAGCTCAGGCAGAAGCGACATCTGCTCGCGGCTGGCTGCCGTTTCCGAAATCTTCTGCAGTCGCCTGATCTCGTCTTCGAATTCGGTGATGTCCTGGAAACGCCGGTACACGGACGCGAAACGCACGTAGGCGACTTCGTCCAGTTCATGCAGTTCTTCCATCACCAGCTCACCGACGAGACGCGACGGCACCTCGCGCTCACCCATCGTGCGCAGTTTGTGAATCAGGTGGCCGATAGCCTGTTCGAGTTCGTCACTCGGCACCGGGCGCTTTTCAAGTGCCCGAACCATGCTGTTACGTAGCTTGTTTTCGTCGAAGGGCTGGCGGCTGTTGTCGTTCTTGATCAGCCGCGGCATGACGAGTTCTGCGGTCTCGAATGTCGTGAAACGCTCGTTGCATGCCAGACATTGTCTGCGCCGACGAATCTGCCGGCCATCACCCGCGAGACGCGAGTCTATGACCTTGGTTTCCTCATGGGCGCAAAACGGACAGTGCATTCGTTATTACAATCAGCCGTAAACAGGGAATCTCGCGCAAAGCTCGAGTACCTGGTTGCGAACGCGCTCGATCGTCTCCTCGTTATCAAGATCGTCCAGTATATCCGCTATCCAGCCTGTGATCTGCCGCGTTTCCTCGACGCCGAAGCCACGCGTCGTGATCGCGGGTGTACCGAGACGCAGGCCGCTCGTAACGAACGGTGACTGCGGATCGTTCGGCACCGAATTCTTGTTGACCGTGATATAGGCACGGCCCAATGCGGCATCCGCGGCTTTACCAGTGATGCCTTTCTCGATCAGGCTGACGAGCATCAGGTGATTCTCAGTCCCACCCGACACGATTGGGTAGCCACGCTCGTTGAGTACCTCGGCCATTGCTTTGGCGTTCTGGATGACCTTCGCCTGGTAATCCTTGAACCCGGGTTCCAGCGCTTCCTTCAGCGCCACAGCCTTGGCGGCGATCACGTGCATCAACGGACCACCTTGCGTGCCAGGAAAGACGAGCGAATTAAAGCGCTTCGTCAGCTCGTCATTCTTGCGCGCCAGGATCAGGCCGCCGCGGGGACCGCGCAGTGTCTTGTGCGTCGTCGTCGTGCATACGTCGGCGTGCGGAATCGGGCTCGGATACAGACCCGCAGCGACCAGGCCGGCCACGTGGGCCATATCAACGAACAGGTACGCGCCCACAGTGTCGGCGATCTCGCGGAAACGAGCCCAGTCAGCAACCTGTGAGTACGCTGAGAAACCGGCGATGATCATCTTCGGCTTGTGCTCTGTGGCCAGCGCCTGGACCTGGTCGTAGTCGATCAGGCCGGTCTCGTGATCGAGCCCGTAGGGAATGACGTTGAACAGCTTGCCTGAGAAATTAACCGGTGAACCGTGAGTGAGGTGGCCGCCCTCATTGAGGCTCATACCGAGAATCGTGTCACCCGGCTCCACCAGCGCGTGGTAAACCGCGGCGTTGGCCTGTGATCCCGAGTGCGGCTGCACATTGGCATAGTCGGCGCCAAACAACTCCTTGGCGCGTTCGATGGCCAGTGTTTCAACGTCGTCGACGAATTCGCAACCACCGTAGTAGCGCTTGCCCGGGTAGCCCTCGGCATATTTGTTCGTCAGCTTGCTGCCCTGCGCCGCCATGACGCGCGGACTTGTGTAGTTCTCCGACGCAATCAGCTCGAGGTGTTCTTCCTGGCGCTGGTTTTCCAGTTCGATGGCTTTAGCTACATCAGGATCGTAGGACTCGAGGGTCGTCGAGGTGTCGAACATCGGGGTTTGCTCCGGGGACGGGGGGGCTAGAAGAGAACGCGATGTTACAGGTCAGGGCGCTTCCACGAAAGACTGGACGACACGGGTCCAGGCCCGCGCCACATTGTGGCGGTTGTAGCCGCCACCGCCCGTGCCAATAATGCGCCCCTGGCAGTGCTTGTCGGCCAGCCGGCATAGGGCCGCCGCCGCATGAGCATGAGCCTCTTCGGTCCAGCAAAGGTGTGTAATCGGATCGCCTTCGAGACTATCGGCACCGCACTGCATCAGGATGAACTCCGGCTTCTGTGCGTCGATATAGGCTTCCACCTGCTCCCACGCGCGGCGGAACTCGGCGTCGTCAGCACCGGGCGCGACCGGGATATTGAGTTTGGTGCCCTTCGCCCTGTCCTTGCCGGTCTCGTGTGCGTGACCGGTTCCCGGGTAGAGGAAGCGCCCGTCCTCGTGGATGTCGGCGAAGATCAGGTCGGGGTCGTCCTCGAAGCCGTAAAACACACCATCGCCGTGGTGAGCATCGATGTCGACGTAGGCGATGCGCCTGAGGCCATATCGCGCGCGCAGATATTCGGCGGCGACGCCACAATCGTTAAAGACGCAAAATCCGGCTGCTTTGTTACGAGCTGCATGGTGCAAGCCGGCGATCGGGATGAAGGCACGCTTGTAGTTATCGTGCATTAGCTCATCAACCGCGCACAGTACCGCGCCAACAACCGCTGAAGCAGAGTCGTAGATGCCTTTGACGGCGGGTGTATCACCGTCGTCCAGGTAACCCTTGCCGATCGCGGACAGGCGCGACACCTTGTCGATGTAGTCGGCCGTATGAAAGAGCGAGAGTTCGTCGACCAGGGCCGGGCGTGGATGTCCGAAGTCAACAGACCCGGTCAGGCCGGCCTTGTCGAGTTCCATATGGAAGACATCGTGGCGGTCTGTACCGAACGGATGCGAATCGCCGAAGCCGTAGGCCGCGATCTCTTTTCCCTTGTAGACCAGCACAGACTCGCTCATCCAGATCGCCTGAGTATTTGATTGTGCGGCAGCATACCGGATAATGCGCGCTTCTCAATACGCGGTCCCACCATGGCACAGTACATCTACACAATGAATCGCGTTGCGAAGATCGTTCCGCCGAAGCGGCACATCCTTCGCGACATCTCGCTTTCGTTCTTCCCGGGCGCCAAGATCGGCGTGCTCGGCCTCAATGGCTCGGGCAAGTCCACGCTCATGCGCATCATGGCCGGTCTCGATACCGAGATCGACGGTGAAGCGCGCCCACAGCCCGGCATCAAGATCGGCTACCTGCCGCAGGAACCCGACCTGGATCCGGCCAAGGACGTACGTGGCAATGTCGAGGAAGGTCTCGGCGAGACCATCGACCTCCTCCATCGTTTTGACGAGATCAGCCACAAGTTCGCCGAACCGATGGGCGATGACGAGATGAATGCGTTGCTCGAAGAACAGGGCCAGCTGCAAGACGCAATTGACTCTGCCGGTGGTTGGGAGATCGACCGGAAACTGGAAATCGCCGCCGACGCACTGCGCCTTCCACCCTGGGATGCCGACGTAAGCAAACTCTCGGGTGGTGAACGCCGACGCGTCGCACTGTGTCGCCTGCTCCTGTCCCAGCCGGATATGTTGCTACTCGATGAGCCGACCAACCACCTCGATGCGGAATCCGTCGCGTGGCTGGAGCGCTTCCTCGACGAATACCCAAGCACGGTCATCGCGGTAACGCATGATCGTTACTTCCTCGACAATGTCGCAGGCTGGATTCTCGAGCTCGACCGCGGCCATGGTATTCCATGGGAAGGCAATTACTCGTCATGGCTCGAGCAGAAAGAAGCCCGCCTGAAGGTCGAAGACGCCGGCGAGAAAGCGCGACAACGAGCCATGGAACACGAACTCGAATGGGTTCGCAGCAACCCAAAAGGTCGACAGGCAAAATCAAAGGCCCGCCTCAAACAGTTTGAAGAATTGTCCTCACCGTCGTACCAGGCACGCCTGGAGACGAACGAAATCTATATTCCACCCGGCCCCCGACTCGGTGACGTCGTCCTCGAAGTCGAAAACCTCAAGAAGGGTTTTGGCGACAAGCTGCTCATAGACGGCCTGAGTTTTCAGCTGCCGCCAGGCGGCATTGTCGGTGTCATCGGCCCGAACGGCGCCGGCAAGACGACGATGACTCGCATGATCACCGGACAGGAGCAGCCGGACTCCGGCACGCTGCGACTCGGGGACACGGTGCAAATCGCCAGCGTCGACCAGTCGCGCGACAGCCTCAACGATGACAAGACCGTGTGGGAAGAGATCTCGGATGGTCTCGACATGATCAAGGTGGGTAACTACGAAACCTCATCACGAGCCTACGTCGGCCGCTTCAACTTCCGGGGCCAGGACCAGCAAAAGAAGATCGGCCTGCTATCGGGCGGTGAACGCAATCGTGTGCATCTGGCCAAGATGCTGAAAGCCGGCGGCAACTTCCTGCTGCTTGACGAACCAACCAACGATCTCGACGTCGAGACACTGCGCGCACTTGAAGAAGCGTTGCTCGAATTCCCCGGCTCGGCCATGGTCATCTCACATGATCGCTGGTTTTTAGACCGCATCGCGACGCACATTCTCGCGTTCGAGGGCAACTCGGAAGTGGTCTGGTTTGCCGGTAACTACGCGGACTACGAAGAGGATCGCAAACGTCGTCTCGGTGCTGATGCGGCAAATCCGCACCGAATCAAGTATAAGAAGTTAGACGCTTAGCTCACGGAGAGGACAACGATGAATCTGCTGCTGACAGCCAGTGCCGTATTCACACTGCTCACGTTGTATTTCGTTTTCTCGATGTTCCGCCATGCGCGGCGCCGGCGCCCGGTTCGCGCGACACGTTCACTGGCTGGCGGCGCTGTATCCGCGGGCGCAGGTGGTGCCAGCATCATGCTGGCGTTCAGCTACTTCGGTTACTTCCAGCTTGTCGATGAGCAGCTCATCGGGCAAATAAAATTTACCGAGTCCGCGCCTGAGCAATACGTCGCTCGCCTCATGCTCGAGAGTGAGGAACGTGACCGAATGTTTCAGATACTGGGCGACGAATGGCAGATGGACGCGCGCGTCATCACATGGAAACCTCCAATGACCATGCTGGGACTCGATCCGATCTTCCAGCTGGATCGACTTAGTGGCCGATACTCCGAGGTCGAAGAAGAACTGAGCAAACATCGTAGCGTGCACGCACTGTCCGAACCCGTGACCATGGATGTCTGGCAGTTCGCACGCAAGTACCCGAAGTTGATGCCCGGCGTCGACGCTCACTACGGCACAGCGACGTATTTACCGATGGCCCACGGCGCGATTTTCGAAGTCACGATGACGAGAACGGGTTTGATAGCTCGCCCGATGAACGATCCGGCACAGGAAGCTGTCGGGGAATGGGGACAGTAATCTTTTTTGGATTATGTAAAGCCCCTGCAGCGAACGAATTTCGATGGTGCATACTGAAGTCGCTGATTGATAAAAACAATTTGCCTAAATCGATAAGCAATAATCGATAGGACGAGAAAGAGCGGTATGGCAATCGTAATTGACAGAGATCAGGGGATTAAGAGCGAGCTTGACGACCAGATTGGTCTCGAGTGCCCCTACTGTGGCGTGTATGCGCACATGCAACCGCAGTCCGTTCCTGACGCGTCGTCGATCCTGCGCGACAAGCCCAAACACGTTGGCCTCGTCTACAAATGCGATGCCTGCAACGCACCCGTGTTTCTCCGTTTCGCTGTACGTCAGTACGAAGACAATAAGGTCGAGCTCTATCGCAATTTTGTTGAGCTGGAACGACCAAAAGAACGTTTCGCGTTTTCATACTTGCCCAAGCACACTGAAGTGCTGTTCCGCGAAGCACTGAGCTGTTACTCGAATAATAACTTCAATGCATTTGCATCGATGTGCCGACGCGCGTCCGTAAGTGCATTCCATGCGTTGGGAGAAGGCGGCAAATTACGTGCCTTTGAAGAAGTCATGGTCGCGCAGGATATCGCGGGCATCGAAGACGAAGCATTTGCGCCGGTCAAGAAAGTTCTGTTCAGCACTGGAACGCACGAAGAGTTGCCACTCCTGAATCGTGCCCAGGCCGGTATTCTGCTCGAAGTGCTAAAGGACATGTTCTACCAGTGCTTCGTGCGTCGCGGCAAACTCACGCGCGCCATCAAAGTCCGCCGCTTTTTCGTCACCGAAGCGAATAACGACGCGGCTCAGTCTGCCTGAAACGAAATCGAGTGAATGCTTTCGATCGGGTGGATATCCACACGCTCGATCATTGAATCGTAGAGAAATACGAACTGTCCTGTGGTCCCGAGCAGTGTAGCCGTCCTGGTTTCATCGCTGTCGGCCAGCGTCACATCGACGAGTTTTCCTTCGCCATCCAGCGTGTCGATTGCTTGTCTATTCGCATAGGCAAAGATGAAGGCCAGCACCATGAGAATAGCCGCAAAGTTGTTTATAAACCGGTACCGCGGCGATCCGTACCAGGCCCACCATTTTCCCGGCCCTCTGCGCTCTACACGAAGGCTCGACTTGTTATCGAGCAGGACAAGTACGACCGCCAAAACCACCAAAGACCAGGTAAAAGGCTCTTTGAGTGATGCGAGCAAAAAGTCACTGATCTGCGCGTAGTTAAAGACGTTGATACCGAAACGGCGCAGGTACGCCCAGGAATAGAACATGCCGATGACGGATGCTGATAGGTAGAACGCCGAAATCAGCAGCGCCGGGTGTTCTCTAAACAGGGCAACCAGTTTGGAGTTCGGTGTCTCAGTCATGTTCACAGTCTACCCGATGGCTACGCGTGCATTCCGGAATATTCGCATCCAGGGGCCGTCTTCACCCCAATCATCAGGGTGCCAGGAGTTCTGGCGTGTCAGCGCCACGCGCTCCGGATGCGGCATCATGATCGTGACGCGGCCATCGTCATTGCTCAGGCCACAGATGCCATCGGCAGAACCATTCGGGTTCGCCGGGTACTTGTCTGCAACTTCACCGTAATTGTCGACGTAGCGCATCGCGACCGTGTACGAGGCCGAGTACCGAGCCGTGTCGTCGGCAAACTCTGCCCGGCCTTCACCATGCGAGGTCGCGATCGGCAGGCGTGAACCGGCCATGCCCTGCAGAAGCAGCGACGGACTTTCGACGACTTCGACCAGGCTGAGTCGTGCTTCGAACTGTTCGGACTTGTTGCGCAGGAACCGCGGCCAATGACCAGCGCCCGGAATAATGTCCTTGAGATGCGACATCATCTGGCAGCCATTGCAGACGCCGAGCGCGAACGTGTCGTTACGGTCGAAAAATGCTTCGAACTGGTCACGTGTCCGCGAGTGATACAGCACAGACTTGGCCCAGCCACCTCCGGCGCCCAGTACGTCGCCGAACGAGAAACCGCCGCAGGCGATCAAGCCCTGGTAGCCATCGAGCGTATCGCGGCCCTCCAGCAAATCGCTCATGTGCACGTCGACGGCGGTAAAACCTGCCTTGATAAACGCGGCCGCCATCTCATTTTGGCTATTGACGCCCTGCTCTCGGAGAATCGCGACGCGTGGTTTCGTACCGGCACGAAGTGGCCGTACGATGTCGTCCCGTGGATCGAAACTCAGTTGAACATTGAGTCCCGGGTCCTTGTTGTCGCCGACGCGATCGAATTCTTCCTTCGCCGTCATCGGGTTGTCGCGCAACGCCTGGATACGATAGCTCATCTCGGACCACTCGCGTTGCATGGTCGCCCGATCGAGCTCAAGTACGGTTTTGTTGTCGCTGCGGACGACCAGTTTACCGCTAACATCTACGAGGCCTATCGCGTCTGCCTTGATGCCATGACGGTCAAGCACCATTTGAACCTGCGGTAACTTGGCTTTCGCGACCTGGACAACTGCGCCAATCTCTTCATTGAACAGTTGCTTCAGCATTTCAATTCGGGAGCCACTCAATGTCAGCGTCACGCCAAGTCGGCTGGCAAAAATCATCTCCGCAACCGCAGCCAGCAAACCACCATCACTGCGATCGTGATAGGCAAGCAGCATGTCGCGCGAATTCAATTCCTGCACGGCCGCAAACAAGCCCTTGAGCATTTTCGCGTCGTCGAGGTCCGGCGTCGCGCCACCCGTGCGCGCATAGGCTTGGGCCAGACATGAGGTACCCAGGCGGTTCTTTCCCTTTCCTAAATCAAACAACAGCAAGTAACTGGTTTTCTCGGTCTTCTGTAATTGCGGCGTCAGGTGTTTCGTGACATCCGTTACCGGCGCGAACGCCGACACGATCAGCGAGACAGGAGCAACCACGTTGTGTTCGCCGTTGTCGTCTTCCCAGCGAGTGCGCATGGACATCGAGTCCTTGCCAACCGGAATCGCTACACCGATCTCGCGACACAGTTCATCGCCAACCGCCTTTACCGTGTCGAACAGGTTCGCGTCTTCACCGGGGTGTCCTGCCGCAGCCATCCAGTTGGCGGACAGTCGCACCTTGCTCAGACCCTCAATCGGCGCAGCGGCGATATTTGTGATGGACTCGGCCACAGCCATGCGACCCGATGCCGGCGCATTCGTCGACGCAAGCGGCGTTCGCTCACCCATCGCCATTGCTTCGCCGGTGACACCGCCAAACCCGCTAGCGGTGATCGCGACATCGCTGACCGGAACTTGCCAGGGTCCTACCAATTGGTCGCGGGCACTCAGGCCGCCGACAGTACGGTCACCAATGTGAATGAGGAAGGACTTGTCAGCAACCGCCGGGAAACGCAACACGCGTAGCGCAGCTTCTCCAAGCTCTATGCCGTCGAGGTCCAGCGACTCTTCGGGCAAAGGCGCGCGTTCAACATTGCGCTCCATCTTCGGCGGGTTGCCGAGCAGCATCTGCATCGGCATGTCGACGATGCGGTTTTCAAAATCACGGTCGTTAACGACCAGGTTGCCATCGTCAGTCAGCGTGCCGATCACAGAAACCGGGCATCGCTCTCGCTGACAAAGCGTCTTGAATTCCTCGATGCGATCGTCACCTATGAGCAATACGTAGCGCTCCTGCGCTTCGTTGCACCAGATACCCATAGGCGACATACCTGGCTCCGCGTTGTCGACTTCGCGGAGCTCTATTTCGGCACCGTGGCTCGAGTGATCGACAGCCTCGGGCACAGCATTCGACAGGCCGCCGGCACCAACATCGTGGATCAGCAGGATCGGGCTGTCGTTGCCCATCTGCCAACAACGGTCGATGACTTCCTGAGCACGGCGCTCCATCTCCGGGTTACCACGTTGCACCGAGGCAAAGTCGAGCTCTGCACTCGACGTACCACTCGCAAGCGACGAGGCGGCCCCACCGCCCAGGCCAATCAGCATCGCCGGGCCACCCAGTACAACTACCCTGGCGCCGACGGGCACATCGATTTTGTTCGCGTGTTCCGCCCGGACGTTACCGACGCCACCCGCAATCATGATCGGCTTGTGATAACCCCGAATCTCCGTCTCGGGCAGGCCCGGCAGATGGCTCTCGTAGGTGCGAAAGTAGCCGGCAAGATTGGGCCGGCCAAACTCGTTATTGAATGCGGCTGCGCCGATCGGACCGTCGATCATGATGTCGAGCGGCGTAGCAAGATGATCCGGGTGCGGGAAATCGTCTTCCCATGGTTGCTTGTAACCCGGAATACGAAGGTGGGACACGGTGAACCCGGCAAGGCCCGCCTTGGGCTTGGCACCAAGGCCCGTCGCACCCTCATCGCGAATCTCGCCACCGGATCCCGTCGCTGCGCCAGGAAACGGTGATATGGCGGTCGGGTGATTGTGCGTCTCGACCTTGATTAGAACGTGAATCGGTTCTTCGACGTATTCGTATGCGCGGTCCGAACTGCTCGGCATCAACCGCTGGCCTGTCCAGCCCTCGAATACCGCTGCGTTGTCACTGTATGCCGAGATCACACCATCCGGCGTCTTCTCGGTCGTCGACTTGATCATACTGAACAGGCGTTTGTCCTGTTTCTCACCATCGATGACCCAGCTCGCATTGAAAATCTTGTGGCGGCAGTGCTCCGAATTTGCTTGCGCAAACATCATGAGTTCCGCGTCGGTCGGATCGCGCTCGAGATCGCCGTAGCTGGCCACGAGGTAGTCGATCTCCTGATCTGACAGTGCCAGCCCGAGCTCGGTGTTCGCAGCGACGAGCGCGTCGCGGCCCTTCTCGGTCAACTGAACCATCCCAACCGGTGCCGGCTCGTGGTCCTCAAACAGGGCTTCCACGCCGTCGGCGCTCGGGAACACGGCGTCGGTCATTCGATCGGATAGCAGATGGCTCAGCGCCAGCACGTCGTCGTCACCGGCCTTGCCGGAGAACTTGAGCCCATAGCAAATGCCACGCTCAATGCGATCGACGGCATCGATGTCGCAGGCTTTGGCGATATCTGTGGCTTTGGATGACCATGGCGAGATCGTGCCAGGCCGCGGTACTACATAGAGCGTCTGTGCCCCGCGCGCCAGCTTGCCAGGCTTGTCGCCCGAGAGCAGCAGGGCATCCAGTCGATTCTTGCCCTCATTGGACAAGTCAGCGTTGGTGGCGACAAAGTAGGCAAAACGGGCTTCAACAGCTTGAACGCGATCATCGGCACGCTTCAGGGATCGGGTCAATTTTGCCAGGCGAAAATTCGAGAGTGCCGCCTGTCCTGGCAGTTCGAGCATGGGGGTCGGGGACCTTGTTCGAGGGTGGGTGGAAGCCGAGTCGCGATGATACTGGATGGCTCCAGAGTCGACCAGTTACTTGTTGCTATCCCCCGGCGTGTAGACAGGCATCGGGAACTGCGCGACGTTGCTGCCTTCCATCTTCGATATCTTGCTGACGCCCTGTTTGTCGACCTCGTCGATGCGAATGATCGAGTGCATGGGCAAGTAGGTCCGGCGGACGTTTTCGAATTCCGATTTGATCCTCTCTTCGGACGGGTCGACGACCACGGTCGTCCGCTCGCCGAAGACGAGTTCCTCTACCTCGACGAAACCGAACATCTCGCCATGGCCTACCGAGCGGGCATAGATCTCGTAGATCTGCCCCTGGCTCATGAAAATGACTTTGTACAACGGTTGCTTGCTCATATCTGGATGTGAGTCTAACCAAAACCCTTATGTTTGGCTCGAAATACCTGAAATCAAGACCTTACGAGTATCTCCTGCTCCTGATTATGTGAACCGTGTAGCAGTCCAAGGTCTTGATTTAGCGCACAATTGGTCGATATTCGAGAGAGAGACCATGCCTTTAACCATTAAAATAGTCTCGGAACACCGCGATCTGGTCGGCGACGACTGCGTGCGTGAGTACCATGAGGACGGCGGCACGATTGGCCGTTCCCTCCGGAACGACTGGATCCTGCCAGACCCGGACCGCTTCATATCCGGGCGCCATGCCACGATCGACTACAAGGGCGGCATGTACTACCTGGCCGATACGAGCAGCAATGGCGTGTACATGAACGGTGACGTGGAGCCGATCGGTAATGGCAACCCGCGCCGGCTGTTTGATGGCGACCGCATGCGCATGGGCGACTTCGAGTTTGAGATCCAGATCGACAAGGGCGAAAGCCTGGTCATGCCGATGGACGCTGAACCGTCCGTCGCACCCGACAACATAGAACAGTTCGTTGACGAAGACGTCATTGAGACGGGCATGCAATTTCTCACCGAAGAGGAGATCACCGGCGACGATGAATTCCAGTCGGCACTGTTCGGTAAGGAATCGAAAAAGCCCGAGCCGAAAGCCGAGCACGAGCCCGTCAGTGACTCCGCAAACGATGCGTCAGCGGAAAGGAAAGAAGCCGGCGTCGATGTGACAGCCGAGGACCTGTTCGACTCATTCCTGGACGGTCTCGGCGTTAACCGCGTCGAATTGCACCCATCGGTAAACCGCCCCGACCTGATGATCACGGCCGGCATGGTTCTGCGAGAGTTTGTCGAAGGGGCAATCAAGCTGTTGGCGAGCCGCGCGAATCTCAAGAATGCATTCAGGCTCGACCAGACGACCGTATTGCCACGTCACAACAATCCGATGAAGTTCTCGGAGAACACGAACGACCTGATCAAGCAATTGTTGATTGGTGGTGAGGGCGAATACCTCGGAGCACGCGACGCCGTTCGAGAAACAAATCGAGATCTGGTGAATCACCAAAATGCGTTCGTCGACGCGATGAATAGTGCGTTTATTGAGTTCGCAGACCGATTCGATCCAGACGAACTTCAGGAAGGGTTCGACCGCACGATCGATAGCAAGCTGTTCGCGTTCACGAACAAATCCAAGTACTGGGGGCTGTATCGCGACCTGTATCCAATCATGACCGAGAAGGGTGGCGGCCGCTTCCCGCAGATGTTTGGCGAGGAATTCGTGAAAGCGTACGAACGCCAGATCGCTGAATACCAGCGGCACGACCGCGAAGGCATCGGCGGAGGAAGAAAACTCTCACCGAGCGACCTGGCAAACGATCCCGGGCTGATGGAGACGCAAAAGCTCGACGGCCCGGTTATCGCCGAGTCAGTGGGCGCCGATCAGCCGTTCAATGAGGACAGCATCGTGGAGCCCGTCTCATTGACGGACTCCATTGATGCCGATCAGAGCTTTATCGAAGAGCTCGAAAACAGCATTGACCAGGAAATCGACCGCGATCAGCTCAAAGCCTGATGACGGTGACGGCCGCGCCTGTCTGACCCCTACTTCCTGTTCTGCCGGTTCTCGATGAGATCATCGACGACCGATGGATCGGCCAGCGTCGACGTGTCACCCAGCTCACCGTAATCATTGGCGGCAACCTTGCGCAGGATGCGTCGCATGATCTTGCCAGAGCGCGTCTTCGGCAATCCGGGCGCCCATTGCAGCAGGTCTGGCTTGGCGATCGGACCGATCTCCTTACGCACCCATTTCTGCAACTCTGCCCTCAGATCGTCGCTGGCTTCGACACCTCCCATCAACGTGACGTAGGCGTAAATACCCTGCCCCTTGATTTCATGCGGATAACCGACGACGGCCGCCTCGGCGACGCTGTCGTGAGAGACAAGTGCACTCTCGACTTCCGCCGTACCCATGCGGTGACCTGAGACATTGAGGACATCATCTGTGCGGCCGGTGATCCAGTAATAGCCATCCTCGTCCCGGCGTGCGCCGTCGCCCGTCGTGTAGTAACCCGGGTACGTCGTGAAATACGTCTCAACGAAGCGGTCGTGATCGCCGTATAACGTGCGCATCTGGCCGGGCCAGCTGTCATCAATAACGAGATTGCCCGAGACCGCTCCCTCGAGTATGCCGCCTTCAGAATCCAGCAGCGCAGGCTTGATGCCGAAAAACGGCAGCGTCGCAGAGCCCGGTTTCAGGTCTGTCGCACCCGGCAGCGGTGTGATCAGGATGCCACCGGTTTCCGTTTGCCACCAGGTATCGACGATCGGGCAACGTCCGTCACCGACGACGTGGTAGTACCACTCCCAGGCCTCGGGATTGATCGGTTCGCCAACCGAACCGAGCAGACGCAGGTCCTTGCGCGAGGTCTTCTTCACAGGCTCGTCGCCATCGCGCATGAGTGCGCGAATGGCGGTAGGCGCCGTGTAGCAGATGTTGACGTTATGCTTGTCGCAAACTTCCCAGAAGCGCGACGACGTCGGGTAATTCGGTACACCTTCGAACATGAGCGAAATCGCACCATTCGCAAGCGGTCCGTAGACGATGTAGCTATGCCCGGTTACCCAGCCGACATCGGCTGTGCACCAGTAAACGTCGCCCGGGTGATAATCGAATACGTACTCGTGAGTCATCGCTGCAAAAACCAGGTAACCACCTGTCGTGTGCAGCACACCTTTCGGCTTGCCGGTGGAGCCAGACGTGTAAAGAATGAACAGCGGATCCTCGGCATTCATTTCTTCGCACGGGCAATCGGCATCGACTTCTGCCTCGATCTCGTGCAGCCAGGCGTCGCGCCCCTCGACCCAGCCAACGTCATTGCCTGTGTTGCGCACGACAAGGACTTTTTCCAGCGTCGTTACGTCAGGATTCTCAGCGGCTGCGTCAACATTCGCCTTGAGCGGCACGATTTTTCCGCCGCGCAGACCTTCGTCCGCGGTAACAACGATATTGGAGTCACAGTCATGAATACGCCCGGCCAGGGCGTCGGGCGAGAAGCCACCGAATACGACCGAGTGCACAGCACCAATGCGCGCGCAGGCCAACATTGAGATCGCGGCCTCGGGAATCATCGGCATGTAGATCGTGATGCGGTCGCCACGTTTCGCACCGAGCGCCTTCAGCGCATTGGCGAACCGGGAAACACGTTGGTGCAACTCGCGGTACGTGATTTTAAGATCGCGATTGGGGTCGTCGCCTTCCCAGATCAGGGCAACGTCATCACCCTTCGTTTCGAGATGTCGATCGACGCAGTTGTAGCAGACGTTCAGCGTACCGTCGTAGAACCAGCGAATGTGCACGTCATCCTTGGCGTAGGAGACGTCCTTGACCTTCGTAAACGGCTTAATCCAGTCAACCCGTTGTGCCTGATCGGCCCAGAACGCCTCGTTGTCGTTGACGGATTGTGCGTACATTTCTTCATAGCGCGCCTTGTCGATCAGAGCGCGTTTTTTGGTTGCTTCGGGAACCGGATATACTTGGGTGTCCATGCTGCTTCGCCTTTTTCTGTTACTTGGTGTCCACTTGTTGCAGTAATCGCCGTGCCTGAACCAGGTGCGGTCGGTCGATCATTTTACCATCCAGGCCGATCGCTCCGGCGCCCGGGCTCTCATCAAATAGTCTAATGATCAATGCCGCACGTTCGAGTTCTTCAGCAGTAGGCTCGAAGGCCGAGTTGATCGTCTCAACCTGGTCCGGATGAATCGCGAGCATGCCGCTGAATCCATCACGACGCGCATTTGCCGCATAGCGTAGCAATCCATCGTGATTACGGAAGTCCGTATAGACCGTATCTATAGCCGCAACTTCCGCAGCTGCAGCCGCGAAGAGGCACAGGGAGCGCGCCATCTCAAACTGGGGAAGCCAGTTGCCGTCGTCATCACGATTGGTGGTGGCGCCGACCGCTGCCGCAAGGTCCTCGGCGCCCCAGGACAGTCCGGCCAGCCTGGGAACACGCCCGACGTAGCTGTGCAGCGTAAACAGCGCCTCCGGGTGCTCGGTGCAAAGCGCGATAATCCGGGTCTGACCGTGCGCGATGTCATTGTGACTTTCCAGCACATCGATGCGCTCAGACAGCTCGACGGCATCGTGCGCATTGCGTGGCTTGGGTAGAACGATCCCGGTGGGTGCTGACGGCATGACCGCTTCGAGATCGGCGACTGAGTCTTCTGTGCCGATCGGGTTAACCCGTACCCAGACGTTTTCTTTGTCCTGCAGGTATTCGGCAGCGAGCCCTCGTGCCGCCGGGCGTGCTTCGGCTGCTACAGCATCTTCAAGATCCAGGATCAGAGCATCAGCGCCGACTCCATCGGCCTTTTCCAGCTTGCGTTCGGAGTCCGCCGGCACGAACAGAAAACTTCGGCTCACGCAGGCTTCCTCATCATCAGGGCCGAGCGTTTGCACTCGCCGACCAGCTCGTCGTCCTGGTTGAACGCACGGTGCGCGAAGATCACGATGCCATTGTCCGGCCGCGACTTGCTGTCGCGAATCTCCAGCACCTCGGATTCGACGCGAATCGTGTCACCACAAAACAGGGGCTTCGGGAACCGCACTTCGTCCCAACCAAGGTTGGCAACGGTCGTCCCATGCGTCGTGTCGTTGACGGAGATACCCACCATAAAACTCAGCGTCAGACAGCTGTTGATCAGCGGTTTTCCGTACGGCGTCGACTTCATGTATTCCGCGTCGAGGTGCAACGGGGCCGGGTTGTGCGTCATGGTCGTCAAGAGCACATTGTCGGTCTCGGTGATCGTGCGACGGATCGGGTGGTCGAAGGTCTGGCCGACCTCGAATTCCTCGAAAAACAGTCCTGGCATCTCTGCTCCGCGGTGTCGTGTATGCACGCGATGATACGGGATTATTCGACCTCGTGTACGTGCACAACCTGACCAACTGGCAGGAGGCGTACTACGATTCGCTTTAGGCTTTCGCTCGCTCGATAGCCTCAACGATCAGCTGCTTCGCGACCTCTGCCCCGTGCCAGTCGCCAATCTTGACCCACTTCCCAGGCTCGAGGTCCTTGTAGTGCTCAAAGAAATGCTCGATCTGCTCGGTCGTAATATCCGGCAAATCTGAAATTGTCAGCACATCATCGTAACGCCTGGTTAGCGTGTGCGAAGGCACAGCGATGACCTTCTCGTCCTGCCCGGCATTATCTTCCATGATCAGAACGCCGACCGGCCGCACGTTGATGACACAACCCGGAACCAGCTCGCGTGTATTGATGACCAGCACATCGATCGGGTCGCCGTCTTCCGACAAGGTGTGCGGTACGAATCCGTAGTTGCCGGGGTAGGACATTGGCGTATAGAGGAATCGATCGACGACGAGCGTGCCCGCTTCCTTATCGAGCTCGTACTTGATCGGCTGGCCGCCGAGCGGCACTTCTATGATGACGTTGACGTCTTCGGGTGGGTTTTCGCCGATAGAAATTGCGTCGATACGCATGGTCCGGAGCTCCTGAGGCTTATGCGATAGTCAGGTCGTATTCTAGCGCGGTCCCGCGAAGATTCCCGCCAAACTTTTCGTCAGGTGTTGAGCACCACTGCAGCGGCCAACAAGAGCACAACCACCAGTAGCTGCAGTCCTACGCGCTCCCACATAAATTTCTCGGCATGCTCCTTATCGTAGCTGCCGCCGCGCGCCATGGAGCGCAATCCTAACGCGAGTACTACGACCGTCGCGATGAGTGCACCGATGATGAGAACGTTGATTACGGACACCAGTCCCTCCTTTCGCCGCAGTTGCGGACAAAGATACCTGACTCCGACGATACGCCCGGGGCGCCGCGGTGCAATTGAGACTTATACGGACCCCCGGTCCGTCCTGGCCTTGCCGGACCCGCCCCGAAATTCATCCATGCTGTGACTGATACCCAGGAATGCCATCAACGCATCGAACCAGGCGACGGGCAGTAACCTGCTCGGCCAGGATGAATAGACAAACCACGGCATAATCAGCCTGCGCCGGTCTTTTCGAATGGCATTTACCATGCGGCGTACGACGTCGTCAGGCCGCAGTATCGGAAGCAACCAGGAGAATCGCGTCTTGACGCCGTCGAACATCCCGGTATCGATATAGAAGGGGCAAACCAACGTCGTGACAACACCGCTGCCTTGTTGCTTGAGTTCCAGGCGGAGTGATTCGTCAAAGCCAACCGCAGCAAATTTGCTTGAGCAATAGTCGGTTAATTTGGCCGTACCCGCCAAACCGGCAGCCGAGGCTACGGTCACAATGTGCCCACTGTTTCGCTCGAGCATGGACGGCAGAAAAGCTCTTACAGTCCAGAACAGTGCCAGTGTATTGACGTCAAACGTCCTCACGATCTCCTGATCGGAAATATCCAGCAGGTTCTTTCCGGACACGATGCCGGCGTTGTTGACCAGGATGTCGACGGGACCGGATTCTGCCAGCGTCTGCGCCGCCACAGCTGCGATTTCTTCCCGGCTCGTGAGATCACACGCGTAGATGTCTGCTTCGTAGCCCGCGCCCGTCAACTCGGCTTGCGCGAGACTGAGACCCGCGGAGTCGATATCCCACAAAACCAATTTCGCCCCTTCATGCGCAAGCTGCATTGCCAGCAACTTGCCGATGCCGCTCGCAGCACCCGTGATGAGGGCGCGCTTGCCGTTGATGTCAGTCATAACCGCACTCCTGAAAGCCCGCCCAGACACTACCGCGAGGGAAAAGTCGGCACAATTACGGATAGTCCCAACGTACAGCGCAGCCTAGGCTCATCGCTGGAGGTCCTGCTGCCATGACTGATCAAAAAACGACCGCGAAAATGCCACAACACGTGGCCGCTATTGCCGAGAGTGGCTTTGCGATTTGGGCCACCGACGACGTCGACCCCAAATTACGGGAGCGATTTGATGACCAGCGCATACCGGCGACCGGTGTACGCAACGTTCGGGTCTGGGGATTGCAGGTCGACGACGAGCGCGAGCTACCCGGCCATGAACGAACCCAGATACCCGACGACGAGATCTGGGAAATCAATCTCGAGGCCAAAGACGGTTCGCACTACGAAGTCGATTCCAGGATGCTAAAGGCCGCTAGCTAGTCGACGACGCGATCCACTTGCGTACCGTGGCTTCGATGTAGGGAAGCGGCGAAGACGCAACGTCGAGCACCTGCTGGTTGAAGTCCCGAATGTCGAATGCATCGCCAAGCGCTTGCTGTGCTTCCTTTCGCAACGCGAGGATCTTCAACTGGCCAAGCTTGTAGCCCAACGCCTGCGCGGGCCACACAACGTAGCGTTCGATTTCAGAGGTCGACGTCGCCTCGTCCAGGCCTTCGGTCTCCACCATGTACTTGATCGCCTCCTCGCGACTCCATTGCTTCGCATGCATGCCGGTGTCCGTAACCAGGCGAACGGCACGATGCAGCTCGGCCTGTAAACGACCCAGGTCGCCATAGGGGTCGTCTGCATACATACCCATCTCGGCTGCCAGCCGCTCGGCATACAGTGCCCATCCTTCACCGCTCGTGTTTGACCACAAGGCTTTGACAAGCATCGGCACATCCCTGTCTATGGACGTCGCACCGTCCAGGTGATGGCCGGGAACAGCCTCGTGATAGCTCAACGTCGGCAGTGTCCAACTGGGATGCAACGTCGTGTCCCGCAGGTTGATGAAATAATAGCCGGGACGTGAACCATCCGGCGCCGGGTTGTTGTAGTAACCCATCGGGGCAGACGCCTGGCTGAATTCCGGCACCATTCGTACTTCGACTTTGTGCTCCGGCACGTTACGGAACCAGTTGGGCAACTCAGCGTACATACCGTCGATCATCGTTCGAAGATCACTCAGCAGTTTTTCCTTGCCCTCGGCATCGTTGGCGTACAGAAATTTCGACTCGACGTTGAGCAATTGCATGCGTTCGCCAACGGTGCCATCTTCGTATCCCTGGGCGCGCAGGATTTTGTCCATCTCGCTGGTGATTCGGTTGACTTCATCAAGGCCGGTCCGGTGAATGTCATCAGCTGACAGGTTCGAGTCGGTCATGTGGCGAATCATTGCTGCGTAAAGCGCCTTGCCATTCGGCAATCGCCACACGCCCGCATCGTGCGGAGCGGATGCCTTGATCTCACCCATGTAATCGGCAATTCGCTGATACGCGGGCAGAATATCGGCGTCGACAATCTGCAGTGCCCGATCAGCGTAGCTGCTGGCGTTGTCTATCTCCGCGGCCTCCAGCTTGTCCAGGAACGACAGATACAACGGGTTCTGGCCTGCATCGGGTTCCAGGAACGCTTCGATGACGGCGAGCGACTTCTCGATAATGAAATCCGGCGCTATCGCACCCGCCTGCACGCCATGACGATAACTTTCGAGGGATCCGTCGAGCGCTTTCCGAACACTCGCCAGTCGCACGAGATAGACCTCAGCTTCCTCCGCGCTGGTGACGGGTTGCTGAGAGTTCAGGAAATTGGGGATGTCCACCGTCGGCCCCGAGTTTTGCGCGATGGCGTATGGGGTGTACCAGGCCGTCCAGGCCCCGGCCGTCGTGCCGTAATCAACCACGCGCGACGGTGACAGCATGCCCTCGAACAAGGTTGTGACTACCGCATGCGTCCGCTGCCTGTCCGGCGTGAGCGTCTCCGCACTGATTGCGTTTAACCCGGCGAGCCCCGCCTCAAGTGCGCTGTTTCGAGCCGTATTGCCGTCGATCGACCGATCCATCATTCGGCGAGCGTTGCCGGGAATGGTCTCCTCGGAGATACCGAGTTGCGTCGCAGCCTCCGGAACGTGCGAGAAGTAGGCAATCGACATCGCCTGTACTGCGGCATCGAAGAGCACATCTGGCTGCTCCACATTCGCGGCTTGCCCGTTCGTGGCCTCTTCCTGTCCACAGGCTGCAAGCAGGACAAATACTCCAACGATTACACTCGTTTTGAATTTCATCTGATCCCCTCAGGATTCTTTATCAGGTCGCGTTTAGTCGACTCTCGTACGCATCGCTGTATCGGATGATCTTCCAGGTTCCGAGTCGATCACCGTGCTCGAACTCCACATCCCGCGCTGTTACTTCGAGCATTGCCTGGCCAATCTGTGTGGCTCTCACCGCTGCACCGACAGGTGCGAAAAACCAATACAGAATGTTCTGGCCGAGATGCGCCTCTTCTTTCGTCGGGCCGATATAGTCCGGCCGATAGGCGATCACACGGAGATTCGATTCTTCCGCCACCTCGAAGAGCGTGTTTTCAGCGCGCACTTTTTCTCGCGCCCACATCATTTTCGAATCGGCTGAAATATCGCTCGAACTAATGTAGTGAAACGAAATGTCTTCCTTTGCGCTCACGCTCAGCCATTCTTTAACAAATTGCACCGGAAAATCGACGTGGATCAGGCCGTAGGTCTCCTCGTCAACGCCAACAGTGCTTGTTCCGATTGCCCAGTAGACAGCATCGACCGTCGCAATTTGATCGTGGATCGCCGAGTAGTCGAGATAATCCAGATGCAAGGTCATCTTCACTTTGCCCGAGGCAACGCCTGCGTCGATACGGGGTGTCGTGCGCCGGGTAATTATGTGAATCTCTCTGATATCCGGGTTTGCCAGCGCGGCCTTGAGGATGCCGTCACCCGCGGTGCCGCTGGCGCCGAAGATCGCAACGGCGTTGCTTCTTGAAAGCGTGCCCTCAAGGGGTGCGACCGAATCGTCATTCAGCAGCAAATAGACAACTGCATACAAATAGAACAACGCGAACAGGATCAGCGGTGTCAGGATAATTGTGCGGAGTCGAGGAAACTTCATAGCGGGCCATCCTACCATCTACGCCGTTTCCGACGTTGGCTGGAGCGTTGTTCGCATGCAAGATTGACGCGGCGCATGTACCTCGGTATCACTACCTGATGCCACAATGCAGAAATTGCCAGACCAACCTCGACGGCGCCTATTGTCCAGCGTGTGGTCAGCGAAATATCGACCTCGAGCGACCCATCTGGAGCCTGATCGGGGACGTTGTCAAAGAGACTCTCGAACTCGATGGGCGGGCTGCGCTCACCATCAAGACCCTGTTCCGCCACCCGGGAATGCTGACCTACGAATATCTCGCTGGTCGTCGCCGCGCTTATACGACGCCATTGAGGCTCTACCTGGTAATCAGTATCTCGTTTTTCGTTCTGGTTGCCTGGCTCGCACAAAGCGGGATTTTGCTCGAACCCGGACAGGACCCGGGCTTCGATGCTGCCGTCCAGGCACGCTTCTTGTCTGATGATCTGCCACGGCTGATGTTCGTGTTGCTGCCCATGTTCGCACTGCTAATGAAGAGCGTGTACTTCAAGCGACTGTACTTCGACCATCTGATTTTTTCCCTTCACCTGCACAGCGCGGCTTACGTCATACTCGCAATGATGCTGCCTCTCGAGGAGCTGGCCAACCGGCATATTGCTTTGATGATCTTGCAGGTCGTAGTGCTCGTCTACTTCCTCGCATACTTCGTCATGGCAGTACGCCGCGTCTATCAATCAAACTGGCTTGCTGTCGCGTCAAAGTCGGCCGTCGTGTTGTTTGCCTACATGATCGTCGTGTCCGTGGCGATCGAAAACACCAGCAGCTTCAGGATTATTGCGGATTAGTTGCCAAGACCCCGTCAAACTGCTCTGGCGAATTCGCGATACGAGACCATTCGCTGCAGCCCCTCATCCCACAGGCAGCATCGGAAGCATGCCCGGATGTCCTTTAGCGACAGCGTTGTAGTCACGGGTGACTGAAGCTCGGGAATTGCCTCCATCGCCTCGGGAAGGCGATAGAAAGGGATACGCACGTTCAGGTGATGGATATGGTGATAGCCGATGTTGCCGGTGAACCACCGCATGACCTTGTTGAGCTTCATGTAGCTGGAGGACTCCATCGCCGCTCGACGACTTGTCCATGTGTCCGTTGGCAAAACTCGCATATCCTCGAAGCTGTGTTGAGCGAAGAACAAATAGCTACCGATCATCGAAGCGATCGTCATTGGCAACAAGACGACAAAGAACGCGACATCGAAACCACCCAAGACCCACAACGAGGCAATCAGCGTGCCGTGGCCGAGCAGTACCAGCAGCGAATCCCAGTGCCGGGCCGGATTCCTCAAAAGTGGTAGCAACGTGACGCTAAGGAAGAAGATCGTGAAGTACCCGGTCAGAAGCGTCAGCGGATGACGCTCGACCCGGTAGGCTATGCGCTCTGCGAAGGATGCATCGCGCCACATGTCAGTAGTCATCATCGGGAAAGCGCCAACGCTGGCGGCAGCAATCTTGCCCACATGACCATGGTGGTAATTATGGCTGTTCTTCCACGATCGCGGCGGCGTGAGCGAGAACGCGGAGTAGATGCGGAACAACCACCATGCAGGTCGCGAACGCGACAAAATCGCGTTGTGCATATAGTCGTGGTACGTGATGAAAGCGCGCACCATTAACAGCGCCGAAAAAATAGAGAACAACAGACGTAATGGCCACACGGGTGCGAGGGCGGCCCCGAAAAGCGATGCGATCATCAACGTGAAAATCGAGCCGACATGCCACCAGCTGGTCTTCACGGACTCGACACCGAACGGCAGGGTTGCCTTGAAAAGGTCCCTATCTGTCTGTGCGTCGGATTTCGTTTCCTGGGAATCTTTGCCCATTTTCCTTGCCTTTTTTAACACCTCTTGCTCGTAGACTTAGTGTATGGGCAAGTTTGTAAAAATCTATTGATATTGCGCCAATTATCACTCTGAATTCGACCTACCACTCGAACCGGAGTTCCAGGCCGTAGACAACGTCATTTTCAGGGACCGCCAGCTCGAACGGCCTGACAGGATTGCGACGCGCCGCATAACGATACGGCCGAATTTGTAGCGCCGTCTTTTTCCCAAATAGTTTGCCGAACTGCTGATTCAGCGAGCCGAGCGGATCCGTGAGCACCCAAATCCACTTGTCTTTCTTCGTGCGATAACCGAGTTCGTACTCTCTGGCGCGGACGTTATCCCGAACCCGCATGAAGTACATACCAAGCAAAGAACCCAAGACAGGCGTAACGACCAGATCCTGGACGGAGGGCTCCTCGAACAGCGCCTCGGCACCGAATTCGTACATCGTCGACAGTGCCACCGAATACCAAAACGCACCTTTGGCGCCGTACCCACGTTCCTGTGCACGTACGAAATAGGATGCTCCCCAGTACGGATGCAACAGGTAGTTGATGTAGAAATCATCGGAATCGACGTCGACATTCGTGACATTATCCCACCAGTTGGTCAAGTCGTATCCCTTTTTCTGCTCTGTGGACCAGCCGCTGACACTTTCTGGTGCCAGATAGAGAATGCCGATTGTCACCCATTGGTATCCGAGGAAATACCGGGTATCTCGCTTCAACCCCTCCCAGTCGCGAGTTTGGGCATCCGTCTGATTCGGCAGGCTCAGCTCGAGATCATCGATTTCCTGACATCGACCGCTGGTCGCCGCCAGAGGTAACAAGACGATTGCGGCAAGAACGCCTGTGAACAGACTGGATTGCGCCATTTATCTATTTCCGATCCATCGAAGTGAAAAGTGCAGTGCAAAATCTGTCGTTGCATTGGCGAACACATCTTCAACGAGCGCGAGTGAAAGTGACAACCCTCGCTTCGGCAGTCGATAGTCTCCACCAACAGCGAGCTGCACAGAATTGCCACCCAGCTCTTCCAGGTCACTGTCAAAGTACTTGCCCTGAGCGTAGAGCTGCGTCGTAATTCCGAGATTTTCAGTCATGTGCCAGGTGGCGGCGATGCCACCGTAAGGCACCGCGCTACGCTGAATACTCGAGAGAACTTCTCCATCACCTAACAGTAGCGCGCCCGCAAAGCCGGAAAGATCGAGACGACGCTGCCAGAGCGTGCGGCTGTCAGAGGCATAAATTCCAACCGAGAAATCAATAGCGCCGCTCCCGCGCAACTCGTCCGGGTCGCCCGTCGGGAGCTTGAGGCTGGATCGCACCGCCACGGAAAGACCGTCAACATCGCTCGCTTTCCTGAGCGGCATCGCAGCCGTCAGCTGAATGTCGCCAATGCCGACGCTGGGAGAGCTCAGGTCGTATTGCGTAGTACCAGCGTTAGCATAGAAGAAACGAAGTTGGTTACTGGGCCCAGTACGCTTGGTGTTCGACATGCCAAACGTGTCGTGCCAGCCTTCGACAAAGTTATCCATAAAACCGTCGGCGTGTGCGACGAGCGGCAAGTCGAAGCCGAGTTCCAGACGATCCGTCACGCCGCGGCGATATGACAAGGTAAGAAAATAGCTTTCGCCATCAATGATGAAATCTTCAACTTCGTTGTCCCCGGCATCCGCATGGTTGGCGAGGTCGAAACTGAGGTCATAGTTGACTATTCCATCGGCGGCCAGCGTCGCCGACTGAATTGGTGGTAGTCCGAATATCTGCAAGAACGGATTCTGGTTTCGGAGCGGAAACCCCGCTGCGCCCCCTTGGTCGGCGCCGGCGACCAACGGGCATACGAGGAGGCTGATGACGAGCAGCACGCACCGACTCATCCTAGCTTTGATTACCTGGTCGACAGTGGCCAATCACGCCCCTTTCAAGTGTGCTCTCATAACCCATTTTCGCGATTCTGGTCTGGGTGACTATACAGAAAAGTACATAAATCCATACTCAGATACAGTCATTAAGGGGCTTTTCATGTTTTGGCGGTGTGGCGAGTCCTGAGCGGACCATGCTCTGCACCTTTCTTACCAGCTTCCCTGTTAGTTGGGAAATACACAGGGAATCCGTCAGTTGTTACCCGTGAACAACGCATGAACCTGCCACTTTTCAGTGGCAGGTTACAGTCGCATTACTAGTTATCGATTTCAACAGCCCCGATATCGCCGAGGAGGTCCGCAGGCCGGGAATTCCCCAGCTGATCAGTGTCGAGTGGATCAACGGTGAGAGTCGCCTCCGTGAGATGTACTGTGATGCCATTAAAATTACTTTGACCGAGGCCAAAGAGTGACGTCCAAACACTCGTCGTTCATTAGTGCCGGCCCCAAGTTGGTAATCTGATCCACGTTAACTTCGGCAATTTCGTTCGCAAGCGCCAAATCGAGATGATGCCAAAAGTCGATATAGGCATGGTTGTATTCCATTTGAGGCCACGTCTGTGCGGGACCACACCAGTACGCCTGTTCGATGGTGTCTATAGTGACGTTGTCGCAATTGACGTACTGCTGAGCTCCCGCCGTATCCGGATCAATATCTGACAAGTACCCTTGAAAATAGTCTCTGAACTCACTCTCGAAATTTGCTTGACCATAAACATCCTGGAATTGATCCAGTATCAGTGGAAGAAGCAGTGGGTTCCTGCCTTCATTCCGTGGCCCATCCAGCTCACCGAGAACCTCGGTCACGTTGTAGTTTCCGCTGGGGAGCTGGTCCAGGGCGTTACCGATAGGCTCGTAGTAAAGCACCGCAAAGGGATCGGCTTCAACACCGGAGGAATTGATGAATGTAGACAGCGTCGCACTGCCGAGCACATCACCAATAACCACGCCATCCTCATCATCCACTTGCGGATAATGTTTGCGCGACAATGAAGCCCAGTCTGGCTCACCAATCGGCACCAGTATCTGGCTGAAATCGATGACCCCGATCCGGTTATATCCCATGCTGCGGAAGTAGAAGACGGATCCGGTAAAGATATCGTGCGGATAAACGCTTCCGATCGTATAGCCGCCAGGATCGACGCCATCGATCTCGTGAACGGTATTCCCGACGACGATGGAATGACCAATAATCATATCTTCCACAGCGTGGGCGTTGCCGATGGTCGCGGCGATACCGCCCGCCATATTTGGTTTATCCAGTTCAGTGGTCCGCGGTCTTCCAAACACCTGATTTTCGACAATGGTGCTGCTTTTGACCTTCATGTGTCCGTTGGACATATAGAGACCGCCGCCTCGCCAGTATCCGATATCCAGCAGACCAAACAGGAAAGGTGGAAGTACCGGTGGTTCGACGAGATTCCTCGCGACGGTGCTGTTTTCAACATGAATTCTTGTAGACAGTCCGATACCACCGCCATCCGAGTACACACCGCCACCGTAGGCAAAAAGTCCGGTAATTCGGTTTTCTGTGATCGCTGACTGACTGATCGAAGAAACATTAACTCCGGTATCACGCCCGCCGACGGAAAAAACGCCTCCTCCGGCCGCTCCTCCCCCGTAAACCGTATTGCCGCTGACAATACAATTGTCCATCACAACGGTGTCTGCGTAGACTCCGCCGCCGTAAGCTCCCCCGTCACGAGACGTATCGGCATCGTCACCAACCGCATGATTATCGTAGATGGCGCAGTCGATTAAGGTCGCAACTCCCCAAACGGCGAGTCCCGCACCTCTTGCCAGCGTAGAAGTCTGATTGTCATCCGGATGCTGGCCGACATCCTCTGCCACATCAAAAACACTGTTGCCGCCCGTGATCGCGACATTTGTTAGCGTAAGATCACCGGACACCGCCAGAACTCTTGCGGTATCTGCACCGTCCCAATTTACTGTGATGCCATCAGGAAGATTCGATGCATCGATGACAACGTTCTTATTGGCGAAAAGTGCTGATTTTCCGTAATCCCGGTCGAAATAACCAACGAGATAGGAGATGTTGTTCGCGTTGTCAAAGCCCATCACCTCGCCGACGAGAACAGTGTGTTCTTCACCGACGAAGATCAGATTGATCGTGCTGCCGTTGAGGGTTTGATCGAAAGTGATTCTCTGACCAGATGCGGCCGGACGCGAGAGCAGACCGAAGCGTTACTGTCCCGGCCGGAGGCGACGCATCGTCCAGCAGGCTGTTGACGACAATTGCAGGTAACGAGGAACCTCCTCCTCCGCCACTATTGCCTCCGCAACTGGAAAGCCCTGTCAATACCGCCAGACACAACAGTGCGATTCCGGCAATACGGTACGAACCACGAATAGCAGACCGTTTACTTCTCATCGCAGACCTCCAAGTAATCTGACCCGCTCCTGCATAACGAGTTCAGCTTTAGAATGAGAGCCTATGCTCATAATTAAGTAGCCGATATCGGTGTTTTCCGGTCCCGGTAGGAAAGCCGAAAAGAGGGTGAATAGAACGGCTTCACGATTGTTCATTTTCCCACCCTACATAGTTGATCGGTACAGCGAAACGTACGGATTCACAGACTTCGAATATTGTCTTCTTGCAGCACTGCCTGGTCCTAATCGGTCAAGTTTGGCCAGGAAAGGCTATAGAGGCGGGATAACAAAAGATCGGGGTCAGTTTCCTAATTTCTAAAACAAAATGGGGACATTCTGCATTTCCATAGAGAAATGCAGAATGTCCCCATTTTGTTTTGTTGGCGGAGAGGGTGGGATTCGAACCCACGGTACGGGAGAACCGTACACCTGATTTCGAATCAGGCCCATTCGACCACTCTGGCACCTCTCCGGTCGTGGGGCCGAGATATTGGTGAGCAATCAATCGAATGTCAAGAGTCCATTTTCCCGGTCCAGATGCGATAATTAGCCCTCCAGCGATATGGAAAGCCGCACTTGCGACTGTTACTCATCATCACCTTGGCGGGTCTGATCGGGACGTGTTCCTCGCCGCCCCCCATTCTCGACCAGGTGTTCGACACGGGCGAGCTCCGCGTCGTTACTCGCAACAGCCCCACCTCCTACACGATCAGTCCTGACGGTCCAAGAGGACCCGAATTCGACCTCGCCCAGGCGTTTGCGGACGAACTCGGCGTCGCACTCGTTATCCAATCGGTCGATAGCATTTCCGAGATCCTCCCGCTCCTGTTATCCGGCGAGGCGCACATGGCGGCCGCAGGTCTTTCCGTAACCGAATCACGCCGCGAATACCTGAATTTCGGACACCCCTACAAATCGGTCAATGTGCACCTGATCTACAAACTTGGAACCGGGCGGCCCCGCTCGATCGAGGAAATTCTCGATCGCTCCATTGAAGTCATGGCGGCATCCAGTCACGTTGACGTTCTTGAGGAACTCCGGACCGAGCATCCGACGTTATCGTGGAGCGAGAATGCGGATATCGAATCTGCAGACCTGCTGACCCGCGTGGCCATGGGCGAGATCGACCTGACCGTTGCCGACAGTCCCGATTTCAACATCCAGCGGCACTTCTACCCGGATCTGCGCGTCGCGCTCGACCTGAATGTCGATGACCCGATCGCCTGGGCTTTCCCCAAGGGGGATGCCGATTCACTTCTGGCCATCGCGGACGAATTCCTGATCGAAGCGGACCGAGAGGGCCTACTGGCTCGAGTTCACGAGCGTTACTTCGGCCATACCAAGAAATACGACTACGTCGGCACGCGAAATTTCATTCGACATTTCGAAAGTCGCTTGCCGCGCTACCGAGCCATGTTCGAGGAAGCCGGTGCCGAATGGGATGTGGACTGGCGGTTGCTCGCCGCCATCGGCTACCAGGAATCACACTGGCGCTCGCATGCCGTGTCACCCACGGGGGTTCGCGGCATCATGATGCTGACCCAGGCAACCGCAGACTACCTCGGAATTGAGGATCGCGAAGACCCTGAACTCAGCATCATCGGTGGCGCCCAGTACTATGCCCGCCAGACGGAACGCGTCGCCGATACCGTCGGGGAGCCTGACCGCAGGTGGATGGCGCTGGCAGCATACAACGTCGGCTTCAACCACATTAAGGACGCCCGCATGATCGTCGAGTGGCAAGGCGGCGACCCGGACAACTGGATCGATGTCAGCGGCGCGCTCCCGCTTCTCGCACAGCGCAAATGGTATTCGCAGGTGCCCTATGGCTATGCGCGCGGCTGGGAGCCCGTGCTGTACGTGAACAATATCCGGGCCTACTACAACATCCTGAAGTGGTTGACCGAGCAGGAAGAACCGCCGGCTGAAGCCAATTCGGAAGCTGAAGGGCCAGTCGAAACGGCCTAGCGTCGTGACTCGAAGAAAGTCCTGAGCAATTCGCCACATTCGTCGGCAAGCAAGCCGCCGTTCACTTCGAAACGATGATTCAGCGCACGCGAGTCGGAAAGGTCTTCCGCACTTCCAAGCGCACCCGCTTTCTTGTCATAGGCGCCAAAGACGACGCGTCCAACTCGCGCCTGGGCAATGGCGCCAACACACATGATGCAAGGTTCCAACGTCACGTAAAGCGTGGTTTCGGGCATGCGGTGATTGCCCAGTCGCTGCGCCGCCAAGCGAAGCGCGACGATCTCGGCGTGACCGCTCGGGTCCGCAGCAGCAACGGAGTTGTTGTGCCCCTTCGCAATGACCTCGCCGTTTGCAACGACCATTGCTCCAACAGGAATCTCACCCTCACTGGCAGCAACGGCTGCATCGGTCAACGCAGCCTGCATGAACTCGACGTCCTGCGGCGACCAGTCGGCGCCCATTACTCCCACTCGATCGTGGCGGGTGGTTTGCCGGATATGTCGTAGGTGACGCGCGAAATGCCATCGACCTCGTTAATGATGCGCAAGCTGACGTGCTCAAGAAATTCGTACGGCAGACGGGCCCATCGAGCCGTCATGAAGTCGATCGTCTCAACCGCGCGTAGCGCGATAACATAGTCGTAGCGACGACCGTCGCCCATGACCCCCACCGACTTGACCGGCAAGAAAACAGCAAACGCCTGGCTTGTTTCGTCGTACAGTTTCTGCTCGTGCAATTCCTGGATGAATATGTCATCAGCCAGCTGCAATAACGATGCGAACTCGCGCTTCACTTCACCGAGTATCCGCACGCCCAGGCCCGGCCCCGGGAACGGGTGACGGTAGACCATCTCGCGCGGCAAGCCGAGCTCGAGACCAATTTTGCGTACTTCGTCTTTGAATAGTTCGCGCAGGGGCTCGACAAGCTTCATGCGCATTTTCTCGGGCAGGCCACCCACGTTGTGATGTGACTTGATAACGTGCGCCTTACCCGTCTTGGCCCCGGCGGACTCGATCACGTCGGGGTAGATCGTGCCCTGTGCCAGCCAGTCGATTCCCTCGAGCTTGTGCGACTCTTCGTCGAACACCTCGATGAACTGGCCGCCGATGATCTTGCGTTTCTCTTCCGGGTCGCTGACACCTTCGAGCGCGCCGAAAAAACGATCCGCGGCGTTTACGCGAATCACGTTGATATGCATATGCTCGGCGAAGGTCTCCATGACCTGATCGCCTTCGTTGAGGCGCATCAAGCCGTGGTCGACAAATACACAGACGAGCTGATCACCGATTGCTTCATGCAACAGCGCTGCTACGACGGAAGAATCTACGCCACCGGAAAGTCCGAGCAAAACCTTGCCGTCACCAACCTGTTCACGAACCTGCTCGATGGCATCGGCCACAATGTTGTCCGGCGTCCAGTCGCCCGAGCAACCGCAAATCTCGCGTACAAAGCGATGCAGGATCTCCATACCTTGCGGCGTGTGCGTGACTTCAGGGTGGAATTGCACGCCGAAGAAATTGCGCTCCACATCTTCCATCGCAGCCAATGGCGAGTTGGCACTGGATGCCGTCGCGACGAAGCCCGGTGGAATCTCCTCGACGCGATCACCGTGACTCATCCAGACCTTGAGCATCGAATGGCTGGCCTCATCACTAAGGCTATGCAGCAAGCGGCACTCGGTCGGCTCGATCTCCGCATACCCGAATTCGCGATGCGACGACGCTTCGACCTTTCCACCCAGCTGAGCGGCCATCGTTTGCATGCCGTAACAAATCCCGAGCACGGGTACGCCCAGTTCAAACACGACCTGCGAGGCACGGGGTGGCTCGTCAAGATTGACCGACTCAGGGCCACCCGACAGGATGACGCCGCTGGGCCCGAACGCGCGAATATCTTCGTCGGACATGTCCCAGGGATGGATCTCGGAATAGACACCGACTTCACGAACGCGCCGGGCAATTAATTGGGTGTACTGGCTGCCGAAATCGAGGATCAGCAGCTTGTGTGCATGGATGTTGAGGCTCATGAGGACCTAGCTCTTCGAGCGGTAATTAGGCGCTTCCTTGGTGATGGTCACATCGTGGACATGGCTTTCGGCCATGCCGGCGCCCGTGATCCGCACGAAACTCGGTTTGACTCGCATCTCATCGATACTGGCACAGCCGGTATACCCCATCGCAGCGCGAACGCCGCCGATAAGCTGATGCACGATCGCGACCATGCCACCCTTGTACGCTACGCGCCCCTCGATACCTTCCGGCACCAGTTTCTCGAGTTCCTCGGTCGCATCCTGGAAGTAGCGATCCGATGAGCCCTGTGACTGGCCCATCGCGCCAACAGAACCCATGCCCCGGTAGGCCTTGTAGGAACGGCCCTGGAAGAGTTCGACCTCGCCCGGGGACTCCTCGGTACCTGCAAACAACCCGCCAATCATGACGCAATTTGCACCGGCGACAATCGCTTTCGCGATATCGCCCGAATAACGGATTCCGCCGTCGGCGATCAGCGGAACTCCCTGTTTCGCCAGCGTCTCGGCGACTTCAGCAACGGCCGATACCTGAGGTACGCCTACGCCTGCGACAACACGCGTCGTGCATATGGAGCCTGGGCCGATTCCGACCTTCACGCCATCCGCACCGGCTTCAATCAGTGCTTCGGCCGCAGCACCGGTAGCGATGTTGCCACCAATCACCTGTACGTCCGGGTATTTTGTTTTCACGCGGCGGACGCGGTCGATCACACCTTTCGAATGCCCATGTGCGGTATCAACGATCAGCAGATCGACGCCTGCATTGACCAGCGCTTCGACGCGATCATCCGTGTCGTGGCCCGTACCAACTGCAGCACCAACGCGCAGCGCGCCACTATTGTCTTTACATGCCAGCGGGAAATCCTTCGCTTTCTGGAAATCCTTAGCGGTGATCATGCCCAGAAGCCTGAAGTTGTCACCAACGACAAGCACCTTCTCGATGCGATGCTTGTGCAGCAGGCCAAGGACCTCTTCGTCATCGGCGCCCTCGCGGACCGTGACGAGCTTGTCTTGCGGCGTCATCACCGTGCTGACCGGCGCATCCACTTTCGTCTCAAAGCGCAGGTCACGGTGCGTGACGATGCCGACCGTCTCATTCCCATCGACGACCGGAACACCGGAAATGCCCATAGAGCGTGTCAGCTCGATGACCTCGCGGATCGTCATGTCCGACGAGACCGTGATCGGCTTGCGCACCATGCCGGACTCGAATTTCTTGACCTGAAGAACCTCGTGCGCCTGTTGTTCGACCGTCATGTTCTTATGAATCACGCCGAGGCCGCCTTCCTGGGCAAGCGCAATTGCAAGTCTGGACTCGGTAACTGTATCCATCGCGGCTGACAGGAGCGGAATGCTCAGGCGAATCTCCCGGGTCAGGGAGGTGCTGAGGTCGACCTCGCGGGGCAGTATCTCGGAATAACCGGGCTGCAGGAGGACGTCATCAAATGTCAGGGCTTCCTTGGCGATTCGCATGGCGGGAATTCTTGGTCGATGTGGGGTAGCGGGCGATTGTACGCGCGCGCGAATTGCGGGTAAACGGCTATACTCGCCAAATGCCGATAGAAGCCGCAATTACCGTCAGTCAGCTCAACCGCAAGGCCAAAACCCTGCTCGAACAGGGCATCGCGAAGCTTTGGGTCGAGGGCGAGATCTCGAACCTTTCCCGCCCGGCGTCGGGCCACGTCTACTTCAGCCTCAAGGATGACAAGGCACAGGTCAGCGCGGCCTGGTTCAAGCAGCGGCAGCGTGGCCCAGCTATCGGTTTCAAGAATGGCGACAAGGTGCTGGCCTTTGGCCGCGTCAGCATTTACGAGGCCCGGGGCAACTACCAGCTGATCGTCGAGCAGATGGAGCCGGCGGGCGAAGGTGTGCTCAAACAGCGCTTCGATGCGCTGAAGAAGAAGCTGCTTGCCGAAGGACTCTTCGACGAGGACCGCAAACAGGCGCTCCCGACCCTGCCTGCGCGCATCGGTGTGATTACGTCACCCAGCGGCGCAGCAATTCGCGACATCATCAGCGTGCTGGGTCGGCGCTTCCCGTCCATTCCGGTCGTTGTCTACCCGGCTGCTGTCCAGGGCGACGCTGCGCCGGGGGAGCTTATTGGCGCACTGGAAACCGCCATTGAGCGAGACGAATGCGATGTCCTGATCATGGGTCGTGGCGGCGGTTCGCTCGAAGACCTCTGGGCATTCAACGATGAGGCCCTTGCCCGCGCCATCGCCGACTGTCCGATTCCTGTGGTCAGTGCCGTCGGCCACGAAGTCGATTTCACAATCGCTGACTTCGTCGCTGACGTACGCGCACCGACGCCATCGGGTGCGGCCGAGATTGTTGTGCCAGACCAGCACGACTGGCTGCGGCGCATCAATGTTCTTGCGGCACGGATCGCCCGGGTCGGTGAGCGCGCTGTAGAGGACCGGGCGCAACAGGTCGATTGGTTCAGCGGGCGCCTGGTCGCGGCGATCCGGCAGAAATTGATGAGCCAGCGGCATGACGTACAGACATTGCGCAGCGAACTGGTGCAGTTGTCACCTGCCGTATCCGTGCAACGCTCGATTGCTCGCCTGGACTCAATGCGACAGCGGCTCACCAGCGGCACGAACGAGACCCTGTCTGAATTCAATCACCGCATCGCCCTGCTCGGCCGCGCACTGCATTCAGTCAGCCCACTCGCGACGCTCGACCGTGGCTACGCGATTGTCCTCGACGGTGATGGCAAGGCCATGACCGATGCATCGGTGGCAAAAAGCGGGGACGAAATACGCGCACGGCTGTCAAAAGGTGAACTCGTCGCCAATGTGACAAAGGTAATCAAGGAATGACAAGAACGATCCTGCTGCTACTTTGCACGTGTTTCCTTTCGACAACCTGGGCAATGCCCGAGCACTCGCCGCGACCCGGTGGCGTCGCTATCGTCGATGTCGGTACGGCCAAACTCGCGATGCCCGAGGTCAATCTCGACAGCAAGCCCGTGCTCGTCATGCAGGATGCCGATCGCTGGAAGGCTGTCGTGGGTATTTCACTCGACACGGAACCCGGATCGGCTGACGATTTCTGTCAACGGAATTGAGGTGCCTGTCACCATTATCGAGCACGGTTATGCGGAGCAGCGTCTCACCGTGAAGAACCAGAGTTACGTTACACCCGATCAGGCCCAACTGGATCGCATCGGTCGCGAACGCAAGATCATCGACGGAGCCCTCAATAACTTCCGCGACGTGCCAGTATCAGGCATCGAACTGGCGGCGCCGGTCGAAGGACCACGCAGCTCGAGTTTCGGCAAGCGCCGTTTCTTCAACGACCAGCCTCGAGCACCGCACAAAGGCATGGATATTGCCGCAGCCCAGGGTGCGCCGATCAAAGCACCTCGCGCCGGCATCGTCACGGCAACGGGCGACTACTTTTTCAACGGCAACACCGTGCTTCTCGACCACGGTCAGGGCTACGTGACGATGTACTGTCACTTGAGCGAGATCGCCGTCGAGGAAGGCCAGGCAGTCGTCACGGGTGAGGCAATCGGTGCTGTCGGTGCAACCGGCCGCGTGACGGGGCCGCATCTGCATTTCGGAACGTACCTGAATGGCACTGCTGTCGACCCGGCGATCGTTCTGGGGAACTAGGTCCTAGGCGAGAAAGTCGCAGATGACGGGGCGGAAGGCGTCCATATCAACGAGGAAGGAATCGTGACCGCGTATGCAGTCGAGCTCGGCGAGTTGTGTGTCTTTGCAGACGCCCGAGATACCCTCGGCCAGTTCACGTTGCTGATCGATCGGAAAGAGTATATCGCTACGCACACCCATCACCAGCACACGTTCGAGCTGCAATCGCTTGAATCCGGACGCGAGAGAGCCACCGTACTCAGCAAGATCGAACAGGTCCGATGCATGTGACAGGTACAAATAACAATTCGGATCGAAGGCGCCGGTAAATTTCTGGGCGACATTCTCGAGGTAGGACTCGACCGAAAATTCCGCAACAAACTGATCTTCGATTCGCGCGTGGTCCGTTGATCGCTCCCGGCCAAATCGCTGCACCCACTCTTCGGGCGAACGATAGGTAATCATGCCCAGTTTGCGCGCAAGTCGCTGCCCGGTAATGGGCGGGTCACCGACATTGTATTGGCCTTTTCTCCATTTCGGATCCGAACGAATCATCTCACGCTGCAGAGAACGCACCGCGATCGAGAACGGCAATGCGCGAGTTCCTGATGAGATCGAAATAAATGACCGGACATTTTCCGGATGCCGCAAACAAAACGCGAGCCCGCTCATGCCGCCCATCGAGCAGCCAACGACCGTATGCAACACGTCGACACCAAGTTGCTGCACAACAAACCAGCTAGAGTCCGCGACATCTTCAAGCGTCAAGACGGGAAACGTCAGGCGATAACGATGGCCTGTTTCCGGGTTGACCGACGCGGGCCCGGTCGTTCCGAAACAACTGCCCAGTGAATTCACGCAGATGACGAAGAAGCGATCCGTGTCGAGCGGCAGGCCCGTTCCGATCATTTCCTCCCACCATCCCGGCGTTGGATCCACGGCACAGGAGGACGCGTGCGCCGATGGTGAGAGGCCGGTGAAAATCAGGATCGCGTTGTCTCGCGCTTCGTTGAGCGTGCCCCAGGTTTCATAGGCGAGAACAGGCGACTCGAGATAGCCCGCGCGATGCATGCGGAACTGACCGTCGTAAGTAACGAGTTTTCTCGCCGAACCCATAACCCCTCCTAGTGTTCTGTCCCGTAAGTGCGACCGAGTATAGCGCGCGCTATTTCTTCTTGACGTGTTTCATCAAGCGCGAACGCTTACGCTCCTGGCGTGGTGTCAGCTTGTTTCGTTTGCCCTCGTAGGGATTCTTGCCTTTCTTGAACACGAGACGTACCGGCGTGCCTTTGAGCTTGAACGCTTTGCGGAAGCGATTGATCAGGAAGCGACGATACGAATCGGGCAGTTTGTCAGTCTGGCTACCGTGAATCACGATGACCGGTGGATTGCGCCCACCCTGGTGGGCGTAGCGCATCTTGATGCGCCGTCCTTTGACGAGCGGTGTCGGATGCGCCATCACGGCCGCCTCAAGCTCGCGCGTTAGTTCTGTCGTAGACAGGTCGCGCGTCGCCGCACGATAGGCACGCTCGACAGCAGGCAGCAAGTCGCCGACAGCGGTTCCGTGCAATGCCGAGATCGTTATGCGTTCAGCGAAATCGAGGAACGGCAGCCGACGCTCGAGATCGTCTCGTACCTTCTTGCGCTGTTCGGCAGTCTGACCGTCCCACTTGTTGGTTACTACCACCAATGCCCTGCCCCGTTCGAGCACGAGTCCCAGCAGGCTGACATCCTGTTCGGTTACGCCTTCCTGGGCATCCAGTACCGCGATAACGACATGCGCTTTCTCAATTGCCTGCAGCGCCTTTACGATGCTGAACTTCTCAATCGCTTCGCTAACACGCGCTTTGCGGCGAATGCCCGCCGTATCGATCAACATGTACTTGCGGTCGTTGCGCTCGAATGGCACCTCAACAGTATCTCGAGTTGTCCCGGGCTTGTCGAAAACGACGAGCCTGTCTTCGCCAAGCAAGCGATTCGCAAGCGTCGACTTCCCAACATTCGGGCGCCCGATAATCGCAATACGCAGCTCGTGTTCGTCGTCGGCCTCGGGCGCACCTTCATCGACGTCGTACTCGGCCAATACCTCGTCCATCAGAGCACTGATGCGATCACCGTGTGAGGCGGAGATGGCGATGGGGTCGCCGAGACCAAGCCCGTAGAAGTCCGCGTTCGCAGTCGTCGGCTCGAGGCCTTCGGCTTTGTTTACCGCCAGCCAGGTCTTCTTTGCATGTTTGCGGGCAAGTTCGACGACATGTTCGTCGGCGGCGGTGATGCCGCTTCTTCCATCAACCATGATGATCGCGATATCGGCTTCCTTCAGCGCCTTGATAGTCTGCCCGACCATGGCCTCTTCAATGCCTTCCTCACCACCGGCGACGCCACCCGTGTCGATGACCAGGTAGGGAACGGGGCCAAGCTTGCCAAAACCGTATTTACGATCACGCGTCAGACCAGGGAAATCCGCCACAAGAGCATCACGCGAACGCGTGAGCCGGTTGAACAGTGTCGACTTGCCTACGTTAGGCCGGCCTATAAGTGCGATGACAGGAAGCATCGGATCTCACCATCACCGCCGCAGCTCAGGACTCGTCGTCAGCGACGTCGGGCGCTTTTCGGCGCGGCCGATCATCGACGAAAACGTAGGCTGCGATGCTGCCACCGTCGCTTTGGACGTAAAGACGATTGCCAATCACGAGCGGATCGCTTGTAATTGCCTCGTTGCCAAGGCGTTCACGGGCCACTGGCTCACCATCAATGTTATTGAAGAAATGCAAATAGCCCTCAAGGTCACCGACAACAACGAAAGTGCCGAATGGAATAGGCAGAGTCGGCTCACGACGCAACAGAGAGCCGTTACGCCAGGCTTCGTTACCGTTGCGCCGCGTCAATGCGACGATCTCGCCATCGTCTCGCACCGTGTAAACGCTGTTCCAGTCTGCTGCGACACCTTCGTAAGACGACATTTCGCGGTTCCAGAGCACCTGCCCGGACTCAGTGGCGATTGCGGCCAACCGACCGCGGTAGCCTGTTGCGTACAGATCCTGCCCCACCAGCGCCATCGCGCCATCGATATCCGACAGACGATCGAGGTCCGAGCGACCTTTCGGCGGTGACAACAATGCTTCCCAGATAATCACACCGGTGTCGATGTTGGCGGCTACGATACGGCCCGTATCGAATCCCGCGATTACGGTCGTTCCAACAACAACCGGACTCGAGGAGCCGCGCATTGTCAGTGCCGGTGTCGACTGTACGATCGACCAACGTTCCCGTCCGTCGAACAACGACCGGGCCTGCAGGCGATTGTCAATCGTCTGCAGGACTACAGATTCGTCTTTGATCAGCGGCGTTGCCAGCGATTCCGCTGCTATATATGCGCGCCACTGTTCTTCGCCGGTAGCCGTATCAAGTACGATGACATAGCCCTTTTTGTCGGCCACTGCCAGGCGGCCTTCTCCGACACCTGGACCAGCTGACAGCTCGACCTCGAGCTTGGTCCGCCAGATCTGTTTGCCCGATTCGGGATCGAACGCCGTGACAATGCCATTCTGGCTTGCGGCGTAAATACGATTGCCGTCGCCAACAGGTTGCAATGCGACGCGAAGGTAATCCGACTTGCCGCCGAGTTTCGCACTCCAGATCTGCTTGATATTGACGGTCTCGTCAATCTTGACAAGCTCCATCGGCTCAAGCTCTTTTTCCTTGTCACCAAAAACGCCGCAAGCCGCGATCATCATTGTTGCGGTAATCAGACCAAAAGTACGAAACGCCTTGTTCACTCGTTTTCCTCTGCCTCAGTCGCTTCGACTGGCTCTTCTGCCGCCGGTTCCTCGGCAGCTGGCTCTTCGGCATCGGGTTTCTCGGCCACTGTTTCCTTGGTGCTGGCCTCCGGAAGATCAAGCGCCTTCCACTGCACGAGCTGCTGATCGACAGTCGCCTGGCTCAGCGGGTCAAGCAACACAGTCTGGTATGCGGCCTGTGCATCTTCAATGCGGCCCAGCGCGTGGTAGGCATCGCCCAGCAACTCGTTATAGGTTGCGGAGAACGCTTGTGTTTCCTCACCCTCGAGCAGATCGACAACGTCCTGCGCCTTGCCCTGGTACAGCAATATACGAGCAAGGCGCGTGCGGGCAACATGCCTGACTGCCTCGTCAGTATTGCTGGCAAGAAGTTCGCCCAGGACATCTGCTGCGTCCTGGTCACGGTTCTTATCCATGTACAGGCGCGCCATTACGAGCTTCGCCTGTGCCGCATAACTGGTCCCCACGAACTCGGTACCGAGTTCGTCAGCCACAACTTCAGCGTCCTCGAGACGGCCCGCCCCAATGTGTCCGATCAGCGTCTCATAACGCTCCGAACCCTGGAGTTGCGCCTCATATTGGCTGTTCTGGTAATAGTTGAATCCGACAAGCACTGCTATGCCGAGGCCAAGACCGCCGATCACGTAGCCGCCGTACTCCGACCACCAGCTGCGAATCTGATCAATTTGTTCTTTTTCCGAAAGTAAATCGTCCACGAGACTGCCTTTATAACTATCACGGCATTTAGCCGCTCAATTTGTCCTGCAGCACTGTCGCCAGGTCATCCAGCGCAACGCTTTCCTGTTCCTCAATAGTACGCAACGGCTTGAGACCAATGCGTCCTTCCTTCAGTTCCTGCTCACCAAGAATCAGCGCGTACTCTGCGCCGCTCTTGTCGGCGCGTTTCATCTGCGCCTTGAAACTTCCACCGCCGAGGTTCATGTCCACACGAATGCCGTTAACGCTGTCGCGTAATTCCTCGGCCAACGCAAAACCACGTGCCAGTGTGCCGTCGCCAAGCGCTGCAATATACACGTCCGGCAGCATCGGTGGTGCCTTACCGCCACAGGCCTCGAATAACGCCACGAAGCGCTCGATACCCATGGCCCAGCCTACGGCCGGCGTAGCCCGCCCACCCAGTTTCTCGACGAGCCCGTCATACCGGCCACCTGAGCAAACAGCACCCTGCGAGCCAAGCGCGTCCGTGACCCACTCGAACACTGTCCGCGAGTAATAATCCAGACCCCGGACCAGGCGCGGATTGACTTCATATTTGACGCCGGCCGCATCCAGCAAGGCCTTTAAGCCCGCAAAATGCTCGACAGATTCCTCATCGAGATAGTCCAGCATGACCGGCGCTGCCTGGACGATGTCCTGCATGTCCGGGTTCTTGCTGTCGAGGATTCGGAGCGGGTTCTGCTCAAGGCGGCGAATACTATCCTCATCGAGCTGATTTTTCACGCCCGTGAAGTACTCGACAAGCGCTTCACGGTAGCGAGCCCGCGACTCAGGGACGCCCAGCGAGTTAATCTCCAGCCGAATCTTGTCGATACCCAGGCGCTTCCACAGCCGCGCGCTCATGATGATCAGCTCGGCATCAACGTCCGGACCGTCGTAGCCCAATGCCTCGACGTCGAACTGGTGAAACTGGCGATAGCGTCCCTTCTGCGGTTTTTCGTAACGAAACATGGGCCCCGCCATCCACAGTTTCTGTTTCTGGTTGTGCAGCAGGCCGTTGGTCATGCCTGCACGCACCACGCTGGCGGTTCCTTCCGGTCGTAGCGTCAGGCTCTCCCCATTGCGATCAAGAAACGTATACATCTCTTTCTCGACGATATCCGTGACCTCGCCAATCGAGCGTTTGAAGAGCTCCGTGAACTCGAGAATAGGCAGCCTGATTTCGTTGTAGCCGTAGGAATGAACAATGTCCTGAACCGCTGATTCGAGATACTGCCAGGTCCCTGCGACCTCGGGCAGGATGTCATTCATTCCACGTATAGCTCTGGGTTTCACTGTCTTTCCGTGATGTGCCGGCTCAGGAGCCGGAGAGTGTGAGCCGCATAGGGCGATCGGGTCTATCGGTCGGTGGCAGAGCACGTTCCTCGCCGTTCACACGGAGGCTGACGTTGCCCGGATTACCGAACAGGACATTGAACGGCTCGGCGCCGCTGAGCTCGACCGTGCGGCCATCCTGGCCAAGCGCGAACAGCAATCGGCGGCCATTCGCATCGGTGATCTCGGTCCAGCAGTCACCTGTATAGGTCACGAGCACGTGCAACTGTCCATCTTCAACAACTGGCTCGGGCTGTGGCTCCGGCTCTTCCTGAATGACAGGCTCGACAACTTGTGGCGCTGTTTCCGCGAGTATTTCGTCACTGCTTGCCGGAGCTGGCGATTCATCCATTGGCTGTGCCGGCAGCACTTCTTCCATTTGAACCTCAGGCTGAGGCTCAGGCTCCTGCTCAGGCTCAGCGGGTCGCGTGAACCACCAAAACACAGTGACCGCAATGATGATGATTACGATGACGGCAATCCATGGCCCGGGGGAGAGTTCCTTGCTCTGTCTCGGCCTTGTCAGAAGAACGGGCGCCACCGTGACCGAACGCGTGAGCTGGTAGTAATCGACCAGCACATCGTCGGGATCCACGTTCACGAGCTGCGCGTATTTCTTCAGGTGACCCTTGGCAAATACTGGCGCGCCCAGAACATCAAATTCATTTCGCTCAAGAGCTCGTACCTTAGGCTCGTCAAGGTGCAGCTCTTTTGCAATCTCAAGGACTGATATCTGCTGCTCACGACGCGCCTCGGCCAAGCGCTCACCACCGACAGGCCCTTCCGCCTCAGCGGTGCTGTCGTCGCCTTCCTGGTTTTCGACTTCGTCGCTCATAATTATCCGCTACCAATGACCTTTCGCGCTTCGGGCGATTTGGGAAATTCGCGCAACAACTGGTTTACGTATTCTGTGCGTCCACTGTCATTGCCAAGCCTGCTTTCAATTTCAACTGCGAGGTACAACACACCAGCCGTCGTCGGATTTGAACTCATGAAACGCTGCAGGAAGGCACGCGCGGCAAGATAATCCAGCTGCTGGTACTTGAGCAGACACAGCTGCAACAAGGCTTCGCCGTAGGTCCCGCGGATCTCCAGTGCCTTGCGGAAAAGCCGTTCGGATTCTGCCACGTCCGGTTTTTGCGCCATGCAAAGGCCGGCGTTCGTCAACGTGCGCTCGGCGTTATCGTTCTCCGGGTGCTCGGCGGCCTTCTCGAAATGTGTTTTTGCGCCGTCGTAATCACGCTGCCTGCAAAGGAACACGGCATAGGTGTTCTGGATTTCGAAATCGCGTGGCGCCACTTTGACGGCTTGCTCGTAGTTCGCCGTTGCGAGCCGCAGGTTATCCAAACTTTCATACGTCATGGCCAGCGTCGAGTACGCCTTGGCCATCTTTGGGTTCAGTTTAATCGCCAGCGTCAGGCGGTCTTTCGCCAGGTCGAATTTTTCATTCTGGAAGTAACGCACGCCCAACTGGTAGTTGAGCTCGGCCGCGTCGGCTTCATTGGCTTCCGGAGCCGCCGGTGTACCTGTGGTCGTCGAGATACAACCCGACAGAGAAGAACCGAGTAACAATGCTAATGCAATGAGTTCGCTCTTTTTCACGCTGATACCACCTTTATGTTTCGCTCACCGATTCTCTTCTCGCCAAGCCGGTTACGTACGCGATTGCTCACTTCGCCAGCCAACTGTCCGCAGGCGGCGTCGATATCGTCACCACGAGTCTTCCGTGTTGTGGCGACAAGTCCCCTTTCGCGGAGGCGATTCTGGAATTGACGAATCGTATCGGCGGAAGATCGTTTGAATACGGTGCCAGGGAACGGGTTGAACGGGATCAGGTTCACCTTCGCCGGCTTCTTGGTCAGGAGTCGATGCAATTCGTCAGCGTGCGCGATCGAATCGTTGACACCGTGCAACATTACGTACTCAAACGTAATGAACCGGTTGGCATGCTTTGCCGCATACGTCCAACAAGCGTCAAGCAAACTCGCGATCGGGTGCAGCTTGTTAATCGGCACGATCTCGTTGCGCAGCGTATCGTTCGGCGCGTGCAACGAAACGGCGAGCGCGACGTTGCACTCATCACCGAGCTTGTCGATGTGCGGCACGATGCCGGAGGTGCTGATCGTGACGCGGCGACGCGACAGCCCACAAGCCAGATCAGATACCAGCAGCTTGAGCACTGGAATGACGTTGCGATAGTTCGCCAGCGGCTCACCCATGCCCATGAATACAACATTAGTCACCGCAGGCGCGCCATTTTCCCGACGCGGCAATTCACTATTCGCCTGCCAGACCTGGCCAATAATTTCGGCGCTGGTCAGGTTGCGATTGAATCCCTGCGCCCCCGTTGCGCAGAATGCACAATCGAGTGCGCAACCAACCTGGGACGAAATGCACAACGTGCCGCGCTCAGGTTCGGGAATGAAAACCGTCTCGACGGCTTGACCACAGTCGGTCGCGAACAACCACTTGACCGTACCGTCGGATGAATCGAGGCGGGACTGAACCTGTGGCAGGACGATTTCGGCATCCTGCTGCAGTCGCTCGCGAAGTTTTTTCGAAAGGTCCGTCATCTCTTCAAAGTCGATGACGCCCCGCTGGTAAATCCACTGCATGAGCTGACGTGCGCGAAACGGTTTTTCGTCGCGCTCGGCAAAGAACTGCTCGAGCATGTCTTGCGACATGCCGAGCAGATTGATCTTGTCAGCAGTGGCTGTCATTGCATCCTTATCGTGTACGCGGGCAAACGCCGTCGTCACCAAAGAAAAATGCGATCTCGACCGCTGCCGTTTCAGCCGCGTCAGAACCGTGACAGATATTCTCTTCGATGCTCTCGGCGAAGTCGGCGCGAATTGTTCCAGGGTCAGCTTCAGCCGGATTTGTTGCCCCCATGATTTCGCGATGCTTGAGAATCGCGCCTTCGCCGCTCAGCGCCGAAACAACGACCGGGCCAGACGTCATGTAGCTGACAAGATCGTTATAGAACGGACGTTCCTTGTGAACGGCATAGAAGCCCTGCGCCTGTTCCTGGCTCAGGTGCATCATGCGTGCCGCGACTATTTCCAGTCCGGCTTTCTCGAAACGGCTGTAGATCTCTCCGATCAGGTTCTTTTGCACGCCATCCGGCTTGATGATGGAGAGTGTCTGCTCAACGGCCATGTATTAATCCTTTAATCCAGAATGATGATAATGAGCGCCCGGCGATTGGCCGGGCGCGGAAAGACGTAAACGGTTAATTCTACTACGAGAAAATCAGACGTTGAAGCGTTTGCGCTAGGCCGCTGCCGCACATCCCTGTGCTCCGCGGCACAGGGCTATCCATGCCCTAGACGTTGAAGCTCTCGCCGCAGCCACATTCGCCCTTGATATTCGGGTTTCTGAAGCTGAATGCCTCGTTGAGGCCATTCTTGACGAAATCGACCTCGGTGCCATCGATCAGGGCCAGCGCCTCCGGGTCGATCACGACCTTGACGCCCTTGTCCTCGAAAATGACGTCGTCGGCCCCGACCTCCTCCGCGTAGTTGATCACGTAGGAATAGCCCGAGCAGCCCGTCTTGGTCACGCCGAGGCGCAATCCGAGGCTGGCATTGCGTTTTTCAATGTAAGAGCGGACGCGGTCTGCAGCCGCCTCTGTCAGCGAAATCGCCATGTAGGTCTTCCTTTACTGATCCAGTTCAGGTTCCGTCGCCAAACCGCTGCCCAAGCGACCGAACCGCATCTTCAATGACAAGTATACGTCCGGTTTTCTCTACAGGTACAGCGAGATTCTGCATAACGTCGGCCGCCGTGTAGCTTTTGAGATCCCCTGGCGGATGCCCTTCGAGGTCTGAGCAAATAGCCTCAGCCGCCGCAATGACATGCGGGCAGCCCCAAACACTGAAGCGCATGGCGCTGATAGTGCCGTCTGTGGCCGTGGCAGAAAGCCGCAAACGGACGTCCTGGTCCGTCACGGAGACTGTCTTGCCGCCCGTCAGGTCACCGGTATGCGCCGGCGCTGCGAACAATTCCCGAACTTTGGCGCTGTAGGGATCGACGCTCATGCTGCGGCCTCCGGCGCCATCGCGCGCAGCCTGGCGACCGCGTCACGGTATTGGCCTGCGGCGAACTGAACCTCACTCATCGTCGTCGGGCGGCCCACACTGAAACGAATCGCGCTTTGCGCCTGCATGTCGGTACGACCCAGCGCACGCAGCACATAGGATGGCTCCTGACTTTTCGAATTACAAGCGCTGCCTGTCGCAACCTGCAGCGGTTCGAGCGCGAGCAACAGGCTCTCCCCTTCGATGCCGTCGACGCTCACATTCAGGATACCGGGGAATCCGTCGGGATCGCCGTTCAGGCTTAAGCCATCGATCTCCCGGATTCCGCTCCACAATGCATCGCGCAGCCCGGACAAATGCTCAAGATCATCATCGATGCGGCCCGCCGCGATTTCCGACGCCATTCCGAGCCCCGCGATCAGGTCGGTTGGCAACGTGCCAGGACGAATCCGGCGTTGCTGGCCACCGCCGAACAGAATCGGGTCAACATGGCAGCCCGGCCGGTCGGCGATGTAGAGAGCGCCGATACCTTTGGGTCCGTAAAACTTGTGGCCTGTGAGGGATAACAGGTCGACAGGCAAAGCGGCGAGATCGATATGCACTTTGCCTACAGCTTGTGCGCCATCGACATGGAACAGGATGTCGCGCTCGCGGCAGATCGACCCAAGCGCTTCGATATCCTGAATAACGCCAGTCTCGTTGTTAACGAACATGATCGAGGCAAATTGCGTGTCGTCGCGCAGCGCTGCCGCGAACGCCGCCGGGTCGAGCAAGCCCCTGGAATCCGGCTCTACCCAGGAGACCTCGAAGCCCTCTCTCGCGAGCGCATCGAACACATCGGTCACGGCCTTGTGCTCGGTCTTCATAGTGACAATGTGCTTGCCCTTGTGCGCTCGGTAGCGGGCAGCACCTGCGATCGCGAGATTGTCAGACTCGGTCGCGCCGGAGGTCCAGATCAGGGTTTTGGGGTCTGCATTGAGCAAAGCGCCAAGCTGCCCGGCCGCGGTGGCAATGACCGCGTGAGTCATGCGGCCCGCGGCGTGCGTCGACGATGGATTCGCATACGCCGCAACACCAACCTCCCGCATACGCTCGTACACTCGCGGATCGACCGGTGTCGATGCTGCGTAGTCGAGGTAAATCAGGTCGTCAGCCATCAGTCTTCCTTCCGCATGCGATCAACAGCCGCCAGGATACCGCGAAGAATGTTGACTTCGTTCTTGTCCGGGCGCGCCCGGATGAAGAGCCGGCGCAGGCGGCGCATCAGGAGACGAGGATTGTCCGGGTCAAGAAACTCAATATCGATGAGAGTGTTCTCGAGATGTTCGTAGAAGTGTTCCAGTTCCTCACTGGTGGCCGGCAGCGCCTCGACGTCGAACACGGGTCCTTCGTTGAGCATACTTGCGACACGCAACTCGTAGGTCAGGACCTGCACCGCCATGCCGAGATTCAATGAACTGAAGTTGGGGTCTGTCGGGATCGTAATCAGCGTGTGGCACAGGTCCAGGTCATCGTTGTGCAGGCCCGTCTGTTCGGGCCCGAATACGGCAGCGACCTTGCCGTGGCCGCTTTCCTGGATCATGCGCTCTGCACAGTCTCGCGGCCCCATGCAGGGCCAGTTGATCGTCCGTGACCGGGCGCTGGCACCAGCGACGTAGACGCAATCCGTCAGCGCCTCTGCCAGCGTATCCACCACGGTGGCCCTGTCGAGGATATCCGCGGCCCCCGATGCCCTGGAGATTGCTTCGTCGTGCGGGAAGTATTTCGGGTTCACGAGCGCCAGGTCGCTCAGCCCCATATTTTTCATGGCGCGCGCGACAGCCCCGATATTTCCGGGGTGCGTGGTTCCGACGAGGACGATGCGTATGGTCATTGTTATGGCACAGACGGCTGAAAGTCGGGTATTCTACCGCCCCCGCGATTTGGCGGGCAGCTCTTTTACATTGACGGAATCGTTTCATGAACGCACTACAGAATGTAGCCGTGATGGCAGCCCGCCGTGGCGGCGCTATACTCATTCGGCAGATCCCCAAGCTCCAGAAACTCAAGGTCGAGAAAAAAGGGCACAACGATTTCGTCAGTGACGCAGACCGTGCTGCAGAAGCCGCGGTCATAGAAGTCATCAAGAACCACTACCCCGACCACGCGATCCTTGCCGAGGAATCCGGCGCACAGGGCGAGTCCGACACTGTCTGGATCATCGACCCGCTCGACGGTACGACCAACTTCCTGCACGGCTTCCCGCAGTTCTGCGTGTCCGTCGGTGTGCAGGTCAATGGCCGCATGGAGGCCGCCGCTGTTTACGACCCGATGCGCCAGGAGATTTTTGCCGCGGCACGTGGTCAAGGCGCGACTCTGGATGATCGAAAAATTCGCGTCAGTGGCCGCAAGGAAATGGAATACGCGCTGATTGGCACGGGATTCCCGTTCCGCCAGACCGATTCAGACATAGGCCCGTATCTGGAGATGCTGGGTAAGGTCGTCAAGAACACCGCTGGCGTGCGTCGCCCGGGTGCGGCTGCGCTGGACCTCTGCTACGTGGCAGCCGGTCGTCTCGACGGGTTCTGGGAAACCGGCCTGAAATCATGGGACATGGCGGCAGGCTCGCTGATCATTCGCGAAGCCGGCGGCATCGTGAGTGGACTCGATGGCAGCGAGAACTACCTGGATTCCGGTCACGTCCTCACCGGTACGCCGAAGATCTACTCGGGACTCGCGAAGCTCTGTGCCCGCGATATCAAGGCGATTCTCCTAGAAGGTGACAGTTACCCTAACTAAGGGACAGTCACCCTGACTATCAATCACTTACGACGTTAGTCACGCCGAATCCGAGTTAGTTAGGGTAACTGTCACCCTTTAGAGCCTCGATCAGGGCAGATCGTCGATGAGTTCGGGGTTCTTGATCGGCTCAATCAGATCCTGTGGGCTGACATTGAGCGACAACGCCGTCGCACTCGCCGTATAGATCGACGAGTACGTACCGATAATGATGCCGACAATCAGCGCGATCGAGAACGGCGCGATCGACTCACCACCGAGCACGAGCAGTGCAACCAGTACGAGCAAAGTCGTGATACCGGTGATCAACGTGCGCGCGAGCATTTCGTTAATCGAGATGTTCATGGCCTCTTCGGCGGAGACGCCTCGCAACGCAAAGAAGTTCTCACGAATACGATCGAATGCTACGACTGTGTCGTTGAGCGAGTAGCCGATCACAGCGAGAACGGCCGCGACGACAGTCAGGTCGAATGGGAACCGGAAGATCGAGAAAAAACCGACTGTAACGATCGCGTCGTGCGCCAATGCCGCAACAGCACCCGCCGAAAACTTCCACTGGAAGCGAATCATTACGTAGACGAAGATCAGGAGCAGCGCCACGATCATCGCAAGCGCACCGCGCTCAGCGAGTTCACTACCCACCTGCGCACTTACGCTCTCGACACGGCGAAGATCGATTTCCTGTCCGCCCGCTTCAAGCGTTGCCTGCAGTTTTTCCCTGACAGCCTCCGCACTCTGGCCCGGTTGGGGTGGCAGGCGCACGAGCACATCAGTCTCGCGACCGAACAGCTGCACCTGGGCATCTTCGAAACCGGCGTCAGCAAGACCGCCACGGATCTCTTCGAGATTCGCAGGCTGTGAGTACCCCACTTCAAGCAGGATGCCGCCCGTAAAGTCGATGCCGAATTCAAGTCCACGAGTCGCGAGCGACACGAGAGACACGATGACAAGAACCGCTGAAACTGCCAGCGCAATTTTGCGGCGCTTCGGACTCAGAAAGTCGATGCTGGTTTTTGTTTTGATCAAACGCATGGTGATTCCCTAAACCGGCAGCGACTGTAGCTTGCGCCCGCCAAATACGAGGTTGACGATGGCGCGCGTGCCAATGATCGCAGTAAACATGGAGGTAATGATGCCGAGCAACAACGTAATCGCGAAGCCCTTGATCGGCCCGGTGCCAATCGCGAACAACACGACCGCGGCGATCAGGGTGGTTACGTTGGCATCCGTAATCGATGACAGCGCTTTCTCGTAACCCGAGTGAATCGCCGTTTGTGGCGATACACCATCCGCGAGCTCCTCACGTATTCGTTCGAAAATAAGCACGTTGGCATCAACCGCCATACCGACCGTCAGGACGATGCCCGCAATACCCGGCAACGTCAGCGATGCGCCCAGGACCGACAACATCGCAACGATGAACACCAGGTTGGACAGCAACGCGACGTTCGCAATCAATCCGAAGGCGCGGTAGTAGATCGCCATGAACAGAATCACGGCTAGAAAACCGATCTTGATCGCGTTGAAGCCGCGATCGATGTTGTCCTGACCAAGGCTCGGGCCGATTGTCCGCTCGTCAATTGTATAGACGGGAGCGGCCAATGCGCCGGCACGCAACAGCAAAGCAAGGTCATGTGCTTCCGCAGGTGTCAGACCACTAATCTGGAATCGATTCTTGAACACGCCACGAATCGTCGCCGTGTTAATAATCTCTTCAGTCTTTATCGTACGCTGCTCAGCCTCACCGTTTTTCATGACGGTCTCGCGCCGCGTCTCGATAAACACCGTCGACATCGGCTTGTTCAGATTGTCTATCGTCGTCTGGAGCATGCGCTCGCCAGCTGCCGAATCGAGTGTGATCGATACGATGGACTGGCCCTGATCGTTGCCCGTCCGGGCATCAATAATCTGGTCACCTGACGCGATAACCTGGCGCTTCAGAACTTCTGAACGCGTATCGCCGCGCCCCGGATAACGTCGCGAACCGGGCTCGTCGCCCGATTGATCGACCATCCGGAATTCCAGTGTCGCTGTGGCCGTCAGGATGCGCTTGAGCTGGTTCGGGTCCTGCACGCCGGGAAGCTGCACGACGATTCGATCCACGCCCTGGCGCTGCACGAGCGGCTCGGCAACACCAAGCTGGTTAACTCGATTACGAAGCGTCGTCAGGTTCTGCTCGATCGCGAAATCCTGGCGCTCCTTGATCTGCGCTTCGCTCATGCGGACGGTCAGTGATTGGCCGTCCACACCATCCGTAACGATCACGTCCTGGTCGGTGCGCTCGATGATGTCGCGCGCAGTCTGCTGATCTTCTGTGCTGGTGAGTCGGACATTGAGCCTCTGGTCAACAAGATCAACCCGGTGTCGAATTCGAGCCTCGCGCAGCCGATCGTCAAAATCCTGCTGGTAACCCTTCATGCGGCTATCGATCGCCGTTCCCATGTCGACCTCGAGAAGGACGTAGACACCGCCGCGCAGATCAAGGCCAAGACTCATCGGGCTCATGCCGAGATTGCGAATCCACTCCGGTAGCTGGGGCGCCAGCGTTGTGGCGATATTGGCCTGCCGAGGAAAAGCGGATTTCAGCCGCGCGCTGGCTGTCTCCTGATCCTCGCTCGAATGGAATCGAATGACCGCGCGACCATCCTGTATATAGGCCGCCTCAGGCTCGATGCCTTCCTGTTCGACGAGACTGACAAACTCATTCAGCCTTGCGTCGTCGTAAGCGGCGCCATCATTGTCGGCAATCTGCACCGCTTCCACGCTGCCGTAAATATTGGGCAGCGCAAGCAGGCAGCCCGCCAACACGATGGAGAGAACGAGCGCGTTAAGCCACGAAGGGTATTTGTTCATGCCTCGTCGTACGTGCCTTTCGGAACAACCATCGAGACGCTGGACTTCTGGACCTTGATCTCGGTGTTGTCGCTGATACTAACAACAGCGTAGTGCTCGCTAACGCCCGAAATCTTGCCGAGGATGCCACCAGCGGTCAGGACTTCATCGCCAACCTGCAGGCCAGACACCAATTCCTGGTGCTGCTTCTGCTTTTTCTGTTGTGGACGAATGAGAAGAAAATAGAAAGCAGCAAACATCAGGACCATCATGATGATGAAACTGGTGCCGCCACCCTGTTGCGCACCTTGCGCGTAAGCGTTCTGAATAAAAAATTCCATTAGTTATCCCCGAAAATCAGCGCGGTATTATGGCATAAGCGCTTGAGTTGGGGGCGAGAATAAACTCCGCAAGCCCCGGCACCCGAAACTGGCCTATTTCTCGTATCTCGACCGCAATTCGGCCGTGAAATCAGCCAGCGTTCCAGTGCTGATTGCCTCGCGAATATCGCCCATAAGCTTCTGATAATAATGAAGATTATGAATTGTCGCGAGGCGCGGACCCAGGATTTCGCCGCATTTCTCCAGGTGCCGCAGGTACGCCAGGCTGTAATTCTGGCAGGTGTAGCAGCTGCAATCGGGATCGGGCGACGACGTGTCATCCCGGTAGCCGGAGTGCCGGAACTTGATCTTGCCGTGCGATGTGTACAACTGACCGTTGCGGGCATGGCGAGTTGGAATAACGCAGTCGAACATGTCGACACCACGCAGAACAGCCTCCGCAATATCCACAGGCGTGCCGACGCCCATCAGATAGCGAGGCGCATCCTCCGGCATCTTCGGCATGAGTTCATCAAGTACGGCCAATCGTTCCGGCTCGGGTTCGCCAACCGCAAGGCCGCCGATCGCATAGCCGTCGAATCCGATGTCAGTCAATCCAGCCAACGACTCTTCGCGCAATGTGCCGTACATGCCACCCTGCACGATGCCGAACAGCGATTCGCCGCGATCGGGCTCTTCGTTCTTGAGTTCGTCGAAACGACGGCGACTGCGTTCAGCCCAGCGCAGCGACAATGCCATCGACTCGCGAGCTTCGTTTTCGCTAGCTGGGTATGGCGTGCATTCGTCGAAGATCATCGTGATATCAGCATTGAGGTCGTGCTGAACGTCCATCGACTTTTCCGGCGACAGGAATACCTCGTCACCGTTTACCGGTGACTGGAACTTGACGCCCTCCTCCGAGAGCTTGCGCATGGCGGCGAGTGAAAATACCTGGAAGCCACCCGAGTCCGTCAATATCGGGCCATGCCAGTTCATGAACTCATGCAAGCCACCGTGCTTGCGCACAACTTCGGGGCCGGGCCGCAGCATCAAATGAAACGTGTTGCCGAGAATGATTTCCGCGCCGCTCGAGGCGACTTCCTCAGGTGTCACGCTTTTGACCGTGCCGTAGGTCCCAACAGGCATGAACGCCGGCGTCTGCACGATGCCGCGCCGGAATTCGAGTGAACCTGTGCGTGCTGCACCGGAGCTGTGTGTGACTGTCAGTTTCATGCAAATCGCGTCAGGAACATGGCGTCACCGTAACTGAAGAAGCGGTACTTCTCACGTACGGCGTGCTCATAAGCAGCGAGAATTCGATTCTTGCCAGAGAAAGCCGCGACGAGCATCAGCAAGGACGACTGTGGCAAATGGAAGTTGGTAATCATTGCATCGACCGAACGGAATTCGTAGCCCGGCAGGATAAACATGTCCGTCTCGCCGTTGAATGGGTGTAGCTCGCCACTTGAGGACGCACATTCAAGCGCGCGCACCGACGTAGTGCCGACCGCCACAACGCGCCCCCCGGCGGCCCGAGTCTCGGCGACCGCATCGACACATTCCTGGGTAACTTCGACACGTTCGCTGTGCAGACGATTCTCTTCGATGTGCTCCTCGCGCAGGGACTGAAACGTGCCCGCACCGACGTGTAGCGTTACGCGAGCGTGGCGTACGCCTGCGCTTCGCGTTTCCTCCAACATGGCTTCGTCGAAATGCAGGCCCGCTGTTGGCGCCGCGACGGCTCCCGGGTCTTTCGCGTACACGGTCTGGTAGCGCTCAACATCCGACTCGTCCGCATCGCGTTCCAGGTACGGTGGCAATGGCACAGAACCGTGTGCATCGAGATACGGCAGGACGTCAGCCGAGAACCGGAGTGCAAACAACTCATCGTCACGACCCGTCACCTCGGCTTCGGCACCGCCTTCAATCAACAGCCGAGAGCCCGGTTTGGGTGACTTGCTTGCCCGAATGTGAGCCAGCGCAGAGCGGTCACTCTCGACGCGCTCGATCAGGATTTCGGCCTTACCGCCGGTATCCTTGCGTGCCCCGAGCCGCGCCTTGATAACGCGCGTGTCATTGAAAACGAGAAGGTCACCGGCGCACAGCAGCGATGGCAGGTCTGCGAAGCTCTTGTCGCCGATGCCATCACCGACGCAAAGGAGGCGACTGCCACGGCGGTCGGCCGCCGGATAGCGGGCAATCAGCTCTTGTGGCAGCTCGTAATCAAAGTCGGAAATAAACATGGGCGCGCATGGTAGCAAAGCCATGCGCGCCCGGGTGGCTTCAGACAGGGTCCGCCGCTGGCACGGGTGCAAGCGCCGGGCGAACTTCGATATCAAAGCTCCGCTCCAGGCTCCCGTGATGGTCTGCCGGGATCTCGACGTGAACCGTGATTTTCTTCTTGTCACGCATGATGCCGAGCTTCAGCTTCTCGCCCGGCTGGTAGGAGCCCAGGATTCGCAGCGCGTGCCGCACATCCTTCGGCTCGCGGCCGTCGATATTCTGGATAACGTCGCCATCACGCAGCTCGAAAGCATCCGACTTGGGCGCGCTTACTACGAGCAGGCCCTTGTCCGTACCAAAGTAGCTTCCCAGTCCCTCGTTCAGCTCGACGAGCTCAAGATCGCCAAGGCCGGTGCCGGCCCACGGAAAACCAAATTCCATCTTGAAGCTCTCCAGGAGCTCGGGTGCGGGAGGAACGCCCGGCAATACGAAACGTCCCGGCCCGTCACTCGTCCAGGCAAACACCTGGTCGGGAACCACACGGGGTTCGATTTCGACCGACCCAACCTTGCCGTCACGCAAGTATTCGACCTTGAGCACGTCGCCTTCCTCTATGCCCTTCATGAAATCGAGCAGACGCATGTTGGCTTCCCGGCTGGTGTCGGCACTCAGGGCTTCCTCATTAACCGACGTCAGGATATCGCCCGAACGCAGTCCCGCATCGCTCGCCGCACTGCCTGGCGACACGCCAAGGATAGATACGCCCTCTACCGGGCCGTCGCTTATTTCTGACTCGATAGTCACGCCCAGTCGCGGCTTGCTCGAAAACGCAAAGCGCTGTTCGATCTCGGCTATGCGCGGCAGACGTTCCTTCGTGATCTCGGCAATCGTGCGTGCAGCTTCTGCCATCTGGGCTTCTGCTTGCCGCAGTTGCACTTCCATCTCGGCCTCTCTGGCCTCCATCGCACGCACGCGCTCGTCGTCTTCCGTCTGCGCAGCGGCCTGGCCGGCAAACAGCAATACAGCGGCTACGGGCAATAAGACTTTCCACATCTTCATTCGGTACTACTCCTGTCTAGAATGCTGTTCGTTGCGCCTGCGCATAGCGCAACTGCAACAGCGATTTCATTAACCTGACGCGTTCACGCCAGAAAAGCTCTCTGTCCCCGGCCGACATCTGCACCGAGAAGTCATTCAACTGGTAATCGATCGCCGCGATGCGGTCCTCGAGGTCCGAGATCGTTGCCATCGTGCTGGCGCGCATGACACGCGGCGCATCGGGCAATGAACGGAGGTTACTTTCGAGTTCACGCGACTCAGTCATGAGTGTCTGTAGCGCGGTGAGAGGAACCTGTTCGTTGGTCGGCACGTTTTGCGGCACGACGATGTTTGTTTCAGGCTGTTGCAGCAACCCGGGCAGCATAATTGCCGCGACGAGTGCCGCGGCCGCGAGTCCGGCACCGACGTACCAGTTCTGTCGCGTCTTCCGGGACTTCGTAGTAATCAGGCCCTCGGCCTCTGCCTGTTCGCGAATGCGTTGCCACACCGCGCGCGGCGGCATCGTATCCGGGAGAGCGCTTAGCCCCACCTGCAATGCAACTTGTTCGTCCGCTGTCAGTGCGCAAATCATCTCGTCTTCCTTCTTGTTACCGCTCATGCTTGGTAACTCCTGCTTTAGTAGCCATTCTTGGTAATCACTCTCAGTAACCTAAGGCAGCGCCTTCGGGCTGCGTGCCGTTTTCGTTTACGTCGAGCATCGGGCGCAAGCGCTGGTAGGCGCGTGACAACTGTGACTTCGAAAAACTCTCCGTCTTGCCCATGAACCCGGCGATCTCCTTGTGCGTAAATCCTTCGACATCGTGTAACCAGACCACGGCGCGACTCACGTCCGACAAGTTTGCCAACGCCGAATCGAGATCTATTGCGTCGTCGGGATGTCGTGATATCCCGTGACTCAACGCGTCTCCCTCGGTGACCTCGTGCCAGTCGTCGGTCAGCATCTGGCCACGCTTCGTCCAGGCCGAGCGCAAAAACATCAGCGCCTTGGTCACGGCGATTCGGCGTATCCAGCTGCCGAGGGCCGCTTCGCCCCGAAATTGCGCGATCGATCGCATAATTTCGATGAAGGTCTCCTGTACCAGGTCTTCTGCATGGGCAGGCACTTTCGTGAATCTCAGGCAGATCGAGTAAACCGGTGCTGAAAATGCCCGGTAGATGATCTCGTGCGCCTTCGCGTCGCCATTGGCGGCCCGCCTGATAATCCCCGGGTCTATATCGATGTCGGCAAATTTGCTCATATCTGCCATGTTAGATGCTTATCGGTCCCAAAGGGTCGCAAGGCGGCGAGTCCCCGCCTATACTGTGCGCCTTTCGAGCAGGGCTCAGCGTTAAACAGGGCCCGCTCAGGCAAGCCGGGATGGCGGAACTGGTAGACGCGCCGGATTCAAAATCCGGTTTCCGAAAGGAAGTGGGGGTTCGATTCCCCCTCCCGGCACCAACCTTCAGGCGACACAATGAAATACTGTTCCAGCTGTGGTTGCGCAGTCAGCCTCCGCGTCCCCTCAGAAGATAATCGCGAACGTCATATCTGTGACAACTGCGGCATCGTGCACTACAAAAACCCGTTGGTCGTCGTCGGCTGCGTTGCAGAGCGCGACGGCAAGATTCTCCTGTGCAAGCGCGCGATCGAGCCGCGTTACGGTTACTGGACTGTGCCGGCCGGTTTTATGGAGCTTGGCGAAACCGCCGCGGGCGGTGCTGCACGGGAAACGCTCGAAGAGGCGCTGGCGACGGTAGAGCTCGGCCACCTGTTCGCGCTGGTCGACGTTGTCGACGCGGGCCAGGTGCATCTCTTCTATACGGGCAAGCTAATCAGTGACTTCGGTGCTGGCGAGGAATCGCTTGAATCGGCGCTGTTCAGCGAGGACGAGATTCCCTGGGACGACATCGCGTTTCACAGCGGCCGATTCGCGCTAAAGAAGTACTTCGAAGACCACAGCAAGAGCTGCGGCGTACACGTCCACGAGCTGCGACGCTCGCACTGTTGATTTTTACTGGTGCGGGCTGGCGCCCTGGATGCGCATGCTGAGCGCAGCAGGCGACAGGTAACCACCAATCAGCGTGCCATCTTCGAGGACGATCGCCGGAGTACCGCTAAGTCCGATGTCCTGACCCAGCATGTAGTGACGTGTGATGCCTGTGGTGTCGCATTTCGACGTCTGAAATTCACGATCCAGCTTGGCAGCAGTCAACGCGGACCCTCTATCGCTCGCGCACCAGACCTCTTCCGATGTGGTCCAGGCGCGTGAGGCAGGGCCATTGCGCGGGTACAGCACGTAGCGAACCTCAATACCAAGATCCAGGTAACCATCAATCTCGCTGTGGAGTTTGCGACAGTAGGTGCAATCAACGTCAGTAAACACAGTAACGGTGTGCTTTACCGCCGACGGCGAGAACATGATGGCTTCATCGTCCTCGAGTGCGGAAACGAGTTCCCGGCGGGTATCTGAACGGCTTTGCTCGCTCAGGTTCACCTGATTCTCGAGATCGATGAGGTCACCCTGCAGCAGGTAACGACCGTCGTCCGAGATGTAGGCGACGATGGACCCTTTCTGCACCGTATACCATCCATCGATCGGACTCGCGTTCACGTGTTCGGGACTGATGGAATCAAACATGCCGGATACCTTGGCGCGAACCTCTTCGAGTTTCGGATCGATATCTGCTGCAAATGAATTTGCGGCAAACAGAAGCGTTGTGGTCGCTGCAAGCAACCGTGCGTAGGTAGACAGAATTCGGCTCATCATTGGGTCCCTGGGGAAAGCGCGGCAAGTTTAACAAAGAGACCCATCGACCGGGCATTTTGTTGCACGAATTTTCTCGCCCTGCGTGTCTTATCCGCGAGGATGATGCTCGCCGTGCAGGTCCTTGAGGCGCTCGCGAGCCACGTGCGTATAGATCTGGGTCGTCGAAAGGTCACTGTGTCCCAGCAACATTTGCACAACACGCAGGTCCGCACCGTGGTTCAGGAGGTGCGTCGCAAAAGCGTGACGCAGGCTGTGCGGCGACATTTTCTGGCGGATGCTGGCCTTCTCTGCGTACCGCTTGATGATGTGCCAGAAAGCCTGGCGCGTCATGCGGTCACCGCGACGCGTCGGGAACAGGTAGTCCGTCTGGCGCTCGAGCAGAATTTCCATGCGCGGGCCGTTGATGAATTCCTTGAGCCAGCGCTGTGACTCGTCGCCCAGCGGAATCAGGCGCTCACGATCGCCCTTGCCGACGATACGCAGTACACCCTGATTGAAATTAATCTGAGACTGCTTGAGGTTGATCAGCTCCGAGACACGCAGGCCTGTTGCGTACAACAACTCAAGCATGGCGCGATCACGATGGCCAAGCGGCTCATCCGTATTCGGTGCGTTCAACAACGAATCAACTTCTTCCTCGGACAGGCTCTTGGGCAGCGAGCGTCCAATTCGTGGCATTTCGATGTCTGCGGTCGGGTCAGAATCGCGCATGCCCTCGCGCATGATGTAGCGGAAAAAGCGGCGGAAACTCGACAATTGACGTGCGGTCGAACGTGGCTTGGCACCCAATTCGACGCGCTTCGCGATGAAATCCAGCAAGTCGGCCTTGTCGGCCTGTTCGATAGACTTGCCACTTGCGGACAGTCCGCGACCGAGCGTCATCAGGTCAGCACGGTACGCACCAAGCGTGTTCTTCGACAGGCCGCGTTCCATCCAGATAGCATCAAGAAACCGGTCCACAAGCTCTTCCGAGCGTTGCACCATTTTCGAGTCCGGCGTGCTTTGTTTGTTACTGCTGCCCATAAGTATCCATCTTCTCTGATCGCGCAATCCTTTGCTGCGATGATTGCCTATCCCAACCGGCGCTTCCTGCTGGTAGCATGGTGACTGCTAAACAGTGCCAAGCGACGGATTTTTCGAGGGTTTGAGTATGCTGGTGAAGCTCACGGACGGGCGTGACCGCTGTCACATATTGGGGAAGGCATTAACATAAGGTGAACTGGGTCACACGTAGTCGTGACGCCGTTTGGGGCGTCTTCGCCTGGCTGTCTCTCAGCCTCGCCGTCCTGTTCTCGCTCGTCGTCGTCTTGATCGTGCCGGGCTCCGATCGACGCCAGAAACTGGTCACCTGGGCAGCCAAAATGGTCTTTGTACTGCCACTGGTCGATGTGCGCGTCACTGGCATGGACAATCTCCCGACAGACAATTGCGTGGTCGTCGCCAATCACGCAAGTTACCTCGACGGCGTGCTGCTCAAAGGATACCTGCCCTGGCGTTTTAATTTTGTGATCAAGGGCGAAATGCGGGACTTTGCCCCAGCCCATTTCCTGCTGCGCCGATCCGGTTCCAAGTTCGTGGAGCGAACGGATGTTCAGGGCAGCACACGGGATGCCCGGCAAATCGTCAAAGCCGCCCTGGATGGCCAGTCCCTTGGGTTTTTCCCGGAGGGGACGTTCCTCGAGGAAGCCGGGCTCGGTAGATTTCGACCCGGCGCATTCGTCGCAGCGACCAAGGGCGATATGCCGGTCGTGCCGGTCGCCATAGGTGGGTCTCGTTACATGATGCCTGCCAATCGCCTGTTGCCTCGCCGTGGCCCCCTTACTATCGATATTTTGCCGGCCATCGCTCCAGGCGACCGGGAATTCGAAACCAGCCGCGGACTCGCCGAAGCGGCCCGGCAACGGATTCTCTCCGTCCTGGACGAACCAGATTTGCTTGATCAAAATGACGACACCGCCTAACTGATCCGTAGTATTGCGCCGCGCTGGGAATTGCACGAAAGTAAGCACCCCTCTGAGATACAACACGCAGGTTGGAGTAACGAAAATGAGTTCCGATTCAGTTGTCATTGTTGCCGCAAAACGCACGCCTATCGGCGCGTTCCAGGGTGTATTAAGTGGTGCGACGGCCCCGCAGCTGGGCGCCGCAGCAATTGGAGGTGCAATCAGCGCCTGTGGCATAGACGCCGCCGACATTGATCGCGTGATTATGGGCTGCGTTCTGCCGGCCGGCCTGGGCCAGGCACCGGCTCGCCAGGCCGCTCTCGGCGCCGGCGTCCCCGAAGGCGTGCCCTGCCTCACGGTCAACAAGATGTGCGGCTCCGGAATGGAGTCGATCATACTTGCGCACGACATGATCAAGGCCGGCAGCGCCGGCGTGGTCGTGGCTGGCGGACTGGAGTCCATGAGCAATGCACCCTACATGTTGCCCAAGGCGCGTACCGGCATGCGGATGGGTCACCAACAGGCCCTTGATCACATGTTCTACGACGGCCTGCAGGACCCCTACTCCGGGGAAATGATGGGGCATTTTGCGCAGGTCACGGCGGACAAATACGAATTCTCGCGTGAAGAGATGGACGCGTTTGCCACCGAATCAGCAACGCGAGCGCAACGGGCCGTTGCCGACGGCGCGTTTGCCGGCGAGATCTCGCCTGTCACGATCAAGTCTCGGCACAAAGAGACGGTCATCGATACCGACGAGACGCCGGGCAACGTCAGCGTGGATAAGATTCCGACCCTGCGTCCTGCGTTTGCGAAAGACGGTACGGTCACGGCCGCCACTTCGTCGTCGATTTCCGACGGCGCCGCCGCGGTCGTCATGATGACAGCCGCCGAAGCAGAGAAACGGGGTTTGATGCCCATTGCGAGAATCGTCGGCCACTCGGCGTTCGCGCACGAGCCGGCATGGTTCACAACGGCGCCCGTGTATGCGCTGAAAAAGTTGCACGAGGCACTCGGCTGGACGCCGGCCGACGTCGACCTCTATGAGATCAATGAAGCCTTTGCCGTGGTAACGATGGCGGCGATGAAGGACGTCGGAATCAGTCACGACAAGGTCAACGTCAATGGCGGTGCCTGCGCACTCGGACATCCGATCGGCGCGACGGGTTGCCGCATCTCAGTGACCTTGTTGCACGAGCTCGCAGCGCGCGGGCTCTCACGCGGGATTGCCACACAGTGCATTGGCGGTGGTGAAGCCACGGCCGTTGCGTACGAAATTCTCTAGGGGAGAGTGTCTTGAAATTGTCAGCAGCAAAGGCCGTCGTCACTGGCGGCGCATCGGGTCTCGGTTTTGCAACGGCGCAGCGCATTATCGATGCGGGCGGGCAGGTTGTCCTGCTCGACATTAACGACGATCTCGGCAACGAAAAAGCTACTGAACTTGGCGAGCGCGCATCGTACGTCAATACCGATGTCTCGAATGAAGCTTCCGTCCAGGCTGCAATGCAGCACGCGAAAGAGGCCATGGGAGGCATCACGCTAGCCGTGAACTGTGCCGGGGTCGCCAACGCCGGCCGCGCGCTGGGTCGCGAAGGGCCGTGGCCGTCAGCTAACTTCAATCGCGTAATCCAGATCAATCTCGTCGGCACGTTCAATGTGACCAAGGAAGCCGCTGCGGTCATGAATGAAAACGAGCCTGCCGAAGACGGTGAGCGCGGAGTCATCGTGAGCACCGCGTCGATCGCTGCTTTCGAGGGCCAAATCGGCCAGGCGGCCTACGCCGCTTCCAAAGGCGGTGTGCACGCCATGATGCTGCCGCTTGCGCGCGAGTTCGCCGCATTTGGAATCCGAGTAAACACGATCGCTCCGGGCATCATGCTGACGCCGATGATGTCGGGCATGCCGGAGGAGGTTCAGGATTCGTTGGCCGCCCAGGTACCGTTCCCGAAGCGTCTCGGCAAACCCGACGAATACGCGACGACGGTGCAGTTCATTTACGAGAATACATACGTCAACAGCGAGACCATCCGCTGCGATGGCGCCATCAGGATGCAAGCCAAGTAACCACAACAATAGGTGACAGTCACCCTAACTAGGTAACTGTCACCTTGGCTACATGTTTGCGTAGTTAGGGCCGCCAGCGCCTTCGGGCACCGTCCAGATGATGTTCTGCTTCGGATCCTTGATGTCGCAGGTCTTGCAGTGCACGCAGTTCGCCGGGCTGATCTGGAACGTCGTCTCACCGCCCTCTTTCACGATTTCGTAAACACCGGCCGGGCAGTAACGCTGCGCCGGCTCGTCGAATTCCGGCAATGTGTACGAGACAGGGATCGATTCGTCCTTGAGCTTCAGGTGTGACGGCTGGTCTTCTTCATGATTCGTGCTGGAGAGGAATACCGACGACAGCTTGTCGAAGGTAATGACGCCATCCGGCTTTGGATACTCGATCGGTGTCGCATCCGACGCCCGATCAAGCGACTCATGGTCTGCTTCCTTGTTGCGCCACGTAAACGGGAGTTTGCCGAAGAAGATGTTTTGGTCGATAAACGCAAATACGCCCCCAAGGAACATGCCCAGCTTGTGCAGGCCCGGGCCAAAATTACGGCCCTGGTGCATCTCCTTGTACACCCACGATGCATTGACGCTTGCTTCGAAATCATCGAGTTCCGCCTGACCCTGATCGCCCGATGACAGTGCCTTTTGAATGCTCTCAGCCGCGAGCATCCCGGTCTTGATTGCCGTGTGGGCGCCCTTGATCTTGACACCGTTCAGGAAACCGGCGCCGCAACCGACGAGCATGCCGCCAGGGAATGCCAGCTTCGGGAGTGACTGGAGGCCGCCCTTGTTTACAGCGCGTGCGCCGTAGCCAATCCGCTTGCCACCGTCGAGGTAGCGGCGAATCTTCGGATGCAGCTTCCAGCGCTGGAATTCGTCGAACGTCGACAAATGCGGGTTTTTGTAATTCAGAGCAATGATCAGGCCCAGGAACACCTTGTTGTTGGCCGCGTGATAGAGAAAACCGCCGCCTTCTGTGCGGTTGTCGAGCGGCCAGCCGGTTGTATGCACGACCAGTCCTTCCTCGTGTTGCTCCGGATCAACCTCCCAGACTTCCTTGATGCCAATTCCGTAGTGCTGCGGATCAGCATTTTCGCGCAAGTTGAACCTGGTCATGAGCTCTTCGCTGAGGTTGCCCCGCACACCTTCGGCGAAAACTGTGTACTTGCCGAGCAACTCATAGCCCGGCGTGAACGAGTCCTTCTTCGCGCCATCCTTGCCGACGCCCATATCACTCGTAGCAACGCCGGTAACCCGGCCCTGGTCATCGTAGAGAACCTCCGCGGCAGCAAAACCAGGGAAGATGTTGACGCCCATCCCTTCGGCCTGCTCGGCAAGCCACTGGCAAAGTTGCCCGAGACTGATTATGTAGTTGCCATGGTTATGCATCGGGCGCGGCAGGAAGAGGCCCGGCACCGGCATGGCCCCGGTTTCACTGGTCAGGTAATGCACGCGATCGCCGGTACACTCCGTCTTGACCGGAGCGCCCTTCTCTTTCCAGTCCGGAATGAGTTCGTTGAGGCCGGACGGCTCGAAGACGTTACCCGACAGTATGTGAGCACCAATCTCAGAGCCCTTTTCGACGACAACGACCGACAGATTTTCGTCAAGCTGCATCAGGCGAATTGCGGCGGCCAGCCCAGCTGGTCCACCACCAACGATCACGACATCGAACTCCATCGACTCGCGTTCATATTCTTCCGACATTGTTCCCTCTGCTCCTCTTGTTCTTGGCCGTATCTTATCAGGCATGTAATCTTGCCGTGCCGCAGTCGCGCTGCAAATACGATATAGAGGGTAGTTTGAACATTCGCGAAGCATACGAAGAGAGCCTTCACCGGGAGGGGCATGTTGAGGACCCGGCGCAGCTCGATGTAATCGCGCGTTTTGAGGACCTGCAGGCACGCATCGCCGCGCAACGACCGCGCAAGGGCGGGCTGCGGACCATGTTTCTCCGCAGCGAGCCACACGAGACCGTTCGCGGACTGTACATCTGGGGTGGCGTGGGTCGCGGCAAAACTTTCCTGATGGACCTGTTTTTCGAGAGTCTTGCCATCGAGGAAAAGCGGCGCGTCCACTTCCATCGCATGATGCACGAGGTACACGAACGCCTGAAAACCCTGAGCTTCGTGGAAAACCCGCTCGACAAGGTCGCCGCCTCAATCGCGCAGCAAACCCGCGTGCTGTGTTTTGACGAGTTCTTTGTTAGTGATATTGGCGACGCGATGATTCTCGGCGGGCTGCTGGAAGGCCTGTTCAAACGCGGCGTCACGCTGGTCACCACGTCGAATTCAATGCCGGACGAACTGTACAGGGACGGGTTGCAGCGGCAACGCTTCTTGCCGGCGATTAAACTCCTCAACGAGTACACCGATGTCGTCGAGATGGACGGCGGCACCGACTACCGCCTGCGTATCCTGCAAAAAGCCGGCACCTTCCTGTCGCCGAATGATGAGGATGCCGCGGCAAGGCTCAACTATTTCTTCGACGAATCAGCCTCGACGTCGATCGAGGCGGACGCGAACCTCGAGATCAATGGTCGCGACATTCGGGCGCGCCGCTGCGCCAAAGGCGTTGCCTGGTTTCGATTTGCCGATATTTGCGACGGACCACGCAGCCAGGCCGACTACATCGAGATCGCGCGCTGGTATCCGTCGGTGATCATTTCCGGCGTGCCGCGGTTCGATGCCGCATGCGACGATCAGGCACGGCGCTTCATTTCGCTGGTCGACGAGTTCTACGACCGCCGGGTGAAGCTGATCCTGTCCGCCGACGTGGATGTGCATGACCTCTACGCTGGCAAGCGGCTGTCATTCGAGTTTGAGCGAACGGTCAGTCGATTGATTGAGATGCAGTCAACCGAGTATCTCGCCCTGCCGCACCTTGCGTGATAAGATTCAGCCATGAGCGACGAACTGAAACTCGAGGATTTCCTGCCTACCGGCTGGCCGTGCTGTCCAACACCGTCAGTACCACGGTCGCGCGCGCCTACGACAAGCGCTTCAGTGTCTCGATTCCCGAGTGGCGCGTGATCGCCGTACTGGGCCGCTTTCCCGGTTTGTCGGCTGTCGAGGTCGCGGAGCGGACGCTCATGGACAAGGTTGCTGTGAGCCGGGCTGTCACCAAGCTCATCAAGAACGGCCGCATCGACCGCGAGTTCGCCGATGCGGACAAACGTCGCTCAATCCTGAACCTGTCCGAGGACGGCAAGAAGCTGCACGATGAAATCGCGGAACTGGCGCTGGGATTCGAACGCGACCTGCTCGAGGGTTTGCTGCCGAGGAACTCGATCAGCTAAACAGCATCATGGAACGGCTGCTGGCCCGCGCCCGCCTGATCGGCACGCCCTAGCCCAAATACCACTGTGATTATCGTCAGGCGACAGGTCTGGGTGACCGGTCTCCTGGCGCTGTCTTTTTTTTCATTTCGGGGTTCTAATCGTGGTAACAGAGCGTAAAATCGCGGGCTGGAATCTCGGCTTTCTGGCCGGCTGTACCCACCGGGGCAAC